>NZ_OW824151.1:1200000-2400000 GCF_942548115.1 Aeromicrobium sp. Leaf245
GGTGCACGTGAACGTGTGCTGCCAGGCGTCGAAGCGCACGCTCCGGCGGTCGTCGGCCCCGGAGGGC
Source organism: Aeromicrobium sp. Leaf245 (assembly GCF_942548115.1). NCBI lineage: Bacteria > Bacillati > Actinomycetota > Actinomycetes > Propionibacteriales > Nocardioidaceae > Aeromicrobium > Aeromicrobium sp. Leaf245. Next base: position 1,200,068 of record NZ_OW824151.1, read on the forward strand.
CGGTCGTCGAAGTAGTGCCCGGTCACGTGCTCATCCTCGCAGCAGGCGTCGGGCAGCACGGTCGGTGCCCGGACGTCGTGGTCAGCAGTGCTGGAACACGTGGCCGCGCGCGCCACGAGGCACCACGTCGCGGTCGCGGAGCGTGATGGGGTGGTCGCCGGCTCGCTGGCGGCAGGCACGCGCGTAGGCCGCCCGACCGTTGTCGGTGTACTCGATCTCGACGACGCCGCGCCCGTAGAGCCGCGTGTAGTCGCCGCACTCGCGGTACACCTCGCACTCCTCGGCCACCGCGAAGTCGAAGCCGAGGGCGCGGCCGTCGATCTCGGGCGTGTTCTTCTGCGCGATCGCCAGCCCTGTCGCGTGGGCGGCGCGGACGAGTCCCTTCGCCGTCGACGTCGTCTGTGCCCGGGTGAGGAGGGAGCGCGAGCGGGTCCAGGCGTCGAGGTTGTCGGCCTCGATCGCGTCGTACCCGGCCTTCGCGCACCCGCGGAACCAGCCGGAGACGATCGAGACGATGGCGGCGCGCTTCGCGGCGGTGCGCTGGTCCAGCAGCACCTCGTCGGGCCAGCCCGGGTCGCGCACGAGGACGCCCTGGCGCTTCAGCAGCAGGGTCGGGTGGTGCTTCTTCCACCAGCCGAGCTGTCCGGGCTGCGTCTGGAAGGCGTTGACGTAGCAGACCGAGTACCGGGTGGGATCGGGCTTCTCGGTGCGGTCGCGCACGACCACGGTGACGTCGGCCGCGGGGCGGTACGAGCCCCCGAGCTGGTAGTCGACGACGGCGTCGCGCGGCAGCGGGACAGGAGCGGTGGCCGACGGTGTCGCCGGCGGGGCGGCGGGCGCGCCCTGTGCCGAGCAGGCAACCGTCAGGGCGACCACGAGGCAGGCGCCGACGAGGCGGGCACCGACGGGGCGTGGCGCGCGGAGGCGTGTCGAGGCGCAGCGGCGGGGGGAGGTCGGCACCGTCACCACGATACGGGGCCGCGGGCGCCGCCCGGACGCGTTCAGGGGCCCTCGGTGGGCTCGTCGCGACGTCGGCGTGCCTCGTGGGCTCGGGCGGCCAACCGGTCGTCGGACGGGTACACGACCTCCTCGAGCACCAGCCCGTGGGCCGGCATCACCTTCACGCGGGGGTCGCGCTCACCGGTCCGCAGCACGTCGCGCGCCCAGGACGGCTCGTACCGACCCCCGCCGACGGCCACGAGCGCACCCATCAGGGCACGCACCATGGAGTGGCAGAACGCGTCGGCGCGCACCGTGGTGACGAGGAGCCCGTCGCCGGGGGAGCGGGTCGTCGTCAGCTCGAGCAGGGTCCGGATCGTCGTGGCGCCCTCGCGTCGGCGGCAGAACGCGGCGAAGTCGTGCTCCCCGGTCAGCAGCACCCCGGCTGCGTTCATCGCCTCGACGTCGAGCGGCTTCGGCCACGCGACCACGTGCGCCCGGGCCAACGGGTCGAGCCGTCCGGGCTGGTCCTGGAGGCGGTAGGCGTAGCGGCGCTCCACCGCGGCGAACCGCGCGTCGAACCCGTCCGGAGCGGCGGTGACCGCGTGCACGACGACGTCGTCGGGCAGGATCCGGCGGAGCCGACGGGCCAGCTGGTCGGGCTGCACGGTGTCGTCGAGGTCCACGTGGGCCACCTGGCCGCGGGCGTGCACCCCGGCATCGGTGCGGCCCGCGCACGTGAGCGAGGGCCGCTCCTCGAGCCTCAGGACGGTGGCGATCGAGGTCTCGACGGTCTCCTGCACGGTGCGCAGACCGGGCTGGGCGGCCCAGCCCCGGAACCCTGCGCCGTCGTAGGAGAGATCGAGTCGCAGTCGCACGCGGCCACGGTAGTGCCTACGGTGGACCCATGAGGACCGGACCGGTGGTACTGGCGAGCATGGCCCTGCTGGTGGGCGGCTGCTCCGCGGCGCCGGACGAGGACCGTTCCGCACCCGTGGTCGAGAGTGACGCCGTGCCGGCCGCGAGCACCGGGACGCCGCCCATGGCGGTCGTGCTCACCCCAGCGGCGACCTCGGCCTCGCAGGTCGTCACGTGGCGCTCGGTGAAGGCGTGGGGCAACCAGCGCGTCGTCGCGCAGCCGGTCGGTGGCGGCACCCAGGTGCGCGCGGCGGCCCGGCGCAAGGCCGCGACGAGCGTGCGCGACAGCGGCTCGGCCCGCCCGGCGTACACCGCGACGCTGACCGGCCTGGAGCCCGGAACGCGCTACCGCTATCGGGTGGTCAACAACGGTGGCAGCGCGGGCGACTACCACTTCACGACGTCAGCGGCCGAGCTGGAGCCCTGGACGTTCCTCACCCTGGGCGACACCCAGGTGGCCAACGCCGACCGCCCGGCCGCCATCGTCAAGGCCGCGGTGAACCGCTTCCCCTCGGCCAACCTCGTGCTGCACGCCGGCGACGTCGTGAACCACCCGTGGGTCCACCAGGAGTGGGTGGACCTCATGGCCGCGCTCGCCCCGGTGCGGACGAGTCGCAACGTGGTGGCCTCCATCGGCAACCACGAGCAGTGCATCCTCGTGCGGGACTGCCGCTCGGGCGACGCGCAGGGGTTCCGCACCTACTTCTCGTCGCCGTCCAACGGCGTCTCCGGCCAGCGACCCACCTGGTACCGCTTCGACCAGCAGGGCGTCCGCTTCGTGGTGCTCGACTCCTTCGGCTCCGACCTCGCGGCCCAGGCCCGCTTCCTGGACGCACAGCTGCAGGACAACCCGAACCGGTGGAGCGTCGTGCTGCTGCACGCCGGTCCGTTCGCGTCGCGGGCGGACCGCACCAACAGTGCCGTCTTCTCGACGGTCCTGCCCGTCATCGAGAAGCACGACGTCGACCTCGTGCTCAGCGGTCACGACCACGTCTTCAGCAGCGGGTACCGGGGCGACCCCGACAGCACGGTGTTCGCGACCTCGGTGTCCGGCCCCAAGTTCTACGAGATCTCGCGCGCCGACTGGGACCGCCGAGGTGCCACCCGTGCGCGGTGGGCCGAGAGGATCAGCACCTACCAGGTCGTCGACGTCGCCGCGGACACGCTGCGGTTCCGCTCCATCGTCGCCTCCAAGGGGTCGGGCTCGACGCCGTCGATCGCGTACGGCGCGGCCCTCGACGACGTGACGATCACCAAGGACGCCGACGGCGACAAGTCCGTCACCCGACGCTGAGAGCGCTCAGCCGGCCAGGCGGACGGCGTTGCACGAGGGACGGCTGAGCATCGTGACGTCCATCGTGCCGATCTTGATCCCGAGCGACGAGAGCAGGGGCGTGAGCAGACCCTCGAGCAGGGGGTTGAGCACCGTCAGGAGGAAGTTCGTGACGGACGAGAGCAGACCGCCCAGCAGACCGTTGTTGTCGACCTCGACGGCGAAGTTCACGTTGCTGCTGAAGGTGTGGTTGGCGGGCGTGGGAAGGCCCGCGCCGGCGGGATAGGTGAAGGTGTGGCTGCCCGCGTTCGTCGCAGCCACCACCTCCTTGAGGTGGAGAGGAAGGTCCTTGCGGGGGTTCAGCAGGCTGGCTGCGGTCAGTCGGGCCGACCCCGTGCCTCCGTACCCGACGACGCGCGCTGCCGTGGTCTGCCCGGCGATGGTCACGCTGGCCGGGCCGGTGCACTGCAAGGACGACAGGGTGGCCGAGCCCTCGCCGACGCGGACGCCCATGCTGATCTCGGCGTAGGCGAGGAGCGAGGTCCCCACGACTGTCTCGAGGTCGACCCGGGCCTGGGCCGTGCGAGCGGTGACCCCGGCCTTGCCGCAGGCGATCTGTGGTGGCTCGACGATGACGATCCGGGCGTTGGCGTTGAGCAGGCCGAGCGGGAGGCTGAGACCGAGCTGGTCGATGCGCAAGGCGCTGGTGCCGTTGGCGGCGACGAAGGACGCCCCGACGAGGTCGAGCGCGTTGACCGACGCCGAGAGGGCGGCGTTGCCGGTGGTGTCGAGTGCGAGGAAGTTGCTCACGTCGGCCCGCAGACCCGTGGCACGCGCGGCGATCGACTCCAGCAGGGTCGCGCTCACGAGGTCACCCTGCTTGCGGACGACGGAGGCCGCCGCCAGCGTGAACGTCTGCAGCGAGACGTCGAGCGCTGCGAGCTCCTGCGGTGTGCCGACGCCGAGGGCCGCCGCGAGGTCGACGAGCGGGACCTGCACGTTCTTGAGGCTCACGAGGCCCGTGTAGCCGACGACGTCGAGACCGTTGACCTTGATGACGCGGTCGAGGATCGGTCCGATGGCGCTGCCGGACGTGCTGAGCGTGAGCGTCTTGGTGCCGACGGAGAAGCAGACGGCCGCGTCGGACCGTGTCCCGATCGCCGTGCGTGTGGCCGAGCCCGAGTCGTTCCCGATCACGGGGGCGAAGGCGTAGTCCACGGTCGTGGCCGCGGTGATCCGCACGGCGTCGCAGCCGGTGGTCCCGGAGCCGGCGACGAAGGCACCGGTGGAGCTGAGGTGGCCCGGCGTCACGACCAGCGGCGACGACGTGCCGACGCGGCGGCCCTGGCGGGCCAGGCTCGCGTTCGCCGCGGCCTGGAGCGTCGACGTGGTGCAGGTCGGCAGCTTGCGTGCGGCGTCGAGGGCGGCCACGTCGGCGACCGCCTGCATGTCGCGCGCAGCGACGCGCTGCACCCCGAGATCGGTCGCGAACGCGGTGAAGCCGACCACGATGACCATGATGAGCGCGGTCAGGGGAAGGATGGCGCCCCGCTCGTCACGGCGCTGGCGCCTCACGAGCTCACCTCGCTGGTCGTGGTGTAGCCGATGGTGGTGGGGAGGGTGATGCCGAGCCCGGGGAAGGACGGGATCAGCGGGTTGGCGCGGTAGTTGTGGCTGATCGCGATCCGGGCGCACTGCACGGTCGAGCCGGTCGTGCACGCCGTGGTGGAGACGCTGCACGTCCCGACCGTGGCGCCGTTGCGGGTGAGCGTGCCTGTCGAGGTGCAGGTGACGCCGTAGGAGGAGAGCGAGCGGTTGATCGCCGCTCGGGCTCGATCGGCCGGCACGGTCGACCCCGTGGGGGAGACGGAGACGGCCATGGCGCGGGCGCCCTCGGCGGCGGCCTGGCTGATGCCTTGGCGGTAGCTCAGCATCCAGCCGTAGCTGATGACACCGAACAGCAGCGCGACGAAGATCGGCAGCACGAGGGCGAACTCGACCGCAGCAGCACCGTCGTCGCGACGACGGCGCGATCGCCCGTCGTCCGTGCGTGCCTGTCGTGGTCCGACCATCACGATGCTCCCTCGACCCGTGACCTGTCGGCTCCGCCCTGTGCAGGACCGACGCGAAAGCTCCCTCCCCGTCCCGGAACTCCCATCCGGCCGAGGCTTTCGTCCTGAAATCTAGCGTGACGAAAGGCCCCCTGTCCCTGGAATCAGGGAACAGGGGGCTGTGCTGGTCATCCGCCCGTGGCCCGGAACCCCCGCCGGCTGGTCATCCGCCCGTGGCCCGGAACCCCCGCCGGCTGGCCATCCGTCCGCGGCCCGGAACCCCGTTGGGCGGAAACGAGAGAACCCCCGCCGAGGCGGGGGTTCACTCGCGTGGGTGGGCGTCAGGCCCAGCGCTGCTCCGCGGGCACGAACTCGAGGGTCCGGTCACCGGTATAGATCTGCTTCGGGCGCGCGATCTTCTGCTCCTTGTCGTCGACCAGCTCGAGCCACTGGGCCAGCCAGCCCGGCGTGCGACCGATCGCGAACAGCACCGTGAACATCTCGGGCGGGAACTGCAGCGCCTCGTAGATGAGGCCGGAGTAGAAGTCGACGTTCGGGTAGAGCTTGCGGGAGACGAAGTACTCGTCCTCCAGCGCGATCTTCTCCAGCTCCTGGGCGATCTCGAGCAGCGGGTTGACGCCGGTCACCTCGAAGACGTCGTCACACGCCTTCTTGATGATCTTGGCGCGCGGGTCGTAGTTCTTGTAGACGCGGTGACCGAAGCCCATGAGCTTCTCGTCGCCGTTCTTCACGCCCTCGATGAACTCCGGGATCTTGTCCTTCGTCCCGATCCGCTTGAGCATGCGCAGCACGGCCTCGTTGGCGCCACCGTGCAGGGGGCCGTAGAGCGCCGCGATGCCGGCCGAGACCGCCGAGTACGGATCGACCTGGCTCGAACCGACCGAGCGCACCGCGTTGGTCGAGCAGTTCTGCTCGTGGTCGGCGTGCAGGATCAGCAGCACGTCGAGGGCCTTGGCCAGACGCGGGTCCGGGTCGTACTTCGGCTCGCTCATCTTGAACAGCATCGACAGGAAGTTCTCCGTGTAGGAGAGCTCGTTGTCGGGGTAGACGTACGGCTTGCCCTGCGCGTGGCGGAACGACCAGGCGCCGAGCGTCGGCATCTTGGCGATCATGCGCACGATCTGCTCGCGTCGGACGTCGGGGTCGTGGATGGCCCGGGCCTCGGGGTAGAACGTCGAGAGGGCGCCGACGCTCGACAGCAGCATGCCCATGGGGTGCGCGTCGTAGCGGAAGCCCTGCATGAGGCTCTTGAGGTTCTCGTGCACGAACGTGTGGAACGTGATGTCGTGCACCCACTGGTCGTGCTGCTCCTTCGTGGGCAGCTCGCCGTGGATGAGCAGGTACGCGACCTCCAGGAAGGTGGAGGACTCCGCGAGCTGCTCGATCGGGTACCCGCGGTACTCGAGAATGCCCTTCTCGCCGTCGATGAAGGTGACGGCGCTGCGGGTCGACGCGGTGTTGGTGAACCCGGGGTCGTACACGGCGATGCCGGGGTCGTCCTCGGTCTTGCCGATCTTGCCGAGATCGGACGCGCGGACGGTGCCGTCCGTGATCTCGAGCTCGTACTCGTCGCCCGTCCGGTTGTCGCGGACGGTCAAGGTCTGGTCGGTCACGATGGGTCTCCTGTGACGTGCTGAACGGGTCATTGATGTGGCCCCGGACTCATCTCCAACCTAGTGCGGCCTCCCGAGACACGCACGGCTGGGTCTCGAGGAGCGAGCGCCGGGAAGCCTCGACGTCCGGCCACGCCCACCCGTTTTGACCGCGTGCGGCCACGCCGGTTACTCTTGGACGTCGTTGTGCCCTGCGTGCGCGATCGCCTCCCGGCGGTCCTGCGCCGAAGCCCAGGCGGCCTGTGCCCCCGGACTCGACGGCCACGGAGAACGTGTGGTCCGCCCACGGTCCGGACGTGCAGCGACAACGACCCAGATCCAGCTAGTGCCACCCAGAACCACAACGAGAAGGTCACGCCGTGCCTACGTACAGCCCCAAGCCTGCTGACATCAGCCATCAGTGGCACGTCATCGATGCTCAGGACGTCGTCCTGGGCCGTCTTGCCGTGTCGGCCGCGCACCTGCTGCGCGGCAAGCACAAGGCGACCTTCGCCCCGCATGTCGACGGTGGTGACTTCGTCATCATCATCAACGCCGACAAGGTGGCGCTGACCGGCAACAAGCGCACCGACAAGCCGGTCTACCGTCACAGCGGCTACCCGGGCGGGCTCAAGCAGATCGCGTACGGCGACCTGCTCGAGAAGGACGCCCGCAAGGCCATCGAGAAGTCCGTGCGCGGCATGCTGCCGAAGAACCGCCTCGGCGACAAGATCATCAAGAAGCTGAAGGTCTACGCCGGCCCGGAGCACCCGCACGCGCCGCAGCAGCCCCAGCCGTACGAGATCAAGCAGATCTCCCAGTGAGCACCCGAGCAGAAGAGACGAGCACCGTGGCTGACACCACCGAGACCGACGTCCCCACCACCACCGACGGCGTCTACACCTCCGAGACCTCGCCGTCCGCGGAGATCGCGACGAGCAAGTCCCTCGTGGCCCCCGGCGCGGCCACCGGCCGCCGCAAGGAGGCGGTCGCCCGCGTGCGCATCGTCCCCGGCTCCGGCCAGTGGACCGTCAACGGCAAGCCGCTCGAGGACTTCCTCCCGAACAAGCTGCACCAGCAGATCGCCAAGGAGGCCCTGGCGGCCACCGGCCTCGAGGGCAGCTTCGACGTCGTGGCTCGCGTCACCGGCGGCGGGATGACCGGCCAGGCCGGCGCGCTGCGCCTCGGCGTGGCCCGTGCCCTCAACGCCATCGACGAGGAGGTCAACCGTCCGCTGCTGAAGAAGGCCGGACTGCTGACCCGCGACGCTCGCATCAAGGAGCGCAAGAAGGCCGGCCTCAAGAAGGCCCGTAAGGCTCCTCAGTACAGCAAGCGCTGATTCCGTTGGGCCGGATCTTCGGCACCGACGGGGTACGAGGCCTCGCCAACCGCGACCTGACCGCCGAGCTCGCGCTCGACCTGTCGGTCGCGGCGGCACATGTGCTCGGCGAGGCCGGAGCGTTCGCCGACAGCCGGCCCACGGCGGTCGTGGCCCGCGACCCGCGCGCCTCGGGGGAGTTCCTCGAGGCGGCGATCGTCGCGGGTCTCGCCTCGGCCGGTGTCGACGTGCACCGGCTCGGCGTCGTGCCCACCCCGGGCGCCGCCTTCCTCACCGCCGAGCTCGACGCCGACATGGGCGTCATGATCTCCGCGAGCCACAACGCGATGCCCGACAACGGCATCAAGTTCCTCGCGCGCGGTGGACACAAGCTCGACGACGCGATCGAGATCGCGATCGAGCAGCGCCTGCAGGAGCCGTGGGAGCGCCCGGTCGGGGCCGGCGTCGGACGCATCGGCGACAGCCACGTGGGCGTGAGCTCCTACGTCAAGCACCTGGTGAGCACCGTCCCCGATCGGCTCGAGGGTCTCAAGGTCGTGCTCGACTGCGCCAACGGCGCCGCCTTCCACGTGGGCCCCACCGCGTTCGCCGAGCTCGGTGCCGAGGTCGTCACCATCCACGACGAGCCCGACGGTCTCAACATCAACGAGGACTGCGGCTCCACCCACCTCGGTGACCTGCAGGCCGCGGTCGTGCGGCACGGCGCCGACGCCGGCTTCGCGTTCGACGGCGACGCCGACCGGTGCCTCGCGGTCGACGCCGAGGGGCGTGTGGTCGACGGCGACCAGATCCTCGCCGTCCTCGCGCTCGCCCGGCAGCAGGCCGGCACGCTCAAGGACGACACGGTGGTGGCCACCGTCATGAGCAACCTCGGCTTCGTGCAGGCGATGGAGGCGGCGGGTCTGCGCGTCCTGCAGACCGCGGTGGGCGACCGCTACGTCCTCGAGGCGATGCGTGCCGGCGGCTTCACGCTCGGTGGCGAGCAGTCGGGCCACGTCATCATGGCCGACCACGCGACGACCGGCGACGGAGTGCTCACCGCGCTGCACCTCGCGGCGCGCATGCGAGCGACGGGTCGGTCGCTGGCCGACCTCGGGTCGGTCATGCAGCGGCTCCCGCAGGTGCTGGTCAACGTCCCCGACGTCGACAAGTCGCGGGTCGACACCGATCCCGTGCTCCAGGGCGAGCTGGTCGCGGCCAACGGTGCCCTCGACGGTCGCGGCCGCATCCTGCTGCGTTCCTCGGGCACCGAGCCGCTGGTGCGCGTCATGGTCGAGGCCCCGTCGCTCGACGAGGCCACGTCGGTGGCCGAGCGACTCGCCGACGTGGTGCGCCACACCCTCGGCGTCTGATCGGCCCGCTCGCGGCGCGGTAGCGTCGGCCCGTGCAGATCCGTCGGGTGGACCTCGCAGACGACGAGCAGTACGCCGCGTTCCACGCGGTCTACGCCCGCAGCCACGCCGAACCCTTCGACGAGCCCTGGGGCATCGCGGAGAAGCGGACCAACCTCACCAGCGACCCCTACGCCGAGCACGTGGTGCTCGCCGGCGTCGTCGACGACGAGGTGGTGGGTGGGGCGTGGGTCTCCTTCCCCCAGCAGGACAACCGGACGCTCGCGTACCTGCACGTCTTCGTCGACCCTGGACGGCGTCGTGCCGGCCTCGGCAGTGCACTGCTGCGGGCCGTCGAGGATCGGGTGAGGGCCGAGGGTCGGGTCAACGCCTTCGCCGAGGCGTCGTGGTCGGTGCACGACGAGGCCGGCGCAGGGTCGGTGTTCGCCGCCCTGCACGGCTATCGCGTCGACCTGCTCGACGCGATCCGCGAGCTGCGCCTCCCGGCCGCGCCGCCTCAGGCGCCGTGGCGTGACGGGTACACCGCGGTCGCGTGGCGTCACTGCCCCGAGGAGTGGGTCGACCAGTACGCCGTGCTCCGCGCGCTCATCCTGGCGGAGGCCCCGTCGGGCGACGTCGGCATCGGGCCGGAGCACTTCGACGCCGCGCGGGTGCGCCACGAGGAGGCGCGGTGGCGCGAGCAGGGCCGTGTCGGACAGACGGTGGCGGCGGTCGCCCCCGACGGCACGCTCGCCGGGCACACCCAGCTCGTGGTGCCGGATCACGGCGAGACCGCCTACCAGTGGGACACCCTCGTGCTCCCGGCCCACCGCGGCCACGGCCTCGGTCTGGCCATGAAGGTGGCGGCCCTGCACGAGGCGGCCGACCTGCTCGAGGGTCGCACGCGCGTCACCACCTGGAACGCGGCCTCGAACACGCCGATGATCGCCGTCAACGAGGCCATCGGGTACCGGCAGGTGGCGTGGGCGGCCGAGCTGGTGAAGGGGCTGGGCGGCTGATCCTCGGCGTCGGTCGAGTCGTCGTCCGGGGCGTCCCGTGCCGTTGCTGCTGCGTCGTTCCGGATGGGCCTCGACCCGCGGCTGCGTTGCTCCGGCTGGGTCATGCCTTGCGGCTGCGTCGCTGTGGCTGCGAGTCGGGTCGGTCTCCGAAAGGGCCTCGACCGGCGGAGGGGTCCGGGCTCGGGTGGGCTCTCGGAGCGTGGCTGGGGTGACGCAGGATTCTGCGTTCGTGCGTGAGGGGGCGAAGGATGCTGCGTTCGTTACGGGATCCCGTCACCAACGCAGCATCGTTCGGGCTTCAGCACGCGAAGGCAGAATCCTGCGTCCGCCGGGGCGCCGGTGCGCGGGGGATGGGCAGAGATTCTTCCTTCGCGTGTGACGGTCCACGAGAAGGGAGAATCCCTGCCCGTGCGGGGCCTCTTCTCGTCGCCACGATGCTTCCTTCGCGTGGCACGGTCCACGCGAAGGAAGGATCGTGCACTGATCCCGCGCAGAGGGAGAATCGTGGCCGCGCCCCGCAGACCCAGCCGAGCCGAGACCCCTCCCCTGCTCCGGTCGAGGCCCTTTCGGAGACCGCCCCGCCTCGTAGCCACGGCGACGCAGCCGCAGGAGAACGTGGAGCCACAGCGACGCAGCCGCAGCCGAGAGCCCGGCCGAGGTGTCGCAGCAGCAGGGAGGTCTCGGCCGGGCCGACTCACCCGCAGGACACGACCGGCCGGCCGCCGCACCCGCAGTCCGGCTCGTCCGGCTCACATCTTGCGGAACCGCACCCACTTCACGGAGTGCTCGGCGCTCTTGCGCAGCACCAGGTCGGCGCGGCCGCGGGTGCTCTGGATGTTCTCGCGCAGGTTGGGCCAGTTGATCGTGTCCCACAGCTCCTCGGCGCGGGCTCGCGCCTCGTCGTCGGTGAGGCTGCTGTAGCGGTGGAAGTAGGAGGCGGGGTCGGCGAACGCCGTGCGGCGCAAGGCCAGGAACCGGTCGACGTACCAGCGGCGGATGTCCTTGCTGGAGGCGTCGACGTAGATGGAGAAGTCGAAGTAGTCGCTCACCGACAGCCCGGGTGACCCGTCGCCGCGTTCCTTCGCCGGAGCGAGGACGTTGAGGCCCTCGACGATGACGATGTCGGGCCGCTCCACCACCACCGTCTCGTCGGTGCGGTCGTAGGTGAGGTGGGAGTAGACCGGCGCCGAGACCTGCTCGACGCCGGACTTGACGTCGATGACGAAGCGCAGGAGCGCCTTGCGGTCGTAGGACTCCGGGAAGCCCTTGCGCTGGAGGATGCCCCGACGCTCGAGCTCCTCGTTGGGCCAGAGGAAGCCGTCGGTGGTGACCAGCTGGACGCGCGGGTGGTCCGGTGACTGGGAGAGCAGAGCGCGCAGGAGCCGGGCGGTCGTGGACTTGCCGACGGCCACGGACCCGGCCACGCCGATGACGAACGGGGTGCGCTGGGGCTGCGGCTCCCGCAGGAACGACTCGGTGGCCTCCCAGAGCCGGGTCGCGGCACGCACCCGGAGGCTGATCAGCTCGGTGAGGGGCAGGTAGACCTCGCGCACCTCGTCGATGTCGAGCTCGTCGCCGAGGCCACGCAGACGCTCGACGTCGGCCTCGGTGAGCGGCTGCGGCACGTCGTCGGCGAGGTCGGCCCATGCGGACCTCTCGATCTCGACGTACGGCGAGAGCTCACGAGCCATGGCCTCATCCTGCCGGTAGCGGGAGCCGGCGGGTTCCCTGGGTACCCTGGAGCGCATGTGTGGAATCGTGGGTTACGTCGGGCACCGCAGCGCCCTGGACGTCGTCATGGGCGGGCTGCGTCGCCTCGAGTACCGCGGCTACGACTCCGGCGGAGTCGCGCTGGCCGACCCCGAGACCGGTCAGATCGCCTGGGCCAAGAAGGCGGGCAAGCTCGTCAACCTCGACGGGGTGCTCGCCGAGTCGCCGCTGCCGGAGTCCACCACGGGCATCGGGCACACCCGTTGGGCCACCCACGGCGCGCCCAACGACCGCAACGCGCACCCGCACCTCAGCGAGGACGGTCGCATCGCGGTCGTGCACAACGGGATCATCGAGAACTTCGCCGTGCTCCGGTCCGAGCTGGAGGCCGCCGGGCACGAGATGCAGTCCGACACCGACACCGAGGTCGTGGCCCACCTGCTCTCCGACGAGCTCGTGCGCACGCCCGCCCTCGACGACGCCGTGCGTGCCGTCTGCAACCGGCTCGAGGGTGCCTTCACGCTCGTCATCACCGACGCGCAGCAGCCCGACGTCGTCGTCGGCGCGCGGCGCAACTCCCCGCTCGTGGTCGGGCGGGGCGAGGGCGAGAACTTCCTCGGGTCCGACGTCTCGGCCTTCATCGAGTACACCCGCGAGGCGGTCGAGCTCGGCCAGGACCAGGTCGTCACCATCACCCGCGACGACATGGTGGTCACCGGCTTCGACGGTACGCCGGCCGAGACCACCAGCTACCACGTGGACTGGGACGTCTCGGCCGCCGAGAAGGGCGGGTACGACTGGTTCATGCTCAAGGAGATCGACGAGCAGCCGCAGGCCGTCGCCGAGACCCTGCTCGGCCGCTACAGCCGTGCGGGCCGCCTCCAGCTCGACGAGATGCGCCTCAGCGACGACGAGCTGCGCGACGTCGACAAGATCATCGTCATCGCCTGCGGCACCGCCTCCTACGCCGGACTCGTGGCCAAGTACGCCATCGAGCACTGGACGCGCATCCCGTGCGAGGTCGAGCTCGCCTCGGAGTTCCGGTACCGCGACCCGATCATCGACAAGTCCACGCTCGTCGTGGCGATCAGCCAGTCCGGCGAGACCATGGACACGCTCATGGCCATCCGGTACGCCCGCCAGCAGCGCGCCCGGGTGCTGAGCATCTGCAACACCAACGGCTCCACCATCCCGCGCGAGTCCGACGCGGTCATCTACACCCACGCCGGGCCGGAGGTCGCCGTCGCGTCCACGAAGGGCTTCCTGTCGCAGGTCGTGGCCTGCTACCTGCTGGGTCTGTACCTGGCCCAGGTCAAGGGCACCAAGTACGGCGACGAGATCGACGCCATCATGGGCGCGCTCGAGAAGCTGCCGGCCGGCATCCAGCGGATGCTCGACGAGGGCGACCAGGTGCGCAAGCTCGCCGCGGAGCTGTCGGACCGTCGGTCCGTGCTGTTCCTCGGTCGGCACGTCGGCTACCCCGTGGCGCTCGAGGGGGCGCTCAAGCTCAAGGAGCTGGCGTACCTGCACGCGGAGGGCTTCGCCGCGGGCGAGCTCAAGCACGGCCCGATCGCGCTCATCGAGGACGGCATCCCCGTCTTCGTGGTCGTGCCACCGAAGGCACGCGACCAGCTGCAGGAGAAGATCGTCAGCAACATCCAGGAGGTCCGCGCCCGCGGCGCCCTCACGATCGTGCTGGCCGAGGACGGCGACGACGACGTCGTGCCCTACGCCGACCACCTGATCCGGCTGCCCAAGGTGCCTACGCTGCTCCAGCCCCTCGTGGCCACGGTGCCGCTGCAGATCTTCGCGTGCGAGCTGGCGTCGCTGCTCGGCCACGACGTGGACCAGCCGCGGAACCTCGCCAAGTCGGTCACGGTCGAGTAGGTCGACGGTGTCCGGCATCTGGGGCGTGGGGGTCGACGTCGTCGACCTCGGCCGGTTCGAGCGGACCCTCGAGCGCACGCCCGAGCTGCGTTCGCGACTCTTCACCCCCGCCGAGGCCGTGCTCTCCACCGAGCGCCTGGCGGCACGCTTCGCCGCCAAGGAGGCGTTCGTGAAGGCCCTGCGAGCGCCCGCGGGCATGTCGTGGCAGGACATCGAGGTCGTGCTCGACGAGCACGGCGCTCCGCACCTCTCGCTCTCCGGGGCGGCCGAGGCCCGGGTGGCCGACCTCGGCATCACGCGCGTGCACGTGTCGCTGTCGCACGACACGTCGGTGGCCACGGCGTTCGTCGTGGCGGAATCATGACGGGGGTCATGAGCAGGGGCGTGAGCACGTGCTGAGCGGGCACACCGTCGCGCAGGTGCGCGACGCCGAGGAGCGGCTCGCCCGCGAGACCGGCTGGGACGCGCTCATGCAGCGCGCCGCCCGCGGACTGGCCGACGCCCTCGACGACGTCCCGGCCGGCGACGTCGTGGTGGTGCTCGTCGGTCCCGGCAACAACGGCGGCGACGCCCTGTTCGCGGCAGCCCATCTGCTCGACCGCGGCGTGCGCGTGGACCTCGCGCTGCTCGACCCCGGCGCCGTGCACGCCGAGGGCCTCGCAGCGGCCCGGGCGGCCGGCGCGCAGCACGTCGACGGCCCGGGTGCCCAGCGCTGGTGCCTCGACGCCCTGTTCGGCATCGGTGCCCGTGCCGGCCTCGAGGGTCGGGCCGCGGACTGGGCCCGGTGGACGCACGAGACGTCTGCCCACGTCGTGGCGGTCGACGTCCCCTCCGGCGTCGACGTCGACACGGGAGTTGCCCCGGGCGTGCACGTGCGGGCGGACCGCACGGTCACGTTCGGCACGTACAAGGTCTGCTCCCTGGTCGGGCCGGCCGCCGACGCCGGGGGAGGGGAGCCGCCCCACCTCGTCGACATCGGGCTCGGCCCGCACCTGCCGGGCGCCGCCGTCGAGGCGCTCGAGGTCGGTGACGGCGAGGTGCTGCGACGACACGTGCCCAGCGGGGAGTCCCACAAGTACGCGCGTGGCGTGGTCGGGGTATCGGCCGGGTCCGACGCCTACGCCGGCGCCGCGCACCTCTGCGTGGCCGGTGCGCAGTCCGGCCTCGCGGGCATGGTGCGGTTCGTGGGCACCGACGCGCTCGCCGCCCGCGTGGTCGACCGGGCGCCCGAGGTCGTGCACGGACGCGGTCGGGTGCAGGCCTGGGTGGTCGGCCCGGGGGCCGGCGACGACGTGGGCGATCAGCTCGCCGCGTGCCTCGACGACGGCGTGCCGCTGGTCGTAGACGCCGGTGCGATCGAGCACCTGCCGCACGACCCCCAGGTGCCGGTGCTGCTCACCCCGCACGCGGGTGAGCTGGCCCGCCTGCTCGACGTCGACCGCGAGACGGTCGAGGCCGATCCTTGGGCGCACGCCGCCACGGCCGCCGACCGCTGGGGGACCACCGTCCTGCTCAAGGGTGCCCGCACCCTCGTCGTCGCCCCGCGGAACGGTTCCGGCCAGCGACGGTGCTCCGTCAACCTGTCCGGGACGCCGTGGCTGGGCACAGCGGGGTCCGGCGACGTGCTGGCCGGCTTCGCGGGGTCGCTGCTGGCCGGCGGGCTCGACCCGTTCGACGCCGGGCGCCTCGCCGCGTTCCTGCACGGAGCGGCGGCCGTGCGGGCGAACCCCGGAGGTCCCGTCGCCGCGTCGGAGGTCGCCGCGGCCCTGCCCACCACCGTGGCGGCGTTCCTCGACGGCACCCTGGTGGAGGTGCGCCGGTGGTGAGCCCGCAGGCCGAGGCGGTCGTCGACCTCGACGCGTACCGCCACAACGTGGCCACCCTCGCGCGGCTCGCTCCGGGAGCGGCGCTCATGGCGGTCGTGAAGGCGGACGCCTACGGCCACGGCATGCTCCCGGTGGCCCGCGCGGCGCGGGAGGCCGGCGCCTCGTGGCTCGGTGTCGCGACGCCCGAGGAGGCGCTCCGGCTGCGCGAGTCCGGCGACACCGGGCCGTTGCTCTGCTGGCTCGCGGCACCCGGCGCCTCCTACGCCGCCGCCGTCGAGCGCGACGTCGAGCTCACCGCGTCATCGACCGAGCAGCTCGCCGAGATCCTGGCCGACGTGCCCACCGGCCGACGTCCGCGCGTGCAGCTGAAGGTCGACACCGGTCTGGCCCGCAACGGCGCCTTCGGTCCGCAGTGGGACGACCTGGTCGGGGCCGCCGCCTCCGCGCAGGCGTCGGGCCGCGTCGAGGTCACGGGGGTGTGGTCGCACCTCGCCTGTGCCGACGAGCCGAGCCACCGGGCCAACGACCTCCAGGAGGAGGTCTTCCGACAGGCCGTCGAGACCGTGCGGGGTGCCGGCCTCGACCCACGCTGGTGCCACCTGGCCAACTCGGCGGCCCTGCTCACCCGCCCCTCGGCCCACTTCGACCTCGTGCGGCCCGGCATCGCCACCTACGGGATCGCCCCCGACCCCGCCCTCTCCGGGATCGCCGACCTGCGACCGGTGCTCACGCTGCGGGGCAGGCTCGCCGCCGTGAAGCGCGTGCCGGCGGGCACGTCGGTCTCGTACGGCCACACCTGGACCACGGACCGCGAGACCACCTTGGGGCTGGTCCCGCTCGGGTACGGCGACGGCGTGCTCCGCACCGCGTCGGGTCGCGCCGAGGTCGGTTTCGCGGGGGGCCGCGCCCCCGTGGTCGGACGCATCTGCATGGACCAGCTGGTCGTGGACCTGGGCGACCGGGACGCCACCCGCGGCGACGTGGTCACGCTGTTCGGCGCGGAGCCGGGCGCCCCCACCGCGGAGGACTGGGGGAGCGCCGCCGGTACGATCGGGTACGAGGTCGTCACCCGACTGGGCGGCCGCATCGAGCGCACCTACCGAGGCTGAGCCGGACGCACCGTCCGTCGGCCGGCCCACCGAGGACCGTGATGAGCCACCTTCCCGCCCGTCTGACCGCCCTGGCCGCGACCGCCGGGGCCTTCGTGGCGGCCGGGGTCGCCGCGAAGGTCGTCGACACCCGCCGGCGCGAGCACCGACGCGAGCAGCGGGGCGAGGACGTGCCGTTCGGCAGCGTGCACAGCACGCCGCGCACCGTCATCGCCTCCGACGGCGTCGCGCTCAACGTCGAGGTCGACGAGGCACGCACACGCGGCGACGGGACGCCGGCCGGCCGGCACGAGGCGGGCTCCTCGACGCAGGACTCGCCGCTGACCGTGGTGTTCGTGCACGGCTGGGTCTGCACCCTCGACACGTGGCACTACCAGCGCCTGGCGCTCCGCGGCCTCGTGCGCATGGTGTTCTACGACCAGCGCTCGCACGGAGGCTCGGGACGATCGACCCGGCACGGCTCGAGCTTCGAGCAGCTCGCCGACGACCTGCGCACGATCCTCGACGAGGTCGCGCCCGACGGCCCGGTGGTCCTGGTCGGCCACTCCATGGGCGGCATCACCGTCCAGCAGCTGGCCGCCGAGTCACCCTCGCTGTTCGGTGACCGGGTGGTGGGAGCGGTGCTGCTCTCGACGAGCGCCGGTCGTCTCGTGCGCCAGAGCCCGGGGCTGCGCCGGCTGCTGCCGCTGCTGCGGGCGGGAAGCCCGCTGCTCGACTGGGGACGCACCTTCAACAGCTACAGCGTGGTGCGTCGTTGGGCGGTCGGTCCCGACGCGCCGCAGAAGTACGCCGACATGTCCGACGAGATGATCCTGCGGGCGCACACCTCCGTGCTGCTCGACTTCTACCCCGCGTTCGTCGACCTCGACGTGCGGACCGGGGCCAAGGGTCTCGCGCAGGTGCCGGTCGTCGTGGCCTGCGGCACGAAGGACCTGCTCACGCCGATCAGCCATGCCCGGCGCCTGGCCGACGCCATCGACGGTGCCGAGCTCGTGACCCTGGAGGACGCCGGACACATGATCCCGTTCGAGGAGAACGTGGCCGTCACCCGTGCGATCGAGGACGTGCTCGAGGCCGTCGGTCATCCGGTGCGGGAGCAGGACCGCTGATGCGCGCTCTCGACGTCATCGACGCCGGTCCCGAGCACGCCGAGGCCGTCGTCGACATCATCCACCGCTCCTTCAGGGTGCGGCCCGACCTCGACCCGCCGTCGACCGCGCTCGAGGAGACGGTCGAGTCGGTCGCCGAGGTCCTCGGCACGGCCGGCGGGCTGCTGGTGGAGCGTCGTGGCGTACCCATGGGTGCCCTGCTGTTCGACGAGTCGCGCCCCGGCAAGCTGGGCCTGCGGCGCGTGGCGGTCGACCCCGAGATCCAGTCGCGCGGCGTCGCCTCGGCCATGGTGGGCGTGGCCGAGGACACCGCCGAGGAGCGCGGCAAGGACGGCATCTGGCTGCACGTGCGCGAGGAGCTGCCCGACACGGTGCGGTTCTGGACGCGACGCAAGTACTACCCGGTCGACCAGGAGGGTCCGCTCCTGGTGCT
Organism: Aeromicrobium sp. Leaf245; assembly: GCF_942548115.1. Lineage (NCBI taxonomy): Bacteria > Bacillati > Actinomycetota > Actinomycetes > Propionibacteriales > Nocardioidaceae > Aeromicrobium > Aeromicrobium sp. Leaf245. The sequence goes on from NZ_OW824151.1 coordinate 1,218,625, forward strand.
GGGCAAGACGCTCTGGCTCGCCCGCGAGGTCCCGACGCCCGAGGTCATGCACCACCTGGCCGCGCGGGTCGCCGAGCTCGTGCGACCCGGCGACCTGCTGGTCCTCACCGGCGACCTCGGTGCGGGCAAGACCACGTTCACCCAGGGCCTGGGAGCCGCGCTCGACGTCCGCGGACCCATCACGTCGCCCACGTTCGTGCTGGCCCGCACGCACCCGTCGCAGTCCGACGGTCCGGCGCTCGTGCACGTCGACGCGTACCGGCTGGGTGGCGCCGAGGAGGTCGACGACCTCGACCTCGACGCCACGGCCGAGGAGTCGGTGACCGTGGTGGAGTGGGGCGCGGGCATGGCCGAGCAGCTCAACGACAGCTGGCTCTCGGTGAGCATCGAGGTGCGCGGCGCCCGCCCGATCGACCCGCTCGGCACCCAGCACGACGGCGACCACCCCGACGAGGCGGAGCCGCGCGTGGTCACCATCAAGCCGAACGGTCCCCGCTGGGTCGACGTCCCGCTGCGCTCGACCCTGCTCGGCTGAGGTCCTGCTCGGTCTGCGTCTGCGTCGACGCGGCTTCTCGGCGGTCTGAGGCTGCGTTCCTCGGAGGCGGGTGACGCACGTGTCGGAGCCGTCAGAGGTAGGTGGCGCACCTATCGAAGGCGTCGGAGGTAGGCCTCGCACCCGTCCGGGCCGCGGACCGGTGCGTCACCTACCTCTGACCGCCCGGACCGACGAACGATGCTCTCTGCGTGGGGGACCGGTCCACGAGAATGATCGCTGCCCGACGCTGCGGGCGTGCCCCGATGGCCCAGTGGAGTGAGGGTAGGCTCACTCGTGTGCTGCTGCTTGCGATCGACACCTCCGGCCCCGCCGTGAGCGTCGCCGTCCACGACGGCGACGTCGTCGTCGGCCGGGCCGAGGGGGAGGGCACGATGGCGCACGGCGAGCTGCTCGCCCCGGCGATCCGCGACGCCCTCGCCGAGGCCGGTCGGACGGCGGGCGACCTCACCGACGTCGCCGTCGGTGTGGGGCCCGGACCCTTCACCGGACTGCGCGTCGGCATCGTCACTGCGCGCACCCTCGCGTCGACCCTCGGGCTCACGGCCCACGGCGTGTGCTCCCTCGACGCCCTGGCCCTCGCCGCTGCGCTCGACCACGAGCACGTCGTGGCCATCGACGCCCGCCGCAAGGAGGTCTACTGGGCGCGGTACGCGCCCGGTGACGACGGCGTCCTGCGCCGGGTCGACGGCCCGAACGTCGACAAGCCCGCCGAGCTCGCGCGCCTGCTCCCCGACCTGCCCGTGGTCGGACGAGGGGCCCAGCTGTACGCCGACGTGCTCACGGCGCTCGACGGACCCCTCGACGCGTCGGCCGCGGCCCTCGCCGACGGCGTGGTGAGCGGCCAGGTCGAGGTCCTGCCCCTGGAGCCGCTCTACCTGCGCCGGCCGGACGCTCGGCCGGCGTCGCCCGTGCGGTGATCCGTCCCGCGGACGACGGCGACCTCGCGGCCCTCGTCGAGCTCGAGCGCGAGGCCTTCGGCCAGGGAGCCTGGTCGGCGGCCACGCTGCGCGAGGAGCTCGCCCTGCGGGACCGGATCGTGCTCGTCGACGAGCGCGACGGCGTGACGACCGGCTACGTCGACGTCGGCGTCGTGGCCGACGTCGCCGACCTGCACCGCGTGGTCGTGGGCGCGGCGCACCGGCGCCACGGCGTCGCGTCGGGCCTGGTGGGCTCGGCGAGCACGGCGGCCGCCGACCGTGGCGCGACGCGCATGCTGCTCGAGGTCGCCGACGACAACGCCCCTGCGCTCGCCCTGTACGCCGCCCACGGCTTCGAGCCGATCGCACGTCGCCATGGCTACTACGGCCCCGGCCGGGACGCGCTCGTGCTGGAGGCGGCACTCCCCGCGAGCACGCCGGAGTCGTCGCGATGATGGAGGAGATCCGGTCGTGGCCGTGGGCCTGGGCGTGGCTGGCGCTCTTCGCGATCGTGCTGCTGCGCGCCGGCGCCACCTACGGTGTCGGTCGTCTGGTCGCGGCGGGTGTGCTGCGTCGACGCGAGCCCGGCCCCCGGCTGCGCGCGGCCGCCGACCGCGTGGACCGGTGGGGTCCGCCGGTGGTGACCGCCAGCTTCCTGACGGTCGGCGCGCAGACCGTGGTGAACGCCGGCGCCGGTCTCGCCGGCATGACCTGGCCGCGCTACCTCGTCGGGCTGGTTCCCGGTGCCGCGCTGTGGGCGACCGTCTGGAGCACGATCGGCGCCGGCGCGTTCCTCGTGGCGCTGCGCACCGGAAGCGAGCGCGGGGAGGCGGTCGCGGTCGGCTGCGTGGCCCTGGTGCTCGTGGCGGTCGTCGCAGCACTTGCGTCGCGCCGTCGGCGTGGCAGTCTCGAAGCATGACCGACGGACCCATCGATTTCGACGCCCAGGACAACCGCGACGAGTCGGAGGTCCTCGACCAGCTCCAGCCCGACGACACGCTCGTCGACCGAGGGGTCGACGACGTGCTCGACGAGGGCTACTCCCCACCGGAGAAGTGGAGCGCGGGCGAGGGCTTCGGCACCACGCCCGACGAGGCGCTTGAGGGCGAGACCCTCGACCAGCGCGTCGCGCAGGAGGTCCCTGACGTCGACCCCTACGCCGACGTGGACCCCGAGATCTACGACGACGAGGTGGGCGACGAGCGTTCCGGTCGTCTGGTCGCGCCCGACGAGGGACTCGGCGAGGACACCGAGAAGGCCCTGGTCGGCGACGACGTCGGCATCGACGGTGCCGCCGCCAGCGCCGAGGAGGCCGCCGTGCACGTCGTGGACGACGATCCCGACGACCTGTCCGCCGGCTCGCCCGGGACGTGAGAAGCGGGTCCGCGACGACCCCTTCGGTGCACATCTGTGCACTACGCTGACCCGCATGCGCGACATCACCTACCCGCCGGTCATCGTGACGGCCAAGACGCTGTTCAAGCTGCTGGGCATGTCGTTCCAGATGTCCGGCACCGAGCACGTGCCGCGCACCGGGGGAGCGATCCTCGCGGCCAACCACATCGGCTACGTCGACTTCGTCTTCGACGGCCTCGCCACGCAGCCGTCGGGTCGCCTGGTGCGGTTCATGGCGAAGAAGGAGGCCTTCGACCACCCGGTCGGCGGTCCGCTGATGCGGTCCTTCCACCACATCGAGGTCGACCGTGACGCCGGACAGGCGTCGTACGACAAGGCCGTCGAGTACGCGCGCTCCGGCGAGATCGTGGGCATCTTCCCCGAGGCGACGATCAGCCGCTCCATGGAGATCAAGGAGCTCAAGACCGGCGCCGTGCGGATGGCCGCCGAGGCGGGCGTCCCGCTCATCCCCATGGTCACGTGGGGCACACAGCTGCTGAAGACCAAGGGGCACGAGTCCGACATCTGGGGCCGTGGCAAGACGATCGCGCTGCACGTCGGTGAACCGATCCCGGTCACGGGTGAGGATCCGGTGGCCGAGACGCAGGTGCTGCGCGAGGCCATGACGGCGCTGCTCGACAAGGCGATCCGCGAGTACCCGGTCTCCCCGGAGGGTCAGTGGTGGGCCCCGGCCCGCTACGGCGGGACGGCCCCGACGCCGGAGGAGGCGGCCCGGCTGGACGCCGAGGAGAAGGCGCAGAAGGCCGCCCGTCGCGCCGCGAAGCAGGACGGGCAGTCCTCCTGACCGCACCTCGCGGTCCTCGGCGTTCGGCCCAGGACCAGGTCGGCCGCGGGCTCCACGGGGTCTGAGAGACTGGTCGGCGTGACTGAACCGATCGTCCTCGGCATCGAGTCGTCGTGCGACGAGACCGGCGTCGGCATCGTGCGGGGCACCGACCTGCTGGCGCACGCCGTGGCCTCCAGCGTCGAGGAGCACGTGCGATTCGGTGGCGTCGTGCCCGAGGTGGCCAGCCGGGCCCACCTCGAGGCGATGGTGCCCACCCTGGAGCAGGCGTACGCCCAGGCGGGCATCGACGTGCGCGACGTCGACGCCATCGCCGTCACCTGCGGTCCCGGTCTGAGCGGGGCGCTGCTGGTGGGCGTCGCCGCGGCCAAGGCGCTGGCGATCGCGCACGACAAGCCGCTCTACGGCGTCAACCACCTGGCCGCCCACGTGGCGGTCGACCAGCTCGAGCACGGTCGCTTCGACCGCCGGGTGGCCGCGCTGCTGGTGAGCGGCGGGCACACCGAGATCCTGCTCGTCGACGACATCGCCTCCGACATCACGATGCTCGGCACCACCATCGACGACGCGGCCGGCGAGGCCTTCGACAAGGTGGCGCGGCTGCTGGGCCTGCCGTACCCCGGCGGGCCGCACATCGACCGTGTGGCGCAGGAGGGCGACGGCGCGGCCATCCGGTTCCCCCGGGGACTCACGGCCGCCAAGGACGCCGACCGGTACCGCTACGACTTCTCCTTCTCCGGACTCAAGAGCGCCGTGTCCCGGCACGTCCAGCACGAGCAGCGCATGGGGCGCGACATCGACGTCGCCGACGTCGCGGCCTCGTTCCAGGACGCCGTGGTCGACGTGCTGACCCGCAAGACCGTGCAGGCGTGCCGCGACCACGACGTCGACACCCTCGTCGTCGGGGGAGGGGTGGCCGCGAACGGGCGGCTGCGCCAGATGGTGCTCGAGCGGGCGTCGGCGGCCGGGATCGAGGTCCGCATCCCGAAGCCGGGTCTGTGCACCGACAACGGCGCGATGGTGGCGGCGCTCGGTGCCGAGGTCGTGTCGCGCGGCATCGCCCCGTCGTCGCTCGACCTCCCCGTCGACTCCAGCCTGCCCGTCACCCGCGTCGTCGCCTGAGCGTCCGCGGCGTGCCTGTGCACGGCTCCCGGCGCGGGGCGGCCGTCTCTGGCAGGCTGGCGCCGTGGCAGTCATCGAGGCACGAGGGCTCGGCAAGTCCTACGGCACCCGTCGCGCGGTCGACGACCTGAGCTTCACCGTGACGCCCGGCAGCGTCACGGGGTTCCTCGGTCCCAACGGCTCGGGCAAGTCCACCACGATGCGGCTCATGCTCGGGCTGGACCGGGGTGAGGGCCGCACCACGTTCGACGGCCGCACCTTCGGCGAGCTCGAGCAGCCCATGCGCCACGTCGGCGCCCTGCTGGAGGCCAAGCCCTTCCACCCCACGCGCCAGGCCCGCCACCACCTGCAGATGCTGGCGGTCGCGAACCGCATCGAGCGGCGTCGCGTCGACGAGGTCCTCGAGCTGGTCGGCCTGACCTCGGTCGCGAAGGGCCGACCCAAGAAGTTCAGCCTCGGCATGGGGCAGCGGCTGGGCATCGCGGCGGCGTTGCTCGGCGACCCGCACACCCTCGTGCTCGACGAGCCCAGCAACGGGCTCGACCCCCAGGGCATCACCTGGCTGCGCCAGCTGCTCCGGCACCTCGCCGGCGAGGGCCGCTCCGTCTTCGTCTCCAGCCACCTGCTGCAGGAGATGGCGCTCCTGGCCGACGAGCTCGTGGTCGTGGGTCGCGGGCGCCTGCTGGCCAACGGTCCCGTGAGCGACTTCGTCGAGCACGGCGGCACGGTCCAGGTGCTGCTGCGCAGCCCCGACCTCCACGTCCTCGCCCCCGTCCTGACCGCCGCCGGGGCCACGCTCACCCCGGACGCCGACGGAGCCCAGGTCGTCTCCGGTCTCGACGCCGCCCGCATCGGTGACCTCGCGCACGAGCACGGCGTGCGCGTGCACGAGCTGTCCACCCGGCGGGCCACGCTGGAGGAGGCCTTCCTCGCGGCCACCGGTCTCGACGAGGAGTACCGGGGCGCGATCGCCGACCCGGGCCACGACCGCGAGGGCGGAGGAGAGCGATGATCGACGCCCTGCGCTACGAGGTGGCGCGCCTGCGCACCATCCGGTCCACCTACTGGATCCTCGGGGTGGCCTTCGCCTTCCAGCTCCTGCTCAGCGTGCTCATCGCCTGGAACCTCCCGGAGACCGGCCCGCTGTCGGGCGGCGACAACACGTTCGCGATCCTCGTGACCGTGGGGGCCTCGCTCGGCTTCGCCCCGCTGTTCATCGCCTACGTCATCGGCCTGCTCGGGGTGTTCTCGATGGGTCACGAGTACCGCCACGGCATGATCCGCGCGACGTTGACCGCCCTGCCGAGCCGCCTCTCGGTCATGCTCGCGAAGATCCTCACGACGGCCGTGCTGTCGCTCGTGGCTGCGCTGGTGTGCGTGGGGATCGCGGCCCTCAGCGCCCTGGTGTTCGGGGTCGGCATGCCCACGTTCGAGGGGTTGCGCGACATCGCCCTGGGCACCGTCCTCTACACGACCCTGTTCTCGCTCTCGGGGCTCGCGTTCGCCACGCTGACCCGCAACCAGACGGCGGCCGTGGCCATGCTGCTGCTCATCCCGTCACTCGTCGAGGGCCTCGTGAAGGCGGTCGTCCTCGCGATCAAGGCCGCCTCCGACGACCCCTCGGGCCGTGGCGGGCTCGTCGAGGTGCTGCGCTTCCTGCCCTACGACGCAGGCGGACAGATGTACACGCGCCTCTCCCTGGACAACGCCCTGCAGATCTTCGGCGTCGTCCCGTTCGGTCCGGTCGGGGGCGGTCTGGTCATGGCGGTCTTCGTGGTGGTGCTGCTCGTGCTGGGCACCGTCGCCTTCGTGCGGCGCGACGCCTGACCCAGCCTCCGCGGCGGTTCGGCGCGACGCCCCCAGACGGTCGATGGACGTCCTCCGGTCGGCCGGAACTCGGGACCTTGCTCCCCTGTCCCCGTGAGCCAGGTCACGTAGACTTTCTCCATGCCACGCACGTCGGAGCCCAGGGCGCACGAGCGGCAGCACGACGTCGCCGTACCGGCGGGCTCCGACCCGGACTCCCTGTCGCGCTGGCTCCGCCGCGCGCACGAGGAGTTCCTGACCTCCGGCACCACCGACGCGCCGGTGCGTTCGGTCGTGCGCGACTCCTGGAAGCGCAGCGTGGCCGGTGGCCTCGACCCCGAGACCGACCTGCCCCGCATCACGCTCGACGACGAGGCCCTGCGCGAGATCCGCGAGCACCACCCGCTGGCCCCCGGCCTGCCGGTCATCCGACGGCTGCTCGTCGAGAGCGCCGCCGACGCCGGGCTGCTCGTGGCGGTCAGCGACGCGGCCGGTCAGCTGCTGTGGGTCGAGGGGTCGTCGGGCCTGCGCTCCCGGGCCGAGGCGATGCACTTCATGCCCGGCGCCGACTGGAGCGAGACGAGCGCCGGTACCAACGCGCCCGGCACCGCCCTGGCGATCGACCGGCCCGTGCAGATCTTCGGTCCCGAGCACCTCGGGCGCCAGGTCACGCCCTGGAGCTGTTCGGCGGCTCCCATCCACGACCCCGACACCGGTGCGATCCTCGGTGTCCTCGACGTGACCGGCGGAGCCGAGGTGGCCACCGCGCAGGGGCTGGGCTTCGTCCGCGCGACGGCTGCGGCCGTGGAGGCGGAGCTGCGGATCGCCCGGCTCCAGCCGAGCGCGTCGCCGCTGCAGGTCTCGAGCGGCTGGTCCGCCCCCCGGCTCGACGTGCTCGGCGTGCACGGCGCCACCTTGCAGGTCGGTCCGCTCACGTCGCGGCTCAGCGGACGCCACAGCGAGCTCCTGCTGCTGCTGACGCGGGCGCCCGACGGGCTCACTGCGGCCGAGCTGGGCGTGGCGCTGAGCGACGACGACCAGGCGCCGGTCACCATCCGCGCCGAGCTGTCGCGCCTGCGCGGGGTGCTCGGGCCTCTCGAGCTGGCGTCGCGGCCCTACCGCCTGCGCACGGCCGTGCGCACCGACGTCGACGAGGTGCGCGACCTGCTGCGCGACGGTCGGCTGCGCAGCGCCGTGGCGGCCTACCGCGGACCGGTGCTGCCGGCCTCCACCGCCCCGGCGGTCGAGGAGCTGCGCGACGACCTGCACCTCGAGCTGGTCTCGGCCCTGCTGGCCAGCGACGACGCCGACGCCGTCCTGTCGTTCGCCGACACCCCGCACGGTCGTGACGACCTCGGGGTCTGGTCGCGGGCGCTGGAGATCCTCCCGACGACGTCGCCCCGCTACGCGCAGGTCGCGGCCCACGTCGAGAAGCTCGACCGCGCGTTCGGCTGAGGGGGCGAGCTGCGGCTGGGTCTCCGCCCGCTGCTGCGTCGCTGTGGCTGGGGCTTCTCGTGCTGCTGCGTCGCTGTGGCTTCGCGTCGAGGTGGTCTCCGAAAGGGCCTCGACCGGAACGGTGGGTCTCGTCCCGGCTGGGTCTGCGGGGCGCGGCCACGATTCTCCCTCTGCGCGGGATCCACGCACGATTCTTCCTTCTCGTGGACCGTGCCTCGCGAAGGAAGAATCGTGGCGACGCCCAGGGGCCACGCAGGAGCAGGGATTCTCCCTTCGCGTGGACCGTCACGCGCAAAGGGAGAATCCCTGCCCACCCGACGCGCGAACCGGCCCCGCGGGACGCAAGATTCTGCCTTCGCGTGCTCAAGCCCGAACGATGCTGCGTTGGTGACGGGATCCCGTAACGAACGCAGCATCCTTCGACCCCTCACGCACCAACGCAGAACCTTGCGTCCCCCCGAGCCGCCCTCCGAGAACCCAACCCGAGCTCGGACCCCGCCGCCGGTCGAGGCCCTTTCGGAGACCGACCCGACTCGCAGCCGCGGCGACGCAGCCGCAGGTCGAGGCCCACCCGCGAGAGCGCAGCCACGGGGAAGCCCCACCCACGGGAGCGCAGCCGCAGGGAAGGCCCACCCGAAGCGACGCAGCAGTGAGCGAAGACCCACCCGCGGGAACGCAGAGGCAGCCGACGACGCACCCCCCGGAGCGACGCAGCAGCGGTCAGGGCAACCACCCCGCAACGTCGACACAACGTCGTTGCAACGATCCTGTGACTAGCGTCACGCCCACCTGATCCCACCCCCTCCGAGGAGCCACCATGAGCGTGTTCGCCCAGCCCGGTACCGACGGTTCCGTCGTCACCTACAAGTCGCGCTACGACCACTGGATCGGCGGCGAGTACAAGGCCCCCGCGAATGGCCAGTACTTCGAGAACGTCTCGCCGGTCAACGGCAAGGTCTTCTGCGAGATCGCCCGCGGGACCGCCGAGGACATCGAGGCCGCCCTCGACGCCGCCCACGCCGCCGCACCCGCGTGGGGCAAGACGTCCGTGGCCGAGCGTGCCGTCGTCCTCAACAAGATCGCCGACCGCATCGAGCAGAATCTCGAGATGCTCGCTGTGGGCGAGACGTGGGACAACGGCAAGCCGGTCCGCGAGACCATGGCCGCCGACCTCCCGCTCGCCGTCGACCACTTCCGGTACTTCGCCGGCGCGATCCGGGCCCAGGAGGGCCACCTGTCGCAGATCGACGACGACACCGTGGCCTACCACTTCCAGGAGCCGCTGGGCGTCGTCGGCCAGATCATCCCGTGGAACTTCCCGATCCTCATGGCCGTCTGGAAGCTGGCACCCGCGCTGGCCGCCGGCAACGCCGTGGTCATCAAGCCCGCCGAGCAGACGCCGGCCTCGATCATGCTGCTGATGGAGCTGATCGCCGACCTGCTGCCCCCGGGCGTCGTCAACGTGGTCAACGGCTTCGGCACCGAGGCCGGGGCCCCGCTGGCCTCCTCCAGCCGGATCCGCAAGATCGCCTTCACCGGCGAGACCACCACGGGTCGACTGATCATGCAGATGGCCAGCCAGAACCTCATCCCCGTCACGCTGGAGCTCGGTGGCAAGAGCCCCAACGTCTTCTTCGAGGACGTCGCGGCCAAGGACGACGCGTTCTACGACAAGGCGCTCGAGGGCTTCACGATGTTCGCCCTGAACCAGGGCGAGGTCTGCACCTGCCCGAGCCGCGCACTGATCCAGAACTCGATCCTCGAGCAGTTCCTGCCCGCCGCCACCGAGCGGACGAAGCAGATCAAGCAGGGCAACCCGCTCGACACCGACACGATGATCGGCGCGCAGGCCAGCAACGACCAGCTGGAGAAGATCCTCAGCTACTTCGAGATCGGCGTGCAGGAGGGTGCTCGCATCATCACCGGTGGTGAGCGGGTGGACCTCGGCGGCGACCTGTCGGGCGGCTACTACGTGGCGCCGACGATCTTCCAGGGCCACAACAAGATGCGGGTCTTCCAGGAGGAGATCTTCGGCCCCGTCGTCTCGGTCACCGGGTTCGACGGCTACGACGACGCCATGAGCATCGCCAACGACACGCTCTACGGCCTCGGTGCCGCGGTGTGGTCGCGCGACACCAACACGGCGTACCGCGCCGGTCGTGACATCCAGGCGGGCCGCGTGTGGACGAACAACTACCACGCGTACCCGGCGCACGCGGCCTTCGGCGGCTACAAGTCCTCCGGCATCGGCCGCGAGAACCACCTGATGATGCTCGACCACTACCAGCAGACGAAGAACCTGCTGGTGAGCTACTCCAACAACGCCCAGGGCTTCTTCTGAGCCGACAGCACTGACGTCTCGAGGTCCGGCCGCAGGGTCGGACCTCGAGGTCGTCCTCCATCCGTCCCACCCGAAGGAGCCGTCATGACCGTCGAGCGCATCGCGATGACCGAGAAGGCCGCCGACCTCCTGCGCGAGCTCCGGACGTCGCACGGCAAGCCCCTGATGTTCCACCAGTCGGGCGGCTGCTGCGACGGGTCGGCACCCATGTGCTTCACCCAGGGCTTCTACATCGTGGGGCCCACCGACGTGCACCTCGGCGACCTCGACATCGGTCCCGAGCCGGGCATCGACGAGGCCGGCGTGGTGCCGGTGCACATCTCGCGCGAGCAGTTCAACTACTGGTCGCACACCCACATCACGATCGACGTGGTGCCCGGGCGCGGTGCCGGCTTCTCGATCGAGGGGCCCACGGGCAAGCGGTTCATCATCCGCTCGCGCATCTTCACCGAGGAGGAGACCGCAGCCCTGGTGCCGGTGGTCTGAGCCGCGGCTCACAGCGCGGATCTCGGCATTGTCGGTGCACGACCTCCACCGACGTGGCACGGTCGGTCGGTGACCTGGACGACCGCTGCCCGACGACTGGTCGCGCTCGTGATCGTCCCGGTGGCGGTCACGACGTCGGCGCACCTCGGTACCGCGCCTGCCGCGCAGGCGGCCACGGTGGTCCCCGACGGCTCGACCCAGGCGTCGGCCGCGGCGTCGTGCTGGGAGGTCAAGCAGGTCGAGCCCTCGGCGACCGACGGCGTCTACTGGCTGCTGACCCCGCAGCTGCGGACGCCCACGCAGTTCTACTGCGACATGACGACCGACGGCGGTGGCTGGGTGCTCGTCGGTCGGGGTCGCGACGGCTGGCGCTGGGACGGCGACGCCCAGGGCACCCCGGCGCAGATCGCGAAGGCGCCGACGGGACCGTCGGCGTTCGCGCCGAAGAAGCTGTCGACGGCGACGGTCGACGCCCTGCTGGGTGGCAAGCGTGTCGACGCCCTCACCGACGGCATCCGCCTGCGTCGTGCCGCGAACGCCGACGGGACGTCGTGGCAGGACGTGCGTCTGCGGATCCGCTCGCTGGCCTCGTGGTCGTGGGCCTTCGGCGCCGGCCACCCGCTCACCTCGGCCTCGTTCGACGGAACGTCGTTCTCCGGCGCCACCTCGCGTGACGCCGGCACGACGTCGACGACCTCCGCCAACCGCCTGCGTCGGGTCTGGACCTACGAGTCGCAGGCCAACGGCTGGGTTCGTGGGTTCAACCACGGACAGGCCGTCGCCGGGAGCACCGGGTCCTCGTCCTACCTCTACGCGACGCCGTTCACGCAGGTCTTCGTCCGCCCGCGGCTGCGTCAGTCCGACCTCTCGTTCGCGACCGTCCCCGACACCGGGACCGGTGCGGTCACCGCGCTGCCCGTGGCCAGGAGCGGCTCGCTGGCCCAGCCGTGGGGCGTCACCGGCACCGGGTCCGGTGGTGCCGGCGAGCTCGGCACGGAGGTGCAGGCGTTCGCTCAGGTGGGCAACACGATGTACGTGGGCGGCAACTTCACCACCGTGCGCAACCAGTCGGGCTCCCAGAGCGTCAAGCAGTCCTACCTCGCCGCCTTCGACGCCACGACGGGTGAGTGGATCTCGTCGTTCCGCCCGAGCCTCGACCGCCAGGTCCGGGCCCTGGCCGCCCTGCCCGACGGCCGCCTGGCGGTCGGCGGCGACTTCACGTCCGTGAACGGCGTCCTGCGACGCAGCGTGGCCGTCTTCACCACCTCGGGCGCCCTCGACCGGACCTGGACGGCGGGGGTCGTGCGCCGCACCGGGGACGAGAAGGCGTCCGTGCGCGCGATGGACGTGGCCGGGGGACGCCTCTACCTCGGCGGACGGTTCACCCACGTCGTGCGAGGGTCGGCGTCGTCGGCCATGCCCTACGTGGCGCGGATCAAGCTCAGCACCGGCAGCGGGGACGGGGCGTGGAAGCCGCGCATCAACGGCACGGTGGCCGACCTCGACGTCGCAGCGGACGGGAAGCGCGTCTACCTCGCGGGCTACATGACCAAGGCAGCGGGACGGACCGTGCGCAAGGGCCTCGCGCTCAGCACGGCCTCGGGCGCAGGCATCGCGTCACCGGCCTGGAAGCCTCGCTACAGCACCACGGGCACGGCGACGTACCAGCAGGCGGTCCGGCAGGTCGGGTCCCGCGTCTGGCTGGGCGGCTCGCAGCACAGCATGTTCGCGTACGACGCGAGCACCCTGGCGCTGAAGGCCGCGCACCTCACCCGGGCGGGCGGTGACCTGCAGGCGATCGGCGACAACGGCCGGATCGTGTACGGCGGCTGCCACTGCGGTGACTGGAGCTACACCGGCGCCACGAGCTACGACACGCTGAAGGTCGGGTCCACCTCGGTGGCCTGGAAGCAGGCGGGCAAGATCTCGCTGCTCGGTGCCTGGGAGAACGCCACCGGTGCGTTCGTGACGACGTTCGCGCCGCAGTGGAAGTCGCGCGGCGGGTTCGGCGTGTGGGCGGTGACGGTGGCGAAGGACGGCACGCTGTGGGCGGGCGGGTCGATCCAGACGAGCGTGAAGGACGGCGGGGGCAACCAGTTCTCCGGCGGCTTCGCGCGGTTCGCGCAGCGTCCGGCGACGGCCCCGTCGGCGCCCAGCGACGCCAAGGCCGTCGTCGAGGGCTCGTCGGCCACCGTGTCGTGGAAGGCCGGCTCGACGAGCGGGGTCACCTACGAGGTGCTGCGCAACGACCGGGTGGTCGCCACGACCAGCTCCACGACGGTCTCGGTGCCGGGCTCCACGTCGACCGACCGGTTCTTCGTGCGGGCCGCCGACGGTCAGGGCAGCTGGTCGGCCTCCACCGCCCTCGCTCGCGCCTCCTGAGCGGGTCGACCCGGGACGTGTGACCCGACCCACCCGAACTCCGGCAGGGCAGTCGCGTCATGGATGCGGGCCGCGGTGCTCCTCCACTCCGTGGGCCGTCGGGGGAACGACCGGCTCGCGCCCCGAACCGATCAAGGATCCTCCGTGCGTACCAAGACCAGCCTCGCCGCGCTCGCGGCCGCCTTCGCCGTCGTCGTCACCGGGTTGACCGGCGTCGTGCCCGCCGCCCAGGCGGCCACGGTGGTCCCCGACGGCTCGACCCAGGCGTCGGCGGCCGCCTCGTGCTGGGAGGTCAAGCAGGTCAAGCCCTCGGCGACCGACGGCGTCTACTGGCTGCTGACCCCGCAGCTGCGGACGCCCACGCAGTTCTACTGCGACATGACGACCGACGGCGGTGGCTGGGTGCTCGTCGGTCGCGGACGCGACGGCTGGAACTGGGACGGCGACGCCCAGGGCACCCCGGCCCAGATCGCGTCGACCCCGACCGGTCAGTCGGCGTTCGCGCCGAAGAAGCTGTCCACCGCGACCGTCGACGCCCTGCTGGGCGGCAAGCGTGTCGACGCCCTCACCGACGGCATCCGCCTGCGGCGCGCCGCGACCGTCGACGGCACCTCCTGGCAGGACGTGCGGATGCAGATCCGCTCGCTGGCCTCGTGGTCGTGGGCGTTCGGCGCGGGTCACCCGCTCACGTCCGCATCGTTCGACGGCACGTCCTTCTCCGGCGCCACCTCGCGCGACTTCGGCACCACGTCCACCCTCTCGAGCAACCGCCTGCGCCGGGTCTGGACGTTCGAGTCCAGCACCAACGGCTGGGTGCGGGGCTTCAACTACGGCAGCGGAGTCACCGGCTCGACGGCCTCGTCGAGCTACCTCTACGCCACGGGCAGCGGGAACGCCACGCCGTTCACCCAGGTCTTCGTCCGCCCGCGGCTGCGTCAGTCCGACCTCTCGTTCGAGACCGTCCCCGATGCGGGGACCAGTGCCGTCACGGCGCTGCCGGTGGCCAAGAGCGGCTCGCTGGCCCAGCCGTGGGGCGTCACCGGCACCGGAGCCGGCGGCACCGGTGAGCTCGCGACCGAGGTGCAGGCGTTCGCGCAGATCGGCAACACGATGTACGTGGGCGGCAACTTCACCTCCGTGCGCAACCAGAGCGGCACGCAGAGCGAAGGTCAGTCCTACCTCGCCGCGTTCGACGCCACGACCGGCGAGTGGATCTCGTCCTTCCGCCCCACGTTCGACAACCAGGTCCGGTCGCTCGCGGCCCTGCCCGACGGCCGGCTCGCGGTCGGCGGCGAGTTCACGACCGTCAACGGCCAGGGCCGCACCGGCCTCGCGGTCCTCGACGCCACCGGCGCCCTGTCGTCCTCCTGGACCACGGTCGTCGAGAACCGCGGCACCAGCGCCAAGGTCAGCGTCCGCGGGCTCGACGTGTCCGGCGGACGGCTCTACGTCGGCGGGGTCTTCACCCACCTGGTGCGCGGCACCAACGCCGCCTACGCCCGCAACGCGGGCCGCATCGACCTCTCCACCGGCAACGGCGACGCAGGCTGGAACCCGAACTTCAACGGCAGCGTCGCGGCCCTCGACGTCTCCGACGACGGTGCGCGCGCCTACTTCGCGGGCTACATGACCGCCTCGGGTGCCACCACGGTCAAGAAGGGCGTGGCCATCAGCACGGCGGCGGGCGCCGCGGTCACCACCCCGGCCTGGAACCCGACCTACAGCACGGGTGGTGCCAGCTACCAGCAGGCCGTCAAGCAGGTCGGGGGCAAGGTGTGGCTGGGCGGCTCGCAGCACAGCATGTTCTCCTACGACACCACCGACTTCGCCCTGAAGGACACCGGCATCACGAAGGCCGGCGGTGACCTGCAGGCCATCACGGGCGGTCTCGGCGACAAGGTCGTCTACGGCGGCTGCCACTGCGGTGACTGGAACTACTCCGGCACCACGAACTACGACAACTTCAACCCGGGCACGACGTCCGTGCAGTGGACCCAGGCGGGCAAGATCTCGCTGCTGGGTGCCTGGGACAACACCACCGGCGCCTTCGTCACCACCTTCGCGCCGCAGTGGAAGTCCCGCGGCGGGTTCGGCGTCTGGGCAGCCACCGTCGCCAAGGACGGCACGCTGTGGGCCGGCGGATCGATCCAGACGAGCGTGAAGGACGGCGGGGGCAACCAGTTCTCCGGCGGCTTCGCGCGGTTCGCGCAGCGTCAGGCGACGGCCCCGTCGGCGCCCAGCGACGCCAAGGCCGTCGTCGAGGGCTCGTCGGCCACGGTCTCGTGGAAGGCCAGCTCGACGAGCGGCGTCACCTACGAGGTGCTGCGCAACGACCGGGTGGTCGCCGCGACCAGCTCCACGACGGTCTCGGTGCCGGACTCCACCTCGGCCGACCGGTTCTTCGTGCGGGCCGCCGACGGCCAGGGCAACTGGTCGGCCTCCACCGGCCTCGTGCAGCCGGCGCAGTCGGCGACCGTCCTGGCCGACGGTGCCACCTGGTCCTACTACTTCGACAACACCGCACCGGTGGCCACGGACTGGAAGGGCGACTCCTTCGACGCGTCCGGCTGGCGCAGCGGGCCCGCCCCGCTGGGGTGGGGCAGCGGTCCGATCGCGACCAACATCGACGTCGCGGCGGGCAGCACGCGCGCCCTCACGTCCTACTACCGGCGCACCTTCGACGTCGCCGACGTCGGCGCCTTCACCCGCTACCGACTCACGACACGGGCCGACGACGGCGTGGTCGTCTACGTCAACGGCACCGAGGTGGCTCGGGTCAACCTGCCCACCGGCACGGTCGGTCCGAACACCTACGCCACGGCCGCGCCGACCACGACCAGCGCGACCAACAACCCGGTGAGCATCGACATCCCGCTCTCGGCGCTGCGCAACGGGTCGAACGTCATCACCGCCGAGGTGCACTCCAACTACCGGAGCACCCCGACCACCAGCTTCGACGCGAACGTCGTCGCCTCCCGCTGAGGATCCCCATGACCGCACTCGACGTCCGCACCTCCTGGGACCGGCTCGCCGCAGCCCAGAAGGACGGCACCGGCGTGCCGCTGTACATGCGTGCGGTCAATCGTCGACTGGGGCGCGGCATCGCCGCGGTGGCGCACCGGTTCGGGGCCACGCCCGACCAGATGACGGCCGTCAGCGCCCTGCTGGTCGTGGCCGCCCTCGCCGTGCTGGTGCTCCCGGCGCCGAGCGTGCTCACGGGCGTGGCCGTCACCCTGCTGCTGCAGGGTGCGTTCGCGTTCGACGCGGCCGACGGACAGCTCGCGCGGCTGGGTGGCAGCGGGTCGGTGGCGGGGGAGTGGCTCGACCACACGGTCGACGCCGCCCGGACCCTGGCGCTCCACCTGGCCGTGGCCGTGGCGCTGCTGCGCCACACCGACCTCGACGCGGCATGGGCGCTCCTGCCGCTGGGCTTCGCGTTCGTCGCCTCGCTGCGGTTCTTCGCCCAGATCCTCGCCGAGCAGCTCGCGCCCCGCAGGAGCGACCGGGCGGCGTCGGCCGGTCGGTACTCCTCGATCGTCCAGCTGCCGGCCGACGTCGGGGTGCAGAACCTGGTCTTCCTGCTCTGGCCCCTCACGGGTGCCTTCCTCCTGGGGTACGGCCTGCTCGCCGCCGCGAACCTGCTCCTGCTCGTCATGACCCTGCGCCGCCGCCTCCGGGCGCTGCGCGCGCTCGGATGAGCCCGCTCGGGTCGAACCGCGGGCCTGCCGCCGGGCTGCGTGCGAGCATGGGGCGGTGGCAGCGATGAGGGTGCGCGAGGTGTCGTGGACCGACCTCGTCGGCACCGAGCCGACCCGGCGTCTGCCGTCGGACCCCCTGCCGGCCTGGCCGCTCCTCACGATGCTGTGGGGGTTCCCGCTCATGTGGGTCCTCGGACTCACCGTCGTGCCCGGCGCCGTCACCATGGCCGTCGTCATGCTCGGCTTCATGCTGGTGCGGCGCTACGCCCTCTGGGTCCCCGGCGTGGGAGCGCTCGTCGGACTGTGCCTGTGGATGGCGGCGTCGGCGGTGATGATCGACACCGGACCACGCATGCTCGGCTTCGGCTTCCGCCTGGCCATCATGTCCTTCGTCGCGATCGCCTTCGTGTACACGGTCGCGGCGCGCACGCGCCTCACCCGGCGTCGGCTCGTGCACGGGCTCACGTTCCTGTGGTTCTTCGTGATCGCCGGCGGAGTGCTCGGCATGATCCTGCCGGGAACCCGACTCACGACGCCCGTCGGCCTGCTCCTGCCGGCCTCGATCAGCGGCAACTCCTACGTGCGCGACCTGTTCTTCCCGCCGTTCGCCGAGGTGCAGCACCCCTGGGGTGCACCCGAGCCGTTCGTCCGTCCGTCGGCGCCCTTCCCGTACGCCAACAGCTGGGGCGTCGCCATCCTCGTGCTCACCCCGATCGCGCTCGCCTGCTTCATGATGACCCGGTCGTGGCTCCTGCGCTGCGCCATCATCGTCGGTGCGGGCGTCATGATCTTCCCGGCCATGGCCACGTCGAACCGCGGCATGTTCGCCGCGCTCGCCCTGGCCGGGGCCTACGTGCTCGTGAGGTACGCGCTGCGCGACCGGGCGGCACCGGTCATCACGCTCACCGTGCTCGGGCTGGTCGCCGGAGTGGTGCTGGTCTGGCAGGGCCTGTTCACCCAGTTCGAGGTGCGTCAGGAGTACGGCCAGTCCAACGGGGCCCGCTTCACGCTCTACGCCGAGACGATCCAGCGCACCCTGGCCTCTCCGCTCCTGGGGTACGGCGCGCCGCGGCCCTCCGCCGAGCAGGCGCTCTCGGTCGGCACGCAGGGCTACATCTGGACGCTCATGTTCAGCTTCGGCTTCGTCGGCCTGGCGCTGTTCCTCGCGTTCCTCTGGGGCTCCACCTGGCGCACCCGGTACTGCCGCGACGACGTCGACGTGGCCCTGCACGCGACGCTCGTCGTCTCGAGCCTCGCGATCATCGTGTACGGCCTCGACATCATCCAGCTCCTCGCCATCGCGCTCGTGGCGGCGATCCTGCTGAGACGTCGCTACGGCCTCGACGATGACGACTGATGGCACCTCCGCTCGGTCGGGCCTCGGCACGGCAGCCGTCGCGAACCTCGTGGGGGGCGCCCTCGGGGCGATGGTCAACCTCGTGCTGGCCGCGCTGGTCGGCCGGCACCTGGGGACCGAGGGGTCGGGTGTCTACTTCCTGGTCGTCGCCGTCTTCCTGATCGTCGCCAACAGCGCCGAGCTCGGCGCCGACACGGGGCTGGTGCGGTTCGTCGCGGCCACCCGGGCGCTGGGCCGACCGCAGGACACGCCGCAGATCGTCAGGACCGCCGTCGTCCCCGTCCTGGTGGGCGGGGCGTTCGTGGTGGCTCTCGGCATCCCCCTGGCCCTCGCGGTCGCGCCGTCGGGTCTCTCGCCGGTCGTGGTCGTGGCGGCCGTCCCGCTCACCGTGCTGGCCTCCCTCACGGCCCTGGCGCTGGGCATCACCCGGGGCGCGGGCGATCCGCTCGCGTTCCCGCTGGTGCAGAACATCCTGCTGCCGGCTGGGCGGATGGTGGCGGTCGGCGTGGCGGTGCTGGCCGGCTGGGGCGTCAGCGAGGTCGTCGCGGCCTGGCTCCTGCCGGTGCCCCTCGTGCTGGTCGTCGCGACGGCGCTCGCCGCGCGTCACGTCACGGGTGGCGCCCGGCGCGAGGGTCGGTCACGGACGGCCTACCCCGGTTTCTGGCGGTTCAGTGCCGCTCGTGGTGCGACGGCGTGCGTCGAGATCGTGCTCGAGTGGGTGGACGTGGTGATCGTCGGAGTCTTCGCCTCTCCGGCCGAGGCCGGCGTGTACGCGGTGGTCACGCGGTGTGCGCGAGCCGGCGAGGTGGTGCAGCAGGCGGCGCGCATCGCCGTGGGCCCGGCCATCAGCGCGGCGTCGGCCCGGGGCGACCACGCCCTGGTGGGTCGTCTGTACGGCGTCGTCACCGCAGCCATGGTGTGGGCCGCCTGGCCCTTCTACGCCGTCCTGGCGGTGTTCGCGGAGCCGGTGCTGGGCATCTTCGGCGACGGGTTCGACTCCGGTGCCCCGTCCCTGCGCGTGCTGGCGGCGGCCATGGCGGTCGCCACCGCGGCGGGCGCGGTGCAGAGCGTGCTCCTCATGGCCGGGCGCAGCAGCTGGCAGCTCGCCGACAAGACCGGCGCGCTCGCCCTCGACGTCGTGCTGCTGCTCGTGCTGGTCCCGCACTGGGGCATCGAGGGCGCCGCGATCGCCTGGGCGGTCACGATCGTCGTCGACACCGCGGTCGTGGGCTACCAGGTGCAGGTCCTCATGGGCGTGCGGCCGCCGTGGGGCCCGATCCTGTGGGCTGCGGCCCTTCCCGTGGTCATGGTGCTGGTGCCGAGCGTGCTGGTGGCCGCCACGTGGGGAACCGGTGCGGCGGTGGCTGCGGCCACGACCGCGACCCTCGCCGTCGTCTACCTGGCCGTCGGAGCCCTGCTGCGCCGACGGCTGGGCCTGCTGGACCTGGTCAGGCTCCGCGGAGCCTGAGCCGCCCCGTCGCCGTCGGCCCCGTCACGGCCGCTCGCCGCGCTGCGGGAGCAGCACGGTGAGCGCGACGTCGACAGCCTGGGCGCGCAGCAGCCCGCGGAGGCGGCGCGCGGCGAGCGCGTCGTCGTCGACGGAGCGAGCCAGCACGACCTGGTCGCACCGGGTGGCGAGGGTGACCTTGAGCGCGTCGGACGTGAGCTCGGAGGAGTCGATGACGACCACCTCGCCGCCCCAGGTCGACTGCTTGCGCTGGGTGGGCCACCCGCGGGCCAGCTTGCCCTCGTTGATGACGGCGGCGTCGACGTGACGCACGGCCCGACCGCGACGGCGCAGCGCCTCGGCGAGGGCCGTCCCGGGCTGGGTGCCCACCGACCCGTCGACGACGAGCGTGTAGCCGGTGTCGGCCGGCACCTCGCTCGGGAGCTTGAGCATGAGGGCCGCGATGTCCCACGTGTCCTGCGGCCGCGGGTCACGGGTTCCGTCGAGGACGGCCGCCTCGTTGATCGAGCCGAGCCCGCCCACGTCGCCGATGCCGGCGCTCGGGGCGGTGCGACGGGTCAGGGCGACCGGCACCGCGACGAGCAGGCCTAGGGCCAGCCCGGCGACGCCGAGCGGCAGCACGCCGAGCGAGGACGGGCCCGACGGCGTGGCGGTGGCCCCGAGGATCTGGCCGGGGGTGGTGTCGGCGGTGGCGAGCTCGGCGGCACGGTCGCCCAGTGACTCGGCCTGGCGCAGGATCGAGGCCTTGGCGGGGGAGCCGGCCGGGTAGCGCTGCGCCGAGCGCTCGAGCATGGAGACGCGGTCCCAGGTCGCCTCCTGCTGGGCCTGCACCTCGTCGGCCGCGGTCTTGCCGCGCACGCCGAGGAAGGCCTCGGCCACGGCGCGCGACCCAGTGGCGGCGGCGTCGGCGGAGGAGGCGGTGTAGGTGATGTTCAGCACGGCGGTGTCGGGCGGGTTCTCCACGCCCACGCCGTCCTTCAGCTCGCCGCGGGTGGTGCCGAGGTCGTCGGCTGCGGCAGCGAGCACGTCGCCGGAGGTCACGAGCTGCGCGGCCGTGGCGACGTCGAGGGCGGCGGTGGCGCTCGAGCCCGAGGACGAGGGCACGTCGACCGAGGAGACCCGGACCGACGTGGTGGCCGTGTAGGTCACGGGGAGGACCGCCCAGGCGAGGACGCCGAGCAGCAGGCCGACGGCGGCGCCGAGGGCGAGGACGCGCCAGCGACGGCGCAACGACCCCGCGAGCTCGCTGAGCTGGACGGGCTGGGGCGGTGCGGGCTGCATGGGACTTGCTCCTTGGGACCGGGACATCATGCAAGAGGAGTGCCGAGGCCGGCGTTCATGACGCCGGGGTACCGACGCGTACCCCTGTGACGTGTGTCATTGACCCTCACGGGTCTGCCGCTAGTATGGGGCTCGTTGTAACCGCCTGTGTCAAAAAGCGCAGGTGGTCCGGCCGGGAGCTCGTCACCTCGAGCGATGGCCGGGATTCATCCAGGGGAAATACATGTCTGAAAACTCGTGCACATCCGTGCGCGCGTCCACCTCGACGTTGGACGACGCGCATCTGCTCGGGCTCGCCAGAGACGGTCACGACGACGCCTATGCCGAGCTCTTCCGCCGCTACCGACCGGTGGCCCTCCGTCTTGCCAGACGTCTGTCCTCGCACGGCGACGCCGAGGACACCGTGTCCGAGGCCTTCGCCCAGGTGCTCGGCCAGCTGCGTCGTGGCAACGGTCCCGACCACGCCTTCCGCGCCTACGTCCTCACCTCGGTGCGCCACGAGGCCGGACGTCGGGGTCGGCTGCGTCAGCGCGTCCAGCCCACCGACGACCTCGCCAAGATCGACACGGCGGTCCCGTTCGGCAACGGCCAGCTCGACAGCTTCGAGCGCGACCTCGTCCGCACGGCGTTCGAGTCGCTCCCGGAGCGCTGGCGGACCGTGCTGTGGTACCTCGACGTCGAGGGCCTCAAGCCGCACGAGATCGCCGAGCGGCTCGACCTCAAGCCCAACAGCGTGTCCGCGCTCGTCTACCGGGCCCGGGCCGGGCTGCGCGAGGCCTACCTCGCCCAGCACGTCTCCGTCGACACCGCGTCCGAGACCGAGGAGTGTCGTCGTGTGCGACCCCGCCTGGCCTCGCTCGTGCGGCGCACGGCCGGCATGCGCGAGCAGAAGCGCATCCACGCCCACCTCGAGACCTGCCCGGCGTGCATGGCCAGCTACCTCGAGATCGAGGACGTCAACGCGCGGGTGGTCGCCCCCACCGGCACGACCGGGGTCGCCGACGGCCTGAGCACGATGGCCGGGGCGACGGCGGGGATCGTCACCGCCGCCGCGGTCGTCGCCGCAGCGCGCGCCTGACCGCGTCGTCCCACCGGTGAGACGCGGTCCGCTGGTCCTCGGTGCGGCGGTCGCGGTCGCGGCCGTCGCCGCGGGGGTGCTCGTGGTGCGCGACGACGGGTCAGGCGGCCGGTCGGTCGACGCCTCGGTGCGCTGCTCCGCCGGCGACGTCGACGCGCTCGACCTGTCCGACCCGGACCAGGGCGAGCCGACCTGGTCCGAGGAGTTCGACGGAGCAGGACAGGGCCGCGCGGGTCTCGACCCGCAGCGCTGGACCGTGCGCGACGCGACCACCCTGTCGTTCGACCAGGCCAGGATCCGCGCCGACAACGTGTCCGTGGCCGACGGCACGCTGCGGATCACCGCGCGCGACGACGCCGCCGGCGACCCGAGCGGCCTCCGCCCGGTCACGACCGGGTACGTCGACACCATCGGCCACTTCTCGCAGCGGTACGGCCGGTGGGAGGTGCGGGCCCGGCTGCCCGTGGCACCCGGGGAGTCGCGCGGCCTCTGGCCGGCGTTCTGGCTGAGGGCCGACGACCTGCCGGGCGAGATCGACGTGGTGGAGGCCTGGGGGACGCCTGCGGCGCGCCCGCGCGACGACATGGCGTCGCAGTACGCCTGGACGGTGCACGAGGACACCGATGCCCCGCAGGGATACCGACGAGTGGGTGGATGGGGCTCGGCCGCCGGGCCGCTGGCCGACGACTTCCACGTCTTCGCCGTCGACTGGGTGCCCGGTTGCCTGCGCTTCTCCCTCGACGGTCGCACGACCGGTCACGTCGACCTGGACCAGGAGCCGCGCCTGGCCGCAGCCCTCGACGACGAGATGAACATCCGGCTCAACCTCCAGGTCGGCGGACGGTACTGGGGGCGCCTGGACCCGGAGCAGCCCGGGTCCACCCGCCTCCCGGCCACGCTCGAGGTCGACCACGTCCGGGTCTACCGGCCGCGCTCCTGAGGCGTCCTGCGGCTCCGCTGCGGCGACCGTGACGAGCGCCACCAGAACCGGTCCTCCATCCGGCGTCACGGAACACACCCTCGCTGCTCCTTCTGGATGAGTGTCACATCCAGGGGATCGGAGACAGGGTGACCATCGACCGGAAGACCTATGACGTGGGGTACGCCAGCGGCGTGTTCGACATGTTCCACGTGGGCCACCTCAACCTGCTGCGCCGTGCGCGGCACCGTTGCCACCACCTCGTGGTGGGCGTCGCCAGCGACGAGTACGTCGAGCTGCTGAAGGGTCGGCCCCCGGTCGTCCCGTGCGACGAGCGCATCGACATCATCTCGGCCCTCGGGATCGTCGACGAGGTCGTCATCGACCGCTCCGAGGACAAGAAGATGGTCTGGGACCAGCGGCCGTTC
This sequence comes from Aeromicrobium sp. Leaf245, assembly GCF_942548115.1. Lineage (NCBI taxonomy): Bacteria > Bacillati > Actinomycetota > Actinomycetes > Propionibacteriales > Nocardioidaceae > Aeromicrobium > Aeromicrobium sp. Leaf245. The sequence continues at coordinate 1,242,119 of NZ_OW824151.1, forward strand.
GACGTCATCTTCAAGGGTGACGACTGGCAGGGGACGCCGAAGGGCTACCGCCTCGAGCGGTCGATGGGTGAGATCGGCGTCGACGTCGTCTACTACCCCTACACCCGCCAGACGTCCAGCACGATCCTGCGCGCGCACCTCACCGGCGCCGAGCTCGAGGGCCAGCTGTGAGCGTGCCGACCGTCCAGGCCTCGCAGGTCGGCCGTCGGACCACCGACGGCGCCGTCGACGCCGACGCGGTCGGGTACGCCCCGGCCGTCACCGTCGTCGTGCCCACGCACGACCGGCCGCAGCTGATGGCCGAGGCCGTCCGCAGCGTGCTGAACCAGGAGTACGCAGGTCCGCTCGAGGTCGTCGTCGTCTTCGACGCCTGCGACCCCGTGCTCCCCGACGTGGTCACCGGTCCGACGCAGACGCTGCGCGCCGTCGTGAACGAGCGCACCCGAGGCCTGGCCGGCGCCCGCAACAGCGGCATCCTCGCCGCCTCCCACGACTTCGTCGCGTTCCTCGACGACGACGACACCTGGCTGGCCGGCAAGCTCGCCGCGCAGATGCCCCTCTTCCGCGACCACCCCGACGTCCGCCTCGTGGCCACCGCCATGCAGGTCGACGACGGTGAGCGGCTCACCGACCGTCTCGTCCCGAGCGACGTCGTCTCCCACGCCGAGCTCGTGCGCGAGCGGTTCGGCGGCCTGCACTCGAGCAGCTTCGTGTTCCGCCGCGAGGCGCTCGTCCACGAGATCGGCATGATCGACGAGGACCTGCCCCGTGGCTACGCCGAGGACACCGACGTCCTGCTCGGCGCCTCGCGCCTCGCGCCGGTCCGGCTGGTCAACGAGCCCCTCGTGCGGGTGCGCTGGCAGGGTCAGTCCTACTTCTTCGGGCGCTGGGCCGACTACGCGGCGGCGCTCACCTACCTCCTGGCCAAGCACCCGGAGTTCGCCGGCGACGACGCCGCGCACTCCCGCATGCTCTCGCAGATCGCGTTCGGCGAGGTCTCGTCCGGCCAGCGGGCGGCAGGTCGGCGACACGCCCGCCGCGCCATCGCCCTGCGCCGCACCAACCTTCGCGCCTGGCTCGCGCTCGTCATCGGCCTGCGCCTGGCGACCACCGGCGCCGTCGTGACCGTCGCCCGACGCTTCGGAAAGGGGATCTGACATGCGCATCCTCATCGCCTGCTCCTCCGGAGGGCACCTCGCCCAGGCCCTGGCGCTCGAGCCCTGGTGGGGCCAGCACGAGCGGCTCTGGGTCACCGGGCCGACCGAGGACGCCCGGCTCAAGCTGCGGGACGAGCGCGTCATCGAGTGCGCCTGGCCCACGCAGCGCAACCTGCCCAACCTGGCCCGCAACATGATGCTGGCCCGCCGCGTCATCGACGAGTGGCGTCCCGACGTCGTGTTCAGCACCGGGGCGGCCGTCGCCGTCCCCTTCCTGCGCCAGGCGCGTCGCGTCGGGGCGCGGTCGATCTTCCTCGAGACGATCGACCGCATCGAGAAGCCGTCGCTGACGGGCCGGCTCGTGTATCCCTTCGTCGACGAGTACCTCACCCAGTGGGACCAGCTGAGCGAGAAGCTCCCGCGGGCCCAGACCGTGGGGCTCGTGCTGTGACCGACGACCTCACCCTCGTGGCGAGCGTCGGGACGTACCACCACCCGTTCGACCGGTTCGTCGACTGGCTGGAGCCGTGGACGGACGAGCGCGGCGCCCAGGTCGTGTTCCAGCACGGGTCCACGCGCCCCATCGAGGGCGCGACCAACCTGACGATGATGGCGCCGGACGAGCTGCTCGAGCACTACCGGCGCGCCGACGTCGTGGTGCTGCAGGGTGGCGCCGGCGGCGTGATGGACGCCCGTCGCGCAGGGCGCATCCCGATCGTCGTGCCCCGCGTGCCCGTGGGCCACGAGGTGGTCGACGACCACCAGGTGGTGCTGGCGCGCCGCCTGGCCGAGATGGGCCTGGTCCACGTCGCCGAGACGCGTGAGCAGCTGCACGCCCTGCTCGACGGCGCGGCCGACGGGACCGTCGCGACCCGCAGCGGCCAGATCGAGCCGACGCCCGGCGTCGTCGAGGCCGTCCGTCTGCTCGGAGAGCTGCCCGAGGCCCGACGCGACGACGAGGGTCGCACCCGGCTGGGCCTGCCGCGCAGCAACCGGCTGCCGGCCGGCGAGGAGTTCCTCGCCGCACGTGAGCAGCGGGGCCGGCGCGGCCCGTTCCGCATCCTCGCCGACGCGGTCCGGCAGGGCCTGCTGGGCTACCTGCTCACCTTCGCGGTCACGCTGATGCTGAGCAGCCGGCTCGCCGTGGGGCCCGTGTCGGGCCGGGTCGTGGTCGTCAGCGTGCTCGTGTGGCTCGTCTACAGCTGGCTCGCCCAGGCCGCCTACGAGCGCGCCACGTCGCTCAAGCCCGCGGTGCGCTTCCTGTCGTTCGTCGGCACCATGCTGGTGGTCGCGCTCCTGCTCGGTGCGAACAACACCGTGGGACTGCGCAGCGCCCTGCTCGTCGCGCTGCTCGCCGTGGCCACCTTCGTCGGCTACGGCGCGGTGCACCGGGTCGCCCGACGACGCACCCCCACCGTGCTCGTGGGCGAGGAGCGCACGGTCCGCCGCCTCACCCAGCGCTGGCACGACCGCAGCGATGTCGACGTGGTCTCGTCCTGCGTGTGGCGGGGCGAGGCCGAGTCGGTCCCACTCGGCTCGCCCGGCTCGCTCTCGCGCATCGTCCCCGACGTGCTGGCGGCGGTGGCCCGGTCCCGTGCGCGGTCGGTGGTCATCGCCTCCGACCACGCCCTCACGACCCCGTCGCTGCGGCACCTGGCGTGGGCGCTGCAGCGTGCCGACGTCGAGTGCCTCGTGCTGGCCGACATGGAGGACCACGTCGAGTACATGCGCCCGCAGATCGTGGCCGACCAGCTGGCCCTCACGATGCGCCCGCCCAACGAGCACCTCGTCTCCGTCGCGGCGAAGACGGTCTTCGACCGCGTCCTGGCCCTCGGCGGGCTCCTCGTCCTGTCGCCCGTGCTGCTCGCGATCGCCGTCGCCGTGAAGGCGTCCTCGCCCGGACCGGTCATCTTCCGCCAGGAGCGCACCGGCCGCGACGGCAAGCCCTTCACCATGCTCAAGTTCCGCACGATGGTCGTCGACGCCGAGGAGCGTCTGGCCGACCTCGTCCTGCGCAACGAGGGGGCCGGACCGCTGTTCAAGCTCGACGACGACCCCCGCGTCACCCGGGTGGGTCGGCTGCTGCGTCGCACGTCGCTCGACGAGCTTCCCCAGCTGGTGAACGTGCTGCTGGGACACATGTCCCTCGTGGGACCGCGTCCGGCCCTGCCGCGCGAGACGGCGCAGTACAGCCAGTGGGTCTGGCGACGCCTGCACGTCCGCCCAGGGCTCACCGGACTCTGGCAGGTCAGCGGCCGTTCGCAGCTCAGCTGGGAGGAGTCGATCCGGCTCGACCTGCAGTACGTGAACACCTGGAGCCTGCGGCTCGACGCCAAGATCCTGCTCCGGACGGTCCGTGCCGTGGTGGCACGTGACGGCGCTCTCTGAACGCGCGCCGGACTGTCACTCGCTGTTACTGTGACGCATCCCCGCACCCGCACCACGAGGAGTAGCCGGACCGCATGAGTGACATCGCCTACAAGCTGAAGGTCCTGCGTCAGATCGGTCTGCTGAAGCCCCAGCTGCCGCACCGGCTCCTCAAGGCGGGCGTCAAGCTCGCCACGTGGGGTCCGGGCTTCCCGGCGGCCGTCGCGGCCGCCGCGGCGAGGTACCCGAACCAGACCGCGATCATCGACGACGCCGGCGAGATCACCTGGTCCGAGCTCAGCGACGAGATCAACCGCACCACCGCCGCGCTCAAGGAGCGGGGCGTCCAGGTGGGCGACGCGGTCGCCCTGATGGGGCGCAACCACCGCTGGATGGTCATCTCGATGGTCTCGATCATGCAGATCGGCGCCAAGGTCCTGCTGCTGAACACCATGGCCAGCGCCTCGCAGCTGGGCGAGCTGACCCGCCGCGAGGACACCAAGTTCGCGATCGTCGACCAGGAGTTCCTCGAGGTCACCTCCGAGATCGACCGCGACATGGTGGTCGTGGCGTGGTCCGACGACGACAGCCACGGTCTGCCGACGCTGTCGCAGATCGCCCAGGGCCACCCCGGCAAGGCCCACAAGAAGCCCGAGAAGCCCGGCGGCATCGTCATCTTCACGTCCGGCACCACCGGACTGCCCAAGGGGGCCAACCGCAAGGAGCCCGAGAACCTCGACCCGCTCCTCACCTTCTTCGGCTCGATCCCGTACGGCGGCAACACCACCGTCGTGCTGGCCGCGCCGCTGTTCCACTCGTGGGGCCTGCTCAACTTCGGCTTCGGCCTGTCGACGGTCCCCACGTACGTGCTGCGTCGCAAGTTCGATCCCGAGCAGGTGCTGCGGGACATCGCCGAGCGCCGCGCGGAGGTGCTCGTCGTGGTGCCGCTCATGATCCAGCGCCTGGTGAACCTCGACCGGGAGAAGGCCGACCGCCACGACGTGTCGAGCCTGCGCATCACCGCGTCGAGCGGCTCGGCCCTCGCCGGCGAGCTCGCGACCGACTTCATGGACCGCTTCACCGACTCGGTCTACAACTTCTACGGAGCCACCGAGACCGGCTGGGTCTCCGTCGCTTCGCCGGAGGACCTGCGTGCCGCGCCGGGCACGGCGGGCCGCATCCCGTGGCGCACCGTCGTCAAGGTGCTCGACACCGACGGCAACGAGCTGCCGCCGGGCGAGACCGGCGTGATCTACGTGGGCAACGAGATGCAGTTCGGCGGGTACACCGACGGCAACACCAAGGACTTCCGCGACGGGCTCATGCACACCGGTGACCTCGGCTACTTCGACGAGGACGGGCGCCTGTTCGTGGCCGGTCGCGACGACGACATGGTCATCTCCGGCGGCGAGAACGTGTTCCCGCGCGAGCTCGAGGACGCCCTCATCGGCCACCCCGCGATCACCGACGTGGTCGTCGTCGGCATCCCCGACGACGACTGGGGCCACTGCCTGGCCGCCTACGTGGTGGTCAAGGACGGTGAGTCGCTCGACGAGGACGAGGTCGTGGCGTACGCGAAGGAGCGGGTGGCGCGGTTCGCCGTGCCGCGCCGCCTCCAGTTCCTCGACGAGCTGCCGCGCAATCCCACCGGCAAGGTGATGAAGCGCGAGCTCCCCGAGTTCGACTGACCCCGACCGAGCGAAGCTGGGGCGTCTCCCGCTCGCGGAGGCGGACGTCGGTCGGGCGACGATCGTCGTGCGACCCGACGGCGCCCCGTGCGTCTCGCCGAGCGCAGCGGGGCCCGTGTGGCACGCTTGCGCCGTGGATCTGACGTACGCACCGCAGCCGGACGGTCGTCCGGACCCGGGTGAGGTCGTCTGGACGTGGGTGCCGTACGAGGACGACCCGACCCAGGGCAAGGACCGGCCGGTGCTCGTGGTCGGACGCGACGGAGAGCGCCTGGTGGGCCTCATGCTCACCTCGAAGGACCACGACCGCGACGCCGAGCAGGAGGCGCGGGCCGGACGGTTCTGGCACGACCTGGGCGCCGGTCCGTGGGACCCGAAGGGCCGGCCGAGCGAGGTGCGGCTGAACCGGCTGCTCGACCTCGACCCCGACGGCGTGCGGCGCGAAGGTGCCGTGCTCGACGAGCCGCGCTTCCGTGTCCTGGTGGCCGCCGCCTCCGAGCACCTCCCCGACCTCCGCCGGGGCCGCGCGTGAAGATCATCGACGCGATCGACCGGTTCCAGCGTCGGCACCCGGTCCTGGCGTTCCCGCTGGCGGTCATCTACAAGTACTTCGACGACCAGGGCCCGTACCTGGCCGCGATCATCAGCTACTACGCCTTCATCGCGGTGTTCCCGCTGCTGCTCATCTCCTCCTCCATCCTCGGCTTCGTGCTGCAGGGGGACCCCGAGCTGCGCGACCGGCTGCTCGACACGGCGCTGAGCCAGTTCCCGATCGTGGGCGACCAGCTCGCCAGCGAGCAGGGGCTGCAGGGCAGCACGTCGGCCATCGTCGTCGGTTCGATCGTCGCGACCTACGGTGCGATGGGCCTGGGGCAGGCGGCGCAGAACGCGGCGAACATCGCCTGGTCGGTGCCGCGCAACAGCCGCGCCAACCCGTTCCTGATGCGGCTGCGCAGCCTGATCTTCCTGGCCATCGCCGGCCTGGGCATCCTCGCGCTCGCGATCGCGACGTCGGTGCTCGCGAACCCCGACGCGTTCGGCGGCACGGTCGGGCCGGCGACCGGCCCGTTGGTCCGTGGCGTCGGCTTCGTCCTCACGGCGGCCATCTTCGTGGGCCTGTTCCGGCTGGTGAGCGCCGGACGCGCCTCCACCCGGTCGGTGCTGCCGGGGGCGCTGCTCGCCACCGTGGGCTGGCAGCTGCTGCAGCTGGCGGGCAACACGTACGTCACGAACGTGATCAACCGGGCCAGCCGGACCGTCGACCCGACGTTCGCGCTGGTGCTCGGCCTGGTGGCCTTCATCTTCGTCGCCGCCGTGATGACCGTGCTCGGTCTGGAGCTCAACGTCGTCCTGCGGCGACACCTCTACCCGCGGGCGCTGCTGACCCCGTTCACCGACAACGTCGACCTCACCGATGCCGACAAGCGGGCGTACACCGCCTACGCGAAGGCCCAGCGGCACAAGGGCTTCGAGATCATCGAGGCCCGGTTCGAGAAGCCCGACGACGAGGACGACGGGGCCGGTGACGGGGCAGGTGACGAGACGGTGCCACCGTCGTCGCCGCCCGAGCCGGCGTCGGCTCGCCCCGGCACCGCCTAGGCTGGACGCAGAGAGCTCCACCCCCCTGACAGAAGGACACGCGCATGCCCACGGGCAAGGTCAAGTGGTACGACACCGAGAAGGGCTTCGGCTTCATCAGCAGCGACGAGGGCGGCGACGTCTACGTCCACTCCGACGCGCTGCCCTCCGACGTCCCGGCGCTCAAGTCCGGCACACGCGTCGAGTTCGGCGTGGCGCAGGGGCGCCGCGGTGACCAGGCGCTGCAGGTCCGGGTGCTCGAGGGCGCGGCTCCGGTCTCGCGCACGCAGGCACGGGCCCGGCGCAAGAAGCCCGAGGAGATGGTGACGATCGTCGAGGACCTCATCCGACTGCTCGACGACCTCGGCGAGGGCTACCGCCACGGCCGCCACCCCGACTCGCGTTCCGCGAAGCCGGTGGCGCAGCTGCTGCGTGCGCTGGCCACCGAGCTCGACGCCTGAGGAGGTCTCGCGCCCGACGCCGTCCACGTCGGCCCATCCCGCCCCGCGAGGGGTCCGGGGTGGGCCGTCGTCGTCCCGGCCGATGCGGTCGGGCGGAACCGGTCGGGCCGATCCGTTCGAAGTGGTGGAGCAGGGCGTACACTGGTAGTTGAAGCATCTACTACCTGGAGCGACCATGACCACCAGCACCCCCTCGACGTCGGGCCCGGGCGTCGCCTACTCCGTGGCCGACCTCGAGTCGCGCCTGCGCCCCAGCGAACGGATGCCGGTGCTCTTCGTGGGTCACGGCAACCCCATGCACGCGATCCGCGAGAGCGACTACACGCGCACGTGGGAGCACGAGGGTCGCCGGCTGCCGCAGGCCCAGGCGATCGTCGTGATCAGCGCACACTGGCTGACGCCGGGTCGCACCCACATCACCGACGCGCCGCGCAACCGGGTCATCTACGACTTCGGTGGCTTCCCCGACGAGCTCTACCGGGTGCGCTACGACTCCGTGGGCGACCACGCGGTCGCGCAGGTGCTGGCCCACCAGCTCGTCGAGTACGAGGCCGCCCTCGACGCGCAGTGGGGGCTGGACCACGGGACCTGGTCGATCCTGAAGTACCTCGCGCCCGAGCCGCAGGTGCCGGTGCTGCAGATCAGCATCGACGACACCCTGCCGCTGCCCCGGCTCCACGACCTCTACGCCCGACTGCGCCGGCTCCGGCACCAGGGGGTGCTGTTCATCGGCAGCGGCAACATCGTCCACGCCCTCGGCCGGGCCCGGTGGGAGCCCGGGGCGGAGGCCTGGGACTGGGCCGAGCAGTTCGACGCCGACACGGCCGAGGCGCTGGTCGAACGTCGGGTCGACGCCCTGCTCGACCCGTACGGGACGTGGCGCGAGGCTCGCCTGGCCGTGCCCACGGACGACCACTACCGCCCGATGGTCGCCTCCCTCAGCCTGCTCGAGGACGACGAGGAGATCCGGTTCTTCAACACCTCGGTCGACATGGGCTCGATCGGCATGCGCAGCTTCGTGACCGCCTGAGCGGTCCGGCAGTGCGACCTCCTCAGGGGTGAGGTGGCACGGCCGGGCCGACCGGCTCGCGGGACTGCACCGCCCGGGTCAGGACGAAGACGCCCCAGGCCACGACGATGCCGGCCGTGACGAACATGGCCAGCGCCACGTCGGTGTCGAGGGTGAACAGCCCGATCCCGATGAGCCCGCCGATCACCCACGACAGCTGGAGCAGGGTCTCGGACCGGGCGAACATGCTCGTGCGGACCTCCTCGCGGATGTCGCGCTGGATCAGGGCGTCGAGGCTCAGCTTGCCCAGCGACTGGCACAGCCCGACGGTCAGGCCGAGCAGCGCCGCGACCGGCCAGCGGAAGAACGCCGCGGCGACCACGAGCACCGTGATGTCGACGAGCAGCACCGCGAGCACGACGCGGTGCGGGCTGCGCGAGCGGGTCCAGGACCCGATGACCACGCCGAGCGTGTTGCCCGCACCGGCGGCCCCGATCACGAGGCCCATCAGCACGGTGGCGTTGCCGGTCCAGCCGAGCGACGCGGGCGGCTCGCGCAGGGTGAACGCCATGAAGATGGTCAGGAACCCGGTGATGAGTCGCAGCCCCGCGTTGCTGCGCAGCGCGTCGACCACGTGCCGGGAGACGGCGATCCCGCCCCGCGGCGTGCGGCCGCTGAGGTCGGCGAGGTCGACCTGCTCCTCGCCCTCGCTGGAGTCGACCCGGGCCGGCAGCAGGATGGCCAGGACCGTGCCGATCACGAAGAGGACGAACGCGTAGCGCAACGACCACTCGGCCCCGATGGTCGCGGCACCGATCGCGATGGGGGCCGACAGCGCCGCGGCGGCGGTGCCCGTCAGCGAGATCCTCGAGTTCGCCTTCACCAGGGTGAACTCCTCGGGCAGGAGTCGCGGCACGGCCGACGCCCGGGTGACGCCGTAGGCCTTCGAGGCCACCAGGCAGCCGAGCGCCGCGAGGTAGAACGCCGCGGACTCGTCGGCGACGGCACCGGCGAGCACCCAGCAGCAGAACCCGCGGATGGCGAGGGTGCTGCCGATGGCCCACCGCCGGCCGCGGCGGAAGCGGTCCAGGAACGGGCCGATCAGGGGCGCCACGAAAGCGAACGGCAGCATCGTGAGCACCAGGAACAGCGCCACCTGGCCGCTCGCCTGCTCGGTGGGGACGGTGAAGAAGAGGGTCCCGGCGAGGGAGACGGCGATGGCCGCGTCGCCGGCGGTGTTGAACGCGTGCAGCTCGAGCAGGCGTGACAGTCCCGACTCGCCCGCGCCGCCGGCGTGCGTGAAGCGGCGCGCCCCGGAGTAGGCGCCCACGCCACCACGGGCCACGGTGCGCCCGGTGCGGCGCAGCCCTTGGGAGATGCGGGCCGCGCGAGGCAGCCGACCGGGCGGGTCGGGCTCGCCGGCGGGACCAGGGTCGGGGCCGGCGTCGAGGTCGTCGAGGGTGTCGGGTCCCGTGGGTCCGTGCGGGTGCGCACCCGGCCAGTCGGGACCGGGAGCGCGGTCTCCACCGTCGCTCGTCTGGGCCATGGAGTCATCCTGCCCCACGCGGCGGGGCTCGACCGCCCGAGGCTCGCCGTCGAGCCGGGCCCGTCCCGGGTGGGTGCCCGCAGGTGGGGTCGATGAGGGACAATCGGGGACATGACGACCGACGCCGTTCTGGCCGCCGCCCACGACGTGGCTCGCACCGCGCTGCTCGAGGCCACCGACGAGTCCACGGTGGGAGACCACCTGCGGGTCGTCGACGACGGCGAGCGGCTCGCGACCCACCTGTTCGCCTGCACCGGACCGGGATACCGCGGCTGGACGTGGGCCGTGAGCCTCTCGGCCGCGATCGACGACGGTGCGGTCAGCGTCAACGACGTGGTGCTGCTGCCCGGCGACGACGCCGTCGTGGCGCCGGCCTGGACGCCCTACCGCGATCGCATCCAGCCCGGCGACCTGAGCCCCGGCGACCTGCTGCCCCCCGAGGAGGACGACGCGCGGCTCGTGCCGTCGTGGTCCGCCGGCGACCACCTCGAGACCGTCGACCGCGCGTTCGCGCGCGAGGTCGGCCTGGGACGCCCCTGGGTCCTGTCGCTCGAGGGCCGCGACCTCGCGGCGCAGCGCTGGCACGACGGCGACCAGGGCCCCGACACGCCGCTCGCCCAGCAGGCCCCCGGCACCTGCCACTCGTGCGGCTTCCTGGTGAGCCTGGCCGGACCGCTCGCGGACCGCTTCGGCGTGTGTGCCAACGGGTCGGCGAACGACGACGGCCGCGTCGTGTCCTTCGAGCACGGCTGCGGGGCGCACTCCGGTGCCAGGTTGAGCCGTTCGGCCGGCCCGCAGAAGCTGCCGCCGCCGGTGTGGGACACCATCGCGGTCGACGGCCTCGAGACCAGCTGACCCGGCTCCGTCCCGCAGGGGTGCACGGGCCCGGCGCGCTACTCGGAGCGTCGACGGCCGGGCTGGTGGCGCAGGGCGTTGCGGCGCAGCCGGCAGTACTCGATGCCGATGAGCCCGAGGCCGAACCCGGCGAGGGCGGTCCACAGCCACCAGGTGCGGCCGTCGTCCTGCAGGGTGCCGAGGAACGGGACGAGCGCGAGCGCGACGACGCCCCAGAGGATGGTGCCGACGGTCATGGTGCGGACGCCGTCGAGGTCCATGGGCTCGACCTGGGCGACCTTGTGGGTGGTGCGGCCGATCTCGAGCTCGGTGACCTCGGGGCGGCCGAGCTCGTGACGGCGGGCCGAACGCTCCAGCCGGGCGCGCTCGCGGTGTCCGAGCTTGCGCTCGATCGTCTCGGGTCCGTCGCCGTCGCGGACCGCCCACTCCGACTCGTCGCTCACAGGGCCCAGGGTACCCGGCTCGTCGTGCGGGCTCGTCGACCGTGGCGCCCCTCGGCCCGGGACGACCCTCGACGGGCCCGGGGCGCGTGACGCTGGGAGGATGGTGCCGATGAACCCCCGTCGCCGTCGGCTCCTGTTCCCGGCCCTCCTGGTCGTCCTGATCCTGGTGGCCGCCGTCGTGTCGTTCACCCGCGATGCCGACGCGGCCGTGGGGGCCGACGACGAGGACAGCCCGGTCGACTCGCGGGTGGTCAGCACCGTCACCGACTCCCGCATCGCCGAGTCGAGCGGCCTGGCGGTCAGCACGGTGCACGACGACCTCGCCTACACGATCAACGACTCCGGCAACGCCGACGTCGTCTTCGCGGTGCGTGTCTCGACCGGCGAGGTCGTGGGCACCACCACGGTCACCGGCACGGCGTGGCAGGACACCGAGGCGCTCATGCTCCACGACGGCCGGCTGTGGGTGGCCGACGTCGGCGACAACCTCGCGCAGCGCAAGGACACCGCCCTCTACGCGATCGACGAGCCCGGTCCGGGTGACGGCTCGGCCCGCTCCACGCGGTACCCGGTCGGCTACTCCGACGGTCCGGCCGACGTGGAGTCGCTCGCCGTCGACGCCGACGGTCGCTTCCTCCTGGTCACCAAGGAGCTCCTGGCCGGTCGCATCCTGCGCCTGCCGGCCGACCTGTCGACCGACGAGACCAACGTCCCCGAGCCCGTGGGGGAGCCCACCCTGCTCATGGCCACCGACGCCTCCACCAGCCCCGACGGTCGCTTCGTGGTGGTGCGGAACTACATCGCGGCAGCCGTGCTCGACGCGACCGACCTGAGCCTCGTGCGCAGCGAGGCACTGCCGGACCAGCCGCAGGGCGAGACGGTGGCGTTCGAGCCGTCGGGCGGCTCCTACCTGATCGGCAGCGAGGGGTCGCCCTGGGAGCTCGTGCGGGTCGGGTTCTCGGCCGGAGAGGCGGGCCAGGCCGCACCCAGCGCCACCCCCACGCCGTCGGCCTCCCCGTCTGCCACCGCCGCGGACCAGCCCGGTGAGATCGGCCGGCCGTGGTTCGTCGTGGTCTCCGGTGGGCTCGCGGTGCTGCTCCTGGCGCTCGTCGGCGTCTGGATCACCCGCAAGGACGACGACTGACCCGTTGTCGATGCCGCCGCGCGGCGCCGACGCGTCCTGAAACCCGATCGACCCAGGCACGACATCAACGTCGCCGGACGGTCTGGCATGCTGCGGTGCCATGACGACCGTTCTCGAGCGCCACTTCAAGATCACCGACCGCGGTTCCACCGTGGCGAGGGAGGTCCGCGGCGGCGTGGTGACCTTCCTGACGATGGCCTACATCATCGTCCTGAACCCGATCATCCTCGCCGGCGTCCCCGACGCCGACGGCTCGTTCCTCGGCGGCGGCTCCGAGCCGGGATCCGGCTTCACGACGATCGCCGCCTGCACCGCGCTGGCGGCGGGCGTGCTCAGCATCCTGATGGGCGCCGTGGCGAACTTCCCCCTCGCGATCGCGACGGGCCTCGGCCTCAACGCCTTCGTGGCGTACTCGGTGGCCTCGCAGATGACGTGGGCCGACGCGATGGGGCTCGTGGTGCTGGAGGGCCTCATCATCCTGGTGCTCGTGCTCACGGGCTTCCGGAAGGCCGTCTTCGACGCGGTGCCGGCCCAGCTGAAGACCGCGATCGCGGTCGGCATCGGCCTGTTCATCACGCTCATCGGCCTGGTCGACGCGGGCTTCGTCCGCACGACGGGCAACGCGGCCCCGCCGATCGGCCTCGGCATCGGTGGTGAGCTGTCCGGCTGGCCCGTGCTCGTCTTCTGCATCGGCCTGCTGCTCATGATCGCCCTGCACGCGCGCGGCGTCCCCGGCGCCATCCTCATCGGCATCGCCACCACGACCGTGCTCGCCGGCGTCGTGCAGGCCATCACCGACACCCCCGGCAGCAACGGCGACCCGACGTCGAAGGGCTGGAACCTCAACGTCCCGTCGTGGCCCGACTCGTTCTTCGCCACGCCCGACTTCGGCCTGCTCGGCCAGTTCTCGCTGTTCGGCTCCTTCGAGCGCGTCGGCGTCGTGGCGGCCTCGCTGCTGGTCTTCACGCTCCTGCTGGCCGACTTCTTCGACACGATGGGCACGATGACGGCCATCGGCGCCGAGGCCGGGCTCAACGACGAGAACGGCTCGCCCGAGGGCGCGCAGCGCATCCTCGTCGTCGACTCCATCGCCGCCGCAGCCGGTGGCGCCGCGGGCGTCTCGTCGAACACCTCCTACATCGAGTCGGCGTCCGGCGTCGGCGACGGCGCGCGCACCGGTCTCGCGAGCATCGTGACCGGCCTGCTGTTCCTGCTGGCCACGTTCTTCGCCCCGCTCGTGCAGCACATCCCCAACGAGGCGGCGGTCCCGGCACTGGTGCTCGTGGGCTTCCTGATGATGACCCAGGTGACGGGCATCGTCTGGGACGACCCGGACATCGCGATCCCGGCGTTCCTGACGATCGTGCTCATGCCGTTCACCTACTCCATCACGGCCGGCATCGGTGCGGGGTTCATCGCCTACGTGCTGCTCAAGGTCACCCGCGGCAAGATCGCCGAGGTCCACGCGCTCATGTGGGTCGTGTCGGTGCTGTTCGTCGTCTACTTCGCCATCGACCCCATCACGCGCTGGCTGACCTGAGCCGGTGACCTAGGGTCGGACGCATGCAGATCGACCTGGGTGACGACCGACGTCCGCGCGTGGCCGAGTCCGCCTTCGTGGCCCCCAACGCCACCCTGGCCGGGTCCGTCGTGCTCGAGGACGGCGCCAGCGTCTGGTACGGCGCGGTGCTGCGTGCCGACAACGAGCCGATCACGATCGGTCCGCGCTCCAACGTGCAGGACGGGTGCGCCTTCCACGTCGACAAGGGTCAGCCGGTCGTCCTGGGCGAAGGGGTCTCGGTCGGCCACAACGCCGTCGTGCACGGTGCCGTCGTCGAGGACCACTGCCTCATCGGCATGGGGGCCGTGGTGATGAACGGTGCCGTGATCGGCAGCGAGTCCCTCGTCGCGGCCGGAGCGCTCGTGACGGCCGGCATGCAGGTGCCGCCGCGCTCCCTCGTGGCCGGGGTGCCGGCCAAGGTGCGGCGCGAGCTGAGCGACGACGAGGTGGAGGGCCTGCACCGCAACGCCCGCATCTACGAGGAGCACCGCGAGCTGCACCGCTCCGCCACGGTCGTCGACTGACGACCGCGGCGGGCTGCCTCAGAGCCGCTCGACGACCCAGTCGATGCAGGCGGTGAGGGCACTGACGTCGTCGGGCTCGACGCTCGGGAACATGCCGATGCGCAGCTGGTTGCGGCCCAGGCCGCGGTAGCTGTCGACGTCGACGATGCCGTTCTCCCGCAGGATCTCGGTCAGGGTCTGCTGCGGGACCGACGCGTCGAGGTCGATCGTGCCCACCACGAACGACCGCTCCGCCGAGGCGGTGACGAACGGCGACGCGAAGGGCGAGGCCTCGGCCCAGGAGTACAGGCGGGCGCTGGAGTCGCGGGTGCGGCCGGCAGCGAAGTCCATGCCGCCGTGCTCGTTCAGCCACCGCACCTGCTCGTCGAGCAGCACCAGGGTGGCCACCGCGGGCGTGTTGTAGGTCTGGTCCTTGCGGGAGTTCTCGATGGCGGTCGGCAGGTCCAGGAACGACGGCACGTACCGGCCCGACGCCGCGATGCGCTGCGCCCGCTCGACCGCCGCCGGGGACATGACGGCCAGCCACAGACCACCGTCGGAGGCGAACGACTTCTGCGGCGCGAAGTAGTAGACGTCGGTCTGCGACACGTCGACGGACAGGCCACCGGCGGCCGACGTCGCGTCGACCAGCACGAGCGCGTCGGGGTCGGCGTCGGGGACCCGCTCCACGGGCACCATCACGCCCGTGGAGGTCTCGTTGTGGGCCCACGCGTACACGTCGACGCCGGCCGTCGCGCGGGGGAGCGGGTGCGTGGACGGCGCCGACTCGAGCACCTCGGGGTCCTGCAGGAACGGCGCGCGTGCGGCCGCGGTCGCGAACTTGCGCGAGAACTCGCCGTGCACCAGGTGCTGGCTGCGTCGCTCGACCAGCCCGTGGACGGCGGCGTCGAAGAAGGCGTGCGTGCCCCCGAGGCCGAGCACGACCTCGTAGCCGTCGGACAGCTCGAGCAGGGTGGAGAGGCCCGAGCGGACCGATCCGACGAGGTTCTTGACCGGTGCGGCGCGGTGCGACGTGCCGAGCAGCGAGGAGCCGGTGGCGGCGAGCGCGGCCAGCGCCTCCGGGCGGACCTTGGACGGGCCGGACCCGAAGCGACCGTCGCGGGGCAGGAGCTTCGCGGGGATCTTCACCCCACCAGTCTGGCAGCGTCCCCGTGAGCGCCGGACATTACGTCGAACCACCCCTGTCCCCGAGGGGCCGGACGTCCCAGGATGAGGACGTTCGGGGGACCGCTCGCCCGCGCCGTCGGGCCCCAGCACCCGAGGTCGGTCCATGAGGAACAACGTCCGCGCGACGGTCGTCGCCACCACGGCCAGCACGGCCACCGCAGTCGTCCTGGCGTGCCTGGGCGCCCCGGCCCACGCCGACGACGTGACCGTGACGCCGGTGCAGTCCGGCTTCTTCGCCGGCACCGACCCCGTCGGTGTCGACGTCGACGCCTCCGGAGGGCGCTGGATCGTCTCGAACAACGCGGTCCGGTACTTCCCGGTGGGGTCGACGACCGCGACCAAGACGATCGCCGGCGCCGCCACGGGGTTCGGCTACCCCAACGGTGTCGCGGTGGACGCCGACGGCTCGGTGCACGTCATCGACGGCTCCAACGACGCCATCCGCATCTTCGCGCCCGGCGCGAACGGCGACGTGGCGCCGGAGCGGGTCATCACCGGCGCCTCGACGGGCATCGTCAGCCTGAGCGGCATCGACGTCGACGCCGCCGGCTACATCCACGTCGCCGACGCCGGAGCGTCCGCCGTGTCGACCTTCGCTCCGTCGGCGTCGGGCAACGCACGACCGCTGCACCGCATCGTCGGACCGCGGACCCAGCTCTCGGGCGTCAGCGGCGTCGTCCGCCGGGGGAGCCTGCTCTGGGTGGTGTCGTCCGAGGCGGACGCGGCGGTGGCCTTCGCCTACGGCTCGAGCGGTGACGCCGGACCCGTCTCGGTGCTCGGTGGGAGCCGAAGCCGGCTCAACAACCCCTCCGCCCTCGCGTTCGACGGGGGAGGCAACCTCTACGTGACCAACAACGACGCCGCACGACACGTCGTCGTCTTCGCCCCGAGCAGCGACGGGAACGCGACCCCCGCTCGGGTGGTGCGGGTGGCGTCGCGGCCGAACGGTCCGAACGGCGTCGCGGTCGACCCCCGCCGCCGGGTCACGCTCATCAACATCTCCAACAGCACCACCGACGTGCTGCCGGCGGTCATGACGACGGCACCGTCCGCGCCTCGGTCGCTCAGGGTCTCCGGCACCTCGAGGTCGAGGACGCGCACCGTCTCCTGGTCCACCCCGGCGGCCGACGGCTTCACGGCGGTCACGGGCTACGACGTCCGGATCATGGCGGGCTCGAAGGTGGTGCGCAGCGCCACGCGGTCGGCCACGCAGCGCTCGTACGCCGTGTCGCGCAGCGCGCTGGGCAAGGGCAAGCGCGTGGCCATGGTGCGGGCCCGCAACGCCAAGGGCGCAGGGGCGTGGGCGAAGCTCACCTTCTCCGTGTCGTGATCGCACCGGGCGCGACGTCGCTCCCGCCCCCGTCGGCTTCGTCACACCGGGTGGCCGGGCTCACAGGCCCGCCCTACGATGCCCCCTATGGCATCTGACCCCGGCTCCGGCGTGGGCCCGGAGGCGACGGTCGCCGTCCCGCTGGCCGAAGGCGTCGAGCCCGACGTCCACGCCTGGGAGAAGGCCACCGCCGCCGTCCTGCGCAAGACCAAGAAGCTCGCCGACGACGCTCCGGACGCCGACGTGTGGGCGCTGCTCACCCGCTCGACGCTCGACGGCATCGGCGTCGCCCCGCTCGGCACGCCGGCCCTGTCGGCCGACGTGGCGCCGACCGGGCTGCCGGGCCAGGCCCCCTTCACGCGAGGCTCTGCCGCCACGCGTGAGCTCGACGGCTGGGACGTGCGGGCCTGGTTCGCCGACCCCGACGCCGACCTGACCGCGCAGCACGTGCTCACCGACGTCGAGAACGGCGTCAACTCGCTCTGGATCGCCGTGGGCGACGGTGCCGTGCCGACCGACGCGCTGGCCCGCGTCCTCGAGCCCGTCTTCGTGGACCTGGCTCCCGTGGTGGTCGAGGACCCGACCGACCCGCTGGGTGCGGCGCAGGCCCTCGACGCCGTCGTCGACGACAAGGCCGTCGACCCGGCACCCGGCACGAGCTACGGCGCCGACCCCCTCGGGTCCCTGGCCCGCACCACGCTCGGCATCGGGGTCGAGGGTGCGGTCACCGACCCGTCCGTCGCCGTCGACGTCGCCCGGCTCGCGCAGCGGCGCGGCGCCCGCGGCATCGTCGTCGACGCCACCGCCGTGCACGACGCGGGCGCGTCCGACGTGCAGGAGCTCGCCTACTCCCTGCTCGCCGGAGCCGCCTACCTGCGGCTGCTCACCGAGGCCGGTCTCGACGTCGACGCCGCCGCCGACCAGCTCGACGTGCGCCTCGCCGCCACCGACGAGCAGTTCCCGACCATCGCCAAGCTGCGCGCCGCCCGGCGGGTGTGGGCCCGTCTGCTCGAGCTGAGCGGCGTGGCCGAGAGCGGCCGCGGCCAGCGCCAGCACGTCGTGACCTCGCGGCCCATGATGGCGGCGTACGACCCCTACGTGAACATGCTCCGCACCTGCGTGGCCACCTTCGCAGCCGGCGTCGGTGGCGCCTCCAGCGTCACGGTGCTCCCGTTCGACGAGCCGCTCGGCCTGCCCGAGGTGTTCAGCCGGCGCATCGCCCGCAACACCTCGAGCCTGCTCATCAGCGAGTCGCACGTGGCCCGCGTCGTCGACCCCGCCGGGGGTGCGCACGCCGTCGAGAAGCTCACCGACGACGTCGCGCGCGCGGCCTGGGACCTGTTCGGCGAGCTCGACGCCGTGGTCGCCGACTCCGCCGACCGGGAGGCGGGCTTCGCAGCCGCCCTCGACGCACTCCGGACCCGGGTGGAGACGACCGTCTCCGACCGCGCCCTGCAGGTGGCGCGACGGCAGCGTCCCGTCACGGGCGTCTCGGAGTTCCCGAACCTGCACGAGGAGCAGCCCGAGCGTCGCCCGTACGGCCGCACCCTGCCGGTGCACCGCTACGCGCACGAGTTCGAGGCCATGCGCGACGACCGCGCCACCGCGCCGGTGTTCCTCGCGACGATGGGGCGGGTGGCCCAGCACACCGCGCGCGCCACGTTCGCGGCCAACCTGTTCGCCGCCGGTGGCATCGAGACCGTCACGGCCGGCGCCACCGACGGGGTGGACGCCGTCGTGGAGGCGTACCGCCAGGCCGACGCACCCGCCGTCGTGTGCCTGACCGGACCCGACCCGCTCTACGGCGAGTGGGGTGGCGAGCTGGTCGCCGCCCTGCGCGAGGCCGGTGCCCGCCACGTGGTCGTGGCCGGCAAGCCCGACGCCGTCTCCGCCGACGTCGACGACTCCTGCGCGGCCGGGCTCGACGCCCTGGCCTTCCTGCGCCGCACCCGAGAGGAGCTGGCCTCGTGACGATCCCCGCCTCGTTCGCCGGACAGCCGCTGGACCCCGAGCAGCCACCCGCCCCCGACGCAGGCGCGTACGCCTCTGCCGTCGAGGGCGCCGAGCCGTGGGACGCACCCGAGGGCATCGCGGTCAAGAACCTCTACACCGCCGACGACCTCGCCGACGTCGACGCCCTCGACACCTACCCGGGCCTGGCGCCCTTCCTGCGCGGGCCGTACCCGGCCATGTACTCGACGCAGCCCTGGACCATCCGCCAGTACGCCGGGTTCTCGACGGCGCAGGAGTCCAACGCCTTCTACCGCCGCAACCTCGCGGCCGGCCAGAAGGGCCTGTCGGTCGCGTTCGACCTCGCCACCCACCGCGGGTACGACTCCGACCACCCGCGGGTGAAGGGCGACGTCGGCATGGCCGGTGTGGCCATCGACTCCATCTACGACGCGCGTGAGCTGTTCGACGGCATCCCGCTCGACGAGATGAGCGTGTCGATGACCATGAACGGCGCGGTGCTGCCGGTCCTCGCGCTCTACATCGTCGCGGCCGAGGAGCAGGGGGTGAAGCCGGAGCAGCTCTCGGGGACCATCCAGAACGACATCCTCAAGGAGTTCATGGTCCGCAACACCTACATCTACCCGCCGGCGCCGTCGATGCGGATCATCTCCGACATCTTCGCGTACACGGCGCAGCGGATGCCGCGGTTCAACTCCATCTCGATCTCCGGGTACCACATCCAGGAGGCCGGGGCCACGAACGACCTCGAGCTGGCGTACACGCTGGCCGACGGCGTGGAGTACATCCGCGCCGGTCTCGACGTCGGCCTCGACATCGACGCCTTCGCGCCGCGGCTCAGCTTCTTCTGGGCCATCGGCATGAACTTCTACATGGAGATCGCGAAGATGCGCGCGGCCCGTGCCCTGTGGGCGCGGCTCGTGAGCGACTTCGACCCGAAGAACCCCAAGAGCCTGAGCCTGCGCACCCACAGCCAGACGTCGGGCTGGAGCCTCACCGCCCAGGACGTGTTCAACAACGTGCAGCGCACCTGCATCGAGGCCATGGCGGCCACGCAGGGCCACACCCAGAGCCTGCACACCAACGCGCTCGACGAGGCCATCGCGCTGCCCACCGACTTCAGCGCGCGCATCGCCCGCAACACCCAGCTGCTGCTGCAGCAGGAGTCCGGCACCACCGGGATCATCGACCCGTGGGGCGGCTCCTACTACGTGGAGAAGCTGACCCACGACCTGGCCAACCGTGCCTGGGCGCACATCCAGGAGGTCGAGAAGGCCGGCGGCATGTCGAAGGCCATCGAGGCCGGCATCCCGAAGATGCGCATCGAGGAGGCCGCGGCGCGCACGCAGGCCCGCATCGACTCCGGCCAGCAGGCCGTCATCGGCGTGAACACCTACCGGCTCGCCGACGAGGACCCGCTCGACGTGCTCAAGGTCGACAACGCGTCGGTCTACTCCCAGCAGGTGGCCAAGCTGGAGCGGCTGCGTGCCGAGCGCGACCCCGCCGAGGTCGAGCGCACGCTCGCGGCACTCACCGCCAGCGCCGAGCGCGGGTCGTCCAGCGACGGCTCGCTCGACGGCAACCTGCTGGCCCTCGCGGTCGACGCCGCCCGCGCCAAGGCCACCGTCGGCGAGATCTCCGACGCGCTCGAGAAGGTCTACGGCCGGCACCAGGCCGTCATCCGTACGATCTCCGGTGTGTACAGGACCGAGGCGGGCCAGGGCGGCAACATCGGCAAGGTCGTCGACGCCACCGCCGCCTTCGAGAAGGCGGAGGGCCGACGCCCCCGGATCCTCGTGGCCAAGATGGGCCAGGACGGCCACGACCGCGGCCAGAAGGTCATCGTCACGGCGTTCGCCGACATGGGCTTCGACGTCGACGTGGGACCGCTGTTCTCCACGCCCGAGGAGGTCGCGCAGCAGGCGGTCGACGCCGACGTGCACATCGTCGGCGTGTCGAGCCTCGCGGCCGGCCACCTCGCGCTGCTGCCCGAGCTCAAGAAGGCGCTGGCCGACCTGGGTGGTGAGGACATCATGATCGTCATGGGCGGCGTCATCCCGCCCGACGACGTCCCGACGCTCAAGGAGATGGGGGCGGCCGAGGTGTTCCTGCCCGGCACCGTCATCGCCGACTCCGCGCTCAGCCTGCTCGACCGGCTGCGCACCGGCGACGGGTCCTGATGCCGGTGCGTGCGCCGAGCTCGTCGAGGTGCCGCGTGGCGGGTCAGGCGGCGTCGTCGCCGAGCACGCGACGCGACAACGCCTGGACGTCGCGGTCGAGGTACTTGATCTCGGTGCGGACCGAGGCGAACTCGGCCTGCATCTCGGTCCGCAGGGACCCGATCTCGCCCCGCACGGATCGGAGCTCGGTGCCCATCTCGCTGCGCAGCGACCCGATCTCGGTGCGCATCTCGGTGCGCAGGGACCCGATCTCGGTGCGCAGGATCCGGACGAACATGGTCGACATGAGCGTGAGCATGCCGAAGAGGGCCGTTCCGAAGACGCCGATCAGCGTCCACACCTGCGGCTCGTTCACCTCGATCACCCCTTCAGTGTCGTGCGTCCGAGCCGATCTTTCCAGGGGTCCGCGACACGGTCGATCCCGTCCGCACGAAACCTGTGGACGGCTTGACAGCGGGCGGCGGCGCGCATGACCGACGTCGAAAAGCTCGCCGCGGACGTCCTCGACGGACGTCGCGCGGGGGTCTCGCGGGCCATCACGCTCGTCGAGTCCAGCCGCGCGGACCACCGGGCGGCGTCGCGGGAGCTGCTCGCCGCCCTCACCCCGAACGCCGGGGGAGCGGTGCGGGTCGGCATCTCCGGCGTGCCCGGCGTCGGCAAGAGCACGTTCATCGAGGCCCTCGGCACCTACCTCGTCGAGCAGGGCAAGCGCGTGGGCGTGCTGGCGGTCGACCCGTCGAGCGTGCGCACCGGCGGCTCGGTGCTGGGCGACAAGACGCGCATGGCCCAGCTGGCGGTCAGCCCCCAGGCCTACATCCGGCCCTCGCCGAGCGCCGGCACCCTCGGCGGCGTCGCGCGGGCCACGTCGCAGGCCATGACCGTCCTCGAGGCCGCCGGCTACGACGTCGTGCTCGTCGAGACCGTGGGCGTCGGCCAGTCCGAGATCACGGTGGCCGGCATGGTCGACACCTTCCTGTTCCTCACCATCGCGCGCACCGGTGACCAGCTGCAGGGCATCAAGAAGGGGATCCTGGAGATCGCCGACGTGATCGCCGTCAACAAGGCCGACGGCGAGCGCGCCCAGGAGGCCGAGGTGACCGCCAAGGACCTCGCCGGGGCGCTGCGTCTCGTCTATGCCGGCACGCATGGCTGGGTGCCGCCCGTCGTCACGTGCTCGGCGCTGGAGCACCGCGGCATCGACACGGTGTGGAACCGGCTCGTGCGGCACCGCGAGTTCCTGGGCCAGAAGGGGCTGCGCGAGAAGCGCGCCCAGCAGCAGCTGGAGTTCACCTGGGCGCTCGTGCGCGACGAGCTGGACCAGCGCCTGCGCACCGACGAGGACGTCGCCCGGGTGCGCGACGAGGTGCGCGAGGCCGTGCTGTCGGGCGAGCTCGCCGCGGCCAGCGCCGCCGACCTCATCCTCGAGGCGTACGACCGCTGACCTGTGATCGTCGGCGATCGCTAAGGTGGCCGCCATGAGGTTGCGTCCGGTGATCCCCGTCACGTCCAAGGTCGTGCCCGCCGTCCTGGCCGGGTTCCTGCTCGCCGGGTGCGGCGGCTCCATCAGTCCCGGTGCGGCGGCGGTCGTCGACGGCACCACCATCTCGATGGACCAGGCCGACCGCGCGGCCGTGGTCTTCTGCCAGGTCTCGCTGTTCTCCAGCGCCCAGGCCGGCGGGAGCACGGTCGACAACGCCGACGTCCGGCGCCAGGCGGTGGCCGAGCTGGTCAGCGGCGTGGTGGCCGACGAGCTCGCCGAGCGCGAGGACATCTCGATCTCGCCCAGTGACTACGAGTTCACCCGCGCCCAGCGCGACCAGGTGGCGCAGGCCCTGCCCGACGTCGACCTCGACGAGGCCGTCCGCGTGCTCGAGGCCGGCCAGCGCACCTACGCGATCGCCGAGCAGCTGGGCGTCGCCGAGACCGGCGAGCAGGTGACCGAGCAGAACGCCGACGACGTCCAGCAGGCCGGCCGGGCCGTGCTCGCCGACGCCGTGAAGGCCGCCGACGTGAGCATCGACCCGCGCTTCGGCCTCGGCGACGACGGCCAGCAGGTCGCGGCCACCGGCTCGCTCTCGGTCTCCTCCGACGTCCTCAACGAGGACGCCCCGCTCGTCGCGCCGGCCACGCAGCGCTGTTTGTGAGCGGCCTGGTCGTGAGGGTGCGCTCGTGAGTCGGCACGAGGGTGAGCGGCCGGGCGAGCGCCTGCTCGACCTGGTCGACGTGATGGCCCGTCTGCGCGCCGAGTGCGCCTGGACGCAGGGCCAGACGCACGACTCCCTCGGCCGCTACCTGCTGGAGGAGACGTACGAGACCCTCGAGGCCCTCGACGCGGGTGACTCCGACCTGCTGCGCGAGGAGCTCGGCGACCTGCTGATGCAGGTGGTGTTCCACGCCGCCGTCGCCGCCGACACGGGGGAGGGGTGGGACGTCGACGACGTGGCCGCGGGCATCACCGACAAGCTCGTGCGCCGCAACCCGCACGTCTTCGCCGACGGTGACGCCCGCACCCCCGAGCAGATCGACGCCGCCTGGCAGGCGGTCAAGGCGCAGGAGAAGCCGCGTGAGTCGCCGCTGGAGGGCATCGCCCGCGACCTGCCCGCCCTGGCCACGGCCCGCAAGGCGCTCGACCGCGTGCCCGACCTCGACACCTCCGGCGACGACGTCGGCTCGCGCCTGCTGCAGCTGGTCGCCGAGGCCCGCGCCCAGGGCGTCGACGCCGAGGAGGCCCTCCGTCGGGCCGTCCGCTCCCGCCTCGGCTGAGGACGCAGGATCCTGCGTTCGTGCGTGGTCGGCCGATCGATGCTGCGTTCGCCACCGGATCCCGTCACGAACGCAGCATCGTTCGACGTTCCGCTCGCGAAGGCAGAATCCTGCGTGGCCCCGCGCCTGGCGCGAGACGTGTTCGGGCCGCACTAGGCTGGGGGCAGACCGCAGCACCACCTGAACCCCTCACCAGCAGGAGCAGCATGGCCAGCATCGAAGCCGTCGGAGCGCGCGAGATCCTCGACTCGCGCGGCAACCCCACCGTCGAGGTCGAGGTCGCCCTCGACGACGGGACGATCGGTCGGGCGGCCGTGCCGTCCGGTGCGTCCACCGGCCAGTTCGAGGCCGTGGAGCTGCGCGACGGTGGCGACCGCTACCTCGGCAAGGGCGTCCGCAAGGCCGTCGAGGCCGTGAACACCACGATCGCCGCCGAGATCGTGGGCTTCGACGCCGACGACCAGCGGGCGGTCGACGCCGCGATGATCGCGCTCGACGGCACCCCCAACAAGGCCGAGCTGGGCGCCAACGCCATCCTCGGCGTCTCGCTCGCCCTCGCGAAGGCCGCCGCCGACTCGGCCGGCCTGCCGCTGTTCCGCTACGTCGGCGGACCCAACGCCCACGTGCTGCCCGTGCCGATGATGAACATCCTCAACGGCGGCGCCCACGCCGACTCCAACGTCGACGTGCAGGAGTTCATGATCGCGCCCATCGGCGCGCCCACCTTCGCCGAGGCGCTGCGCCAGGGCACCGAGGTCTACCACGCGCTCAAGTCCGTCCTCAAGAAGGACGGCCTGTCCACCGGCCTCGGCGACGAGGGTGGCTTCGCGCCCAGCCTGTCGTCCAACCGTGCCGCGCTCGACCTCATCGCCACGGCCGTCGACACGACCGGCCTGAAGCTCGGCACCGACATCGCCCTCGCGCTCGACGTCGCCAGCTCGGAGTTCTTCGAGAAGGGCTCCTACACGTTCGAGGGCGCGAAGAAGAGCTCGGCCGAGATGGCCGACTACTACGCCGAGCTCGTGGGCGCGTACCCGATCGTCTCGATCGAGGACCCGCTCGACGAGGAGGACTGGGACGGCTGGATCGCGCTCACCGAGAGCATCGGCCACCAGGTGCAGATCGTCGGCGACGACCTGTTCGTCACCAACGTCGAGCGGCTCACCCGCGGCCTCGAGCAGGGCGCCGCCAACGCGATGCTGGTCAAGGTCAACCAGATCGGCTCGCTCACCGAGACCCTCGACGCCGTCGAGCTGGCCCACCGCCACGGCTTCAGCAACATGATGAGCCACCGCTCGGGCGAGACCGAGGACGTCACCATCGCCGACCTCGCCGTCGCCACGAACTGCGGCCAGATCAAGACCGGTGCCCCGGCCCGCTCCGACCGCGTGGCCAAGTACAACCAGCTGCTGCGCATCGAGGAGACCCTCGGCTCGGCGGCCGTGTACGCCGGCGCCTCGGCCTTCCCGCGGCTCGCGCTCTGACCCGTGGCCGGCTCCCGCGGTCCTGGACGACCGAAACCGAAGGGCGGCCCGGCGCGGCGACCCTCGGGTCGCTCGTCCGGTGCCGCGGGGTCGGCGCGCCCGAGCTCGGGTCGAGGGGCCGGCCGCCCGGCCACCCGGCCCGGCGCGGCCCGTCCGCGCAGCGGTGCGTCGGTGGCCCGCGGCATGGGTCAGCGCTTCACCACCCGGGCCGTGCTGCTGCTCGCGGTGCTGCTGCTCCTGCTCGCCTCGTACACGTCGGCGCTGCACGCCTGGTGGCAGCAGCGCGGCGAGATCCAGCAGCTCAAGGCCGAGATCGCCACGCGTGAGGCGTCCATCGAGGACCTCGGCGACACCGAGGACCGCTGGAACGACTCCGCCTACGTGCGCCAGCAGGCGCGTGAGCGCTTCGGCTGGGTCATGCCCGGCGAGGTCGGCTACCGCGTCATCGGGTCCGACGGCACGGTGCAGGGCGACGTCCCCACGCTCGACGACCCGCCCGACCCCACCCAGAAGCAGTGGTACGACACGTTGTGGGGCAGCGTCGAGGCGTCGGGACGCACCCCGTCGGCCAGGACGCCCCTGCCCGACCCCGACGAGGTGCTGAAGAACGATGACTGAGCCGGACCCGACCGACCTGGCGGCGGTGGCCGAGCAGCTGGGGCGTCCGGCCCGCGGCGTGCTCGAGATCGTCTCGCGCTGCCCGTCGGGCCACCCCAACGTGGTGCGCACCGAGCCGCGGCTGCCCGACGGCACGCCGTTCCCCACGCTCTACTACGTCACGTGCCCGCGCCTGGCCGGCGCCATCGGCACGCTCGAGGCGTCCGGCCTCATGGCCGAGATGAGCGAGCGCCTGGTCCACGACGCCGACCTCGCCGCCCACTACGCGAGGGCGCACGAGCAGTACCTGGCCGAGCGCGAGGCCATCGCGCACGTGCCCGAGGTCGACGGCATCACCGCCGGTGGCATGCCCACCCGCGTCAAGTGCCTGCACGTGCTCGTCGGGCACTCCCTGGCCAAGGGCCGCGGGGTCAACCCCCTGGGCGACGAGGCCGTCGACCTGCTCGGCGACTACTGGGGCAGCTCCTCCTGCGCGCCCGCGCCCGACGCCACCGACTGATCGAGGGCCGACGCGAAGGCGTCCAGGTCGGCGAGCAGCTGGTCGATCCTGCCGGCGTCGACGGCCGCGACCATCTGCGCCTCCACCGCCGCGACGGCACTGCTGGCCGACCGCAGCAGGTCAGCCCCCGCCGGCGTGAGCTGCAGGGGGAGTGCCCGGCCTGACGGCGGCGCCGGCGACCGCTCGAGCAGGCCTCGCTCCTCCAGGCCCTGGAGCAGCGTGTGCGCGGACTGCCGGGTGACGAACGTGTGGCGCGCCAGGGCCGCTGCCGACAGGCCCGGTCGCTGAGACAGCTGCTCCAGGCACGCGTACTGCGACACCGAGAGGTCGAGGGGGCGCAGGACGTCGTCCATGACGGAGCGCAGGGTCGCGACGGTGCGCTTCAGCGCGAGGCCGACGGACCGCGTGACGTCGATGCCGGGTTGCGTCATGTCAGTATTCTGACATACAGTCGAGTGTCAGGAACCTGACATCCACCCGAGAGAATCGATACGCCCATGGCCACCGTCGCCGGACCCGACTTCGTCGCCCTGCAGGTCACCGACCTGGAGGCGTCCGCCGCCTTCTACGAGGAGCGGCTCGGCCTCACGCGTGCCCCGGTCGCGCCGCCCGGCGCCGTCGTCTTCGCGACCAGCCCGGTCGCCTTCGCCGTCCGCGAGCCGCTGCCCGGCCTCGACGTCGCGGCCGTCTCGCCCCGCCCCGGCGCCGGGGTCGCGCTGTGGCTCGCGAGCGACGACGCGCAGGCGGTCCACGACGACCTGGTCGCCCACGGTGTCGAGATCCTCCAGCAGCCCGTCGACGGACCGTTCGGCCGCACCTTCACCTTCGCCGACCCCGACGGCTACGCGGTGACCGTGCACGGATGAGCGCTAGACGCGCGGTCGGTACTCCACCTCAGGGCGCCCCGCCCGCCCCAGCCGGGTGACCCGCTCCACCTCACCGGTCTCGGCGAGGTGCTCCAGGTACCGCCGGGCCGTGACCCGCGACGACCCCAGGTGCTCGGCCAGCTCGCCCGCCGAGGCGGCGCCGTGCTCGGCGAGCACCGCCTTCACCTGCTGCAGCGTCTCGACGCCCAGCCCCTTCGGCAGCCCCGAGCGGGTGACCGGGCGGAGCGACTCCAGCATCCGGTCGACCGCACCCTGGTCGAGGTCGTCGGCGCCCTGGAGCCCTTCGTGGAAGGTCCGGTACGCGGTCAGCCGCTCGCGCAGCGCCCCGAATGCAAACGGCTTGATCAGGTAGCCGACCACGCCCTGGGCCACCGCGTCGCGCACGATCTCCACGTCGCGCGCCGACGTGACCGCGATGACGTCGACCCGGCTCCCGGCCGCTCGGAGCCGACGCAGCAGCTCGAGGCCGTGCCCGTCGGGCAGGTGCATGTCGAGCAGCACCAGGTCGACCGCCTCCTCGCGCAGCACCCGCGCGGCCTCCTGCGCCGACATCGCGACCGCTGCGACCTCGAAGCCGGGCACCTCCCGCACGTACTGGGCGTGCGCCTGCGCCGCCACCTTCTCGTCCTCGACCACCAGCGTCCGGATCACGCGTCGTCCCCGATCTCCACCTCGACGAGCGCTCCGCCCAGCGCACCCGTGCCCACGCGCACGGTGCCGCCGTGACGTCGCACCACCTGCCCCACGAGCGCGAGCCCCAGCCCTCGCCCGTGCGCCTGCTCCACCACCTTGGTCGACCAGCCTCGCTCGAACACGCGCTCCCGCGCCTCCCTAGGGATGCCCGGCCCGGAGTCCTCCACCACCACGTCGAGGTGCAGCTCGCTCGCGTGCAGGTGCACCGCCACGGTCGCGTCCGGCGTGCCCTGCGCCGCGTCGATGGCGTTGTCGAGCAGGTTGCCCAGCACCGTCACCGCGTCGTGCGCGCCCACCGGCAGACCCGTGACCACCGACGCCGGGTCGACGTCGAGCCGGACCCCTCGCTCGTGCGCCTGCGCCGACTTGCCCAGCAGCAGCGCCGCCACCACCGGCTCCTCCACCGCCCCCACCATGTGGTCGGTCAGCCCCTGCGCCAGCTGCATCTCGTGGGTCGCGAACTCCACGGCCTCCTCGCTGCGGCCCATCTCCACGAGCGAGACCATCGTGTGCAGCCGGTTCGCGATCTCGTGGCTCTGCGCCCGCAGCGAGTCGGCCAGGCTTCGCACCGTGTCGAGCTCGGCCGTCACGCCCTGCAGCTCGGTGCGGTCGCGGATCGTCACCACCGTGCCCACGTCGCGGCCCTCCCACTGCGCCGGCGCCGCGTTCACGATGAGCACGCGGTCGGCCAGCGCCACCACCTCGTCGGTGAGCGGCAGTCCTGCCCGCAGGGTCTCGGTGAGCGACGGCTCGAGCCCGAGGGTCGCGACGTCGGCGCCCAGGACGCGGTCGGACCCGACGTCGAGGAGGCGCTCGGCCTCCTGGTTCACCAGGCTCACCCGACCGTCGGCGTCCACGAGCACCAGGCCCTCGCGCACCGCCCGCAGCACCGCGTCGTAGTACTCGTACATCCGGGTGATCTGCTGCTCGCCCAGCCCGTGCGTCTGACGTCGCAGCCGGCGGTGGATCAGCCAGGCGCCGACGATGCCCACCACCGCGGCCAGTGCCGCCGCGCCCAGGATCCTCGGCAGGGCGTCCACGACCTCGTCCTGCACCTTGTCGGTGCGGATGCCCACCGACACGAGCGCCACCACGTCGCGGCTGCCGGGCTCGGCGAAGACCGGCACCACGGCCCGCACCGACGGACCGAGCGTGCCCACGTACTCCTCGGTGTGGGTCCGGCCGGCCTGTGCCTCCTCGATGGACCCGATGAACCGCTCGCCGATCACGTCGACGTCGGGGTGGGAGAAGCGGATCCCGTCGCGCGACATCACCACCACGAAGTCGGTGCCGCTGTCGCGTCGCACCTGCTCGGCGAACGGCTGCAGCACCGTCGTCGGGTCCGACGTGCGCACCGCGTCGCGCACGGTGGGGGTGTCGGCCACCGCGACGGCGAGGTCGAGCGCCCGCTGCCGGGCCGACGACGTGGCGTCCGCGCGGGCGTCGAACCAGGCCAGCGCCACTCCGCCCAGCACCAGCACGCACACCACCACGACCTGCCACAGCAGGATCTGGCGAGCGACGGACGGGGCTCGGGACGCGGGACGGGACACAGGGGGCATCGTCCCAGAAGTCGGGAGCCTCCTGTGATGGCGGTCACGAACTCTATGTACGCAACGGTGACCGGGGTCACGTCGGAGGGCACGGTGTGCAGGTCAGCCCACCAGGAGGAACCCCATGGCCACCGATACCTCGCAGCCACGCGTCAAGCGTGACCGCACCCACTACCTGTACATCGCCGTCATCATCGCGGTGCTCGCCGGCATCGCCGTCGGCTTCGCCGCCCCCGACTTCGCCAAGGAGCTCAAGCCGCTCGGCGAGGGCTTCGTCAAGCTGATCAAGATGATGATCGGCCCGGTCATCTTCTGCACCATCGTGCTCGGCGTCGGCTCGGTCCGCAGCGCCGCCCAGGTGGGCAAGGTCGGCGGGCTCGCGCTCGGCTACTTCATCACCATGTCGACGTTCGCGCTGGCCATCGGCCTGGCCGTCGGCAACATCCTGCACCCGGGCGAGGGTCTGCAGCTGACCGAGGAGGGCGCGGCGAAGGCCGCCGAGTCCGCCGGCGGCGAGAAGCAGACCACGGCCGAGTTCATCCTGCACATGATCCCCGACACCATGGTCTCCTCGCTCACGTCCGGTGACGTGCTGCAGGCGCTCTTCGTCGCGCTGCTCGTCGGCTTCGCCCTGCAGGCCATGGGTCGCGCCGGCGAGCCCGTGCTGGTGGGTGTGGGTCACCTGCAGAAGCTCGTGTTCCGCGTGCTCGCCATGATCATGTGGCTGGCGCCCATCGGCGCCTTCGGTGCCATCGCCGCCGTCGTCGGCGAGACCGGCATGGACGCCCTGCGCAGCCTGGCCGTCCTCATGATCGGCTTCTACATCACGTGCTTCCTGTTCGTGTTCGGCATCCTGGGCCTGCTGCTCAAGGTCGTCACCGGCATCAACATCTTCAGCCTGCTGAAGTACCTGGGCCGTGAGTTCCTGCTCATCGTGTCCACGTCGTCGTCGGAGTCGGCCCTGCCGCGCCTCATCGCCAAGATGGAGCACGCGGGTGTGCACCAGTCCACGGTCGGCGTCGTGGTGCCCACCGGGTACTCGTTCAACCTGGACGGCACCGCGATCTACCTGACCATGGCCACGCTGTTCGTCGCGTCGGCCACGGGCGACCCACTGAGCTTCGGCGAGCAGCTCTCGCTGCTGCTGTTCATGATGATCGCCTCCAAGGGTGCGGCCGGCGTGACCGGAGCTGGCCTGGCCACGCTCGCCGGTGGTCTGCAGTCGCACCGCCCCGACCTGGTCGACGGCGTCGGCCTCATCGTCGGCATCGACCGGTTCATGTCCGAGGCGCGCGCCCTCACCAACTTCGCCGGCAACGCCGTGGCGACGGTGCTGGTGGGCACGTGGACCAACTCGCTCGACCGCGAGAAGCTGGACCAGGTGCTGGCCGGCAACGACCCGTTCGACGAGACGAGCATGGTCGACGACGACCACGGCTACACCCCGCGCGGAGACGAGGAGCTGGCCGAGAGCTCACGCTGACCTCGCAGCAGGTGGGATGAGCCGAAGGGCCCGGGCACCGTCCGGGCCCTTCGGCATCGGTAGGGTCGGGGCATGCCGGATGCCCTCCGCGTGGCCGCCATGGACTGTGGGACGAACTCCCTGCGCCTGCTCGTCACGGACGTGCGCGGCGAGGAGAAGCGCGACGTGGTCCGCGAGATGCGGGTCGTCCGCCTCGGCCAGGGGGTCGACGAGACCGGCCGCTTCCACCCCGACGCGCTCGACCGCACGCTCGCCGTCACCCGCGAGTTCGGCGAGCTGGCCACGGTGCTGGGTGCGCAGCGGATCCGCTTCTGCGCGACGTCGGCGGCACGCGACGCCGAGAACGCCGACGAGCTGAACGACGGCGTGGAGTCGATCCTCGGCGTGCGCCCCGAGGTCCTCACCGGCGAGGACGAGGCCCGCGCCTCCTTCCTGGGCGCCACCCGCTCGACGACCGGCTCGGCGCTCGTGTTCGACATCGGCGGCGGCTCCACCGAGCTGGTGGTCGGCGCCGACGGCGACGTGCAGTGGTCGCACTCCTTCGACGTCGGCTCGGTGCGGCTGACCGAGCGCTTCCTGCCCAGCGACCCGGTCTCGATCGACGAGGTGACGGCCCTCGAGGCCTACCTCGACGGGCTGCTCGTCCCTCAGGTCTCGTCGCTGGAGCCCGTGAGCACCCTCGTCGGTGTGGCGGGCACCATCACCACCGTGGCCGCGCACGCGCTGGAGCTGCCGTCGTACGACTCGTCGGCCATCCACGGGGCACGGATCTCGGTCGACGACATGCGCACCGCCTGCCTCTCGCTGCTGCGCATGTCGGTGGCTGACCGCCGGGCCCTGCCGTTCATGCATCCCGGCCGTGCCGACGTGATCGGCGCCGGCGCCATGATCCTCGATGCGGTGCTGGACGCCGTGCCCCTCGCCACCGACACGGTGACCGTGAGCGAGCACGACATCCTCGATGGCATCGCCTGGGGCGCCGCGGGGCTGTAGTCCCGCCCGCACCGCCCCCTCGGTGGCCGCGACCGAACCTGGGCAGCACGAGTGCCCCGACCTGTGGTCGGGGTGGCCGTGGTGGGTGGGGTTCAGGGTCGCCAGCGGGTGTTGCGATGCCAGGTGTCTGAGCCGGGGAGCTTCCACTCGACGTGGCCGTCATCGGGATTGATCCGGCCTGACCACTGTTGGTCGTGAACTCGGTGGTGGTGGAACGAACAGAGGAGGGCGCCGTCTCTGATGTCGGTGGTCTTGGAGATGGCGTAGGGATTCAGGTGGTGGGCTTCGGTCCACCGTGAGTCGCGGTCGCATCCGGGTGCGGTGCAGCCGCCGTCTCTCTTCTCCATCGCTCGTCGGGACGACCTGTTGAAGTAGCGGTTCGCGCTGCCGAGGTCGATCGGGAGTGAGGTGCCGTTGAGGACCATCGGGACGATCTGGGCGCTGCAGGCCAGTCGCCTCGCCTCACCGGCACTGATGCGGGTTCCGTCGGAGAGGCCGGCGGCCTTCACACCTCCGACGAGGGTGTCGAGGTCGAGGTTCACGGTCACGACGGCACTCACACCACCGTTGGACGGCAGGGAGTCGGCGGGGAGGTGCTCGACGAGGGTGGCGAAGGCGTGTCCGAGGCGCTGGGGGTAGGTCTGCCCGAAGCCGATCTCGTCCATCTCGCCGGTGGCGGCGTTGACGGTGCCGACCTTCTGGTGCGGCGCGGCGAGCGCGTCGAGCGCGGTCTTGAGCATGGCGCCCTGTGCTTCGGGGAGGGTGAAGCGTCCGGTGACGGTGCCGTCGTTGTTGTCCCACATCGAGAAGCTGGTCTTCTTGCGGGCTTCGTCCTCGCGGCGGCGCAGGATCTCGTCCTCGTCGGCGTCGACCTCGTCGGTCGTCTTGCGGTAGGTCTCGGTGATCCGGGCGGCCCGACGGCGCAGGTCCTTGAGCGTCAGCTTCTGCGCATCCGTCAGGAGGGTCTCTTCGCAGCGTTCGCGCTGCTCGGCGGTGACGTCGTCGGGCAGCTTGGCCAGGGCGCGGGAGATGAGGTCGGCCTGCTTGCTGCTGATCACCCCGGAGGCGAGCGCGTTCTCGGTGAGGGTGGTCTGCTCCTCGATCCGCTGCGCGGTGTTCACCAACGCGTCGGCACCGCTGCGGTCGCCGCCGAAGTCGAAGCTGATGGTCGCACCCGTCGAGGTTCCTGTCCCCGGTCGCGGTCCGTCACCGTTGGCTGCGGCCTTGCGGGCCTTCTCGAGCACGCGTGCGGCGGCCATCTTGTGGGCCGCGACCTGGGACTCCAACCGGGACAGCTCACCGACCAGACGGCGGACCTCGCCGGTCTCCAGTCCGTCCCACGCACTCGTGGGGACCGCGGAGAACGACTCACGCGCGGAACGCACGCACGACGGCACCGGGTGGGTGTCGAGTGCGGCGACGCTCATGGTTCCTCCTGCTGATCTACCCTCATTCTAGAGGGCAGATCCGACAAGAAGCAAGCACATGTTCGAATACGTGACCAAGGTCTGATCTGGATTAGGACTTCCGGCCCGACGCGCACCGCACGCATCGCGTCGTGGCCGGAAGCGCTTCGAGTCGCCCCTCCGCGATCGGCTCACCGCAGACCTCGCACACGCCGTAGGTGCCGTCGTCGAGCCGACCCAGCGCCGCCTCCACTGCTTCGAGCCGACGTCGGGCGTTGGCGGCGGCGTGGTCGGCCTGGGTTCGCTCGAAGGCGATGGTGGAGCCCTCGGGGTCGTGCTCGTCATCGACGTTGGAGCCCTCGCGTGCGGCGACGATGCCGGCCACGTCGGCGTCGCGGACGGCGATGGCGCGCAGGAGCGACCGGCGCTCGTCGTCGAGTCGGGTGCGGTGGTCCACGTCAGGCCACCTCGCGCCGGACGCCGGCCAGGCGCAGCACCGCGACGAGCCCCGCGTCGCTGCCGGGCCAGTGCTGCTCGATGGCGTCGGCCCCCGCGTGCCGCACGACGGACCGCAGGACGAGCGCGACGACCACGACGTCGTCGGCGTACCCGACCACGGGGATGACGTCGGGCACGAGGTCGATGGGCAGGGCCAGGTAGACGAGCAGCGCGCCGAGTCGGATGCGGACGCCGCGGGGGAGTGCGGGGTCGCGGGCGAGGCGGTGGACCAGGCGCACCAGGTCGGGGACGAGGCGGACGAGGTCGCGCAGGTCGACGTCGCGGGAGTCGCGGCGCGCGGCGAGCCACAGTGCGACGACGAGCAGTAGCCAGAGCAGCACGAGGCCTCCGACGGCGGCCGCGACGATGCCCCAGGTGCTCATGAACCCACGGTAGGGCGCGAGGCGGACGGCGGGCATGATCGGAGGCATGACGCTGCAGCTGAGCCTTCCCGACGAGACGACCCGCGACCTCTTCGCCGACCTGGAGTCCGACGGCACCGCCACCCTGCACGTGTGGGACTTCGCGGGGAAGCCTCCCGCCGACGTCGTGCTCGATCTCGCGGTCCGTCCGTACCAGCTCACGGGCGACCTGTCGGTGCTCGACGTCGAGCGGGTGAAAGCGGTGCAGGCGCAGTCACTCGGCTACGACGACGCGATCGGAAACGTGCCCGACGGCATCACCTGGTGCAACGCGGTCGACGTGCACGAGGCGCCGACGGCCGAGCTGGCGGTGGCCATGACGCTGGCGTCGCTGCGCGGCCTCGACGACTTCGCGCGCAACGCGACCCGCTCCGAGGGACGGTGGAGCAAGGACGAGGCGCGCCCCGGTCTGCTCGGCAAGCGCGTGATGCTGCTGGGCGTCGGCGGCATCGGCGAGCAGGTGGCGGCGCGGCTCGACGGCTTCGGCGTGGAGATGGTGCGCGTGGCGTCGAGTGCGCGTGACGACGAGCGTGGCCACGTGCACGGCATCGACGAGGTGCACGACCTGCTGGCCGACGTGGACGTCGTGATCGTCGCCGTGCCGTACGGCGACTCCACCCACCACCTCGTCGACGACGCATTCCTCTCGGCCATGCGCGACGGCGCGCTGCTGGTGAACGTCGCGCGCGGCAAGGTGGCCGACACCGACGCCCTCGTGCAGCACGCCGCGTCGGGCCACGTGCGGCTGGCGCTCGACGTCGTGGACCCCGAGCCTCTTCCCGACGACCACCCGCTGTGGACCACCCCCGGCGTCTTCATCGCGCCCCACGTGGGCGGTGCGGTGGCCACCCGCCTCGAGCGCATCGAGCCCCTCGTGCGCGAGCAGGTGCGTCGGCTCGTGGCGGGGGAGCCGCTCATGAACCAGGTGGACGTCTCCTGACCCGCCTCGGCCGTGAGAGGTAGGTAGGCCGCGGAATCACGCCGAGCGGTAGGTGGGTCGCGGATAAGGGCCGTCATACCGCGGATGGTCTACCGCCGGGGGCGCTGGTTCCGCGGGCTCCCTACCGACCGGCCGGTCACTCGGCTGGCGTCCCTGGGATCCCGACGTACGGTGGAAATTGAAGGTTTGACCACTTCCCACCCACTTCAGGAGGACCTGTGCAGCAGCGCACCATCGGACCCGTGACCGTCAGCGCGATCGGCCTCGGCGGCATGCCGATGTCCATCGAAGGGCGGCCCGATCGCGAGCGCTCCATCGCCACGATCCACGCCTCGCTCGACGCCGGCGTGAACTTCATCGACACCGCCGACGCGTACCACCGCGACGCGGGCGAGGTCGGCCACAACGAGTCGCTCATCGCCGAGGCGCTCAAGAGCCACTCGGGCGGCCAGGACGTGCTCGTCGCGACGAAGGGCGGCCACCTGCGCCCCGGCGACGGCTCCTGGACGCAGAACGGACGCCCCGAGTACCTCAAGGAGGCGGCGAAGGCGTCGGCGCAGCGGCTGGGCGTCGAGTCGATCGGCCTCTACCAGTTCCACCGCCCCGACCCGGACGTCCCGTACGCGGAGTCCGTGGGCGCGCTGAAGGAGCTTCTCGACGAGGGCGTCATCCAGCACGCAGGCATCTCGAACGCCACGGTCGCGCAGATCGACGAGGCCAACCAGGTGCTCGGCGGCAAGCTCGCGTCGGTGCAGAACCAGTTCAGCCCGGCGTTCCTGTCGAGCCGTGACGAGCTGAAGCACTGCGCCGAGATCGGCGTCGCGTTCCTGCCGTGGAGCCCGTTCGGCGGCATCAAGAAGGCCGGCGACTTCGGCTCGGACCACTCCGCGTTCCAGCAGGTGGCCGACGCCCGCGGCGTGAGCCCCCACCAGGTCGCGCTCGCCTGGCACCTCGCCCAGGCGCCCGTCGTCGTCCCGATCCCCGGCGCCTCGCGTCCGGAGTCGGCGAAGAACTCCGCCGAGGCCGCCGACCTCGAGCTCACCGACGACGAGCTCCAGACGATCGAGTCCGGCCTCAGCGCCTGACCCGAAGCACAGCCCGACGCGGCCCTCGACCTCACGCAGGTCGGGGGCCGCTTCGCGTCTGGACGGTTGTCGGATGCATGGCCGGGTGCAAGGGTGGCCGGATGACCTCAGGGAGCGACGACGCGCAGGACGAGCTGAACGGGCTGCTCAACGGGGCGGTGGGATTCGCCGAGCAGACCTTGCAGCGCTACGGCGAGCTGTACCCGTTCGGGGCGGCACTGGACCGGGCGGGGGAGCAGCGTCTGCTGGGCGCCGACCCGGACGAGGGCGACCACCCGGACTCGACGTCCGTGCTCGGGGCGCTCTACGCGGGCGCCGGGGCGAACGCCGACGAGCTGCGCGCCGTCGCATTCGTGGCCGACGTTCTGCTCGACGGTGCGGACGCCCTCCGCGTGGAGCTCGAGCACAGCGAGGGTGCGTGCCTGGTCGTCCACCTGCCCTACCGCCTCGAGGGCGATGGAGATGCACGGGAGGTCGTGTTCGGCGACCTGGTCGCGCACGAGGCGGGTCCGAAGATCTGGGGCCAGGCCTGACGCCGTCGACCTGTCGGCGCCCATGACACCCTGACCCCGTGCCCGACCTGACCATCACGCCGGAGATTGAGCGCGCGCTCGAGCTGCTCGAGTCGGGCAGCCACCTGTTCCTCACCGGCAAGGCGGGGACGGGCAAGTCGACGCTGGTGCGCCACTTCCTCGCCACCACCGAGCGTCGGGTGGTGGTGGCGGCGCCCACGGGCATCGCGGCGCTGAACGTCGAGGGCTACACGATCCACCGGCTGTTCGGCTTCCGTCCGACGACGACGCTGGACGACGTGCGCTCCGGCGACTACCGGCCCGGTCGCTTCACGAAGGCCATCCGGGGTCTGCAGACCTTGGTGGTCGACGAGGCGTCGATGGTGCGGGCCGACGTGCTCGACATGGTGGAGGCGGCGCTCCGACGCTTCGGTCCCCGCGAGGGCGAGCCGTTCGGTGGCGTGCAGGTCGTGCTGGTCGGCGACCTGCTGCAGCTGCCACCGATCGTCGGCGATCGCGAGACGGAGTACTTCCGCACGCACTACGAGACCGAGTACTTCTACTCCGCACACTGCTTCAGGCGCGACGCGTTCCCGACCGTCGCGCTCACCACCGTGTTCCGGCAGCTCGGCGACGACCGTCTGACGTCGCTGCTCAACGCGGTGCGTGAGGGCGTGCTCCTCGAGGCCGCGCGGGCGGAGCTGAACACCCGCGTCGACCCCGACTTCGAGCCGCCCGAGGACGAGCTGTGGCTGACGCTGGCGCCGTCGAACTCGATCGTCACGGCCCGCAACCGGCAACGTCTGGAGCGCCTGCCCGGTGACGTCGTCGCGCACGTGGCCCGGGAGAGCGGCGACGTCGGCGGCTTCGACCCGCCCACCGACGCGGTCCTGCACCTCAAAATCGACGCGCAGATCATGCTGCTCACCAACGACCCGAGCGACCGGTGGGTCAACGGGTCGCTCGGACGCATCGTCGACATGGCCATGGTCGACGGTGAGCGCGAGCTGGACGTAGAGCTGGCCGACGGGTCCGTCGTCACGGTCGGCGCGTACACGTGGGAGGTCACGCGCCCGGTGGTCGACGGCGGCTCGCTGAGCCGCGAGGTGGTGGGCACCTACACGCAGCTGCCGTGCCGACTGGCGTGGGCGATCACGATCCACAAGAGCCAGGGGCAGACGCTCGACCGGCTCGTCGTCGACCTCACGGGCGGCGTGTTCGCGACGGGCCAGGTGTACGTGGCGCTCAGTCGCGCGACGTCGATGGCCGGGCTGGTGCTAAGCAAGCCGATCGAGCCGCGGCACCTGCGCACCGACCGTCGGGTCACGCGGTTCCTCTCGGGCTCCGTCGCCCGCACCGCGCCCGACCGGTTCGCCGCCCTGGGGGTCTGCTTCGTCGGCGACGAAGGGACGTTTTCCCGGCCGCGCCCCATCGAGCTGGCCGTCGCGTTCGACGACGGTACGGCGGTGAGCACGCTCGTGAACCCCGAGCGCGACCTGGCCGACGCGCGCGCCCGGTTCGGCATCACCGCCGACGACGTGCTGCTCGCGCCCACTCTGCCCGAGGCGTGGGCGGTGCTCGCCCCGCTGCTCGAGGGCGTGACGCCGGTGGGGGTGCGGGTCGACGACGCGCTGGCCAAGGTCGACTTCGAGCTCAAGCGGCTGCAGCACGTGGTTCCGATGCCGTTCGGCGTCGAGGTGCCGTACGGCGCGCTGTCGTCCGCCGATCGCGTCGCGGACTCGTCGGGCCGTGCCGCTGCTCGTGCCCACGCGGCACTCGAGGCGTTCCTGCGGCTGCGGGAGTCGGGCGTCGCGCTCGCGTCGTCGACGCCCTTCGAGCCGGCCGAGAGCCTGCCCGACCCGAGCTACCTGCTCACCCGCGACCCCGACCTCGCGACGCCCTCGACCGACCGGCTCCCCACCCTCTCGGGGCTGGTGGAGGCGAGCATGAGCATCAGCGCCGCCCTGCTCGACGGCGCCGACGCTGCCGACGGCCCGTCGCCTCCGGCCGTGGTGGCCGACGCGGTGGTGGCGCGGCTGGCCAACGTCGCGACGAAGGCGTCACGCCTCTCCGACACGCTGGTCGAGCGTCTCCGCACCGTCGAGTCGTTGCTGGGGGAGTCGTTCGTCGACGACCTCGTCGCGTCGGTCGCGGAGGCGAACCCGTCGGTGTCGGACGTGCTGCAGCCCGGAGCGCGCGTCTGCTTCACCGGCACGGCCACGTCCCCGTCGGGACAGATGTACGAGCGCGACGAGATGGAGCGCCTCGCCCGCGACGCCGGCCTCGTCCCCGCCACCAACGTCACGAAGACGAAGTGCGACCTGCTCGTCGTCGCCGAGGTCGGCACCCAGTCGGGCAAGGCCCGCAAGGCTCGCGAGTACGGCAAGCCGGTGATCTCGGCCGAGGAGTTCTTCGCCTGGGTCGGCGTCGACTGACGCGGCCCCCGCCTAGGCTGGCACCGCGCTCCCGTAGCCCAATGGCAGAGGCAGGCGGCTTAAACCCGCCCCAGTGTGGGTTCGACCCCCACCGGGAGCACGACATCATCTGCGGCGGAATGAGGTAGGGACGGATTGCCGTCGGTGGTGGACTGTGAAGCCCCACAGAGTCCGCGCCGCGCCGGAAGGAACGCGAACCTATGGGCGCGCGAGGGTCATCGCGCTGATCGACCTCTGCCGATGATCGATGCGACGATCGGGCCATGACTTCTCTAAGTGAACGCGCTCGCGAGCAGGTGTCTGCGACGGCCAAGGAACGCGAAGGAGTTCAGTGTCCGCGGGGCGGGCCTCGAGTTTCCGATAGCGCGTCGCGGTGGGAGCTGCTCGGGGAACTGGAGAGCGCCTACGGCTTCATCGCCGAACTTGCCGAGAGAGTGGAGCGGCTTGAGGCCGAAGCCGAGCGTGCTGGATAGACGGTCGCTGGCCATCGATCGAGCATCACTCTAGCGGGATTCGCAAACAGGTGAACATCTGGATGACTTCCCGATGCGAACGCATCGAGTCTCGCGAATGCACCGTGGCGCATCTTCTCGCACCGTGGTGGAATGAAGCCATGTCATCGCTGCATGCTGGGACCGCATCATGGTCGTCTGAACCCGGATCTGGGCGAGGGCGAAGTCACGGAACTAGCAGTCGTGAGGCCTTCGATCGTTGGTTCCGCTATCCTGCTGGGTTCGCAAGCGATTACGTCGAACTTCTCCTCGATCGGTTGGATCTGACTGACGGCACTGTGATCGATTGCTTCGCTGGATCTGGTGTTACAGGCACGGCCGCGCGCAGCCGCGGCCTGAGCTTCGCGGGGATCGAAGCGCATCCCGCCGTGGCGGAACTTGCGACCCTCAAGCTCGCGCCGACGGCCACGGGTCAGCAGGTCCGGGCCCTTGCTAGCGAGTTGGCGACCAAGGTTCGCGGCGGGACTGGCACGAGGGCGAAGGCAGGCGCCAACATCGGAGACACAGAGCCTGATCTCGTTCGACGAAGCTTCTCTCAGGAGACGTTGGCATCCCTAATTGCGCTGCGGGATCCGATCAAGCAGCGCATCGACGAGCCGGCCGCGCTTTACGCGAAGTGGGCACTTCTAGCGACCTTGCGAGACGTTGCCAGCGTCAAGGTCGGATGGCCATATCAGCGCCCTGGCGTTGCGCGGCAACCTCGGCATAGGGATCCGGTCGCCCGTTTCGAGACCCGCGCGAACCTGATGGCCGACGATCTCGAAGCCACCGCTGGGTCACCTACGCCATCGAAGAAGATTTCGGCCCAGGTGATAGTCGGAGATTCTTCCGACCCTGCGGCCTGGAGCCAGATGACTGAGCGAGGCGTCGCGTGCGTCGCGTCACCGCCGTACCTCAATAACTTTGACTATGCGGACGCCACTCGGCTCGAGCTCTTCTTCTGGGGAGATGTTTCGACATGGGGTGACATGTGCCGGGAAGTTCGAGCGGACATGTTGACGGCGACCACGCAACAATCTTCAGTGGGCGCAAAGGAGACTGCGCTCAAGGAACTGCGCGGGCGGTCGAGTGACTCTGTCGGTCCGGTCAGCGAAATAGTCGCGCTCGTCGATCGGATGGTCGAAACAAGACTGAAGCGCGAGAAGCGGTCGAAGGAGTACGACCAGGTCGCCCCTGCGTACTTTCTCTCGATCTGGGACATCCTCGAAAATCTGTACCGACAGTTGCGAGAGGATGCCACGGCCCTTTGGCTGATTGGCGACAGTGCCCCCTACGGGGTCTATATCGACACCCCGCGCATCATCGGTGAGCTTGCGGAGATCGTTGGTTTCTCGATGATGGACGATGTCCGCCTTCGAGAGCGGGGAAACCGTTGGGGACAGAATGCGGACCGCCACAAGGTTCCTCTGACGGAGCGTCTGATCGTCCTCACGAAACCGGGCTGACGGGTGAACCCACAGTGTCTGAAGGAACAAGTCTCCTGCCGAGTGCGACGCGGTAGGTTGAAGGCATGGAGAACGGCGAGCAGGCACTGCGGCTGCTCATTGAGTTGCAGCGACACGACCTCGAGGCGTCCGATGATTCGGAGCACTCCGGCGTAGCATCGGCCAGCCTGCTGGCCGCACTGATTGAGACCGAGTTCGACCTCCCTGCCGCAATCCTGGGTATCGCCCGTGGCGCTTGAAGTCAGTGTCGTGAGCGCCGCTACTGGCGGTCTCAAGATCATCGACCGCATCCCAGCGGACCGCCCCTGCCGCCTAGAGGGCCAAAATGGTATCGGCAAATCGGCGCTCATTCGCGTTCTGGTGCTTCTTGGCGGCCAGCAGCCGTATCGATTCGATGCTGCGGCTTGGCAATCACTTCGAGACCTCATCGGACCGAC
Source organism: Aeromicrobium sp. Leaf245 (assembly GCF_942548115.1). Lineage (NCBI taxonomy): Bacteria > Bacillati > Actinomycetota > Actinomycetes > Propionibacteriales > Nocardioidaceae > Aeromicrobium > Aeromicrobium sp. Leaf245. Next base: position 1,283,765 of record NZ_OW824151.1, read on the forward strand.
AGTGATCCATATCGAGGGCCTCGTAGGTAGCCACCGGACAGCTCGCGTTCAGCTAACTCCCGATTCCTGGCCCTCCAAGCCCGCCGACGTGATCGGTGACTGGCTCGGATCTCTTGAGCTAGATGGGCAGGCGTCGCCCATCTCCAAACTCTTCGACATATTCAGCGTTATCCACTTGTCTGGCACCGAGCGACTGGCCGACACGCTCAGCGAACAGCAAGGCCGTCTCGGAACCGCGCTCGCAGAGGTCGCTGAAATGCTTGATGAGCTGAATGACCAGCGTGCTGAGCTTGGAGAGGTCGCGGAGCTCCTTCAGTTTGCTTCTCCATATGAGATCGAGGCCGAACGGGCTGCATTGCACGATCTCGCAGCAGAACGCGCGAAGGTCGCTGAGGAACTAGGGGTGGCGAAGCCCCTCACCGACGATCTCCAGCGCGCTCACTCGCTTCAGGTTCTTGTAGAGGCGGGAGATGCCGCCGAGCACGCTCAGAGGCTGGCGGACTTGCGAGTCGAGCTAGAAGAGGCACGCGGTCGATTAGTGGAGACGGAGCGCAACCACAACGCCGCGGTTGGCGATCTCGACAAGGGATCGAAAGCTCAGAAGGAAGCTGCGAAGCTCGAACGCCGGCTCGGCATCGTCCAGAAGGAGGAAGGTGCGCTCCTCGCCCGCCAAGAGGAACTTGCTGCCCGCATTGAGAGCATCGACATTACGGCCGACGCAGAGACATTGGATGACGCCGAGTGGAGGGCACTTGACGCCGCGTGTGTGGAGGCCGCCGGACGCCAACACGAGCTACACGTGGCCGCCGCGCGCGGTCACCGAACAGGCGCTGAGAATCGACTCGTTGACGACGTTCGGGTCGTGCTTGACGACGCAGTCGAAGAAGGACTGTCGGATACGATCCTCGCCCGAGTCGAGGATCTTGACATCACTGTCGGCGACCTGCGTGAAGGCCTCGGCTACCTCGCGGACATCGAGCCGACTGAGGAGGCTGAGCTAGCCGAAGCCAGTAGAACTGTCGTGGAACTTGGCGAGGTTAGGAGCTTGTTCGAGCGCCGCCTTACCCTGGCAGCGGAGCGGCAGAAGGTGCTGAAAGAGCTGGAGAAGTTCGAACCCGATGCAACGAGCCATGACGAACTTCGAGAGAACGCCAGTCAGGCTCGCGACGCACTCGATGCGGCAACCCTCGAAGTCCGGACGCTCAACTCACAGATCGGTGCGCTGAGTCGGTCGGTACTTGGTGGCGACGACGTGACAGACGTCGAGTTGATGATCGCCGACCTACTCTCCAAACATGGCGTTGAGTTGAATCGACTACCTGAGGCGCTCTCCGAAGCTCTGGGTAAGCTTCTTGAACTTCAACGCCGAGAGGCGTTCGTCGTGAATGAAATCGACCGCCTGACAGCGAATGGAATCCGCCGCAGACTGGCTAGGGAGAGTCTCCTCCGTAGCGGATCTGCGGCGTTCTCCGGTTCCTTTATCCACGCATTGGCGTCAGAACTGGCGCCTCAGTCGAGTTTGAGCGGAGACCAGGAGTGGCCGGATGAGACGTGGCAGAAACTGTCTGACCACGTTGCAGACACAAAAGACGCATTCGATCGTCTTGCCGCGGATGTTGTTGGCCTTCAGGCGATCGCAGTTGGCAATGCGCCGAAGATGCCAGCGTCGCGGATGGGTGGTGCAGTTCGAGCCGTAGTCGAAGCGGGAGCGTTGGCAGAGTTGTCCGCCCGTCCCATTGCTGAGGCGCTGTTCGACGGAGGTACGGTCACGCGCGTGCACCTCGACGAAGACTCGTCAACAATTACCTGGACTACGAAGTCGGGCGAAACCAGGACGCGGCCAATGTCTGCATTCTCTTCCGGTGAGCAAGCATTGGGATTCATGCGCGCTCGCTTGCAGCAGGTGGCTGATCAGCCGGCCGACAACCGTCTAGTCTTCCTCGACGAGTTTGGTGCGTTCATCTCGGCCGATCGACGTCGACCGCTGGCGGATCTGCTATCTAGTGACGAATTGAAGGAACTCACCGATCAGATAGTCGTGGTTCTCCCCCTTCAAGTCGATTACGCGGACGCAATTGACGAGACCACGGGCGAACTTCGCGTCACATACTCAAGACGGGTCGAGGCGATCGATGAGCACGGCTACTTCACAGAGGTACTGCAGTGATCGACGAACAGAATCTGTTCGGTGTTCGCATCCCGAACGATTTGGCTGCACGGCACCGGCTGATCAATAGCCTGACTAAGAACTGGTCAGCTCTCATGGGACGCCCCCCGGGCGACCTCACCGGGGATCTGGAGGCGATGGCTGGAGTTTTCGGATCTGGGGTTAGCCCCAAGTCAATCAAAGCCCGGGTCTACGAACTACCGCATGCTGATGAACAAAGCCTCGAGCTAGAGGGCACCATCCTCATGATTGTTGATGGGTCGGCTCTGATCACTCCGGAGGGTCGGATCCTTCTTGATGTACTTCTTGACGCGCAGGTTGCGCTCTTAGGTCTAGACATTGAGCGCCAGCTTGGAGCGGTGAATGCCGCGGTCGCGGCCAGAAGCGAATGGCACGCGCGTTGGCTTCGGAAGCAGTTTGAGTCAACGATTAGCGCGCCAGTTCTCGGCGCAGCACTCTTTCTGTTGATCAATGGGTCAATCGGAGCGGATCGCGCACTTCTTCTGTCGAGTGATGCCCAGGTCGACCGGGAACTGGGTGAGACAGTGTTGCCCTTGATCGCAGGATTCAGCGAGCTGCTTGGTGGCCGAGAGCCGGATACTTATGGCGGTATTCGGGGTCACTGGGCGTTCAGCCAAGTGTCCCGGCTGCTTGGCCGTGACGTGGCACGCGAGAAGGGTGAACGGGGCGCCAAGATCTTTGTCCGCACCGGGAGGGACAAGCACCTTCTCGATCAAATCGCCAAGCGTCTGGACAAGCTCGATCCGGCAGGACCGCGACTTCACGTCGCTGTAACCAGCTTCATCGACGCCTATCGACGCAACAGGGGAGTGCTCGCCTCAATGGGTCAGATGCATGAGGATCCGACGGCAACCCGGCGGATCGCAGAAAGGCTGATCGGTCCTGGGGCGACGTCCTGATGCGGCCTCCAGGTATCGACTTCCTGACTCAGCTCATCGCCGACCATCAGAAGGATCGTCGAGGGGGATCTCTACTTGTCCCCTGCCTTCACGAGCATCTTGACGAGGACATCCCCCTTCTCCATGCGGGTGCGAAGCGGTGTGGTGGGACGATGTTCGTGCTCAACCGGTCTGAGAAGGACTGGGAGGCGCCGAACGGCCCAATCTCTAACGACCGTCACGACCTGGTCATGGGCCTGCTTGATTCTGCGACGGCAGCAAAGATCCTGCCTGCGAGTGTCGTTATTGAACTCGACGCGGACAATCGCGTCCAAGCCCGGCTAGCGGGGCATACGACTCCCATCGAACCGTCGTTGCTACCGATACTCCGTGCGGCAGCGGTCGTGGCAAGCAACGCGTATGACGAGCACAGTCTCGTACTGATGGCGGTCGAAGTTGCGCCGACAGATGCGAGTCGGCGTCCACTGCTGTGGAACTTGTTGAATTTCGACCCAGTCGATCTCAATATCAACGGATCTGGGACCACAATTGTCCCCATCCTTGGTGCTAGCCTCGACCCGCAGACTGACTACATGCGAACTCCACCAATTCGTTATGTCATCCGGTGGGATCGAGTTCTGAGGCGCTCGACGGAGAGTCAGGACATTGCGGTCACGAGAATCGCCGCCGTTAACGACCGTCCTCTCGTGCTCTTCCTCGGGGCAGGCGCGTCCGCATCATCAGATATCCCTCTCGGAAACCATTACCGAGACGTTGCTCTCGAAGATCTAGTTGGCCAAAGCACGGACAAAACCGTTGCCGCCGAAAAACTGTTCGATCTTCTTCATGACCGGGGTCACCTCCTCGCAGGCGAGGACTCACTTGACGGCTTCGTCGAAACCCTGACGTTGGAGCGAGTGCTACTTGAGACGTTCAATCAACTCGGCTTCCGGCCTCGGACAGACGCACCAGTCATTCAAGAGATCATCAATGATTGCGACACTGCACTGGGGTACGTGCGGCCCGGTCGCAAGGCCCTTCGGCAGTTGGCGAAGGATCTACCTGGCCGTCTCATCGTGATGACCGTTAACTTCGATCGGCTGATCGAGGACGGCCTGCCAGTCGACCACTCCCTCTTTTTTCGGCCTGAGGACTACACAGATTCCACCAAAGTCGCTGATCTAATTAGCTACGCCAAGGGCGACAGCAGCAAGCCTATGCCGATTCTGAAACTGCACGGGTCGATCGTCGACCCGGACTCTCTAATCGCGACTATCGATACTACGTCCGCTGGCTTGCACGACGACGTCCTCGCAGTGTTGAACCAGTTGCTCGACGAGACTGACAAGCCGCTTCGGTGGGTCTGGGTGGGATGTAGCATGCGGGATCGTGACATGAATCGATGGCTGGGCGGCTTAGGGGCGAATGCACTCGACGAGTGGTGGGTCGATCCGCTTCCCGGCGCCTCGCTCGATTCCTTCTTTGATGAACAGCGCTCACCGCGTTGGTCTCCGTTGGGGATGACGTTGCAGGACCGCTTGATCATCGACAGCGCAGATGGCTTCCTTCGAAAGCTCTCGGACGAGGTTGGAGGCATTTAGTCGAGTGCATGTGGGACGGACGTGGAATGACCTCTCGGCTGGGAAGCGGCCGTGGAACAGTTCCGGAGGTGCAGCTTTCAAAGGCGTCATTACTGGTCGGTTCGGGCCGAACGCTGACTTGCTGTTTCCAAGCCGCAGATCGAGACAATCGACGTCTTCCTCGAGAAGTTCCGGTCGTCCGGGCAGGACTCCGACGTCTGGGACTGAGTCCCGGAGATCGGCCCGGACTTCGGGGTGCCCTTGCCCGGCCGCCCCCGACCTCCGGGCATCAGGCGGCGACCCCCTCCGGGCCGTCGGTGGCGAGCTCGTCGTGCTTGACGTTGAGCAGGAGCCAGATGATGGCCGAGGCGGTCCAGATCATGAAGGCGCCGACGAGGAACGCGTTCGTTGCGCCCTCGGTGAAGGCGGCCTGGCCGATGAGTTCGTTGAGGCGCTCCGCGACGTCGGGCGCGGGGGCGCCCCCTGAACCTGACGCCGCCTGGATGGCGCCGCCGATGTCCTCGCCACGGTTGGTGGAGAAGTGCAGGGCCACGGTCGACAGTGCGGCCAGGCCGATGGCGCCACCCACCTGCTGCATGGTGTTGAGCACGCCCGAGCCGATGCCGGACTCCTCCGAGGGGATGCCGTGCACGGCCACGAGGGTCATGGTCACGAAGACCAGGCCCATGCCGAAGGCCATCAGGACGATGAACGGTGCGATGGCGGTCCAGTAGTTCACGTCGTCGCTCAACGACCCGCTGCCGCCAGCGATCCGCAGCAGGTTGGCGGGGCTGTCGTCGACGCTGATCCGCGAGAAGCCGAACAGGGCGATGCCGGCCAGGATGGTGCCGACCCCGGCGATGAACCGGGGGTCGATACGGGCGATCAGCTTCGACGACAGGGTGGCGCCGAAGACGATGCCGACCGTGAACGGCAGGAACGCGAAGCCGGTGTGCAGCGGGCTGTACCCGAGCACGTTTTGCACGAACAGCGACAGGAAGAAGAACATCGCGAACATGGCTGCCGGGGTGATCATCATGGAGGCGAACGCCACCGAGCGGGCCCGGCTGGCGAAGATGCTCAGGGGCAGCAGCGGGCTCTTGACGGAGCGTTCGATCACGATGAATCCGACGAGCAGCACCGCCGCGACGACCAGCGACACGATGGTCGAGGTGTCACCCCAGCCGTAGCGCTCGTCGCCGGCCCGGGAGAGGCCGAAGACCAGCGCGGCCAGGCCGAGGGTGCCGCTGAGCGCGCCCGGGATGTCGAGGGCGAGGCGCTGCGGCTTGCTCTCGGGCAGGAACCGCGGCGCGAGGAACGCCGCCACGAGGCCGATCGGCACGTTGATGAGGAACGTCAGCCGCCAGCCCTCGAGGCTGCCCAGCTCCAGCCCGGTCAGCCAGCCGCCGAGGATCAGGCCGATCGCCGCGCCCACCCCCGACAGGGCGGCGTAGACGCTGAAGGCCCGGTTGCGCAGCGGTCCGGCGGGGAAGGTGGTGGTGATCAAGGCCAGGGCGGCGGGCGCGGCCATGGCCGCGCCGATGCCCTGCAGCCCACGCGACGCGAGCAGCATCGGCTCGTTCTGGGCCAGGCCACCGAGCGCCGAGGCGACGGCGAAGACGATGAGGCCGGTGATGAAGATCCGGCGCCGTCCGTAGAGGTCAGCCAGGCGGCCGCCGAGGAGCAGCAGGCCACCGAATGCGAGGGCGTAGCCCGTCACGATCCACTGCAGGTTCGCCTCGCCGATCCGCAGGTCGGCTGCGATGTAGGGCAGGGCGATGTTGGCGATCGTCGCGTCGAGCACGACCATCAGCTGCGCGATGCAGATGATGACCAGCGCCCAGCCCAGCCTGCGGTTGGTCTCAGGCGCGAGGTCCTCCGGTTCTGTGACGTGATTCCCGGCGTCGGGGGTGGTGTCGGTCATGAGGGGTCCTTCGGGGTCTGGATGGGGGAGTGGCGCAGGACGGCGGGGAGGATCACCTGGTCGATGACGGCGGTGATCCTCTCGGGGGTGGGCACTTCGCCCATGACGAACTCGCGGTGCAGCACGATGCCGGCGAGGGCCGACCCGACGATGTCGAGGTCGACGTCGTCGCGGATCTCGCCGCGCTCGCGCGCCCGGGTGAACAGCTCCTGGGTCGCCTCGACCTTGGGGCCGAGGAACCGGGTGCGGAAGCCGTCGGCGAACTCGGCGTCGCGGCCGAGAGCCGTGAGCACGCCGCTGAAGATGGCGATCTGACGTTCGTCGGTCAGGCCTCCGCGGCCGCAGTGCGAGGCGATGAGGTCGCCGCGCAGGGTGCCGGTGTCGGGAAGGGCGGGAAGAGGGCCCTTCTGGGCGAGGACCGCCTCGAGGACGAGGCTCGCCTTGGTCTCCCACCGGCGGTACAGCGTGGCCTTGGATGCCCGAGCGGCCGCGGCCACGGCGTCCATCGTCAGGCGGTCGTAGCCGACGTCGGCGAGGACGTCGAGCGCAGCCTCGAGGATCTCGTGCTCACGCTCGCCCTCCACGCGAGGACGAGCTGCGGCTGCGGCTTCTGCCGGGGTCATGGGGCTCCTGGTGCACAGCGAAACATGGATGAAACGGAACGGTACCGTTCCATTCGATGGTACGGACATGTTTCATCGCAGCGCAAGTGCTTTACGGCAACGATCTGCCGGCGGTGGGATGAACGGCCGGGACCCGGCTCCTGCTCAGCGAGCTCTGGTCCTCGCCGGGCCCGCAGTCGGCGTGGGACCCGTCGGCTACGCGTCCCGCCGACGTCGACCGACGGTCAAGGCGGCTCCGGCGAGGAGGAGCAGGGCACCGAGAACCGGGAGGGCGAGATTCGGGCCACCGGTCTCGGGGAGGGCCGAGGCGGCGGGGTTGCCGGGAGTGCCGTTGCCGCTGCCCGCACCGCCGGCCCCACCATCGGTCCCGTCGCCACCGTCGATCGGATCGGTGCCGTCGCCACCGTCAACCGGATCCGTGCCGTCGCCGGGGTCGGTGCCGTCGCCGGGATCGGTGACGGCGGGGTCGTCGTCGACGATCGTCACCGTCGCGCCGGCGTCACCGAGGGTGGCGCCACCAGTGGCGTTCGTCAGGCTGAGCGCGATGGTCTCGTCCGGCTCGTCGACGTCGTCGTCGGTCGTCTGGACCGTGAAGGTCCGCGAGGTGACGCCGTCGGCGAAGGTGAGGGTGCCGGTGGTGGGGGTGTACCCGTCTGCTGCGGCGGCTCGAGCCGCCCTGGCGGTCGGGTCGTCGGTCGCGTAGGTGAGCGAGACGCTGCCGTCGCTCCCACCGGTGCGGGTCACGGTGATCGTGGCTGCCTCACCCTCCTGGACGGGGTAGTCCCGGGCTGAGAAGCCGAGGGTTCCCGGCTCGGCCGGCGGCTCGGTCTCCTCCTCGTCGTCGTCGGTGATCGTGAGGGTCGCGTCGCCGTCGCCGATGGTGGCGCCGCCGGTGGGGTTCGACAGGGTCAGGTCGACGGTCTCGTCGGCCTCCACCCGGGTGTCCTGCGTGGTGTCGACCTCGAAGGTCTTCGAGGTCTCACCGTCCGCGAAGGCGAGCGTGTCGGACGCCGACGTGTAGTCGTCGGAGTCGGCGGTCCCGTTGCTGGTGGCGTAGTCGACGGTCACGTCGCCGTCCGTGCCACCGATGCGCTCGACGGTGACGGTGGCGGTGCCGCCCTCGTCGACATCGGTGTTGGTGACCGCGAAGCCGACGGTCCCCGGCTCCACGGGGGGCTCGGGCTCCTCCTCGTCGTCGTCGATGATGGTGACGGTCGCATCGGCGTCGTCGAGCGTGGCGCCACCGCCGGGGTTCGACAGCTCCAGGTCCACGGTCTCGTCGGACTCGACGGAGGTGTCCTGGGTGGTCGCGACCGTGAAGGTCTTGGTCGTGTCACCGTCGGCGAAGGTCAGGGTGCCCGAGGCCGACGTGTAGTCGCCGGACCCTGCGGTCCCGTTGCTGGTGGCGTAGCCGACGGTCACCTCGCCGTCGGATCCGCCGGTGCGCTCGACGGTGACGGTCGCGGTGCCGCCCTCGTCGACGTCAGTGTTGGTGACTGCGAAGCCGACGGTTCCCGGCTCCAGGGGGGGCTCGGGCTCCTCGTCGTCGTCGATGATCGTGACGGTCGCGTCGTCGCCGCCGAGGGTGGCGCCCCCGGTGGGCTTCGACAGCGTCAGGGTGACGGTCTCGTCGGACTCGACCGCCGTGTCCTGCGTGGTCGCGACCGTGAAGGTCTTGGTCGTCTCACCGTCCGCGAACGCGAGCGTGCCGGTGGCGGGGGTGTAGTCGCTCGATCCGGCGGTCCCGTTGCTGGTGGCGTAGTCGACGCTCACGGAGCCGTCGGTCCCGCCGGTCCGCTCGACGGTGACGGTCGCGGTGCCGCCCTCGTCGACCTCGACGTCCGAGGTCGCGAAGCCGAGAGCGCCCGGCGCCGGCGGTGCGGTCACCTGGACGACCGCCGTCGCCGCGTCGTTCGTCGGATCGGGGTCTACGCCGAGGCCCTCGACGGTGGCGGTGTTCGACACCGTGCCCGCCCGGGTGGCGGTGACGACGATCTCGACGGTCTTCGACGTCCCGCCGAAGATCTGGCCCAGGTCGCAGGTCACGGTGCCCGAGGCATTCGTGCAGGCGTCCGACGTGCCCTCGCGCTTGAAGGTCACCCCGTCGGGCAGCTCGTCGATCGCCGTCACCCTGAAGGCCGCCGTGTTGGCCGGCCCCGCGTATCCGACCTCGAGCTCGTACGTGATGTCGTCGCCGACCTCTGCCTGCAGCACACCCGCGGACTTGCTGATGGACAGGTCGGCCGGGGAGTTCGGGTCCTGCACGAGCGTCGACGCCGTGGAGGAGTTGTTCGTCGGGTCCGGGTCGGCGGTATCGCCAGCGACCGTCGCGGTGTTGGAGACCCGACGCACCACGTCGGAGACGACGACGATCTCAGCCGTCTCGGTCGCGCCGGCGGCGACGGTGCCGAAGTCGCACGTCACCACCCGCTGCAGGAAGTCAGGCTGGCAGGCCGACGACGTCCCGGCGGACTTGAAGCGCGTCCCCTCCGGCAGCACGTCGGTCGCCTCGACCTCGGCCGCAGCATCCGTCCCGTTGTTGGTGACGGCGATCTCGTAGACGAGGTCGGCGCGATACACCACCCGCGACGGCGCGGTCTTCACGATGGACAGGTCCGTCGGCGGCGGCGGGGTCCGGACCACCGTGGTCGCGGTGGAGGAGTTGTTGGCCGAGCTCGGGTCGTCCAGGTCGCCCTGGATCGTCGCGGTGTTGGACACCGTGCCGACCTGGTCGGCCGTGACGCCGATGGTCACGTTCTTGATCCGCCCGGGCTCGTAGTCACCGGCGTCGCAGGTGACGGTGCCCGCATCGTTCGTGCACTCCGGCGAGGTCGTGTCGGGGTCGAAGGTGACCCCGTCGGGCAGCACGTCGGTGATCGTGACGTCGCTCGCGGTGTCGGGGCCGGCGTTGTAGCTGCCGATCTTGTAGAGGAAGCCGTCGCCGTCGTCCACCCGGGTGGGGGCCTGCACGGAGACCGACAGGTCGGCCGAGGGGTCGGTCGGCGGCGGCGGGTCGGCCGCCTCGACCACGGTCGAGATCTCGATGGAGTCGTTGTCCGGGTTCGGGTCGGTCTGAGCGGGCCGGAAAAGGCTCGCGGAGGCGACCTGGTCCCCGACCTTCAGGGGTCTCGCCACGATGGTCGCGCTCTCGGTCGCGCCGGCGGCGAGGTCGCCGAAGTCGCAGGTGACGGCCGTGGCGCCGTCGATCGTCGTCCGGCAGAACGACGAGGTCTTGGCGAGGTCGAGGACGACGTCGTTGCCGAAGACGTTGCGCACGAACACGTCGGGCTTGACCGACGTCGCCGCGGTGCTCGAGTAGTTGCTGACGTCGAGCGTGTAGGTGAGGTCGGAGCCGGACTTCACCGGGTTGGGAGCTCCGGTGAGCGTCAGGCCGAGATCGACGCCCGGGGGAGGGGGGACGTTGACCGAGTAGGTGGCCGGGGCGGACCTGGTCTGCGGGATCTCGCCGTACCGGTCGTCGAAGATCGCGACGATCGCGTGGTCGGTGCCGTAGGGCAGCGAACCGGCCCGGACGCGCTTGACGTACGTGCCGTTCTGGGTGCTGTCGATGAAGTCGCCGGTGATGTTGGAGCACGGGCAGGCTCCGGGCGCGTTGGGGCTCGTCGATCCGTTGGCCCTGGTGTAGTCGACGAAGCGGATGTTGCCCACCGGCGTGACGCCCGTGGAGGTCGTCACCTTGGTGGTCAACGTCACGATCGTGTCGGGGTCGACCGGACCGCTGGGGCTCGCGGTCACCGTGACGTTCGCCGAGACCGGACCGCCCGGCCACGTGGCGGTCACGAGGCCACGGCCGTCCTTCTCGCCCTGGATGTCGAGACGGTCGGTCGGGAGGGGATAGGCGTCCACCTGGCCACCGGTCTTGGACGACGTGTCGGTGGCGCGCGGCGTGATGTAGCCGCTGCCTCCGCCGCCGCCCGAGGGGTTGACGGCGAAGACCACGTCGCTTCCACCGCCGCCGAAGTAGCCGCCGCCTCCCCCGGCGCCAGGGTCGGAGATCGCGAGCGGTCCCGAGGCGCCCGACCCACCGAAGCCCCGACCGGCGCTGCCTGCTGCGCCGGGGGACCGGCCGGCCTGTGTCTGGCTGCCGCCCCCGCCGCCCGACGAGCCGACCCCGCTGTCGCCGTCGAAGCCTCTGTCGCCGCCGCCGGCACCGCCCTGGATGCATCCCTCGGTCGTGCAGCCGCTGAAGCCGCCTCCGCCGCCGGCGACGATGAGGCGGTCGAGCAGGCCGTAGGTGCCCTCGCGAACGTCGGACGCGCCTCCTCCGCCTTGCGCGCCGGTGAGGAGTGAGCCGGACTCGATGGAGGTGCGACCGCTGTTGCCACCGCCGTTGAATCCGCCGAGCTGCTTCGTGTCACCTCGTGCGGGCCCGCCGACGTTGACCTGGTAGTCGGCGCCGGGCGTCAGCCTCAGCGTCCCCCGCGCCATGCCTCCCCAGTCGCGGGACTCGCGGAAGGTGCCGGACGACCTTGCGCCGTACGTCGTGAACGTGACGTTCGGCTGGTAGTACGGCGCCCTGAAGGTGTCGGTCCCGACCGTGGCGTAGCGACAGCCGGTGCCGTTCATGTCGGTGCCCGTGGCGCCGCAGAGGTTGGCGGTCGGGACGGCCGCCACCGGGGCCACGGCGGCTGCGACAGGTCGTGGCGCTGGGGCGGCCTGGGCGGGCGCCATCCACGTCATGGTCGAGGCGACGACGGCGACCGCGAGCGCGGCCGTCCTGGAGACTGCCCGGCGCTGCTTCATGCATGGTTCCGATCGCTGGTGCCGGCCCTCGGCCCACGATCGTGCGTGCGGAGGTCGACGTGTCGTGCAGGGGACGTGACGAATCACGGTCCCCGATGGAGCGCGTCGACGTGGTCAGGCTAGTCGAGCCCGGCGGTCGCCGGGGGTGAAACTGGGACGAATGTCTTCACGTCTCATCGTCGTCGGTCGCGGGACGCGTTGGTCCGTCGGGTGGCCGGCGCCGTGCGCGGGTCGTCGGGCCACGCGTGCTTCGGGTAGCGACCGCGCAGGTCGGCCCTGACCCCCGGGTAGCCGTTGTCCCAGAAGGAGTCCAGGTCGGCCGTGACGGCGGCCGGCCGTCGGGCGGGGGAGAGCAGGTGCAGCAGGAGCGGGACCCTGCCGTCCGCGAGGGTGGGCGCCGCGGTCCAGCCGAAGACCTCCTGCAGCCTGACCGCGAGCACGGGCTGCTCCTGGGAGTAGTCGATCCGCACGTTCGAGCCGCTGGGAACCTCGACCCGCTCGGGGGCAAGCTCGTCGAGCCTGCCCGCCTGGGGCCACGGCAGCAGAGCGCGGAGGGCCGCGCCGACGTCGATGCGTCGGAGGTCCTGCGCCGAGCGGACCCGCGCGAGCTGCGGACCGAGCCACGCGTCGAGGTTCGTTGTCAGGGCTTCGTCGCTCACGTCGGGCCAGGGGTCGCCGAGGGCACGGTGCAGGAAGTCGAGGCGGGCGCGAAGAGCCGTGGCCGCCTCCGACCAGGTGAGGAGGTCGATCCCCTCGCGCTCCAGCGCCTCGCCGATGGCCGCGGTCACCGCTTCGGTCGGCGGGTTCTTGATGGGGACGGACGCAAGCTCGATCGCGCCGAGCATCGTGCGTCGGCGGGCCAGCACTCGCCCGTCGGACCAGGTGACGTCGTCCACCTCGGTCCACAGCGATCCGGCCGCCTCGAGCGCCAGGTCCTCGGTGAGCGGTGCCGCTGCCCGGATCCGCGCCTCGCGCTCCCCGGACCGTCGGTCCGCGTCGCCGACGGCGAGCCACTCGAGCCCGGCGAGTGGGCTTGAGTCGCGACGGTCGAAGGCGGCGCCCGTGCCACCCGTCATCAGGTAGCTCGAGCCGGCGGAGCGCTTGCGCGCGATGCGGTCGGGATGTGCCAGGGCGACGACCAGGCCGACCGCCACGTCGTCGGTCAGCGATCGGGCGCCGTCCGGGCTGCGCTCGTGGTCGCCGTGCTCCTTCGCGATGGCCTCGAGGCGCTTCACCTGGGTGCGCCACGAGCCGGAGCGGTCTCCGTTGCGCAGCGAGCGGAGGGCTGCGACGAGGTCGCCGCCGGGAGCGCGGACGTCCTCGCTGAGCATCGCGACCACCTCGGCCGCGCGCCTCGCCCCGACGAGACCAGCCCCGTCGATGAAGGCCCGTGCCAGCCGCGGGTCCACCGGCACGCCGGCCATCACCCGTCCGCGTGGGGTGGCCCGTCCGTCGTCGTCGACCGCCCCCAAGTCCAGGAGCACCTGACGGGCTGTCTCCAGGGCGTGGGCCGGTGGCTGGTCGAGGAGCGCCAGGTCGCGCACGTCGTCGCTGCCCCAGCACGCCAGCTCCAGGGTGAAGGCCGTCAGGTCGGCGGTGGCGATCTCGGGTTCGGGGTGGTCGACCAGGTGCGCGTGCTCCTCCTTCGACCAGCAGCGCAGGACGGCGCCCGGTCCGAGTCGTCCGGCTCGCCCCGCTCGCTGCTCGGCGGCCGCCTTGCTCACCGCGACGGTGACCAGCGACGACAGCCCGCGTCGGTGGTCGGTGCGCGGCTCGCGCGAGAACCCGGCGTCCACCACCACACGCACGCCGGGCACGGTCAGCGACGACTCGGCGACCGCGGTCGAGACGATCACGCGGCGGCGCGGCCCCTCGCTGAGCGCGCGGTCCTGCTCAGCACCGGAGAGGCGTCCATGGAGCGGGTGCACGTCGGCGGGCACGTCGCGGAGACGTCGGATGGTCGCGTCGACCTCGCCCACGCCCGGCACGAAGACCAGCACGTCGCCCTCGTGCTCGGCGAGCGCACGGCGGACGGTCGCGGCGACGTGGTCGTGGAAGGCGGGGGTGATGCCGCGGTCGTCGGTGCGGCGCGCGCCAGGAGGCAGCGGGCACCAGACCGACTCGACCGGGTGCAGAGCGCCGGGGACGTCGATGACTGGGGCGGGTGCGTCGTCGTCACCGATCAGCGCTGCGGTCCGTCCGGCCTCGATCGTGGCGGACATGGCAACGAGCGTCAGGTCGTCGCGCAGGTTGGCGCGGATGTCGATGAGCAGCGCCAGGGTGAGGTCGGCGTCGAGGTGGCGCTCGTGCACCTCGTCCAGCACCACGGCGCCCACGCCGGCGAGCTCGGGGTCGTGCTGGATCCGCCGGAGCAGCAGACCGGTGGTAACCACCTCGACGCGCGTCCGTCGGCTGGTCTTCCGGTCTCCGCGCACGGAGTACCCGACCGTTTCCCCGACGGGCTCGCCCAGCAGGTGTGCCAACCGACGGGCAGCGGCGCGGGCGGCGATCCGGCTGGGCTGCGTGACGACGACCCGCCCCTCGACGGCCACAGCGACGGCCGGCTGGACCAACGTCGTCTTGCCCGTCCCCGGCGGCGCTTGGACCACCGCGACCCCACGGCTGCGGAGCGCCTCACCGAGCGCAGGCAGCCCCGCGACGACCGGCAGGTCGGGCGGCGAGTCGAGCAGACTGCGCAGCGGGTCGGACACCCCCGCAGTCTGCCGCCACAGGTCAGGAACGGGAAACTCAGGAAGGCCGGGCGATGAGGTCCGCCGCCGCGATGACCCCGCACCTGGAGACGTCTGCCCTACAGTCCGCAGCATGGGTCGGATCAAGGGACATTACGAGTGGGACGACGACGACCTCACGCCCGGGCTCAAGAAGGAGGGCGGACTTCACCAGAACCTCTTCGACAAGGACGGCAGCCTGAGGGGGAGCGCGCGCTTCGTTCCCGACGACGGGGATGACACCGATTCCTTCGTGGTCAGTGAATCGGTCTACGTCCCGACGGAGCAGCGCAGGAAGTCTCGCGAGCAGGAAGAGCTCGAGGAAGCGCTCGCGGCTGTCATCGGTCACCTGATCGACCAGGGCGTCTCCAAGGTCCGGCGCGAGATCTCGCAGTGGTACCAGGAGACCGGCCGTCCGGCGTTCGATGCCCGTCGGGCGAAGATCGCCGAGCGTCGGACGCGCCGCAAGTCGTCGAGGGACGGCGCGGAGCTCGGTGCAGCCGGGGAGGAGCCGTCGCAGGAGCTTGCCGCTCCTCGTCCGGACATGTCACGTGCTGAGGCTCAGGCGCGGTACCTGGCTGCTCTCGCGTCCCGCGCGTACAGCGATGAGCAGATGAGACTCGTGGTGAACGCCAACATCCTCGACGTCGAGGGCGAGGGGCTGCTCGGCGTCGAACGTTCACTGGCACAGATCCCGCCTGCTCAGATGAAGATCCTGCTGGAGAAGATGGTCGCCGACCCCAGCATGTTGACCGAGCACACGCTCGCGGAGCTGGCCAGCATCCTTGCGAAGCGGGACCGACGCAGCCTGGAGTGAAGCGGTGTCGATGCCTGTGTGCTGATTCACGGGTGAGGCAGATGGGGGACGGCCCAGCGGGTCCGACACAATCCCCCCATGCCCCTGAACTGGAACCTGCACCACGACGGCAAGACGATCCGGGACGGGGAGATCGTCCGACCGGGGGAGCGGCTGACGTGGCCGCGGACCATCGGGCTGGGCGCGCAGCACGTGGTGGCGATGTTCGGGGCGACGTTCCTCGTACCGACCATCACCGGGTTTCCCGTCACCGCCACGCTCTTCTTCTCCGGCGTGGGCACGATCCTGTTCCTCGTCCTCACGCAGAACCGGCTGCCCAGCTACCTCGGGTCATCGTTCGCGTTCCTCGCGCCCATCGGCGCGGTGGCGGCGTCGGGGGCGTCGATCGAGGTGGCGATGTTCGGCATCGTCGTCACGGGCGTGATCCTCGCGGCGGTCGGCGCGATCGTCATGAAGACCGGCATCGGGTGGATCAACGCCCTCATGCCGCCGGTGGTGGCGGGCTCGATCGTCGCGCTCATCGGCTTCAACCTCGCGCCCACGGCGGTCAACAACGCGAAGGCCGGGCCGTGGATGGCGGTCATCACGCTCGTCGTCCTCGTGCTCACCATCGTCGTGTTCAAGGGCCTCATCGGTCGGCTGTCGATCATCGTCGGCGTCGTCGCCGGCTACATCTACGCCGCCGTCACCGGTGCGCTCGACTTCGACCCCGTCGGCAAGGCCGACCTGCTCGGCCTGCCCGCGTTCAGCACCCCCGAGATCAGCTGGGTGTTCATCCCCGCCTTCCTGCCCGTCGTTCTCGTGCTCATCGCCGAGAACGTCGGCCACTTGCGCAGCGTCGCGCAGCTGACCGACGACGAGTCCATCAACGAGCGCACCGGCCGGGCGCTGTTCGCCGACGGTCTCGCGACGACGATCGCCGGCGCAGGCGGAGGCTCCGGCACCACCACCTACGGCGAGAACATCGGCGTCATGGCTGCCACCCGCGTCTACTCCACCGCCGCCTACTGGGTGGCCGGCGCCATCGCCATCCTGCTGTCGTTCTCGCCGAAGATCGGCGCCCTCATCAACACCATCCCCACCGGCGTGCTCGGCGGCGTCACCGTCGCCCTCTACGGCCTCATCGGCATCGTCGGCATCAAGATCTGGATCGACAACAACGTCGACTTCGCTCTCCCGGTCAACCAGCTCACCGCCGGCATCGCCCTGGTGATCGGCATCGGCAACCCCGAGCTGAAGGTCGGCGACATGGTGTTCAACGGCATCGCGCTCGGCACCATCGCCGCGCTCGTGGTCTTCCACGTCATGACCTTCATCGAGAAGCAGCGCCAGACGGCCTGAGCCGGCGTCGAAAGGACCCCGCGGCTCATCCCTTCGGCCGATGCTGCGGGGGAGCGGGCCTGCCTAGCGTGAGGGCATGAACGCGACCTTCCAGCTGGCCCTCGGCGTCGTGCTCGTCGTCGCCGGCGCGGTGCTGGCGCTGGCCTTCCCCGACACCGAGCTCTTCTGGTTCCAGGGCCGACCGTTCGGCGTGGTGCTGGCCATCGTCGGTGCGATCGACCTCGCCGAGGCGTTCAGCCGACGTCGCCGCACCTGACGACCGACCCGATCCAGGGGCAGACTGGAGGGGTGAGCGACACCGACCCCAGCGACCTGTCCCTCGGGCGTCTTGCCGGCGCCTTCGGCCCCGACTTCACGTGGGGCACCGCCACCGCGTCGTACCAGGTGGAGGGCGCCGTCGACGTCGGCGGACGCACCCCGTCCACGTGGGACGTGTTCACCGCTCAGCCCGGTCGCGTCGAGAACGGCGACACCGGCGAGGTGGCCTGCGACCACTACCACCGCTACCTCGAGGACGTCGGCTTGCTGCGCTCCCTCGGTGTCGACGCCTACCGCTTCTCGCTCTCGTGGTCGCGCATCCAGCCAGACCCCAGCGGCGCCGTGAACCCCGAGGGCCTCGACTTCTACGACCGGCTCCTCGACGCGCTGCTCACCGCGGGCGTCGAGCCGTCGGCGACCCTCTTCCACTGGGACACCCCGCAGTGGCTCGAGGACCTCGGCGGCTGGGAGAACCGCGACGTCGCGGAGCGCTTCGCCGACTACACGTCCGTCGTCGCGGCCCGCCTCGGCGACCGCGTGACCCGCTGGATGACGATCAACGAGCCCGTCGTGGTCACCCTGCTCGGCCACGGCGCCGGCGTGCACGCCCCCGGCAAGACGCTCGGCTTCGACGCCCTGCCGGTGGCCTACCACCAGCTGCTCGCCCACGGCCGCGCCGTGCAGGCCCTGCGCGCCGCCGGCACCGGACCCGTCGGAATCGTCAACAACCACGTGCCCGTGTGGCGCCTCGACGACACCGACGAGACCGAGCAGGCCGCCACCTTCTTCGACGACCTCTACAACCGGCTCTTCGCCGACCCCGTGCTCCTCGGCCGCTGGCCCTGGGAGGGCATGGAGGCCGGGTTCGCCGGCTACCGCGACGACGACCTCGCCGTCATCACCACCCCGCTCGACTTCTACGGCGTCAACTACTACAACCCGCAGCTCGTCGGTCCTCCTGGTGCCAGCAGCGAAGCCGCCAGCGACCGGCTCCCGCTGCCGGCCGACCTGCCGTTCTCGCTTCACGAGATCGACGGCCGCAAGCGCACCGACTTCGGCTGGCCCGTGGTGCCCGAGGGCCTCACCGAGGTGCTCGTGGGCCTGAAGGAGCGCTACGGCGACGCGCTCCCGCCCGTCTACGTCACCGAGAACGGCGCCTCGTACGCCGACGCGCCCAGCAGCAGCGGCCGTGCGCACGACGAGCGCCGCACCCGCTACCTGTTCGACCACCTGGCCGCCGTGCTCGACGCCCGCGACGCCGGGGTCGACGTGCGCGGCTACTTCCACTGGTCACTGCTCGACAACTTCGAGTGGGCCGCCGGCTACTCCCAGCGCTTCGGTCTCGTGCACGTCGACTACGACACCCTCGTGCGCACGCCGAAGGACTCCTTCGAGGCCTACCGGGCCGTCATCGCGTCCCAGCGTCCCGACTGACCGTCGCCCGACTCGCCCGACGACCCTGGCCAGACGCACCTCGCAGGGCGAGACTGACCGCATGGCCATCGACGACGTCCTGACCGCGCTGCGGAGCCTGCCCGGCGCGCTCGAGCTCGCGCCCGAGGAGGGCAGCAACCACCCCGAGATCTCGTGGGGCGACCACTTCTTCTACTACGCCCCCGACGGTGAGGTGCCCACCAACCGGCAGCCGCACACGACGATCGTCACGAAGAACTACCCCGACGACACCGTCTCGAACCTCGACGAGCCCGGCCGCTGGCGCCTGAACCTCAACGTCGGCGCCGACGCCTACGCCGACCTCTTCGGCCACCCGCCGGGCCAGCTCAGCGTGGCCGACGTCGACCACGCCGCCACGGACACGTTCGTCCCGCACCCGATCTACGGCGCGTACGGCTGGGTGTCCGTCGTGAACCCGGGGGAGAAGACGGTCGACCGAGCGATCGAGCTGGCGCAGTATGCCCACGACGCCGACCGTCGACGTCTCGAGCGACGTGAGGCGGCCGGCTCGGCCTGAGTGTCGATCAGGCCTGGGGGCTCAGTCCTGCGCGAGCCGCATGGCCATCCACGCGTCGTCGAGCAGCACCGGCGGCGTGGCGCCCCAGCCGAACTCGTGGACCACCTCGGCGACCTCGTCGGCCGACAGGTCGTGCGGCGGGAAGCACACCCACACGAGCGGCACGGAACCGAGCTGCGGGAAGACCTCGTCGACCTGCTCGGCGAACGCGGTCACGTCGTCGGTGATCACCACGGTGGCGTCGAGGGAGTGCACGTACTCGTCGAACGTCTCCACGCCCTCGGGCAGCGGGTCGAGCAGCGAGCGCTCCTCCACGGTCTCGCCGACGACCCACACGCGGAAGCCGTCCGTGATGCCGAGCAGGTCTGCCGTGGCGGTGCCGTCCATCCGGCCAGTGTAGGACGTCAGTGCTGCAGAACTTGCGCAGCGAAGTCGTGGATCACGCGCCCCTTGTCCAGGCCCTTGCGCTCGAACTTGGTCAGCACGCGACCCTCGAACCGGTCCACGGGGCCGCCGCTCACGTGGGGGCTGGCCGCGATGACCTCGGCCATCTGCTCGCCGTAGTCGGCCCAGTCGGTGGCCACGCGCCACGTCCCGTCGGGCTCGAGAACCCGCGCGACGAGCTCGGTGAACGGCACCGTGACCAGGCGTCGCTTGGTGTGACGCTTCTTGTGCCACGGGTCGGGGAACCACGTCCACAGCTCGTGCACCGACGTCGGCTCGAGCGCCGTTCCCAGCATCTCGGTGGCGTTGGCCACCGCGAGCCGGATGTTCGTGACGCCTGCCGCGCGCGCCTGCAGGAGCGTCGTCGCCACGCCCGGCACCCACACCTCGATCGCGAGGAAGTCCCACCCCGGGTGCTGCTGGGCCGCGGCCACCACGTTCTCGCCGCGTCCGCTGCCGATCTCGACCACCAGCGGCGCGGTGCGCCCGAACACGCGCTCCGGCTCCACCCGCCAGTCGGGGGTCACCGACGTGTCGGTCCCGGCCCGCGGGACGTCGAGCACGTACGTCTCGGCCATCGCGTCCCACGCGTCCTGCTGCTTCTCGGTCAGGCGTCCTCCGCGACGGGTGAACGAGACCGGCTCACGGCGGAAGCGGGGCGGGTCCTCGGCGGTGGCGGGATCTCGCGGCTGGTCGGCAGCGTCGGGCATGGCTCGAACCCTAGATCGTCGGCCACGATCGGATGCATGAGCACCGTCGACGAGAGCATCGTCCCCGACGACAAGGACTGGACGTGGGTCCTGCAGGAGCCGTGCGCCGAGTGCGGGTTCCGCGCCGAGGACGTCGACCCGCGCGGGGTGGCCGACCTGGTGCGCGCCTGCCTGCCCCGTTGGCAGCAGGTGCTCGCCCGTCCCGATGCGGCGGCCCGGCGCCGCGCCGACGTCTGGTCCGACCTCGAGTACGCGTGCCACGTGCGCGACGTCCTCGTGCTCTTCGCCGAGCGGCTCCGGCTCATGCTCACCGCCGACGAGGGCGAGGCCCGCTTCGCCAACTGGGACCAGGACGCGACCGCCGTCGAGCAGCGCTACGCCGAGCAGGACCCGGCCGTCGTGGCCCGCGAGCTGACCGCGGCTGGGGAGCACCTGGCCGAAGCCTTCGACGCCGTCCCGTCCGACGCGTGGGGCCGCGTCGGCCTGCGCAGCGACGGCTCGGTCTTCACCGTCGAGACCTTCGCCCAGTACTTCTGGCACGACGTGGCGCACCACCTGGTCGACGTCGACGGCTAGTCGGAGCGCGACACGCGGTCCCGGTGTCGTGCTCTGCGAGGTACTGCGCACTGCGTGGTACTGTCCACCGCATGGATGCAACGCAGCTGCTGAAGGGCGTGCTCGACGTGGCCGTGCTGGCCGTCGTCGAGTCCGAGGACGGGTACGGCTACGACGTCGTGCGCCGCCTGCGCGCCGGAGGGCTCGAGGACGTCGGCGACGCCTCCGTGTACGGGACGCTGCGGCGCCTCTACGCGGCCGGCGCGCTCACGTCGTACGTGGTGCCCTCCGAGGAGGGGCCGCACCGCAAGTACTACGGCGTCACGCCCGAGGGGCGCTCGATGCTCGCGGCCCAGCGCAAGGTCTGGGCCGACTTCGCCGACACCATGAACCGACTCCTGACGGGGGACGCCGCATGAGCACCACCATCCCGACCGAGATCAGCGCCTTCGCCGCCCGCGTGCGCGCCCAGCTGGCCGACCTGCCCGCCGACGAGCTCGAGGAGCTCACCGAGGGCCTGGAGGCCGACCTGGCCGAGGCCTACGCCGAGGACCTCGCCCGCGAGCTCCCCGACCCCGTGGCCTACGCCGCAGAGCTGCGCGCCGCGGCCGGCCTGCCGCTCAAGGAGGACCAGCGCTCCGGCCTGGCCGGCGGCCTCGACTCGCTGCGCCAGGGGGCGAGCGAGACGTGGCGCGACGTCACTCTGGCCCTGCGCCGGAGCCCGGTCGGCCGGGGCGTCCTCGACTTCCTGTCCGTGCTGCAGCCGGTCTGGTGGGTCACCCGGGCCTGGCTGGCGACTTGGTTGGTCGCGGCGTTCTTCGGCTGGGAGTCCGGCTTCGCGCCCACGACGGTGGGCACGTGGATGCTCCTCGCTGCCTTCGTGACGGTGAGCGTCCAGTGGGGTCGTGGCCTCTGGGGCGCCCCACGGATCGGCCCCCTCCTGGTGCTCGGCAACGTCGTCGCCGCCGTCGCGCTCCTGCCGGTGGTGGCCACCGCCCAGTCCTGGGAGACCAGCACCTACGAGATGGCCTATGTCGGCTCCGAGGACCCGGCGGGGATGTCCCTCGACGGCTCCAGCATCACGAACATCTACCCCTATGACGCGCAGGGCCGCCCCCTCAGCGGCGTGCAGCTGTTCGACCAGGACGGTCGTGCACTTGCGCCCGCGCTCAACGCCGAGCGCGACGAGTGCGCGAACGACTGTGTCGACGGCATCGCGGCCGACGGCACGGCGTGGGCGCCGGCGACGCTGGAGACCGGCCAGGACGTCATGAACGTCTACCCGCTGTCCGTCGTGCAGCACGTGGTCGACGAGATCGGCTCGGCCTCGTCGGCCGTCATCGGGGAGGCGAAGGTTCCCGAGGCCCCGTTCCTCAAGGTGCCGGCACTGGCCCCTGCTCCTGAGGCGTCGACGAGCCCGTCCGAAGCGACATCGACCGCCCCGACCGACGCGCCGGACTGATCCACCCGACACGGACTGGTTTCCCTGCGAAACCAGTCCGTGTCGGGAAACAATCGCGCCTCTCGGACGTTATGTAGGGTGAGGTCACATCGACTTCCTCAGTAGTGCTGAGTACTGATTCCCGGAGGGAACCATGCAGAGCAACAACCCCGTCTTCAACCGATCCGAGGGGTTCAACGGCCGTGGCACCAGCACGGCCCGCGCCACCGATCCTTCGCAGTGGAAGATCGACCTCGACGGCTCGACCTCGCAGCCTGGCCCCACGCACACGTCCACCGGACGTGGCACGGGCGTCATGACCATCGAGTCCACGGTCGAGAAGACCGCCCTCACCCTGGGCGTCGTCATCGCGACGGCCGCGGCAGCATGGTTCCTCATCGGTGACATCGCCACCGACCAGGCGGCGGTGCAGAAGGCCTTCGGCTTCGCTTTCGCGGGTGCGATCGTCGGCTTCGGCCTCTCGCTGGTCAACTCGTTCAAGAAGGTCATCAGCCCCGCGCTGGTCCTCGCCTACGCGGTGGCCGAGGGCGTCTTCGTCGGCGCCTTCTCCAAGGTCGTGGCCGGTTGGGTCGGCGACCCGACGATCGTCTTCCAGGCCGTCCTGGCCACCATGGTCGCGTTCGGCGCCACGCTGGCGGCCTACAAGTTCTTCAACATCCAGGTCACGGACAAGTTCCGCAAGATCGTCACGATCTCGATGTTCGCCTTCGTCGGCGTCATGCTGGTCAACTTCGTGCTCAGCATCACCGGCGTCCTCGAGGGTGGCGGCCTGCGCGGCATGGACGGCCTCGGCCTCGTGGTCTCCGCGATCGCCGTGGTGCTCGCCGTGTTCATGCTGATCATGGACTTCGACTTCGTCGAGCGCGGCGTCGAGGCCGGCCTGCCCGAGCGTGAGTCGTGGCGCGCCGCCTTCGGCCTCACGGTCACGCTGATCTGGCTCTACATCGAGATCCTGCGCATCCTCGCGATCCTGCGCGGCTCGGACTGACACCAGCTCCACACGACGGCCGGCCACCCTTCACGGGGTGGCCGGCCGTCGTCGTTGCTGGACCGCGACCCCGGCCATGGGGGCAGAGATTCTTCCTTCTCGTGGAACGGTCCACGAGAAGGAAGAAGCGTTCGTCCGCGGACGCGCGAAGGGAGAATCGTGGGTCAGCGGCGGCGCAGGATGCGGGCCCAGCGGCCGTCGCGGGTGACCTCGGTGCCCTCGCGCAGCGCGGCCTTCTCTGCGGCGTCGGTGAGGGACATCGTGCCGGGGGAGCCGCCGAAGTGCGCCACGGCGAAGTCGCGGTCGCGCTCGCGCCACGCGGCCGCCAGCGACGGGACGAGCACCGAGACCATGTTGGCGTAGCCGGTCTCGGACGGGTGGAAGCGGTCCTCGCCGAACATCACGTCGTACTTCTCGGTGAACAGCACGCCGAGCAGGCTGCCCAGCGAGACGGCGCGGCCGCCGGCACGGACCGTGGCGACGGTCTGCTTGCGGGCGAGCGAGCGGCTCTTGCGCCGGGCGATCCAGCGCAGCGGCTGGGGGAGGGGTCGCACGGTCCCGAGGTCGGGGCACGTGCCCACCACCACCTGGGCGCCGCCGTCGACGAGCTTCTTCACGGCCGAGCCGAGCAGCCGGGTGGACTGGTAGGCGGGCACGCGGTGGGTCACGTCGTTGGTGCCGACAACGATGACGACCAGGTCGGGGTCGAAGTCGCCGGCTGCCTCGATCTGGTCGCGCAGGTCGTGGGTCTGCGCGCCCACGACGGCCTCGGAGCGGATCTCGACCTGGGCGTCGAGCACGTGCGCCAGGCCGATGCCGAGCATGGCAGGAGGAGTCGCGTCGGCACGGGCCATGCCGTAGCCGACGGCTGCGGAGTCGCCGAGGACCAGGCAGCGCACGGGTTCACGGGGCAGCTCTTCGCCATACAAGCCGTCGGCGCGCGGTGGACGCGCGTCGGTGATGCCGATCGCCCGCTTCGCGACCATCAGCTCGCTGAAGATGACGCCGTAGTAGCCGGTGACGGCGGCTGCCCCTCCGATCGCGGCCTGGGACGCGATCTTGCGGGGGATTCTCACGACGCCATGCTAGATCCACCCGCCTGAGAGGGCCGCCCCAGAACCGGCCCGGAGGGAGTGTGGGTCCTCACACCTACGATGAGCGGCGTGAGCGTCGTCATCCCCAACTTCCGTGACGTCGGTGGTGTCACCGGCCTCGACGGTGCCTCCGTCCGGCCTGGTCTGCTGCTGCGCAGCGGCGTGCCCGAGCCCACCGACGTCGTGCCCGACGGCACCCCGTGGCCGCCCTCCCTGGTGCTCGACCTGCGGTCCGCCGTCGAGCATGGTGGCCCGCACCCGCTCACCCCGCTGGGTCCGAGGGTCGTCACGCTCTCGCTGCTGCAGGCGCTGCGGCCCGGCTGGCACGAGGACACCCCGACCCTCAAGCACCTGTACGGCGAGGTGCTCGACACCGCCGGCGAGATGCTGGCGCAGCTGGTCGACGAGGTCGCCCAGGCCGCCGCCACGGGAGGGTCCACCCTCGTCCACTGCGCGGCGGGCAAGGACCGCACCGGCATCTCCGTGGCGCTCGTGCTCAGCCTGCTCGGGGTGCAGCGCCCCGACGTCGTCGCCGACTACATGCTCACCGAGCGGGCCGCCGCCGAGATCGATGCCCGGCTTCGCCATCCCGGCTCCGACCACCCGCCGGTGCCGGCCGCGTTCCTCATGGTCCCGCGCGACGCGATCGAGCACGTCATCGACCGGTGGGACGCTCACCCCGGCGGCGTCGAGGGCTGGTACTCCTCGGTCGGCGGCGACGCAGGCACCCTCGACCGCCTGCGCA
Organism: Aeromicrobium sp. Leaf245; assembly: GCF_942548115.1. NCBI lineage: Bacteria > Bacillati > Actinomycetota > Actinomycetes > Propionibacteriales > Nocardioidaceae > Aeromicrobium > Aeromicrobium sp. Leaf245. The sequence goes on from NZ_OW824151.1 coordinate 1,308,837, forward strand.
CCGCCATGCTGTCCTGAGGGCGGGCAACCAAGAGCGGGGCACCTGAGGGCAGGGCACGCTCCGAGCGGTGTCGATCAGGGTTCGGCGAGCAGCTCGATCGCCTTGTCGGTGAGCCGGTAGGCCAGCCACTCGTCCTGCGGGGTCGCGTCGAGCGACTCGTAGAACCGGATCGCGGGGGAGTTCCAGCGCAGCACGTCCCACTCGATGCGGCTGTACCCGCGCTCGGTCGCGATGCGCGCCAGCCCGATGAGCAGGCGGCGGCCGAAGCCCGCGCCGCGGCGCGACGCGCGCACGTAGAGGTCCTCGAGGTGGATGCCGGGCACGCCGTCCCACGTCGAGAACGTGCGGAACCAGAGTGCGAAGCCGACCACGGACCCGTGGCCGTTCTCCACCACGAGTGCGGAGGCCGGCGGGTCGGTGCCGAACAGTGCCTCGTACAGCTGCACGTCGGTCATCGTGGCCTGCTCGGCGGCCTGCTCGTACTCGGCCAGCTCTCGCACCATCGTGACGATCGTGCCCACGTCCTCGGGGCGCGCGTCACGCACGCCGGAGGGCAGCACGAGGGTCTTCATGCCCCTGAGCCTACGGGCGAAAGTCCCGGGACGGCGGGGAATGCAGGCATTGTCTTGTCCCAGCGAGTGTCGTGCTCTACGCTCAACTCGGATACCGTCGGTATCTGAGTCGTCGAGAGGATCCCCCATGACCCACTTCACCGACAAGGTCGCCGTCGTCACCGGCGCCGGCTCGGGCATCGGTCGCGCACTCGCCGTCGAGCTCGCCCGCCGGGGCGCCGTCCTGGCCATCAGCGACGTCGACACCGCGGGTCTGGCCGAGACCCAGCGCCTCGTGGAGGCCACGGGCGCCCGGGTGCGCGGGGACGTCATCGACGTCGCGGAGCGCGAGCGGGTCGAGGAGTACGCGCAGCTGGTGGCCACCGACCTGGGCCGCGTGAACCTGGTGTTCAACAACGCCGGCATCGCCTTCACCGGCAACGTCGAGGAGATGTCGTACAAGGACGTCGAGAAGGTCATGGACGTCGACTTCTGGGGCGTCGTGCACGGCACCAAGGCGTTCCTGCCGCACCTCATCGCGTCGGGCGACGGCCACGTCGTCAACGTCTCGAGCATCTTCGGCATCTTCTCGATGCCGTCGCAGAGCGCGTACAACGCGGCCAAGTTCGCGGTCCGTGGCTTCACCGAGTCGCTGCGTCAGGAGATGGTCCTGGCCAAGCACCCGGTCAAGGTCACGTGCGTGCACCCCGGCGGCATCGCCACGAACATCGCTCGCAACGCCGACCAGGCCGAGGGGCGCGACCACGACGAGCTGGCTCGCTCGTTCGACAAGCTCGCCCGCACGTCGCCGGAGAAGGCTGCGCAGGTGATCCTTCGCGGTGTCGAGAAGGGCCGCCCTCGCGTCCTCATCGGCAACGACGCCCGTGTGCTCGACGCGGCCGTGCGGGTCCTGGGCTCGCGCTACCAGGGCGTGTTCGCCGCCGCCGGCCGTCGGTTCGGCCTCTGACCGAGACGCGACAGGGCCCCGTCACCGCTGGGTGACGGGGCCCTGTGGTCGTGCGGGTCAGCCCTGGCTGATCTCGATGCGCGTGGGCTCGGTGCCCGCGTACACGCCCGCGACGCGGACCGCGAGGATGCCGGCGTCGTAGGAGGCGCTGACGGCCTCGGCGGTCACGTGGCCCGGCAGCCCGAAGCTGCGCTCGAAGGACCCGTAGCGGATCTCGCTGATGCGACGCGCGGGCTGCTCGCCGGACTCGCCGGCCTTGCTCTCCGCGCGCTCGTCGCGCCGCTCGCCCTTGACGACGAGGCGGCCGTTGGTCACCTCGACCGTGACGTCGTTCGAGACGTCGATGCCGGGCAGCTCGAGACGCACGACCACGTCGTCACCGTCGCGGACGGTCTCGACGGCGGGGGTGAAGTCGAGGCGCGAGGTGCTGCCGCTGGGCGAGAACGCGTTCCGGACGAGCGAGTCGAACTCGGCGAAGGGATCGCGACGGGTGAAGACGGAAACGTTGCTCATGGTGTCCTCCTGGGGGGATCGTTCGGCCCGGCCACCGCGACCGGGACATCCAGTTAAACCTGAGTCTAGTCGACTCAATTCCCATGAGTGAGTGTATGTCAGTTCGCCGTCGGCGAACAAGGGATCACGCCCTGTCCTCGACGGTCACTCCGGCCGTCAGGGCCACTTCGAGGTAGTCGCGGGCGAGGGTCTCGACGGTGGCGTGCGCGTTGAGTCCGCTGGGGTTGGGCACGACCCAGAGCTGCGCGCCCTCCAGGTCGGTCGGCTGCCGACCGACCCGTGCACGGCGGTCGCCGAAGGCCGTGCGGAAGCTGGTGATCCCTGCGACCGCCACCACGCGCGGACGGTGGGCACGCACCACGGCCGCCACACGGTCGCGCCCGGCGCGCACCTCGTCGTCGGTCAGCTCGTCGGCGCGGGCGGTGGGGCGAGGCGCCAGGTTGGTGATGCCCACCCCTCGCTGCACGAGCACCGGCGCGGCGAGCTCGGGCGTGGTCGCGTCGGCGGGCAAGATCCCGGCGAGGCGCAGCGCCGGGTAGAAGCGGTTGCCGGGGTGCGCGAAGTGCAACCCGGTGCGCGCCGTCAGGGGGCTGGGGTTGATCCCGACGAGGAGCAGCCGCATCCCGGGACCTGCGAGGTCGGGCACCTCCGGCAGGTCGTCGAGCGGCTCGGTCACGACGCGGCGGCGACGGGCTCGTCGACGGTCTCCTCCTGGGTGCGCATCCCCAGGAGCGCCGCGAGGGTGCAGGCCACGGCCACCGCCACCATGAACGGGGCGAAGATGGTCTGGGGGCTCCACACGGTGGCGGCCCAGCCGGCCAGCACGGTCGGCACCGCCATGGCGCCGTAGGCGAGCACGTAGAACGCCGACATCACCTCGCCGCGGTGGGCGGCAGGCACGTGCTGGCTCAGGTGGCGCAGGGACCCGCCGAACGCGAGGCCGAAGAACAGGCCCACCAACGTCGAGGCCGCAGCGATCGCCCAGGCGTGACCCCAGGCCACCGCGGGCACGCACAGCACGAGCGACACCGCGGTGCCCAGGTCGCCGACGATGGCGGTCGGTCGGGCGGGCCAGCGGCCACCGACCGCCTGGCTGAGCGCCGACGCAGCCGCCGACGCACCGACCACCGCTCCGCCGAACAGCACCGACGTCGCCCCGATGGCCTCCGACGCGATCCGTGGGTACAGCGACAGCAGCACGCCGAGCACCGACCACGCGGCCATGACGCCGAGGGCGGAGAACCGGAAGTGCCCGGCGATCGAGGCCGGCACGCGCGGTCGCGCGATGTTGAGGGTGACGGAGCGGTCGTCGGTGTGCGGCTCGCGCATGCACAGCACGGCCACCAGCAGCGCGGCCATGATGGCGACGAGCACGGCGTAGGGCAGCACGGTCGGTGCGGGGCCCATGTCGACGATCAGGGCCACACCGACGAGCGTGACCGCGATGCCGCCGTTGAACACCACGCCCGTGAGGCGACCGGTGCGCTCACCGTCGTCGGGTCGCAGGTCGAGCAGCGCGGCCGACGCGACCACCACGACGGCGCCGACGCCGAGCCCGTGCGCCACCCGCGCCGCGAGCAGCCAGGCCACGGAGTCGGCCGCGATGAAGAGTCCGAGGCCCACCAGGATGAGCAGGACGGCGGCGATGAGCACGGGCCGGCGTCCGTAGCGGTCGGAGATCGACCCCGTGACCAGCACCGAGCCCAGCGCGGCGACGGCGTAGACGGCGAAGACGACGGTGGTGGTGATGGGCTCGAAGCCCCACTCCTGCGCGTACAGCGCGTAGAGCGGTGCGGGTGCACCCGAGACGCCGAGCGCGACGGCCACGAGGGCGAGCAGCATGCCGAAACCCCAGCGCTGGGTCGGCTTGGTGGTGGTCACGGTGTCCTCCGCGGCTCTCGGGCGGCTGGTCGCGGCGCGCGGACGGGTCCATCGGCACCACTGCTTCGAACGCCTTCGGTGGCGTCTGCATTCCCCATCCTTGCGAACCGCGCCGGCCCCATTCGCGTTCTGACGCGTTGGCGACGATTATTCGCGCATGGATCGACGCGAATGCGTCAGAACACCATGCTGGGTCGGGCCGCTGGTCAGCGCCAACCGCTACGGGGGGATCGGGGTGGATCTGCCCAGGTCGGTGACGAGGATCCGGGCGACTCTGCGGTGGTCGTCGACGTCACCTATCCCGTCCTGCGCCATGCGCTGGGCCAGCACCTCGAGCTCTCCGCCCGAGGCCAGGCGATGATCCTCGTCGCACAGGACCACGGCGCTCCCGTTCCTGTCCGTGCGCCGGAGCACCTCGACCATCACGGTCGCCGGTGCTTCGCAGACGTGGCACGTCGCACCCGTCGCGTCGCGAGCCTCCGCCTCGAGGTCGAACGGCACGGGCTCGTTGGAGGACGAGTAGGACGCGCCGCCTCCCGGGCGCTCGACGTCCTCTCTTGACACGGTGCCGTTCTACACCGCGTCAGGGTCGATGCGCAGCGGAAAAGACGGCGTGTGGAAGGGATACCGACGATCGAGCCGGATGTCTCGTGAGGGTGAGGAGTCCCTCGTCCACTCGGGGAGGAAGAGCCTGCGCACCTTTACGCTGTCGGGACGGACGAACTGATGTGGCGGCACCGATGAAGACCTATGAGCAATACATGAAGGACGCGCCTAGGAGTCATCGCGTCTGGGCCGTGTTCGCGCTGATGGGCGCCGGAGGCTCCGTTGCGGCCATCACCGGCCTGTCGAGGCCGGTGGCGCTGCTCGTTGCCTGCGCGATCTTCCTGGCCGCCAACGCGTTCATCTGGCTTCGACAGAACCCGACGCTGAAGCAGATCGAGCGGCGCAGGATGCGGGATGCCGAGGCAATTTCGGCGGACGACAGGGCGGCCCGGACCGAGGAGTGACACACGAAGCCCGCCGGACCGGTGGTCCGACGGGCTCCCGGCGTGCGCCGGGTCAGGCGTAGCTGACGCCCGTCGCGTGCAGCGGGCAGTAGCCGAAGGGGTTCTTCGCGAGGTACTGCTGGTGCGGCTCCTCGGCGTAGTAGTACTCGCCCAGGGGGGAGATGGCCGTGGTGATCCGGCCGTAGCCGGCCTTGGTCATCTGCTCCTGGTAGCGGTCGCGCGACTCCTCGGCCTGGCGCTGCTGCTCGTCGGTGGTGGTGAGCAGGACCGAGCGGTACTGGGTGCCGCGGTCGTTGCCCTGGCGCATGCCCTGCGTCGGGTCGTGGTTCTCCCAGAACACCTTGAGCAGGTCGGCGTACGTGACCTTCGACGGGTCGAAGACGATCCGCACGACCTCGGCGTGGCCGGTGCGGCCGGTGCACACCTCCTCGTAGCTGGGGTTCGGGGTGATGCCACCGGCGTAGCCCACCGACGTCGACCAGACGCCGGGCACCTCCCAGAAGGTCTTCTCCTCGCCCCAGAAGCAGCCGAGGCCGACCACGGTCACCTCGAAGCCGTCGGGGACGACGCCCGCGTCGAGCGGGGTCTCGATGGGGGTGCCGAGCACGCGGTGCGTGGTGCCCACGGCGAAGGGTCGATCGGCGCGGCCGGGCAGGGCGCTCTGCGCGTCGGGGAGCTCGGTCTTGCGGGTTCCGAAGATCATCGGGTCACACTCCTTGGGTCCACGCGTGTCAACGACCGTGCGCGGTGCGCTGTTCCCGATAGTGTCGTCCGAGTGAGGGAACCACGCAGGTGAGCACGCGTCCAGAGATTCCGGTCGGCGTCGAGATCGCGACGGCGTGGGCTTGGCGACTCCTCGTCATCGGGGCCGCCGGCTACGGCCTGTACTGGCTGCTCAGCTTCTTCTCCGAGGTCTCCGTCCCGATCGCCATCGCGCTGCTCGGCACCGCCCTGACCATCGGTTCCGTCGACTTCCTGGAGCGCAGGGGCCTGCCGCGTCTGCTGGCCACGGCCATCGTCGTGCTCACCATGCTCTCGTTGTTCTTCGGGCTCATCGCGCTCGTGGGCCAACAGCTCTCCACCCAGTTCTACGACCTCAAGGCCCAGGTCATCGAGGGCATCTCCCAGGTGCAGGACTGGTCGCAGAACGGTCCGCTGGGACTCAGCGACAGCCAGCTGACGCGCTACGTCGACCAGGTGCAGGACGCGATCCGCACGTTCGGCGAGACCGCCGCCGTCGACCAGCTGGCCGCTGTCGGCACCACCCTGACGCACTTCGTCACCGGCTTCTTCATCGCGCTCTTCGCGTCGTTCTTCTTCCTCTACGAGGGCAACCGGATCTGGGCGTTCTTCGTGGCGCTGTTCCCGCAGGCCGCGCGCGAGAAGGTGCACACGTCGGGCGAGACCGCCTGGCACAGCCTCACCAGCTTCGTCCGGGCCACCGTGCTCGTTGCGCTCACCGACGCGATCGGCATCGCCGTCGCCGCCTGGCTGCTGGGCGTGCCCCTCGCCCTCGCGATCGGCGTGCTGGTGTTCCTCGGTGCGTTCGTCCCGATCATCGGCGCACTGCTGTCGGGTCTCGTGGCGGTGCTCGTGGCCCTCGTGGCCCAGGGTCCGATCGTGGCCCTGTTCATGCTCGCGGCCGTCGTGGCCGTCCAGCAGCTGGAGTCGCACGTGCTGCAGCCGTTCCTCATGGGCCGGTTCGTGGCCGTGCACCCGCTCGCGATCATCATCGCCATCGCCGCCGGCATCACGGTCTCGGGCATCGTCGGCGCCCTCGTGGCCGTCCCGCTCGTGGCCTGCCTCAACGGCATCGTGCGTCACCTCGCCGCCGAGGCCGGTGCGCCGCTGCAGGAGGACGGACTACCCGAGGACATACCTCCCGACGCCGACTCCGACGCCGAGCCCGAGCCGGCCTGAGACCGTCGGCGCGCTGCATCGGCGGTAGGTGCACCGCGCTTCGTCACGGGTCGTCGGTAGGTGTGCCGCGGATTGGCGGGTCGAATCCGCGGGCGTCCTACCGCTCGACGGCATTCCGCGCGCCACCTACCTCTCACGGCCACGACCGGCGGACGCGGAGCGTGGGGGATCCCGTCTAGGGTGAGCAGGGTGGTGGACCTGCGAGACGTCGAGGCGGCGCGTGAGCTGATCGCGCCGGTGGTCGAGCGCACTCCCATGGCGCACTCGCGGTGGCTGAGCCAACGGGTCGGCACCGACGTGCACCTCAAGTGCGAGAACCTCCAGCGCACCGGGTCGTTCAAGATCCGCGGCGCCTACGTGCGCATCGCGCGGCTGAGCGACGCCGAGCGAGCGCGTGGCGTGGTGGCCGCCAGCGCCGGCAACCACGCCCAGGGCGTCGCCCTCGCCGCGCAGCTGCTCGGCGCGAAGGCGACCATCTTCATGCCCGACGGCGCGGCCCTGCCCAAGATCGCCGCCACCCGCGGCTACGGCGCCGACATCGAGTTCGCCGGCACCGGCGTCACCGAGGCGCTCGTGCACGCCCAGGAGTTCGCCGAGCGCACCGGCGCCGTGCTCATCCACCCCTTCGACCACGAGGACGTCCTCGCCGGGCAGGGCACCGTCGGCCTCGAGATCATCGAGCAGCTGCCCGACGTGCGCACCGTGCTCGTGCCTCTCGGTGGCGGCGGGCTCGCCGCGGGCATCGCCCTGCTGCGCGAACGCCGACCCGACGTCTCCGTGGTCGGCGTGCAGGCCGCCGACGCCGCCGCCTACCCGACCTCGCTCGCCGAGGGCCACCCGGTCACCGGCGTGATGGGCCCGACCATGGCCGACGGCATCGCCGTGGCCCAGCCGGGACTCATCCCCTTCGAGGTGATCGCCGAGCAGCTCGACGACGTGGTGACCGTCAGCGAGGACGCGATGAGCGCGGCCCTCATCGGCCTCCTCGAGCGCGCCAAGATGCTCGTCGAGCCGTCGGGTGCCGCCGGCGTGGCGGCCCTGCTCGACGACCCCGGACGGTTCCAGGGCCCGGTGGTCCCCGTGCTGTCCGGCGGCAACATCGACGCGCTGCTCCTGCTCGACGTCATCCGCCACGGCCTGTCCGCCGCGGGTCGCTTCATGCAGCTGCGGGTCCGGTTCTCCGACCGCCCGGGCGAGCTGATGCGGCTGCTCACCGACCTCGCCGACCTGCAGGTCAACGTGCTCGACGTGGCCCACGACCGCTCCGCGGAGTCGCTCGGGGTGCGCGAGGTCGAGGTCGCGGTCCAGGCGGCCACCCGCGGACCCGACCACGCCGAGGCCTCACGTCGGCGCCTGGGCGAGCTCGGCCACCTGCTCGTCTGAGCGTCGGACGCGACGAGGCCCCGGGACCATCGGGTCCCGGGGCCTCGTCATGCCTCGTGCCGCGGACTCGAGGGCCGCGTCAGGAACGGTCGCTCAGAAGGGCTTGGCCTCCACGATCGAGACCGTGAGCGTCTTGCCGTTGGGCGCCTCGTAGGAGGCGTCGTCGCCGACCTTCTTGCCCAAGATCGCTGCGCCGAGCGGCGACGTGGGGGAGTAGACGTCGAGGTCGACGGCCGAGTCGAGGCTCAGCAGCTCGCGCGAGCCGAGCAGGAAGCGCTCCACGTCGTCGTCGCCGGCGAACGTGACGCCGACGACCATGCCGGCCTCGACGATGCCGTCGTCGGCAGGCTTCTCGCCGACCTCGGCGCGACGCAGCATGTCCTCGAGCTGCTGGATGCGGGCGTTGGCCTTGCCCTGCTCCTCGCGGGCGGCGTGGTAGCCACCGTTCTCCTTGAGGTCACCCTCGTCGCGGGCGGCGGCGATCTTCTCGGTGATGTCGGGCATGACGACGTCCTTGAGATTCGCCAGCTCCACCTTCAGACGGTCGTACGCCTCCTGGGTGACCCAGATGGTCTCGGTGCTGGACTGAGACATGTTCGAACCTCCTGGAAAACAAGCGGAACCCCAGGCATCGAGCCTGGGGTCGAACGTGCAGCCTAGCAGTCAGTCGGTGAGTTGGCACGTCCTCAGCACGGCAGTGACGGCCTCGCGCTCGGTGCTGATCGGCACCTCGACGCGCGTCCGCTCGCGGGTGCCGGCGGGCACGTCGACGGTGCGCTCGCCCACGACGGAGTGGTCGAGGGCCTGGGCGTAAACGGTGCAGCGGACGGGGACCGGTTCCGGACGTCGGACCTCGATGGTCGCGACGGTCCGCGCGGGCGACTCCACCGCGTAGCCGTGGACCTCCGCCGTGACCGGCTCGGTGTCGAGCGCCACCCAGGCGGCCCACACGATGCCCAGGGCCACCCCGACGGCGGTGACCGTCGGCCACACCCAGCGTCGCGTGGTGCGGCGGCCGTAGCGCTCGTCGAGGGTGCTCACGCCACGATTCTCCCAGGTCGGTCCTGAGGGTGGCGTCCTGCCTGGTGAACCCCGTCCGTGCGGGTGTGCGTGCCGGTGGAACACTGGGGCGGTGACCGAGAAGCTGCGCCTCATGCACGTGCACGCGCACCCCGACGACGAGTCGAGCAAGGGTGCCGCCTCCACCGCCAAGTACGTCGCCGAAGGGGTCGACGTGCACGTCGTCACGTGCACCGGGGGTGAGCGCGGGAGCATCCTCAACCCGCAGTTCCAGCACCCGGGCATCGAGGACAACCCCGAGCTGATCACCGAGATCCGTCGCGAGGAGATGGACCGCGCCCGCGAGATCCTCGGCGTCACCCAGGACTGGCTCGGCTTCGTCGACTCCGGCTGGCCCGAGGGCGACCCCAAGCCGCCGCTGCCCGAGGGGTGCTTCGGCCTGGTCCCGGTGGAGGAGGGCGCGATCCCGCTCGTGCGCCTCATCCGCTCGTTCAAGCCGCAGGTCCTCACCACGTACGACGAGAACGGCGGCTACCCGCACCCCGACCACATCATGTGCCACCAGGTCAGCGTCCTCGCCTACGAGAAGGCGGCCGACCCCGACTGGCACCCCGAGCTGGGCGAGGCCTGGCAGGTCAGCAAGCTCTACTACCACCTCGGCTGGAACTTCAAGAAGCTCGAGGCGATCTCCGCGGCCGTCGAGCGGCACGGCCTGGAGAACCCCTACGCCGAGCGCATGGAGAAGTGGGAGCGCAAGCCCGAGGACGAGGCCCGGCTCACCACCCGGGTGGAGTGCGCCGAGTACTTCGACGTCCGCGACGCCGCGCTGCTCGCCCACGCCACCCAGATCGACCCCGACGGCTGGTTCTTCTCCATCCCCAACGAGGTCCAGGCCGAGGCGTGGCCCACCGAGGACTACCAGCTGGTCGACTCCAAGGTCGAGACGTCGCTGCCCGAGGACGACCTCTTCGCCGGTCTGCGCTGACCCGGCCGACCGGCGGACCCCGGAACCGCAGGCGTAGGCTGGGGCCATGGGTGAGCTCCTGACGATCCTGGTCACGGCCGAGAGGCCGCGTGGCCTCGACCCGAACATCGTGCGTCCCGGCTGGCTCGCGCTCGGCATCGTCGCCGCCCTCGCGGTGGCCGTGTTCTTCCTGGCCAAGTCCTTCGCGAAGCACACCAAGAAGGCCGCCCAGCCCTGGGAGGGCGACCAGGCCGACGACGTCACGACGTCGACCAACCCCAGCGGCGCGCACGACGACCGCGACTGAGCCGAGCAGCTGGTCAAGACGGCAGTGCGCCGGGACCTGGTCGTGAACGTCGCCACCGGGCCCGACCTCGTCGGACGAGGCGCGCCAGGAGCACGAGCATCGCGATCCCGGCGACCAGCAGCACCGCGGTGAGCGTGAACGCCAGCCACGGGTTGGCGAGCAGCAGTGCCACGACGCCCAGGACGGTGACGTCCTCGCCGACACTGACCCCGATGTTGGTGAACGGCTCCGGGGAGGCGTTGACCGCGAGGCGCGTGCCGGCCTTCACCAGGTGGCTGGCCAGCGCGCTGCCGCCGCTGATCGTGCCGTAGACGGCCTCGCTGGCGCCCGCGTCGCCCGCCACGAGGACGCCGAGGGCCGCGCCCACGGTGGGGCGCAGCACGGTGGAGACGACGTCCCAGGTGGAGTCGAGGTACGGGATCTTGTCGACGACGAGCTCGATCGCGAAGAGCAGGCCTGCCGCCACGAGCACGTCGCGCCGGGCCAGCTGGTCGGGGATCTGCTCGAACCCGCCGAGCCGGTCGGCCAGCCCGAGCGTCAGGACGACGAGGTAGGCGTTCACCCCGCTCGCCCAGCCCGTCGAGAACGCGATGGCCACCAGGTTCATGGCGCCAGTGTGGCCGATGAGGGGCGTTCCCGGCGGACCGACGAGCGGCCCGGGACCGGGCTGGCATGGTGGAGGGGTGCCGAACCGACTCAGCGCAGCGACCAGCCCGTACCTGCTCCAGCACGCCGACAACCCCGTCGACTGGTGGGAGTGGGGCGACGAGGCGCTCGCGCTCGCGCAGTCGCTCGACCGGCCGATCCTGCTGAGCGTCGGGTACGCCGCGTGCCACTGGTGCCACGTGATGGCGCACGAGTCGTTCGAGGACCCCACCACCGCGCAGTTCATGAACGACCACTTCGTCAACGTCAAGGTCGACCGCGAGGAGCGGCCCGACGTCGACGCGGTCTACATGCGCGCCACGCAGGCGATGACCGGCCAGGGCGGATGGCCCATGACCGTCGTGCTCGCGCCGACGGGCGAGCCGTTCTTCGCCGGTACGTACTTCCCGCCCGAGCCGCGGCAGGGGCAGCCGGCGTTCACGCAGATCCTGCAGGCGCTCGCCGACGCCTGGCAGAACCGCCGTGACGAGGTGACGAAGGTCGGTGCCGACGTCCTCGAGCACCTGCGCGACGTGGTGGACGCGGGCGGCTCCGCGCTCGACGCCGAGGCGCTGGACGTGGCGCAGACGGTGCTGTCGGGCCAGCACGACGACGAGGCCGGCGGCTACGCCGGAAGCCCCAAGTTCCCGCCGTCGATGGTCCTCGAGGCGTGCCTGCGGCACTGGGCGCGCACGGACACGGAACGCTCCCTCGAGATGGTCCGCACCACCTGCGACGCGATGGCGCGCGGCGGGATGTACGACCAGCTGTCCGGTGGCTTCGCCCGCTACGGCGTCGACCGCTACTGGCAGGTGCCGCACTTCGAGAAGATGCTCTACGACAACGCCCAGCTGCTGCGGGTCTACCTGCACTGGTGGCGGGCCGAGCTGGCGACCGGAGACGTCGCGCGGCAGGCCTTCGCACGGCGCGTCGCCACCGAGACGGCGGAGTTCCTGCTGGCCGAGCTGGCCACGCCGGAGGGCGGGTTCGCGTCGGCCCTCGACGCCGACAGCGCCGACCCGCGCGGCGAGGTCCACGAGGGCGCGTTCTACGCGTGGAACCCCAACCAGCTGATGCGGCTGCTCGGCGTCTCCGACGGGGCGTGGGCGGCGCAGCTGCTGGGCGTCACCGGCCCGGGCACGTTCGAGCGTGGGTTCTCGACGTTGCAGCTGCGCGAGGACCCCGACGACCCCGAGCGGTGGGCGTCGGTGCGCGCGACGCTCCTGGCGGCTCGTTCCGAGCGCACCCGACCCGCACGTGACGACAAGGTCGTGGCCGCCTGGAACGCCCTGGCGGTCATCGCCCTCGCCGAGGCGGGGGTGCTGCTGGAGGAGCCGCGGTTCACCGACGCCGCCGTGCGCGCTGCCACGCTGCTCGCCGAGGTGCACCTGCGCGACGGCGGCCGCGTGCTGCGGGCGTCGCGCGACGGCGTGGCAGGGGTCCACGACGGTGTCCTGGAGGATCACGCCACGGTGGCCGAGGCGTTCGTCGCGGTGCTCGGCGTGACCGGCGACGCGGTGTGGCTCGAGCGTGCCCGGGCCGTGCTCGAGCGCGTGCTCGACCACTTCGCGGCATCCGACGGCGACGACTTCTTCGACACCGCGGACGACGCGTCCGACCTGGTGGTCCGTCCGCAGGACGCGTCGGACAACGCGTACCCGTCGGGCACGTCGGCCGCCGCGCACGCGTTCGTCGCCGCCGCGGCCGTGACCGCCGACCCGCGCTACCGCGAGGCCGCCGAGCGCGCGGTGCGCTCGGCCGCGCAGCTGGGGGAGAAGCTGCCGCGCTTCGCCGGGTGGACCCTCGCCGCCGCCGAGGCCCTGGTGGCCGGGCCCGACGAGATCGCCGTGGTCGGACCCGACGCGGACTCACGCGCGGGGATGCATCGAGCCGCCCTGCTGCGCACGTCGCCGGCCGTCGTCGTCGCGGCCGCGTCGGCCGATCCTGCCGTGCCGCTGCTCGCCGACCGGGTGGCCGTCGACGGTCGCGCCACCGCCTACGTCTGCCGAGACCACGTCTGCGCGTTGCCGGTCACCGACCACGCCCTGCTCTGAACCGGCCCCGCATCGGTGGATCCTCAACCGCAGCAGCGTCGCTGACGTTGACGATCCACCGATGGTGGGTCAGATGTTGAGGATCCACCGATGGGGGGAGGGTGGGGTCAGGCGGGGCCGACGGAGGTGACGGTGAGGACGGCCTCGCCGGCGGCGTCGCTGGCGTCGAGGTCGACGGTGGCGGAGATGCCCCAGTCGCGGTGGCCCTCCGGGTCCTCGAAGGTCTGGCGCACGTGCCACGTCCTCCCCTGGACCTGCAGGTCGATGAAGGCCGGGCCACGGGCCGACGGGCCGGTGCCGAGGTGGTCGTACTCCTCGCGGTAGGCCGCCATGGCCTCGCGCCACGCCTCGGCGTCCCAGCCGTCCTCGCCGTCCATCTCGCCCAGCGCGTCCCACCGGCCCAGCGCAGCCAGCTCCACCCGACGGAACATCGCGTTGCGCACCAGCACCCTGAACGCGCGCTCGTTGGTGGTGACCGGGCGGATCGTCTCCTCGCCGTCGGCCACGGCCTGCGCCCGGTCCAGGCTCGCCGGGTCGGCCGGGTTCACCAGCTTCTCCCACTCGTCGAGCAGGCTCGAGTCGGTCTGGCGCACCAGCTCGCCCAGCCAGGCCGTCAGGTCGGTCAGCTCCTCCGTGCGCGCCGACGCCGGCACCGTCCGCTCCAGCGCCTTGTACGCGTCGGACAGGTACCGCAGCACCATGCCCTCCGAGCGCGCGAGCCCGTAGTCCGAGACCAGCTCGGAGAACGTCATGGCCCGCTCGGCCATCTCGCGCACCACCGACTTCGGGCGGAGCTCGTGGTCGCGCACCCACGGGTGTCCCTGGGTGTACGTCTCGTAGGCCGCCTCCAGCAGGTCGCGCAGCGGCTTCGGGTGCTCTACCTCGTCGAGCAGCTCCATCCGCTCGTCGTACTCGATGCCGTCGGCCTTCATCTGCGCCACCGCCTCGCCCCGCGCGCGGAACACCTGGGCGGAGATGATCGGCCGCGGGTCCTCCAACGTCGCCTCGACGACCGACACGACGTCGAGGTGGTACTCCGGGGACTCCACGTCGAGCAGCTCGAGCGTGGCGATCGCGAACGGCGACAGCGGCTGGTTGAGGGCGAAGTCGCGCTGCAGGTCGATGGTCAGGACCAGGGTGCGACCCTCCGCGTCGGGTGGGTCGAGCCTCTCGACCACCCCGCCTGCCACGAGGGCCTCGACGATGTCGCGCACCCGGGTCTGCAGCCGCTCGACGTCCTCGGGACGGACCACGCTCTCCTCGATCAGCCGGTCGAGCGCGGCGATCGCGTCGCCGGGACGCTGCGCGACGTCGAGGACCATCGCGTGGGTGACCTGCATGCGCGGCACGAGCGGCTCCGGCGTGCCGTTCACGAGCTTGTCGAACACGGCCTCGTTCCACGAGACGTGGCCCTCGGGCGCCTTCTTGCGCTGCACCTTGCGGAGCTTCTTCGGGTCGTCGCCTGCCTTGGCGATCGCCTTCGCGTTCTCGATGTCGTGCTCCGGCGCCAGGACCACCACGTGCCCGACGGTGTCGTAGCCGGCCCGACCCGCCCGCCCGGCGATCTGCGCGAACTCGCGCACCTGCAGCTGGCGCTGGCGACGCCCGTCGTACTTGGTGAGCCCGCTGAACAGCACGGTCCGGATGGGCACGTTGATGCCGACGCCCAGCGTGTCGGTGCCGCACACGACCTTGAGCAGACCCTGCTGCGCCAGCCGTTCCACCAGACGGCGGTAGCGCGGAAGCATGCCCGCGTGGTGCACGCCGATGCCCATGCGGACCAGGCGCGACAGCGTCTTGCCGAACGCCGACGTGAACCGGAAGCCACCGATGGCCTCCGCGATCAGGTCGCGCTCGGCCCGCGACGCCAGCGCGACGCTGCTGAGCGCCTGCGCCCGTTCCAGCGCCGACGCCTGCGTGAAGTGCACGATGTAGACGGGGGACTGGCCGGTCTCCACCAGCTCGGTCACGACCTCCTGCACCGGCGACGTGACGTACTCCGTGACCAGCGGCACCGGCCGTTCGGTCGACGCCACGAGCGCGGTCTCGCGACCCGTGCGCCGGACCAGGTCCTCGCGCAGCGTCGTGGTGTCGCCCAGCGTGGCCGACATGAGCAGCACCTGCGCCCGTGGCAGCTCCACGAGCGGCACCTGCCACGCCCAGCCGCGGTCGGGGTCGGCGTAGAAGTGGAACTCGTCCATCACCACCAGGCCGACGTCGGCGGCGCTGCCCTCGCGCAGGGCGAGGTTGGCCAGCACCTCGGCCGTGGCCACGACCACCGGCGCGTCGGGGTTCACCGACGCGTCGCCGGTGAGCATGCCCACGTTCTCGGCGCCGAAGACGTCGCACAGGTCGAAGAACTTCTCGCTCACCAGCGCCTTGATGGGTGCGGTGTACACGGCGCACTCGTCGCGGGCCAGGGCGCCGGCGATGGCGGCGGTGGCCACCAGGCTCTTGCCCGAGCCGGTGGGCGTCGCGAGCACCACGTTCGAGCCCGAGAGCAGCTCGAGCACCGCCTCCTCCTGCGCTGGGTACAGCGTGATGCCGCGTCCCTCGACCCAAGCGCCGAACGCGTCGAAGACGTCGTCCGGCGAGGCCCCGTCGGGAACCGACAGCCCCGGGCTCACCGCTGCTGGTAGGCGAGCAGGCTGACGCCGATGTAGTGGACGATGAACGCCGCGATCGTCAGCGTGTGGAACACCTCGTGGAAGCCGTACCAGCGCGGGAACGGGTCGGGCCACTTGAAGCCGTAGACGAGCGCGCCGATCGTGTAGAGCCCGCCACCGATGACCATGAGCGCGAGCACCGCGGTGGAGGCGTTCTCCTCGAACTCGCTCCAGTACAGGACCGCCGCCCAGCCGAGCAGGATGTACAGCGGCACGTAGATCCACCGCGGGGCGCCGACCCAGAAGACGCGGAACGCCACGCCGGCCAAGGCGCCACCCCACACGAGCGACAGCATGATCGTCGCTTCCTTCGTGTCGAGCAGCAGCAGGCTGAACGGCGTGTAGGACCCGGCGATCAGCAAGAAGATGTTGGCGTGGTCGAGCCGCTTCCAGACCACGCGAGCCTCGTCGGACCACGTGCGGGTGTGGTACAGCGCGCTCGTGCCGAACAGGAGCAGCGCCGAGACCATGAAGACGGCCACGCCGGCGCGCACGACGACGTCGTCGGCGATGACCAGCATGACGAGGAACGAGAAGAAGCTCAGGGGCGCCGTGGCAGCGTGCAGCCACCCGCGCAGCTTCGGCTTGAGCTCGACGAGGTTGTCGCGGATGCGGTCGGTGACCTCGTCGGTCGACGAGTCGTGATCGGTCCGGGACATGGGGGACAGAGTAGCCCTCCCGACCTGACCGACCGGGTGTGGTGGGATGAGGATCATGGGGCTCAGCCACGTCGCCTACGGCGTCTACGAGCGCCGACTGCTCAAGCACCTGGATCCGTCCCGGATGCCGCGGCACGTCGGCGCCATCGTCGACGGGAACCGGCGCTGGGCCAAGGACGCCCGGATGGACCTCGAGCAGGGATACCGCGCGGGTGCGGCGAAGGTCGACGAGTTCCTCGACTGGTGCCACGAGCTCGGCGTCGGGACCGTCACCTTCTGGGTGCTCTCCACCGACAACCTGCAGCGACCCGATGCCGAGCTGACCAGCATCCTCGACGCCGTCGAGGCGCTCGTGGGGCGTCTGGCCGACGACGGCCGCTGGCACGTGCGGCTCATCGGCAACCTGCAGCTGCTGCCGGACGACTCGTCGGCGCGCCTGCAGCGCGCGGCCGCCGCATCGCCCGACACGGACGGGATCATGCAGGTCAACGTGTGCGTGGGGTACGGCGGACGCCAGGAGCTGACCGACGCGATGCGCGCCCTGCTGCTGGCCGAGGCCGCCAAGGGTCGCTCCCTCGAGGAGGTCGCCTCGACGCTCGAGGTCGACCACATCGCCGACCACCTGTACACGAAGGGCCAGCCCGACCCCGACCTCGTCATCCGCACCTCGGGGGAGCAGCGCCTCTCGGGCTTCCTGCTGTGGCAGAGCGTGCACAGCGAGTTCTACTTCTCCGACGTGCTGTGGCCCGCGTTCCGCCGCGTCGACCTGCTGCGTGCCATGCGCTCCTACGCCGCGCGTGAGCGTCGCTTCGGGGCCTGAGGCGTCGCCTTCCGCTACGACTGCTCCTTCCCGGACGGGCGTTCGCTCGCTGCTGCGTCGCTGCGGTTCCCGAGCGGGGTGGTCTTCGAAAGGGCCTCGACCGGACGGTGGGTCTCGGCCCGGTTGGGTCTGCGGGGTGCGGCTGGGATCTCGCCTGCGGCTGCGTCGCTGTGGCTGCGCGTCGGGGTGGTCTCCGAAAGGCCTCGACCGGAGCAGGGGGTCTTGGCTCGGGTGGGTCTGCGGGGCGTGGCCACGATTCTCCATTTGAGTGGGATCCACGCACGATGCTTCCTTCGCGTGGACCGTGCCTCGCGAAGCAAGCATCGTGGCGACGAGATGGCGCCCGGGAGGGCAGGGATTCTCCCTTCTCGTGGACCGTCACACGCAAAGGAAGAATCCCTGCCCACCCGCCGCGCACCGAGGCTCGCGGACGCAGGATTCTGCCTTCGCGCGCGGAAGCCCGAACGATGCTGCGTTGATGACGGGATCCGAACACGAAGGCAGCATCCTTCGCCCCCTCACGCACGAACGCAGAACCTTGCGTCCCCCGACCCGCGCTCCGAGAACCCACCCGAGCCCAGACCCCGCCGCCGGTCGAGGCCCTTTCGGAGCGCACGTCGACTCGCAGCCACAGCGACGCAGCCGCAAGGCACGACCCACCCGGAGCAGCGCAGCAGCAGGTCGAGGCCCAGCCGGAGCAGCACAGCACCACACGAGCCCCCGGCCGACGCAGCGCAGCGCTGCAGCGCGAGGGCCTCGCAGAGTTCATCTGGGCGTTACACGCACACCCGCGTGTCGCCACGCCCGGGGGCGGGGGCGGACGTACGTTGCGAGGGTGTTGATGCTCGCCCCGGAGCCCAGCCGCCCCACCCCCACCGAGTAGGGAAGGGCCGGCGCAGGGGCGCGCGGGTTCTTCGCAGGGAGTCAGACATGACTGTCAAGAAGAGCGTGTCCGCCGCGAACGAGTCGGCCGAGGTCGACGCCGACGTCCGCACCTACGTCCTCGACACCAGCGTCCTGCTGGCCGACCCCGGTGCGGTCACCCGCTTCCACGAGCACGAGGTCGTCATCCCCGTCGTGGTGATCACCGAGCTCGAGGGCAAGCGGCACCACCCCGAGCTCGGCTACTTCGCCCGGACGGCCCTGCGCTTCCTCGACGACCTGCGCGTCAAGCACGGCATGCTCGACGTCCCCCTGCCCATCGGCGACGAGGGCGGCAGCATCCGGGTGGAGCTCAACCACACCAACCCCGAGGCGCTGCCCGCCGGGTTCCGGCTCGGCGACAACGACACCCGCATCCTCGCCGTGGCGAAGAACCTGGCCGACGAGGGGCGTGACGTCACCCTCGTGTCCAAGGACCTGCCGATGCGCGTCAAGGCGTCGGCCGTCGGGCTGGCGGCCGAGGAGTACCGCGCCGAGCTGGCCCTGGAGTCCGGGTGGACCGGCATGCGCGAGGTCGAGGTCGACGCCGTCGACCTCGACACGCTCTACGAGGACGGCAGCCTCGACGTGGCGCTCCTCGACGACGAGACCGTCCGCGACCTGCCCTGCCACACCGGCCTGGTCCTGCTCTCGGACAAGGGCAGCGGACTCGGCCGGGTGACGGCGGACAAGCGCGTGCAGCTGATCCGGGGCGACCGCGACGCCTTCGGCCTGCACGGCCGCTCGGCCGAGCAGCGGATCGCGCTCGACCTGCTCCTCGACCCCGACATCGGCATCGTCTCGCTCGGTGGCCGCGCCGGCACCGGCAAGTCCGCCCTCGCGATCTGCGCCGGCCTCGAAGCCACGATGGAGCGTCGCCAGCACAAGAAGGTCGTCGTCTTCCGTCCGCTCTACGCCGTCGGCGGCCAGGAGCTCGGCTACCTGCCCGGCAGCTCCGACGAGAAGATGGGCCCCTGGGCGCAGGCGGTCTTCGACACCCTCGGCGCGGTGGCGTCGCCGCACGTCGTCGACGAGATCGTCGATCGCGGCATGCTCGAGGTGCTGCCCCTGACCCACATCCGCGGACGCTCGCTGCACGACGCGTTCGTGATCGTCGACGAGGCGCAGTCGCTCGAGCGCAACGTGCTGCTCACGGTGCTCTCGCGCATCGGCGCCAACTCCAAGGTGGTGCTCACCCACGACGTCGCCCAGCGCGACAACCTGCGGGTCGGCCGGCACGACGGCGTGGTGGCCGTCGTCGAGAAGCTCAAGGGGCACCCCCTGTTCGCGCACATCACGCTCACCCGTTCGGAGCGGTCGCCGGTCGCGGCGCTCGTCACCGAGATGCTGGAGGACGTGGGCGTCTGAGCGACGCCGGCCGGGTCGTCCGACGGCCCGGTCGCGAGGGGCGTGCCGCGCGGCGAACACCGTCCGGCACGCCCCCTGCTGTGGCAGAGTGACCCCGTGACGAGGAGGGGAGTGTCCGCGGCGTTCGTCGCTGCCGTGATGCTGCTCGTCGCCGCCTGCACCGGCCCCGCGGAGGAGCCCGGGCCGACGACGCTGAGCTGGTACGTCGGGCCCGAACGCGCCGACGTCGAGTCCCTCGCGGAGTCGTGCTCCGACGCCTCGGGCGGGCGGTACCGCATCGAGGTCGAGCGACTTCCCGACGACGTCGAGGACCGGCACGCCGAGCTGGTGCGGCGGCTGCTGGCCCGTGACGACTCGATCGACCTGTTCAGCATGGACATGGCCTGGAGTGCCGAGCTGGCCGCCGCGCAGGTGCTCGCCCCGGTGCCCGAGGACCTCAAGCAGCCCTTCGCCCAGGACGTGGTGCCCGCCGCGCTCGAGGCCACCACGGTCGACGGCCTGCTGGTGGCCGCACCGTGGACGTTCGACCCGTGGCTGCTGTGGTGGCGGGGCAACGCCGCCGAGCGGGCCGGGCTCGACACGACCAAGCCGATCACGTGGGACGACCTGCTGGCGGGCGCGGAGCTGAGCGGCCGTCAGGTGCTCGTGGACGACCCCGACGGCGAAGGTCTCGCCGCGTGGCTCAACGCCCTCGTCGTCGGCGCCGGCGGCACGCTGCTGGAGGGTGAGGGCCGCTCGCCCGACGTCGGACTCGACTCCGCCGCGGGCGAGGAGGCCGCTGGCATCGTCGAGTACCTCGCGGAGGCCCGCCTCGGCGGAGACCCGACCGCCGAGGCCGGTGCGGGCCTGGCCCGACGCGGCGGGTTCGTCGTGGCGCCCAGCTCGTTCGTCTCCGACCCCGACGTCGCCACCGTGGCGGGCGACCTGCAGTGGGCGCCGTACCCGCAGGTGGCCGACACCCCCGCGGCCCCCGCCACGGGGGCGGCGCTCGCCGTGCCGCTCTACGCGCCGAGCACGTCGCTCTCGTACGAGGCGGTCTCCTGCCTGACGTCGGCCGACTCGCTCGCGGCCCTCATGACCGGCTCCGGGCACAGCGCGGCGCGCGCCACGACCTACGACGCGCAGGACGTGGTGGCCGGCTACCCGCTGGCCGACGTCACCCGACCCGCCCTCGAGACGGCGCTGGCGCTGCCCCGGACGCCGTACTGGATGCGGGTCAGGGCGGCGCTCGAGAAGACCTGGACCCCGTTGTCGGCGGTCGGGTCCTCCACCCCGGACCTCTCGCAGAAGGCCGTGCGGTCCGCCGTCGCGGGAGGTCTGCCGTGAGCACCGACCGTCCCGGCCCCGACGCCGAGCAGCCCGTCGACACCGACCCCCGCACCGCCGCCGACGATGCGGTCGGTGACGTGGTGCAGGACGACGCGGACGAGCCCGAGGGCCACGACCTCGAGCCGATCGGAGCACCGCCCAGTCGCCGTCGCCGTCGTCGACGTCAGGGCGCCGTGCCGCCCGGCCGTCGACGCTCGGGCTGGCCGATGCTCGCGCCGTCGCTCGTGGTGCTGCTGGGCCTGACGCTGTGGCCGCTGGGACTCGCGGTCTGGTCGTCGTTGCGGCGCTCCTCCCTGACGGTCCGGGACGACACGTTCGTGGGGCTCGACAACCTGACCGGACTCCTCGGCGACCGCCAGTGGTGGGTCGCCGTCTCGGTCACCCTGCTGCTCGTGGCGTCCGCCGTCCTGCTGCAGCTGCTGCTCGGCTCGATCGTCGCCGCCGCCGTCCGACGGCTCGCCGTCCCGGCTGCGGTCGTGGCCGTCCTCCTGCTCGTCCCGTTCGCGGTGCTGCCGGTGCTCTCGGCGACGATCTGGCGTGACGCGCTGACCACCGGTGTCGGACCGGCCTGGTTCGGCTACGACGGCGGCGCCACCGCGGCGTCGGCGCTGGCCGTCGTGGGCTCGGAGGTGTGGCGGGGGACCGGCATCACGGCGCTCATCCTGCTGGTCGGCCTCTCGCGCGTCGACCGCGTGCTGCTCGACTCCGCGATCGCCGACGGAGCGACGTGGTGGCAGCGGCTGCGTCGGGTCACCTGGCCCGCGGCCGGTCCTGCCGTGGCCGTCGCCGTGCTCTACCGCTCGCTCGACGCCCTGCGCGCCCTCGAGGGCCCGCTGCTGGCCGACCCGAGGGACGGGCTGCGTACCGTGCCCGTGCTGTTGTGGGACACCACGTTCGGGGCGTTCGAGGTCGGGCTCGCATCGGCCGTCGCCGTCCTGCTCCTGCTGCTCGCCGCTCTCGTGGCCGGCGCCCTCGTCGCCGTCCTCCGGCCCGGGAGGAACGCATGAGACCCACCGTCCGCTCACGCCTCTGGGCCGCCGGCACCGCCTTCGTGGCCGGCTTCGTCATCGCCAACGTCGGGATCCTGCTCATCACCGGGGCGGACCGCTGGCTGTGGCTCGCCACCGCCGTGGTGCTGATGATCACCGGCGCCGTCGGCGTGCTCGTGGCCGACACCGGACGGCGACTCTCGCTCTGGGCGGTCCTCGGCTTCGAGCTGTTCGTCGTGGCCACCCTTGCGCCGCTGTGGTGGACGTTCGCCGTCGCGCTCACCCCCGCCGACACGACGGCCGACTCGCTCCTGCCGGCCGACCCCCGGTGGTCGGTGTTCGGCGACGTGCTGGGGGCCGGGGTCCTGCGTGACGCCGCGCTCACCAGCGTCGCCGCCGCCACCGTCGCCACCGCGGTGGCCATGCTGCTCGCCGTCCCGGCCGCCTACGCCCTCACCCGACGTCGGGTGCGGGGAGGTCGGGTCGTGGTGGTCTCCTTCGTGGCCGTGCTGCTTGCGCCGCTGGTCGCCCTCGCCGGACCGTGGTCCGTGACGGCGGCCGACCTGGGTGTGCTCGGCTCGCGCTGGAGCGTGGCGCCCGTCCTGCTGCTCGTGGCGCTGCCGCTGGCGGTCTGGCTGAGCATCCCCGTGCTGCGCGACGCGCCGTGGTCGCTGCGCGACTCGATCCGCAGCGACGGCGCCACCCGGCGCCAGGAGCTGCGTGCCTTCGTGGTGCCCGTGCTGGCGCCCGACCTGCTCGTCGTCGCGGCCCTCGTGTGGGTGGTCGCTGCGCAGGACGCCGTCCTGGGCGCGGCGCTCGGGCCCACCGACGACTCCCGCACGTTGCCGGCGACACTGCTGCTCGGCTCGGTCGAGCCGTCCCAGGCTGCCGCCATCGGGCTGCTGTGGCTGCTGCCCGTGCTCGCCCTCGTCGCGATCGCACCCCGTCGCGTCCGTCGCCTAATCGGAAGGGACCACCGATGACCTCCATGGAGCTGCGAGGCGTCCACCTGGACGCCCCCGACGGGACGACCGTGCTCGACGGGCTCGACCTCGTCGTCCCCGAGGGCAGCACGACGGTGCTGTGCGGACCGGCCGGTGCCGGCAAGTCGGCCGTCCTGCGGGTCCTGGTGGGCCTGGAGGAGCACACGGAGGGCGACGTGCTCCTCGACGACATCGTCGTCAACGCGGTCGGCCCCCGGGCCCGCGACCTCGCCCTGGTGCTGCAGGACTACGTGCTGCACCCCCACCTCGACGTGCACGACAACCTGGCCTTCGCGACCCGTCTGCGCCGCGGTCACGACAAGGTCGAGCTGGCCGAGCGGATCGACGAGGTGGCGGCCTTCCTGGCGCTGGACTCCATGCTCGACGCGAAGCCGGCCGACCTGGAGCCGGCCCAGCGCCAGCGGGTGGCGATCGGCCGGGCGCTCGTGCGCGACGCCCTCGGCTACCTGTTCGACGACCCGTTCAGCGCCCAGGCCGACCGCGTGCGCACGCACGTGCGGTCGGTGACCACCCAGTGGCAGCGCGACGAGCAGCGCACGTCGCTGTTCACCACCTCGCGCGCCGACGAGGCCCTCACCATGGCCGACCGCGTGGCCGTCATGCACCGCGGCACCGTCCACCAGACCGGCACGCCCGACGAGGTCTACGCCGATCCCGACGACCTCTTCGTGGCCGCGTTCCTCGGCCAGCCGCCCATGAACCTGCTGCCGGCCACGGTCGGCGACACGCACGTGGAGACGCCCGTGGCCTCCGTGCCGCTCGACGACGCCCTGCGGGCCGCGATCGGCGAGCGCGCCACCGTCATCGTCGGCATCCGACCCGAGCACTGCCAGGAGCCCTCGACCGATCCTGCCCCCGCTGCGGCGTCGGCGGGCGAGCCCCTCACGGCCGGCGCCATCGCCGCGCAGGCCGAGGCGGGTCGACAGGTGACGGTGGCCGGTCGCGTCGACGACGCGGAGTGGCGCGGCGGCACCCAGCTCGTGTACGTGGGCTACGACCTCGACGAGGAGGTCGAGGTGATGCTCGAGGAGATCGAGGACCGGCTCGACTTCGACCTGTTCCAGAACTTCTTCGTGGCCGAGCTGCCCTCGACCGACCGCCGTTCCGCCGGCCAGGACGTGCGGTTCGTGGTGCCGCGCGAGCGCGTGCTGCTGTTCGACGTCGAGACCGGCGCCCGGCTCCGTACGTCGTGACCGACCACGACGTCAACCGTCGGGAGCCGGCGCTCGACGGACCGGAGGCCTCGGCGGCGCCGGGGGGTGGGGGTGCCTCGGTGCGTGGCCTGTCGCCGGGCGGCTGGGTGCTGCCCGTCCTGTGGGCCCTCGGGTGCACCGCGGCCTACGCTGCCCTCTCCCTGCTGCGGTTCCGCCGGTTCGAGCCGACGTCGTGGGACAACGCGATCTTCGAGCAGGCGGTGCGGGGCTACGCCGGCCTGGGCTGGCCGATCGTCGACATCAAGGGGCCGGGCTTCAACGTCCTGGGCGACCACTTCTCGCCGATCACCGCGCTGCTGGCGCCCTTCTACGCCGTGTTCCCGTCGGCGCAGACGCTGCTCGTGGGGCAGGCGCTGCTGCTCGGCGTCTCGGTGCTGGTGGTCGGCAGGCTGGCGTCGCGCCACGTCGGGCCGTGGGCGGCAGGGGCCCTCACCGTGGCCTACGGGCTGTCCTTCGGCGTGTCCGCGGCGGTCAGGTCGGACTTCCACGAGGTCGCGTTCGGGGCTCCGCTCCTGGCGCTCGCGGGAGCCGCCTACGTGGACCGTCGGTGGCGGGCCGTGGTCGGGTGGTCGCTGCCGCTCCTGCTCGTCAAGGAG
Organism: Aeromicrobium sp. Leaf245; assembly: GCF_942548115.1. Taxonomy (NCBI): domain Bacteria; kingdom Bacillati; phylum Actinomycetota; class Actinomycetes; order Propionibacteriales; family Nocardioidaceae; genus Aeromicrobium; species Aeromicrobium sp. Leaf245. The sequence continues at coordinate 1,333,618 of NZ_OW824151.1, forward strand.
GACATGGGGGCCACCGTCCTCATGATCGGCCTCGTGCTGATGCTGGCGGGGGAGCGCCGCCGAGGCACGCTCCTCGCGGCCGTCGGCGTGGTGGGTGCGGCCCTCGTGGTGCTCGTGGTGCTGCCGTCGGTGAACCCCGGCGGCGTGTACGACTACGCGTCCAGCGTCGGCGGCGACCGTGGCGTGCTCGCCACGCTGCTCGACGAGCCGGGCAGGAAGGCCTGGACCGTGGTGCTCACGCTCGCGGTCACCGGCTTCGCGGCGCTCGGGTCGCCGTGGGTGCTGCTGGTGCTGCCCACGTTCGCGTGGCGCTTCGTCGGCGACAACCCGTTCTACTGGGGCACCGACTGGCACTACTCGCTGCTGCTCATGACCATCGTCGTCGTCGCGGCGATCGACACCATGCGTCGGATCCCCGTCACGCGTTGGCTCGCCCTGCCGGCCCTCGCGTTCACGGCGGTGATGCTGCCGTCGACGGCCCTGTGGGCGCTCACCGAGCCGCAGACCTACGAGGTCCCGCCTCGGGCCGAGGTGGCCCAGCGGGTCGTCGACCTGGTGCCCGACGGCGCCTCGGTGGTGACCGACATCGGTCTCATCACCCACCTCGCGACCGACCGCGACGTGTACTGGCTGGGCACGGTCGGGAACGGCCCGATGCCCGCCGGCGACCCGCAGTACGTGCTGCTCGACCAGCTGGCCGGCGTCGGCTCGCCGCCGGACGCCCGCACCTACGCCGAGGAGACCTTCGGCGGCTCCTGGGTCACCGTCTGGGACGCCGACGGCTACCAGCTGGCCCGACGCGACTGACCTGCAGTCGCTCGACGCCGAGAAGACGTGGGCTCACTGGACGACCCGAGATGACCGCCGTCAGGGGTGGGTCATGCTCATGACGTCGAGGGCGGCGTCGAGGTCGGCCTCGGAGAGGTCGCCACGCTCGACGTAGCCCTCCTCCAGCACGACCTCGCGGATCGTCTTGCGCTCCTTGACCGCCTTCTTGGCCACGGCCGCAGCGTTCTCGTAGCCGATGTGGCGGTTGAGGGGCGTGACCACCGAGGGGCTCGACTCGGCGAGCTCGAGGCACCGCTCGACGTTGGCCGTGATGCCGTCGACGCAGCGGTCGGCAAGGACGTGCGAGGTGTTGCCCAGCAGCCGGATCGACTCCAGGACGTTGCGGCCGATGACCGGCAGCTGCACGTTCAGCTCGAACGACCCCGACGCGCCCGCGTACGTGATCGTCGCGTCGTTGCCGATGACCTGCGCGCACACCATGAGCGTGGCCTCGGGCAGCACCGGGTTGACCTTGCCGGGCATGATGCTCGACCCGGGCTGCAGGTCCGGCAGGTTGATCTCGCCGAGACCCGTGCGGGGTCCGGAGCCCATCCAGCGCAGGTCGTTGCAGATCTTGGTGAGGCTGACGGCGACGGTGCGCAGCGCCCCGGACAGCTCGACGATCCCGTCGCGGGCGCCCTGGGCCTCGAAGTGGTCGGTGGCCTCGGTGATCGGCAGGCCCGTGTCGGCCGCGAGCAGCTCGATGACCCGCTGCGGGAACCCGACCGGGGTGTTGATGCCCGTGCCGACGGCGGTGCCGCCCAGAGGGACCTCGGCGGCCGACGGCAGGGCGCGCTCGATGCGGGCGATGCCCTTGCGCACCTGGGCCGCGTACCCGGCGAACTCCTGGCCGAGGGTCACGGGGGTGGCGTCCATCAGGTGCGTGCGGCCGGACTTCACGACCTCGGCGAACTCGTCGGCCTTGCGCTCCAGGGCCTGTGCGAGGTGGTCGAGGTCGGGCAGCAGCTCGCTGACCGTGGAGGCCGTGGCCGCCACGTGGATCGACGTCGGGAACACGTCGTTGCTCGACTGCGACGCGTTGACGTGGTCGTTCGGGTGCACGTCCTTGCCGAGCAAGCGCGTGGCGAGGGTGGCGATGACCTCGTTGGTGTTCATGTTGCTCGACGTGCCCGACCCGGTCTGGAACACGTCGATCGGGAACTGGGTGTCGTGGGCGCCCGTGGCGACCTCGGCCGCGGCGGCGACGATCGCCTCGGCGACGTCGGCGTCGAGGATGCCCAGCTCGGCGTTGGCCTTCGCGCAGGCGCCCTTGATCTGGGCCAGGGCCTTGATCTGGGCCGGCTCGATCGGGGTGCCGGAGATCGGGAAGTTCTCGACGGCGCGCTGGGTCTGCGCACGCCAGAGGGCGTCGGCGGGCACCTTCACCTCGCCCATGGTGTCGTGCTCGATGCGCCAGGTCGTGTCGGTCTCGGTCATGCGACCACGCTAGCGCGGGCCCGTCGGACGGCTACTCGGCGGAGCGGACGCGCAGCCCGGTGACCGGCACGGTGACGGCACCGGACGGGTCGGTGAAGAAGTCGTTGCCCTTGTCGTCGACCACGATGAACGCCGGGAAGTCCTCGACCTCGATCTTCCAGACCGCCTCCATGCCCAGCTCGGGGTACTCCAGCACCTCCTGGCTGCGGATGCAGTCCTGGGCCAGACGGGCGGCCGGGCCACCGATGGAGCCCAGGTAGAAGCCGCCGAACGCGTCGCACGCCTCGGTGACCTGCTTGCTGCGGTTGCCCTTGGCGAGCATGACCAGGGAGCCACCGGCCTCCTGGAAGCGGCGCACGTAGGAGTCCATGCGGCCGGCCGTCGTGGGACCGAACGACCCGGACGCCATGCCCTCGGGCGTCTTGGCCGGTCCGGCGTAGTAGACGGGGTGGTCCTTCATGTACTGCGGCATCGGCTTCCCGGCGTCGAGCAGCTCGGCGATCTTGGCGTGCGCGATGTCGCGAGCCACGACGAGCGGACCGGTGAGCGACAGCCGCGTCTTGACGGGGTACTGCGACAGCTGCGCGCGGATCTCGTCCATCGGTCGCGTGAGGTCGACTTGCACGACCTCGCCGCCGCTGATGTCCTCGGCCACGCCGGCGTCGGGCATGTACTGCGCCGGGTCGGTCTCGAGCTGCTCGAGGAACACGCCCTCGGGGGTGATCTTGGCGCGGGCCTGGCGGTCGGCCGAGCAGGACACGGCGATGGCCACGGGGCAGGAGGCGCCGTGGCGGGGCAGGCGCACGACGCGGACGTCGTGGCAGAAGTACTTGCCGCCGAACTGGGCGCCGATGCCGAACGACTGCGTCAGCTCGAAGACCTGCTGCTCCAGCTCGACGTCGCGGAAGCCGTGCGCGCTCATCGAGCCCTCGGTGGGCAGCTCGTCGAGGTAGTGCGCCGAGGCGTACTTGGCGGTCTTGAGCGCGAACTCCGCCGACGTGCCGCCGATGACGACCGCCAGGTGGTACGGCGGACAGGCGGCGGTGCCGAGGCTCTTGATCTTCTCGTCGAGGAACTCCAGCAGCCGCGTGGGGTTCAGGATCGCCTTCGTCTCCTGGTACAGGAACGACTTGTTGGCCGACCCGCCGCCCTTGGCCATGAACAGGAACGAGTACTCGGGAGTGGGCTTGGTGCCGGGCGTGGAGTACAGCTCGATCTGCGCCGGCAGGTTGGTGCCGGTGTTCTTCTCCTCGTACGTGGTGAGGGGAGCGAGCTGGCTGTACCGCAGGTTGAGCGTCGTGTAGGCGTCGTGCACGCCCCGGCTGATGGCCTCGGCGTCGTCGGCACCGGTGAGGACGCCCTCGGACTTCTTGCCCATGACGATCGCGGTGCCGGTGTCCTGGCACATGGGCAGCACGCCGCCGGCCGAGATGTTGACGTTCTTCAGCAGGTCGAGCGCCACGAACCGGTCGTTGCCGGAGGCCTCCGGGTCGTCGATGATGCGCCGCAGCTGGGCGAGGTGCGCGGGCCGCAGGTAGTGGCTGATGTCGTGCATCGCCTCCGCGGTGAGCCGGCGGATCGCCTCGGGCTCCACGTGCAGGAAGGTGCGGGTGCTGCCGTCCGGCAGGGTGACCTCGGACGTCGAGACGCCCTCGGTGGTGACGAGACGGTAGGGCGTCTCGTCGGGCCCGGTCGGGAGCAGGTCGGAGTAGAGGAAGTCTGCGGCTGCCACGGGGCGACCATAGCGTTCCAGGTCAGCGGGCGTGGCCGGTGAGGACCCAGTAGTGCTCGGCGCGGCCCTGCAGGTCGACGGGCACGGCGACGGCGCGGACGTCGTCGAGCACCTCGGCGAGCCGCTCGCGCAAGGGCTCGGAGTCGGCCATCGACCACACGGCGAGCGTCCCGCCCGGCCTCAGCGCACGGGCGCACGCACGCACCCCGGTGGAGTCGTAGACGGCCGCGTTGGCGTCGTGCACGAGGAAGTCCGGTCCGTTGTCGACGTCGAGGAGCACGGCGTCGAGCGACGCCGCGGGCTGGGCCGCGACGACGTCGAGCACGTCGCCGACCACCACGGTGCAGCGCGGGTCGTCGAGCACCTCGGGACCGGCGCCGGCTCCGTCGCGCACCGCACGGATGACGCCGTCGTGCAGCTCCGCCACCACCAGCCGCTCGACCCGTCGACCATCCTCGGCCTCGAGCAGCGCACGGGCGGTGAACCCGAGCCCCAGGCCCCCGACGAGCACGTCGCGGGCCCCGAGATCGAGCGCGTGATCCGCGAGCAGCCGCTCGGAGGAGGTCTCGACGTCGTCCATCACGAAGACGCCGTTGACGCGCAGCTCGGTGGCGCCGTCGGCACGCGTCCGCACCACCACCTCGTCGTCCACGTCGGCCAGCCTAGGACGGTCGTCGTGGGCGGGGGTGTCGGTGGTCGGGGCTAGCGTCGCGCCATGACGCACACCCACCACGGCATCGACTACGTCGAGCTCCCGGCACCGGACCTGCAGGCCGCGAAGGCCTTCTACGGCGCGGCCTTCGGCTGGTCCTTCACCGACTACGGCCCGGCAGACGACCCCGCCTACGTCGGCATCCAGGCGCTCGACGGCGAGGGTGAGGTCGGCGGCCTCGACCCGGCCGGGACCCCGGGGACGAGCGGCCCGCTCGTGCAGCTGTGGTCGGCCGACCTCGAGGCCACGCGCCAGGCGGTCCTCGACGCCGGCGGCTCGGTGGTCGACGACATCTTCGCCTTCCCCGGTGGGCGGCGGTTCCACTTCACCGATCCCGCGGGCAATCGGCTCGGGGTGTGGGCCGAGTCCTGAGCCCCGGCCCTGGGACGACTAGTGCCGCGCGGAGGCGCGCTCGGTGGTGCGCACGACCGCGTCGATGATCGTGTCGTAGAGCTGGCTGGGCAGGTCGTGGGCCATGCCGGCGATCTCGAGGTGCTCCGAGCCCCTGAGCGCGGCGGCCGTCGCGCGGCCGCCCGAGCGGTGCACGAGAGGGTCCTTCAGGCCGTGGATCACGGTGGAGGGCACGTCGAGCGCCTCGAGGTCCGTGGTGCGGTCCGGCTGCGTGAGGATCGCCATGAGCTGGCGCGTGACGCCGCCGGCCGACCAGCCGCGGTCGTACGTCTCGTAGGCGCGGTTGCGGGCGAACTCCTCGTCGGTCGGGAAGTCCGGGGACGAGATCATCGACGTGCCGCGCAGCGAGCGGGCCACGTACTCGTCGCGGGTGTGCCCGGCCTTGCTCAGCAGGGCCGGCAGGATCTTGGGGTTCTGGTACCCGACGGTGCGCTTGCCGGTGGTCGACATGATCGACGTCAGCGACAGCACGCGGTCGGGCTCGGCCACGGCCATGGTCTGCACGATCATCCCGCCCATCGACACGCCCACGACGTGCGCGGCGTCGATGCCGAGGTGGTCGAGCAGGCCGAAGGCGTCGGCGGCCAGGTCGCCGATGGAGTACGGCGCCTTCGCCAGGCCCGCCACCGCCTTGAGGATGTCGATCCGGCTGACCCGGTGCTGGCGCAGCTTGGTGGAGCGGCCGGTGTCGCGGTTGTCGTAGCGGACGACGTAGTAGCCACGGGCCACCAGACGCTCGCAGAACTCGCTGTCCCACCAGCCCATCGGCCCGCCCAGCCCCATGACGAGCAGGACGGGTGGATCACTCGGGTCACCGAACGTCTCGAAGCAGAGGTCGATGCCCGAGGGCAGGTGCGCGAACTGTTCTCCAGAACCGGCCATGGACCCGATCGTACGGTTTCGGGACCAGCCGGGCCCGTGGAACGGACGGTCGCCCGGTCGTCCGTCCGGCGGTCTAGGGTCGGACGATGGCCACCTCCGAGGAGATCGTCCGGTTCGACGACGCCGAGCCGCCGCCGGGATCGAGCCCCTGGGTCGGTGGTGCGGGACCGGGCCGCGAGGTGGCGGTCGTCGACCCGGACCCGACCTGGCCGGAGCAGGCGGCCGGCCTGGTCGCGACCGTGCGCGCCGCGCTCGGGCCGAACGTCGTGAGCCTCGAGCACGTGGGGTCCACGTCGGTGCCAGGGCTCCCGGCCAAGCCGATCATCGACCTCCTCCTGGTGGTGCCCGATCCCGCTGACGAGGACGCCTACGTCCCGGCGCTGGAGCAGCAGGGCTTCGTCCTGACGGTGCGCGAGCCGTGGTGGCACGGGCACCGGCTGCTGCGCCACGGCCGGCCGCGCACCAACCTGCACGTCCTCGAGCGCGACTCGGCCGAGGCGGAGCGGATGCTGATGTTCCGCGACTGGCTGCGCAACCACCCCGACGATCGAGAGCTGTACGCGGAGGCCAAGCGAGCGGCGGCGGCAGCCGCGGCCGAGGCGGGAGAGCACGTGATGCAGTACAACGCACGCAAGCAGACGGTGGTGCGGGAGATCTACGCGCGGATCTTCGCCGCCGCGGGCCTGCCCCGACCGCGCTGACGGCACCTCACGGGCGGCGGAAGAGCGCGGTGAGGAGGAACTCCTCGCCGAAGAGCGTCGCCTCCGGGTCCTGGGCCAGCATCGGCCGGGACTCGACGGGCTCGAGGTCCTGGAAGATCCAGCGCAGCGACTCCGGCGTGAACGCCAGCCCGCCCTCCAGCCCGCCGCGCAGGTACAGCTCGGCGTCCGGGACGCTCGTGCCCATCTGCCCGTCGGCGAAGCAGACGATGCCGAGGACGCCGCCCGGGGCGAGGACGCGGTCGATCAGGCGCAGGTAGGCGATGCGTCGGTGCGGCGGCAGGTGGTGCAGGCAGCCCGAGTCGTACACCAGGTCGAACGGTCCCGTCAGGGTCGCGCCGGCCTCGCCGATTGCGTCGCCGACGTGGAAGCGCGGTGCCGGCTCCTGGGCTGGCTCCTGAGCGGGTGAGTGCTCGCGGGCCCACGCGACGGCGGTCTGCGACAGGTCGATGCCGTCGACCTGGAACCCGCGCGACGCCAGGTGACGGGCGTTGCGCCCTGCGCCGCAGCCCAGGTCGAGCGCGCGTCCCGGAGGCACCAGCCCGGCGTCGAGCCACGCGACGAGGTTCTCGTCGGGCTTGTCGACGAAGAACGGCACCGGGCGCGACCGGTCGGTGTAGAAGTCGTCCCACCAGGACCGGCCCGCCCCGTCGGACCACCGGTCGGCGGTCGAGTCGAAGAGGGTGTCCATGAGGGCCAGCACGTCGTCGACGCTGCGCACGTGACGGGCGCGTCCCTCGTCAGACGTCTCCATGGATCCCCCGATCGTCGGCCACGCGGCGGTTCAGAGCAGGCTCAGTGCTCGTAGTCGATCGACGAGTACGCCTTGAGCTTCGTGAGCTGGTGCTCGCTGGTGATCTTGCGGATCGTGCCGCTGCGCGAGCGCATGACGATCGACTCGGTGAACGCCTTGCCGGCCGAGTAGCGCACCCCGGACAGCAGCTCGCCGTCGGTGATGCCGGTGGCCACGAAGAAGCAGTCGTCGGCGACCACGAGGTCGTCGGTGAGCAGCACGCGGTCGAGGTCGTGGCCGGCGTCGATCGCACGCTGACGCTCGTCGTCGTCGGTGGGGGCGAGGCGGCCCTGGATCACGCCGCCGATCGCCTTGATGGCGCAGGCGGTGATGATGCCCTCGGGCGTGCCGCCGGTGCCGACGAGCAGGTCCACCCCGGAGTCGGGCTGCACCGCCACGATGGCCCCGGCGACGTCGCCGTCGCTGATGAACTTGATGCGCGCGCCCGCGTCACGGATCTGCTGCGTGAGGTCGGCGTGGCGGGGTCGGTCGAGCACGCAGACCGTGACGTCGCTGTTGCTGATGCCCTTGGCCCTGGCCACGCGGGCGATGTTCTCGGCCACGGGGAGCCGGATGTCGACGGCATCGGCGGCCTCGGGGCCGGCCACGAGCTTCTCCATGTAGAAGACGGCCGACGGGTCGTACATGGAGCCGCGGGGCGCGACGGCCATGACCGCGATGGCGTTGGGCATGCCCTTGGCGCAGAGCGTCGTGCCGTCGATCGGGTCGACCGCCACGTCGCACTCCGGGCCCGTGCCGTCGCCGACGTGCTCGCCGTTGAACAGCATCGGGGCCTCGTCCTTCTCGCCCTCGCCGATGACGACGACGCCGTCCATCGCGACGGTGTTGATGAGGCTCCGCATCGCGTTGACGGCCACGCCGTCGGCGCCGTTCTTGTCCCCGCGTCCGACCCAGCGGCCGGCGGCCATGGCGCCGGCCTCCGTGACTCGGACGAGGTCCAGGGCGAGGTTGCGGTCCGGGGCTTGGGCGGCGGGCTGCAGGCTGTCCACGAGTGCACCCTACCGGCGACGGGCGTCGCTCAGAGCCCGTGCACCTGGACCTCGCTCGCCTTGACCACCAGGTGGACGCGTCGGCCGGGCTCCAGCCGCAGCTCGGCGACGGCGTCGACGGTCACGTCGGCGCTCACGACGTCGGTCCGCACGAGCGCGCGCCGGCCGCGCGGCTCGACCGACGTGACGGTGGCGGGCCACACGTTGCGTGGGCTCCCGACGGGGGCGTCGAGGTGCACCGCGACCGCCGCCGGGTCCAGGACGGCCACGGCCGGGCTGCCGTCGGGGAGCGCGGCCGTGGCGGCGTGCACCACCAGTCCGTCGTCACCGTGCAGGCCCGGGCCGGTCGCGGTGCCGCGTACCAGGTTGAGTCCGGCGAGGTCGGCGGCGAACCTGCTCCGTGGCTGCTCCAGGACGCGCGCGGTGGGGCCGACGTCGACCAGACGGCCGTCCTCGACGACCGCGAGCCGGTCCGTCAGCAGCAGGGCGTCGAGCACGTCGTGGGTGACCAGGACGGCCGTCCCGCCGTCCTGCCGACGTCGGCGCAGCACCTGCGCGAGCGCCGAGCGCAGCAGGGGGACGGTGCCCGCGTCGAGGGCGGCCATCGGCTCGTCGAGCAGCAGCAGACGTGGGTCGGGGGCCAGTGCCCTGGCCAGGGCGACCCGAGCCGCCTGACCGCCCGACAGGGTGCCGGGCCGACGGTTCGCCAGGTCCGCGCAGCCCAGCTCGTCGAGATGGTCGCGGGCGGTCTCCCGAGCCGCGGCCCTCGAGGCGCCCGCGCTGCGTGGGCCGAAGGCCACGTTGTCGAGGACGCCGAGGTGCGGGAACAGCAGCGGTTCCTGCGCGAGCAGGCCGACGCCGCGCTCGTGCGGGGCGCGCCACGTGCCGGAGGCGGTGTCGAGCAGGACCTCGCCGTCGACGACCACGCGACCGTGCTGCGGACGCAGCGTGCCGGCGAGCGTGGCGAGCACGGTCGACTTCCCGGCACCGTTGGGCCCCACGAGGCCCAGGGTGGTGCCCGGCGCGACGTCGAGCTCGAGCATGACGCCGCGGTCGGGGGCGTCGACGACCAGCTGCACGCTCACAGGGAGGACCCCCGTCCGCGGACCAGCGCGATCACGGCGACCGCCGCGACGACGAGCAGCAGCGACAGCGCGACGGCGGCGTCGGGATCGGTCTCGCGCTGCAGGTAGATCTCGAGCGGCAGCGTGCGCGTGACCCCCTGCAGGCTGCCGGCGAAGGTGATCGTGGCGCCGAACTCGCCCAGCGCGCGGGCGAACGCCAGCACGGCGCCGGAGAGCAGACCCGGGAGCACGAGGGGGATGCTGACCCGGCGCAGGACCGTGGTGGGGCGTGCCCCGAGCGTCGCGGCCACCACCTCGTAGCGCCGGCCCGCCGTGCGAAGGCTGCCCTCGAGGCTGATCACCAGGAACGGCAGAGCGACGAACGTCTGCGCCAGCACCACCGCGGTCGTGGAGAACGCCACCTGGACGCCCAGCACGTCCAGCGACTCGCCCAGCAGCCCCCGCCGACCGAACGTGGCCAGCAGCGCGATGCCTCCCACGACCGGTGGCAGCACCAGCGGGAGCAGGACGAGCGCGCGCAGGAGCGCCTGGCCGGGGAACCGGGCGCGCGCCAGCACGAAGGCCATGGGCACGCCCAGCACGATGCACAGCACCGTGGACACCGCCGCCGTCCGCAGGCTCAGCCAGAGGGCCGACCGCGCCGACTCCGACGTCAGCAGCGACGGCAGGTCGGTCCACTCGACGCGAGCCAGCAGGGCCACGAGCGGCAGCACCACCAGGGCGGCGCCGGCCGCAGCGGGCACCCAGATCCAGCCGGGCAGGTCGCCGGAGGTGGGGGAGCGGTCCCCGCGGGGCCAGCCCGCCCCCCGCCCCCCTGCCCCGCGCCGCCCAGCGGGGGCCTGCGCGGGAGTCGGCGTGGTCACGGCGGGCCGAAGCCGGCGTCGTCCAGCACCTTCTGACCCTCGTCGCTCGTGACCCACTCGACCCAGTCCTGTGCGAGCCCGGGCTGGCGGGCGTCCGCGAGCGCTGCGATCGGGTAGGTGTTGACCACGTCCTCGGCGCCGGGGACCTCGACCGTCTCGACGTCGTCGCCCGCGGCCTCGGCGTCCGTCACGTACACGAGGCCTGCGTCGGCCTCGCCGGCCGCGACCTTGGCCAGCACGTCGGTCACCGACTGCTCCTCGCTGTCGGGAGCCAGCGTGACGCCGTCCTTCTTCGCGAGCTTCTCGGAGGCGGCACCGCACGGCACCTGGGGCGCGCAGACCACGACGTCGAGGTCGGGGTTGCCCAGGTCGGCCAGCGACGTGACGTCGCCCGGGTCGTCCGGTGGGGTGACGATGACGAGCGTGTTGGTGGCGAAGTCCTGCGGCTCGCCCTCCACGAGGTCCTCGTCGACGAGCGTCGTCATGTTCTTCTCGTCGGCCGAGGCGAACACGTCGGCCGGGGCGCCCTCGGCGATCTGCGCGGCGAGGTCGGACGACCCGGCGAAGCTCAGCTCCACGGTCACGCCCTCGTTCTGCTCCTCGAAGCGGTCGGCGAGCTCGGTGAACGAACCCTTCAACGAGGCCGCCGCGAACACGGTGAGCGTGCTGTCGACGTCGGCCCGGGGGTCCACGGCGTCGCTGTTGCCGCAGCCGGACAGGACCAGGGGGAGGGTCAGGACGAGCAGGGCGAGACGCTTCACGGGGTGACCTCCAGCGAGACGTTGGTGGACTTGACGGTGGCCCAGGCGATGGCGCCGGGCTCGAGGCCGAGGGCGTCGACGGACTCGCGACTGACGAGGGAGACCACGCGGTAGGGCCCGCAGACGAGCTCGACCTGGGCCATCACGGTGTCGGCCGTGACCCGCGTGACGATGCCGCGCAGCCGGTTGCGCGCGCTCGTGTGCTCGGGTCCGTGGTCGGGGGTCGCCGCGTGGTCGGCGGCGAGCCTCGCGAGGTCGACCCCCTCGATGCCGGCCCGGCCGTCGGCGTCGACCGGGTTGAACCGGCCCTGCTGCTGCCAGCGTCGTAGGGTGTCATCGCTGACGCCGACGAGCGCGGCGGCGTCGGAGAGCCTGTGCACGACCATGACCGGAGCCTAGCCGCACTCGCGGCGGAACACCGACGAACCAGCCGCAGGTGCGGCACGACAGAGCAGCGGAGGACGCATGGCCGGTTCCAGTCGAGGCAATCCCAAGCTGGGGGACATCCTCCGCTCCGTCGGGGTCCTCGGCGCAGCCCTGCTGCTGGTCTGGGCCGCGACGCAGTTCCTGTTCGGCAGCACGCCCGAGACGCCTGACGTGCCCGCGGTCGACTACTCCGCCGTGCTGCCGGGCGCCGAGCGCGAGACCGGGGCCGACCTGCTGGCGCCCACGTCGCTGCCGGAGGGCTGGAAGGTCACGTCGTCGCGGGTGCGCGACGGCGTGTGGAGCCTGGGGACGTTGACGTCCGACACCGACTTCATCGGGCTCACGCAGGCACCCGAGGGCGAGGACGCCGCCGTCGACGAGTACGCCGAGGGCAGCGAGCGGGTGGACGACGTGCAGGTCGGTGGCGAGACCTGGACCCGCTGGACCTCGCCGGACGGCGAGAGCACCTACTCGCGCGAGGTGGAGGGTCCCGAGCAGCGCACCACCGCCGTCGTGACGAGCGACGTGGACCGCGCGACGCTCGAGCAGTACCTCGCGTCCCTCGCCTGAGCCGGGCGGTCGATCCCGGTCAGGCCTCGTCGTCCTCGTCGCCGTCGTGGCCGGCGGCACGGTCGAGCCGCGCTCGGGCGCCGTCGAGCCACCGCTGGCAGACGGCGGCCAGGTGCTCGCCGCGCTCCCACAGGGCGAGCGACTCCTCCAGGCCGACGCCACCGTTCTCGAGCCGCTGGACGACGCTGACCAGCTCGTCGCGGGCCTGCTCGTAGGAGAGCTCCTGCCCGTCGGGCTCCGTCTCGGGGGCGGGGTCAGTCGTCATGGCGGGTCTCCTCGGTGCGGTCGGTGGTGACGTGGGCGCTGCCGTCGGCCAGGCGCACGACGAAGGCGTCGGGGACGTCGTGGACCGACGTGAGCACGTGCCCGTCGGCGGTCTGGGCCACGGCGTAGCCGCGCTCGAGCGTGGCCAGTGGCGACAGGGCCCGCACTCGCGCGAGGTGGTGGCCGACGGCGTCGTGCTCGCGGTCGAGCCGGTGCCCGAGCGCCCGGTGGGTGCGTTCGCGCAGGTGCGCCAGGGCGTCCTCCTGGGCGTCGACGAGCGTGAGTGGCGCGGCGAGCACCGGCCGGGAGCGCAGCTGGGCCAGCGCGTGCGCCTCGTGCGCGACGAAGCCCGAGACGGCCCGGCGCAGGCGGGCGCGGGCACCGGCGAGCCGGTCGTTCTCCTCGGCGGCGTCGGGGACCACCCGCTTGGCGGCGTCGGTGGGTGTGGACGCGCGGACGTCGGCCACGAGGTCGAGCAGCGGTGTGTCCTGCTCGTGGCCGATGGCGCTGACCACCGGCACGCGGCAGGCGTGGACGGTGCGCACCAGGGCCTCGTCGGAGAACGGCAGGAGGTCCTCGAGCGACCCGCCGCCGCGCGCGACCACGATGACGTCGACCTGCGACGCGAGCTCCTCGACGGCGGCGGCCACGGCGCGGGCCGAGCCGCTGCCCTGCATGAGGGCGTGCCGGACCTCGAACCGCACCCCGGGCCAGCGCAGCCGGGCGTTCTCGAGCACGTCGCGCTCGGCCGCCGAGGCGCGGCCGGTGACCAGGCCGACGGTGCCGGGCAGGAACGGCAGCGGCTTCTTGAGCCGGGCGTCGAACAGGCCCTCGGCGGCCAGCAGCTGCTTGCGGCGCTCGAGCTGGGCGAGCAGCTCGCCCTCGCCGGCGGGCCGGATCTCGCGGATCTGCAGGGTCAGCGACCCGTTGGGCTCGTAGAACTCCGGCTTGGCGTGCACGACCACCCGCGCGCCCTCGGTGACCGGGGCGGGGGACGCGTCGAGCACCGAGGCGTGGCACGTGGCGCGCACCGAGAGGGTGGCGCGCAGGTCGCGCAGGACGAGGAAGCAGATGCCGGGACGACGGGTCAGCTGGGCGACCTCGGCCTCGACCCACACCGGCCCGAGCCGGCCGACCCACTGCCCGATGAGCGTGGAGACCTGGCGCAGCGGCGCGGGGGAGTCCGCGCTCGTGTCCAGGGCCATGGCCCACACCCTAGGAGGTCGCCCCGACGCTCCGCGCCACCCACGGCCCTCCTCGTCCCGGCCCGTCGGAGGCAGGTGACGCACCGAACGAGCCGTCAGAGGTAGGTGACGCACCGAACGGCTCGCCCGGAGGTAGGTCTCGCACCTCGTCGACGGCCGATGAGGTGCGAGACCTACCTCCGAGGCCGGAGGCGGCGGCGGACGTCCTCGACGTCTGCCCCCGGTCGTTACGATGAGGTCATGACGACCAACGTGCACCTCGGCATGCCCCCCGTCGGCGGGAGCGTCCTCCTCGCCGACCCGCGCGGCTACTGCGCAGGCGTCGACCGCGCCGTCATCACGGTCGAGAAGGCGCTCGACCTCTACGGCGCCCCCGTGTACGTGCGCAAGCAGATCGTGCACAACAAGCACGTCGTCAACACGCTGGCCGACCGTGGCGCGATCTTCGTGGAGGAGCTCGACGAGGTGCCCGAGGGCGCCACGGTCGTGTTCTCCGCCCACGGCGTGTCGCCGATGGTGCACGCCGAGGCGGCCGAGCGGAGCCTCAAGACGATCGACGCCACCTGTCCGCTGGTCACCAAGGTGCACCACGAGGCGCGTCGGTTCGCCGCCGACGACTACCGCATCCTGCTCATCGGTCACGAGGGCCACGAGGAGGTCGAGGGCACCGCGGGCGAGGCTCCCGAGCACATCACGCTCGTGCAGAGCCCGGCCGACGTCGACGACCTCGAGTTCCCCGAGGGCACCAAGCTGTCGTGGCTGTCGCAGACCACCCTGAGCGTCGACGAGACCATGGAGACGGTGCGCCGGCTGCGCGAGAAGTTCCCGCAGCTGGAGGACCCGCCGTCCGACGACATCTGCTACGCCACCCAGAACCGTCAGGTCGCGGTCAAGGAGATCGCGAAGGACGCCGACCTGGTCATCGTCGTCGGCTCGTCGAACTCCTCCAACTCGGTACGCCTCGTCGAGGTCGCGCTCGAGGCCGGCGCCAAGGCGTCGTACCGGATCGACGACATCAGCGAGTTCGACGAGGCCTGGCTCGACGGCGTCGAGACCGTGGGCGTCACGTCCGGCGCCTCGGTGCCCGACGACCTCGTGCAGGACGTGCTGACGTACCTCTCGGAGCACGGCCACCCCGACGCCGCCGCCGTCCGCACCGCCGACGAGACCCTCACCTTCGCCCTCCCGCCCGAGCTGCGCAAGGACATGAAGGCCGCCGGCCTCGTCTGAGCAGTCCCACGATTCCCATCAGGTGATGGGAATCCCCCACTCACCTCGGTGTTCCCTCCAGGGTCAGTGAGGAAGAACCAGGGGGAGCTCGTGATTCCCATCAGGTGATGGGAATCGCCGACCCGGGTCGCGGCGCTCAGCGCCGCCGGTCGGGCTTGACGACCAGAGCGGTGCCGCCACCGCGGCGTTCGGGCTCGGCGACCGCGATGAGCCGACCGCGCCGGTCCTGCTCGATCGCGGCGGCCGCGCCGATCTCGGCCTGCGAGGTGAAGGCGTCGCCCGACGGCGTGAGCTGCTGGCCGAACGGGGCGAGCAGCGAGCCGTACTGCTCGATGAACGCGGGCTCGGCGGGCGTCACCGCGACGTTGCGCTGCGACGCGCGCGGTGCGGCCACGGCCTGCGGCAGGGTCATGCCGAGGTCGATGCGGTTCACCAGCACCTGCAGCACCGTCGTGATGATGGTGGCGCCGCCCGGCGAGCCGACGACGTACTTCACCCGGCCACGGTCGAGCACGATGGTGGGCGACATCGACGAACGCGGACGCTTGCCGGGCTCGATGCGGTTCGGGTCCTTCGGGTCGTAGACGGCCGTGAAGTCGGTCAGCTCGTTGTTGAGCAGGAAACCGCGGCCGGGAACGGTGATGCCCGACCCACCGGTCTGCTCGATCGTGAGCGTGTACGAGGCGGCGTTGCCCCACCGGTCGACGACGGACAGGTGGGTGGTGGAGATGTTCTCGGTGTCGGGCTTCTCCTCGTTGGCCACCGTGGCACAGCCGGAGCCGTCCAGTGCGCCGGCGGCGACGGGGCGGCTCGACGCCTTGGTGGGGTCGATGGTGCAGGACCGCGAGTCGGCGAAGCGCTGGCTGAGCAGCGTCGACGTCGGCACGCCCGGCACGTCGCCGACGTAGGCGGCGCGGTCGGCGAAGACCCGGGCGGAGGTCTCGAGGAACAGGTGCAACGACGTGGCGAGGCGCTGCCCCCCACCGAGCCGGAACCCCTCGAGGATGTTGAGCGCCTCGCCCACCGCGATGCCACCGGAGGACGACGGCGCCATGCCGAACACGTCGAGGCCGCGGTAGCGGGCCCGTGTCGGCGCCTGGCGGTCCACGCGGTACCCGGCGAGGTCGCGCTCGGTCATGGAGCCGGCGGGTGCGGGCAGGTCGGCGGCAGGGTCCTTGGGCGGTGCCTGCACGGTGCGGGCGACGTCGCGGGCGACCGCGCCGGTGTAGAAGGCGCGTGGTCCCTTCGCCGCGAGGAGCGAGAGCGTGCGGGCGAGATCGGGGTTGCGGAACGTGCTGCCGACCTTCGGTGCGTCGCCGCCCGGCAGGAACAGCTTCGCCGTGGCGGGGAAGGCCGCGAAGCGCTCGGCGTTGTCGAGCGTCTGGCTGCGGAACGTCTCGTCGACACGGAAGCCCCTCGAGGCCAGGGCGATGGACGGCGCCAGGGCCTTGCGCAGCGACCACCTGCCGTGGTCGCGCAGCGCCGCCTCCCAGGTGGCCGGGGTGCCGGGGACGCCGACGGCCACGCCGGACGAGACGAGGTCGGGCGTGAACGGGTAGGGCTCGCCGGTCGCGGGGTCGATGAACGCGTCACGGGTGATGCCGGCGGGCGCGGTCTCACGGCCGTCGATCGTCGACACCTTCTTGCGCTTCGCGTCGTAGTAGACGAAGTAGCCGCCACCGCCGATCCCGGCGCTGTAGGGCTCGGTGACGCCCAGCGCCGATGCGGTGGCCACGGCGGCGTCGGCCGCGTTGCCGCCACGCTTCAGCACCTCGAGTCCCACGCGGGACGCCTCGGCGTCGACGGACGACACGGCTCCACCCGAGCCGACGGCGGTCGACGAGCCTGAGGGTGGTCGCGGGGCCGGCGTGCCGGCCTCGGCGGCCGACGTCGTGACGACGAGCGCGGTGGTGGCCAGCCCGACGGCGAGCAGGCCGGTGGTGAGGCGGACGGACGTGCGTGCGGTCATGGTGCGACCTGCTTCCCCCGAAGTCGGCCCTGGCTGGGCCCGGTCGTGTCCACGCTAGGCAGCACGGAAGGCCCTGGCAACCCGATCCCCACGGCGACGAGGGTGCAGGTCGCGATCAGCGCCTGCGCGACGCGATGATCGTGAAGCTGGCGGCGAGCCGCTCGGGCCGGTCGGTCAGCCGGAACTCGCCGGGCGCCTCGGGGTGCGGCGTCATGTGGCCCGGCAGCGCGACCCACGGCACGCTGTCGTGCTCGAGCACCGTCTCGAGGACCATGCCGTGCGCCATGAGCGCGGTGAGGATCTCCGCGAGACCGTGCGCCCACTCCCGGGACGGCAGCCCGGGCAGCGTGTGGTCGGCCGGGTCGACGTAGGACGCGGTGTCCTCGAAGACGAGGGGCTCGACGTGCTCGGCGTACGGGTAGACCAGCTCGATGCGGTCGTCCACGACGTCGAGGGTGCCGAGCATGGGGTGACAGTCGCGGAACACCAGCCTGCCGCCGGGGCGCAGGAGCGCAGCGACGGTGGCGGCCCACCGGTCGATGCTGGGCAGCCAGCAGATCGCACCGATGCCGGTGTAGACGAGGTCGAAGCGTTCGCGGCCCAGCGCCTCCGGTGCGTCGAACACGTCGGACTCGACGTAACCGATGTCGGCGCCGACCTCGGCCGCGAGCGCGCGGGCCTCCACGAGCGACGCGGGGGAGAGGTCGAGCCCGGTGACGGTGGCCCCGAGGCGGTGCAGGCTGAGGGTGTCGGTGCCGATGTGGCACTGCAGGTGCACCGTGTCGAGGCCGCTGACGTCGCCGAGCCGTGGCAGGTCGAAGCGGACGACGTCGCTGATCGCGGCCGAGTCACGGCGGTAGCGGTCGAGGTCGTAGGACGCCGCGGCGGCGTGCCGTGCGGCGCGGCTGTCCCACATGGCGCGGTTGAGCCGCAGGTACTCCTCCACGGGTCAGACCGTGCGACGGGCCGGACGGGCGACCCGCGTGCGACGCGGGTGGTGGGGGTCGGTCACGATCCGGGCCACGACCGCGGCGAGGGCCAGTCCGTGGCCGGCCATGAGCGTGACGCCGCGGTCGATGACGCCGGTGAGGGTGCGTCCGAACCAGCCGGTGCCGTCGGGCAGGCCGGAGACCTCGACCGCGTCGGGCGATGCGGCCGCCACGACGCCCACGAACACGAGGAGCAGAACGGGCGGCAGGACGCCGGCCGGCAGCAGCGAGCGGACGTCGACCGCGAGCGGCACCGTGACCACGACGAGCACGAAGCCCACGGAGAAGATCAGGCCGAGGCGACCGTCGGTGACGACGTCGAGCGTGGTGATGGCGGCGAGAGCCATCGTGGCGAACAGGATCGACTGCCGGGCCCCGAGATCGTGACGGGCCAGTCCGGCAGGCGAGGGTGCCACGGAGGCTGCCATGCCTGTGACGCTAGGGCATCGGACCGACAGAGTCGTGGCGGCGCGCTGGAACGGCGGGTCTCAGGCGGGTCCGGCCGTGGGGTCGGCTGCCGGGTTGCCGGGTGATCCGCCGGCGACCTGGTACGACCAGACCTCGCTGTGGGTCGACACCGGCTTGGGCGCGTCGCCGCCACCGCGCTCGGACTCCGACCGGTGGCCGTGCGCGAACGACGGCGAGGCCAGCCAGGCCTGGAACGCGTCCTCGTCGCGCCAGCGGGTGATGACGAGCCACTGGGTGCGCTCGTCGGTGGGCTGCAGCAGCTCGAAGCCCTCGAACCCGTCGGCGTCGTCCACGGCACCGGCGCGGGCGGCGAAGCGGTGGGCCAGCTCGTCGCCGGCGTCGTCGGGCACGGTGATGGCGTTGATCTTGATGACGGTCATGCGGCCATCGTGGCACCTGGGTCCGTACGCTCGGGCTCATGCTCACCGGGTCGGACTTCCCCGAGCGCGTGGAGACGCCGCGGCTCGCGGTGCGCCGCTTCGGCGACGCGGACGCCCCCAGGGTGCTCTCGATCCTCTCCAGACTCGACGTGATCCGCTGGCTCGGCAACCCGCCGTTCGTGCCCATGGCCGACCTCGACGCCGCCCGCGCGTGGGTCGTGCGGGTCAACGCTCGCGAGGCCGAGGACCCGCTGCAGGCGTGGCGCGCGCTCGAGGTGCGCGAGACCGGGGTGATGGCGGGGACGGTGCTGGTGTCGCGGATGGAGCGCATCGACGGCGGGTTCGTGGGGGAGTACGAGCTGGGCTGGCACCTGCACCCCGACAGCGCCGGGCACGGGTACGCCACCGAGGGCGCGGCGGCCCACGCCCGCAGCGCCTTCGCCGCCGGACACGCCTCGCTCGTCATCGGCATGTACCCCGACAACGCGCCGTCGGCGGCGGTGGCTCGGCGGCTCGGCGCGGAGGACCTCGGCGAGGTGCCCGACGACCCCTGGTACGGCGGGGTCAGCCGGCACTTCACGCTGCGTCCCGAGCACCTCGACGCCACCGAGAAGCGGGAGTAGGTTCGCCGCATGAGCACCTGCATGCAGTGCGGCAGGCGTCCCGGCGCCCACGAGACCGTGTCGGGGCGGCTGCTGTGCGGCGACTGCTACCGCCGGCTCGCCGAGTTCTCGGGCGCGGGCTCGGCCATGGTCGGCGGCGCGTCGCCCGAGCAGGCCGTGGGCACCGGGCTGGCCACCGGCGGCTGGGCCGGCGCTGCGGACGGGGAGACCGCGGCCCTGCGCCGACGTCGGGCCAAGCTGGCCGCGACCGAGGGCTTCTGGCGTCGCCTGTGGGTGCGGGTCTGGGGCTGATGCGCGCCGTCGGGCTGCGTGAGCCGGACCAGTAGGCTGGTTCCTCGTGGCACTCAGCATCGGCATCGTCGGACTCCCCAACGCGGGCAAGTCGACCCTCTTCAACGCCCTGACCAAGAACGACGTCCTCGCGGCGAACTACCCGTTCGCGACGATCGAGCCGAACGTCGGCGTGGTCGGCGTGCCGGACTCGCGGCTCGAGAAGCTCGCGGAGATCCACGGCTCGGCCAAGATCCTCCCGGCGACGGTCCAGTTCGTCGACATCGCCGGCATCGTCCGCGGCGCGTCCGAGGGCGAGGGCATGGGCAACGCGTTCCTCTCGCACATCCGCGAGTCCGACGCGATCTGCCAGGTCACCCGCGTGTTCCGCGACGAGGACGTCACGCACGTCGACGGCAAGGTCGACCCGAGCAGCGACATCGAGACCATCTCGACCGAGCTGATCCTCGCGGACCTGCAGACCGTCGAGAAGGCGGTCCCGCGGCTCGAGAAGGAGTCGCGCAAGGACAAGTCGCTCGCGGCCCAGCTGGCCGAGGTGCAGAAGGCCCAGACCGCGCTCGAGGCCGGCACCGGAGTGCTCAACGCCGGGCTCGACCTCGCGCTCCTGCGCGACCTGCACCTGATGACCGCCAAGCGGTTCCTCTTCGTCTTCAACTGCGACGCCGACGAGCTGGCCGACGAGGCCCTCAAGCAGAAGATGCGCGACATCGTGGCCCCCGCCGAGGCCGTGTTCCTCGACGCCAAGAGCGAGGCCGAGCTGGTCGAGCTGGGTGACGACGAGGAGGCCGAGGTCATGCGGGCGGAGATGCTCGCCGAGATGGGCGTCGAGGAGCCGGGCCTCGACGCGCTGGCCCGCGTCGGCTTCGACACCCTCGGCCTGCAGACCTACCTGACCGCCGGGCCCAAGGAGACGCGCGCCTGGACGATCCCGAAGGGCGCCACCGCCCCCGAGGCCGCCGGCGTGATCCACACCGACTTCCAGAAGGGCTTCATCAAGGCCGAGATCGTCTCCTTCGACGACCTCGTCGAGGCCGGGTCCATGGCCGCAGCGAAGTCGGCCGGCAAGGTCCGCATGGAGGGCAAGGAGTACGTCATGGCCGACGGCGACGTGGTGGAGTTCCGCTTCAACGTGTAGGTCGCAGCCCATCCGGCCGAGTCGGACGTGGTCGCGCGGCCCGTCGTTCGCGGGAAGGTCCTGGAGGACGCCTCGGATCCGGTCGCAGCGATCCCCAGGTAGGCAAGCCATCGAGCCCGTGACGCGGAACGTCGAGGTCGTCGCCGGGGCGGCGTCGGGTCGTCGTCCTGTGGACCGACTGATCTCCGTCGTGTGAGGGTGACGCCATGAGTCGTCAGAGGGTCTCCGCCGTCCCGATCCTGCGTGTCGCCGACGTCGACGCGTCGCTGCCGTGGTGGGCGCGGCTCGGGTTCGCTGAGGAGTTCCGGCACGTGTTCGAGCCGGGCCTCCCACGGTTCGTCGGGGTCGTGCGCGACGGGTGCCGGGTGTACCTGTCCGAGCACACCGGTGACGCGCCCGGGCCGTCGCTCGTCTACCTGTGGGTGCCCGACGTCGACGCGATCGCGGCCGACCTCGGCGTCGAGGTGGAGGACAACCCGTGGGCGCGCGACTGCGAGGTCGTCGACCCCGACGGCAACCGGGTGCGGGTGGCGACGGCTCCGTGACGACGCCCGGTGTCGTTCGCCCGACGGTGGTCGCCCTGCGTCGCTACCCGGTGAAGTCGATGGGTGGCGAGGCGCTGCGCAGCGTCGAGCTCGACGCGCGCGGTCTGGTGGGCGACCGCTGGTACGCCGTGGAGGACGAGGACGGACGGTTCGCGTCGGGCAAGGACAGCCGCCGCTTCCGTCGGCGCGACGCGGTGTTCGAGCACGCGGCGTGCACCACGGGCTCCGGCGAGGTGGTCGTGTCGAGCGGCACGGGTACGTGGACGGTGGGAGACGCAGTCCTCGACGCCGAGCTGAGCACCGTCATGGAGGCCGCGGTGCGGGTGCTGCCGGAGGCAGGTGTCGGGCACCAGGACCAAGGGGCGGTGTCGCTGGTCGGCACGGCCACCCTCGCGTGGTGCGCCGAGCGGTGGAGCGTCGACGCGGACCCGCGTCGGCTGCGCGTCAACGTCGTCGTCGAGACGGACGAGCCGTTCGTCGAGGAGACCTGGGTGGGTCGTCCGCTCACCGTCGGGGGCGCGGGTCTTCGTGTCGTCGAGCGGGTCCCGCGGTGCCGGATGGTCGACGTCGCGCAGGACGGGACCTCCGCGGAGGGGTCGTTGCTGAAGCACCTCGGCGCGGAGCGTGACCTCTGCCTGGCGGTGTACGCCGACGTCGAGACGCCCGGCGTCCTCGCGGTCGGAGACCCCCTGCACCTCGCCTGAGCGACACAGCCGCGGGCAAGGATGCTTCCTTCACGCGGCACGGTCCACGCGAAGGGAGAAGCCCTGATCGCGCAGAGGGAGAATCGTGCGTGGCCCGGGTCAGCCGAGGGCGAGGAGCGACAGGACGAGGCCGGTCCACGCCGCGGCCGTGCGGGCGAGGTCGGAGCGGGCCAGGCGGCGCAGCAGCGCCGGGGTGGGGCCGTCCGACCCGAGCCGTCCGTGGGTCGGGGCGGCGACCAGAGCGGTGAGCAGGAGGGCGACGCCGTGGGCCGCCACCGCGGCCAGGACGAGCGGGCGCGGATCGGCCAGCGCGGCCCACCCGCCCACGGCGAGGAGTGCGGCGTAGAGCGGGGCCACGAGCGCGACGATGCGCCTCGAGTGCGCCTCGTGCGCGGCGGCGAAGCCCTCGCGCCCGACCGCGGCGAGTGCTGGGTAGACGACCACCGACACCGTGGTCTGGAACGCCGCGTGCGCGGCGCCGACCACGGCCAGCGCCACGACCGGGTCGATCACGCTCAGTCCGTGCCGACGGGGCGCCGCGCGATGAGCTGCTCCACGAGGATGTCGCCGTGCCCGGAGTGCCGGGCCAGCTCGGCGATCATGTGGCCGTAGAGGTACCGCAGGGAGACCGGCCCGTCGTGCCACGGCCAGGTCTCGTCGAGGTCGTGCTGGGCGGCCACGACGCGCGAGCGGTCGCAGGCGTCGTCGTAGTCGGCTCGCACCGACTCGATGGTGTCGTCCTCGGCCAGCTCGAAGCTCTCGGCCGGCGTGCGGGGCAGGCGCAGGTCCTCGCGCGGGACGCCGGCCACGCGCGAGTGGAACCAGACCTTCTCCACGAACGTCGCGTGCTTCACGAGGCCCAGGACGGTGGTCATCGACGACACGAGCCGGGTGCGCGCCTCGGCGTCGTCGAGCTCGTCGAGCAGCAGGGCGATCTCGGTCCGCTGCGCGTCGAGCAGACCTTCCAGGACGGTCCGCTCGTCGGCGGTGTGCAGGCTCATGACCGCCACGCTACGCGCCCCGGCGGTGCGCACCCCCGCATGCGGCCGCCGGGTGCGAGGATGGGCCCGCCATGTCGACCGAAGCCCCGCAGACCGCTGTCGTGACCATCCACACCGACGGGGGCTGCACGCCGAACCCGGGGCCGGGCGGCTGGGGTGCGGTGCTGCGCTACGGCGAGCACGTGCGCGAGCTGTGCGGCGGCGAGCCGGGCTCGACGACCAACAACCGGATGGAGCTGACGGCGCCGATCATGGCGCTGGAGATGCTGAACCGGCCGAGCACGGTGCACCTGCACACCGACAGCACCTACGTGCGCAGCGGCATCACGTCGTGGCTCGCCGGGTGGGAGCGCAACGGCTGGCGCACGGCGGCGAAGCAGCCGGTCAAGAACGTCGACCTCTGGCAGCGGCTCAAGGCCGCCTGCGACCGGCACGAGGTGGAGTGGTTCTGGGTGAAGGGTCACTCCGGGGTCAGCGACAACGAGCTGGCCGACCAGCTGGCGACGCGGGGGATGCGCGAGGCGATGGGCGTGCGACGAGCCTGAGGCTCAGCGGCGGCGGGAGGAGCCGGTCCGCAGCGCGTCGAGGGCCTGTGCGCCCATGAACGCGTAGAAGCCGATCGTGCTCGCGAGGATCGTGCGGGCGGTCTGCATCCTCCGACGGTAGGGCCCTTCGTCCCGGGCCGCCTCCTGAGAACCGCGACTGGGGCGACCGTCCCAGGACGAGGTCGCCGAGGAGCCGGGTCGTCCGGGCGTCGTCAGTCGTGCGTCGGAGGGCGGGAGATCCGGATGGAACGCGGCGATCCGTCGGGGTTGCGCCGGACCCGGCCGTGGCGCTCGTCGTCGTCCTCGTCCGGCGACGGCATGACGTGGGCGGCACGCTTCTGCCGCTCGAGCTCCTCCTTGGCGTCGGCACGCGAGGGGCTGAAGAAGTTGTCCATGACGCCCATGCCGTTGCCCATCGTGCCCAGGCCCTCGCGGCCGCCGGGCTTGTCGAGCGAGCGCTGGAACAGGTACAGCGCCAGCACCAGCACGGCCAGCACGCCCACGGCGAACAGCACGATCCCGACCCACTCCATGTCCTGAGGGTACGCACGCCACCGCGCCACGGCCCGCGTCCTGACGCGCTCGCGTCGGTTCGTCCGACGCAGATCGACCCGAACGCGTCGAGACGGGGCGTGCGGTGGAGGTGGGGGGAGTCAGGCGGGGGCGCGGCGGTGGCCGCCCGCGTGCTCGGGCTCGTCCTCGGCCGCGGGGGCCAGGGCGACGGCGATCGCGGTCGTCACGGGAACCGCGAGGACGAGTCCGATGGCACCCACGAGCGTGCGGACGATCTCCTGGCCCAGCTCCTCGGTCGACGCCATCTCGCCCAGGGGCCGGGAGTACGCCGTGATGAGCAGCAGCACCGTCATCGCCGAGCCCGCGTACGCGAACACGAGCGTGTACACGCTCGAGGCGATGTGGTCGCGGCCGATCCGCATGGCCGACGTGAACAGCTTGGCCGCGTTGGCGGTCGGCTGGAGCGCGCGCATCTCCCACACCGCGCTCGCCTGGGTCACGGTCACGTCGTTCAGCACGCCGAGCCCCGCGATCACCATCGTCGCGGCCACGACCCCCGACATCGACAGGTCGGGCACGGTGGCCACCAGCGTCCGGTCGTCCTCGGAGCCGATGCCGGTCAGGCTCGACCAGTCGGTCGCCAGCGCGCCCATGAGCGCCGTGGCGACGATGCCGAAGTACGTGCCGAACAGGGCGCTGGTGGTGCGGATGCTCACCCCGTGCGCGAGGTACAGCACGAGCGTCATGATCACCGTCGAGCCCACGATCGCCACCGGGAGCGCGGACCTGCCGGCCAGCAGGGCCGGGAGGATGAACTGCATGAGCGCGAGCAGCGTGACGCCGATGCCGACGAGCGCGAACAGGCCACGCCAGCGGGCGACCGCCACGACCAGCACGGCGAACGCGATGGCGAGGGCCAGCAGCGGGAAGCTGCGCTGGAAGTCGTAGAACTCGAACGTCGCCTCCTGGCCCGCGGGCGCGATGCGGATGACCTCGATGTCGTCGCCGACGTCGATGCCGGCCTGGAAGCGCGCCGAGTCGAGCACGAACGAGGCGTCGCCGGCGTCGGTCTCGGCCGTCACGTTGGCGCAGTCGCCCGCCACGGTGGGCAGGTTGTCGGGACCGACGCCACCCGAGCCGCAGTCGAACGGCTTGACGGCGGTGACGGTGGCGTCGACCAGGCTGACACCCTCGCCGCTCAGCGGGTTGGCGTCGCGCGGGACCTCCGACGCCGACGGCCACAGCATGACCATGGCGACGACCGCCACGAGCGAGATGGCCCCCACCACGACGGCGAGGGTCGCGGCCAGGCCCCGGCGGGGCGGGCCGACGTCGAGGTCGTCGAGGGAGTGCGCGTGTCCGTGAGCCACGGGAGACAGCGTGCCACGATGGGCCACGTGAACGACGCACAGGACACGGGACCGGACGACGGAGGAAGCGCCGACGTCGAGCACCTGCCGGGTGCCGTCGGGGGAGCGATCCGCATCGGACGCACCGTCCGCCGCCCCACGGGGCCCTGGACGCCGGCCGTCCACGCCCTGCTCGACCACCTCGCCGCGGAGGGCCTCGGCGGTGTGCCACGGGTCGAGGGCCTCGACGAGGAGGGTCGCGAGGTGCTCAGCTACGTCGAGGGTCGCGGCGTGCCGGTCGACCAGGAGGTCGTGCTCGACACGGTGCTGGTCGAGGCGGTCACGTGGCTGCGTGAGTACCACGACCTGGTGGAGGACTTCCGCCCCGACGAGCCGCTGCGGTGGCGCGGCACCGGCGACGAGCCGGTGCTCCTGGAGGCCGACCAGATCATCTGCCACCACGACCCCGGCGCGTACAACTGGATCATCCAGAGCGGCCACTTCGTCGCGATGATCGACTGGGACATGGCGGGCCCTGGGCGTGCGATCGACGACCTCGCCTTCTTGGTCTGGACCGGCATCCCGCTCTACCGCGACATCGGCGCGCAGGAGACCGCCCGACGTCTGGACCTCGTCGTGGAGGCCTACGGGGAGTGGGGCCCGGTGACGCTCCTCGACGCCGTGGTGGCGCGGATGACGACGGCCAGCGAGCGGATCGCCGCGGGCATCGCCCGGGGAGATGCCGGCATCGCGAACCTGCAGAAGGTCGGCGAGCCGCAGCGCACGCGCGACCGCGTGGCGGCCTTCCGGGAGCGGATCCCCGCGATCCTCGACGCCCTTCCCTGACCGACAGGACCACTCCATCGACCGGAGCGCCGACCAGGATGTGACCCGCATCACTCCTAGGATTCGCCCATGGACTCCGCGCTCTCGACCGTCGGGCTGCCCATCGCGCTCGGGATCATCATGTTCGGGCTGGGCCTCTCGCTCACGCCCGACGACTTCCGGCGCGTGGCCCGCCACCCGAAGGCGGTCACGGTGGCCCTGGCCTGCCAGCTCGTCGTGCTGCCGGTCGTCTGCTTCGGCCTGGTCACCGCGTTCGACCTCGACCCGCTGCTCGCCGTCGGCATGCTGCTGCTCGCCGCGTCGCCGGGTGGCACGTCGGCCAACCTCTACAGCCACCTGTTCCGGGGCGACGTCGCCCTGAACGTGTCCCTGACGGCGATCAACTCGATCATCGCGATCGGGTCGTTGCCGCTCATCACCAACCTCGCGATCGCCCACTACGGGCTCGACGACGAGGTGTCGCTGCAGTTCCGCAAGGTCGTCGAGGTCTTCGTCGTCGTGCTCGCCCCCGTGCTCGTGGGCATGCTCGTGCGCGCGAAGAGCCCTGGCTTCGCCCAGCGCGCCGACAAGCCGGTGCGCATCGCGTCGGCCGTGATCCTGCTGGTCCTCGTGCTCGGGATCCTGGCCAGCACCGGCTCGGACGCAGGTGACTACCTGGCGCAGGTGGGCGCGGCCGCCACGCTGTTCTGCGTCGTGAGCCTCGTGGTCGGGTTCTTCGTGCCGCGGCTCGTCGGCCTCACGCCGGCCCAGGCGGTGGCCAGCTCGTTCGAGATCGGCGTGCACAACGCCACCCTCGCCATCTACGTGGCCGTCGAGGTGCTCGACGACACCGCCATCTCGGTGCCGGCGGCGGTCTACGGGCTGCTGATGTTCCCGCTCGCAGCGGTGTGGGGCGTGGTGCTCACCCGAGTGCTGCTGCCCGGCGAGGGACGGCGCCGCGCGGCGTCCCGAACGTCGTGAAGGTGCCCTCGGACCACAGCACCGACGTCGGCTCCGTGGCCGCCAGCCCGGGAAGGCCGGCCGCCTCGACCAGGGTGTCGTCGATCGACACCAGCTCGGCGCGGTGCAGCGGCCACGCCCGGTGCGTGTTGGGGACCCACCAGGTCCGGCCGAGGACCCGGGTGTGCAGCCCGAACCGGGCGGTCACGAAGTGCTCCAGCTCGCTCGGCTCGTGGAGCGGCTCGACGGGGCGCACCTCGATCCGCCCGCCCGCCCCGCGCGGCCCCGGCCAGCGACGACGCGACGTGTAGCGGTGCCGGTCGTCGTGCTGGTCGACCCGCATCCGGGCCCAGGTGTACGGCGTGCCGAAGACGATCCGGGCCAGGGCCGACACGAGCAGCCGTGAGGACTCCAGCGACAGGAACACCACGCCGTGGCGGCCTGCGTCGTCGACCGAGTAGAGGCGCACGTTGGTCTCGTGGAACGTGCCCAGCCACGGCACCGCGGGCCCTGTCCCGAACCCGGCACGTTGCATCCGGAAGGGGATGAGGCCCACGTAGGTGCTGCCGTCGAGCACGTCGGGGCGCACCCCGGGCGGCATGAATCGCTCGACGGTCGACGGGTCGACCGCCCAGTGCACGAAGGCGATGTCGGCCCACGTCTGGCGCATGATGCTCGGCCCGTCCAGCGGGGGTCCGTCGGGGTTCACGCTCCTAGTCTCGTGCGGGTCGCACCGGTCCGCTGGGCGACGGGAGCGCCACCCGGCGGTCGAGCTCGAGCTCGTCGAGGAACCGCTCGTCGTGGCTGACCACCAGGAGTGCCCCCCGGTAGCCGCGCAGCGCCTCCACGAGGTGCCCGACGCTCACGAGGTCCAGGTCGTTCGTCGGCTCGTCCAGCAGCAGCAGCTGGGGCGCGGGGTCGGCCAGCAGCACGCACGCGAGTGCCGCCCGCAGCCGCTCGCCCCCGGACAGCGTCGCCACGATCCGCTCCGCCGCACGGCCACGGAACAGCAGCCGTGCCAGCTGGGCCCGCACGTGCTGGGGGTCGGCCTCCGGAGCCACCCGACGCACGTTCTCGAGGACGGAGGCGTCCTCGTCCGGGAGCGTCGGCCGCTGGGCGAGCCTGCCGACGGGCACGCTCACGGTCGCGGACCCGGCGGCCGGGGCGAGCCGGCCGAGAGCCACCTCCAGGAAGGTGGTCTTGCCGCTGCCGTTGGGCCCGGTCAGCGCCACACGCTCCGGCCCCCTCAGGTGCAGGGCCACCTCGGTGCCGACGTGCGGGAGCACGAGCCCCTCGGTGACCAGCACGTCACGGGTGCGCGGAACGGCCGTGTCGGGCAGCTCCAGGCGGATCTCGCGGTCGTCGCGGACCAGCTCCTCGGCCGCGTCGAGGTCGGCTCGTGCGCGGGCCACGTGCTCCTCGTGCGCGCCGCGGAGCTTCCCGGCCGACACCTCGGCCGCCATGCGCCGGCCGTGGGCGACGATCTTCGGCACCCGCTTCTCGGCCTCGGCCTTGTGCGCCGTCCGCTTCCGCTGGGCGAGCTTGGCGCGGGCCTCGACCAGCTCACGTTCCTGGCGCCGCACGTCCGCCTTGGCGTCGCGGACGGCGCGCCCCGCCGCCTCCTGCTCGGCCGCCACGACCCGCTCGTAGACGGAGAACCCGCCCGTGACGGTGCGCACCCGTCCGGCGTGCACCTCCACGATCGTGTCCATGCGCTCGAGGAGCTCGCGGTCGTGGCTCGCGACGAGGGCGACCCCGCCGAACGCGCCGAGCGCCGACGTCAGGTGCGCGCGGGCGCGTCGGTCGAGGTTGTTCGTGGGCTCGTCGAGCAGCACCACGTCGGGCCTGCGCAGCAGGCGGGCGGCCAGGGCCAGCAGCACGAGCTCGCCGCCGGAGAGGCTCGACGCCTCGCGCGACAGGCCGAGCGAGCCGAGCCCGAGCCGAGCGAGCCAGGCCGCGGCTCGTTCCTCGACGTCCCAGTCGTCCCCGACCCGGTCGAAGTCGGCCTGGTCGGTGCTGCCCGCCTCGATGGCGCGCAGCGCGACGAGGGTGTCGGCGACGTCGAGGACGTCGGCCACGGTGAGCCCCTCGACGGTCCGCACCGGGTCCTGCGGCAGCAGCTCCAGCGACCCCGTGGTCAGGACGGAGCCGCCCGTGGGGACGAGGTCGCCGTGAGCGAGGCGCAGCAGCGTGGACTTGCCGCTGCCGTTGCTGCCGACGAGCCCGTGCAGCCCGGGCCCGAGGTCGAGGTCGACGTCGGACAGGGCGGGTGCGCCGTCGGGCCAGGTGTGGGTGACGTGGTGGAAGGACAGGGATGCAGCCATGGGGGCCTCCTGAGGGTCGTGGCGGGCTGGAGCGGTGTGAGCCGCGCGAGCGCGCCGTCAGGAGGACACGACGTCAGGACGTCCCGAGAGTCCGGGCAGGCGCCCGGGGTCGCAGGAGCAACCGTGAACGAGGTCGACGAGGCGCGCAGCGTCGAGCGGACGCGCGCAGGGCTCGGACCTCAGAGCTTCACGGTGGCAGATCACCTCACGGAACGGGGACCCCCAGGCTACTACCGTGCGGCCATGAGCTCCACCCCCTCCGAGGCACCTGCCACCGCACGTCGGCTCGGTCTCGAGCCCCACCCCGAGGGCGGGTGGTACCGGCAGACCTGGCGCTCCCCGGTCGACGTCACGCTGCCCGACGGACGGGTCCGACCCACCGCGACCCTCATCTGGTTCCTGCTGCCCGCGGGCGAGTCGTCGGCGTGGCATCGCGTGGCGTCCGACGAGCTGTGGCTCGCGCACACCGGGACCGTCGTGCTGGAGCTCGGGGGCGACGGTCGGGCGCCCGCTGCCGGGCAGCGGCACCACGTCGGCGTCGGGGCGGGGGAGTCGAGCCAGGTGCTCGTCCCTGCAGGGCGGTGGCAGCGCACCGTCCCGACCGACGAGGAGGCGCTCGTCAGCTGCATGGTGTCGCCGGGCTTCGACTTCGACGACTTCACGCTGCACCACGGCTGAGTCCCGCCCCTCCGAACCCCGTCCTACCATCGTCGCCATGAGCGAGATCTGGTTCGACGAGCGCGACGACGCCGACGAGCTCGTCAAGGCGCTGGAGGCCGAGGGCTATACGGTGACCGCCCGACGCGAGGGCTTCGCGGGCGAGGACGACGCCGAGGACCATGCGTGGGCGGTCGTCGTCGAGCCCTTCGACGAGCGGGTCGTCGAGATGGTCGACGTGTACGGCGGCTGGCTGCCGGGCGACGAGCGGCTGTCCGAGGATGCTCCGGCCCCCGACCTGCCCGACGGCCCGAAGCGGCTGAAGCGGGAGGGGTAGGCGTCGTCCTCGTCCTGTCCTGCGGCTGCGCTGGCTCGGCGGGTGCTGGTCCTGCGGGTGCGCTGCCTCGGCTCTGCGCGGAGGTGGGCCCCGAAAAGGGCCTCGACCGGGGAGCTGGGTGCGTGGTGGCCCGGGTTCTCGGGCCTGCGTCCCGTCGCTCCCGGGAGGTAGGTGGCCCGCGCTACGGGCGAGGGTGGAGGTAGGTGGCCCGCGGATGGAGACCCGCTATCCGCGCGCCACCTACCTCTGACTTCCGCATTCGGCGTGTCATCTACCGCTGACCGCCCAGCCGCGGCCCGGGAGCTCGACCGACCCCTGGCCCACCGTCAGGTCGAGGCCCTTTCGGAGACCAGACCGACTCGGAGCGGAAGCAGCGCAGCCGCAGGTCGAGGAGGGACCGGCAGCGCAGCCGCGGGTCGACGAAGGACCGGCAGCGCAGCCGCAGGTTGACGAAGGACCGGCAGCGCGGCCGCAGGTCGAGGATGGTCCGAGCAGCGCGGAGAGCTCAGGCCCCGAGGTGGGTGCGCAGGAAGTCCACCTGCAGCACCTTGAGGTTCTCGGCCACGACCTCCTGGGGCGTCATGTGGGTGACGCCCGACAGGGGGAGCACGGTGTGCGCCTTGCCGGCCGCGAGCAGGGCCGACGACAGGCGCAGGGTGTGCGCGGCCACCACGTTGTCGTCGGCCAGGCCGTGGATCAGCATGAGCGGACGCTCCAGGCGCGGGGCGAGCGGCAGCAGCGAGTTGCGGTCGTACACGTCGGGCCGCTCGTCGGGGTGCCCCAGGTAGCGCTCGGTGTAGCAGGTGTCGTACAGGCGCCACTCGGTCACGGGAGCGCCGGCCACCGCGGCGTGGAAGACGTCCGGTCGCGCCAGCACGGCCAGGGCGGACAGGTAGCCGCCGTAGGACCAGCCCGTGATGCCGACGCGCGAGGTGTCGACGTCGTCGGGGAACCGCTCGGCCACGCCGGCGAGTGCGTCGACCTGGTCGGCCAGGGTGACCTCGGCGAACGCGTCGAGGATCTCCCGCTCCCACACCGCCCCGCGACCAGGCGTCCCGCGACCGTCGGCCACGATCACGCAGAAGCCCTGGTCGGCCAGCCACTGCGCCTCCAGGAACATGCGGGCCGACGCGAGCACGCGCTGGGCGTGCGGACCGCCGTACGGGTCCATGAGCACCGGCAGGCGGCGTGAGCCCCGCACGTGGTCACGCGGGAAGAGGACGGCGGCGCGGAGCTCGCGCTCGCCGACCGACACGACGGTCACGTCGGGCTCGAACGGCGCCGGCTCTGCGACGACCGACAGCTGCGTGGTCTCGGCCGTGCCCTCGCGGTGCACCGTCAAGGTGGTGCCGACCGCGTCGAGCGCGGAGCGGCTCACCACCGTGGTCCCGCCGCCGACGGCCGCACCGTGCACGGCCTGGCCCGACGTGAGCGGCTCGACGTCGGACGTCCCGCCCAGGCCGACGCGCAGCACCTGCACCTCGGTGGGCTCCGCCGACGCGGTCACGACCACCGCGTCGGGGTGGGTGCTGACGATGCCGCGCACCTGCCACTCCGACGACCCGACGGGCGTGCCGTCGACGACGAGCCGACGCGAGCCGTCCACGTCCTCCACGGTGACCAGACGGCCACCGGGCGCACGGCGCGGCGCGCTCGTGACCTCCACCCATGCCGCGTCGGAGAGCTCGCGCAGCGTCTCGGTGGAGCCGTCCGCGACGTCGACCGACAGCACGCGGGCGCTGCGCTGGTCGCGGCTCAGCACCTGCAGCACGGGGGCGCCGTGCTCGGTCCACGTGACGCTCGAGAGGTACTCGAACCGCTCGCGGTCCCACTGCACCTCGGTGCGGGTGCCGTCGAGCGCGACGTGCCAGAGCGTCACCTCGCTGTTGGGGGTGCCGGCGGCCGGGTAGCGCTGGGCGACCGGCTCGCGGTCGGGGTTCTCGGGGTCGGCCACGTGCCAGACCTGCACCGGGGCGTCGTCGTAGCGCTCCACGAGCAGCGAGGAGCCGTCGGGGGCCCACCAGAACCCGCGGTACCGACTCATCTCCTCCGCGGCGATGAACTCGGCCTGGCCCCAGACCTGCGTCGCCGTGTCCGGCGCCGCCAGCACCTGCTCGTCGCCGGCCCTCTCCTCGCCCTGCAGGTCGACGACCCTGAGGGCGCCGTCGGCAGCGGCGTAGGCCACCCGTCGTCCGGTGGGGTCGACCCGCGGGTCGATCACGCCGTCGACGGTGGGCAGCTCGTGCACGGCCCCGGCAGCCAGGTCCACCGCCCACGCCTTGCCCGAGAGGGCGAAGGAGGCCCACCGCCCCGCCGTGTCAACGGCGTAGTCGACGACACCGGCGCCGGTCTCGCGCGAGCGCTCCCGTCGCGCGCGCTCGGCCGCCGACAGCTGCTCGCCGTCGGCGAGGAGGGCGTCGGGGTCCACCAGCACCCGCTCCTGCCCGGTGGCCACGTCGTGGGCCCACAGGGCACCGGTGCGGCTGACGCCGTCGGCGGTGCGCACGAACCACACGGTGCCGCCGTCCGGCGAGACCGTCACGTTGCGCGGGATGCCGAGCGTGAAGCGTGCGGTGCTGGCGGCGAGGCGAGGGTAGGAGACCGTCATGGCACCCATCTCACCATCCGTGCCCCCGCGCCCCTCCTGCGCTCCCGTGCCCACGCTCGTGCCGCGTCGATACGCTGGCGCCATGGCCCTGCCCGCACGTCGTCTCCTGCTCGTCCACGCCCACCCCGACGACGAGACCATCAACAACGGCGCCACCATGGCGAAGTACGTGAGCGAGGGGGCCCACGTCACCCTCGTCACCTGCACCCTCGGCGAGATGGGCGAGATCCTCGTTCCCGAGCTCGAGCACCTGGCGGCCGACCAGGACGACGGGCTCGGCGCGCACCGGCTCACCGAGCTCACCGACGCGATGGGGATCCTGGGCGTCACCGACTTCCGCCGCCTCGGTGGCGACGGCCGCTTCCGCGACTCCGGCATGAAGTGGGACGAGAACGGCAACGCCACCGCCGCCGACGAGATCCACGCGAACGCGTTCTGGCACGCCGACCTGCTGGAGGCCACGAACGAGCTCGTCGCCGTCATCCGCGAGATCCGGCCGCAGGTCCTCGTGACCTACGACGAGTTCGGCAACTACGGCCACCCCGACCACGTGCAGGCCAACCGGGTGGCGCACTACGCCGTCGCCCTCGCGGCGGCACGGTCCTACCGCCACGACCTCGGCGAGGCCTGGGACGTGGCGAAGGTCTACTGGACGGCGATGTCGGAGTCGGCCATGCGTCAGGGCATCAAGGAGATCCGCGAGGCCGGGGACCTGCAGTTCATGGAGGGCATGGACCCCGACAACCTGCCGCCGTTCGCGATCCGCGACGAGGACCTCGACGCCGTGGTCGACGGCAGCACCTGGGTCGACGCCAAGCTCGACGCCATGCGGGCCCACGCCACGCAGATCGCCGTCGACGGGCCGTTCTTCGCGCTGTCCAACGACGTCGCCCAGCGCGCGTGGGGCACCGAGCACTACCGCCTCGTCAAGGGTGTCGCGTCGCCGGCGCCGGGCACCACGTTCGAGGACGACCTCTTCGCCGGCACCGGGGTGTGAGCGCGGCGGCGGCCCTCGCCCGCCTGGTCGTGGTGCTGCTCGGCGTCTGGGTGGGGGTCCTGGGGTCCCTCGTGCACCGCACGACGTTCGAGGTGATGGGGGCCGACCGGCCCGGCGGCCTGGTGCTCAGCCTGGTCACCGTGGCCCTCGTGGCCGTGGCCTGCGGCTTCGCGGTGCGGGTGGGGGCCGCCTGGTTCGGGCTCGGCTGGACCCTGGTGCTGCTGCTCCAGCAGCTGCAGCCGACGGGCTCCTACCTCGTGGCCGCCGACGCGATCGGCTGGACCTGGATGATCGGGGGCCTGGGGGTGTGCGCCGCCGCGGTCCTGCTCGCTCCTAGGCTGGAACGATGACCGCGTCCGTCGACCAGCGTGCCTTCCGCGACGCCCTCGGCAGGTTCGCGAGCGGTGTCACGGTGGTCACCACCGTCCTCGACGGCGTCGACCACGCCATGACGGCCAGCGCCTTCTGCTCGGTGTCGCTGGAGCCCCCGATGGTGCTGGTGTGCTCGCACAGGGCGAGCCGGTTCCACGACGCGGTGCTCACGACAGGTACGTGGGGCGTCTCGATCCTCACCGAGGAGGGGCGCGACGCCTCGGCATGGTTCGCCGACCGCGGCCGACCACTGGAGGACCAGCTCGCCGGCGTGCCGTTCCACCGCGGCGCCAACGGCGCGCCGCTGCTCGACGACGCCCTGGCCTGGCTGGAGTGCACCACGCACGCCGTGCACGACGGTGGCGACCACTCCGTCATCATGGGTGCAGTGACGGGCGCGGCCGTGCGCGACGGGGTGGACGACCCGTTGCTGTACTACCGGTCGCACTACGGGACGATCGTGCGGTCGCCCCTCAGCGAGAAGACCATCCAGGAGAAGGCATGAGCGACGAGCGACCTGAGCGGCCGGACGTCGAGGGACCCGACTCCGAGCACCCGCGCCCCGGCGAGGGGGAGACGGGAGCCGAGGGAGCCGACGACCGGCACCTCGACGACACCTTCACCGACGCCGAGCCCCTCGCCGAGCACGACGACGCCGAGCTCGACCTCGGTGACACGACACCCGCGGACGACACCGACGTCGAGGCGCAGGAGGACCCCGCCCTCGACGCAGCAGCGGACGAGGACCCCGCGGACGAGGACATCGCCCTCTCCGAGGACGCCGTCGAGCCGGACGTCGACGTCGACGAGACCGCGACCCCGGCCGAGGCCGTCGCTGAGGACGAGCCGTTCGAGGACGTGAACGACCCCGAGGAGGACGACCTCGACGAGGACGACGTCGACGACGACTCGGTCCCACCGCTGCACGCGATCGACGCCGACCCCGTCGAGGACGAGCACGACGACCCGCACGAGGACCCGGACGACGACCGTCGCGACGAGACGCGCACGCGGTCGGCCGTCGCCGCGGCCCTCGCCGGCTCGGCGCTGAGCACCCCGCCGCCGGACGACGAGCTCCGGCACGAGCCCGAGGACGACGCGCTCCCGCTCCACGACGGCCTGCACGAGGAGTCCTCGACGGACCGCCACGACGGGGCCGCCGGCATCCCGCCCACCGGGGGAGAGGAGCCGTCGGACGAGCGCCCGCGCCGCCGGGGCCGCTGGGCCCTGCTCGCCGCCGTCGTCGTCCTGGGCGGCCTGTACGTGGGCGGCTACGTCCTGACGGGCACCCGCATGCCCGCCGACGCGAGCATCGGCGGCGTCGACGTGGGCGGGCTGCCACCGGCCGCCGCCCGCGCCGCCGTCGACGAGGAGCTCACCCCGCGTGAGGGCGACCCCGTCACCCTCACCCACGCCGACGAGTCCTTCGAGATCGACCCGGCGGAGGCCGGGCTGGCTCTCGACGTCGACGCGTCGGTCGACCAGGCGGGCGGCGTCCGCAGCTGGGACCCGCGCGACATGGTCGCCCTGTTCTTCGGCAGCCACGAGCACGCGCCCGCCCTCGACGTCGACGACGCAGCCCTGAAGGCGGCTGTCGACGGTGTCGCCGAGGCGGTCGACGTGCCGGTCACCGAGGCCCTCATCACCTTCCCCGAGGCGAAGCCGAAGCCCCGCGCACCCAAGCCCGGGCTGGTGGTCCGCAAGGACGACACCGCCCAGCTCGTGCAGGACCAGTACCTCGTGCAGACCGACCCGGCGAAGGTCCCCACCGCCGCCGTCGAGCCCGCGGTCGACGAGGACGGTCTGCGGCGGGCGATGACCGAGGTCGCGGAGCCCGCGGTCGCCGCGCCCGTGACCATCGAGGTCGGCGACAAGGACGTGGACCTGCCGGTGACCGCCTACGCGCCCGCGCTCACCGTCGAGCCCGTGGACGGCGCGATGGCACCGGTCATCGACCCCGAGAAGCTGGCCGAGCCGCTCACCGACGCCACGACCGGCATCGGCAAGAAGGCCGTCGATGCCACGGTCGAGATCCGCGACGACAAGCCCGTCGTGGTGCCCGGCAAGGAGGGCGTCGGCCTGCAGCCGCAGGAGATGGCCGAGAAGCTCGTGCCGGTGCTCACCGAGACCGGCGACGAGCGCACCGTCCAGGTCGAGGCCAAGGTCGTCGAGCCGGCGTTCACCACCGAGGACGCCAAGGCGCTGAAGATCGTCGAGAAGATCGGCGAGTTCACCACCGAGTACCCGCACGCCGAGTACCGCAACGTCAACCAGGGCCGCGCGGCCGAGATCCTCAACGGCACGATCCTCAAGCCGGGCGACACGTTCTCCTTCAACGACACCGTCGGCGAGCGCACCGCGGCCAACGGGTTCACGACCGGCTCGGTCATCAACAACGGCCGCTTCCAGGACGAGCTGGGCGGAGGTGTGTCGCAGGTGGTCACCACCACCTACAACGCGGCGTTCTTCGCCGGCCTCGAGGACGTGGAGCACCACCCGCACGCCTTCTACATCGACCGCTACCCGGTGGGCCGCGAGGCGACCGTCTACTTCGGCTCGCTCGACCTGCGCTTCCGCAACAACCTCCAGAGCGGTGTGCTCATCCGCGCGTTCGTGCAGAAGAGCAGCCCGGGCGGCGTCGGCCGCACCACGGTCCAGATGTGGGGCACCAAGGAGTTCGAGGTGAAGGCCGGCAAGTCCGAGCGCCGCAACTTCCGCGCCCCCGCCACGCGCTACGACGACTCCGACGACTGCGTGCCCCAGGCTCCGCTGCAGGGGTTCGACATCGACATCTACCGCACCCTCAGCAAGGGCGGGAAGGTCGTCAAGCGCGAGACGGACACGGCCAACTACCAGGCAGCGGCCCGGATCGTCTGCGGCGAGGAGCCGAAGGACGACTGAGGGTCGGCCATCCCCGGTCCCGAACCACCTGCGGCCGTCAGATCGGGACCCGCAGGGACGCGGTGTAGCCGTCGGCGACGGAGCCGCTGACCTTCGCGAGCTGCAGGGAGTAGCCGTCGCTGAACACGTTGTCGGAGTCGAGCGAGACCTGGGCGAGGTTCGAGACGCTGCTCCCGTAGCCGTCGGTGGCGTACACGTCGGCGCAGACGTCCTCCGGGAAGGCCAGCTGGGACGTCCTCAGCCGGTTGCTCGCCGACGTCGCGTCGTCGAGGCTCGGGTACACCTCGAAGTGCACGTGCGGCCACCGCCCGGCGTAGCAGGCCGGGAAGATCGACGTGAACGTCACCGTGCCGTCGGCGTCGGCCTCCTGCACGCCACGCAGGTAGTTCTCGTCCGCCACGTCGTCGGAGTACATCGAGTAGCTCCCGTCGCGGTCGCAGTGCCACACGTACACCGCCGCCCCGGCTGCAGCGGTGCCGGCGTCGTCGGCGCTGCTCACGTCGACGACGGTGAGCGTCAGCGTCAGGGCGATGCCCTCGGCGACCCCGCTCGCACCACCGAAGCTCGAGCGGATGTCGCTGCGCACGATGCCCGACTCGGTGAGGACGTTCACGCCGTTGGTGCCGTCCGCGGGGTAGGGGCCGTTCGTCTCCTCGGGGATCTCGCCGTCCCCGACCTCGGCCGAGGTGCCGGGTCCGCCGCCCTCGGGAGGACCACTCGACGTGGCGGTCGCGGTTCCCTTGGAGTCGGTGGAGCAGGCGGCCAGGGCGACCGCCGCACCGGCGCCGCCGAAGAGGCCCAGCAGGCGGCGGCGGTGCCACAGGGTCGGGAGGTCGTGGGAGAGTCCGAGGTCGTGGTCCTCGACCTCGTCGTGGTGGGTGCTCATGCGGTCACGCTAGGCGCCGGCGCTGTGGCCCCCGCTGGATCGGCTGTGAGCCTCCTGTGAGGGCTCGAGGTAGCGGTACTCGTGGTGGGTGACGAAGCCGTGGGGGGCGTACAGCGCCAGAGCGCCCGTGTTGTCCGGCATGGTCTGCAGGTACACGCGGGTCGCGCCGCGCTCGTGCGCCCAGGCCAGGCACGTGCGCACGACGGCGTCCGCGAGGCCGCGACGCCGGTGGTCGGGGAGGGTCTCCACGGCGGCGACACCGGCCCACTCCCCGGTCACCACCACGCGTCCGACGGCCGCAGCAGGCACCCCGCCGTCCTCCAGCTCGGCGAACCCGACCGTGCGCGGTCCTTCGAGGACGGCTCGGGCGGCAGCGGCGTCGTCCACCCGTCCGTAGCGCGAGAGCCAGCGGTCGGACGCGGCCCCCACCACGTCCACATGGGGGTCGGCCTCTGGCGCGTCGACGAGGTCGGCGACCTGCACCACCGCACCGCCGCGGTAGCCCGCCCTCGGCACCCATCCCGCATCCAGGAACCGGCGCTCCCAGTCCGAGCCGACCACCACCTGGGCCTGCGGCGGCAGTCCGCGCGCGGCGTAGAACGCCAGGACCTGTGCCACGGCCTCCGCCGGGGGCAGCCCCGGCTCGCCCACGACGGCCACCGAGTTCGCGCGCCCGGTGAACGAGCCCGCGGCCCTCAGCTCCCAGTCGCCGAGCTGCTCCACGTCCGGCGCCGGCCACCCTCGCGACGTGACGCGGACGAGCTCGTCGACGCCCACGTCGAGCGCGCGACGGCTGCGCGTCGGACGCGGCGGGACGACCTTCAGCGCCACGACGCGGTCGGCAGCCACCACGACCTCGGACCCGTCACGACGCTCGACCGTCACGCCGTTCGGACCGGCCTCGACGACGCGCCCGACCACGTCGGTGGCACTGCCGTCGTCGAGCCGGTGGCGCACCGTCGCGCGCTGCCCGACCAGGATCTCCACGTCGCTCACGGCAGTACCGTCTCATGAGGCAGACCTGGGTGCGGACGCCCTTGGCCGAGGCGCGATACTGGTCCTCGGCCTGCCCGTGAGCCCTCGGGTCGTGCAGCCGTGCTCGTGTCGAAGGAGTCTCCCGTGACGTACGTGATCGCCCAGCCGTGTGTGGACCTCAAGGACCGCGCGTGCGTGGACGAGTGTCCCGTCGACTGCATCTACGAGGGCAAGCGGATGCTCTACATCCACCCCGACGAGTGCGTCGACTGCGGTGCCTGCGAGCCGGTGTGCCCGGTCGAGGCGATCTTCTACGAGGACGACACCCCGTCCGAGTGGAAGGAGTACTACGACGCCAACGTGAACTTCTTCGACGACCTCGGGTCTCCCGGTGGTGCGGCGCGCACGGGTGTCATCGACAAGGACCACCCGTTCATCGCTGCGCTCCCGCCGCAGAACCAGGAGTGATCCGCGGCCGATGAGCAGGCAGTGATGGACCGGCCCCGGCTGTCCGCGCGGTTCCCGGACTTCCCGTGGGACACGCTCGCCGACGCGAAGCAGCGCGCGAACGCCCACCCCGACGGCATCGTCGACCTGTCGATCGGCACCCCCGTGGACCCCACGCCCGCGGTCGCCCGTGAGGCGCTCGCCGCGGCGTCGGACGCTCCCGGCTACCCGACGGTGCTCGGACCCGACGCGGTCCGCCAGGCCGCGGTCGACTGGCTCCGCCGTCGGCTCGGTGTCACGGGGCTCGCCGCCGACCAGGTGCTGCTCACCGTCGGCTCCAAGGAGCTCATCGCCAACCTGCCGACCCAGCTCGCGCTGGGCCCGGCTGACACCGTCGTGCTGCCGTCGCTGGCGTACCCCACCTACGAGGTGGGTGCCCGCTTCGCCGGCGCCCGCGTGGTCCTCGGTGACCCGGTCGCCGACGGGCTCACCGACGTGCCGTCCCTGGTGTACGTGAACTCCCCGGCCAACCCGCACGGCGAGGTGCTCGGCGCCGAGCACCTGCGGGCCGTGGTGCGCTGGTGTCGCGAACGCGGCGCGCTGCTCGTGTCCGACGAGTGCTACGCCGACTTCGGCTGGGACGCGGAGCCGGTCTCGGTGCTGCACCCCGACGTGTGCGAGGGCAGCCACGAAGGACTGCTGGCGGTCCACTCGACGTCCAAGCGGTCCAACCTGGCGGGCTATCGCGCCGGGTTCGTGGCAGGCGACCGCGCAGTGGTGGCCGAGCTGCTGGCGGTGCGCAAGCACCTCGGCTTCATGGTGCCGACCCCGGTGCAGCACGCCTTCGCCGCAGCGATCGCCGACGACGAGCACGTGGAGCTGCAGCGTCGGCGCTACGCCGAGCGGCGAGACGCCCTGCGCCGCGCCCTGGAGTCGGCCGGCTTCACGATCACCCACTCCGAGGGGGCGCTCTACCTCTGGGCCACCCGCGGGGAGGGCTGCCGCGACACCGTGGCCTGGCTCGCCGAGCGCGGCATCCTGGTGGCACCCGGTGACTTCTACGGCGAGCGCGGTGCGAACCACGTGCGGGTCGCGTTCACCGCCACCGACGAGCGCATCGCCGCCGCCGTGGCCCGTCTGACCGCCTGAACCCTGCGCCTCGGGGCGCTGCGTCGAGAAGGCGCGTCAAGAAGTCGTCAAGACGCGTCAGGAGCCCGTCAGGACGGGCGTCGAGCGGTCGTGACGGGTGTGGGCTGGGGGCATGTCCCTCGTCACCGCCCTCCAGCTGCTCGGCGTCGTCGCGCTGCTGGTCTACCTCGTCGTGGCCCTCGTGCGGCCCGACCGGTTCTGAGCCGCCCATGTCCGACACCGTCTCCGGCCTCCTGACGATCGCGACGCTGCTCGCGCTCCTCGCCGTGGTCTACGTCCCGCTGGGCGACCACATGGCCCGTGTCTTCACCTCCAGCCGTCACCTGCGCGTCGAGCGAGCCGTCTACCGCATCGGCGGCATCGACCCTGACGCCGAGCAGAGCGCACGCGGCTACGCGCTGAGCGTGCTCGCGTTCTCCGCCGTGAGCCTCGCGCTGCTCCTCGCCATCCTGGTCGGCCAGTCGGCCCTCCCGTGGAGCCGCGGTCTGCCCGGCATGCCGTGGGACATGGCCGTCAACACGGCGGTCTCGTTCGTGACGAACACCAACTGGCAGTCCTACGCGGGGGAGTCCACCCTCGGGTTCAGCGCGCAGGCGCTCGGGCTGACGGTGCAGAACTTCGTGTCCGCCGCGGTCGGCCTCGCGGTGGCCGTGGCGCTCGTGAGGGGTCTCGTGCGGACCGAGACGACCACGCTCGGCAGCTTCTGGGTCGACCTCCTCCGTGGGGTCGTGCGGATCCTGCTGCCGCTCTCCGCGGTGGCCGCGGTCCTCCTGCTGCTGGCGGGTGTCGTGCAGAACCTCGGCGACGTCACGGTCCGCACCCTCGCCGGCGGCACCCAGGTGGTCCCCGGCGGCCTCGTGGCGAGCCAGGAGGCGATCAAGGAGCTCGGCACCAACGGTGGCGGCTTCTTCAACGCCAACTCGGCCCACCCGTTCGAGAACCCGACCGCGCTCACGAACCTGCTCGAGATCTTCCTGCTGCTGGTCGTGCCCGTCTGCCTCACCCGCACCTTCGGGACGCTGACCGGTCGCCGGCGCCAGGGCCTCGTCCTCCTCGGGGTCATGAGCGTCCTGTGGGCCGGTTCCCTGGCCGTGACGACGTGGGCCGAGGTCGGTGGGCAGGGCCAGGCCGCCACGGCCGCCGGGGCGGCGATGGAGGGCAAGGAGACCCGGTTCGGGGAGTGGGCCTCGGCCCTGTTCGCCGTCTCGACCACGGGCACGTCGACCGGTGCCGTCAACGCGGCCCATGACTCGTTCTCGCCCCTCGGTGGCGGCGCGGTGCTGACGAACATGATGCTGGGCGAGGTGTCACCCGGCGGCGTGGGCGCCGGGCTCTACGGCATCCTCGTGGCCGCGATCCTGGCGGTCTTCGTCGCCGGACTGATGGTGGGCCGGACCCCCGAGCTGCTCGGCAAGAAGATCGGCACGAAGGAGATGACCTTCGTGGCGCTCTACACGCTCGCCTCGCCCGCCCTGGTGCTCGTGGGCGTCGGCACGGCCATCGCCCTGCCGTCCAGCGTGGCGGCGATGGGCAACCCAGGCGGTCACGGCTTCTCCGAGGTGGTCTACGCGTTCACCTCGGCGGCCAACAACAACGGCAGCGCGTTCGGCGGCCTCACGGTGACGTCGACGTTCTTCCAGCTGACGCTCGCGGCGGCCATGCTGCTCGGCCGGTTCGTGCCGATCGTGCTCGTGGTGCTGCTCGCGGGATCGCTGGCACGCCAGCGACGCGTGCCGACCACGGCGGGCACGCTGCCCACCGACACCCCGCTGTTCGGGGGGCTGGTCGTGGGCGTCGTGCTCCTCGTCTCCGCGCTCACCTTCTTCCCGACCCTCGCCCTCGGCCCGGTGGCCGAGGCCCTGACAGGAGCCTCCCGATGACCCGCACCTCGGCCACCACCCCCCTGTCGCGGCAGCTTCTCGCGCAGCTGCCGGCCGCGCTGCGCAAGCTCGACCCGCGCCACCTGTGGCGCAGCCCGGTCATGTTCGTCGTCTGGATCGGCTCGCTCGTCACGACGGTCGCGGCGGTGGTCGACCCGAGCGTGTTCACCCTCGCCATCGCCGTCTGGCTGTGGTTGACGGTCGTCTTCGGCAACCTCGCCGAGGCCGTCGCGGAGGGCCGCGGCAAGGCGCAGGCGGATTCGCTGCGTGCTGCCCGCACCGACGTGACCGCCCGGCGGATCGACGCCGACGGCGTCGAGCAGGTGGTGGCCGGGACCGAGCTGCGGGTCGGCGACCGGGTCCGCGTGGCCGCCGGCGAGGTGATCCCGGGCGACGGCGACGTCGTCGAGGGAGTCGCCACCGTCGACGAGTCCGCCATCACCGGGGAGTCCGCCCCCGTCGTCCGCGAGGCAGGCGGCGACCGCTCGGCCGTCACCGGCGGCACGCGCGTGCTCTCCGACGAGATCGTCGTGCGCGTCACGGCTGCGCCGGGGGAGACCTTCCTCGACCGCATGATCTCGCTCGTGGAGGGAGCCGAGCGGCGCAGGACCCCCAACGAGATCGCCTTGTCGATCCTGCTCGTCAGCCTGACCATCATCTTCCTGCTCGCCGTCGTGACCATCGCGCCGATGGCCGACTACGCCGGAGCGCCCCAGCCGACCGTCGTCCTCGTCGCGCTGCTGGTCTGCCTCATCCCGACCACCATCGGGGCGCTGCTGTCCGCGATCGGGATCGCCGGCATGGACCGGCTGGTGCGGGTGAACGTGCTGGCGATGTCCGGCCGCGCGGTGGAGGCCGCAGGAGACGTCAGCACCCTGCTGCTCGACAAGACCGGCACCATCACCTACGGCAACCGCCGAGCGTCGCGGTTCGTGCCGGCCGAGGGCGTGACCCTCGCCGAGCTGACCGAGGCGGCGCGGGTGGCCTCGCTGGCCGACCTGACGCCCGAGGGCCGCTCCATCGTCGACCTGGCGGTCGCCGAGACCGGCGGCAGCGGCACGGGTGCATCCCTGCCGAGCGGCGCCGAGGCCGTCGAGTTCACGGCGCAGACGCGCATGTCCGGTGTCGACCTGCCCGACGGCCGCTCGTTGCGCAAGGGAGCGGGCAGCGCGGTGACCGCGTGGGTCGAGACGCCGCTGTCGCCGACCGTGACCGAGGCGATCGACGAGATCTCCCGCTCCGGCGGCACGCCTCTCGTCGTGGCCGAGCGGCAGGGCGACGCCGGCCCGGCCCGGGCCCTCGGCGTCGTGCACCTCAAGGACGTGGTCAAGGAGGGCATGGTCGAGCGGTTCGCGGAGCTGCGACGCATGGGGATCCGGACGGTCATGGTGACGGGCGACAACGCCCTCACCGCCCGGGCGATCGCCGCGGAGGCAGGCGTCGACGACGTGCTGGCCGAGGCGACGCCCGAGGACAAGATGCGCCTCATCCGCGAGGAGCAGGCCGGCGGGCGTCTGGTGGCCATGACCGG
This sequence comes from Aeromicrobium sp. Leaf245, assembly GCF_942548115.1. Lineage (NCBI taxonomy): Bacteria > Bacillati > Actinomycetota > Actinomycetes > Propionibacteriales > Nocardioidaceae > Aeromicrobium > Aeromicrobium sp. Leaf245. Next base: position 1,377,907 of record NZ_OW824151.1, read on the forward strand.
TGACGGCACCAACGACGCGCCGGCCCTGGCCGCGGCCGACGTCGGCGTGGCGATGGCGTCGGGGACGTCGGCGGCCAAGGAGGCCGGCAACATGGTCGACCTCGACTCCGATCCCACGAAGCTCATCGACGTCGTGCGCATCGGCAAGCAGCTGCTCATCACCCGCGGTGCGCTCACGACGTTCTCGATCGCCAACGACCTCGCGAAGTACTTCGCGATCGTGCCGGCCATGTTCGTGGCGGCCTACCCGTCGCTCGACACGCTCAACGTGATGCGGCTGGCCACGCCGGAGTCGGCGATCCTCTCGGCCGTCGTGTTCAACGCACTGGTGATCGTCGCCCTCATCCCCATCGCCTTGAAGGGGGTGCGCAGCCGCGCGGTCGACGCCGCGAGCGTGCTGCGCCGCAACCTGCTGGTGTTCGGCCTCGGCGGCGTCGTCGTCCCCTTCGTCGGCATCAAGCTCATCGACCTGCTCGTCTCTCAGATCCCAGGAATCGGGTGATCGTCGTGCTTCGCGACCTCCTTCGTCAGTCCTTCGCCGCCGCACGGGTGCTCCTCGTGCTCACGGTCCTTCTCGGCGTGCTCTACCCGGCCGCGGTGTGGGCGGTCGGTCGCGCCGTCCCCGACCGCGCCGACGGCAGCCTGCTGCGCGTCGACGGCCAGGTCGTCGGCTCCCGGCTGCTGGGTCAGACCTTCGAGGGACCTTCGTGGTTCCACTCACGACCGTCGGCCGGCTCCTACGACGGCCTCGCGTCGGCCCCGTCCAACCTCGGCCCCTCGAACCCCGACCTCGTCGCCGCCATCGAGGAGCGTCGTGCCGCCGTGGCGGCCGAGGAGGGCGTCGAGCCCGCTGCCGTGCCGCCCGACGCGGTCACGGCCTCCGGCTCGGGCCTGGACCCGCACGTCAGTCCCGCGTACGCGGACCTGCAGGTGCCGCGGGTGGCGCGCGAGCGGGGCCTGCCCGTCGACCAGGTGCGCCGGCTGGTCGAGGAGGCGACGTCGGGGAGGGTCCTCGGCTACCTCGGGGAGCCCACCGTGAACGTCCTCGAGCTGAACGCGAGCCTGCCGGGTGCAGACTGAGTCCGTGCGCAGCAGCGGGTCGAGCGAGCCGGGACGCGGCTGCCTGCGCGTCTACCTGGGCGCTGCGCCCGGAGTCGGGAAGACCTACGCGATGCTCGACGAGGGCGCGAGGCGTGCGGCGCGGGGCACCGACGTCGTCGTCGGCGTCGTCGAGACGCACGGCCGACTGCGCACCGCGGAGCAGCTGGGCGACCTCGAGGTCGTGCCGCGACGCAGCGTCGAGCACGGTCGGACCACCCTCACCGAGCTCGACGTCGACGCCGTGCTCGCCCGCGCGCCGCAGGTGTGCCTGGTCGACGAGCTCGCCCACACCAACGCGCCCGGCTCCCGGAACACCAAGCGCTGGCAGGACGTGGAGGAGCTGCTCGAGGCCGGCATCGACGTCGTCACCACGGTGAACGTGCAGCACCTGGAGTCGCTCAACGACGTGACCGAGGCGATCACCGGTGTCCGGCAGCGCGAGACCGTGCCCGACTCGTTCGTCCGTGCGGCGGAGGCCATCGAGCTGGTCGACATGAGCCCGTCGGCCCTGCGACGCCGGCTCGCGCACGGCAACGTGTACCCCGCCGACCGCGTCGACGCGGCCCTGTCGCAGTTCTTCCGCGAGGGGAACCTGGCGGCGCTGCGCGAGCTGGCGCTGCTGTGGCTCGCGGAGCGGGTCGACGAGGGGCTGGAGCGCTACAGGGAGCGGCACGAGATCGACGCGACCTGGGCCACGCGCGAGCGGATCGTCGTCGGCGTCACGGGCGGGCCGGAGTCGGAGTCGCTCCTGCGCCGCGCCGCGCGCATCGCGTCGCGAGGGACCGCGGCCGAGGGCGGTGCGCCGTGGTCGGCGCTGTACGTCTCGCGTGGCGACGGGCTGCGCCAGACCGGACCGGCCCGGCTGGAGGAGCTGCGACGGACGGTGCAGGACCTCGGTGGGTCCTTCCACACCGCGGTCGGCGACGACGCCGCGACCGCGATCCTCGACTTCGCCCGCGGTCGCAACGCCACCCAGGTGCTGATCGGCGCGAGCCGTCGCGGTCGCCTCTCCACCCTGCTGCGGCCGGGCATCGGGGAGACGATCGTGACCGAGTCCGGCGACATCGACGTGCACATCGTCACGCACGACGAGGCGCGCCGCCGTGAGGCGCGGGTGCGCGAGCAGTCGGCCCTGGGGCACCGGCGCACGCTCGCCGGGTTCGTCGTCGGTGTGCTCGGGCCGTTCGCCCTGGCGGCGCTGCTCCTCGCCACGCCCGAGCTGCACGGCCTGCCCACGGAGGCCATGCTCTTCATGGTGCTCGTCGTCGGCACGGCGCTGCTCGGCGGGCTGCGTCCGGCCGTGGCCGCGTCGCTCGTCAGCGGCGGGGTGCTGAACTACTTCTTCACGCCTCCCGTCCGGACGCTGCGGATCGCCACGGGCGAGAACGCGGTCGCCGTGGTGCTCTTCGTCCTCGTCGGCATCTCGGTGGCCCTCGTCGTCGACCGGGCGGCGCGGCTCGCGCTGCTGGCGAGGCGAGCCCGCGAGGAGGCCGCCACGTTGAGCGTCCTGGCCCACCAGCTCGTCCATGCGGGCCAGGACCTGGACCGGCTGCTGCGCACGACGGTCGAGCTGGTCGACGTCGACGGCGTGGTCCTGCGCTCGGTCGACGGCACGGTCCTGGGGCGCCACGGCGAGCTCGTCGGCACGGAGACGGTGGTCCCGGTGGGGACCGACCACGAGCTGGTCCTCGTCGGGGACGGCGCGCCGGGCGGTGACGACGCCCTGCTGGCCGCCGTCGTCGCCCACGTCACCGTGCTGCTGGAGCGTCGCGCGGCCTCGGCCGTGAAGGCCGAGCAACGGGTGCTGGCCGAGGGGGAGCGGACCAGGACGGCGCTGCTGGCGGCGGTCTCGCACGACCTGCGCACGCCGCTGGCCGCCGTCAAGGCGGCGGTGAGCAGCCTGCGCGACCCCGGCGTCCCCTGGTCCGACCAGGACCGGGCGGACCTCCTGGAGACGATCGAGGACGGCGCGGACCGCCTCGACGCCCTCGTCGTCGACCTGCTCGACATGAGTCGGCTCCAGACCGGTGCCGTGGTGGCCCGCACCGACCCGGTCGACGTCGGCGCGGTCGTGCAGCGGGTCGTGACCGGTGCCGGGGTCGAGGTGGAAGTCCCCGACGACCTCCCGGAGGCGCGGGCCGACGCCGCCCTGCTGGAGCGTGTGCTGGCCAACATCGTCGAGAACGCGCTCAAGCACGCGGACGGGGCGACGGTGCGGGTCGACGCCACCGCGGTCGGCGGTCGGGTGGTGGTGCGCGTCGTGGACCGTGGTCCCGGCGTGCCCGAGCAACGTCGCGACGAGATGTTCGCGCCGTTCCAGCGTCTCGGCGACGTGCCCCGCGGCTCCGGCGTCGGGCTCGGCCTCGCCGTCGCGCGGGGCCTCACCGAGGCCATGGCCGGCACCCTCACGGCCGAGGACACCCCCGGTGGTGGTCTCACGCTCGTCGTCGAGCTTCCGAGGGCGGCCTCGTGAGTCGCGTGACCCGTCCATACTGGGCGCATGCCGACCGACGTGGACCTCGACCGCACCGAGAAGGCGATGCTGGCGATCGGTGGCTCGGTCGGGCTGTCGGCGCTGCTCGCGCCCACGGTGCTGCAGCGGGTCTTCGGCATCCCGTCCGACCAGCTGACGGGAGCGGGCTCGGTCGGGTGGCGCCTGTTCGGGGCGCGCAACGTGTACCTCTGCGCGAGGGCGCTCACCGGTCACCCCGACGGGCTCGCCGCGTTCGGGCCGTTGCAGGCCCTCGACCAGGCGGTCTTCTGGCACGCCTGGTCCACCCGGGCGGTGCCACGCCCGACCGCCCTGGCCGCTGCGCTGGCCTCCGCCTCCCTGGTGGCGCTCGACGTGCACCGGCGTCGGGGTGCGCGCTGAGCCGGCCCGTCGCCACGGTGGAGACGGAGGTGCACCGGTGACCGTCGTGCTCGCGGTCGACGACGACGCCGCGATCCTGCGCACCCTCGGCATCGCGATGCGGGCCCGCGGCTACGAGGTCGAGACCGTCGCGGACGGCAGGTCCGCGCTGCAGTCTCTCGCCGAACGGGTGCCCGACGTCGTGCTGCTCGACCTCGGCCTGCCCGACCTGGACGGGACGGAGGTGCTGCGCCGCATCCGCCAGACGTCGCAGGTGCCGGTCGTCGTGCTCTCGGCCCGCCACGAGTCCGACGACAAGGTCGAGGCGCTCGACCTCGGTGCCGACGACTACGTCACGAAGCCGTTCGGGATGGAGGAGCTCCTGGCGCGCGTCCGTGCCGCGGTGCGCCGGGCCCAGCCGACACCGGCCCCGGTGGTGAGGGTCGGTGACCTGGAGCTCGACGTCGAGGACCGCAGGGCTGCGCGTGCGGGTGAGACCGTCCACCTGACCCCGACCGAGTGGAAGATCGTCGAGGTGCTGGCTCGCGCGGAGGGGCGGCTCGTGCGCCAGAGCACGCTGCTGACCGAGGTGTGGGGCCCGTCGTACGAACGGGAGACCCACTACCTGCGGGTGTACCTCGCGCAGCTTCGCCGCAAGCTGGAGGACGACCCGGCCCATCCCCGGATGCTGATCACGGACCCGGGGCTCGGCTACCGTCTGCTCTCGGACCTGTCCTGACGCGATCTTGACGCCCCGCCCGCTGGAGCCTTGACGCCGCTCGGGAGCAGGATCGAGTCATGATCTCGACAGCGCACCAGCACTCCGTCCACACCTCGCCGAGCGAGCCGCGCCCGCCCCGGTCGTTCCACGAGAGCCTCGAGCTGTTCGGTGGCGCGTGGCTGGCCGCAGCGGTCACCACCGCCGTCGGCGGGGTGGCGCTGCTCGCACGTTTCGCGGCCTGAGGCCTCAGGCGGCCAGCACCCTCGCGACGTCCAGCGCCTCGAGGTCGAGCGCGTCGGCCACCGGGCGGTTGTAGAGCCGGCCGGCGTGCGCGTTCAGCCCGAGGGCCAGGGCGGGGTCGGCGGCCAGCGCCGCCTGCCAGCCGTGGTCGGCGAGCGCCAGGGCGTAGGGCATCGTGACGTTGGTCAGCGCGTACGTGGAGGTCCGCGGCACGGAGCCCGGCATGTTCGCCACGCAGTAGAAGACCGAGTCGTGGACCCGGAACGTCGGCGCGTCGTGGGTGGTGGGGCGCGAGTCCTCGAAGCAGCCGCCCTGGTCGATCGCGATGTCGACCAGCACGGAGCCGGGCCGCATGGCCGCGACCAGGTCGTTGCTCACCAACGTGGGAGCCTTCGCTCCCGGCAGCAGCACGGCGCCGATGACGAGGTCGGACGAGGTGACCGTCCGCTCGATCTCGGCGGCGTTGGAGTGCACCGTGCGCACCCGGCCGGCGAACCGTGCGTCCAGCTCGCGCAGCCGCGGCACGCTGAGGTCCAGGATCGTCACGTCGGCCCCCAGGCCGACGGCCATGGTGGCGGCGTGCTCGCCGGAGACGCCACCACCGATGACGGTGACGGCCGCGGGCAGGGTGCCGGGGACGCCGCCCATGAGCACGCCGCGCCCGCCGTCCTGGCGCATCAGGTGGTACGCGCCGACCTGGGTGGCGAGGCGGCCGGCCACCTCCGACATGGGCGCGAGGAGCGGGAGGGAGCGGTCGGCGCGCTGCACGGTCTCGTAGGCGATCGCGGTGGTGCCGCTGTCGAGCACCGCGCGGGTGCACGCCGGGTCGGCGGCGAGGTGCAGGTAGGTGAACAGCACCTGGCCCTCCCGCATGCGGTGCCACTCCGGCTCGATCGGCTCCTTGACCTTCATGACCATGTCGGTGGTGCCCCACACCTCGTCGGGGTCGTCCAGCACGGAGGCGCCGGCGGCCCGGTACTCCTCGTCGGGCATCGAGGAGCCGAGGCCGGCACCGGCCTGCACCACGACGTCGTGGCCGTGGGCGACCAGCTCGCGGACGCCCTCGGGCGTCATCGCGACGCGGTACTCGTGGTTCTTGATCTCCGTAGGAACGCCGATACGCATGGACCTATCGTGAACTTTCGACTCGAAAGACCGCAAGAAACCTGAAGATTATTCTGTAGAGTGCATCTCGTTCCGTGTGCTGACCGACTCCCAGTCCCGCGAGGTGGCGCCGTGCCGAAGGATGTTCGACCACTCGACGACGTCGACCGGCGGCTGGTCGCCCTGCTCCAGCAGGACGGCCGCCTCCCCAACAACGAGCTGGCCCGTCGGGTGGGCGTCGCGCCGTCGACGTGCCTGGGACGGGTGCGGTCGCTCGTGGAGCGCGGGGTGGTGCGCGGCGTCCACGCCGACGTCGACCCGGCGGTGCTCGGGCTCGAGATCCAGGCCATGATCGCGGTGTCCCTGACGCGCGACTCGCGCACGTCGCTGCCGGACTTCGCGCCCGTCATGGCGTCGCGGGCCTACGTGCTGAACACCTTCTACGTGTCCGGCTCCTACGACTACCTGCTCCACGTGGGGTGCGCGGACACCGAGGACCTGCGCGACATCGTCAACGAGGTGAGCGGCCTGCCGCAGGTCGCGGGCACCGAGACCCACCTGATCTTCGAGCACCGGGCGGGTCGGGCCGCCACCTCGGCGGCGCCCTGAGGCGTCAGTCGAGGTCGTCGGAACGGACGAGCCGTCGGCGCACCGAGAGCAGCTCGAGCTCGGGTCGGGAGGCGAGCATCCGCTCGGCCCGGTCGAGCACGGACTCGGCGTGCGACCGGTCGCCCGAGGTGAGTGCGACCCCGACGAGTGCGCGCCGGTAGAGGTCGAGGTGGCCGACCTCGGCCACGGAGACCTCGAGCGCACGTCGCAGCTCGTGGACCACGGGCCGCACCACGCCACGCTTGGCCTTGAGCGAGTGCACGTCGCCGAGCAGCAGCTCGGCCTCCAGCCAGCCCACCCACATGTGCGTCATCGCCCGGTCAGGCGCGCGAGGCCCGCAGCTCGTCGACGAGGGTCGGGCGTGACGGTGTCCAGCCGAGGCTTCGCGCCTTGGCGCCGTCGGCCTGCTGGTCGAGCAGGAGGGCGTCGCCGAAGGCCTCGCCGAGCCGCTCGTGGACCGTCTCGGTGGTGGTGCCCGCCACCGCGTCCGCGAGGGCCAGTCCGAGGTCGCGCACGCTGGGGGAGTGGCCGCTGACGCCGAGCAGGTGTCCGTGGCCCTCGCCGGAGGTGAGGACGAGTGCGTAGAGCTCGGCGAGGTCGTCGACGTGCACCGTGGCCCAGTGCTGCTCGCCGCTGCCGACGAGCTCGAGAGCGCCCTCGCCGGTGCGCTGGGCGTGGACGAGGAGCTGGGGGATGCCCTGGTCCGGTGCGTGGACGACGCCCGGCTCGACCACCGTGGCGCGCACGTCGGCATCCAGCAGCCGCTGCTCGCGCTCGCGTCGCCAGGCCGTCAGGGCGGGTGGGGCCGGAGGGGTCTGCTCGGTGATCGCGTCCCCATCGCCGTAGGTCCAGACCCCGCCGGTGTGCACGAAGGGCTTGGACGTCCCGCCGAACGCCGAGACCACTGCGTCGACGACCGCGTCGTCCAGGGCCGGCGACGTCGCGTCCCCCGGCGAGGCGGTGTGCACCGCACCGTCGTGCTCGCGCAGGGTCGCGGAGAGCCATGCGACGTCGGTGAGGTCGCCCTCGAGTGCGGTGGCACCCGCGGCCGCCACGGTCTCGGCCGACCCGGCGCTGCGCACGACGGCCGTGACGTCGTGGCCGTCGTCGACGAGGCGGCGCAGCACGGCGCCGCCGATGAACCCGGTTCCCCCGGTCAGCAGGATCTTCATGGAGGTGTCAACGCCGAGCCCGACGCGACTGTTCCGCGGCGTCGGTCAGCCGAGGATCTCCATGAGCCAGTGCTCCTTCTTCTTCGGCTTGCGGTACCGGTCGCCCCGATACTTGTCGTCCCTGTACTTGTCGTCCCGGTACCGGTCGTCGGGGCGCTCGTAGCCGAACGTGCGGTCGTCGTCGCGGTGCGCGACACGGGGCGCCGTCGTGGGAGCGGGAGCGGGGGCGATGTCGGTAGCGACGCGATCGAGGATCTTGTCGAGCTCGCCGCGGTCGAGCCACACGCCTCGGCACTCGGGGCAGTAGTCGATCTCGACGCCGGACCGCTCGCTCATGGTCAACGTGGCACCGTCAGTGGGGCACTTCATGGTGGAACCTCCTGCCGGGCACAACGTCCGGGAGGTGGTGTCGGTTCCCGTGCCCCTGCGTCCGACGAGACCGGGGAAAAGCGACGTGGCTCCGAGCGATGCTCGGAGCCACGTCGGTGGTACACCCCCTCGGACTCGAACCGAGAACCCAAGCTTTGGCACTCGGCGGGTCGCTGTCGGCGGCTTGAGCGGTCACGCTCCCTCTTTCCCTGGAGGTCGAACTTTCGCTCGGCGGTGGTCGTACAACTCGATAGCGCGCTCGGCGCAGAAGTACGCGACCATCGCCAGTTGCTGGATCCGGTCATCGGTTGAGCTGATGTGAGCTGCGAACGCCTCTTCGTCTTCCGTCGGTGTCAGTTCGACATTAGAGAAGCCGAGCATGGCCCACCGTCGCGCGTGAGCTAGGCCTGACATCACCTTCCACATCTGGAGCGGTCCGGGCAGATCAGTACCCATCGAGGCGACAACGCCGGGATCCTTGAGCAGACCCGTGATCTTGATCGGACGAAGAAGGTCCTTGGCTATGAGGTGATTCTCCGCGACGATCTCGTCAAAGCGCGACTTGATCACAGCGATGGACTTCGCCCGCCCAGGATCTACTTCAAGAATCATGGATCGCTCGTCGAGCATGTCTTGGAAGTTCCAGCGGACCGAGCGGGCTACTCGCTCACGAGAGTCGGCCGGACCAAGAATCCAGATCGCAGTGCTTCCTGCTTCCACAACTGCACGGGCAAGACTTGCCTCCGCGTAGGTGTGAATCTTGCCCGTCTCGATCCGCTTCTGAACCAACGCGTGAAAGTGGTCGACCGCTGCGTGAATCAGCGTCTGACAAGCGTGCGAAGTCTGGAACGGGTTGGACCGCCTGTCGTCCCTAGCCAACTGACTCCCCGCCTGGACGTCCCACGCTCCGCTGGTGTCTCCTCGCAGCTGGAACTCCTCGGCGCGTTTCCACAGGTAGCTCCACCGCAAGTGAAGCGCTTGCGACTCGGGATCGTTCGTCATGACGGCAGGATGCACTCACGAGGGTTCACGTCAGTTGAGATACACGGGTCGCCTGTGCGCCCCCGAGTGGCTGTTGCGGGCAAGAAGTCCCTCCCGCGGACGCGAACTCAGTCGTCCTAGCGAAACCGTCGGTCGTCAGCCCTATGCTCACCCCGTGCATGGCGAGCCGCCGCCTCACTGCCAACCCAGCACCGCGAAATCGCGCTGACGACATGCGCGCAGAAGCATGCCCGCACCGGCACCCCAAAGGCCGACGCACTCGCTGAGCCCCGTCTTCTGGCGCAGGGGAGGTCCGACCACTTGGCGCAACTGTGCGCCCAGATCCTCGGTGGCTTCCTTGCGCTCCCTGGCCAGCCTGCTCGCGTGGGTTAACTCGATGCCCCGCGAGCCGAAGCCGAGCCACTTCGCCTACTGGAACAACGGGATGTGGCTATGAAGTACGAGTCCCACTGGCATGGACCCGATCGCGACCGTCTGCTCATCTCCTTGCAGGGGCTCGCTGATGTCTTGGATGTCAACGTCACCCGCGCTTACCTGATCTCAGGTGCGCTCGATTGCCGGTACTACACCGAGGGCGGCCACCACTTTCGAGTGACGACCGCGTCAGTGCGTCGCTACCTCGCACTCCAGGCCGAGCATGGAGACGACGCACTTGAGATCCTCCGTCAGGAGAAGCAGTACGGGTGGTCTCCAACTCTTGAACGAGGGATTACCCCGCGGTCGTTTCAGCACCAGACGCGAAGGCGGCGCATAAGACGCTGTTGAGCGAAACGACGAGCTGAACGGGCCGACGCGTCCAACTGGCGGTTGGATCATCGCCGGTCCCGCAGCGCTCCCGACGCTACAGCGCGCGAGGAAGGGGGTCTGGCAGCCCTCAGGGCTGCCGGCGGGGCCCTCTGGCAGCCCTGAGCGGCACGCGACCGGGGTTCATGCCGCTAGATCGGCTACCAGGGCTCCCGGAGTGAACGCCGGGCAGTGCCCGGGTACTGCCTAGGAGGAGCGCAGCGTCTAGTTCTCGACGTGCAAGGAGAACCATGCCGCCGGTGCGTAGTGGTAGGTGTCTCGAGCGTTCTTGCTGCCGGACGTATGGCGCTCCACCTCCAAGACGCCGCTAGGTCTCACCGTCGCCGTGATGGCGGTGAACTCGGTTCCGTCGCTGAGCACGATGTAGTTTCTAGTAGCCATGCGGCAGGGTCGCACACCTTGCCCCCGCTTGACACCATGTGAACATCTTCGAGCGCGACTCAAGGCAACGGAAGTTCGAGGCGGAACGTTACGCCAGACGGACGCGGCGACGCTTACGGCGCGCGACATCCTCGCGCTTGATCGCCTTGCGGTTCTCGTCACGCACCGCGGCGAAGTACTTCTCAGGATCGGCGAGCATCTCGTCAACTCGGTGCTCCCGCAGCTTCCCTCGGATCGCCATCGTTCGCCCTCCTCGGCACTTACTTTCATCGTCCATTCTCTCACCCCCGCAGCGTGTAAGCCACGCCCAACAGGCGACCTACCAGCGTCAGCATCGCCACGTCGTCTTCGTCGATGTCAGCTGAGTCTGTGGAGTCGACCGACAACATCCCTGCCGGTTGTCCATGTATCGCACATGACACCGACAAGAACGCCACGTACTTGGCGGCCTTGCCGGTCGACCAGCCAGTCGGCGGCGTCGCTCCCACGTCGGGATTGAACAGGTACTCGCGCTCTCTGACCATGTGAAGAGCGTCGTCACCGATAGCGGAGCCCGCGAGGAAGTTGTACGTGCTCTTCTCTCGCCCCACCGTCTTCACGGCATACAGCCCCTCACCGTCATGCCCTTCCTCGCGGTACTCGTAGAAGGTCGCACGCATCCGCCCTTCGCCCGGGCCAGTCAGCTCGATCGCGGCGCCAAGAAGCATCGCGACCACTCCCTGGTAGTCGGCGTTGCGCTGCCGACCCTTCCGCGACTTCGCCATGTTCCCGAGCTCATCGACGCAGGCATCCAGCGCCGCCCCGAAATCCGTGCGCATCTTGGCGCGGAACTCGCGGAGGGTACCTGCTTGTCCGCGGTCCCGAAGCACCTGAATGCCTACTAGCACGATTGCGTTGAACGTTGCCCCGGCGAATAGTGCGTAGTCCCAACCTGACCAGTTGCCGGCTTCGAATTCGCGCGCGGCGAACATGCTCGAGACAACGCCACCCGCGACGAGCGCCAGGACGAGCGGCCAGTAGACCAGCCCTCTGATCTGTGCGACCCGGGACGCGAGCCAATAGCTGGCGCGCGTCACCTTCCCAGCAGCCATCGGAGCATCATGTCAGGCTCCACGGGTCGCGACCCGCACGCGGCCCGCACGTGGTGCATCCGCACCGCCACCGCAACCGGACGCCCCAATTGATGTTGCTAGCGTTGCCGCCAGCCTCGCCAAGTCCAGGTACCGCACGCGGTACCAGAACTTGTCACTTCACCCACTCGGCGATGTCGCCCTCGAGGTGTCCCCGGAATGCCTCCGTGTCCACGATCGGAACGAACCCCACGACGCGGCCAGAGCGTAGGTGCCCGGCACGTGCCTCGTCCGCGCCGGAGTCCCGGTGCAGGTTAACGACCTGAGCGCCCTCTAGGGCAGGCGAGTAGGTCGGCGACAACACGAACATCAGCGGGCCATCTTCACGCAAGAGCGCCGCGTTGGATCGAGAGAACAGCACTGCGCGAGCGTCATCCCAGGTGTCGAACGGTTGGTCAAGGATGGGCGTCTCGTCGCTCACTTGGCCCGAATAATAGGCGCCATCCCACGCCAGCACCACGCCATGTGTGTCGCAGACGACTATCGCGTAGCCATCGTCGGTCAGTCGGAGGATGCCGATGCTGTGCTCGAAAGCGACCTCGGTTCCCAGGCGGTCAGACAGATCCCTCATCTCGCGCAGGCTGATTCTCATGCGCAGACGGTACGCCGATGCGGGTGCACGCTCCGCAGCTCCCTTGGAGCGGACGCGACTGTCCATGTGTGAACGTTTGTGGGAACCCGGCTCCATATCGGCCGAAATGAAGAAACCCGGTGATGCCAGTCAATGCCTGGAATCACCGGGATTCTTGGGTGGTACACCCCCTCGGACTCGAACCGAGAACCCATTGATTAAGAGTCAATTGCTCTGCCAATTGAGCTAGAGGTGCGCGCGAGGAAGAACATTACCAGCCGTCCTCGGCGTGACGAAATCAGGGGCGACGGCCCAGCATCTCGAGCAGCGCGTGGGCGGCGTTGTGGCCTCCGATGCCGCTGACCGCGCCGCCTCGTCGTGCGCCGCTGCCGCACAGCAGCACCCGGTCGTGCGCCGTCGCCACGCCCCACCGCTGCGCCGGGGAGTCCGCCGGCTCGTCGTCCTCGAGCCACGGCCAGGCGAGGTCGCCGTGGAAGATGTGCCCGCCCGGCATCGCGAGCGCGGCCTCGACGTCGGCCGGGGTCTTCACCTCGACGCCCAGGACCAGCGGCTCCAGCGGCTCGGCCAGGTGGGCGTCGATCGCGGTCAGGAACCGGCGGTACTCGCGCTCGGCCGCGCCGTCGTCGAGCAGGTTCTCGTAGGGCGTGTGCAGCCCGAAGTAGGTGAGCGTCTGGGCCTCGGACGCGGCGAGCTCGGGGCCGAGGATCGAACGGTCGGTGAGCGTGTGGCAGTAGAGCTCGCCGGACGCGAACGGCTGCTCGCCGTGCGACGCCGCGACGTGCAGCGCCTCCACCTGGCTCATGGCCTCGTCGACGTGGAACGTCCCGGCGAACGCGACGCGCGGGTCGTCGCCGGAGCGCAGGCGGGGGAGGCGCGAGACGAGCAGGTTGATCTTGAGCTGGGACCCGCTCGGTCGGGTCACGCCGGCCTGGTCGCCGGGCCACATCGCTGCGTCCAACGCGTAGGGGGCGATGCCGCTGACCGCGTAGGCCGCATCGACCTGCAGGTGACCTTCGCCCTCGAGGGCGTCGACGACGACACCGGCCTCCTCGCCGGGATCCCCGCAGTCGCACGCTTCGCGCTCCTCGATCTGCTCGACCCCGGTCACCTCGACGCCCGTGAGGATCCGCACCCCCGCCTCCCGGGCCACCCGCTCGAGCTCTCCCGTCACGGCACCCATGCCGCCGACTGGGACGCGCCACTCGCCCGTTCCGTTGCCCACCAGGTGGTATAGGAAGCAGCGGTTCTGCGCGAGCGACGGGTCGTGCAGCGACGCGAACGTGCCGATGAGCCCGTCGGTGCCCACGACGCCGCGCACGAGGTCGTCGTCGAAGCGACGCTCGAGCGCGACCCCGAGCGGCTGCTCGACCACGTCGGTCCAGATCTGCTGGTCGACGACCGGACCGAGGTCGGCGCGCCGGGGGAGGGGCCGCAGGAAGGTCGGGGCCACGGCTTCGGCCAGCACCGCCACCTCGCCGTAGAACGCCTGCCACGCCTCGAAGGCGTCGTCGGAGCCGGTCAGCCTGCGGAACGAGGCACGCGTGGCGTCGCCCTCGCCGGTCTCGACCAGCAGTCCCCGGGCCTCGCCGTCGCGCTCGTACGGCGTGTACGACGCGGTGTCGCGCGAGCGCAGCTCCAGCCGCAGGCCCAGGTCGTCGACGAGCGCCTGCGGCATGAGGCTGACGAGGTAGGAGTACCGCGACAGGCGGGCGTCGTGCTCGGGAAACGTCTGCGCGCTGACCGCCGCGCCGCCCACGTCGTCGAGACGCTCGAGCAGCACCACATCGAGCCCGGCGCGGGCCAGGTACGTCGCCGCGACGAGGGCATTGTGCCCGCCGCCGACGATCACGACCTCGCAGGAGATCGAGCGGCTCGGCTCCCTCTCGCCGCCGGCCACGACGGTCACGTCGCCCTGCTGGAAGATCACACGCTCACCGGTGTCCGTGACGCGGCCATGGTCGGGCGCGGGGACGCGTCTGCGGCGTTCCCTCCGCCCCGCCACGACGGCTCCCAGGACGACGGCGCCCAGCACGATCCAGACCATGGCAGGACGGTACGGGACCCCGGGGCTCGAGAAGTGTCGAGATGCTTCGCGGCCCGGGATCCCGCTTGCTCTAGCGACTCAGAACCCGCGGTGGGGGTACTGGTTGCCACGGTCGATGTCGCGTCGCACCTCGCGCAGGGCCCGTGCGACCTCGGGGTCGGTCTCCTCGTGCCGCCGCGACCGTCCGAGCAGGTCGGTCTGGTGCTGCAGCACGAGCCAGACGACCACGAGCGCCGCCACGACCACGCCGGTCAGGATCCACCACCACATGCTGCGACCGTACGGGAGTGCCGCCCGGAGCGGAACCGTTGCGCGGTCCGACCGGACTGGCGGGCAACGCACCGGGTTCCTAGGGTGTCCGGATGACCTCGGGGGAGAACACCGAACAGCCGACTCCTGACCAGCCCGCCTCGGACGGGTCCGGCAGGACCGGGCTCGAGCCGGCGGCGCGCTGGAAGCTGATCGGGCCCGGCATCGTCGTCGCAGGCACCGGCGTGGGAGCCGGCGACCTCGTCGCCACGCTGTCGGCCGGCGCGAAGTTCGGCTACGCGCTGCTCTGGGCCGTCGTGCTCGGGACCGTCTTCAAGATCGCGCTCGTGGAGGGGGCCGGTCGCTACGTGCTGGCCTCGGGCCGCACGATCTTCCAGGGCTGGCGCTCGCTCGGCCGCTGGACGAGCTGGTACTTCGGGCCGTACATCGTCATCTGGGGCCTCGTGTACGGCGCGACTGCCATGTCGTCGTCGGCGCTGCCGCTCGTGGCGCTGTTCCCGGACGGGCCGGACCTCAAGGTCTGGGCGATCGGCATGGGTCTCGTCGGGTTCGCGGTCGTGTGGCTGGGTCGCTACGGGTTCGTCGAGAAGCTCATGGCGATCTTCGTCGGCATCATGTTCGTCACGGTGGTCGGGGCGGCGGTGCTGGCCACGCCGAACCTGCCCGACATGCTCCCCGGCCTGGTGCCCACGATCCCCGACGGCGCGCTCGTCAACACGCTCGCCGTCGCCGGCGGCGTGGGCGGCACCATCACGTTGGCCGCCTACGGGTACTGGTTGCGGGAGAAGGGCTGGGCGTCCTCGGGCTGGATGAGGGTCATGCGGCTCGACAACGGCGTGGCCTACGCCGTGACCGGGGTGTTCGTCGTGGCCATGCTCATCGTGGGTGCCGAGCTGCTCTACAGCGCCAACATCGCCCTCGCCACGGGCGACAAGGCCCTGGTGGACCTCTCCGACGTGCTCGACGAGCGGTACGGCGAGGTGTTCGGCAAGGTCTTCCTGCTCGGCTTCTGGGCGTCGTCGTTCTCGTCGCTCATCGGGGTGTGGAACGGCGTGAGCCTCATGTTCGCCGACTACCTCGGCACGTCGCGCGGGCTGGCCAAGGACGACCCGCGGATGCTCTCGGGCGGCTCGTACTACAGGGCCTACGTCCTGTGGCTCACGTTCCCGCCCATGGCGCTGCTGTTCCTCAACGAGCCGGTCGGGATCATCTTGGCGTACGGCGTGCTGGGCGCGATCTTCATGCCGTTCCTCGCCATCACGCTCCTCGGGCTGCTGAACTCCGACCGCACGCCCCGGGAGTGGCGCAACGGCGTCACCGGCAACGTGGCGCTGGGCGCCTGCGCCCTGCTGTTCCTGGCCGTGGGCGCGAACGAGCTCTACAAGGCCGTCACCGGGGTGTTCTGAGCGGTCGGCACCGACCCTGGCAGCAGGTCAGCCCTGGCAGAACAGCTGGCCGTACGGCCCGTTCGTCGTCCGCTGCTCGGTGACCTTGCCGTCGACGGTGATGGTGCAGGTCATGCTCACGCTGGCCGGCCCCGCCTGCAGGAACATCTGGGCGTAGTCCGGGCGGCCGTAGACGCGGGTGCTGAGCGACCACGACCGGCCGACCCCCCGCACGGTACCGCTCGGGCGGTCCCGGCTGGTGGGGATGTTGTAGCCGACCACGCCGATCGGGTCGGAGGACCGGACGCTCAGGGTGATGCGATGGGCGCGGACGTTCAGGACGCCGCCCGACCCGGACAGGCCGGCCGGTTCCTGGCCCCGCACGACCGACGGTCGCACGAGGCCGGAGGTGGCGTCGGCGGCCTCCGCCGCGGTGGTCATGGACGGCGACGAGGTGGGCCTGGGCACCGACGGGGTGCTCCCGTCCGGTCCTGCGGCCCCCGGACCACCGGCAGGTCCGTCGCCGGAGCCGCCCGGCAGCGGGACGACGAGGGCCACCAGCACGAGCAGCGCGGCGGCGACGGCCGCGGCGGCGACGGGGTGGCGTCGAACGAGGTCCATGGTCAGGACAACGACGACGCGGCGCCGGGGTTAGGCGAGGCCGGCCGCCGCTCGGGACGCGCGCGTCAGGTGTCCCTGATTGACTGGAGTCATGCGCCCCGTACCCCTGTCGCCCCACACCCGTCAGACCGCGCTCGACGCGATGGAGCAGCAACCGCTCGACGTCCTGGTGATCGGCGGTGGCGTGGTGGGTGCCGGGTCGGCACTCGACGCGGCGACCCGGGGCCTCTCGGTCGGTCTCGTGGAGGCGCGCGACTTCGCGTCGGGCACGTCGAGCCGCTCCAGCAAGCTCATGCACGGCGGGCTCCGCTACCTCGAGATGCTCGACTTCCGGCTCGTCGCCGAGGCCCTGAAGGAGCGTGGGCTCAACCTGCAGAAGCTGGCACCGCACCTGGTCCGCGAGGTGGCGTTCCTCTACCCGCTGCAGCACCGCGGGTGGGAGCGCTTCTACGCCGGCTCGGGCGTGGCGTTGTACGACGCCATGAGCAAGGCGTCCGGCTACGGCAAGGGTGTGCCGCTGCACCGCCACCACACCCGCCGCGGCGCGCGCAAGATCTTCCCCGGCCTGCGCAAGGATGCGCTCGTGGGCGCCCTGCGGTACTACGACGCCCAGGTCGACGACGCCCGGCACACCATGTTCCTGGCCCGCACCGCCGCGGCCTACGGCGCGCACGTGGCCAGCCGCACCCGCGTCGTCGACCTGATCCGCGAGGGCGGGCGGGTCACCGGAGCCCGGCTCAAGGACCTGGAGTCCGGCCGTGAGCTCGACGTCCGTGCCGCCGTCGTGATCAACGCCACCGGTGTCTGGACCGACGAGACGCAGGGCATGGCGGCCGAGCGCGGGCAGTTCCACGTGCGCGCGTCCAAGGGCATCCACCTCGTGGTCCCGCGCGACCGCATCCGCGGCGAGGGCGGCCTGATCCTGCGCACCGAGAAGTCGGTGCTCTTCGTCATCCCGTGGGGACGGCACTGGGTGATCGGCACCACCGACACCGACTGGGACCTCTCGAAGGACCACCCTGCGGCGAGCCGCAGCGACATCGACTACCTGCTCGAGCACGTCAACACGGTGCTCGTGGAGCCGCTCACGCACGCCGACGTCGAGGGCGTCTACGCCGGGCTGCGGCCGCTGCTGGCCGGGGAGTCCGACGCCACCAGCAAGCTGTCGCGCGAGCACGCGGTCTCCACCAGCACCAAGGGCCTCGTGGTCATCGCCGGCGGCAAGTACACGACCTACCGCATCATGGCCAAGGACGCCGTCGACGCCGCCGTGCACGGCATGACCCACCAGCTCGACCGCAACGTTCCGGGCTCCTGCACGGAGGACGTGCCCCTCCTCGGCGCCGACGGCTACGAGGCGCTGTGGAACCAGCGGCACCGCCTCGCCGAGGACAGCGGCCTGAACGTCGGCCGCATCGAGCACCTGCTGCACCGGTACGGATCGCTGGTGGTCGAGGTCCTCGACCTCGTGGCCACCGATCCGTCGCTCGGCGAGCCGCTGACCGGCGCCGACGACTACCTGCGCGCCGAGGTCGTCTACGGCACCACCCACGAGGGCTCGCGCCACCTCGACGACATCATCGCCCGACGTACCCGCATCTCCATCGAGACCTTCGACCGTGGCACCGAGGTCGCCCGCGAGGTGGCGTCGCTCATGGGCGACGCGCTCGGCTGGACCGACGACCAGCGCGAGCTCGAGGTCGAGCACTACCTCAAGCGGGTCGCCGCCGAGCGGGAGTCCCAGACGATGCCCGACGACGAGACCGCGGACGCCGCACGCATGGGTGCGGCCGACGTCGTGCCGGTCGCCACGGCCGAGGGCCGGGGAGCGGGCCCAGGAGCGGACACGGCGTCGTGATGCACGATCCGCCGCCGGGGGCTCTCGACGGCCTGGATCTCGCCGACGACCCCGACGCGGGTCCGTCTCCCCTCCTGCGCACGCTCGTCCCCGTGGTGGCGACGCTGGTCCTGGTCGCGCTCGCGGTCGGTGGGTTCGCGCTGATCTCGCACCTCACGAAGGACGTGCGCACCGAGACCGGCAGCATCGACCTCGGCGACGCACGCCAGCTCGCTCTCCAGGTGCCCTCGGCCGACGTGCGCGTCGTGCAGGGCGACGTGGCGTCGCCGACCTACTCGGCCCGGGTCACGAGCGGCCTGCTCGACACCGACTTCGCCCTGGGACGCCGCGGGAGCGTGGTCCAGGTCGTGGCCGACTGCCGGGCGTGGCTGAGCCCGGGCTGCGGTGTCGACCTGACGATCACGGTGCCGGAGGGTCTGCAGGTCGACGTCGTCGGCGGGAGCGGCGACGTCGAGGTGGCCGGTCTCACCGCCGGCGTCGTCACGATCCGCGCGAGCGAGGGCGACGTCGACCTCGACGGCCTGGGTGTCCAGGACCTGACCGTGACCACCGGGTCGGGTGACGTCGAGGCCACCTTCGCCGAGCAGCCGTTCGCGGTGAAGGTGACCACGGGCAGCGGCGACGTCGACCTCGGCCTGCCCGACGGGGACCGGCCCTACGAGGTGGAGGCGACGTCGAGCAGTGGCGACGTCGAGGGGGTCGGCGCCGGAGCCGGAGCCGACGGAGCCCCGGCCGGGGACGGCGACGTGCAGGAGGGGGCGCGCCTCGTGCTCGTGCGCAGCGACTCCGGCGACGTGGAGATCGACCGCGGGCCCTGACAGGGCCCCGAACATGACGACGCCCCCACCGCGAGCGGTGGGGGCGTCGTGCGTCTCGTCGTGGTGACGAGAAGGAATCAGACGGGGCGGATGTTGGCCGCCTGCAGGCCCTTCTGGCCCTGCTCGACGTCGAACTCGACCTTCTGGTTCTCCTCGAGCGAACGGTAGCCGTTCGCCTGGATGGCGCTGAAGTGAGCGAAGACGTCCTCGCCGCCCTCGTCGGGAGCGATGAAGCCGAAGCCCTTGTCAGCGTTGAACCACTTGACGGTTCCAGTAGCCATGATGTTTCTCCTTGCGGTGGTGCGCATACGCGTGTCGTATGCGACGGGGGTGTCGCGACGCGCATCAACCGGGAGAAGCGGAGCATCCGGGGGAACCCGGGTGCTCGATCTTTCTGGCACAACCAACGTCTACAACTGCTGACCAGCCTACACGGTGCCCGAGCCGATGACGAAGCCCCCGGACCGGGCGGGTCCGGGGGCTTCGTTCGACGGGGTGGACGACGGGACTTGAACCCGCGGCCACCGGCACCACAAGCCGGTGCTCTACCAACTGAGCTACGCCCACCATGCGCGGCGGAACCCCGCCACGGCGTGGACGATCATAGCCCACGGTCGTGGGGGTCCTGGACGGTGGCCCGTCAGGAGTCGGACGGGCCCAACGTCGGCTTCTCGGTGATCTGCGTGGCGACGGTGCGAGCGGTGTCGGAGTCGGGCCCGGGGTCGGGCACGAAGACGGTGCGTCGGTAGTAGCGCAGCTCGTCGATGCTGTCGGCGATGTCCTCGAGGGCGCGGTGGTGGCCGGCCTTCGGGGGAGCGGCGAAGTAGGCCCGGGGGAACCACTGGCGCGCCAGCTCCTTGATGGAGGAGACGTCGACGACCCGGTAGTGCAGGAAGCCCTCGAGCTCGGTCATGTCGCGGGCGAGGAAGGCGCGGTCGGTGCCGATGGTGTTGCCGGCGAGGGGTGCCTTGCGGGGCTCCTTCACGAACTGGCGCACGTAGTCGAGCACCTGCTCCTCGGCGTCGCGCAGGGTCGTCCCGGCGTCGAGCTCGGTGATGAGTCCCGACGCGGTGTGCATGCGGGTGACGACCTCGTTCATCTGCTCGAGCGCCTTCGCCGGCGGCTTGATCACCAGGTCCACGCCGTCGCCGAGCACGTTGAGCTCGTAGTCGGTGACCAGGGCCGCGACCTCGACGAGGGCGTCGTCCTCCAGGGAGAGTCCGGTCATCTCGCAGTCGATCCACACCAGCTTGTCGTTCACGCCTGGCACCTTAGGCCATGGCGCGGGGCCGACGAGGCCGCCGGGCACGGGACCACGGCGGGTAGCCTTCCGGGGAACCGAGGGGACGCGACGATCGTTGTGCCCCACGACAGGCGGACCGCCCCTGCTTCCGCCGTGCCCCACGACGCCGCACAGGAGCCAGACCACGTGAGCAACGACCGCAAGCAGCGAGCCGAGCAGATGCGCAAGGAGCGCGAGAAGGCCGAGAAGCGCCAGCGCAACGTCATCACGGTGGCCATCGTGGTCGTCGTGATCGCGCTGGTGGCCGTCGGTGGCTACGCCATCAAGACGACGTCGGACCAGAACGCCAAGAACACCGACCTGGTCGCGCCCAAGAACGCCACCGAGGACTACGGCATCGTCTACGACACCGCCGCGGCAGGTGGCGAGGCGACCGCCGACGCCGAGCCGGTCGAGGTGGAGCTGTACGAGGACTTCCAGTGCCCCGCCTGCCGTTCCTTCGAGCAGGCGTCCGGCGCCTTCCTCAAGCAGCAGGTCGAGTCCGGTGCCATCACGATCGTCTACCGCCCCTTCTCGTTCCTCGACGGCCAGAGCCTGAACGAGTACTCCTCGCGCTCGACCAACGCGGCGATCTGTGCCCTCGACTCCGGAGGCGTCGAGGACTACGTGGCCGTGCACGACTACCTCTACGCCAACCAGCCCGACGAGGGCACCGCCGGCCCCGAGAACTCGGCCCTGGTCGAGGCGCTCGACGGCCTCGGCATCACGGGTGTCGAGCAGTGCGTCAAGACGGAGAAGTTCGTCCCGTGGATCGAGAAGGCCAAGGAGACGGCACAGGACGGCGACCGTGAGGTCAGCGGCACCCCGACCGTCTACGTCGGCGGCAAGAAGGTCGAGGACGTCAGCCCGGTCGGCCTGCAGCAGGCCATCACCTCCGCTGCCTGACTCCGCTCGTCCCGAAGGGCCCCGCACCTCGTGCGGGGCCCTTCGTGCGTCACGCGACGGCGATCCCGGCCGCTGCGGCCAGGACGCACGCGCACGCCGTGCCCGCGGCGTGGGCGACGGCAGCACCTCCGCGCCCGCGCAGGGCGAGCCGCGCGGAGTCCAGGCTCGCGGTGCTGAAGGTGGTGTAGCCGCCCAGGAAACCGGTGGCGACCACCGTCTGGGTGAGGCCCGACGCCGAGCCGACCACGACGCCGATGGCGAACGAGCCGGTCAGGTTGACCACCACGACGCCCCAGGGGAGTCGCGACCCGAGTCGCCCGGTCACGACGGCGTCGACGACGAACCTCGCGGCGGAGCCGAGCCCGCCGGCGAGTGCGATGAGCAGCGTGGTCACGGTCGCCACCCCCGTCCTCGACCGGCCCGTCCTCGACCGGCCCGTCCTCGACCGGCCTGCCCCCGAGCGGCCCTTCTCCTGCGCCACGTCCGCCCCGCCGCCACGCCCAGGACGGAAGCCGCGAAGCCGCCTGCCACCGTCGCGAGGGCGTAGGAGAGCGCGAGTGCCGGCTCCCCGGTCGCGACCAGTCGTTCCGTCTCGAGGGCGAAGGCGCTGTAGGTGGTGAAGCCACCGAGGAAGCCGGTCCCGAGGAGCAGGCGCAGGTCCCGACGGCGGCCGTGGTCGGCCCCGGGGCGGGTGAGCAGCTCGAGCAGGAGGCCGAGGGCGAAGGCGCCGACCACGTTCGCCGCGAGGGTGCCGACCGGGAGGCGGTCGACGGAGCCGAGCACGACCTGGACGCCGTGGCGTGCGGCCGACCCGGCCGCGCCGCCCAGCGCCACCAGCGCGACGAGCGACGGTCGCAGGTGCGCCGGTCGTGGCGCGGCACCCGCGGTGCGCGGATCGGCGACGTCGAGATCGGGATCGTCGGGGATCTCGGGGAATGCGGACATACCTCTCCTGTCGTCGGACAGGAAGCCATCAGCCACGGTCGGCGGTTCGGAGCACGTGGCCCCCGGCGGGATCCATCGCCGCACCGAAGTCTAGCCACCGCGGGCAGCCGAGGGCCGGCGCGAACGGCGGCGCTCCTGCGGTAGAACGGGAGCATGGACGTCAGTCGGCTGGTGCTCGGCACCATGTACTTCGGCACCCGGACCGACCAGCGGACCTCTCGGGCGCTCCTCGACCGCTTCGTCGACGCCGGGGGGACCACCCTCGACACCGCGAACTGCTACTCGTTCTGGTCCGACGCGTCGGGTCACGGCGGGCAGAGCGAGGAGACGCTCGGTCGGTGGCTCGCCGCCGACGGCTCCCGGCGTGACCGGGTTCAGCTGGCCACGAAGGTGGGGGTGGAGCCGCTCGACCACCCGCGCCCCGACGGCGCCACGGTCGAGGGGCTGTCGGCCGACGTCGTGCGGGCCGGCTGCGAGGCGAGCCTGCGTCGGCTCGGGGTCGACGTGATCGACCTGTACTGGGCGCACGGCGAGGACCGGGGAACGCCGCTGGAGGAGTCGGTCGAGGCGTTCGGCGCCCTCGTGCAGGCCGGGTCGGTCCGACGGCTCGGGGTCTCCAACCACCCGACGTGGCGGGTGGAGCGCGGGCGTTCGATCGCGCTGGACCGCGGGCTCGAGCCCTGGACGGCGCTCCAGCTGACCACGTCGTACCTGCATCCCCGGCCCGGTGCCGCGGTGGAGGGCAAGGACCACCGCTTCGGCTTCGTGACCGACGAGACGATCGACTACGTCGCCGAGCACCCCGACGTGGAGCTGTGGGCGTACTCGCCGCTCGTCCAGGGTGCGTACGACCGCGCCGACCGTCCGTTCCCGGAGCCGTACGAGCACCCGGGCTCCACCCGGCGGCTGGCGGTGCTGGACGAGGTCGCAGCCGACCACGGCGTGCCCCGCTCGGTGGTCGTGCTCGCCTGGCTGCTGGCCTCACGGCCGCAGATCCGCCCCATCGTCGGGGTGAGCGGGGTCGAGCAGCTCGACTCCGCCCTCCGCGTCGCCGACGTCGACCTGACGTCCGACGAGCTCGCCGCCCTCGACGCGCCGTCCTGACCTCGACCTGGGGCGTGGCGCCGCTACCGCCGCGTCGCCAGGGTCCGCAGCCCGACGATGCGTCCGCGGCAGTAGATCAGCCAGGTGACCAGGACGAGCGGGATCCACCGGATCCTTCCCGCCGCCACGTCAGGGACGGTGAAGGACGTCGTCGGTCGGTCGAGGAGACCGGGCCAGATCACGAAGTGGGCCACGAGCAGCCCGAGCGCGAGCCACCAGGACACTCGCAGCAGAAGCAGGTGTCGGTCGTCACTGGCGGTCACGAGACCACGCTAGTGGCCGGGGCCCAGTGCCGAGAAGGCTGAGCGCCCCCGGCAGGAATCGAACCTGCGACCCAGAGATTAGAAGGCTCTTGCTCTATCCAACTGAGCTACGGGGGCTTGACCCCAGCCTAATCGGGGGAGGGCCTGCGTGGCAGAGGGCGGGGGAGGACCGGTTCGCCTAGGCTCCTGCGGGTGAGCCAGCCCTACGCCGACGACGTCGCCGTGCCGCAGGAGGCGGGCCGCGGGGAGATCCCGCGCCGTCTGCCCCGCTACCGCGAGACACCGCGCCAGCGCGGCCGGACCCTCCTCATGGTGCTCGTCGGCATCGGCGTCGTGATCGGGCTCGTCGCGGTCGGCATCTTCGCCGCCAGCGCGGGCGACGCCGAGGGCGCGCGGCTGGCCGTCCTGTACGCCTTCATCCCGCTGCCCGTGCTGTGGCTCGTGTACTGGTGGCTGGACCGCTACGAGCCGGAGCCCCGTCGCTACAAGGTGGCGGCCTTCGTGTGGGGTGGTGTCGGGGCCGTCGCGATCGCGCTCGTCGTCCAGCTCGTCGTGGCCGAGGTGGCCGACCTCACCGACCAGCAGCTGGCCTCGTTCGTCGCCCCCCTGTCCGAGGAGCCGGCCAAGGGCCTCTTCCTGCTGTTCACCTTCCTGCGCTGGCGCCGCATCATCGACGGCTTCCTCGACGGGCTCGTCGTCGCCGGGCTCGTCGGCCTCGGCTTCGCCTTCGTGGAGAACATCGGCTACTACGCCGCCAGCTACCTCGGATCGCCCGAGATCCCCGTCGCCGGCGCCGAAGGTGCTGCGGGCACGTTCTTCGTGCGCGGCGTCGTGAGCCCGTTCGCGCACCCGTTGTTCACCTCCGCCTTCGGCATCGCCCTCGGCCTGGCGGTCCTGGTCCGCTCGAAGGTCCTCAAGGTGGTGATCGGGGTGCTCGGCATGGCCGTCAGCGTCGCCCTGCACGGCCTCTGGAACGCCTCGCTGTCCTACGGCGGCGGCGCCGGGTTCGTCCTGGTGTACCTGGCCCTCGGCCTCGTGCTGCTGGTCGTCGGCGTGGTCGCCGTCGTCACGCGAGTCCGGCAGGTGCGCACGCTCGAGCGCTCGCTGTCCTACGTGGCCGAGCGTGGCTGGATCCACCCGGCGGAGATCCCCTACCTCTCGCGGTTCTCGTACCGCAAGAAGGCCCGGAAGCACGCCCGTTCCAACCACGGCCGGGTGGCCGCCAAGGTCGTGCGGCGCTACCAGCGCCTGGCCACCGAGATGGCCTTCCTGCACGACGCGATCATGAGCGGCCACGCCAAGCCGCACGGTGTCGAACGGACGTACGCGCTGCTCGACGCCATGTACGCGTTGCGGCCCGCGCTCAGGCTCCCACCGCCGCTGCCGGTGGCCCACCGCGCCGTCCCGCACGCGTGAGGGCGTGGGAGCGGCGCGCGAGTGGTGTCCGGTCCACTAACCTGGTCCCCAGCCCTGGGGCGGGAGAGAACCCAGGTCGTCGACGTCAGGACGGGAGGACCGCCGGTGCCCAGCGAACATGCTTCGGCTGAGCTGCTGGGAGCGCTGAGCAGGTTGCTCACCGACGTGACCGCCGCCCCCCTCGGACTCGAGGTGCCCGGCGTCTCCGACGTGCGCTCGACCCGCGCCGAGATCGTCGACCAGCTGTCCGACTACGTGATCCCGCGGCTCGTGCAGCTGGAGGCTCCGCTGCTCGCGGTCGTGGGCGGCTCCACCGGTGCCGGCAAGTCGACGCTCGTCAACTCGCTCGTCGGCGAGCCCGTCACGGAGTCCGGCGTGCTGCGTCCGACCACCCGCTCGCCGGTGCTGGTGCACCACCCCGCCGACGCCGAGTGGTTCCAGCCCGACCGCATCCTGCCCGAGCTGCCGCGCACGCAGGCCGTGACGAACGACGTCCACGCGCTGCGCCTCGCCGAGTCCACCGGGGTGCCGCGGGGCCTGGCGATCCTCGACGCGCCCGACATCGACTCCATCGACCAGGGCAACCGCGAGCTGGCGTCCCAGCTGCTCGCCGCCGCCGACCTCTGGCTGTTCGTCACCTCCGCGGCGCGCTACGCCGACCAGGTGCCGTGGGACTACCTGGGCAAGGCCGCCGAGCGGAGCACCTCCGTGGCCGTCGTGCTCGACCGCACCCACGACGACGCCGTGGTCGAGGTCCGGGGCCACCTGGCCCGGATGATGACCTCACGCGGGCTCTCCGACTCCCCGCTGTTCACGGTGCCCGAGTCCGCCGTGGGCGAGGACGGGCTGCTGCCCCGCGCGGCGGTCGCACCGATCATCGGGTGGCTGCGTGACCTCGCGGCCGATCCCGAGGGACGCGCTGCGGTGGTCTTCGGCACCCTCGACGGCGCCGTCCGCCACAACGTCATGCGGTCGCACGGCGTGGCCGACGCGCTCGACGAGCAGCGCGCCACCGCCCAGCGCCTGCACGACGACGCCACCGGCGTGTACCGCGAGGCCGCCGACCTGCTGGCCCGCAAGGCGGGCGACGGCACCGTGATGCGGGGCGAGGTGCTGTCGCGCTGGCAGGACTACGTGGGCAACGGCGAGCTGCTCCGGTCGGTCGAGGAGCGGGTCAGCCGCATCCGGGACCGGTTGGTCGATCAGGTCACCGGCAAGCGCACCCGCTCGGCCGAGGTCAGCGAGGCCGTCGAGAGCGGTCTGCAGACGATCGTCGTCGAGCAGCTGGAGTCCGCGGCCGAGGCCGTGTACCGCTCCTGGTCGTCCCTGGAGTCCGGTCGTGCCCTCATCGCCACCGAGCGCGGCCTCGACCGCGCGTCCCGCGACGTGCGGGTCAAGGCCGAGCGCCTGGTGCGGGACTGGCAGGCCGAGGTGCTCGACATGGTGCGCGCCGAGGGTGCCGACAAGCGCATGACCGCCAAGTTCCTGGCGTTCGGCGTCAACGGCATCGGCGTGGCGCTCATGGTGGTCGTCTTCGTCGGCGGCTCGGCCGGCCTCACCGGCGCCGAGGTCGGCGTGGCCGGTGGCACGGCGGTCGTGGCGCAGAAGCTGCTGGAGGCGATCTTCGGGGACCAGGCCGTCCGTGACCTCGCCGAGCGGGCCCACACGTCGCTCGTCGCATCGATGCAGGCGCTGGTGCAGAGCGAGCAGAAGCGCTACCTCGACCTCCTGACCGACCCCACCACGATCGAGGCGGCGCAGACCAGGCTCCGCGAGGCCGCGCGTCGGGCAGACTACGCACGACACATCGACTTCCTGGACGGAGAGACCGCCTCATGACCGAGCGCCCCGGCCCCGTCGCGCGTGCCGCGGAGAAGGTCTTCGGCGGCGAGCGATCCGACGTCGCCACCCGGCTCGACGGCCTGAGCGAGGCGGTCGAGGCCGCGCGCGACCGGCTCGCCGACGACGTCCTCGACCCTGCCGCGGCGCTGGCCGAGCGCGCGTCCGACCGGCTGCGGCTGTCCGGCGAGCACACCATCGTCGCGCTCGCCGGTGCCACCGGGTCGGGCAAGTCGTCGCTGTTCAACTGCCTCACCGACCTCGAGCTCGCCGGCGTCGGCGTGCGTCGGCCCACCACGTCGTGGGCGCTCGCCTGCTCCTGGGGCCCCGACGGAGCGCAGGAGCTGCTCGAGTGGATGGGGATCCCCGCGCGGCACCAGGTGTCGCGGATGAGCATGCTCGACCGCTCCTCGGCCGACACGAAGCTCGACGGCCTCGTCCTGCTCGACCTGCCCGACCACGACTCCACCGAGGTGTCGCACCACCTCGAGATGGACCGCCTGGTGCAGTACGCCGACCTGCTGGTCTGGGTGCTCGACCCGCAGAAGTACGCCGACGCCGCCATCCACGACCGCTACATCCGACCGATGGCCGGCTACAGCGACGTGACCCTGGTGGTGCTCAACCAGATCGACCGCATCCACTACTCCGACCGCGAACGCGCCCTCGGCGACGTGCGCGCGATCCTCGAGCGCGAGGGGCTGCCCGACGTCCCGGTCATCGGCGTCTCGGCGCACCGCGGTGACGGCGTCGACGACCTCAAGCGCGAGCTGGCGCGGCGCATCCGCGCGAAGGCGTCGGCCAAGGACCGGCTGGCCCAGGACGTGGCCGAGGCCGCCCAGCGGGTCGTCGCGACCGGCGGCCGTGCCGACATCCCCGGCCTCACCGACATCGACCGGCAGGCCCTCGACCTCGCCCTGCTCGACAGCGTGGGCGCCCCGCAGCTGGTCGAGGCCGTCGAGGCCTCGATGCTGCGCACGGCCCGACGCCACACGGGCTGGCCACCCCTGCGCTGGGTGGGACGGCTCCGCAAGGACCCGCTCCGCGAGCTCGGCATCGACCCGACGGGGTCGGTCGCGTCGCTCACGCGGGCGGTACGGCCGTCGATCGGTCACGTGCAACGGGCCCAGGCCGAGTCGGCGGTCCGCGAGATCGCCGAGAAGGCCGCGGTCGGCCTCGAGCGCCCCTGGCGCGACGCGGTGCGGAACGCGTCGGTCCGCACCGGCGACGACGTGGTCCGCGAGCTCGACGACACGATCGACCGCATCGACCTCGGGCTGTCCCGCACCCCGGTGTGGTGGAGGCTCGTCGACGTCCTCCAGTGGCTCGCGTTCGCGGCGTTCGTCGCCGGCGTGGGCTGGGGCGCCGTCGAGCTCGCGAGCCGGGTCGCCGGGTGGGAGGTCCCCGAGGCCCCCGTCGTTCTGGGCTTCTCCCTGCCGCTGCTGCTCCTCGTGGGTGGTCTGGCCGGGGGCGTCGTCCTGGCGGTGCTGGCCCGCGTGACCGTCCGCGCGAGTGCTCGGCGGCGCGCCCAGCGGGCCGAGGCGGTGCTCCGTCGCACCGTCGACGAGGTGGCGCAGGACAAGGTCCTCGCGCCGCTCCAGGCGGAGCTGGACCGGTACGAGCGGTATCGCAGCGGGATCGTCCGCGCCCTGGGCTGAGACCCGCGGCGGTCGCGCGGCAGGCACGTCTCGCTAGGCTGGGACGCCTATGGCTGACTACGTGCTCTCCCTCCGCAACGTCCGCAAGGCCCACGGCGACAAGGTCGTCCTCGACGACGTCACCCTCTCCTTCCTCCACGGCGCCAAGATCGGCGTCGTCGGCCCGAACGGCATGGGCAAGTCGTCGCTGCTCAAGCTGATGGCCGGGCTCGACCAGCCCAACAACGGCGACCTCGTGCGCGACCCCGACGCCACCGTCGGCATGCTGCAGCAGGAGCCGCCGCTCACCGACGGCAAGACCGTGCTCGAGAACGTCGAGGAGGCCGTCTCCGAGGTCAAGGGCAAGATGAAGCGCCTCGAGGAGGCGTATGCCGAGATGGGCGAGCCCGATGCCGACTACGACGCCCTCATGGCCGAGACCGGTGACCTGCAGACCTTCCTGGACAGCGTCAACGCCTGGGACCTCGACTCCCGGCTCGACCAGGCCATGGACGCGCTGCGCTGCCCGCCGCCGGACGAGCTGGTCGACCACCTGTCCGGTGGTGAGCGCCGCCGGGTGGCGCTGTGCAAGCTGCTGCTCCAGCAGCCCGACCTGCTGCTGCTCGACGAGCCCACCAACCACCTGGACGCCGAGTCCGTGCAGTGGCTCGAGGGTCACCTGAAGTCCTACCCGGGCGCCGTCCTGGCCGTGACCCACGACCGCTACTTCCTCGACAACGTGGCCGAGTGGATCGCGGAGGTCGACCGCGGTCGCATCCACGGCTACGAGGGCAACTACTCCACCTACCTCGAGACCAAGAAGGACCGGCTCAAGGTCGAGGGGGCCAAGGACGCCAAGCGCGCCAAGATGCTCGAGAAGGAGCTGGAGTGGGTCCGCTCCAACGCGAAGGGACGCCAGGCCAAGAGCAAGGCCCGTCTGGCCCGCTACGAGGAGCTGGCCGCCGCCGCCGAGCGCGACCGCAAGATCGACACCAGCGAGATCAACATCCCCGCCGGCCCCCGACTGGGTGACGTGGTGCTGGACGCCAAGAACCTGACCAAGGGCTTCGAGGGCCGGACGCTCTGGGACGACATCAGCTTCTCGCTGCCGCGCGCCGGCATCGTCGGCGTCGTCGGGCCCAACGGCGTCGGCAAGACCACCTTGTTCCGCATGATCACCGGCCACGAGCAGCCCGACTCCGGCTCGCTCGACGTCGGCCAGACGGTCAAGATCTCCTACGCCGACCAGACCCGCGGCAGCATCGCGGCCGACAAGAACGTGTGGGAGGTCGTCTCCGAGGGACTCGACTTCATCAAGGTCGCGAACTTCGAGATGAACAGCCGCGCCTACGTGGCCTCGTTCGGCTTCAAGGGTGCCGACCAGCAGAAGAAGGCCGGGGTGCTCTCCGGTGGTGAGCGCAACCGGCTGAACCTCGCGCTCACCCTCAAGCAGGGCGGCAACCTCCTGCTGCTCGACGAGCCGACCAACGACCTGGACGTCGAGACGCTGTCGTCGCTGGAGGACGCGCTGCTCGACTTCCCCGGCTGCGCCGTGGTCACGTCGCACGACCGGTGGTTCCTCGACCGCATCGCCACCCACATCCTGGCCTGGGAGGGCACGGAGGACGAGCCCGGACGCTGGTTCTGGTTCGAGGGCAACTTCGCCTCCTACGAGGAGAACAAGATCGAGCGCCTCGGCGAGGAGGCGGCACGCCCGCACCGCGTCACGCACCGTCGCCTCACGCGCGACTGACCGCACCCTCACGCAGCGGCCCCGTCACCTCGCGGTGACGGGGCCGCTCGTGCGTCGAGCCACGGTGCTGCGGCGCGCACAGGACCTCGACGCCTGACCGGGTCGCGTCAGTCGTGGCCGCAGACGGCGCAGTGCGGCGAGCCGACCCGACGAGGGCTGGAGCAGGCGCCGCACTCGCCGACGACCTCGCGGCCGCACCCCTCGCAGTGCGGGCCGTCGCCCCTGACCGGGAACCCGCAGAACGGGCACTCGCCCTTGCGGACCCGGCTGCGGGGCACGCGGCGGGCGAGGTACCGCTGCAGGGCGACGAACGCGACGACGGTCGCGCCGGCACCGAGCACCGACAGCACCAGCGGTCCGAGCTCGAGGACGTCGATGTAGTCGGTGATGTAGTCGCCGGCGAACCAGACGGCGGTGAGGGTGGAGGCAGCGACCGCCGAGAGCCCGAGCGTGAGGTAGCGGGACTCGCGGGCGCGCTGCACGGTGATGAGGCGCAGGGACCCGCCGACGAGCGCCCCGACGAACAGCAGGCGCAGCAGGGCGACGATCCAGTAGCGGCCGTCCTTGCCGCGGGCGCGGTCGTCGTAGGTCTCACGTGCGTCGTCGGCGGCCCGCTGCGCGGCGTCGGCTCGACTGCGTGCCGTCGTGGCCTCGGCACGAGCCTCCGCGTACTCGGTCTGCGCCTCCTCGAACGTCTCGGACAGCGACTCGGTGGGCTGGTCCTGCTCGATCGCGAGGCTGAGGTTCTCCCGCGCGAGCTCGAGGTCGGTCAGGGCCGTGTCCCGCTCCTCCTCGGCCCGCCAGGCCCGGTCCTCGGCGGTCTCGGCGGCGTCGATCGAGCGCTGCTCGGCGGCGGTGTACTCCCAGGCGCGGGACCCGCCGACCCAGTCGTCGATCTTGACGTAGAACCAGCCGGAGCCGATCAGCAGGAAGACGACCAGGACGACGGCGAGCACCCGCTCGCTCCTGGTCGAGGCGATGTCCTCGGTGTCGACGCGTGTGCTCATGGTGTCTCCTCGGTCGATCGGGCGCGTGCTGGTCGGGTGCGGGCGCGGAAGGTGACCTCGAGCGTGCAGTCGAGGGCCTCGGCGACCGCAGCGAGCGTGTCGAGCTTCGGTGGCCGGGTGGCCGACTCGAACCGGGCGATGGCCGACTGGGTGGTGCCGCAGAGGTCGGCGAGCTCACGCTGCGACAGCCCGAGCTCCGTCCGCCGCGCCACGACCTGTGCCACGACGCCCGCGTAGAGCGCCTCGTCCCGGATGTCCTTCACGACACCGAGACTATTGCACGCGTGCTATGGGTGTCCATAGCACGCGTGCAATGTCTCGACTAGAAGCGACGACCCTCCAGGCCGTCACGGACGGCCTCGAACACGCGGCCCACGGCCTCGAGGTCCTCGCGGCTGCAGCGCGAGACCAGATACTCGTGGACGCCGCGCACGTGGGTGTGGGCAGCCTGGCCGAGGACCTCGTAGCCGTGGTCGGTGAGCACGGCGCTCACGCCGCGCCCGTCGGTGCAGCTGGCCGTGCGTCGCACGATGCCGTCCCGCTCGAGCCGGGCGATGGTGTGGGTGATGCGGCTGCGCGAGTGCGACACGGCCGCGGCGAGCTCGGCCATGCGGATCGAGCGGTCGTCGGCCTCGGAGAGGCGCACGAGGATCTCGTACTCGGCCATGGAGAGGTCATGGGCGGCGCGGAGGTCGCGGTCGAGCTGGTCGATCAGGACGGTCGTGCCACCCATGTAGGAGCGCCACCACTGCTGCTGGTCCGCGTCGAGCCACGGGGTGTCGGTGGGCGCTGTGGTCATGGGCACATCCTAGTGCGGGAGGGATCCCGGTCGAGAGGGTTGATTGAGTCTTCAACTATATGCTACCGTTTCGAACGTTGAAGGTTCAACCACGAACCTCACTCCCCATCTTCAGGAGACACCATGAGCACCATCACCACCGGCACGTGGAACCTCGACCCCACGCACACCGAGATCGGCTTCGCCGTCCGCCACATCATGAGCAAGGTGCGCGGCAAGTTCGAGACCTTCGAGGGCACCCTCGTGACCGCCGACCCGGTCACGGACTCCACCGTCACCGTCGAGGTCGACCTCTCCTCGATCAACACGGGCACCGCGGACCGCGACGCTCACCTGCGCTCCAGCGACTTCTTCGACACCGAGGCGCACCCGAAGATGACGTTCACGACGAACGGCGTCGTGCAGAAGTCCGACGAGACCTTCGTCGTGCAGGGCGACCTGACGATCAAGGGCGTCACCAAGCCGCTCGAGCTGAACGTCGACTTCCTCGGCGAGGGCGGCGACCCGTGGGGCGGCACCCGCGTCGGCGTCGAGGCCACCGGCGAGATCAGCCGCAAGGAGTTCGGCATCGACTTCAACATCCCGCTCGAGGGTGACAAGGTCATGATCGGCGACAAGATCACGCTGACGATCAACGCGGAGGCCGTGCTCCAGGCGTGAGCCTCGCACCTGCCCGCGCCCGACGGCGCTCACCCCTCGGGGTGGGCGCCGTCAGTCGTCGTGGGACAGGACCATGCGGAGGGCGAGCCGCGCGTGCAGCTCGGCGACGTCGGCGGGCGTCTGCGGCCCGGTGGGGGAGAACCAGCGCACCAGGTCGATGCTGAGGCTCAGGATGGCGCGTGCCGTGCCCACCAGGTCGTCCACGGCGAAGTCGCCGGAAGCCACGCCGGCCTCGAGCACCTGCTGCAGGCTGCGCTCGATCGCGCGGCGCAGCGCGGCGACCTCGGCGCGGTGCTCGGGGGTCAGTGCGTCGAACTCGTACTGGACGATCCGGCCGACCCGGCTGTGCGAGGCGTGCCAGGCACTGAAGTCGTGCACGAGCCGTCGCAGGCGTTCCGGTGGGGTGGCGGCGGGATCGTCGCCGGACTCCACCACGTGGAGGGCCGAGCGGTGCCCGTCGATGCTGACCGTGAAGAGCAGGCTCTCCTTGGTGTCGTGGTGCACGTACACCGCTGCAGGGCTCATGCCGGCGCGTGCTGCGATGTCGCGGGTCGTGGTCGCCGTGAAGCCCTTCTCGGCGAAGGCCTCGACGGCGGCCTCGAGCAGACGCTCGCGTGCCGTGGCTGTCATCACAGGTCCCTTTCGTCGGTTGACAGCATGGCCCATGCCGGGCACGCTAAGCAAGCGCTTACCTACCCGCGCGTAGTGAACCAGGCCCGCACCCGAGCACGAGGGACCCGATGGACCGCACCGTCTACACCGCTGACCACGACGACTTCCGCGACACCTGCGCGACGTTCCTGGCGAAGAAGGTCGCGCCGAACATCGAGCAGTACATCGAGGACAAGGCCATCCCGCGCGACTTCTGGCTCGCCGCGGGCGAGCTCGGTCTCCTGGGCCTGGAGATCCCCGACGAGTTCGGCGGCGCCGGCGCGGAGGACTTCCGCTTCAACGCCGTCTGGGCCGAGGAGCTGAGCAAGGTCAGTGCCGCCCTGGCGTCGTGCGTGGGCATCCACTCCGACATCACCGCCCCCTACATCGTGGAGCTGGGCACCCAGGAGCAGAAGGAGCGCTGGCTCCCCAAGATCGCCACGGGCGAGTGCCTCCTGGCCATCGGCATGACCGAGCCGGGCGGCGGCTCCGACCTCGCCGCGCTCAAGACGACCGCCGTCCGCGACGGCGACGAGTGGGTCATCAACGGCTCCAAGACCTTCATCACGAACGGCTACAGCGCCGACCTGGTGGTCACCGCCGTGCGCACCTCGCCCGAGAAGGGAGCCAAGGGCATCACCCTGTTCGCCATCGAGGCCGGCGACGAGGGCTTCAGCCGCGGCCGCAAGCTCGACAAGGTCGGCCAGACCGAGTCCGACACCGCCGAGCTGTTCTTCGAGAACGTCCGCGTGGGCGACGACCGCATCATCGGCGAGATCGACCGCGGGTTCATCCACATGATGCAGAAGCTCCCGCAGGAGCGACTCAGCTGCGCCATCTCCAACGTCGCGCACGCCAAGCAGATCCTGCTCGAGACCATCCAGTACGCGAAGGACCGCAAGGCCTTCGGCCAGTCCATCGGCGCGTTCCAGTGGAACAAGTTCCTCATCGCCGAGCTGGTCACGAAGGTCGAGGTGGCCGAGGCCTACCTCGACCAGGCCGTCGCCGCGCACGCCGAGGGTCGGTTCACGGCCGTCGACGCCGCCAAGGCCAAGTGGTACACGTCGGACCTGCAGAACTCCGTCCTCGACCACTGCGTCCAGATCCACGGCGGGTACGGGTTCATGAACGAGTACCGCGTCGCCCGTGCCTGGCGCGACGCTCGCGTCACCCGCATCTGGGCCGGCTCGAACGAGATCATGAAGGAGCTCATCGGCCGCGACCTCGGGTTCTGAGCCGACCGTCCTCGAGCCCGTAGAGGGCCGCACCACCCCGCCGCACGACTCCCACCACCGGAAGGCAGCACCATGACCGAAGCCGTCATCGTCTCGACCGCCCGCTCGCCCATCGGGCGCGCCGTCAAGGGCTCGCTCAAGGACATGCGTCCGGACGACCTCACCGTGCAGATGGTGCAGGCCGCGCTGGGGAAGGTCCCCGGGCTCGACCCGAGGGACATCACCGACCTGCACCTGGGCGTGGGCCAGCCGGCCGGCGAGGCGGGCCACAACCTGGCCCGCGCCGTGGCCGTGCTCTCGGGCATGGACCACCTGCCCGGCGTGACCGTGAACCGCTACTGCTCGTCGTCGCTGCAGACCACCCGCATGGCGTTCCACGCCATCAAGGCCGGCGAGGGTGACGCCTACATCTCCGCCGGCGTGGAGACGGTGAGCCGCTTCCAGAACGGCTTCTCCGACCTGCCCGGCTCGGAGAACCCGCTGTTCGCCGACGCGATCGCCCGCACCGCCAAGCGTGCCGAAGGTGGTGCCGACACCTGGACCGACCCGCGGGAGAGCGGCGAGCTGCCCGACCTCTACATCGCGATGGGCCAGACGGCCGAGAACGTCGCCCAGCACCTGGGCATGAGCCGCGAGGAGCAGGACGAGTTCGGCGTGCGCAGCCAGAACCTCGCCGAGGCCGCGATCGAGTCCGGCTTCTGGGCCAAGGACATCACCCCGGT
The DNA here is from genome assembly GCF_942548115.1 of Aeromicrobium sp. Leaf245. Taxonomy (NCBI): domain Bacteria; kingdom Bacillati; phylum Actinomycetota; class Actinomycetes; order Propionibacteriales; family Nocardioidaceae; genus Aeromicrobium; species Aeromicrobium sp. Leaf245. Next base: position 1,413,198 of record NZ_OW824151.1, read on the forward strand.
CACGCTGCCCGACGGCACCGTCGTCTCCAAGGACGACGGACCCCGCGCGGGCGTGACGATGGAGGCGGTCAGCCAGCTCAAGCCGGTCTTCCGTCCTGACGGGACCGTGACCGCAGGCAACGCGTGCCCGCTCAACGACGGTGCCGCCGCCGTGGTGATCATGAGCGACGAGAAGGCCAAGGCCCTCGGCCTCACGCCGCTCGCACGCATCGTCTCGACCGCGGTCACCGGCCTCTCGCCGGAGATCATGGGCCTCGGTCCGGTGGAGGCCATCCCGGCCGCCCTGCGCAACGCCGGCATGGGCATCGACGACATCGACCTGTACGAGATCAACGAGGCCTTCGCGGTGCAGTCGTGGGGCTCGGCCAAGGTCCTCGGCATCCCGATGGACAAGCTGAACGTCAACGGCGGCGCGATCGCCGTGGGCCACCCGTTCGGCATGACCGGCGCACGCATCACGAGCACCCTGATCAACTCGCTGCAGTGGCACGACAAGCAGTTCGGCGTCGAGTCGATGTGCGTCGGCGGCGGCATGGGCATGGCCATGGTCATCGAGCGGCTCTCCTGATGGGGCGCTTCGACGGCAAGGTCGCGATCGTCACCGGCGCCAGCCGGGGCATCGGTCTCGGCATCGCGCAGCGGCTCGTCGACGACGGCGCCCAGGTGCTCATCACGGCGCGCAAGCCCGACGCGCTCGCCGAGGCTGCCGCGACGCTCGGTGACATCGGCGGGGGTGCCGGGCCGCGGGCGGCGGATGGTCCGCGCGCCGTCTTCGTGGCGGGCTCCGGTGACGACGCCGGCCACCAGGAGGAGGCGGTGCGGACCGCGATCGAGACCTTCGGGCGCCTCGACTTCCTGGTCAACAACACCGGCATCAACCCCGTGTACGGCCGGATGATCGACATCGACCTCGAGGCCGCGGCGAAGATCTTCGCCGTCAACGTCCTCTCCGCCGTCGCGTGGGCGCAGCAGGCTCATGGCCAGTGGATGGGCGAGCACGGCGGCGCGATCGTCAACGTCGCGTCCGTGGCGGGCCTCAAGCCGGCGCCCATGATCGGCATGTACGGCGCCTCGAAGGCCGCGCTCATCCACGTGACCGAGGAGCTGGCGGTCGAGCTGGGCCCCGACATCCGCGTCAACGCGGTCGCCCCGGCGGTGGTCAAGACGAAGTTCGCCAAGGCGCTCTACGAGGGCCGCGAGGACGAGGTCTCCGCGCCGTACCCGCTCAAGCGCCTCGGGCTGCCCGAGGACATCGCCGGCGTCGTGGGCTTCCTGCTCTCCGAGGACGCCGCCTGGCTCACCGGCCAGACCATCACCGCCGACGGTGGACTGCTCCTGGGTGGCGGGGTCTGACCTCTGCTTCCTCGATCGACCCCGTGGCTGCTTCGGCGGCTGCGGGGTCGTTCGTCTTTCACCCTGCGGCTGCGTCGCTCTCGGCCGGCGTCGACCTGCGGGTGCGCTGCTCCGGCCGGGTCTCGGCTCGGTCTCCGAAAGGCCTCGACCGGGCGGTGGGGTGCGCCGCGGCCGGGACTGCGGGCACTCCTGGGGCATCGGTGGATCCTCAACCGCAGGAGTGCCGCTGTGGTTGAGAATCCACCGATGACGCGGTCTCGACGCGCCCTTCGGTGGATCCTCAACCGCAAACCGGGATCTGCGGTTGAGGATCCACCGATGGTGGGCCCGCAAGCAGGGGGCGACCGCGCTGGGGGCTGTCCGGTCGAGGCTCTTTCGGAGGCCAGGCAGGGGTCGGATTGGAGGTAGCGCAGCCGCAGGCAGACGGACGTGTGACCAACAGAACATGAGGAAACCCTCGGAATAAACTTGAGGTTCCTCTCACGTTTTGCGACGATGGTGCTTCCACCCATCTGCCGCAGCGAGGTAATTCGACGTGACCACCACCCCCACGACGCCGACGACCACGAGCACCGCCACCACCGGAGGCCGCCGCGAGGCGCTGGTCGACCGTCTGCGGGGTGGGCAGCGCTACGCCGTCGTCGCCGGGGGACAGGGCGAGGCCTGGCTCGACGCGCTCGCCACCCTGGTCCGCGACTTCGCCCTCGAGGCGGACCTGACGTCCGTCGTCGACCGCGCCGAGCGCACCCTCGAGCCGGTGGCCGGTGAGCTCCTGCGCACCGGGGCCACGGTCACGCCGCTCGCGTGGGTCGACGCCCTGGCCGTCGGTGAGTCCGCCGAGGACGACGAGGCGCCCAGCCTTCCCTCGGCCGTCGACCAGCAGGTCCCGGCCGTGTCCGTCCCCGGCATCCTGCTCACCCAGCTCGCCGGGCTGGCGGCCCTGCGCCGCCAGGGACTCGACGTCACCGCGACCCCGCCGGTCGCGTCCGCCGGGCACTCGCAGGGTTCCCTCGCGCTGGAGGCGTTGGCAGGCGCCGACCCGGCCGAGCTCTACGCGTACGCCCGTCTGGCCGGTGCGGCAGCCCACGTCGTGGGTCGCCGCCGCGGCCTGCTCGGAGCCACGATGCTCAGCGTCACGGGGGAGAGCCCCGCGCGCGTGGCGGAGGCGCTCTCGACGCTCCCCGCCTCGGCCGACGTGGTCACGCACCTGCGCAACGGACGTCGTTCCGTGGTGCTGTCGGGTCCTGAGGAGGGTCTGCGCCGTGCCGTGACGCTCATGGACGAGGTGGCCGCCGCCCAGAAGGACGAGCGTGCACGCAAGGTCACCGGAGGCGCGGCGTTCAAGCCCGTCGTCGAGCCCGTGGCCGCGCAGCTCGCCTTCCACCACCCTGCGCTCTCCGAGGCCGCCGACCTCGCCGCCACCTGGGCGGCCACCTGCGGACTCGACCCCGAGCAGGCTCGCACGCTCACGCGGCGTGCCGTCGTCGAGCCGGTCGACTGGGTCGCCGAGGTCGAGCGCGTGCTCGACGCCGGTGCCGAGTGGCTGCTCGACGTCGGTCCCGGCGACCTGGCCGCGCGCCTGAGCGCCGCCGAGGCGAAGGTCCGGGGCGCCGGCGTGGTCTCCGTCGCCACGCGCCGGGGCCACCGCGAGCTGACGGTGCCCGGCGCGGCTCCCCGTCGCAGCCGTCCTTGGTCGTCCTACGCCCCCACCGCCGCCACGCTGCCCGACGGCAGCCTGCGCGTCGAGACCGCGTTCACGCGTCTGACCGGTCGCTCGCCCGTGCTGCTGGCCGGCATGACGCCCACGACCGTCGACGCCGCCATCGTGGCCGCGGCCGCGAACGCCGGCTACTGGGCCGAGCTCGCCGGCGGCGGCCAGGTGAGCGAGCAGATCTTCACCGAGCGGATGGCCGAGCTCGACGACCTCCTCGACGAGGGCCGCACGTTCCAGTTCAACTCCCTCTTCCTCGACCCCTACCTGTGGAAGCTGCAGCTCGGTGGTCAGCGTCTGGTGCAGAAGGCCCGGGCCGCCGGGTCGCCCATCGACTCCGTGATCGTCACCGCTGGCATCCCCGAGCTCGACGAGGCCGTCGCGCTCGTCGAGGAGCTGGCCGAGGTCGGCATCGAGTACGTGGTGTTCAAGCCGGGCACCGTGGCGCAGATCCGCCAGGTCCTCGCCATCGCCGACAAGGTCGCGCCTCGCTCGATCATCGTGCAGATCGAGGGCGGCAAGGCCGGCGGTCACCACTCGTGGGAGGACCTCGACGACCTGCTCGTCGCCACCTACGCCCAGCTCCGCGCCCACGACAACGTGGTCGTCTGCGTCGGCGGCGGCATCGGCACCCCCGAGGTGGCTGCGGCCTACCTGACCGGTGAGTGGGCCCGTGCCCACGGTCACCCCGTCATGCCGCTCGACGGCGTCCTCGTCGGCACCGCGGCGATGGCGACCCTCGAGGCCACCACCTCCCCCGCGGTCAAGCAGCTCCTCGTCGACACCCCCGGGACGCCCGCGTGGGTCGGGGCGGGTGCGGCTGACGGGGGCATGTCCTCGGGCCGCAGCCAGCTCGGCGCCGACATCCACGAGATCGACAACACCGCGTCGCGCACCGGACGGCTGCTCGACGAGGTCGCCGGCGACGCCGACGCCGTCGCAGCCCGCCGCGACGAGATCGTCGAGGCCCTCGACCGCACCGCCAAGCCGTACTTCGGCGACGTCGCGACCATGACCTACGGTGCGTGGCTCGACCGCTTCGCCGCGCTCACCACCGATCATGCGGCACCCAACGGACACGACGACGAGGGCGGCTCCGCCTGGCTCGACGTGACGCTCCGCGACCGCTTCCACGCGATGCTGCAGCGCGCCGAGGCGCGCCTGGTCGACGTCGACCACGGCCCCGTCGCCACCCTGTTCGCGACGCCCGCCGACGTGGAGGACGCCACCGCCGCACTCACCGTGCTCCGCGAGGCCCACCCGGCCGCCGACGACGTCGTGCTCCACCCCGCCGACGTGCCGTTCTTCGTGCAGGTGTGCCGTCGTCCGGGCAAGCCCGTGCCGTTCGTGCCCGTGGTCGACGCCGACGTGCGCCGCTGGTGGCGCTCGGACTCCCTGTGGCAGGCCCACGACCCGCGCTTCGCTGCCGACGAGGTCTGCGTCATCCCCGGCACCGTCTCGGTCGCGGGCATCACCCGCGTGGACGAGCCGGTGGCCGACCTGCTGCGCCGCTTCGAGGACGCCGCGGTCGACGCGGTGCTCGCCTCGGGTGCCGCACCGCTCGAGGTCGTCGGCCTGCGCCGCGCCGACGGCGCCACCGGCGCCGTGTCCCTCGTGCTCGCCTCGCCCGACGCCGTCTGGGCCGGGCGCGCCGTGCGCAACCCCGTGCACCGCCTCGGGACCCCGGCCTCGTCGTCGACGGGCTGGGTCAGCGTCGCCCCCGAGCGCGCCGAGCACCCCGAGACGGGTGCCGTCCTGACCGGTTCGGGCCACACCGCCGAGCTCGTGGTGCCGCTGGACCGTGGCGGCCGGACGCTCACGCTCACCTTCGACGTCACCGACGGCGTGGCCACCGGTGGCGCGCCCGTGATCTCCACGAGCACCGCCGCCGCCGCGATGCTCGACCTCCTCACCGCCGCCGCGGGCGGCTCGCTCCCGTCGGTGTCCGAGGGAGCCGCGACGCTCAGCGCTCCCTGGAGCGACGACCTCGCTGCCGACCACGCCGGCGTCACCGCCGGCGAGACCGCGGCCTTCGTGCCCGACGCCCTCGTCGGCCTCGCCTGGCCGGCCGTGTTCGCGGTCATCGGCGCCAGCCGTACCGAGGCGGGCGACCCCGTCGTCGAGGGCATGCTCGACCTGGTGCACCTCGACCACGCGGTCGACGTCGCCCGCACGCCGGTCGACGGCACCGAGCTCACCCTCCGCGCCGCCGTCCGCTCCGTGCGCGCCACCGACCTCGGTCGCGTCGTGACCGTCGACGTCACCGCCACGGACGCCGACGGCACCGTGGCCACGCTGGTCGAGCGCTTCTGCGTGCGGGGCCGTCCCGGCTCGGCCGACGCCGGCGAGCCCGTCCGTGCGGGTGGCCGTCTGGGCGACGCCGAGGTGCACCCGACGCCGCGCCGCACCCGCGCCGAGGGCACGGTGGTCACCCCCACCGACCTGCGCGCGTTCGCCTCCGTCTCGGGCGACCACAACCCCATCCACACGAGCGTGGCCGCAGCCCGTCTGGCGGGTCTCGGCGAGCCGATCGCCCACGGCATGTGGCTGTCCGCCGCCGCGCAGCGCGTGGTGGCCGACGCCACGGGTCGCACGCTCCTCGGCTGGACCACCCGCTGGCTCAGCCCCCTGGCCCCCGGTGCGACCGTCTCGGTGAAGGCCGAGCGCACCGCCCTGGTCGACGGCGACGAGGTCGTCGAGGTCACCTGCCGCGCCGGTGGTGAGCTCGTCATGGCCGCCACGGCCCGGGTGGCCGCACCGCGCACGGCCTACGCCTTCCCCGGTCAGGGCATCCAGCACCCGGGCATGGGCATGGCCGGCTACCAGCGGTCCAAGGCCGCCCGCGCCGTGTGGGACCGTGCCGACGCGCACACCCGCAGCGCGCTCGGCTTCTCGATCCTCACGGTCGTGCGCGACAACCCGACCGTGCTCGTCGCCCACGGCACCACCCACAAGCACCCCGACGGCGTGCTGTTCCTGACCCAGTTCACGCAGGTGGCCATGGCGGTGCTCGGCGCCGCCCAGATGGCCGAGCTGCGCGAGTCCGGCGCGTTCGTCGAGGGCTCAGTGCTGGCCGGCCACTCGGTCGGTGAGTACAACGCACTCGCGGCCGTGTCGGGTGTCATCCCGCTCGAGGCCGTCGTGGAGGTCGTGTTCCAGCGCGGCTCCGTCATGCACACGCTCGTCCCCCGTGACGAGCACGGTCGCAGCGACTACCGCCTCGCAGCCATCCGTCCGTCGCAGATCGGCCTGGCCGACGACGAGGTCACCGCCTACGTCGACGGCGTCGCCGAGCGCAGCGGGCAGTTCCTGCAGATCGTCAACTACAACCTGCGCGGCTCGCAGTACGCCATCGCCGGCACCGTGCGCGGTCTCGAGGTCCTCGAGGAGGACATCGCCGAGCGTCGCGCACGCTTCGGTGGCAAGGCCGCCTTCATCCTGGTGCCCGGCATCGACGTGCCGTTCCACTCCCGCGTGCTGCACGGCGGCGTCCCGGACTTCCGGGCCCGCCTGGAGGAGCTGCTGCCGGCCGAGATCGATCCGACGATCCTCGAGGGTCGGTACGTGCCGAACCTCGTGCCGCGGCCGTTCTCGCTCGGCCAGGGCTTCGTGCAGGAGATCGCCGATCTCGTCGGTGAGTCCCCGTTGGACGCCGTGCTGTCCGACTTCGACACCTGGGCCGCCCGCCCGCAGGCGCTGTGCCGCACGCTGCTCGTCGAGCTCCTGGCCTGGCAGTTCGCCAGCCCGGTGCGCTGGATCGAGACGCAGGACCTGATGTTCGCGTCGGTCGAGAACGGTGGCCTCGGGGTCGAGCGCTTCGTCGAGATCGGCGTGGGCCAGTCGCCCACCGTCGCCAACCTCGCGTCGTCCACGATCAAGCTCCCGGCCGTCCAGTCGACGCTCGGCGAGCGTGGCGTGGAGGTCGTGAACGTCGAGCGGGACGCCGCCGCGGTGTTCGCGACCGACGAGGACCCCGCGCCCGTCGAGGACGACGTCGTGGACGAGGCGCCCGCCGCCGAGTCCGCCGCGACGACGGCCGCCCCGGCGCCCGCCGCGGCCCCGGTGTCCTCCGGCGGTCCGCGTCCGGCCGACCTCGGCTTCGACGCCGCCGACGGCACCCGCACGCTGATCGCCTGGTGGACCAAGCTGCGCCCCGAGCAGATCGGCGCTGCCGACTCCATCGAGTCGCTCTGCGACGGTGCGTCGTCGCGCCGCAACCAGCTGCTGGTCGACCTCGGCGGCGAGCTGTCGCTCGGCGCCATCGACGGTGCCGCCGACGCCGACGTGCCGACGCTGTCGGCCCAGGTGAAGGGGCTGGCCCGCAGCTACAAGCCGTTCGGCCCCGTGCTCACCGCGACCTTCGCCGACCACCTGAAGAAGGTGCTCGGCCCCACGGGTCGCAAGCAGTCCGCTGTCGCCGACCGCGTGACCGACGTGTGGCAGCTCGGCCCCGGCTGGGCGAGCCACGTGGTGGCCGAGCTGGCCATGTCGACGCGCGACGGTGCCAGCGTGCGCGGGGGAGACCTCGCCACGATCGCCGTGCCGTCCAACGGCGCCGAGGTCGACGCGGCCGTCGACGCCGCCGTGCAGGCCGTGGCAGCGCGCCACGGCGTGAGCGTGGACCTGCCGTCCGCCGGTGGCTCCGACGCCACGGTCGACGCCGCCGCCCTCGCCGAGATCACGGGCGAGATCACCGGACCCGACGGCGTGCTCGCCAGCACCGCCCGCCACCTGCTCGCTCAGCTGGGCCTCGCCGACGCGGCGCCCGGCACCGAGACCGACGAGGACGCGCAGCGCGTGCTCGACCGCGTCGAGGCCGAGCTCGGCTCCGACTGGGTCGACGCCGTCGCCCCCGCGTTCGACGAGCGCCGCGCGGTGCTGGTCGACGACCGTTGGGCCAGCGCCCGCGAGGATCTCGCGCGCATCGCGCTGGGCCAGACCGCGCCCGGCGGGGGTTCCGGGCCGTGGGCGGAGAAGGAGATCGACCTGACCGGCAGCGGCGAGGTCGTGGCGTCGCAGGCCCGTTGGTGGGCCGGACGCACCGACGACGCCGCGCTGAGGGCCCGCCTCGAGCAGATCGCCGAGGCCGCCCTCGACACCACGCCCGGCACCTGGAGCGACGACGTCGCCGTCGTCACCGGCGCCAGCCGAGGCTCGATCGCCGCCTCGGTCGTCGGTGAGCTCCTCGCCGGTGGCGCCACGGTCGTGGCCACCACGTCGAGCCTCGACAGCCGCAAGGTCGGGTTCTACCGCGAGCTCTACCGGACGCACGCCCGTGCCGGTGCCCGCCTGTGGGTGGTCCCGGCCAACATGGCCTCGTTCGCCGACGTCGACGCGCTCTCGTCGTGGATCGTCACCGAGCAGGCCCGCACGGTCGGCAGCACCAAGACCGTGACCAAGCCGGCCCTCGTCCCCACGCTGCTCGTGCCGTTCGCGGCCGGCCGCGTGATGGGCGACCTGTCCGACGCAGGCAGCCGCACCGAGGTCGAGGCCCGCATCCTGCTGTGGTCGGTGGAGCGCCTCGTCGGCGCCCTCGCCACCACGGGCCGCGACCACGACCTGGCGTCCCGTCTGCACGTGCTGCTTCCGGGCTCGCCCAACCGCGGCATGTTCGGCGGCGACGGCGCGTACGGCGAAGCCAAGGCCGCGCTCGACGCCGTCGTCACCAAGTGGGGCGCCGAGAAGAGCTGGTCCGACCGCGTGACGCTGACCCACGCCATCATCGGCTGGGTCCGCGGCACCGGCCTCATGGGCGGCAACGACCCGCTCGTGCAGGCCGTCGAGTCCGCCGGTGTCCGCACCTGGAGCCCCGACGAGATGGCCGACGCGCTGCTCACCCAGGGCTGCACGACCGCGCTGCGCGAGCAGGCGTCCGTCGCCCCGGTCGAGCTGGACCTGACCGGCGGACTGGGCGAGGCCGATCTCGACCTGCGCGCGCTGGCCGAGGGCGTGGAGCGCCCGACGGTCGAGGAGGACGACGAGACGCCCACCGTGGCGGCCCTCGCACCGTCGCCGGCGCAGCTGCCCGACGCCGCCACCCCGGCGTGGGGCGAGGTCACCGCGCGCCCCGAGGACATGGTCGTCATCGTCGGCACCGGCGAGCTGGGCCCGTACGGCTCGGCCCGCACGCGCTTCGAGATGGAGGTGCACGACGAGCTGTCCGCGGCCGGCGTGCTCGAGCTGGCCTGGAACACCGGCCTGATCACGTGGGACGACGTCAACCAGGGCTGGTACGACGTCGAGTCGAACGAGCCGGTCGACGAGGCCGACGTGCACGAGCGGTACCACGACGCCGTGGTCGCACGGTGCGGCATCCGCACCTACGGCGACGACGGCTCGATGGTCGACAACACGGCGCCGCTGCTCACGTCGGTGTACCTCGACGACGACCTGACGTTCTCGGTCGGCAGCGAGTCCGAGGCCCGGGCCATGGTGGCCGCCGATCCCGAGCGCACCAGCATCACGTCGTCGCCCGACGGCGAGTGGACCGTCACCCGCAAGGCCGGCACCGAGATCCGCGTGCCGCGCCGCATGGAGCTGAGCCGCACCATCGGCGGCCAGATCCCGACCGGCTTCGACCCCTCCGCCTGGGGCGTCCCGGCGGAGATGCTGGAGTCCATCGACCGCGTCGCGATCTGGAACCTCGTGTGCACCGTCGACGCGTTCCTCTCGAGCGGCTTCACGCCGGCCGAGCTGATGCGCTGGGTGCACCCGGCGTTCGTCGCCAACACGCAGGGCACCGGCATGGGCGGCATGGCCTCCATGCACGCGCTGTACATCAACACCCTGCTGGGGGAGAACAACCCCAACGACATCCTGCAGGAGGCGCTGCCCAACGTCATCGCCGCGCACGTCGTGCAGTCGTACGTCGGCAGCTACGGCGCGATGATCCACCCGGTCGCAGCGTGCGCCACCACGGCGGTCTCCGTCGAGGAGGGCGTCGACAAGATCAAGGTCGGCAAGGCCGAGTTCGTGGTGGCCGGTGGCTTCGACGACCTGAGCACCGAGGGCATCATCGGCTTCGCGGACATGTCCGCGACGGCCGACTCGGGCGCGATGCTCGCCAAGGGCATCGATCCGCGTCGGGTGAGCCGGGCCAACGACCGTCGTCGCGGCGGGTTCGTGGAGTCCCAGGGCGGCGGCACGCTGCTGCTGGCCCGCGGTGACGTCGCGGCCCGCATGGGCCTGCCGGTCCACGGCGTGGTCGCCTACGCCGGGTCGTTCGCGGACGGCGTGCACACGTCGATCCCGGCGCCCGGGATCGGTGCCCTGGCCGCGGCCATCGGGGGGCGCGAGTCGCAGCTGGCCCGCTCGCTGACGGTGCTCGGCCTCGACGCCGACGACATCGGTGTCGTGAGCAAGCACGACACGTCGACCGACGCGAACGACCCGAACGAGTCCGAGCTGCACGAGCGGCTCGCGGCGGCGATCGGTCGCAGCGCCGGCAACCCGCTGTTCGTGGTGTCGCAGAAGACGCTCACCGGCCACGCGAAGGGTGGTGCCGCGGCGTTCCAGCTGATCGGTCTCACCCAGGTGCTGGCCGGCGGGATGCTGCCGCCGAACCGCAGCCTCGACTGCGTCGACGACGTGCTCGCCGAGCACGAGCACCTGGTCTGGCTGCGCGAGCCGCTCGCCGGTGCGACGCTCAAGGCCGGCCTGGTCACGAGCCTCGGCTTCGGCCACGTGGCGGGGCTCATCGCCCTGGCGCACCCGGAGGCGTTCGTGCAGGCGCTGCCCGAGGCCGAGCGCGAGAACTACGTCGCACGGTCGCGCGAGCGGGTCGTGGCCGGCCGGATGCGCCTGGCGCGGGTGATGGTCGGTGCGGCCACCGCGTACGAGCGTCCCGCGGGACGTCGGCTCGGCAAGGAGGGTGTGCGGGGCCGGGAGGCGTCGATGCTGCTCGACCCGCAGGCGCGTCTGGGCGACGACGACGTGTACGTCGCCACGGCCTGCTCGTGACCCCCGGCGGGGGTGCCGGGCCGCGGGCGGCGGACGGCGCCGGCGGGGGTGCCGGGCCGCGGGCGGCAGACGGCGCCGGCGGGGGTGCCGGCGCGCCGTCTCCCGGGACGGTCGAGGGGACCGTGCTGGGAGTCGGCGTCGACCTGGTCCACGTGCCGTCGTTCGTCGACCAGCTCGCCCTCCCCGGCACACGCTTCGCCGGGGTGTTCACCCCGGGGGAGCGGCGCGACGCGGCCGAGCGCGCGGCGCAGGTCGGTCGTGGGCAGCACGGTGGTGGCGAGGGTCGCCACCTCGCGGCGCGCTGGGCGGCCAAGGAGGCCTTCGTGAAGGCCTGGTCGGCCTCGATCTTCGGCGAGCCGCCGGTCATGGGCGACGAGGTGCTGGGGCTCGTCGAGGTGGTGTGCGACGCGTGGGGCCGCCCCCGTCTGCGTCTGCACGGGGAGGTCGCGGAGCACCTGCCCGGTGTGGAGGCGCACGTGAGCCTCAGCCACGACGGTGACCACGCCCTCGCCTACGTCGTGCTGGCGGAGGGTGCGCGTCGCTAGGGTCGTCCCATGACCACCGAGGACCGTGGCGACCGTCGTTGGCCACGCAGCGTGTACGGCGTCGGCGAGGAGCCCGATCCGCGTTTCTCGCTCGCGAACGAGCGCACGTTCCTCGCCTGGATCCGTACCTCGTTGGCCCTGCTCGCCGGGGCGGTGGCCGTGCACGTGCTCGATCTCGAGCTGCCCGACCTCGTGGTGGCCCTGACGTCGACCGGGCTCGCGATCGCCGGTGCGCTGTGCGCCGCGCATGCCTGGCGGAGCTGGGCGCGTACCGAGCGCGCGGTGCGCCAAGGTCGGCCGCTGCCCTCCAACGGGGTCGGACTCCTGCTCGTCGGCGCGGTGGTCGTGGCCTGCGTCGTCCTGGTCGTGCTGGCGGTGCCCGGGTGAGTCCTCCGCGGGCGGTTCCGCAGGAGCGGACCTGGCTCGCCTGGCGCCGCACGGCCGCGTCGTGCGTGGTCCTGGGCCTGCTGGTGGCACGGGTCGCCTGGATCGAGGGGACGGCCGTGACCGTGGTCTCGGCCGTGCTCGTGCTCGCGATGGTCGGGTGGGTCGGCGCTCTGGTGCTCCGGGGTCGAGGAACGTCGTCGAGCGGCGGCGAGGTGTCGATCGATCTCGTCGGCGACGGCCGGGTGCCGGCGAGCGTGGCCGCGCTGGCGTTCGCGGTCGCGGCGGTCGTGGTGCTGCTGGCCTGGTCCTGAGCCGCGCTCAGCGGGCGTCGGGCTCCGACGACAGCAGGTACGCGGCGAGCAGACGCTTGAGCTCGATGACCGCCTCGGCGTGGCTCTGGCCGTCGCGCACCGAGAAGTTGAGCATCGAGTAGCTGACGTGGAGGAGCACCTCGGCCATGATCCGGCGACGTTCGCGCGGGGTTCCGGGCGTCAGGGGGGCGAGGAAGCGGGCCACGGCGGCAGCGAGCTCGCGCTCGGTGACGGCGGCGGTCGCCCGGGTGGCCGGGGTCGACTGCACGGCGAGCCACACGGCCCGCCGCGACGGGTCGTCGGCCCACAGCCGGGCCACGTGGTCGATCATCCGGTCGAGGAAGCGCAACCAGTCCAGCGACGGGATCATCTCCGAGAAGCTGGTCAGCTCCTCGTGCACGGCCACGGCGTCCTGCCGGTCGAGCTCGCACACGATCACGTACTTGTTCGCGAAGTACTGGTAGAGGGTCCCGGTGGGGAGCCCGGCCCGCTGCGAGACCTCCTCGCAGGTGAACGACTCGAAGCCGACGTCGAGCAGGAGGTCGCGCGACGTGCGCAGCAGCAGCTCGAACTTCGCCCGGCTGCGGTCCTGCGTCGGGCGACGTCGGGGTTCGAGGATCTCCGCGGTCACGCGGCCCACCCTAGGGGACGGGCGCCGTCCGGCACGCCACTTCGGGCCTCGACCTACTGGTGGGTCACCTCACGGGGACGACCGACCGGTCGCCGCTCCGCGAGGGGGTCAGGCGCGCAGGCCAGCCTGGATGAGCGGCTCGATCAGGTCGCCGATGCCGTCGAAGCCCGCGCCGAGCGTCTGTCCGTGCGCGTGTCGGTAGTGGATCCCCTCGAGGATCACGGCCAGCTTGAAGAACGCGAGAGCCAGGTGGAAGTCGATGTCGGAGACGTCGCGTCCGGACCGTTCGGCGTACCGGCGCAGCACCTCCTCGCGTGGGAGGTAGCCCGGCGCCTTCGCGGCATCGGTGACCATGGCGGCACCCGGGCCGTCGGCCGCGCTCTCGGCGAGCTGCTGGTAGGCCAGCAGGATCGCGACGTCGGTGAGCGGGTCGCCCAGCGTGCTCATCTCCCAGTCGAGGACGGCCGTCAGGCGGTCGCCACCCTCGGGGCCGGTGTCGACGAGCACGTTGTCGAGGCGGTAGTCGCCGTGCACGATCGTGCCCTCGCTGGTCTGCGGGATCGACGAGTCGAGCCGGGCGATGAGGTCGTCCATGCCGGGCAGGTCGCGACTGCGGGAGGCGTCGAGCTGCTTCTTCCAGCGACGGACCTGCCGCTCCAGGTAGCCGTCGGGGCGACCGAAGTCGCCGAGTCCGACGTCGTCGGGGGAGACGGCGTGCAGGTCGGCGAGGACGTCGACCATCCGCCCGGTGATGGTGCGGGTGCGCTCCTCGCCGATCTCGACCAGCTGGGCGGCGCGGGCGAAGGGCGTGCCGACGACCCGCTCCATCACGTAGAAGGGCGCTCCGATGACCGTGTCGTCCTGGCAGAGGCCGTAGGTCGCGGGGACCGGCACGGCGGTGCCCGCCAGCGCGTCGATGACCCGGTGCTCCCGCGTCATGTCGTGCGCCGTGGCGAGCACGTGCCCGAGGGGCGGGCGACGCACGACGACGTCGCGCTCACCGTCGGAGACGGCGTAGGTCAGGTTCGACTTGCCGCCGGTGATGAGCGTCGCCTCGAGCGGCCCGGCGAGCAGGCCGGGGGCCTGGTCGTCGAGCCAGCGTCGGAGCGCGTCGAGGTCGAGCCCCTCGGGTCCGGTCACGTGCGATCAGTCCTTCGGTCCGCCGGCGACGTAGATGACCTGGCCCGAGACGAACCCGGCACCCTCGCTCACGAGGAACGACGCGGTGTGGGCGATGTCGTCGGGCTGGCCCACGCGCTGGACGGGGATCTGCTCGGCGCTGAACTTGATGAAGTCGTCGAACGGGACGCCGATGCGCTCGGCGGTGGCCGCGGTCATGTCGGTCTGGATGAAGCCGGGGGCGATCGCGTTGGCGGTGACGCCGAACTTGCCCAGCTCGATGGCGAGGGTCTTGGTGTAGCCCTGGAGGCCGGCCTTGGCGGCGGAGTAGTTGGCCTGGCCGCGGTTGCCGAGCGCCGAGGTGCTCGAGAGGTTCACGATGCGGCCGAACTTCGCCTCGACCATGTGCTTCTGGGCGGCCTTGACCGTGTTGAAGGAGCCGCGCAGGTGCACCGCCATGACGGCGTCCCAGTCGTCGACGGTCATCTTGAACAGCAGGTTGTCGCGGATGATGCCGGCGTTGTTGACGACCACCGTCGGTCCGCCGAGCTCGGCGGCGATGCGCTCGACCGCGGCGTCCACGGCACCGGCGTCGGAGACGTCGGCGCCGACGGCGATGGCGGACCCGCCCGCGGCGGTGATGGCGTCGACGGTGCCGGCGCAGGCTCCCTCGTCGAGGTCGACGACGGCGACGGCGAGGCCGTCGGCGGCCAGGCGCTGGGCCACGGCGGCACCGATGCCCTGGGCGGCTCCGGTGACGAGGGCGGTGCGGCGGTTCTCGCTCATGCAGATTCTCCTGAGGTAAGCGCTTGCTTAGGTCTGGGCTCACGGTAGCGCACGGGTGCAGTCGCGGCCAGACCCCTCGGCGCGCTCGCGACCGGCGGGGCGAGGTGGGTCACAAAGATGAGGGATTCCTCGGCTTTGCGGTACAGTTGAGGAAACCCTCACGTTTTCAGGAGATCGCATGACGCAGCTCGACGTGCCCACCGCCCTCGACGCGGGAGCCGACGCAGCAGTCGACAGCGGGCTGGACGCCGGCCGACCGCACCACCGTGACGTCCTCGCGCAGCGACGTCAGGAGCGGACCGCCCGCGTCGAGCCCCGTGGCCGACGTGTGAACACCGCGCGCGAACGCGCGCACCTCCTGGTCGACGAGGGCACGTTCGTGGAGATCTCGCCGTTGCGCACGGCGGGACCTTCCAGCGGCAGCGGTGTCGTCATCGGGTGGGGGCTCGTCGGCGGTCGACCCGTCGTCGTCGCGAGCCACGACGCGGCGGTCGCCTCCGGGGCCATCGGAGCGGTGTTCGCCGAGACGGTCCAGCGCGCCCAGCGCATCGCGATCGACCGTGGCCACCCGATCGTCTACATCAACGACTCCGGCGGAGCGCGGATCCACGACGGCATCCACGCCCTCCACGGCTGCGGCGGCATCTTCGCCAACAACGTCGAGGCCAGCCGCAAGATCCCGCAGATCTCGCTCATCCTCGGCCCCTGCGCGGGCGCCGCGGCCTACTCCCCGGCGCTCACCGACTGGACCATCATGGTCAAGGAGCAGGGCCAGATGTTCCTCACCGGGCCGGAGATCGTCCGGGCCGCGACGGGTGAGGACGCCACCGCCGACGAGATCGGTGGCTCCGGCATGCACACCCGGACCAGCGGTGTCGCCCACCTCGAGGTCGACGACGAGCAGGCTGCGCTCGACGCGGCCCGCGGCATCCTCTCGTTCCTGCCGTCGCACGTCGGCGGTCCCCAGGCCCTCGTCGAGCCGGCGCCCGCTCGGCCCGAGGCCGTCGCGCGTCTGCCGCACGTGGTGCCGGACAAGTCGAGCATCGTCTTCGACATGCACGAGGTGCTCGACGGCGTCCTCGACGACCGTCCCCGGCTCGAGCTCAGCCCGGAGCACGCCCCGAGCGTGCTCACCGTGCTGGCCCACCTCGACGGACGCCCGGTCGGCATCATCGCCAACCAGCCGAAGGCCCGCGGCGGCATCCTCGACGCGAAGGCGTCGGTCAAGGCGTCGCGCTTCGTCGACTTCTGCGCCCGCTACGGCCTGCCCGTCCTGACCTTCGTCGACGTCCCCGGCTTCCTGCCCGGCACGGTCGAGGAGGGTCGCGGCGTGATCACCCAGGGCGCCACGATGCTGCGCGCCTACGTCGAGGCGCAGTCGCCCGTGCTCACCGTGGTGGTGCGCAAGGCCTACGGCGGCGCCTACATCGCCATGGGCTCGCGGTCGCTCGGCGCCGACTTCACCTGGGCGTGGTCGGGCTCGGAGATCGCCGTCATGGGCCCTGGTGGCGCCGTGGCGCTGCTGCACCGTCGCGCCCTCAAGGACGCCGAGGACCCCGACGCCCTCCGCGACGAGCTCGCCGCCGAGTACCGCGAGAACGTCGCCCGGCCCTACCTCGCGGCCGAGGCCGGCATCCTCGACGACGTGATCGTCGCCGAGGAGACCCGCGACCGCATGGTCCAGGCGCTCGGCGTCCTGGCACCGCGCGCCCAGGGGGCTCAGGCGTGAGCGCCCCCGGCACGTCGGCCGCGAAGGCCGACATCGTCTCCAACGTCTGGAAGCTCGTCACCGAGGTGGGAGCGCAGGTGGTCGAGGGCGACGTGCTGGCGGTCCTGGAGTCCATGAAGATGGAGCTGCCGGTGCACGCGCCGGCCACCGGCACGGTCTCCGAGGTGCTCGTGACCGAGGGCCAGATCGTCCAGGAGGGCGACACCCTCGTCGTCATCGAGACGACCGACCAGGGTGTCCCCACCCCGGTCTGAGAGCATCGACGGGTGTCGAACCCGCTTCATGACCCGACCCGGCTCGAGCACGAGCTGCCCATGCGCTGGGCCGATCTCGACGAGCTGAGCCACGTCAACAACGTCGTGTACCTCGACTACGCCCCCGAGGCGCGCGCCGTGCACGTGGCCGCCGGTGAGCTGGCCGACCGTACGGCCCGCTCGATCTCCGTGGAGTTCCTGCGCCCCCTGCTGCTCAGCCGGACGCCGCTGCGGGTGACGTCCACCGACGACGGCAGTCGGCTGGTGCAGGAGATCGCTCCTGCCACCAGCGCAGCGCCCTTCGCGCGGGTCACGTGGTCGGACGCCCCGGCGCCCGACGGCGACGTGCCGGGTGGGGGAGAGGGCTACGACGTGGCGGTCCGGCGCAGTGACGTCGGGACGGGTGACGTCGCCACGCCGATCGCGGTGTTCGAGTACGCCCAGGAGGCGCGCATCGCCTCGGTGGCACGGGTGCGGGGCGCCGGTGGCGCCGGTGGCGCCGCACGCTTCGTGGTCGCCCAGGTCGACCTCACGCTCGGTGAGCCCTTCGCGTGGCAGCGCGAGCCGTACCCGGCCCGGACAGTCGTCACGCGGGTGGGCCGCTCGTCCTTCACGGTCACGACGCTCTTCGACGAGGGGCGGCGCGGACGGGCCGAGGCCGTGCTGGTCGGCTTCGACCTCCAGGCGCAGCGCTCACGCGTCCTCGACGACGACGAGCGCGCCGTGCTGACCGAGCAGCTCAGCCCTCGCTGACCGGTCCTGCGCCGCGTCGAACGGTGGGCGTGAGTCCGGGTGAGGCCTGGTCGGGGGAGGGCTCGTCGGCGGTGTTGACCATGAACGTCGCCGCGTGCTGCACGTAGGCCCAGAACTGGGCGTCCTGCTCGGGCGTGAGCTGCACGGCGTCGAGCCCGGCCCGGAAGTGGTGCAGCCACCGGTCGCGCGCGGCCACGGTGACGGCGAACGGGGCGTGCCGCATCCGCAGTCGTGGGTGTCCGCGGGTGTTGCTGTAGGTGGTGGGCCCGCCCCAGTACTGCTCGAGGAACAGCGTGAACCGCTCCGCCGCGGGACCGAGGTCCTCCTCGGGGTACATCGGGCGCAGCAGCTCGTCGGTGGCCACGCCCGCGTAGAACACGTCGACGATGCGTTCGATCGTGGCGTGGCCGCCGATCTCGTCGTAGAACGAGCTCACTCGGTGGTCCTCTCGAACGGGACCGCCGCCGTGGACGGGATGCGGATGCCGGACTGGTCGAAGCGCCGCTTCACGCGCTGGCGCAGGGTGCGGGCCACCAGCCACTGCTGCAGCGGCGCGGTCTTGAGCACGACGCGGACGACCACGCCGTCCTTGTCGAAGCGCTCGACGCCCCACACCTCGGGCTCCTCGATGATCACCCCGGCGAAGCGCTCCTCGTGGTACATCGCCTCCGCCTCCTCGGCCAGGATCGCCTGCACGACGTCGAGGTCGGAGTCGTAGGCGACGGTCACGTCGAGGACCGTGCGGGCCCAGTTCTGGCTCTGGTTGCCGACCCGCAGGATCTCGCCGTTGCGGACGTACCAGACGGTGCCGTTGACGTCGCGCAGCCGCGTGATGCGCAGGCCCACCGCCTCGACGATCCCGCTGGCCTCGCCGAGGTCGACGGAGTCGCCCACGCCGTACTGGTCCTCCAGGATCATCGAGACGCCGGCGAGGTAGTCCTTCACCAACGTCTGGGCGCCGAAGCCGAGCGCGATGCCCACGATGCCGGCGCTGGTGAGCAGCGGCGCGATGGGGACGCCCACGACGTCGAGGATCATGACGAACGCGACACCGGCGATGACCAGGCCGACGATGGAGCCGAGCAGGTCTCCCATCGCCTGGGCCCGCTGCTTGCGTCGCTCGCCCGCGCCGGGGCGCATGTCCGACAGGATGGCGCCGGCGCGGGTGTTCGCGATGGCGCCGGGGACCTGGCCCTCGCCGGTCTTCTTGACGATGCGACCGATGGCCCGGCGGGCGACCCAGCGCAGCAGCAGCGCCAGGGCGATGATCGCGACGATGCGGGTCCCGCTGGTGGTGAGGGACTCCCACGTCCAGGACTGGGGAAGGTTCACGTCGAGGCCGAGCATGCCTCCAGCCTACGGGCGATACGATGGTGGCCATGAAGGCTCCCGCGCGCATCCTCGCCGTCGTCGTCTCCACGCTCGTGGTGCTCGGCACGACCTCTGCCACCGCCTGGGCCGACTCGCCGGCCTCCGAGGCCTGGCCTGCGGCTCCCGAGCGCAGCACGCTCGAGTGGCTGCTGCTCTTCGGTGGCGGCACCGTCGGCCTCTTCGTGGTCGTGTCGCTCTTCGGTCTGCTCACGGCGCGCAACAACTACGTGCCCCCGGCGCCGTCCACCGACCTCGAGGTGGCTCCGGGCAACGAGGCCGCCCACCACTGAGCCCAGCCGGCTCGGTGATTCCCATCAGCCGATGGGAATCACGAACCCACCTGCGTTCTCACCCACTCCCCATGGCGTACCCGCCATGGGAAGTGCGGCGTTCCCATCACCTGATGGGAATCGCGGAGCGGGGGCACCCGCTCCGACCCGTCGCGCAGATTCCCAGGTCGACCTGGGAATCGTAGGGACGCACGGCTTGCTTCCCGTGCGCGGCTGAGCTCTCCGTGCGTGATGGGAGATTCCCAGGTCGTCCTGGGAATCGCAGGGACGCACGGCTTGCTTCCCGTGCGCGGCTGAGCTCTCCGTGCGTGGTGGGAGATTCCCAGGTCGACCTGGGAATCTCCCGGCCGCGGTCAGCGGGGGGCGCGGGCGCGCAGGGCGCGGGCGAGGTCGTCGCGACCCTCGCTCACGTAGCGCTTGGCCGCGGCCGAGGCCTCGGTGGAGCCGAGCCACGCGTCGACCGCGTCGAGGGTGGACGGCGCGGGGTTGGCGAGCGGGAACAGGTAGACCAGCGCCACCTGCCCGATCCAGACGCCCTTGTCCTCGATGACCGACTCGGCCATCTCGAGGTAGCGCTGCACGTAGGGCTCCAGCACGTCGCCCTGCCCCGAGACCTGGAACGCCGACGCCGTCTGGCGACGGGTCTCGTTGGGGGTCGACTCGTCGACCACCGCGGCCTGCCAGGCCGCCTCCTTGGCCTCGGCCGTGGGACGGATGGCGCGCGCGGCGGCGGCGCGCTCACGGCCGGAGATGGTGTTGTCGCGCTCCAGCTCGGCAGCGATGTCGGCCTCGTCGGCAGCGCCCAGACGGGCGAGGGCGGTCACGAACGTCCAGCGCAGGTCGGTGTCGACGTCGAGCCCCGGCAGTCCCTCGTCCAGCAGGGCACGCACCTGCTCGGCCGACGTGGTCGCGGCGGCGTAGCCGCGCACGAACGCCAGCTGGTGGTCGCTGCCCGGCTCCGCCGCCTCGAGGAGGGCACGCACGCCGGCCTCCCAGCGCTCGGCGAGCGGCGGTCGGTCCTCGTCGGAGGTGTACAGGTTGACCGCGGACTGGCCCTGGCGCAGCAGCGAGGCGACGGCCGTGAGGTCGGTCTCGGAGCCGACGCCGGCCAGCACGAGCGACACGAAGTCGGCCGAGGGCAGCTCTGCGTCGCGCGTCATGTCCCACGCCGAGCCCCAGCAGAGGGCCCGTGGCAGCGATTCGGTGAAGGCCATGTCGTGCTCGACCAGCTGGGCGAACGACTGCTCGTCGAGGCGGATCTTGGCGTAGGTGAGGTCGTCGTCGTTGAGGAGCACCAGGGCGGGCCGACGCAGGCCGACGAGCTCGGGGACCTCGGTGAGCTCGCCCCGCACGTCGGTCTCGATGCGCTCGGTGCGCACGAACCGGCCGTCGACGACGTCGTAGAGGCCGATGGCGATGCGGTGGCGACGCAGCGTGGGGTACTCCTCGATCGCGGTCTGCTCGACGGCGAAGGAGGTGAACGTGCCGTCGTCGCCGGTCTCGAAGCGTGCGCGCAGCGTGTTGACGCCCGACGTCTGCAGCCACTCCGCCGCCCACGAGTCGAGCTCGCGGCCCGAGGCCTCCTGCAGCTCGACGAGGAGGTCCTGCAGCGTGGTGTTGCCGTAGGCGTGCTTGGTGAAGTACGAGCGCAGGCCGGCGAAGAAGTCGTCGACCCCCACCCAGGCCACGAGCTGCTTGAGGCTCGAGGCGCCCTTCGCGTAGGTGATGCCGTCGAAGTTGGCCTCGACCGCGTGCAGGTCGTAGTTGTCGGCGGCGATGGGGTGCGTCGACGGCAGCTGGTCCTGGCGGTAGGCCCAGTTCTTGCGGTTGTTGGTGAAGCCGGTCCACGCGTCGGTGAAGCGGGTGGCCTCGACCGACGAGTGGTGCGCGGCGAACTCGGCGAACGACTCGTTCAGCCAGAGGTCGTCCCACCACTTCATGGTCACGAGGTCGCCGAACCACATGTGCGCCATCTCGTGCAGGATCGTGTTGGCCCGCTGCTCGTAGGCGGCGACGGTCTGCCGGCTGCGGAAGATCATCTCGTCGCGGAAGGTCACGCATCCCGCGTTCTCCATCGCGCCCATGTTGTACTCCGGCACGAAGAGCTGGTCGTACTTGCCGAAGGGGTACGCCATCTGGAACGCGTCCTCGAAGAACGCGAAGCCCTGCTTGGTGACGAGCAGGATGTCGTCGGCGTCGAGGTGCTCGACGAGGGACTGGCGGCACCAGACGCCCAGCGGGATCTCGCCGTACTCGCCGACGTAGACGTCCTCGACGCCGTGGTACTCGCCGGCCACGAGGGCGGTGATGTAGGTCGACATGGTCTTGGTGGTCTCGAACACCCGGGTGCTGGCGCCCTCGGAGACCTCGATGGTCTCGGCGACGGGGGAGTTGGACACGACCGCCCAGTGCGACGGGGCCGTGACGCGGAAGTCGAAGGTGGCCTTGAGGTCGGGCTGCTCGAAGGTCGCGAAGACCCGGCGCGCGTCCGGGACCTCGAACTGGGTGTACAGGTACACGCGGTCGTCGACGGGGTCGACGAAGCGGTGCAGGCCCTCGCCGGAGTGGGAGTAGGCGCACGTCGCCTCGACGACCAGCTCGTTCTCGGCCTTCAGGTCGGGCAGCGGGATGCGGCTGTCCGCGTAGGTGGCCGGATCGAGCGAGGTGCCGTTGAGCGTGATGGCGCCGATCTCGGCGCCGACCAGGTCGACGAAGGTCGACGAGCCCGGGACCGCGCCGAACCGCAGGGTCGTGGTGGAGCCGAAGCGCTCCTCGCCCGTGGTGAGGTCGAGCTCGACGACGTAGTGGTCGGTGGAGACGAGGCCTGCGCGCTCGGTCGCTTCTTCACGGGTCAGGTTGGTTCCGGGCATGCCGCCCACTCTATGCACCGCGGAGGACACCGTGGTGCGCGGTCGGCGGCCGGCCGTCCGGGATCAGGCGAGGGTGGCGTCGGCGTACGTGAGTCCACCGGCCTGGTCCAGCCGCAGGTCCACGAAGCCGGCCTCCACGAGCCACCGTCGGACGTCGCCGCGCCGGACCCCGGGGCCGAGCACCCCGACCGCGCGACCGGCGAGGTGGACCGGGACGAACCGCAGGCCGGCGTCGGAGCAGAACACGCTCACGACGATGCGTCCGCCGGGCTTGAGCACCCGGGCCAGCTCGTGCACGGCGGCCTCCGGGTCGGGGAAGCAGTGCAGGCTCGTGAAGGCGAGCACGAGGTCGTAGGTGTCGTCGGCGTCGTCGAGGTCCTGCACGTCGGCCTCGCGGGTCCGCACGGCGAGCGGGCCCGCGTCGGGCAGGCCGAGTCGCTCGGCCTCGCGTCGCGTGCGGGCGAGCATGGCGGGGGAGATGTCGGCGGCGACGTACTGCAGCGCCGCGTCCGGTGGGACGTCGCGCAGGGCCACGCCCCCGCCGCAAGGCACGTCGAGGACCGTCGACCCGGGCGGGAGAGCGGTCAGCTCGCGGCGGGCCCGCCGGTGCAGCTCGTCGACGCTCGAGCCGACGCCCACGCGCCACAGGAGCGCACCGAGCCGCGGGTCACCGCTGACCTTGTCGTACACGACCGCCCACGGGTGGTCGGACCGCCAGGCCCCGCTCACGTCGCGCATGCTGGGACGATAAGGCCTCGGCCGTCGTCCTGGGGCAGGATGAGGGGGTGGATCTTCCCTTCGCGCGCTCCGAGCGCTCGTCCGTCGGGATCGAGTGGGAGCTCGCCCTCGTCGACGCCGACTCCGGCGACCTGCGCCAGGTCGCGCAGACGGTGCTCGACGCCGTCGCCCCAGCGGGAGGGGGTCAGCACCCGCTCATCCGTCAGGAGCTGCTCCTCAACACGGTCGAGGTGGTGTCCAGGCCGCGACGGACCGTGGCCGAGGCCGGTGCCGACCTGCAGGAGGCGATCGACGAGATCCGCACCGTGACCGACCCCCTCCGGGTCGAGCTGATGTGCGCCGGCACCCACCCGTTCGCCCGCTGGGACAACCAGAAGGTCACCGACCAGGAGCGCTACGCGACGCTCATCGACCGCACGCAGTGGTGGGGCCGCCAGATGCTGATCTACGGCGTGCACGTGCACGTGGGCATCGAGGACCGCGACAAGGTGCTGCCGATCAGCAACGCGATGCTCGCGTACTACGGACACCTGCAGGCACTCAGCGCGTCCTCGCCGTTCTGGGGCGGCAAGGCCACGGGATACGCCTCCAACCGGGCCCTCATGTTCCAGCAGCTCCCGACGGCGGGGCTGCCGTTCCACTTCCAGGAGTGGTCCGAGCTGGAGCACTACGCGCAGGACCTGACCACGACCGGCGTGATCGACGTCTTCGACGAGATCCGCTGGGACCTGCGTCCGTCCCCGAAGTTCGGGACGCTCGAGGTCCGCGTGTGCGACGGCATCCCCACGATGAGCGAGCTGATGAGCATCTCCGCGCTCACCCACTGCCTGGTCGAGCACTTCTCGAGCGAGCTCGACGCCGGTCACGACCTGCCCGACCTGCCGCCGTGGTTCGCCCAGGAGAACAAGTGGCGGTCCGCGCGGTACGGCATGGACTCCTGGCTCATCCTCGACCAGCACGCCCACGAGGACCTCGTCACGGCCGACCTCGCCCGGCTGCTCGTCACGCTCGAGCCCGTCGCCGAGCGGCTCGGCTGCACCGACGAGCTGGCCGGCATCGACGAGATCGTCCGACGCGGGCCGTCGTACGAGCGCCAGCGCAGGGTCGCCGCCGCGCACGAGGGTCGCCTCGACGCGGTCGTCGCGTCGCTCGTGGAGGAGATGCGCGCCGGTCAGCCCGTGCCGCTCCACGCCCCCTGAGCCGCGGCATCGGAGTACCGCTCCAGCACCAGGTCCACGAGGCGGGTGTCGACCGGACCGTCGTCGAGCAGCGGCCGGGTCACCACGTCGACGTCGGCGTGGGCGATGCGGTCGTGGAAGAAGCCCGGTGCCATGAGCAACGAGGAGACGACGACGCGTCGGTCGACCCCGCCGGCGCGTGCGTCGGCGACCACGTCGTCGAGCGGTCGTCCGGTGCCGCCGACGTAGCCGACCGGCACGATCTGGCCGATGGCGGCGCTGAGGTCGCGGGCCACCTCCTCGAAGCAGGCCCTGGCGTGGTCGTCGCTCGAGCCGGCCGACGCCATGACGACGACGTCGTCGTCGCACGTCCCGGCCTCGAGGAGTCGTCGGACGAGCACGGTGACGACACGGCTGTCCGGGGCCAAGGTGGGGGCCGCCGACGCGCCGGGAACGCTCGCCGCACGGGCGATGTCCACCCGAACGTGGAACCCCGGCGCGAGGAGCAGCGGCACGACCACGGCCGGACCTCGAAGCCGCGCCATCACCGCGTCCGGGGACGGTTCCTGCACGTCGACGAAGGCGTCGAGGACCTCCACGTGCGGCAGCCGCTGCCGGACCGCCTCGACGAGGGCGGCCACCGCCCTGCGGCCCTCGGGGCTCGACGTCCCGTGGGACGTGGCGACGAGCGCAGGTCTCATGTCTCCTCCTCGACCGCGAGGCGGTAGCCGCGCTTGACGACGGTGCGGATGGTCGACCGGCCGACCGCGTCGCGAAGCCGGGCCACGGCCATCTCGGCGGTGTGGGGGTCGCGCGAGTCCCCGGGCAGCACGTCGAGCAGCTGCTCGCGCGTGCAGACGCTGCCGGGCTTCTCGGCCAGGAGCCGCAGCACGGCGAGCCCGCTCGGCGAGACGGGCAGGATCGTGTGGTCCAGGGTGGCGGTCGTGGCGTGCAGGCGGAGCTGTCCGTCCGGCACCTCGATCGCGGCGGCGTCCTCACCTAGGTGCACGATCAGCTCACGGACGAGGGCGCCGAGGCGCGAGCGCTCCGGCACGAGCGGGCGGAAGCCGCGCGTCACCAGGGGGTCGGCCGTCACGGGTCCGACCGCGGCGAGCGTCAGCCGCCGCGCCGCGACCAGGTGCTGCAACGCGTCGAGACCGTCCTGCCGCTCGACCACCTCGAACCACGCCGAGGCGCCCGGCGCCGAGGTGAAGACGACGGCGTCGAACCCGCCGCAGGTGGCGATGCGGACGGAGCGCTCGACGGCCTCGGGGTCGGGGGGTGGGCCCCACCGGTAGACGACGAGCGTGGTGGTGGTCGCGCCCGCGTCCTGCAACGCCGACTCGATGCCGTCGTCACCGGCCCCGTGGTGCTGCACCGCCACGTGGAGACCCGACACGCCCTCGGTGAGGAGCAGGGTGACGATCTCGGCGGACGTCTCGGACTCCGCGACCCAGTCCGGGGTGAGTCCCGCGGCCTGGAGGGCACCCCGGGCCTTCGGCCCCCGGGCCACGATGCGGGTCTGGCCCAGCGCCTCGACCAGGTCGTGCCCCACGCCCGAGGCTTCTGCGGTGTCCAGCCAGCCACGGAAGCCGATGCCGGTCGTGACGACCAGGACGTCCGGCGGGTCCGCGAGCAGTCGGCGGGTCTCGGCGAGCAGACCGGCCTCGTCGATGTGTGACTCCACGCCGAGCGACGACGCCGTCGTGACCTCGGCCCCCCGTCGTTGCAGGGCGCCGGCGAGCTCCTCGGCCCGGCGCTGGGCGGTGACGAGCACCGCGGTGCCGGCGAGGACGGGTCGAAGGACGTTCACGGTCACCCAGTCTGGTCGATCAGCACGTGCACGACGCCCTCCACGACCGAGACGGGCCAGGTGGCGATGGACACGTCGGGGTCGTCGAGGCACCGGCCGGTGCGCAGGTCGAAGGTCTGCTTGTGCAGGGGCGAGGCGACGGTGGCGGCCTCACCCCGCGACCCGACGAGCCCACGGGCCATCACGTTCGCGCCGGTGAACGGGTCGCGGTGGGAGACCGCCAGCACCTCACCGGTGTCGGCGAGCAGGAAGAGCGCGACCTGGTGGCCGTCGACCAGCGCGGCGGCCCCGCGGTCGGGGTGCAGGTCGTCGACGCGGCACACGGCGTGGGCCGTCGTGGTCTGCGTCGGGACGAGGGACGTGGTCACAGAGGGCCTCCTGCGGTGCGGACGGGCAAGGTGTCGCCGGCGATGACGACGCCGCGCTCGGCCGGCGACGCCGGTCGCTTCTGGCCGCGCTCGGGCACGTAGGCCAGGTCGGGGTCGGCGACGTCGGGGGCGTTGACGAACGAGGCGAACTTGCGGAGCTTCTCCGGGTCCTCGAGCGTGGCCGCCCACTCGTCGCGGTAGCCCCCGACGTGGGCGTCCATGGCCGCGTCGAGGTCGGCGGCGATGCCGAGGGCGTCGTCCATCACGACGGCACGCACGGCGTCGAGGCCGCCCTCGACCGACTCGACCCAGGGTGCGGTGCGCTGGAGCCGGTCGGCCGTGCGCACGTAGTACATGAGGAACCGGTCGATGGCACGGACCAGCTGCTCGGTCGTGAGGTCCTCGGCGAAGAGCCGGGCGTGCCGGGGCGTGAACCCGCCGTTGCCGCCGACGTACATGTTCCAGCCCTGGTCGGTGGCGATCACGCCGACGTCCTTGCCGCGCGCCTCGGCGCACTCGCGCGCGCAGCCGGACACGCCGAGCTTGATCTTGTGGGGTGAGCGGAGCCCGCGGTACCGCAGCTCGAGGGCGATCGCGAGGCCGACGGAGTCCTGCACGCCGAAGCGGCACCACGTGGACCCGACGCAGGACTTCACGGTGCGCAGCGACTTGCCGTAGGCGTGCCCGGACTCGAACCCGGCGTCGACCAGACGCGACCAGATGGCGGGCAGCTGCTCGATCCGCGCCCCGAACAGGTCGATCCGCTGGCCGCCGGTGATCTTGGTGTACAGGCCGAAGTCCTTCGCGACCTCGCCGATGACGATCAGTCCCTCGGGGGTCACCTCGCCGCCGGGGATGCGCGGGACCACCGAGTAGGTGCCGTCCTTCTGCATGTTGGCCATCACGTGGTCGTTCGTGTCCTGCAGCGCCGCACCCTCGCCGTCGAGGACGTGCTCCTGGTAGAGCGAGGCCAGGATCGAGGCCGCGACCGGCCGGCACACGTCGCAGCCGCGACCACGGCCGTGGCGGGCCACCAGCTCGCTGAAGGTACGGATCCCGCTGACGCGCACGACGTCGAACAGCTGCGCACGGCTGAGGGAGAAGTGCTCGCAGAGGTCGTCGCTGACCTCCATCCCGGCCTCGGCCAGCTGGGCCTGGAACAGCTGCTTGACCATCGGCACGCACGAGCCGCAGCTGGTGCCGGCCTTGGTGCAGGCCTTCACCCCGGCCAGGTCGGTGCACCCCTGCTCGGTGACGGCGCAGCGCACGGCACCGGCCGTCACGTTGTTGCACGAGCACACGGTCGCCTCGTCGGGCAGCGCGCCGCCCGTGGGTCGCTCGGCGGACTCGGGCAGCAGCCAGCCCGTGGGGTCGGTGCCGAGGGCGTGCCCCACGAGTGGCCGCAGGCTGCCGTAGGCCGAGGCGTCGCCCACCAGGACCCCGCCGAGCAGCGTGGACGCGTCGTCACTCAGCACGAGCTTCTTGTAGAGGCCCTGGACGGGGTCGGCGTAGACGACCTCCAGGCTGCCGGGGGTCGTGCCGAACGCGTCGCCGAAGCTGGCCACGTCGACCCCGAGCAGCTTGAGCTTGGTGGAGAGGTCGGCGTCGGTGAAGGCGGCCTCGCCGCCGAGCAGCCGGTCGGCGACCACCTCGGCCATGGTGTAGCCGGGCCCGACGAGGCCCCACACGCGGTCGGCGACGCAGGCGACCTCGCCGATCGCGAACACGGCGGGATCGCTGGTGCGGCAGCCGGCGTCGGCGAGCACACCACCGCGTGGGTGCACGTCGAGGCCGGCCCCCCGGGCGAGCTCGTCACGGGGCCGCACGCCGGTGGCGAACACCACGACGTCGACGTCGAGCCGGTCGCCCGACGCGAACTCCATGCCGCGGACACGACCCTCGTCGTCGGCCTCCACGCGGGAGGTCGCGGTCGAGGTGCGCACGTGGACGCCGAGACCCTCGATCAGCCGGCGCAGCGCCTCGCCGCCACCGGGGTCGACCTGCACCGGCATGAGGCGGTCCGCGAACTCCACGACCGTGGTCTCGGCGCCGAGCGACGTGAGGGCGCCCGCGGCCTCGAGCCCCAGCAGGCCACCACCGACCACGGCGCCTCGCACCGGTCGCCCGAGCGCGGACGACCGCTCGTCGATCCACGTCCGCAGGGAGTCGAGGTCCTCGATCGTGCGGTAGACGAAGCAGCCGGCCAGGTCGGCTCCCTCGACCGGGGGGACCGCGGCGTACGACCCGGTCGCCAGCACCAGGGCGTCGTAGCGACGCCGTTCGCCACCGGCCACGACGGTCCGGGTCGCGGTGTCGACGGACTGCACCGGGGCGCCGGTGTGCAGGGTGACGCCCGGAGTGCTCCAGAGGGCCTGGTCCCCGAGCAGCAGGTCCTCGGGTCGCTCGAGGTCGAAGTAGCTGGTGAGCGCGACCCGGTCGTAAGGTGCGTGCGGCTCGTCGCCGAACACCGCCACGTCCCACGTCTCGGTGGCACCTCGTTCCACGAGGGCTTCCACGAGGCGGCGGGCCACCATGCCTGCTCCGGCCACGACCACGGTGCTGCGTTCCATGTCGTCGACGCTACGAAGCCCGTGTGTCGAGGTCCGACGTCCACGGTTACCGGGCTGCAACACCTGTCTCACGCTCGTGAGGTGCGGGGCGTGAGATCGCCGTCGGGGTGGGTGCCGGTGCGGGTCGCGCGGGAGGGTCGACGTCCCGCAGCCAGTCGACCAGGCCGCACACGAGGCTGCGGCATCCTCCGCACCCGGTCGTGGCACGTGTGGCCGCGACGACCTCGTCGAGGGTGCAGCAGCCGTCGTCCCACGACGACACGACGTCGGCCTTGGTCACGCCGTTGCACCGGCACACCGTCGTGCTCGACGGCATCGCCGTGGGGGAGCCCGCCTGCTCCTCCGGTGCGCCCACGAGCAGCTGCAGCGGGTCGGGCGGGGCGATGCCCGGTCGGTCGAGCTGCACGGAGAGTCGAGCGGCGAGGTCGGGCGCGCCCACGCACGTCATGCCGACGAGCGTCCCCTGGCGCACGACCACCTCCACGAACCGTCGAGCACCGCCGTCGTCAAGCGTCACCACGCGGTCGGTGGGCCGGGCGGTCGAGGCCCGAACGCCGGCCGTCACCACGTCCAGGCCGACGGCCTTGAGCCGCATCGCCGCCCCGGTCACCGCGAGCATGGGCACTGGCGTCGACCTCACGAGGTGGGCCGCCAGGGCGTCGGCCTGGGCCCAGCCGGGAGCAACCAGGCCGCTGACCCCGTCCGCAGTCTCGGCACAGTCACCGATCGCGCTCACGTTCGGGTCGCTCGTGCGCAGGTCCTCGTCCACGACGATGCCGTGACGGACGGTGAGGCCGGCCTGTGCCGCGAGCTCGGTGCGGGGGACGGACCCGGTGGCCAGCACCAGCAGGTCGGTGCCGACGTGGGTGCCGTCGCCGAGGACCGCCGCGGCCACGTGCCCGTCCTGCACCTCGATGCCGCGGATCCCGGCGCGCGGCACGAGCCGCACCCCGAGGTCGGCGAGCGTGCGCCCGGCCACCTGCGCGACGTGCTCGTCGAGGTCGCGGTCGAGGATGCCGTCGCGCGAGGCGAGCACCGTCACCTCGAGCCCGCGACGACGCAGGCCGCAGGCCACCTCGGTCCCGATGGCGCCGGCTCCCACGACGCAGGCGCGGTCGGCGTTCAGGGCACCCGCGACGACGGCGCGGGCGTCGTCGATGCTCCGCAGCACGTGCACGCCGGGGACCGGCTGCCCGTCGGTGGTGTCCAGGCCCGGCAGGGGGAGCGTGCGCGCCCGTGCGCCGGTGGCCAGCACGAGGTGGTCCCACGCCAGCCTGGTGCCGTCGTCGAGGGCGAGGCGTCGAGCGGCGCGGTCGAGACCGACCGCACGCACGCCCCGCAGCGCCTCGACGCCGGGGGTGGCCGGGAGGGTGAGGCCGGCCAGGTCGGTCCGACCCGCCACCAGCTCCGACAGCAGCACACGGTTGTACGGCTCGTAGGGCTCCTCGCCGACGAGGACCACGTCGGCGTCCGGGCGCAGGCGTACCGCCTCGGAGGCGAACCGGTGGCCCACCATCCCGGCACCCACCACGACGATCCTCATGACTCGACCTCCAGCAGCGTGGCGGGTGCGTCGGTCGGTCGGCGGAGGCCCGCCCCCGGCTCGACCCGTTCGACGGTCACGGCGCAGACCTTGAACTCCGGCATCCCCGAGACCGGGTCGGTGGCGTCGTTGGTGACGGCGTTCACGAGTCCGTCGCCGGCGAAGTGGAAGGGTGCGAAGACGGTGTCGGGGCGGATGTCGCGGGTCAGGCGTGCCGGGGCGACCATCGAGCCGCGGGTCGAGGTCACCCGGACCAGCTCCGCGGCGTCCACGCCGAGCCGCGCCGCGAGCGCCGGATGCATCTCGACGTGGGCCTCGCCGGCGGCCTCCCGCAGCGCCGGGACCCGCCGGGTCTGGGCCCCGGACTGATAGTGCTGCAGCAGGCGACCGGTGACCAGGTGGATGGGTGCGTCCTCGCGGACGGCATCGTCGGGGCCGTCGGAGGAGACCGGCACCATCGTGGCCCGTCCCGACGCCGTGGCGAAGCGCTCGGTGAACAGGCGGGGGGTCCCGGGGTGCGACGGGTCCGGGCACGGCCAGTACAGGGACTCGCCCGTGTCCAGCCGGTCGTGGGTGATGCCCGCGTAGTCGGCCCGTCCACCGGCACTGGCACGGGCGAGCTCGTCGAAGACCTCCCGGGACTCGGTGGACCACGTGCCCGGCGCGTCGAGCCGCTGGGCCAGCTCGGCCCAGATCCAGAGCTCGTCGCGGACCTGGGGCGGTGCCGTGACCGCGCGTCGGCGCCGCAGCACGCGACCCTCGAGGCTGGTCATCGTCCCCTCCTCCTCGGCCCACTGCGTGACCGGCAGGACGTAGTCGGCCATCAGTGCCGTCTCGGAGGGCACCACGTCGCACACGACGAGCAGGTCGAGCGAGGCGAGCCGCTCGCGCACGGCACCGGCGCGGGGAGCGCTCACCACCAGGTTGCTCCCGTGCACGAAGAGTCCGCGCGGACCGTCCGCGGTGCCCAGCCGGGCCAACAGCTCGATGGCGGGGACCCCGGACCGGGGGATGACGTGGGGGTCGACACCCCACACCCCCGCGACGTGGGCCCGGGCGGCGGGGTCCTCGATCGACCGGTAGCCGGGGAGCTGGTCCGCCTTCTGCCCGTGCTCGCGGCCACCCTGCCCGTTGCCCTGGCCGGTGAGGGCGCCGTAGCCACCACGCTCGGCGCCGGGCAGCCCGAGGGCCAGTGCCAGGGAGATCGCGGCCGACACCGTCGCGGTGCCGTCGGTGTGCTGCTCCGCGCCGCGGCCGGTGAGCACGAAGGCGCCCCGCCCGCCGCGGTGCGGGGAGGCGTCGGCCAGCCGCCGGGCGACGGCGCGGAGCTGCGGCTCCGGGACGCCGGTCACGGAGGCCACGCGCTCGGGCCACCAGAAGGCCACGGAACGGCGGACCTCCTCCACCCCGTCCACGCGTTCGTGCAGGTAGGCGGTGTCGGCCAGGCCCTCACCGAGGACGACGTGCAGCAGACCGAGCAGGAGCACCAGGTCGGTGCCGGGAACGAGCTGCAGGTGGGTCCCCGCGCCGTCGTCGCACAGGCGAGCCGTGGCGGACCTCCGCGGGTCGACGACCACCAGCCCGCCCTGCTCCCGAGCGCCGGTGAGGTGCTGGACGGCCGGTGGCATGGTGTCGGCGAGGTTGCTGCCGAGCAGGAGCACGGCGTCGGCGTCCCGGAGGTCGGTGAGCGGGAACGGCAGACCGCGGTCGACGCCCAGCGACCGGTTGGCCGCCGCCGCGGCGGACGACATGCAGAACCGCCCGTTGTAGTCGACCATCCGCGTGCGGAGCGCCAGCCGTGCGAACTTGCCGAGCTGGTAGGCCTTCTCGTTGGTGAGACCGCCCCCGCCGAACACCGCCAGCGCATCGGGTCCGTGCTGCTCGGCGAGGCTGAGTGAACGGTCGGCGATGTCGTCGAGGGCCTCCTCCCAGCTCACCGGTCGAAGCCCCCGGGGCGTGCGCCGCAGCGGCTCCACCAGCCGGTCGGGGGTGCGCAGCAGCTCCGCCGACGTCCACCCCTTCTGGCACATGCCGCCGCGGTTCGTCGGGAAGTCGCGGGGCTCGGCGGCAAGAGGGTGGCCGCCGAGCCGCTGCGCGCACTGCAGGGCGCAGTAGGGGCAGTGCGTGTCGGTGTCGGTGATGGGGCTGGAGGTGTCGTGCACGTCAGACCTTCGCGCGGGCCATAGCGGACCGCGGCCGCAGGTAGACGGCCCAGGTGACCACCAGGCAGACCACGTAGAACGCCGCGAACAGGGCGAAGGCCGTCTTCACCGCGGAGACCGGGTCCGTGATCCACGGTGCACCGAACGTCATCGGGATGAGGAAGCCACCGATCGCACCGATGGCTCCGACGATGCCCAGCACGGCCGATGCCTCGCGCGTGGAGCGCAGGAGGGCGGCGCGACGCTCGGGCGAGCCCTCCGGCCCCGCCTGCTCGGCCTGCACCTTCCAGATGATGGGGATCATCCGGTAGGTCGACCCGTTGCCGACGCCGGAGGCCGCGAAGACGAAGAGGAAGGCGGCCAGGAAGAACCAGAACACCTGCTCGTTGGCCTCCACCGCGCTCGTCACGGCGGTCGGGTAGGTGAAGGTCTCCGGGTCGACGGTGGTCGGGTCGATCTTGGGCACGGGGGTCAGCCGGGTGAGGGTGAGCAGCACCGCGAGCGTGCCCACGGTCATGAGGGCGAAGGACACGACGGTGATCCGTGCTCCGCCGAACCGGTCGGCCAGCCAGCCGCCGAACGGTCGGGTGATCGAGCCGACGAGGGCGCCGAGGAAGGCGAAGGAGGCCACGTTGACGCCGATGCCGACGACGTCGGGCACGGGCTGGTTCCAGAAGTTGATCTTGATGAGCAGGGGCATCGCCGCGGAGAAGCCGATGAAGGAGCCGAAGGTGCCGATGTAGAGCAGCGCCATGATCCAGGTGTGCCGGTAGGTCACCACGCGCAGCTGCTCGCGGGGTCGTGACGCCGCCACCGACAGGTTGTTCATGAAGAAGAACGCGCCGGCCGCGGCCAGGACGGCCAGACCTCCCCACACGTAGGCCGCCCGCTCCAGCGCGATCCCGGAGCCGCTGGCCTGCACGAGTCCGAAGAGACCGGCGCCGCCGACCACGACGGGCAGGAACAGCTGGACCAGGGAGACACCGAGGTTGCCGCCGGCGGCGTTGAGACCGAGTGCCGCGCCCTTGCGGCTCGCCGGGTAGAAGAAGTTGATGCTGGCCATCGAGGAGGCGAAGTTCCCGCCTCCGACGCCGGCCGTCGCCGCGATGACGATGAAGACCCAGTACGGCGTGTCCGGCCGTTGCACGAACCAGGCGAAGAGCCCGGTCGGCACGAGCAGGAGCAGGGCGCTCACGACCGTCCAGTTGCGGGCGCCGAACCGGGGCACGGCGAACGTGTAGGGCAGCCGGATGAGGGCGCCGACGAGGTTGGGGGCCGCGACCAGCCAGAACAGCTGCTGGGGGGTGAACGCGAAGCCGGCCGAGGCGAGGAAGGTGGCCGTGACGCTCCACAGCAGCCAGACGGAGAAGCCGAGGTGCTCGGCGAAGATCGACCAGGCGAGGTTGCGCCGCGCGACCCGACGTCCCTGCGACTCCCAGAAGGCGGGGTCCTCCGGGTCCCAGTGGTCGATCCACCGGCCGGTGCGACGCTGCGGTGGCGGGGTCGCGGCCCGGGTCGGTGCTGACGGAGCGGAGCGGGGCGTGTCGAGCTCGATCGTCATGGGCTTCCTCGTTCGATCCGGGAGGGGCCGAGGGGCCCCAGGACGTCTCGAACGCTAGGGACGACGTGTTTCGCGGCGCACCGCCCGACGTCAGGGCTCGGTAACACTGTCCGCACACGGTCGTGGGTGGCACTGTGAGATCGCCGGGTCGCCGAGCGCGCTGGGGCTCGCGTGGAAGGATCGGGACATGACTTCGACCGACGCCACCGCCACCACCGAGACCGTCGACTTCTGGTTCGACCCGCTCTGCCCGTGGGCGTGGATGACCTCGCGCTGGATGCTCGAGGTGGAGCAGGTGCGCGACGTGCACACCGTGTTCCACGTGATGAGCCTGTCGGTGCTCAACGAGGACAAGGACGTCCCCGACGAGTACAAGGAGATGATCCAGGCCGGATGGGGTCCGGTCCGGCTCGCCATCGCGATCGAGCAGCAGCACGGGCAGGAGAAGCTGCGCGCCTTCTACACCGCCATCGGTACCGCCCGTCACCCCGGCGGACGCGACTTCACCCGTGAGCTCTACGAGGAGGTCCTGGCCGAGGTCGGCCTGCCCACCGAGCTCGCCGACGCCGCGGAGGACACGTCGCTCGACGACGCCGTCCGCGCCTCGCACGCGGACGGCATCGACCGGGTCGGCCAAGAGGTCGGCACCCCCGTCATCTCCGTCGCCGGCACCGCCTTCTTCGGCCCCGTGCTGTCGCCCGCTCCCAAGGGCGAGGACGCCGGCAGGGTGTTCGACGGCGCGCGGCTGCTCGCCGGGTACGACGGTTTCTACGAGCTGAAGCGCACCCGCGACCGCGACCCGATCTTCGACTGAGCGCGGGTGGACTCCGTGGGCGACGCTTCCCGGTGTCGCTCGCGGAGCCCGACGACGGGACCCCCGAGTCCTAGGCTGACCCCATGACGCTGCACCCCCAGGCCCGGGCCTACCTGGAGGCCCTTGGATCCGACGACGGCGGGCCGCCGCTGGACCTCGAGGCCGTCAGGGACATCCGCGCCCAGTCGCGGGCGGTCGCCATGGAGCAGGACCGCATCGGCCTCGACCACGTGGCCGACGTGGACGCCGACGGCGTGCCGTGCCGGCTCTACCGTCCGAGGCTCGGCGCACCCGTGGCCCTCTACGTCCACGGGGGCGGCTGGGTCATGCACGACGTCGAGACGCACGACGTCTTCTGCCGGTACCTCGCGCACGTCACCGGCTGGGCCCTGCTGTCGGTCGACTACCGACTGGCTCCGGAGCACCCGTTCCCGGCGGGCCTCGACGACGTGGAGCGGGCCGCCCGGTGGCTCCGCGCGAACGGCCGCGGCCACCGGGTCGACACCGACTGGGTCCCCGCGATCGGCGACTCCGCCGGCGCCAACCTCGTCGCGGGCCTGTGCGTGCGCGACCCGGCACTCCTCGACCACCAGGTCCTGCTGTACCCCGTCACCGACCGCCGGGCCGACCTCGACCCGTCGCTCGAGAACGCCGCCCTCGGCATCGACGACATGACGTGGATGTGGGAGGCGTACGCGCCGGGGGACCGAGCCGACGAGCCCGAGGTGAGCGTGCTCCGCGCAGCCGACCTGGCCGAGCACCCGCCTGCCGTCGTCGTCACGTGCGAGCACGACGTGCTCCGTGACCAGGGCGAGGCGTATGCGGCAGCGCTCGCCGACGCCGGCGTGCAGGTCACCGCGCACCGGGCCCTCGGGATGATCCACTCCTTCTGGCGGCAGCCGGCCGTCTTCGACGCGTCACGGGCCCTCGTGGTCGCGGTCGGCGGGTGGCTCGACACGGCGCGGTCCGCGGCACGGGAGGCGTGATCGCGGCTGGCATACTGTCGCGCGTGGTGGAGCAGGCCGAGCCGGGGCAGACCGAGCGCCCAGCCTGGCGCCGCTTTCTCGACCGGCAGCTCAGCCGTGAGCCCCTGGTGGTCGTCCCCACCCACGCCTACGGCCTGCGAGGCGTCGCGGACGGACCTCCGGCCCCGCACCGCCTGGTGCCGCTGCTGCGCACCGCGCTGCTGGGTGCGGCCTTCGCCGTCCTGGTGGTGCTCGCCCTCACCCGCCCGACGCCCCTCGTGGCGGTGCCCGGGGTCGTGGTGGCCGTCGCGCTCGCGGTCGGCGCGTCGGAGGGGACGCTGCGGCACTGGCGGCACCGCAGACGTCTGCGTCGCGCCCTGGTCCGCCACGCCCCGACCACGGCGATGGCCTACGCCGGCAGGTCGGGCGGTCCGTGGCAGCTGCGCATGTGGGAGCCCTACCTGCTGCGCTCCGGTGAGCCGAACGTCATCATCAACCTGCACGCCAAGTACGTCGAGCGGATCCTGACCGAGGGCGACGCCCCGCTGCGATCGCCCTTCGTGCAGCTGGGGTCACGGGGGATGAAGGACCTCGACGACGCGCTGGTCCCCAGCCTCCGCGCCTTCTTCTACGTGCAGAACGCCCAGACCAACGCCCGGTTCATGGCGCGCCGGGACATCACGCACGTGTGGCTCAACCACGGCGACTCCGACAAGCCGGCCAACTACAACCCCCGGCACGCGGACTACGACGTCCTCGTCGTGTGCGGCCAGGCGGGCATCGACCGGTACGCCAACCACGGCATCCACGTGGATGCCGACAAGTTCGAGGTGCTCGGCCGCCCCCAGGCGTGGGACATCGAGCCCGCTCGCGGTGCCATCGGGTCCCTCGAGCAGCCGACCGTGCTCTACGCGCCGACGTGGCACGGCCTCGATCCCGCGGTCAACTTCTCCTCTCTCGAGCAGGGACCGAAGATCGTCGCCGCCCTCCTGCGACGCGGGGTGCGCGTGGTCTTCCGACCGCACCCGCTCAGCTACCGCTGGCGCATCCGACGGGCGGTGGTGCACGAGATCCACGGGCTGCTCGAGGCCGACCGGGCCGCCGGCGGTCCCGCGCACGTGTGGGGACGGCGCGCCGACGTCGAGTGGAGCGTGGCCGACTGCACGAACGCCTCCGACGCCCTCATCTCCGACGTGTCCAGCGTCGTGTCCGACTGGCTGCAGTCCGAGAAGCCGTACAGCATGACGGCGATGCGGTCGAGCGTCGAGGAGTTCCGCGACGAGTACCCCATCGCCCAGACCGCGTACGTGCTGCGCGGTGATCTCGAGAACCTCGACGAGGTCCTCGACGACCTGCTCGTGGACGACCCGCTGGCCGAGGCCCGGTCGGCTCGCAAGCGCTACGTGCTGGGGGAGTTCCGGGGCGAGGAGTCCGCCGACGCCTTCGCGGGGTTCGTGCGGCGCGTGGTGCGCGAAGGCCGCTGAACCGGCAACCGCCCGCTCTGGGACACTGTGCGCATGCGCGTGCACCTCGGAACCGACCATGCCGGCCTCGAGCTCAAGGACGCCCTCGCGGCGTGGCTCACCGACCACGGGTACGAGCCCGTCGACCACGGCGCGCACGAGTACGACGCCGACGACGACTACCCGCCGTTCTGCGTCGCGGCGGCCCAGGCCGCGGTCGACGAGCCGGGGTCGCTGGCGATCGTGATCGGCGGGTCGGGCAACGGTGAGCAGATCGCCGCCAACAAGGTGCGCGGCGCTCGAGCGGCGCTCGCCTGGAGCACGGAGACGGCCGCACTCGCCCGTGAGCACAACGACGCCCAGGTGATGGCCATCGGCGGGCGCATGCACACGTTCGAGCAGGCCGTCGAGATCGTCGAGACCTTCCTGACCACGCCGTTCAGCGGAGCCGAGCGTCACCAGCGCCGGATCGACCTGCTCGCCACGTACGAGTCCACCGGTCGCTTCGACTGAGGTCGGCGGGTCGGGCGTGGACCTCCGGCCCTGGTGCTGCAGGCCCGCCTGGGCGACCATGACGATGTAGACACCTCTCGGTGCCTCGCGTCGGGGACCAGGAGGCCGTGTGACCGCCACCCCGCACCACCACACGCTGAGGTCGATCATCGACCTCGCCGAAGGACCTCGTGAG
Source organism: Aeromicrobium sp. Leaf245 (assembly GCF_942548115.1). Classification (NCBI taxonomy): domain Bacteria; kingdom Bacillati; phylum Actinomycetota; class Actinomycetes; order Propionibacteriales; family Nocardioidaceae; genus Aeromicrobium; species Aeromicrobium sp. Leaf245. The sequence goes on from NZ_OW824151.1 coordinate 1,451,130, forward strand.
GGTGCACTGCTGGTCGTGGGAGAGCCGGGGATCGGCAAGACCCGGTTGCTGAGCGAGGCGGTCGACGGCACGCCCGTCCCCTCCACCATGGTGCGCACCAACCCGCACGAGGCCGCGTACGCCATGTCCGGCCTGGAGTCGGTGCTGGTGGCGCTTTCGATGCACCTGGCGCCCGACCTCGAGCGTCGGGCCGCGTCGATGGCGGAGGGACCCGGCCAGGAGCTCGACGCGGCCCACCACGTGCTCGACGTGATCCAGGCGATGCGACTGCCCGCGACGCTGCTGCTGGTCGACGACGTCGACCGGATGGACGCGCACAGCCAGGCCGTGCTAGGCCTCGTGGCCGGTCGCCTGTTGCACACGGGGCTCCGGCTCGTGGTGACGGCTCGGACGATGTCGGCGAGCGCGCCGCTGGGTGGGATCCCCCGCCGAGAGCTGCGCCCGCTGCCGCCCGACGTCCTCGCCGACGAGGTCCGCGACCCGGGACACGAACCGTCGGAGTCGACCGTGCGCGTGCTCTCGACCTACTGCCGCGGCAACCCGAGCCTGCTGCGCGAGCACCTGGAACGTCTCGACCCGGACCAGGCGCGAGGTGACGCCTGGCTCCAGCTCCCGCCGCGCGGTGGCTCGTGGTCCGCCGTGCTGACCGCTCCGATCCTCGACGGCCTGGACGCGAGGCAGCGGACCGCCCTCGACGTCGTGGCCCTCTCGTCCCTCGCGCACCCCCTGGTCCTCGGGCTCGTCGACTCCGGACTGCCCGGCGCGGTCGACGAGCTGGTGGACGAGGGTGTCCTGAGCCGTAGGGGCCAACACGTCGCGTTCCGGGACGCCCGCCTGCGCTCCCGGATCTACTGGTCCCAGTCATCGGCATCGCGCCGTGAGGGGCACGCGCGTCTCGCCGCTGCGGCCCGGGGACGCAGCGAGCACCTCGAGGCGTGGCACGGGAGCTTCGACGGCGAGCCCGTCGGGGTGGAGGCGCTCCTGCGCAGCGCGGTCGGGCTCGTCGCGTCGGGCGACGTCGCGGCCGCGGTCGAGCTGGCCGAGCGGGCGCTGCAGCGGGTGGAGCACGTCGACCGGCACCTCGACACCATCATCGGCCTCTGCTCCCAGCTCCTGCGCCACGGCGAGGTGGTGCTGGCCGCGCGCTACAGCCACCACCCGCAGGTCGTCGACATCACGGCCACCCAGGCGCTGCGCCTGGCCTTCTTCGAGCTGGTGCACGAGATGGTCACGTCGCAGCAGCTCGTCGACGACCAGGTGCGGGCCCTGGCCGAGCTGCACGCCGGGACCGCCCCCGACACGGCGGCCGGCCTCCAGCTCGCAGCCGCATGGTTCCGCGCCGAGCGCTGGGAGACGGCGGAGGCGCGGGCGCTGCTCCCGTCCACCGCCGCCACGGAGGGACGGCTCTCGGACGAGACCGTCGACCAGCTCGGGATCACCATCGCGGCCCTCGACGCCATCGACGGCGTGGAGTCGACCGAGGGGGCCACCGTGACCGGCCTCGGGTCGCTGGACGGCAGCGAGCCGGCGCCCCTGCTGATGCAGGCGCGGGCGCACTCCCTGGCCGAGCGACACGGGGAGGCGCGCGACCTCTTCAACATCGTGCTGCACTACCCGACCGCCCTGGACCCGGTGTGGACCGACCTGGCCCGGCTCGGCGCCGTCGGGAACGAGGTGGCGGCCGGTCAGTTCCGACGGGCCCGCGAGTGCGCGACCGCGTGGGACCCCGACTCCCCGTGGGCAGGGCTGCGGTCCTCCGGGCAGCTGTACGTGCGCGCCTGGATCCAGTACTCGGTCGGACGCACCGACGACGCCGACGAGGTCCTGCAGCGGTCCAGTGAGCTGGCCTCGCTGGAGGGTGCACCCGCCACCATGGCCCGGGCGCTCGCCCTGAGGGGGACGATCGCCCTCCTCCGGGGTGACGCGGACACCTCGGTCACCCTGCTGCGCCAGGTCACCGGCTACGCCGCCCGGTTCCGCAACCCCACCCTCCTGCGTCAGTGGGCCGACTACGCGGAGGCGTGCGTCGCGACGGGTCGGCACCGGGAGGCGACCCGGCTCCTCTCCTCCCTCGAGGCCCGGCAGGCGGCCCATCCGAGTCGGTGGGCGGCCCTCGCGATCGCGCGCATGCGGGCGCTCACCGCCGAGGGTGAGGCGTCCCTGCCGCTCTTCACCGCCGCGGCCGGCCTGTTCGAGCCGGGCGAGTCCCCGTACGAGCAGGGCCGCACGCTCGCGGTGATGGCCACCCGGCTCACCGCGCTCGGCCACGCGCACGAGGGTGCCCGGGCCCGGACCCTGGCCGTCGCCGCGTTCGACATCGCGGGGGCCACGGGGTGGGCGGTCCGCGGAGCGTCCGAGCACGGCATCGAAGCCACTCCCGTCAGGGACCAGCTCAGCGACGAGGAGTGGGTCGTCGCCACTCACGTGAAGGACGGCCTGCGCACCCGCGACATCGCCGCGGCGATGTTCATGTCGGTCCGCACGGTGGAGCTGAGGCTCACGGCGATCTACCGGAGGATCGGGGTGGCGTCGCGCTCGGAGCTCGTCGCGGAGATGCTGCGCGAGGGCGGCTAGACCCGAGCCGTCGGTCGCGCTCCGCTCCGCCGTCGGCGGTGTCCCGCACACCTGGATGCGGGCCGCGGCGGGCCACGTGCGGGTGTCCGGCTGCGCCCCGCACGCCTGAGCGATTCGGCTTCTCAGCCTGTGGGCGTCGGGGCCAGAGTGGCGTCCAGGACGGCGCACGGGGCGCCGACGAGAAGGAGCACCCCATGACGCTCGCCGACTCCCCCCAGACCCAGCTGGCCACGGCACGCCGCCGTCCTCCGACCTCGGTCGTCACGTCCCGGGCGTCCCGGCGCAGCGTGCTGAAGCACCTGTTCCCCTTCGACGTCGCCGTCGTCGGGCTCGGCCGGGTCGGACTGCTGACGGCGCTCGCCCACCACAGGGCAGGATCGCGGGTCCTCGCGCTGGACGTCCCGGCGCCGAGCCGGGCGCCGGACGACGTCGGACCTGCCGGCCAGGACCTCCTGCGTCTCGCCACGACCCTCGGTCTGGACACGTTCACGGTCTCGCCCGACCTAGCCCGCGCCGGCGACGCGCGAGCCGTGGTGGTGTGCGGGCCGACACCCGACGACGACGACGCCCCCGACGTCGAGCTCCTGCGAGCCCTGTGCGCCGTGGTGGTGGACCAGGCGGTCCCCGGCCAGCTCATCCTCCTCACCTCCACGGCGTACGTGGGGTGCACGGAGGACCTCCTGGTGAAGCCGCTGCGCGACCGCGGGCTCGAGCCGGGATCGTCCGTGCACGTCGCCTTCAGCGCCCGACGCCGGATCGGGGGACGCGGCGCGACGGCGAAGGAAGCAGGCCCCCGCGTGGTCGCCGGATGGACGTCGGCCTCAGCGCAGCGTGCCGCCCAGCTCGTCGGTCGGTGCGAGCAGGAGGTCCACGTGGTGCGCACGCTGGGTACCGCCGAGCTGACCAAGCTCCTGGACGACACCTACCGTGCCGTCGGCGTGGCCCTCGACGACGAGTTCGATCGCATCGCGCCCGGCGTCGACACCGTGCGTGGATCGACGTCGACGACGGCCGGGGACACCGCGTGACCAGCGGGACGAACCGGTCCGTCGTCACCGGCGGCGCGGGGTTCGTCGGAAGTCACCTGGTCGAGCTGCTCCTCGAGCGGGGCGACGAGGTGGTGGTCCTGGACGACCTCTCGACGGGCGACATCAGGAACCTCGCGACGGTGCTCGACCACCCACGGTTCCACCTGAGATCGGGCTCGGTCATGGAGAAGTCGGAGGTGCGGTCCGCGGTCAGGGGTGCGGATCGCATCTTCCACCTCGCAGCTGCCGTCGGGGCGCACGCGGCCCTCGGCTCGCCTCTCGCGGGCATGCGGATCAACATCCACGGCACCGAGAACGTCCTCGACTCCGCGTTGGACTCCAGTGCCGAGGTCCTGCTGGTGTCCACGGCGGAGGTGTTCGGCAAGAACGCGATCGACACCCTGTCCGAGGACAGCGACCGGGTCCTGGGCACGCCGCTTCGCTCGCGGTGGACCTATGCCGCGGCCAGGGGCATCAACGAGGCCTACGGCCACGCCTACTGGACCGAGCGCGTTCTGCCGGTCCGCATCGTCCGGCTGTTCGACACCATCGGTCCGCGTCAGGTGGGCCAGTACGGCATGGTCGTGCCGCACCTGGTCGCCGAGGCCATGGCCGGCGAGCCCATGACCGTGTTCGGGGACGGCGAGCAGACCCGGTGCTTCGCCTACGTCGGCGACGTGGTGCCCGCGATGGTCGCCGTGCAAGAGTCGAAGGGCTCGATCGGCCGGGCCTACAACATCGGGGGCACCGAGGCGTTCAGCGTCAACCACCTCGCGCGCCGCGTCGCGCGGGTGACGCGGAGCCACAGCCGGATCGTCCACGTCCCGCAGGCGGACAGGCAGGGGTCCGGCAGGGAGGACCAGCACCGGCACGTCCCGGACAACACCGCGGTCCGGCGCCTCGTCGGGTACGCGCCCACGACCACCTTGGACGAGATGATCGCTCGGATCGCCGAGACCCCGGGGGCCCGACGGGTCCGCCGGCCGAGGATCGGTCGGGCGGCGAGGTCGGGTTGATCGACGGTGGGTCTCCGGAGGGCGCGCTGCGGCGGATGGGTCTCCGGCGGACGGACGAGGTGCCACCGACGGGCGCCGTCATGCGTCGACGGCTGGTCGCACCGCGATGCCGGCCGCGCTGCCGACGTCTCTGGCCCTAGTCGTCGTCTCGGCCCTGCACGGCCTCGCGCAGCACGATGTGGGCCGCCTCGCTCAAGGTGACCTCGGCCTCCTCGGCTCGCCTGCGCAGGAGGTCGTACGCGTCGGCGGTCGTGGAGTCGTGCAGGTACGCGAGCGCACCCTTGGCCTGCTCGACGGCGATCCGGCCGGTCAGTGCGTCGTCGATCCGCTGGACGGCGGTCCGCACCGAGACGGGGTCCGCGTGGACGATGACGAGCATGGCGAGGTCGGCGAACGCCTGCAGGTGGACGGCCTGGGCGGCGTCGAAGTCGCCCGGCACGGTGCGCACGAGGCCCACGGCACCGAGCGGCTGGCCGCCCCAGCGCAGCGGCACGGCCAGGGCGGAGCAGACCCCCACAGTCTCCATCGCGGCCGTGAGGTCGGGCCACGGATGGGTCGTGCTCGAGATGTCGGGCATCGTGACGGGCCTGCCGTGCGTCCACGCCTCGAAGAGCGGACCCTCGGCGGCCTGGACGTCGTGCAGCGTGAGCAGGTCCTCGCGGTGGGACGACGACGTCAGGACCTCGAGGCGGTCGTGCCGGTCGGCGACGGCCACCGAGCACGCCACGGCGCCGAAGGCCTGCGTGACCTCCTCGAGCAGCGCGGTCAACGTTCCTGCGACGTCGTGGGGGATGACGAGTGAGGCCGACACCGTGGAGAGTGCGCGTGCCATGTCGCTCATCAGTCGCCTCCGATGCGAAAGTCCGTGTAGTCGATTCGACGCGCGATGACGTCGGCCGCCACCACGCTGACGTCCTTGTCGTGAGCGTACGCGTGCGCCCGGATCAGGGCGACGGCATCCTCCGGGCTGACTCCGAGCTGGGCGATCACCATGCCGCTCGCCTGGTGCAGCTGTGATCGTACCGACCACGCCTCCGTGTCGCTGGTGACCGGAGCGAGGACGCTCGAGTCCTGGAGCAGTGCGGTGCCGACGGCGTCGGCAACCTCCTGCACGGTCTCGAGCTCCTCCTCGAGCGGCCCGTGGGCGCGGTGCAGCGTCAGGACGCCGACGACGAGGCGACCGGGACGCATCGGGACGGACCAGATGGTGCCCTCGAGGTCGTTGCTCATCACGGCGAGGGCGGGCCAGTGGTCGGCGGAGACGTCGCCGAGGCGGACCGTGACCAGCTCGCCGGTACGGCTGGCCGTGAAGGCGGGGCCTTCTCCGGCGACCTCCTGGAGCTCCTCGTATCGCTGGGTCACGTCGTCGGTCGCGCACAGGAGCTCGTGCTTGGTGTTCAGGAGTGCGGCGGAGATCGATGCCCCGTCGGCGCCGACGACGATGCGGGCGGCCTCGCACAGGCGCGGAGCGACGTAGCTGGACTCGTCGAACGACGCGAGGAGCGAGGCGAACCGCACCAGTGCGTGCCGACTGTTGCCGAGCTCCATCGGAGACTCCTCACCCGCCGCGTCACGTCCCAGGAGGGTCGCACGTCTGACACGTATCCCTCATCATGACAGGAGGCGGCACAGGAGTCACGGCCCGACCCCGCCATCGGCCCGCACCTTCCAGGACGGTCGACTGGCGCGTCCGACCCGCATGGCTACGCTCGCCTGGTGGCTCTCTCCCGCGGCGTCCCCGACCCTCGGAACCGTCGTGCCTGAGGGGCACACCCTCCACCGCCTGGCCGGGCGCCTCACGAAGACCTTCGCCGGCGACCGGGTGCGCTCGAGCAGTCCGCAGGGCCGTTTCGTCGACGGAGCCGGCCGGCTCGACGGGCTGGTGCTCGCCGGTGCCGACGCGTGGGGCAAGCACCTGCTGGTGCGGTTCGAGGGCCTCGACGAGCAGGTGCACGTCCACCTCGGCCTCTACGGGGCGTTCCGGATCTCGAAGCACGCCGAGGGCGAGGTCCCCGAGGTGAAGGGCCAGGTGCGCTGGCGTCTCGAGGGCCCGGCGGAGTGGCCCACGCGCACGGCGGACCTGCGGGGTCCCACGGCGTGCGAGCTGCTGCTGCCCGGAGAGGTGGAGGCGCTCGTCGCGCGGCTCGGTCCCGACCCGTTGCGGGCGGACGCCGAGCCCGACCGCGCCTGGCAGCGGATCCACCGCTCGAGGGCGCCGATCGCGACCTTGCTCATGGACCAGTCGGTCGTCGCCGGCATCGGCAACGTGTACCGGGCGGAGGCACTGTTCCGGCACCGCATCGACCCGTTCCTGCCCGGCCGGGACCTGCCCGAGCCGATCTGGGACGCCCTCTGGGCCGACCTCGTCGCCCTGATGCGAGAGGGCGTGCGCAAGGGTCGGATCGACACCGTCCACGTGGCGCACGGCCCGGCCGTCATGGGTCGGCTCCCGCGACGCGACGACCACGGCGGCGAGGTCTACGTCTACCGTCGCGACGGGCGGGAGTGCTACGTCTGCGGCGACGAGGTGCGCACCCAGGTCCTCGCGGCAAGGAACCTGTTCTGGTGCCCCACGTGCCAGGCCGCGGGTACGCTCGGCCGGTGAGATCACGTCTTCGCCGCGCCCGGCACACCGTGGGGCGCTACGTCGACGACCGGGTCGTGCGCTGGCAGACCGGCACCCAGGAGGGTCAGGTCGCGGTCCTCGGGGTGCTGGCGGTCCTCAGCGCGGTGATCCTCGCCCTCTCCATCGTGTCGTACCCGGTGTTCCCGGCCTTCACCTTCGTGATCCCGCTGCTGCTCGGCAGCATCACCCTGCGCTTCAAGCCGTTGCTCGTGCTGGTGGGCACGATCGCGCTGTTCGTGGCCGTCACGGTCACCGTCGAGTCGCTCGAGACGGGCATGACGACCAACCGGGTGAGCTCGCTCGTGATGATGACCGTCGTGGCCGGCATCCAGCTGTGGGAGGCGCGACGTCGGCGGAGCGGACTTCCCGGTCCGCTGGGCGAGGCCATGCTGGTCGACCTCCGAGACCGGCTGCAGGCTCAGGGCAAGGTCCCGCCCCTGCCGGCTCCGTGGCACGCGGAGTCCGCGATGCTGACCGCGGGCGGGGTGCACTTCTCCGGTGACTTCATGGTCGCCAACCTGAGCGAGGACGAGCGGAAGCTCGAGATGGTGCTCGTCGACGTCTGTGGGAAGGGCGTGGCCGCGGGGACCCAGTCGTTGCAGCTCGCCGGGGCCCTCGGTGGTCTGATCGGGGCGCTGCCGCCGCTCGCCCTGTTCGCGGCCGCCAACGACTTCCTCATGCGGCAGGACTGGGACGAGGGCTTCGCCACGGCGGTGCACGTGACGATCGACCTGCGCAGCGGGGACTACGGGATCATCAACGCCGGCCACCCGCCGGCGCTGCACTGGCACCCCGGCGCATCGGACTGGAAGACCGACCACGCCCGCGGCACGGCGCTCGGCATCCTGCAGCACCCCGACTTCCACGAGACTCGAGGGACCCTCGCGTCGGGGGAGGCCCTGCTGTTCTTCACCGACGGCGTGGTGGAGTCCCGTGAACAGGGCGTGGAGGAAGGCGTCGAGTGGCTCCGGTCCGTGGCCGCGCGTGCCGTGCGACCCGGCTTCGAGGGCGCCGCCGGCCGCATCATCGGACGGGTGAAGACCAAGGACGACGACCGAGCGGTGCTCCTGCTCGCACGTCGCGACTGACCCGCGGGCCGCAGCATCACCGGCCACGCGCATGTGGCATCCTGGAGTCGCTTCGGCCCCGAGAGCGGACGTAGCTCAATTGGTTAGAGTCTCTGCCTTCCAAGCAGAATGTTGCGAGTTCGAGTCTCGTCGTCCGCTCTCGGGGCCGAAGCCTGTTCCCAGCCGCGGGGCGTGGTCGAGCAACATGGGTCAGTGCTGGCCGGGCAGCACGAGTGCCCCGACCGACGGGTCGGGGTGCCGTGGTGGATTCGTCAGGGTCGCCAGCGCTGGTTTCGTTGCCAGGTGTCGGAGCCGGGGAGCTTCCACTCGACGTGGCCGTCATCGGGATTGATCCGGCCTGACCACTGTTGGTCGTGAACTCGGTGGTGGTGGAACGAACAGAGGAGGGCGCCGTCTCTGATGTCGGTGGTCTTGGAGATGGCGTAGGGATTCAGGTGGTGGGCTTCGGTCCACCGTGAGTCGCGGTCGCATCCGGGTGCGGTGCAGCCGCCGTCTCTCTTCTCCATCGCTCGTCGGGACGACCTGTTGAAGTAGCGGTTCGCGCTGCCGAGGTCGATCGGGAGTGAGGTGCCGTTGAGGACCATCGGGACGATCTGGGCGCTGCAGGCCAGTCGCCTCGCCTCACCGGCACTGATCCGGGTTCCGTCGGAGAGGCCGGCGGCCTTCACACCTCCGACGAGGGTGTCGAGGTCCAGGTTCACGGTCACGACGGCACTCACACCACCGTTGGACGGGAGCTGGTCGGCGGGGAGGTGCTCGACGAGGGTGGCGAAGGCGTGACCGAGGCGCTGGGGGTAGGTCTGCCCGAACCCCACTTCGTCGTGCTCGCCGGTGGCGGCGTTGACGGTCCCGACCTTCTGGTGTGGTGCGGCGAGCGCGTCGAGCGCGGTCTTGAGCATGGCGCCCTGGGCTTCGGGGAGGGTAAAGCGTCCGGTGACGGTGCCGTCGTTGTTGTCCCACATGGAGAACGACGTCTTCTTGCGGGCTTCGTCTTCGCGGCGACGGAGGATCTCGTCCTCGTCGGCGTCGACCTCATCGGTCGTCTTGCGGTAGGTCTCGGTGATCCGGGCGGCCCTGCGGCGCAGGTCCTTGAGCGTCAGCTTCTGCGCATCCTTCAGCAAAGTCTCTTCGCACCGCTCACGCTGCTCTGCGGTCACGTCGTCGGGCAGCTTGGCCAACGCGCGGGAGATGAGGTCGGCCTGCTTGGTGCTGATCACTCCGGCGGCGAGCGCGTTCTCGATGAGGGTGGTCTGCTCCTCGATCCGCTGCGCGGTGTTCACGAGCGCGTCGGCGCCGCTGCGGTCCCCACCGAAGTCGAAGCTGATGGTCGCGCCGGTCGAGGTGCCCGCCCCGGGGCGTGGTCCGTCACCGTTCGCCTCGGCCTTGCGGGCCTTCTCCAGCACCCGGGCGGCGGCCATCTTGTGGGCCGAGAGCCGTGCTTCGGCGCGACCGATCTCGGCGAGGAGTCGTCGGACCTCGGCGGGGTCCAGGCCGTCCCACGCCGCGGTGGGGACCGTGTCGAGCAGGGCGTGGAGGCCGTGCACGCACGACGGCACCGGGTGGGTGTCGAGTGCGGCGACGCTCATGCTTCCTCCTGCTGGTCTACCCCCATTCTAGAGATAGAATGAGACAACAAACAAGCACATGTTCGAATACGTGACCAAGGTCCCGACCGATCAGGGGCGATCGGTCCGGAGCACCAGATCGGCTGCGCTGCGGGTCCCTTCCGCGGCGAACAGGGCGCGCTCCTGCCCGGCCCACACGTCCCACCACGGCTCGTACGCCTCACCGTCGCGTGCCAGGGCGCGGGTCCTGCGGGTCTCGACGTCGGCCTCGACCCAGACGAGCGCGCTCAGGAAGGGGCGGAGCGGTCGCGAGCCGCTGCCGCAGCCGTCGAGCACGAGCAGCGGTGCGGGCTCGACCGGCAGGCCGGGCAGCCAGGTGTCGCGCACCCAGCTCCACCGTCGGGGCCGTGCGACCTCGTCACGTGCGAGGGGGGCCAGCAGGTCGCGGGCCAGAGCGGGGGGCATCTGCGACAACCCTCGCCATCCCGGCACGAAGGTGTCGGTCCGCAGCACCACCGCGTCGGTCCGTCCCGCCAGCTCGTCCGCGAGCGACGACTTGCCGGACCCGCTCGGACCGTCGATCGCCACCACCGTGGTGGAGCCGCACGCCGGCAGTCGTCCGCGCACCAGCTCGACCACGGCGTCCATGCGGCCAGCGTAGGTTCGTGCGCGGCGCAGAGATCGTCCGGCGGTCGGTTCGGTCAGGCGAGTCGCTCGACGAGCGCGCGACCGAGGGCGCGGCCCGACACGAAGGCCGCCTCGACGGACGATGACGGGCCCCAGGAGTCGCCGCACGCGCCGATGCCGTCGTCGTCGAGGTGGAAGGGCGCCTCGCGCTCCTGTGCGGGGCGGGCGAAGGTCCACCGCTGCACGTGGACGAGCGAGGGCTCGTCGCCCGGCACGTCGACCACCTCGCGCAGCGCGGCGAGCATCGGGTCGGCGGCCGAGGCGGGGTCGGCCAGGTGCCGGCGGGCGCGCTCGGCGGTGCTGTGCGCGACGAGGACCGGGGCCCGGTCGCCACGGCGCAGCCCGTCGTCGGCGACCCACGTGAGGTCGGGGTGGTCACCGACGAAGACGCCGTCCTCCTCGGGCCAGGTGCGCCGTTCCCAGCCGACGGTGAGGGCGAGGGCCGGCTCGTAGGGATCGTCGAGGGCGTCGTGGGCGGCGGTGCCGGTCGCCACGAGCCTGCGGGCCTGGGGGTCCGGCATGGCGAGCACGACGGCGTCGGTCTGCTGCCCGTCGACGCTCGGCCGCTCCCCGACGGTCACGTGCTCCACGGGGTCCGCGCTGCGGATGTCGAGACCCTCGGCCAGGTCCTGGACGAGGGAACGGAGCCCGTGGGGCGCGGACCACCGGACGGGGCCAGGCTTCGGCTCCCGCTCGCCGTCGGACCACGCCGTGAACGTGTCGGTCCACGGTCGCGCGAGCCCTCGGCGCTCCCAGTCGTCCACGACGGCGGCGAAGGCGTCGCCGCGGACCGTGAAGTAGCTGGCGCCGATGTCGACCACACGGTCGCCGTGGCGGCGCAGGGCCATGCGGCCGCCGGGTCGACGGCCGGTGTCGCGCAGCACCACCGTGTGTCCTGCGGCCTCCAGCTCACGGGCGCACGCGACGCCGGACACGCCGGCTCCCACCACCACGACGTCTGCCATGCCCCGATAGTCGCACTCACCGGCGCACCAGGCAGGACGAGACGAGCCCCCGACCCGGGCGGGTCGGGGGCTCGTCGGAGCGCGTCGGTTCAGGCCGCGTCGCGCGTGGGGTAGTCGGTGTACCCCTCGGCGCCGCCACCGTAGAAGGTGTCCGGGTTCGGCTCGTTGAGCTCGTCGCCGTCGCGCCAGCGCTCGACGAGGTCGGGGTTGGCCAGGAACGGACGGCCCACGGCCACGAGGTCGGCGAGGTCGCCGTCGACGATGTGCTTGACCTCGTCGAGGTCCGTGACCTCGGTGAACCCGGTGTTCGCGATCACGACGCCACCGAAGTGGCTGCGCAGCTCGCGGAAGAGGTCGCTCCCGGGGTCGCCGAGGATGCTCAGGTAGGCCAGGCCCAGGTCGGCGATGCCGTCGACGAGCGCGAGGTAGGTGGCGCGCGTGTCGTCGGCGTCCTCCTCGAGCACGCCCTGGATGTTGTGGGCGGGCGAGATGCGCAGGCCGACCTTGTCGGCGCCGATGGCCTCGGCCACGGCCCGGACGACCTCGACTGTCAGGCGTGCGCGGTTCTCCGGGGTGCCGCCGTACTCGTCGCTGCGCTCGTTCGTGGACGGCGCGAGGAACTGGTGGAGCAGGTAGCCGTTGGCGCCGTGCACCTCCACGCCGTCGAGCCCGGCCTCCACGGCGTTGCGCGAGGCCCGGACGAACTCCTCGACGATGCCGGGGATCTCCGACGTCTCGAGGGCGCGGGGCTCCACGTGCGGCTTCTGTCCCTCGGCGGTCACCATCTGGTTCGGCGCGGCGATGGCGCTGGGCGCGACCGTCTCGAGGCCGTCCTTGTTGTCGGGGTGGGCGATGCGACCCACGTGCATGAGCTGCGCGACGACGCGACCGCCGTCGGCGTGCACGGCCTCGGCGACGCCGCGCCAGCCCTCGACCTGCTCGGCGGAGTGGAGGCCCGGGGTGGCGAGGTAGCCCTGGCCGACGGCCGACGGCTGCGTCCCCTCGGTGACGATCAGTCCGGCACCGGCGCGCTGGCCGTAGTACTCGGCGGCGAGGGCTCCGGGCACGCCTCCGGCCTCGGCGCGGTTGCGGGTCAGCGGCGCCATGACGAAGCGCTGCGGCAGCTCCCAGGCGCCGACGGTGATCGGGTCGAAGACGGTGGTCATGTCTCTCCTTCAGCTCGGGTGTCCCGGACGCTGTCCGGGTGGGGCCGCGGGCGGCCCATCTCCTTCACTGTTCAACCATCTGCACGATGACGCATTCCGAATCGCGGCGACTGTGGGGGGTCTCACCCGCTGGCGTAGGCTGACGTCCGCCGTCGCCGCTGGTGCGGGTCCGACGGCACCGGGATGTAGCGCAGCTTGGTAGCGCATCCGCTTTGGGAGCGGAGGGTCGCAGGTTCAAATCCTGTCATCCCGACCCTGCTCGACCGTGGGCGTGGCGGTCAGCGCACCCGTGTGCTCGTCCGTGCACCCTGTGACGTCGTCATCCCGTCCCGCGAGGGTCGGAAGCGGACCCAGTACGTCCGCTTCCCCTTCGGCTGGCGGGCGAGGGTCGTGGTCGCCCGACCGTCCACGACGCGGATCGTCCCGATGCGGTCCGAACCCTTCCTCGACCGGTAGAGGTCCAGTGAGCCGTCGACGTAGGCGGCGCTGACCTTCGCGACGCTCACCCTCGCCGACACCGCGACGCGACGGCCACCGCGCGGCGTCAGCGTGGCCTTCACGCTGCTGCGGGCCGACGTGACGTCGCGCGACGTGCTCCGCACGACTGCACGGGCGTATCCCGGACGCTGGACCGTCGCCTGCGCGACGACGTTGCGCCCGACGTCGGACGCGGTGGGCCGGTACCGGGCTCCGGTGGCGCCCTTGATCGCCTTCCCGTCGCGGAGCCACTGCCAGCTGGTGGTGCTCGGCGTGGGGGACAGCGTGCCGGTGCGGGCGGTGAGCAGCTCGTGAGCGACGGGCGCCGTCGTCGACGTGGTCGGTCTGCCGGTGAAGTACTCCGGATAACGGAGCATGACGTCCCTGACGGTTCGTGCCGTCGCCTCGACACCTCGACGTCGGGCCGTGACGATCACGTGGACCTGGTCCACCTCCGAGTCCATCGGGGGTGTGTAGGTCGGGCCGGTGGCGATCCGCGGCGGGGAGTCCTCCGGGCCGACGTACCAGTCGATCGAGGTGACCACGGCGTCGTCCTGCTTCAGGACGCCCGGATCGACGGTGATCGTCTGCCCCATCATGCCGAGGCGGTCGACCGGGACGAAGGATGGAGCCTCGGTCCACACCGGGCGGTGGTGCGCGTGGGTCGTGTCCACGACGGTGTCCCGGCGCAGCTCCACGACGGCGTCGCGCCTCTGGAACTCGACGCGGTCCTGCGGGTCGCGAAGCAAGACGTCGTAGGAGCCTGCACGCACCGGCCCGACGTCCCAGCTCCCGTCGGGCGCGGTCCGGACGACCCCCCTCAGGTGGTCGACCTCGACCTCGACTCCCGCGAGAGGCCGGCCGTCGGCGTCCCGCGCTGTCCCCGAGAGTGTCCCGTTCGGCGCCACGGCGATCGGGTCGACCGAGGTCACGCGGCCGGACGAGACGTCGATGCGTTCGGCCGACGCGAGGTCCGTCGCGCTGCCGGAGAACGTCTCGGCGTCGGGGCCTTGCCATGTGCCCCCGGTGGTGGTCGACCCGCCCGCGAAGACGCGCAGGACCGTCGGCGCGGACCCGAGCCCGCCCACGTCGTAGGAGCCGTCTGGAGCGAGGAGAGAGACACCGGCCGTCTGCCAGTGACCGGCGCGCTCTTGCAGCGCCTCGACCCCCGCGTTGGCCGGCAGCGGCGTCCGGTCCTCTCGCTTCGCGGTGCCGGTGACGTGGCCACCCGGCAGAGGCCGGAGAGAGGTCAGGTCGCGGGTCTGCCCGCCCACGATCGCGACCGCCGTCGCCTGCTCCGCGCGCTCCACCCCGGGGTAGAAGGTCGTGGTCAGGTCGGGTGCGTCGTGCCGGTGGAGGCTCGAGACGTTGCGCTGGAACGAGACGCGGTAGTCGCCCGGAGGCACGTCGAACTCGATGGTGTCCTCGAGGACCCGTGCGGTGTAGTCATTGCCCCACGTCCAGTCGACCCGGCGCCAGGCGTCGCCCTCGCGCTTCTCGACGAAGAGCTCGATCACCTCGGCGGGGGCACGCGCGATCACGAGCGTGCCGCGCGCGGTCGCCGCGGCCGGGGCAGCCAGGAGGGTGGTCCCGAGCACCGTCGCCAGCAGGACGGCGACGAGACGACGCGGGTGCTTCATGACCGAAATCTAGGACGTTCCCCCCGGTCTTGCCTGCCGAACGCCGAGGATGGCCTTACATGTCGCGGTAGCGCTGCGCCGCGTCGAGCTTCTCGCGGAGCAGGTCAGCGGTGACCTGGCGCGGCGGAGCGTCGACGTCGCCGGTCTCGGGGTCGATGTAGAGCCCGGCGTAGGCGGCGGTGTCGCGCTGGTAGCGCCAGCCCTCCGAGAGCGGGCCGACGTCGTACGCGTCGTAGCCGAGGGCGTCGAGGACCTCCGTGACCGTGCGCTTGGCGTCGTCGTGGTCCCCGGCGATGGCCAGGACGGAGCGCTCCGGGTCACCGCTGGGGCGCTGCAGCGTCCCGAGGTGCTTGAAGTAGATGTTGTTGAACGCCTTCACGACGTGCGACTCGGGCAGGTGCTCCTGCGTGAGCTCGCTCGTGGTGGTCGACTCGTCGTCGAGCCGCGCCACCTGGCCGTCGCGCTGCGGGTAGTAGTTGTTGGTGTCGATGACGACCTTGCCCCGCAACGGCTCGACGGGGACGTCGGACAGCGCCTTCAACGGCACCGTGACGACCGCGATGTCGGCGGCCTCCGCTGCCTCGAGGGGTGTGGCCGCGCGGGCGCGCGGCCCGAGGCGGTCGACGAGCTCGGTCAAGGTGTCGGGGCCGCGACGGTTGCTGAGCACGACGTCGTAGCCCGCGTCGACGGCCAGCTGTGCGACCGTGCTGCCGATGTGTCCGCTGCCGATGAGTCCGATGGTGGTCATGCACGGGTCAACACGACGGACCGACCGGGTGTTCCACCCCCATGCCCGACCCCCATCGGTGGATCCTCAACCGCAGGCGGACGTCTGCGGTTGACGATCCACCGATGCGGGCGCTGATGTTGCGGATCCACCGATGGGGGGAGTCAGACGAGGGCGCGGAGGGCGGTGTCGGCGGCGCGCAGGGCCTCGCGGTCCCACGTGGAGGTGGAGGCCAGCAGCTCGTCGGCTCCGGTGCGGTCGGCCAGGCGCTCGAGGGTGCGCCGCACGGTGGCCGCGTCCCCGGCGATCGCGCGGTCCAGCGACGTCTCCACCCGCCTGCGCACCTGGTCGGGCCAGTCCTGGGCGCGGATCGACGCGGGTGACTCCAGCGGTGGGAACTCGCCCGTCCGGCGCGAGACCGCCATGGCCCACGCCTCGGGCAGCGCCAGCTCGCGGGCCGTCTCGACGTCGTCGGCCACGTGCACGTCGGCCGACACCACGACCGACGGTCGGTCCTGCTCCGACGAGGGCACGAAGCTGCGACGGTAGCCCGCGAGGGCCTTCGGCAGCTCGTCGGACCACAGCACCGGTCCACCGACGACCACGGGCAGACCCAGCTCGGCGGCCAGGGCGATGCCCCGGCCGGTGGCGAGCAGGAACATCGGGACGGGGCCGCCCTGCGGCCGCACCGTCACCGTGCCCGCGCCGGTCAGGTGGTCGCGAAGCTCGCGCACGTCGTCGGCGAAGCGGTCCGGGGCGTCCGCGGCCTCCCGCAGGGCGGCACGGACGGGCGGGGTGAAGCCGGACGACCGGCCGAGCCCGACGTCGACGCGACCCGGGTTCAGCGCCTCGAGCATCCGCAGCTGCTCGGCCACCACGAACGGCTGGTGGTGGGGGAGCATGATGCCGCCCGACCCGATCCGGATGCGTGACGTCGCCGCCCCGATCGCCGCCATGAGCACGGGCGGTGACCCGCTGGCGATGCCGGGGACGCCGTGGTGCTCGGCCACCCAGAAGCGCTCGTAGCCGAGCTGCTCGGCCCAGACGGCACGTTCCACGCTTCCCGTCAGCCCCTCGCCGTCGGGGCGGCCGACGCGGGTCCGGGAGCGGTCGAGCAGCGAGAGCCTCACGTCGTCGTCAACACCGGAGGGGGCCGATGGCTTCCGCGGCCGGACCGTCTCCTGGTCGTCCCGCCCCGTTCACCGCGGCATCGCCGTCCCGTACCCCGCCCCTGCCTGACTGGAGGGGTGAGGACCGGGACACCCCGCCAGCCCCCCACCCGCCGCCGAGCCCCGATGAGCCGACGTGACCTCGTGGTCAGCGGTCTCGGACTCACCGTCGGCGCCGGGGTCGTCGCCTCCACCCTGCGGCCCTCGGCCGCGCCGGCCAGTCGGCACCAGCACTTCCAGCACGGACTGGCGTCCGGGGACCCGCTGCCCGACGGCTTCGTGCTGTGGACCCGCGTCTCGCCCGCGCCCGACGCCACGCCCGGCTCGGGACGCGGGGGACCGGCCGACGTGGCCTGGCAGGTGGCGCTCGACGACGGCTTCGCCGATGTGGTGGCGGAGGGCACGGCGAGCACCGACGCCGGACGAGATCACACCGTGAAGCTCGACGTCCGCGCGCTCCGACCCGCCACGACCTACTGGTACCGGTTCACCCACGGACCGGACACGGTCACCGGTCGCACCCGGACCGCCCCGGCCGTCGACGCGGCCGTGGACCGGCTCCGGCTCGGCGTGGTGTGCTGCGCCAACTGGCAGGCCGGCCACTTCGGCGCCTACCGCCACCTGCTCGACCACGACCTCGACGCCGTCGTGCACCTCGGCGACTACCTCTACGAGTACGAGCCCGGTCGCTACTCCCACGGAGCGGACTGGACCGACGTGAGACGCCACGACCCTCCGCACGAGACCGTCACGCTCGAGGACTACCGGCGCCGGCACGCGCAGTACAAGACCGACCCCGACCTGAGCCGCCTGCACGCCGCGCTGCCGATGATCGCCACGTGGGACGACCACGAGGTCGCGGACGGCTGGTTCCCCGAGGGTGCGTACGAGCACGACCCCGCGGCCGAGGGCCCCTGGACCCGCCGACGCGACGCCGCGCTGAGGGCCTACGACGAGTGGATGCCCGTGCGACTGTCGGGCACGGCGACGGTCGGCGACGGCACGACGATCCAGCGCCGCTTCCGCTTCGGCAGCCTCGTCGAGCTGACGATGCTCGACCTGCGCAGCCGCCGAGACGAGCGGGTCGAGCCGCGCGACGTCGCCCTCGCCGACGAGCGGCGCACGCTCACCGGCACGGACCAGGAGTCCTGGCTGGCGCAGGGGCTCGAGGCCTCGACCGCCCGGTGGAAGCTCGTCGGGAACCCGGTGATGGTGGCGCCGATGCTCATGCCGCCGCGGCCGCGCGGGGAGGAGCTGGCGCTGCGCGACACGACCGACCCCATGACCTGGGGCTCCCCGGAGCCGAACACCGACACGTGGGACGGCTATCCCGCCGAGCGTCGGCGGCTGCTGCAGGGTCTGGCCGACGCCGGCGTCGGCGACGTGGTGTTCCTCAGCGGCGACGTCCACACGGCGTGGGCCAACGAGGTGGAGCTCGACGGCCGGCCGGTGGCCACGGAGCTCGTGTGCAGCTCGATCACCAGCAACAACGTCGACGACTTCATGGGCACGGCGCCACGCACCGTCTCTCTAGCGATGGAGGAGGCGATCGGTGCGCTCAACCCGCACGTGCGGTTCGTCAACCTCGACGACCACGGCTACAGCGTGGTGGAGCTGACGCCCTCGGAGGCGAGGTGGGAGTGGCACGCCGTCAGCGACCGTCGCGATCCCGACGCGTCGTCGCGGTTGCTCGCCGCGCGTCGCGTCCGGTCGGGCTCCGCGCGCGTGCTCCCCGTCTGACGGCGACCCCACGGCGAGGACCACGCGTGAAGGGGCCGGGCCTCGGGAGCCCGACCCCTCCGCACCGCCTGGCGGTCAGTCGTCGTCGGGCTCGCTGCCCTGGTAGACGCGGTCGTCGCCCTTGCCGCCGCTCACGACGTCCTTCGCAGCTCCGCCCTCGACGAGGTCGTTGCCGTCCTGGCCGTAGACCTTGTCGCGGCTCGCGCCACCGTCGAGCTCGTCGCGCCCGGGACCACCGTGCAGACGGTCGTTGCCGGAGTCGCCGTCCACGTCGTCGTTGCCGTACCCGGCGTAGACCAGGTCGGCGCCCGTGCCGCCCTCGACCTCGTCGTTGCCGTAGCCGGAGCAGATGACGTCGTTGCCGCCGTTGCCGTCGATCTCGTCGCTGCCACCGAGGGACACGATCACGTCACGTCCGCGCGTCCCCTCGATCTCGTCGGCCCCGTTCGTGCCGACGATGGTGGCCTTGTAGCCGCCGCAGGAGTACGAGGACGCGGCCTGGGCGGGGGAGGTGACGACGAGGGCGAGCGGGACGACGCCGATGACGGCGGCCGCTGCTGCTGCGAAGGTGGTGCGCTTCATGGTGGTCCTCCAGGAGTGGGATGGGGTGGGGAGCGTCGCCGCTCGACTGCCCTCATCACAGCGACGCACCATGAGGCGGTGATGAGCCGGTCATGAGGGCTCTCTCATGAAGCCCCTGCGGTCGGGGGCAGTGCGGGTTCGCCCTGGACTGGTGGGCCGTGAGAGACTGGCCGGAGGTCCTGCCGCAGGCTCGGAGAGCCAGCGCGACCTCCCGTGCCCGCAGCACGTCACGTGCGGATGCGGCACGCACCCCGACCCCCATCACCGCAGGAGCAGCACGACGTGAAGAGCACCACCGAGTCCCTGAGCCCCACCCGCGTCAAGCTCACGATCGAGGTGCCGTTCGAGGAGTTCCAGCCCAGCCTCGACAAGGCCTACAAGACGATCGGCGCGCAGATCACCATCCCCGGCTTCCGCAAGGGCAAGGTGCCGGCGGCCATCGTCGACCAGCGGATCGGCCGCAGCGCCGTCCTCGACGAGGCCATCAACGGCGCACTGCCCGGCTGGTACAGCGAGGCGCTGCAGCAGGCCGAGATCCAGCCGCTGAGCCAGCCCGAGATCGACCTCACCAAGTTCTCCGACGGTGAGGACATCGAGATCACCGCCGAGCTCGACGTGCGCCCGACGATCGAGCTGCCCGACCTCGCCGCCATCGAGGTCCAGGTCGCCGACGCCGAGGTCACCGACGCCGACGTCGACGAGCAGATCGACGCCCTGCGCGACCGCTTCGCCGTCACGCTGGACGTCGACCGTGCGGCCGCCGACGGCGACGCCGTGACCATCGACCTCGTCGCGCGCGACAAGGACGGTGCCGACATCGAGGGCGCCGACGCCAAGGGCCTGCCCTACACGATCGGCTCGGGCACGCTGCTCGACGGCCTCGACGAGGCGCTCATCGGCCTCGAGAAGGGCGCGACGACGACGTTCTCCACCGAGCTGGTGGGCGGTGAGCTGAAGGGCACGCCGGTCGACGTCACCGTCACCCTCAACGACGTCAAGGAGCGCCAGGTCGCCGACCTGGACGAGGAGTTCGTCCAGACGGCGTCGGAGTTCGACACCGTCGATGAGCTCAAGGCCGACGTCCGCGAGCGTCTCGTGCGCGGCAAGCGCATGGAGCAGGCCGCGGAGGCCCGCGACCTCGTGCTCGAGGAGGTCGTCGGCACGGTCGAGGCGCCGCTGCCCGAGACCGTCGTCGCCGAGGAGCTCCAGGGCCGCCGCGAGCAGATCATGCAGCAGCTCTCGTACGCCGGCATCTCCTTCGACACCTACCTCGAGGACGAGGGCCAGACGGCCGAGGAGTTCGAGGCCGAGCTGGAGCGTCGGGTCCGCGACTCGATCGTCGCCCAGTTCGTGCTCGACCAGGTCGTCGCCGACTCCGAGATCGGCATCGAGAACGACGAGCTGACGCAGCACATCATGCGTCGCGCCCAGGAGTCGGGCGAGGACCCGAACTCCTACATCCAGCACATCATGGAGCACAACCACGTGCCCGAGATGGTGAGCGAGGTGCTGCGCGGCAAGGCGCTCGCCACCCTCATGCAGCAGGCCACGGTCAAGGACGCGTCCGGCACCGTGCTCGAGCTCGGCAAGCTGCGCGCCGACGGCTCGATCGCCGACGACGAGGTCGAGACGAACGACGAGTCCGCCGACGCCGCCGAGCCCGAGGTCTCCGAGGAGTCCGACAAGGCCTGACGCGACGTCGTCCGACGACGGCCCGGCGCCCCTGTGGGTGCCGGGCCGTCGTGCGTCCGGGTGGGTCGTCGAGGCCCCCGGCCGGGAAATCCCTGAGAACCTCGCCACCTCCGGTTCCCATCGTGTCTGGATACCGGCAGTATGTAGACATGCCCGGCACACCTGCACGCACCACCGACGTGGCAGCGCTCGCGCTCGACCACCTCGACCGGTTGGTCGTGGGCACGGTCCGCGAGGTGCACCAGGCGGCCGCGGCGCGGGCGTTCCGCGCCACGCGGGTCGTGGGCGGACGGGTCCCGGAGTCGTTGCACGACGCGGTCGTGACCTCGGTCTACGGCGCGGTGTCGGGCGTGCTGAGGGTCGGCAGCGGCACGGTGCGCGCGCTCTCCGCGCGGGGCGTGGGGTCGCCGGTCGAGTCCAGCCGGTTCGGCCGCAGCGTCGTCGCCGCCGTCAACGGGCTCATCGGCGACGAGCTGCGCATGCTCGACGACCCCCAGGCGATCGTCATGTCGGTGCGCGTCGACGGTGCGGACCTCCCGGTCACCGAGTGGCAGGTCGCCGAGGCCTTCCGGGGTGCCTCCAGCCACCTGGTGGTGTTCCTGCACGGTCTGTGCGAGGACGACGAGTCGTGGGACCTGGGCTCGAAGGCCAGCGGCTCCACCTACGCGTCGCGGCTCACCACCGAGACCGACGCGACGCCGGTCATGGTCCGGTACAACACCGGCCTGCACATCTCCGAGAACGGCAAGCACCTCGACGCACTGCTCACCCAGCTCGTCGACGTCTGGCCCACCGCCGTCTCGCGCATCACCCTGGTCGGCCACTCCATGGGTGGCCTGGTCGTGCGGGCCGCGACCAACCACGCCACCGCGGGCGGCAAGACGTGGCAGCACCTCGTGCGAGACGTCGTCTGCCTGGGCACGCCGCACGCCGGCGCCAACCTCGAGAAGGTCGCCCACCTCGGGTCGTCCGTGCTCCGGTTCCTGCCGGAGTCGCGTCCGTTCAGCACCATCCTCGACACCCGGTCCGCGGGCATCGTCGACCTGCGCCACGGCTACATCTCCGCCGACGAGTGGGAGGGTCAGGACCTCACCCGCGCCTGGGGCCTCGACCGCATCGCCGCGGCGCCGCTCCCGCACGCCGAGTACCACTTCGTGGCCGGCACGCTCGGTGCCACGCAGCGGCACGCCGTGAGCGCGGTGCTCGGAGACCTGCTGGTGCACTTCTCCTCGGCCACCGGTGTCGGACGCACCGGCCCGGTCGTCGAAGGCGCCCGTTTCGAGTACGTCCCGAGCGCCCACCACTTCGCCCTGCTGAACCACCCGACGGTCGGCGACTGGATCGTCGAGTGGGTGCGCGCCGGTCACCGTCCCGTGCGTGCCCTCTCCGCCTCCGGTCGCGCCTAGGCCCGGGCCCCTCGTCCCTCTTCGAACGACCCACCCCGCCCCCGCACCACCCTCTGGAGGACCACCGTGCCGAACCGCAGCCTGATCGAGGACTCCGTCGAGATCGACGCGACGCCCGCCGCCGTCTGGGCCGTCGTGTCCGACCTCAAGCGCATGGGGGAGTGGAGCCCGCAGTGCAAGAAGATGATCATCCGCGGAGGCGAGGTCAAGCAGGGCGCCCGCACCATCAACGTCAACCGCCAGGGCTGGAAGGTGTGGCCCACGCGCTCGTACGTGAAGGTCTTCGAGCCCGAGCGTGAGCTGGCGCTCAAGGTCGCCGAGAACGGCACGGTCTGGACGTACCGCCTGGAGGCGCTCGACGGTGGACGCACCCGGCTGACGGAGTCGCGCACCGCCCCGAACGGTGTCTCGAACCTCTCGAACCTGCTCACCAAGCACGTCCTCGGTGGCACCGACGCGTTCGAGACCGAGCTCGAGCAGGGCATCGCGCACACGCTCCAGCGGATCAAGTCCGAGGTCGAGCGGACCTCCCGTGCCGCCTGAGTTCCCGAGCCAGGGTCTGCCGCCCCTCGAGGCGGAGGTCGTCGTCGCCGCTCCGGTCGAGACGGTGTGGACCCTGCTCTCGGACCTGCGCTCGATGAGCGAGCGCAGTCCCGAGACCGTACGGATGTTCATCGCTGCTGCGCCGAAGGTCGGCTCGCGCGGCCTGAACGTCAACCGCAAGGGTGCCGTCGTCTGGCCCACGACGACCCGCATCACCCGGTGGAAGCCGCCGACCCACGACGGCTCGGCAGCCCTGGCGTTCCACGTGGGCCCGACCGACGTGGAGTGGTCCTACGAGCTGACGCCCGAGGGTGCCGTCACGCGCGTCGTCGAGCGTCGCACGGCCCTGCCGCGCGCAGGCCTGACCGTGCGGCTGGCGGGGAAGTGGTTCATGGGCGGCGCCGAGAACCACGACGTCGACCTGCTCGACGGCATGCACCGCACCCTCGAGGCCCTACGTCGCGACGCGGAGGCGCTGGGCTGATCGAGGCCCACTGACACCGATCCGCCCGGGTCGGTGTCAGTGGCATGGGCGTGCGAGGAAATCCACGTCAGTATGTCAGGACATGGGCTTGACGTAGGCCTGTGAGCGCGCCCACACTAGGGACGTCCCTCTTTGTCACGACAAATGACGCCCCTGTTGAAAGGACATCGCCCGATGTCGACCACCGCTTCCGTCCGCACGCGTGTCGCGGGCGCTCCCATCTCGTGGGGCGTCTGCGAGGTTCCCGGTTGGGGCCTGCAGCTGCCCGCCGACCGAGTCCTCGGCGAGATGCGCGAGCTGGGCCTGACCGCCACCGAGTTCGGTCCCGACGGCTTCCTGCCGGACGAGCCCGTCGAGAAGGCGGCCTTCCTCGAGCAGTACGGCCTCGCCGCCGTCGGCGGGTTCCTGCCCGTCGTGCTGTTCGACGCCGACCACGACCCGCTGCCCGAGGTCGACCGCTTCATCGACGCCTGTCTCGCGTCCGGTGCGGGCGTCGTGGTGCTGGCCGCGGCCACCGGCCAGGAGGGCTACGACGCACGTCCCGTGCTCGACGACGTGCAGTGGAAGACGCTGAACGCGAACCTCGACCGCATCGCCGACCACGCCGTCTCGCGCGGCGTCGTGGCCGTGATCCACCCGCACATGGGCACCATCGTCGAGAACGCCGCCGACGTGCAGCAGGTCCTCGACGGCTCGCACATCGGCCTGTGCGTCGACACCGGTCACCTGGCCGCCGCCGGCGCCGACCCCGTCGCCATCACCCTCGCCAACCTCGACCGCGTGGGCCACGTCCACCTCAAGGACGTCGATGCCGAGAAGGCCGCCCGCGTCGTGGCCGGCGAGGTCACCTTCTCCGACGCCGTCGCCGACGGCATGTGGCAGGTCCTGGGCCGCGGCTCGGTCGACGTCGCCGCCATGGTGAGCGCCCTCGAGGGTCACGGCTACACCGGCTGGTACGTGCTCGAGCAGGACCTCATGCTCACCGACGGCGAGCCCGAGGGCGAAGGTCCGGTCGCCGACGTGCGCCGCTGCCTCGCCTACGTGGAGGGCCTGCTGGCCTGACCCGCCCCGACCCCCTGACGGACGGGCCCCGCGCAGCTGCGCGGGGCCCGTCCGTCGTGGTGGGACCGCCGCGGCGGGGCCGGGGGACGCAAGATTCTGCCTTCGTGAGTGCGAGCCCGAACGATGCTGCGTTCGAGGCGGGATCCGGACACGAACGCAGCATCCTCGGGCGTTCCCTGGAGGAACGCAGAACCTTGCGTCGCTCGGCCGCACCCGGCGACCTCGGGCGCCCCGAGCGCGCGAGCGGTGGGACGCAGGATTCTGCCTTCGTGGGCGCGAGCCCG
The DNA here is from genome assembly GCF_942548115.1 of Aeromicrobium sp. Leaf245. Taxonomy (NCBI): domain Bacteria; kingdom Bacillati; phylum Actinomycetota; class Actinomycetes; order Propionibacteriales; family Nocardioidaceae; genus Aeromicrobium; species Aeromicrobium sp. Leaf245. Next base: position 1,475,651 of record NZ_OW824151.1, read on the forward strand.
AACGATGCTGCGTTCGTGGCTGGATCCGGACACGAACGCAGAATCCTCGAGCCAACCGTGCACGAACGCAGAATCTTGCGTCGCCCGGCCGCACCCGGCGATCTCGGGGTGGCCCGGGCGCGTCCGCTCCGTCGAGGCCCTTTCGGAGACCAGGTCCGACGAGAGCCGCGGCGGCGCAGCACGACCCCGAGCGAGAGCCGCGGCGGCGCAGCACCACCCCAGGCGGGAGCAGCGGCAGCGCAGCACGACCCCGAGCGAGAACCGCGGCGGCGCATCCTCCGTCGAGCCGGCGCGAGCCCGGGAGGTGCTCCCACCACCGACGAAGGGCCCCGACCGTGAGGTCGGAGCCCTTCGCCGTGCGGTGGCAGCCGCAGGTCGGTGGAGCGTCAGGCGCGCCGTGTCGAGCGCTGTGTCAGGCGCGCGGTGTCACGCGTTCAGCGTCACGCGTTCTGGGGGAAGCCCAGGTTGATGCCCCCGTGGCTGGGGTCGAGCCAGCGCGACGTGACGACCTTGCCGCGGGTGAAGAAGTGCACGCCCTCGGTGCCGTGGGCGTGGGTGTCGCCGAACAGGCTGTTCTTCCAGCCGCCGAAGGAGTAGTACGCCATGGGCACGGGGACCGGCACGTTGATGCCGATCATGCCGACCTCGACCTCGTTCTGGAAGCGCCGGGCGGCGCCGCCGTCGTTGGTGAAGATCGCGGTCCCGTTGCCGTAGGGGTTGCTGTTGATGAGCTCCAGGGCCTCCTCGTAGGAGTCGACGCGCAGCACCGAGAGCACGGGGCCGAAGATCTCCTCGGTGTAGATGCTCATGTCGCGGCTCACGTGGTCGAACAGGGTGGGGCCGACGAAGAAGCCCTCACCGGCAGCGTCGACCTCGGGGTTGCGGCCGTCGACCACCAGCGTCGCGCCGGCGGCCTCGCCCGCGTCGACGAACCCGGCCACGCGGTCGCGTGACTGCGACGTGACGAGCGGGCCCATGTCGCAGCCGCGGGTGCCGTCACCGGTGCGCAGCGCCTCGGCGCGCTCCTTGACCTTCGCCACGAACGTGTCGGCGACGTCCCCGACCACCACGGCGGCGGAGATCGCCATGCAGCGCTCGCCCGCGGAGCCGAACCCGGCGTTGATGGCCTGGTCGGCGGCGAGGTCGAGGTCGGCGTCGGGCAGCACGATCATGTGGTTCTTCGCGCCGCCCAGGGCCTGGACCCGCTTGCCGTGCGCGGTGCCGGTCTCGTAGACGTACTGCGCGATGGGGGTGGAGCCGACGAACGAGACGCTCTTGATGTCGGGGCTGGTGAGCAGCCCGTCGACGGCGACCTTGTCGCCGTGCAGCACGTTGAACACGCCGTCGGGCAGACCGGCCTCCTTCCACAGCTCCGCCATCCAGACCGCGGCCGTCGGGACCTTCTCCGACGGCTTCAGCACGACGGTGTTGCCGGCGGCGATCGCGACGGGGAAGAACCACATCGGCACCATCGCCGGGAAGTTGAAGGGACTGATGATCGCGACCGGGCCGAGGGGCTGACGCACCGAGTGCACATCGACGTTGGTGGACGCGTTCTCGGTGAAGCCGCCCTTGAGCAGGTGCGGCATGCCGCACGCGAACTCCACGACCTCCTGGCCGCGGGCGACCTCGCCGGCGGCGTCGGAGAGCACCTTGCCGTGCTCGGAGGTGATGATCGCGGCCAGCTCGTCGGCGCGGGCGTTCAGCAGCTCACGGAACGCGAACATGACCTGGGTGCGGCGGGCCAGCGACGTGTCGCGCCAGGCCGGGAACGCTGCCTTCGCGGCGGCGACGGCTGCGGCGACGTCGTCCTCGGACGCGAACGACACGCTCGACGTGACCTCGCCCGTGGCGGGGTTGGTGACGTCGCCGAAGCGTCCGCTCGTGCCCTCGACGGGGGCGCCGTTGATCCAGTGGGTGACGGTGGTGGCCATGGTGGCTCTTCTCCTCGGTGGTGCAGGTGCTGGTGGGGTGGGGCGGTCGCCTCCGGCGGGGGTGCCGGGATGTGGGCGGCGTCGTGCCTAGGCGCCCGGCGTGGGCGGCGGGGTGAGGTGCAGGTGCTGGTCGGCCTTGGCGGACCGGTAGGTCTCGTAGGCCTGCTGGGTGGACTCGAGGGTGGAGGTCTCGCTGACCGGGACGTCCCACCACGACTCGCTGCTCGGTGCAGGGACGAGCGGGTCGGTCTCGACGTGGATGACGGTGCTCGTCGGCGACTCCTTGGCCGCGGTGACGGCCTTGCCGAACGCCCCGGCCGAGTCCACGCGCACGACCTCGACGCCGAGGCTCTCGGCGTTCGCCGCGAGGTCGACGGGGAGCTTCTCCCCGTCGAGCCGGCCGGATCCCTCCGCGCGGTAGCGGTAGCGGGTGCCGAAGCGCTGCGAGCCGAGGCTCTCCGACAGCGAGCCGATCGAGGCGTAGCCGTGGTTCTGCACGAGCACGACGATGATCTTCACGCCCTCCTGCACCGCGGTCACGAGCTCGGTGGCCATCATCAGGTACGAGCCGTCGCCGACCATGACGAAGACGTCGCGGTCACCCCGCTCGGCCATCGCGGCGCCGATCCCGCCGGCCACCTCGTAGCCCATGCAGGAGTAGCCGTACTCCACGTGGTAGCCCTTGCTGTCGCGCGTGCGCCACAGCTTGTGCAGGTCGCCGGGCATCGAGCCGGCGGCGCAGAGCACCACGTCGCGCGGGTCGGACAGCTCGTTCACCAGGCCGAGCACCTCGCCCTGCGTGGGCAGGCCGCCCGCACCGCGGTCGGGCGTCTCGGGCACGTAGGTGGCCTCGACGGTGGCGTCCCAGTCGGCCGCGAGGCGCTGGTACTCCTCGACGTAGGCGTCGTCGACGCGGTGGCCGTCGAGCGCCACGCGCAGGGCGTCGAGCGTCTCGCGGGCGTCGGCCGTGATCGCGAGGCCGGACTGCTTCACCGAGTCGATCGCCGCGACGTTCACGTTCACGAAGCGCACGCCCTCGGCCTGGAACGCCGTGCGGCTGGCGGTGGTGAAGTCGGAGTAGCGGGTGCCGACGCCGATGACCAGGTCGGCGTCGCGGGCGATCGCGTTCGCGGCCGTCGTGCCGGTGGAGCCGATGGCACCCAGGCACTGCGGGTGGTCGTACACGAGGGTGCCCTTGCCGGCCTGGCTCTGGCCGACGGGGATCCCGGTGGCCTCGCTGAAGGCCGCCAGCGCCTCGGTGGCCTGGCTGTAGTGCACGCCGCCGCCGGCGACGAGCACCGGACGCCGCGCCGAGCGGATCGCCTCGGCGGCGACGTCGACCAGCGAGCGCTCGGGCACCGGGCGAGCCACGTGCCACACGCGCTTCTCGAACAGCTCGACCGGCCAGTCGTGGGCCTGTGCCTGCACGTCCTGCGGGAAGCAGATCGTGACGGCTCCGGTCTCGGCCGGGTCGGTGAGCACCCGCATGGCCGCCAGCAGCGCCGACGGCAGCTGCTCGGGGCGCCACACACGGTCGAAGTAGCGCGACACGGCGCGGAAGGTGTCGTTGACGGTGACGTCGCCGGACTGGGGGAGCTCGAGCTCCTGCAGCAGGGGCGAGGCGCTGCGGTCGGCGAACGTGTCGGCGGGGAGCAGCAGCACGGGGAGCCGGTTGATCGTCGCCAGCGCGGCGCCGGTGACCATGTTCGTCGCGCCCGGCCCGACGCTCGTCGTCACGGCCCAGGTCTGCAGCCGGTCCTTCTGCCGGGCGTACGCCACGGCCGAGTGCACCATGGCCTGCTCGTTGCGGCCGAGCACGTAGGGGAGCAGGTCGGGGTCCTCGAGCTCGGCCTGGAGCAGTGCCTGACCGAGGCCGGCCACGTTCCCGTGGCCGAAGATGCCGAACGCCCCGGCGAACAGCTTGTGCTCCACGCCGTCGCGCTCGGAGTACTGCGCGCCCAGGAACGCGATGGTGGCCTGCGCGACGGTGAGCCGTCGGGTCTGCGTCATGTCAGTCGCCTTCGGTGAGTCGGGGGTCGATCTCCTGGTGCTCCCAGGTGGACCTGACCCAGGTCTGGTCGGGGTGGTCGCTGATGAGCCACGCGCGCTCGGCGCCCGGTCCGGCCATGACGTTCAGGTAGTACATGTCGTGGCCGGGGGCCGCGGTGCACGGTCCGTGCCACCCGTGGGGGACGAGCACGGTGTCGCGGTCGCGCACCTCGTGCAGCACGTCGATCTCGCCCGCGGGCGTCGAGCTGGTGCGGTGGAAGCCGAGACCGGGCTGGCCCTGCGGCCCGTCCTGCACCTCGAAGTAGTAGATCTCCTCGAGGGCGGACTCGTGCTCGGACTCCTCGTCGTGCTTGTGCGCCGGGTAGCTGGACCAGTTGCCGCCCGGGGTGATGACCTCGCAGGCGATGATCGACCCGGCGTCGAGGACGCCCACGGTGCCGAAGTTCCGCACCTGGCGGCTGCTCTGCCCGGCCCCGCGCAGCTCGACGGGGACCTCGGCCGCCGGCAGGAGCCGGGCGGGCAGGACCACGTCGGTCGTGGCACCGCAGACCGCGAAGCGACCACCGTCGGCCGACGTCAGCGTGACGGCGGCGTCGAGCGGTGCGTAGAGCACGTCGGTGGGTCCGGCGAACACGTCGGAGCGCCCGGTGAGGGTGAAGGTCTCCCCGTCGGCGGTGCTGCCGACGGTCACCTCGGTGCTGCCGGACAGCGGCACGACCAGCAGCTCCTGGCCGGGTGCGGCCACGGTGCGGCTCTCGCCGGCGGCCAGCGTCACGGTCCACAGGCTGGTGTGCGACCAGCCCTCCCGCTCGCCCGCGACGACGGCGAGGTCGAATCCGTCGCCGCCGCCCTCGCCGGCGGGTACGACCCAGTCGGTCGCCGCCCGCGGCCCGGCACCCCCGCCGGTGTCCGAGGTGGTCACCGGACGAGTCCCACGGCCGTGTCGACGGCGCCGGCGACGTCGTCGTCGTGGGGGAAGAGCATGGTGCGACCGACCATCAGGCCACGGACCCCGGGCTGGGCCAGGGCCTGCTCCCAGCTGCGGTAGACCGTCTCGGGGTGGCCGGTCGGGTCGCCGCCCAGCAGCAGCGTGGGCAGCGTCGTGGACCGCATGACGCGCTCCATCTCCTCCACCACGGGCAGCTTGAGCCACGTGAAGGCGCTCGCGGCTCCGAGCCCCTGGGCGATGGCCACGGACTTGATGACGGCGTCGGGGGAGAGGTCGTTCACGACCTTGCCGTCGCGCCGGCTCGACATGAACGGCTCGACCATGGCCACGACCTCGGCGCGGTTGAGCTCGGTGATGGCGGCCGCCTGGGTCTCCAGCGTGCGCAGGGTGCCCGGGTCGTCCAGGTCGATGCGGGTCAGCATCTTGGCGCCCTCGAACCCGGCGTCGATCGTGCCCCGCACGTCGTAGCCCGTCATGCGGTCGTCCATCTCGTAGGACGAGCCGGCGAGGCCCCCACGGTTCATGGAGGTGAAGACCACCTTGTCCTCGAGCGCGCCGAGCAGCAGCAGGTCCTCGAGCACGTCGGCCGTCGCGAGCACGCCGTCGACGCCGGGACGGCCGAGCGCGGTGACCAGACGGGCGAGCACCTCGTGACGGTCGGCCATCGCCGTCGGGTTGCCCGTCGCGGCGAGGGCACCGCGGGCGGGGTGGTCGCACGCGACGATCATCAGGCGTCCGTCGGCCGGCAGCAGCGGCCGACGACGGCGCGAGCTCAGCAGCTTCGTGACGCGTTGGGGATCGTGCGCCCGGACCTCGCGCAGCGCGGCGATGTCGGCGACGAAGGGGGTCGTCGGGTCCTGGGGGGTGGGGGACATGCGGGTCACGACTCCTGCGGGAAGCGCTCTCGGACGAGCTCGTCGATCTCGTCCTGGGTGGGCATGGCGGTCGAGCACTCGAGGCGCGACGCGACGATCGCGCCGGCGGCGTTGGCGTTGCGCAGCAGCTGCTCCAGCGGGAGGCCCGCCAGCAGGCCGTGCACGAGGGAGCCGCCGAAGCTGTCGCCGGCGCCGAGGCCGTTGACCGGCTCGATGAGGATCGGCGGGGACTCGACCCGCTCGTGGCGGGTCTTGGCGAGCACGCCCTTCGGGCCCTGCTTGACCACGGCGAGCTCCACGCCCGCGTCGAGCAGGGCGTCGGCGGCGCGGTCGGGATCGGTCTCGCCGACGGCGACCTCGCACTCCTCGCGGTTGCCGACCGCGACGCTCACGTGGGGCAGCATCTTCTGCACCTGGACCGTGGCGTCCGCGGGGTCGGACCAGAACATGGGGCGGTAGTCGAGGTCGAGCACCGTGTGGTGCCGCCGCCCGGAGCCCGCCGACCGTGCCGAGGAGCGGGCCTCGAGCATCGCGAGCTGCGTCGAGCGGCTCGGCTCCTCGCTCATGCCGCTCGTGGTCACCCAGAGCAGGTCCACGGCACGCACGAGCTCGAGGTCGACCTGGTCGACGGTCAGGTTCATGTCCGGGGCGCTGGGCTTGCGGTAGAAGTACAGCGGGAAGTCGTCGGGCGGGAAGATCTCGCAGAACGTCACGGGCGTGGCCAGCTCGGGCACGACCACGACGTGCGAGTCGTCGACGCCCAGGTCGCGGAACGCCCGCCGGACGAACCGTCCGAAGGGGTCGTCGCCGACACCGGTGAGCGCAGCCACCCGGTGACCCAGCCGCGCCGCGGCAACCGCGACGTTGGCCGTGGTCCCGCCGAGGAACTTGCCGAAGCTCTCGACGTCCTCGAGACCCACGCCGATCTGCAGCGGGTAGACGTCGACGCCTGCCCTGCCGTAGGTCAGGACCTCGGGGATGGTGCTCATGGCGGCCTCTCTGCCGGGCGGGGTGCGACGTGGACGACGTTACGTTCGTCACGGCGACCATGTCAACTGTTTGTCATGACAAACAAATGTCAGGACATGTATCGCGCTGCGAGCGCGTCGGCGATCAGCGGTCGACCAGCGTCATCTCGAAGGAGTAGCGGTCCGGCCGGTACAGGTGGGTGCCGAACTCCACCGCGTTGCCGGCGTCGTCGTAGGAGGTGCGCTGCATCGTGAGAAGGGGGGCCGAGCGCCGCTCCTCGAGCAGGCGGCACTCCCGAGCATCGCCCTTGCGCGCGCCGATGCGCTGCTTGGCCACGCGCATGAGCACGCCGGCGTTGCGCAGGGACTCGTACAACCCCTCCCGCTCGAGGTCGACGGTGTCGAGGTCGAGCACCTCGACCGGCAGGTAGTTGTGCATGAGCGCGAGCGGGGCGGACCCGACGAACCGGACCCTCTCGAGCGACCAGATCTCGGCGCCGACGTCCACCCGCAGCTCGTTGGCGAGCTCCTCGGTGGCCGGGATGCGCTCGTAGGACTCGACCTTGGTGTGGGGCTCCTGGCCGGCCGCCCGCAGGTCGTCGTGCAGGCTCGTCAGCTCGACGGAGCGGCTGATCTTGCCGTGCACGACCTGGGTGCCGACGCCGCGCTTGCGCACCAGCATGCCCTTGTCGACGAGCACCTGGATCGCCTGGCGCACGGTGGGCCGCGAGAGGCCGAGGTGGCCGGCGAGGCTGATCTCGTCGCTGATCCTGGCGCCGGCACCCAGGTGGCCGTCCAGGATGGCGCGCTCGAGCTGCGCGGCCACCTGGAAGTACAGGGGAACCGGGCTGGAGCGGTCGAGCTGGATGTGCTGGGCTGTGTCCGACACGTCAAAGTCCTTCCTTTGTGAGGCCATGCAACACGGCGTGAAACGTTTCGTCAATATGTCTTGACAATGAACCCGTCCCTGCTGTGAAGTGGGGCACACTGTGACGCGTCGCACCAGACGAGGTCACGGAGGGCCTGACCCGCAGGCCCCGAGAACAGGAGAACCCCCGCATGAAGAAGCTCAAGCTCGCCGGCGCGGTCATCGTCGCCGGCGCCCTCCTGGCGGCGTGCAGCGGCACCGGCCAGGAGGACGACACGGCCGAGTCCAAGGACCTCACGTACGCGGTCATCACGCACTCGAGCCCCGGTGACGCGTTCTGGGACCGGGTGAAGAGCGGTGCCGAGCAGGCCGGCAAGGACTACGGCGTCGAGATCAACTACAGCAACGACCCCGACCCGGCCAAGCAGTCGCAGCTGATCGACGGCGCGGTCGCCGACAAGGTCGACGGCATCGTGGTCTCCATGGCCAACCCGGACGGTCTCGAGAGCAGCATCAAGAAGGCCGTCGCCGCGGGGGTCCCGGTCGTCTCGATCAACTCCGGCATCGACCGCTGGCAGGAGTTCGGCGCCATCACCCACATCGGCCAGTCCGAGTCCATCGCCGGCGAGGCCGTCGGCGAGCGTCTCAAGAGCGAGGGCCTGAAGAAGGGCATCTGCGTCGTGCAGGAGGCCGGCAACGTCGGTCTGGAGGAGCGCTGCAAGGCTGCGGCCGGCACGTTCGGCGGCGACATGGAGAACCTCCAGGTCGACGGCACCGACGACAACGCGGTCACCTCGACCATCACCTCCAAGCTGCAGGCCGACTCCGACATCGACGTCGTCCTGACGCTCGGTGGCCAGTACGCGATCGACGCCGTCTCGGCCGTCGATGCGGCCGGCAGCGACGCCACCGTCGCGACGTTCGACCTCTCGGCCGACGTGGTGAAGAACATCGAGGACGGCAAGATCCTGTTCGCCGTCGACCAGCAGCCCTACGTCCAGGGCTTCCTGGGTGTCACGACGCTCTACCTCAAGAGCATCAACGGCAACGACGTCGGCGGCGGCCAGCCGATCAACTCCGGCCCCGCCTTCGTCACGAAGGACAACGCGGCCGACGTCGCGAAGTTCGCCGAGGACGGCACGCGCTGACGCAGCGGTCACGGGCGGGGGCCCGAGAGGACGCACCGACGTCGTCCGGGCCCCCGCCGCCCACCCTCCACGAAAGGCATCCACACCATGACGACAGCCTCCGTCGCCGATGAACGCGTCGCGAAGACGTCGACGCTGACCAAGCTCCTCAAGCGACCCGAGATCGGCGCGCTGGTCGCCGTCATCGTCATCTTCAGCTTCTTCGCGCTGACCACCAGCGCCTTCGCCACCTCCAGCGGAGCCAGCACCTGGCTGCGCTCGGCCTCCACGATCGGCATCATGGCCGTCGCCGTGGCCCTGCTCATGATCGGCGGGGAGTTCGACCTCTCGGCCGGCGCGATGACCGGGTTCACCGGGCTCGCGGTCGGCATCCTCTGCACGGAGTACGGCCTCAACATCTGGGCCGCGATCGTCGTCTCGCTGGCCCTCGCGCTGGCGGTCGGCTTCTTCAACGGCGTGATCGTCATGCGGACGGGGCTGCCGAGCTTCATCGTCACGCTCGGCACGTTCTTCGTCCTCCAGGGCATCAACCTCGCCCTCACGAAGGCCCTCACGGGTCAGGTGGCGATCCAGGGCATGGCGCAGGTGCCGTTCTACGACCAGCCGAAGGCGATCTTCGGCTCGTCGGTCGACATCGCGGGCGGTGCGGTCTTCGCGTCCGTCTGGTGGTGGCTGGCCATCACCGCCGTGGCCACCTGGGTTCTGCTGCGCACGCGCGTCGGCAACTGGATCTTCGCGGTCGGAGGCGCCCAGGTCTCCGCACGCCAGGTCGGTGTGCCGGTCTTCAAGACCAAGGTCGGGCTCTTCATGACCACGGCCGGTGCCGGCTGGCTCGTCGGCATGCTGCTGCTGTTCACGACGTCGACCGTGCAGTCCAACACGGGTGTCGGCCAGGAGTTCATCTACATCATCTGTGCCGTCGTCGGCGGGTGCTTGCTCACGGGCGGCTACGGCTCGGCGATCGGCGCTGCCTTCGGCGCGCTGATCTACGGCATGGCGAACCAGGGCATCGTCTACTCGGGCTGGGACAACAACTGGCTCCGGGCGTTCCTCGGCATCATGCTGCTGGGAGCGGTCCTCCTCAACGAATGGGTACGCAAGCGAGCGGAGCTGTCCCGATGAGCAAGAAGTCCACGGAGTCCACCGTCACGACCACCGAGCCGCCGGCGCGCGGCACGACGATCGTCGAGGTCCAGGACATCGGCAAGCGCTACGGCAACATCATCGCGCTGTCCGACGTCTCCACCACGGTCAAGGCCGGCGAGGTCACCTGCGTGCTGGGTGACAACGGCGCGGGCAAGTCGACGTTCATCAAGATCCTGGCCGGTGCGCACCAGCACACCGACGGGACGCTGGTCGTCGACGGCGAGTCCACGTCGTTCTCGAACCCGCGGCAGGCGCTCGACGCCGGCATCGCGACGGTCTACCAGGACCTCGCCGTCGTGCCGCTCATGCCGGTGTGGCGCAACTTCTTCCTCGGCAGCGAGGTCCGCAAGGGCGTCGCACCGTTCAAGAAGCTCGACGTCGAGTTCATGAAGAGCACCACGCGCGACGAGCTCGCGGCGATGGGCATCGACCTGCGCGACGTGGAGCAGCCGATCGGCACGCTCTCCGGTGGAGAGCGCCAGTGCGTGGCCATCGCCCGCGCGGTGTACTTCGGCGCCCGGGTCCTGATCCTCGACGAGCCGACGGCCGCCCTGGGCGTCAAGCAGTCCGGTGTGGTGCTGAAGTACATCGCCAAGGCCCGCGAGCGTGGTCTGGGGGTCGTGTTCATCACCCACAACCCGCACCACGCCTACCCGGTCGGCGACCGCTTCATGCTGCTGCGTCGCGGCAAGAGCATGGGTGACTACGCCAAGTCCGAGATCACGCTCGACGAGCTGACCTCGATGATGGCCGGTGGCGCCGAGCTGGAGTCCCTGGCGCACGAGCTGGCCCGCACGATGGGCGACGACAGCGAGATCGCGCAGGAGATGGCCGCCGAGGCCTGACCCTCGACCGCGCGGTCGGCCGGGAGCCAGGGGGACCCGGCCGACCGTGTCGCGCTGTCCGCGCCCGGCGCGCCCCATGCCGGGCCCCACCCGGCACCCACGAACGATCGCCGTCGCGACGGCGGAGAGGCAGGACCCGTGAGCACACCCGAGCTGCGCGTCGGCGTCGTCGGCTTCGGCTGGATGGGCCAGGTGCACGCCCGAGCCCTGACGCGGCTCGTCCAGCACTACCCCGACACGGCGCTGCGCCCCCGCCTCGTGGCGGTGGCCGACAACGCCCCCGACGACCGGACGGCGCGAGCCGCCGCCGCGTACGGGTTCGAGCACCTGCTCTCGGACTGGCGCGAGCTGGTCGAGCACCCGGAGGTCGACCTCGTCTGCGTGACCGGTCCCAACTTCATCCACCGCGACGTCGCGGTCGCCGCGGCGCAGGCGGGCAAGCACCTCTGGGTCGAGAAGCCCGCCGGCCGCGACGCCGGGGAGACCGCCGAGATCGTGGCTGCGGTCGAGGCTGCCGGCGTGCAGGCCGCCGCGGGGTTCAACTACCGCAACGTTCCGGCCGTGGAACGGGCCCGGCGCATCGTCGCGTCGGGGGCCATCGGCCAGATCGAGCACTCCACCGTCCGGTTCCTCGCCGACTACTCCGCCGATCCCGACGCGGCACTGTCCTGGCGCTTCCGGACCGAGTTCTCCGGCTCGGGCGTGCTGGGCGACCTCGTGAGCCACGCGACGGACCTGCTCGGGTACGTGGTGGCGCCGGTCGCCGAGCTGGTCGTGGACCGTGCGACCTTCATCGCGCAGCGTCGCGAGGCCGTGCCGGGTGCGATGCACTACGAGAAGGGTGCCGGCGCGCTGGGCGACGTCGAGAACGAGGACTACGTGAGCGCCCTGCTGCGCCTCGCCGACGGCTCACGAGCCGTGCTGGAGTCGAGTCGCGTGGCCGTGGGGGAGCAGAACACCTACGGCTTCGAGGTCCACGGCACCCGCGGGGCCGTCGCGTGGGACTTCCGTCGCATGAACGAGCTGCGCGTCGCGTCGGCGCGCGACGACGCCTTCACCGACACGTTCTACGCCACCGAGTACGCCGGCCCGGGCGACGGGGAGATCGGTGCCTTCCAGCCCGGCACCAACAACCCGGTCGGCTTCGACGACCTGAAGGTGGTGGAGGCCCGACGTCTCGTCGAGTCGATCGCCACCGGCACGCCCGTCGGCGCGACCATCCACGACGCGCTCGTCGCGGCACGGGTGCTCGACGCCATGATCCTGTCCTCCGACGAACGAAAGTGGGTCTCCCTGTGAGCAAGCGACTGAAAGTCGGCGTCGTGGGCGCCGGTGCGATGGGGGCGGCGCACGTGCGCACGCTCTCGACGAGCGTCCCCGGCGCCGAGGTGACCCGGGTCTTCGACATGGACACCGCCCGCGCCCAGGCCGTCGCGGCCGAGGTGGGCGGTGAGGCCGCGGCCTCGCCCGAGGCGCTGGTCGCCGACGTCGACGCGTTCGTGATCGCGTCGCCCGACTTCACCCACGCCGACCTGGCGATCGCGGGCATCGAGGCCGGCAAGCACGTCCTGTGCGAGAAGCCGCTCGCGGTCACCGCCGACGACGCGCGGCGCGTCGTGGACGCCGAGGTCGCGGCGGGTCGCCGGTTCGTGCAGGTCGGCTTCAACCGGCGCTTCGACCCGGGCTTCGTGAGTCTCAAGGGTTCGGTCGCCGACGGGTCGCTCGGCCAGGTGAAGCTCGTGCACGGGATCCACCGCAACGCCACGAACGCGACGAGCACCGACTCGTCCACGCTGGTGACCGGCTCGATGATCCACGAGTTCGACACCTTCCGGTGGTTGCTCGACGACGAGATCGCGGCCATCCGCGTCGAGTCGCCGATCGCCGAGGGCTTCAAGGACCCGCAGGTCGCCACGATCTGGATGGCGGCCGGCCAGATGATCACGGCCGAGGTCTACTGCAACGCCGCCTACGGGTACGACGTGCGTGTCGAGGTGGTCGGCGACGGCGGGTCGGCGATGCTCGAGCCCCGGCCCCCGGTGGTGCGCCGCGTCGCGGGGGAGAGCAGCACCGCGATCGGTAGCGACTTCGTGGAGCACTTCATCGAGTCCTACCGGCTCGAGCTCTCCGCCTGGGTCGACGCGTCGCTGCGCGGCGAGGTCGTGGGCGCATCGGCGTGGGACGGCTTCGCGGCCAACCTGGTCGCGGCCTCCGGCGTCGCGGCCCTGGACTCGGGCGCACGCGAGCCGGTCGTCGTCCCCGAGCGCCCGGCGCTCTACGCCTGACGGGGTCGGTCAGGCGGGGTCGGCCAGGCGGGGGGCGGGCCCGCTGGTGCTGCGGACCACGAGTCGTGGCGTGAGCACGACCTCGGTCGGGTTCCGTCCCGCGAGCAGGTCGAGCGCTCCGGACACGGCTCGCTCCGCCATCTCGAGGGCGCTCTGCGCCACCGTCGTCATCCGGTCCTGCCGGGCGACGGCGAGCCGGGAGTCGTCGTAGCCCACGACCGACACGTCGGCCGGGACGTCGACGTGGGCTCGCAGCAGGACGTCGAGCACGCCGGAGGCGCAGTGGTCGTTGAAGGCGACCACGGCCGTCGGCGTCGGGCGCTGGTCGAGCAGGCGTCGCGCCGCCTCGACGCCCGCCTGCTCGGTTGGTCCGCCGGGGACGACCCACGGCTCCACGCCACGGCGCACCGCCGCTGCGTGGAAGCCCCGGCGGCGGTCCTCGGCGCCGGGCGCGGACCCGCCGTCGACGTGCACCACCCGCACGTGACCGAGCTCGGCCAGGTGGTCGACCGCGAGTCCGACGCCGGCCTCGTCGTCACCCCGCACCGAGGCCACGCCGTCGGCGTCGCTCCGGCGGGCCACGACGAGCGTCGGGACCCGCGTGCCGAGCGAGCCGAGGGCGTCGGGGGAGAGGTCGGGACCGAGCAGCACCAGGGCGTCGCACCGTTCCCGCATGAGGGCCTGGATCGCCGCGTCCTCGTCGCGCGAGGGCGCCACGGCGCTGATCGCGACGTCGTAGCCCTGCGCGGCGGCCGCTTCGTAGAGGTGCTCGACGAGGTCGCCGTGGAAGGGCTGGTGCAGGTCGAACGTGACGCCCAGCAGCCGCGTGTCCGTGCGCCGCAGCTGGCGGGCGCGCTGGTCGGGCACGTAGCCGAGACGCTCGGCGACGCCGCGGACCCGCTCCCGGGTCGCCGCGCTCGCCCCGGGGGCGTCGCGCATCACGATCGACACGAGGGCGACCGAGACCCCGGCCTCGCGCGCCACGTCGGCGAGCGTCGTGCGGGTCACGCGTCCTCCTGGGGGCTCGTCGACGGCGGGGCTTGGACGAGGGGCTTTGACGATGGGGCGTCCGCATCATATCCTCAGTCTGCATCGTTCTACTAGAACGTTCTAGTCCAGGCCTCGTCCGGTCGTCCGAACTCGCAGCCCACGTCGCCCCCGCCCCGCCCACCTCACCCCGCACTCGGAGGAACCATGTCCGCTCCCGTCCGCATCGGCCTGATCGGCGCCGGCCGCATCGGCGCCTCCCACGCCGCCGTCGTCGCCCGACGCGTCCACGGGGCTTCCCTCGTGGCCGTCGCCGATCCTCGTCCCGGCGCCGCGGCCGAGGTGGCCGGGCCGCTCGACGCACGCGCCGAGACGTCGGTCGAGGCCGTCCTGCGGGCCGACGACGTCGACGCCGTGGTCGTGGCCGCGTCGTCGGTCGCCCACCGCGACCTCGTGGTGGCCGCGGCCGAGGCCGGCAAGCACGTGTTCTGCGAGAAGCCGGCCGGCATGTCGCTCGCGGAGATCGACGACGTGCGCACGGCGACGGCGAAGGCCGGGGTCGCGTTCCAGGTCGGCTTCAACCGGCGGTTCGCCCGCGAGTTCGCGGCGGCCCACGAGGCGATCGTGGCCGGGCGTCTGGGGGACGTCCGCCAGCTCCGCTCGCTCACCCGCGACCCGGGCCGGGGTCCCTCCGACCCCGACGGCGTGCCGCCGTGGACGATCTTCACGCAGACCCTGATCCACGACTTCGACACGCTGAACTGGCTGAACCCGGGCGCTCACGCCGTCGACGTCGTCGCGACCGCCGGCTCGCTCACGGCGCCGGGCCACCCCACGTTGCTGGACCACGCCACCGTCGTCGTGTCCTACTCCAACGGCGCGATCGCCACGGCCGAGGCGAGCTTCGCCGCGACCTACGGCTACGACGTGCGCGCCGAGGTGCTGGGCTCCGAGGCGATGGTGACGATGGGTGAGGGCGCCCAGTCGTCGCTGCGCCTGCACGACGGGTCCGGCCGCCTGGCCACGACCGCCCACAGCGACACGGAGCTGCTCCTGGACGCGTACACCGGCGAGCTCGAGGAGCTCGTCGCCGCCGTGCGGGAGGGCCGTGCTCCCTCGGTCGGCGCGGACGACGCCTTCGCCGCGTTCGCGATCGCCCAGGCCTGCATCGACTCGTTCACCACCGGCGGCCGTGCGGCCGTCGCCACCGCCGTGCCGCAGGAGGCCTGAGATGACGTTCACCCTCGCGATCTGCTCCGAGATGGTCTACACGGAGCTGCCGCACCTGGAGCGCGTGGAGCGCATCCACGAGCGCGGGTTCGCCGCCGAGATCTGGGACTGGACGGCCAAGGACGCCGACGCCCTCGTCGCGACCGGCGCCCGGTTCACGTCGATGACGGGCTACGTGACCGGCGACCTCGTCACCGAGGACGGGGCCGACGACCTCCTCCGGACGGCGGAGGAGTCCATCGGTTTCGCCCGGCGGATCAGCTGCCCGTCGCTGAACATCCACGGCACGGGCCTGGGGGAGGGCGGCATCCCGGTCCGGCCGGTCGAGGTCGTCACCGGCGACATGTGGCTCGCGGCGGTGAGGACGCTCTCGCGGGTGGCCGAGCTCGCCGAGCAGCACGACGTCACCTACGTGATCGAGAACCTCAACCTCGAGGTCGACCACCCCGGCACGCCGTTCGCGCGGGCCGCCGACACGCTGGCCCTGGTGAAGGCGGTCGGCAGTCCGCACCTGCGGATGAACCTCGACCTCTACCACGCCCAGATCGGCGAGGGGAACCTCGTGGAGCTCGTGCGTCGGGCCGCCCCGTACCTCGGCGAGGTGCAGGTGGCCGACGTTCCGGGCCGCTGCGAGCCCGGCACGGGCGAGGTCCGCTGGCCCTTCGTGGCCCAGGCCCTCGCCGACGCCGGCTACGACGGCGTGGTGGCCATGGAGGCGTGGGCGAGCGACCCCTCGGTCGACGGCAGCGACCGCGCCCTCGAGGCGTTCCGCGAGGCCTTCACGGTCTGACGCCTCGGCCGTCCCCTGCCCTGCCGGGCGCCAGGCTCACCGTCCGAACGCGCGGGGCAGGTTGAACGGCGTCACGACCTGGACCTGGGACGGCACCGACGTCGGGGGCCCCGGGACGGCTCCGTGGTGACGGAGCAGGAGGCGGCAGGCGTGCCGCGCGTCGGCACGCAGGTCGTGGTGGAGCGCGAAGTGCACGCGCCGGGTGCGCAGCAGCTCGGAGTTGTCGGCGTCGAGGTCGTGCGCGACGAAGACCTGCGGCGCCCGCCCCACCTCGGCGAACGCCGCCAGCGTGGCGCGGTTGCCACCACCGACGGAGTACACGGCGTCGACGTCGGGGTGCTCCGTGAGCGTGGCGCCGACGGCCGTGCCGGTGGAGGGGTCCAGGCCGCCGGTGTCGCTGACCCGCAGCACCCGTCGGCCGGGAGCGAGCTCGGCGAGGGCCTCGGTGAAGGACTCCACGCGCTGCCCCTCGCCGCGGAAGTCGCTGGCGCTGAGCGTCACGAGGACCGTGCCGGCGCCGGGTGTGGACCGGGCGACCAGGTAGGCCGCGGTGCGTCCGGCTGCCGCGTTGTCGATGCCGACGTACGCGAGGCGCCTGCTGCCGGTCAGGTCGGTCACCAGGGTCACCACGGGGATCCCGGACTCGGCGAGCGCCCCGACCTCCGCAGCCACGTCGGGGTGGTCGGGCGCCTTGAGCAGCACGCCGTGCGAGCGTCGGCGACCGATCGCGCGCAGCGTCTCGACCATGGTCGCCACGTCGGCCTCCTCGCCCAGGTGGAAGCGCGCACGGACCGCCGCCGGGCGCAGGGCGGGCAGCTCGGCCTCGAGCGCGGTCCGCACGGCGGCGCTGAACCGCGTGGGTGCCTGCATCACGAGGTCCAGCAGGAAGGTCCGGCCGACGAGGCGCAGCTGGGTGGCCTGGCGGTCCAGCTCCTCGATCGCCCGCTCGACCTCCGCCACCGTCGCGGCGCGGACGCCGGGGCGTCGGTGCAGGACGCGGTCGACCGTGGCCTCGCTGAGGCCGCTCTGCTGCGCGATCTCGCGCACCTTGTGGCGGTGGGGCACGGCTCCTCCGGGCGGGTCGATCGGATCGTGCTGAGGGTTTCTTGAGGGACTCTAGGCCCCCGCGCGGACGCGTACCAGGACTAGCGTCGGACACGTCGAGACCTGCCGACCACCCCGCACCCAGGAGTCCGCCATGACCGCCACGCACCCCGCCCCGCCCGGCCGCCGAGCCCGCTTCACGCCCGACGACGTGAGCCTCGACGACTTCGTCGCGCTCGTCACCGCGCCCACCGATCCCCACGCCTACCGCCACGCCGACCGGGTGGAGCAGGGTGTCGTCGTGTACGCCGCCGCCGACCTGCGTGCGGCGGCGTCGACCCCCGACGGCGAGGACGCCGTCCGCGCCGAGATCGTCCACGCACTCGCCGACGGGCCGGGCATCGTCGTGCTCGAGGGGGCCTGGGACGACCTGTCCGTCGTCGACCGGGCCACCGCCGCGTTCGAGTCCGTCATCGCGGCGGAGAAGGCGTCGGGCGTGGCCGCCGGCGACCACTTCGCCAAGCCCGGGGCCAACGACCGGATCTGGAACGCGCTGGAGAAGCTCGCCGTGAGCGACCCGGGCACCTTCGTCGACTACTACGCCAACGACCTCCTGGCCCTCGTCTCCACCGCGTGGCTCGGACCGGGCTACCAGGTGACCTCGCAGGTCAACGTCGTCCGCCCCGGCGGCGTGGCACAGGACCCGCACCGCGACTACCACCTGGGGTTCCTCTCCGACGAGCTCACGGCGCGCTACCCCGCGCACGTGCACCTGCTGTCGCCGGTGCTGACGCTGCAGGGCGCCGTCGCCCACGTCGACATGCCCGTCGAGAGCGGCCCCACCCTCTACCTGCCGCACTCCCAGAAGTACGGTCCCGGCTACCTGGCCTACCGACGTCCGGAGTTCCGCGCCTACTTCGAGGAGCACCACGTCCAGCTGCCCCTGGCCAAGGGGGACGCGGTGTTCTTCAACCCGGCGCTGTTCCACGGAGCCGGGACCAACGTGTCCGCGGACGTGCAGCGGGTCGCGAACCTGCTGCAGGTCTCGTCGGCGTTCGGCCGGGCGATGGAGGCTGTCGACCGGGCGAGGGCCGCCACCGCCGTCTACCCGACGCTGCGCGAGCGCCAGGACGCCGGCTGGCCGACCGAGGCGCTGCACCACGTCGTCGCGGCGGTCGCGGAGGGCTACCCGTTCCCGACCAACCTCGACCTCGACCAGCCGGTCGACGGCATGACCCCGCTCGCGCAGACCGAGGTGCTCGAGCAGGCGCTCGCGGCCCGATGGTCCGCCGACCAGGTCGCGACGTCGCTCGGTGCGTACGCCGACCGCCGCAGGACCGCGCCGATCGAGGGTCTCTGACATGGGGCGCCTCGACGACCGGGTGGTCCTCGTCTCCGGTGGCACGCAGGGCGTCGGGCTGGCCATCGCGCGACTCGCCCTGCGCGAGGGCGCGCGGGTGGTCGTGACCGGGCGTCGTCCCGACGTCGGGGCCCGCGCCGCCGAGGAGCTGTCGGCACTCGGTGACGCGCGCTTCGTGGCGTGCGACGTCGCCGACGTCGAGGCCTGCCGCGCGGCGGTGGCCGAGACCGTCGCCCTGCACGGCCGGGTGGACGGTCTCGTGAACGCGGCGGGCTTCACCGAGCGCGGCAGCGTGCTCGACACGACGCCGGAGATGTTCGAGCAGCACGTGGCGGTGAACCTGCGCGGTCCCTTCTTCCTCATGCAGGCCGCGATCGGCGACATGGTCCGACGCGGGCAGCCCGGAGCGGTGGTCAACGTGCTCACCATGAGCGCGCACGGCGGCCAGCCGTACCTGGCGCCCTACGCCGCCACGAAGGCCGGGCTCGCCGGCCTGACCAGGAACGCCGCCCACGCCCACCGCTTCGACCGCGTGCGCGTCAACGGGGTCAACATCGGGTGGACCGACTCCGACGGCGAGGACGCGATCCAGCGCCGGTTCCACGACGCGGGCGACGACTGGCGGGAGCGTGCCGCCGAACGGCTGCCGGCCGGTCGGCTCGCGTCGCCGGAGGACGCGGCCGGCATCGTGGTGCTCCTGCTGAGCGACGAGAGCGGCGTCGTCACGGGCTCGGTCGTGGACTGGGACCAGACCGTGCCCGGCGCCTCGGACTGAGGTCCGGGGCTCCGGATGCGTCACGCTGTCAGCGAACAGGGCGTGTTCACGCGTGTCTCGCGACCGCTCGCCCTCTAGGGTCGACAACGTGAACACACCAGACGCCACCACCCAGGGCCCGACGGGCCAGGCTCAGTCGGTGCAGGGCATGGCCGGCACCGACGTCGGCCCGTCCGACCTCGACGGCCACATCTACCAGCGCCTGCTGCGCGAGCGCATCATCTTCCTCGGTTCGGAGGTGCGCGACCAGAACGCCAACGCGATCTGCGCGCAGATGCTGCTGCTCAACGCCGAGGACCCGGGCGCCGACATCTTCCTCTACATCAACAGCCCGGGCGGCTCGGTCGACTCGGGCATGGCCATCTACGACACGATGCAGTTCATCTCCAACGACGTCGCCACCGTGGCCATGGGCCTCGCCGCGTCGATGGGGCAGTTCCTGCTCGCGGCCGGTGCACCGGGCAAGCGCTACGCGCTCCCGCACGCGCGGATCATGATGCACCAGCCCTCCGGCGGCATCGGCGGCTCGGCCTCGGACATCAAGATCCAGGCCCAGCAGTCGATCCTGCTCAAGAAGCAGCTCAACGAGCTGCAGTCGGTCCACACCGGCCAGACGATCGAGCAGATCGAGGCCGACGCCGACCGCGACCGTTGGTTCACCCCCGACCAGGCCAAGGACTACGGCTTCATCGACCAGGTCATCAAGAGCGCCCAGGAAGTGGGTAAGAAGGCATGAGCTACTACATCCCGCAGTGGGAGGAGCGGACCTCCTACGGGTTCCGCCGCATCGACCCCTACGCCAAGCTCTTCGAGGACCGCATCATCTTCGTGGGCACGCCCATCAGCGACGACGTCGCCAACGCCGTCATGGCGCAGCTGCTCTGCCTGCAGCAGATGGACGCCGACCGCGACATCCAGCTGTACATCAACAGCCCGGGCGGCTCCTTCACGGCCATGACGGCCATCTACGACACGATGCAGTACCTCAAGTCCGACGTGATGACCGTCTGCCTCGGCCAGGCCGCCTCGGCCGCCGCCGTGCTGCTCGCCGCCGGCACCCCCGGCAAGCGCTACGCCCTGCCGAACAGCCGCATCCTCATCCACCAGCCCTACACCGAGGGCACGGGCGGCCAGATCTCCGACCTGGAGATCCAGGCCAACGAGATCCTCCGCATGCGTGAGCTGATGGAGAAGATGATCTCCGACGCCACGGGCAAGACGCCCGAGGAGGTCAGCAAGGACGTCGAGCGCGACAAGATCCTCACGGCCGACCAGGCCAAGGAGTACGGCATCATCGACGGGATCTTCGAGACCCTCAAGGTCCCCGCCGCCTGAGGCTCCGGCCGACGCCGCCACCCGTGGACGACACGCGGCGGCGTCGGCCGAACCCCCGGTGGACGGTCCGCCGGGCTTGTAGTGTGAGGGCGACGACACCAGCTCGTCCCCGACGTCGTGACGGAAGAGGAGTGCACCTGTGGCACGCATCGGTGAGACCGCTGACCTGCTGAAGTGCTCGTTCTGCGGCAAGAGCCAGAAGCAGGTCAAGAAGCTCATCGCCGGACCCGGCGTGTACATCTGCGACGAGTGCATCGACCTCTGCAACGAGATCATCGAGGAGGAGCTGGCCGAGGGTGCCGAGCTGAGCCTCGGTGAGCTGCCCAAGCCGCAGGAGATCTTCGAGTTCCTCAACGGCTACGTCGTGGGCCAGGACAACGCCAAGAAGAACCTCGCGGTGGCGGTGTACAACCACTACAAGCGGGTCCAGGCGCAGGCCGCGACCGGTCGTCCCAAGGACGACACCGTCGAGCTGGCCAAGTCCAACATCCTCATGGTCGGGCCCACCGGCTGCGGCAAGACCTACCTCGCGCAGACGCTCGCTCGCATGCTGAACGTCCCGTTCGCCATCGCGGACGCCACCGCCCTCACCGAGGCCGGCTACGTGGGTGAGGACGTCGAGAACATCCTGCTCAAGCTCATCCAGGCCGCCGACTACGACGTCAAGAAGGCCGAGACGGGGATCATCTACATCGACGAGGTCGACAAGATCTCGCGCAAGGCGGAGAACCCGTCCATCACGCGCGACGTGTCGGGCGAGGGCGTGCAGCAGGCGCTGCTCAAGATCCTCGAGGGGACCACGGCCTCGGTGCCCCCGCAGGGCGGTCGCAAGCACCCGCACCAGGAGTTCATCCAGATCGACACCACCAACGTGCTGTTCATCGTCGGCGGCGCCTTCGCGGGCCTCGAGGAGATCATCGAGCAGCGCAGCGGCAAGGTCGGGCTGGGCTTCAACGTCGGCGGCATGCCCGAGAAGACGCCGGCCGAGCCGGAGAAGGTCTACTCCCAGGTGCTGCCCGAGGACCTGCTCAAGTTCGGCCTCATCCCCGAGTTCATCGGTCGTCTGCCGGTCATCGCCGCGGTCGACAAGCTCGACAAGCCGGCCCTCGTGTCCATCCTCACCGAGCCGCGCAACGCGCTCACCAAGCAGTTCGTCCGGCTGTTCGAGATCGACGACGTCGAGCTCGAGTTCACCGAGGAGGCGTGCGAGGCCATGGCCGACCTGGCGCTGGCCCGCGACACCGGTGCCCGTGGTCTGCGCTCGATCATCGAGCACGTGCTGCAGCCGGTCATGTACGACATCCCCTCCCGCGACGACGTCGCCAAGGTCGTCGTCACCGGCGCCACGGTGCGCGGCGAGGAGGGCCCCACGGTCCTCAGCCGCGACGAGGTCGCGAAGAAGGCCTCCTGACGGTCCGCTCCTGACCGCTCGCGTACCGCCGGTACGCGACGGTGGCTAGGGTCGGGGCATGACCGTCGACATCACCCTGTTCGGGGCGACCGGGTTCACCGGCACGCTCACCGCCGTCTACCTCGGCACGCACCTGCCCGAGGGTGGGACCTGGGCCGTGGCGGGTCGCAGCGCCGCCAAGCTGCAGGCCGTCGTCGACGACGTCGAGGCGGCGGGCGGTGTCGCACCCGAGGTGGTCCTGGCCGACGTGTCCGACCCCGCCTCGATGCGGGCGATGGCCGAGGGCACCCGCGTGCTCATCTCGACGGTCGGCCCCTACGTGCAGCACGGCGACCCGGCGGTGAAGGCCGCGGCGGAGGCGGGCATCGCCTACGTCGACCTGACCGGGGAGCCGGAGTTCGTCGACCGCACCTGGCTGGCGCACCACGAGACCGCCGTGAGGACCGGCGCGACGCTCGTGCACGCGTGCGGCTTCGACTCCATCCCGTACGACCTCGGCGTGCTCTTCACGGTCGAGCAGCTTCCCGAGGGCGTTCCCCTCGACGTCAAGGGCTACATCCGGGCCGGCGGCACGGCCTCGGGCGGCACCTACCACTCGGCGCTCGGGGCCTTCGCGCGGATCCGCCAGGCCGGCGCCACCGCCAAGCAGCGCAAGGCAGCGGAGGCCCGGCCCCAGGGCCGCAAGATCCGCGGCGGAGGGAAGATCGGCCGCGGGGCCGACGGCAAGGGCTGGGCCCTGCCGCTGCCCACCATCGACCCGCAGGTCGTGCTGCGCTCGGCGCGAGCCCTGGAGCGCTACGGCCCGGAGTTCTCCTACTCCCACTTCGCCCAGTTCAAGCGGCTGCCGATGCTGGCCGGCACGGTCGCCGGCGCGGGCGTCCTGCTCGCCGGCGCGCAGCTGGCACCCACCCGCAAGGCGCTGCTGAAGCTGCGTGCCCAGGGTGACGGCCCCAGCCCCGAGAAGCGCGCCTCGTCCTGGTTCAAGCTCCGTCTCGTCGGCGAGGGTGGTGGCAAGCGGGTGGTCACGCAGGTCAGCGGCGGCGACCCGGGCTACGACGAGACCGCCAAGATGCTGAGCGAGTCGGCGCTGTGCCTGGCGTTCGACGACGTTCCGAAGGTCGCCGGCCAGACCACGACCGCCGTGGCGATGGGCCGCCCGCTCATCGAGCGCCTCCAGCGCAACGGCATCGCCTTCGAGACGCTCGAGTCGCGCTGACCCACGCCCGCCCCACCCTCACCGGCCCCACCCTCACCGGCACCGCCCCCACCCGCGGTGGGCTCTCCACCGAACGACGCGGTGCAGGGTGGGGCGGTGAGGATTCCACCGTCCCAGCGCTGGACGGTGGAATGCCCACCCGGGATGGGAAGGAGCGGAGTCGGCGCGCTACTCGGTCTCGGCGAGGGTGGCGTCGGCCACGATCTCGGTGGTGCCGTCGGCGGCCTCCGTGGCGAGCTCGCCGGTCACCCGACCGGCCGCCTTCACGTCGTCGACGGCCTGCAGCACCAGGTCGAGCGAGGCCTGGGGCCCGCGGACGGTCACGGCCGTCACCTCGGTGCGCTGGCTGACCTTCGCGGTCGACTTCGCCCCGCGGATGCCGGCCAGCGCCTGGGCGGCGGCCGGCAGCAGCGCCGGGTCGCCGTCGACGGTCACGTCGTCGGTGGTCGGCCACGCCGCACGGTGCACCGAGCCCTCCTGCCACCAGCTCCAGACCTCCTCGGTCACGTAGGGCAGGAACGGCGCGAGGAGACGCAGCTGCGTCGACAGCGCCAGCACGAACGTGGCGCGGGCGGACTCCCCGGCCGGTGACTCCTGGCGGGCGCGCTCCTTGACCAGCTCGAGGTAGTCGTCGCAGAAGTCCCAGAAGAACTTCTCGGCGACCTCGAGGGCCGAGGAGTAGTCGTAGGCCTCGAAGTGGGCAGTGGCCTGCTCCACGACGCCTCGGAGCCCGGCGAGCACGGAGCGGTCGAGGGGCTCGGTCACGCGCGCGAAGTCGAGGTCGGCCGCGGTGGCACCGAGGCCGTAGTCCTCGGGCGCGGCGAGGACGAACTTGCTCGCGTTGAGCACCTTCATGGCCAGGCGCCGGCCGACCTTCATCTGGGTCTCGTCGAAGGGGGAGTCCGAGCCGGGACGCGCCAGCGCGGCACGCCAACGGACGGCGTCCGCGCCGTACTTGTCGAGGATCTCGTCAGGCACGACGACGTTGCCCTTGGACTTGCTCATCTTCTTGCGGTCGGGGTCGACCACGAAGCCCGAGATCGCCGTGTGCGTCCACGGCACGGAGCCGAACTCCTGGTGCGAGCGCACGACGGTGGCGAACAGCCACGTGCGGATGATGTCGTGGGCCTGAGGGCGCAGGTCCATCGGGAAGGTCCGTGCGAACAGGTCGGCGTCGCGCTCCCACCCGCAGGCGATCTGGGGGGTCAGCGACGACGTCGCCCAGGTGTCGAGCACGTCGGGGTCGCCGACGAACCCGCCGGCCGCACCGCGCTGCGACTCCTCGAAGCCGGGAGGGGCCTGCGACGCCGGGTCGACGGGCAGCGTGTCCTCGGCCGCGAAGATCGGGTCGTCGTAGTCGGGCTCGCCGTCGGCGTCGAGGCGGTACCAGACGGGGAACGGGATGCCGAAGAACCGCTGACGGCTGACCAGCCAGTCGCCGTTGAGGCCCTCGATCCAGTTGGTGAGGCGCGACTGCATGTAGCCGGGCGTCCAGTCGATCTCGTCACCCCGGGCGATCAGCGCGGCGCGCAGGTCGGCGTCGCGGCCTCCGTTGCGGATGTACCACTGTCGGGTCGAGACGATCTCGAGCGGCTTGTCGCCACGCTCGTAGAAGTTGGCCACGCGCTGGGTGGGCTGCGGCTCGCCGTCGAGGTCGCCGCTGTCGCGCAGCGCCTGCACGACGAGCTCGCGGGCCGAGAACACGGTCTTGCCGGCCAGCTCGGTCCACAACGTCTCGCCGGGGCCGCCGGCGACCCACTCCGGGGTCTCGCGCAGGAACCGGCCGTCGCGGCCGATCACGGTGCGGTTGGGCAGCTGGAACTCGCGCCACCACTGGACGTCGGTCAGGTCGCCGAACGTGCAGCAGTGCACGATGCCGGACCCCTTCTCGGGGTCGGCGAGCGGGCTGGCGATGATCGGCACCTCGACGCCGAACAGCGGTGAGACCGCGGTGCTGCCGAAGAGGTGCGCGTAGCGCTCGTCGTCGGGGTGGGCGATGATCGCGACCGCGGCGGCCGTGAGCTCCGGCCGCGTGGTCTCGACGACGATCGGGCCGGACGCGTGCTGGTAGGTCACGCGGTGGTAGGCGC
This sequence comes from Aeromicrobium sp. Leaf245, assembly GCF_942548115.1. Lineage (NCBI taxonomy): Bacteria > Bacillati > Actinomycetota > Actinomycetes > Propionibacteriales > Nocardioidaceae > Aeromicrobium > Aeromicrobium sp. Leaf245. The sequence continues at coordinate 1,500,917 of NZ_OW824151.1, forward strand.
CGGGGTAGTCGCGGGCCTCGAGCTCGGCCTGCGCGACGGCGGTCTGGTACGTGACGTCCCACAGGGTCGGGGCGTCCTGCAGGTAGGCCTCGCCGCGACCCACGTTGCGCAGGAACGCGCGCTGGCTGGCGGTCTGGGCGTCGGCGCCGATGGTCGTGTACTGGTGCGACCAGTCGACGCTCAGGCCGAGCGTGCGCCACAGCTTCTCGAAGACCTTCTCGTCCTCCTCCACGAGCTCGTTGCACAGCTCGATGAAGTTGCGTCGGCTGATCGGCACCTGCTTCTTGGGATCGGGCTTCGCAGGCGGCGTGAAGTCGGCGTCGTAGGGCAGGGACGGGTCGCAGCGGACGCCGTAGAAGTTCTGCACGCGACGCTCGGTGGGGAGGCCGTTGTCGTCCCACCCCATCGGGTAGAAGACCTCCTTGCCGCGCATCCGCTGGAAGCGCGCCACCACGTCGGTGTGGGTGTAGCTGAACACGTGACCCACGTGCAGCGAGCCCGACACGGTCGGGGGAGGCGTGTCGATGGAGTACACGTCGGCGCGCTCGGCGGAGCGGTCGAACGTGTAGGTGCCCTGCTCGGCCCATACCTGGCTCCAGCGCTCCTCGAGTCCTTCGAGGGCGGGCTTGGCCGGGACGCGGTTCGCTGCAGTGGTCACGAGAGGACAGTCTAGGAGCCCGGGCCCCGGCGGGGGTGCCGGGCCGTGGGCGGCGAGTGACATGGCGGGGGTGCCCGGCCGTGGGCGGCGAACGGCCCGCCGGGGGTCTGCGCGGCGTCGGGTTGTGGCGCAGGGCGGGAGGGCGCACGGTGGTGGCATGGCCCTGACATCGATCGAGGACGAGCTCCGCCAGCTCATCGCCGACCGCGTGCGCGCGGTGGCCGAGCGTGACAGCAGGACGTTGGTCGACGCCCACGATCCCGAGGTGGTCAGCTACCCGGTCCTCCCGCCGGCCGAGACGCGGGGGACCGCGGCCGTGGCGGACGGCCTCGGCGCGTGGCTGGCGTCCTACGCCGTCGGTCCCGAGTACGAGGTGCACCACCTGCACGTGGGTGGGGCCGACGACGTCGGGTACTGCGCCTTCCGGTACCACGTGAGCGGCCGCCTGCACGACGGTGCCGAGGTGGACATGTGGGTGCGCAGCACCCTGGTCTGTCGGCGCGTGGACGGCGCGTGGCGCATCGTCCACCAGCACGAGTCGGTGCCCTTCGACCCGGCCACCGGTGCCGGCCTCGTCTCCGAGGCGCCCGACGACTGACCCGGGGCGTGCCCGTCAGACGAGCCAGCGCAGGGTCCGACCGTGTCCGTGCGTCCAGGCCACGGCCTGCCCGTCGACGCCCAGCACGAAGGTGGGGTGGTCCGGGGGAGGCGCAGGACTTCCGGAGGTGACCGACGGCAGGACGTTCTTCGACTCGTTGCTGACCCAGTGGCAGGCGCCCTCGGCCACGAGGCCACGGACGAGGACGTCGTAGGCGTCCCGCTGCTCGTCGTCGAGGTAGGCGATCACGGCGCTGTGGAACACGACGACCGGTCCGTCGGCCGACGCAGCCTCGACGAGGCGCGGCAGCTCGGTGAGCAGGTCGCCGGCGACGAGGTCCGGTGGATCGGCCCGGGCCACGTCGAGCGCCGCACGCAGTCGGTCGCGACGGTCCTGGTGCTCGGGCCAGACCAAGGCCTCCAGCCAGGCGGCGTCGTCGCCGGACGTGACGTCGAGCGGGTTGAGGTCGACGCCTCGTCTGGCTGCCACGGACGGGACCCGGGTGGGGAGCGAGACGCGTCCGGTCACCCGGCACGGCAGCTCGGGCCCGACGCCGAGGGTCACGTCGCCGTCGTCGGTGCGCCACCGGTAGGCGTAGCGGTCGGGGTAGAGGCACAGGCCCGCGCTGGCACCGACCTCGACCAGCGAGAGCGGCGCGCCGTCGTGGTGCTCGGCGAGGAGGCCGAACGCCGGGACCAGCGTGGCGAGTCGTCCGACCTCGTTGGTCTGGGTGGCGCGCTCGAGGATCGTCGCGCGGACGGGTCCCTCCGGGCCGTCCGCCAGGAGCGCGTCGCGGAGCCCGCCGTACGGGCCCGGGGCGATCACGCCGTGCACGCGGGCGGCGGCGAACACCAGGTTCGGCTGCTGCTTCAGACGGGGGAGGGTGGTGAGCCACCCCAGCACCTCGGGGTCCTCGGCGACGGCCGCGGACCACGTGGCGAAGGTGGGGGAGTCGGCGGCCTGGGCCGCGAACTCCCGATACTGCTCGGCCAGGTCGTGCCAGAGGTCCATGCCGTCGATTGTTGCTCGCTGCGACCGGTGCGCGAGCAGCGGAGGGCGGTTACGCCTAGGCGCGGTGCTCGGGGGCGGGGTGCCCCTCGGCCAGGGGGTCCGCTGGATGGGCCGGGTCAGCGGCGTGGTGGGCGACCGCGTGGTCGGGGGCGCCGCTCATGTGCCCGCCGTCGGTGCGGAACAGCGCGCTCGGCCACCACATCCAGCGGCCGAGGTCGAGGTTCAGGGCCGTCACCAGCACCGACCGCACGATGATCGTGTCGAGCAGCACGCCGAGGGCCACCGCGAACCCGAGCTCGGCGAGGAACACGATCGGCAGGGACCCGAGGGCGGCGAACGTGCCGGCCAGCACGAGGCCGGCCGACGTGATGACGCCTCCGGTGGCGGCCAGCCCGATGAGCGCACCCCGCCGGGTGCCGTGCAGGAGCGCCTCCTCCCGGACGCGGGTCATGAGGAAGATGTTGTAGTCGATGCCCAGCGCCACGAGGAAGACGAAGGCGTACAGCGGGAGCGACGAGTCCGCCCCCTCGAAGCCCAGGACGTGGCGGAACACGAGGGCGCTGATGCCCAGGGCCGCGCCGAACGAGAGCACCACCGTGGCCAGCAGCACCAGGGGCGCGACCAGCGCCCGCAGCAGCAGGGCCAGGATCAGGAGCACGGCCACCAGGATGATCGGGATGATGAGCCGGTTGTCGGCCGCCGAGGCCTCCTGCACGTCGTGGTTGATCGCCGTGGTGCCGCCGACGAGGGCTCCCGGCACGTCGGCCAGCGCGTCGCGTGCCCGGTCGATCGTCTCGAACGCGCTCGTGGAGTCCGGCGCCGCCTCGAGGGTGCCCTCGACGTAGGCGATGTCGCCCTGCACGACCGGCTCGGTCACGGTGTCCGGCGAGATGCCCTGCACGTCCTGGAGCGCCGCAGCGGCCGCCTCGCCCGCGCCGGCGTCGGCCACGACCTGCACCGGGTCGCCGGCCCCACCCGGGAAGTGCTCTGCCAGCTTCTCCTCGGCCACGATGGACGGCTGCTCGGTGGTGAACGACTCGGCGTTCGAGAGTCCGTCGGCGTCGAGCTGGACCACGCCGAGGGTGAAGGCGCCCAGGACGAGGGTCGTCACCACCCACACGGTGCGCGGGCGGTGCGCGATGCGCCGACCCACCCGACCCCAGATGCCGCGCTCGGCGGGCTGCGGGTCGCCGAAGCGCGGCACGAAGGGCCAGAAGACCCAGCGGCCGAACACCACGAGCAGCACGGGGAGGAGGATGAGCATGACGACGAGGGAGACGACGATGCCCGCGGCGGCGACCGGTCCCAGCCCGGACGTCGAGCTCATCTGGGCGAGCAGCAGGCACAGCAGGCCGACGACCACGGTGCTGCCGCTCGCGAGGATGGCCGGGGCGGCGCGGTGCAGGGCATGCGCCATGGCCTCGTGACGGTCCTCGGTGTTGCGCAGCTCCTCGCGGTAGCGGGCCACGAGCAGCAGCGCGTAGTCGATCCCGGCGCCGAGCACGAGCACGGACAGGATGCCCGCGCTCTGGCCGTTGACCGTGAGGTCCGCGTACCTCGCCAGCAGGTACACGACGCCCTGGGCGGCGAACACGCTGAGCACGCCGCACACGAGCGGGATGATCCACAGGATCGGGCTGCGATAGGTCAGCAGCAGCATGACGACCACGACCGAGATCGCCGCGAGGAGGAGGATGCCGTCGATCCCGGCGAAGGCCTTCGCCTGGTCCGCGCCGAGCGCCGCAGGGCCGGCCACGTAGACGTCGGCCCCGCCGGCGCCGTCCTCCGCGGCGGTGCGCAGCTCGTCGACGACGTCGGGCAGGCGCTCCCAGCCGGTGTCGGGGTCGATCCTGAGGCTGACCACCAGCTGCGCGGCGACACCGTCCTCGGACGGGATCGGGCCCACGATGTCGCCGGTCACCTCGGGGATCGCCGCGATATCGGTCTTCAGGGTCTCGAGCCGCGCGAGGTCGTCGGGCTGGGGGCCGTCCTCCCGCACGAGCAGGACGATGGCCGGGATCACGTCGGGGTCGGCGAACTGGGTCGCCTTCGCGATGACCTGCGTCGACTCAGCCTCCGCCGGCAGGAAGGAGGCGACGTCGTTCTCCTGCACGTCGGCGAGCTTCGAGCCGAACGAGCCCAGACCGCCCAGGGCGACGAGCATGACGACCAGCACGAGCCACTTGGCTCGACGGTGGGCGATCCAACCACTGATCCGGTGGTTCATGCGCATGCTCCTGGGGGGTGGGGTGCACGACCGGCGCCGCAGCCCTCTCATCATGGCGGACAGAGGGGGGCGCGTGGAATCAGGGAGATCCCCGATCCGCTCACCCGGGCCGACTGGGTCCACGCGGTCGGCACGCGCGGCACGGCCTGGGATACTGGCGGGGATGAACCCCACCTACGCCGAGGTCGAGGCCGCCCTGCTGGGCCGCTGGCCCGAGACCAGGCTCGAGCCGTCGCTCGAGCGCATCACCGCCCTGTGCCGTCTGCTCGGCGACCCGCAGGACGCCTACCCCGTCGTCCACCTCACCGGCACGAACGGCAAGTCGTCGACGGCGCGGATGATCGACGCGCTGCTGCGGGCGCTCGACCTGCGCACCGGGCGGTTCACCAGCCCGCACCTGCAGAGCATGACCGAGCGGATCAGCCTCGACGGCGAGCCGCTCACCGAGGAGCAGTTCGTCGAGGCCTTCGCCGACGTGGCCGCCTACGCCCAGGTCGTCGACGACAGCCAGCCGCACCCGATCTCGTTCTTCGAGCTCACCGTCGCCATGGCGTACGCGGCCTTCGCCGACGCGCCGGTCGACGCCGCGGTGGTGGAGGTCGGCATGGGGGGTGCGTGGGACGCCACCAACGTGGCGACCGGCCGCGTCGCCGTGGTCACGCCCGTGGCCGTCGACCACACCGCCTACCTCGGCGACCGCGCGGTCGACATCGCGCTGGAGAAGTCCGGCATCATCAAGCCGGGCGCCCACGCCGTGCTCGCCGCCCAGGAGCCCGAGGTGCTCGACGTCCTCATGCGCCGCAGCATGGAGGTCGGGGCCACGGCGCTGCGCGAGGGCGTCGACTTCGGGGTCGCCGACCGGCTCAACGCCGTCGGCGGGCAGCAGATCAGCCTGCAGGGCCTCAACGCCCGCTACGACGACGTCCTCCTGCAGCTGCACGGTGCGCACCAGGCGCAGAACGCCGCCGTGGCGCTGGCCTCGGTCGAGGCGTTCGTCGGTGCCGAGCTCGACGGCGACCTGGTGCGGTCGGCGTTCGGCGAGGTCACCTCGCCCGGTCGGCTGGAGGTCGTGCGGCGCAGCCCGACCGTGCTGGTCGACTCCGCGCACAACCCGCACGGCGTCCGCGCTGCGCTCGAGGCGGTCCAGGACTCCTTCACCTTCAGCCCGCTCGTCGGTGTCGTCAGCGTCATGGCCGACAAGGACGTCGAGGAGATGCTCCGTGAGCTCGAGCCCGTGCTGGCCCACGTGGTGTGCACCCAGAACAGCCTGCCGCGTGCCATGCGGGCCGACGAGCTCGGCGAGCTGGCCGAGGAGGTCTTCGGCGAGGACCGGGTGACCGTGGAGCGGGGCCTGGACGACGCCCTCGTCCGCGCGATCTCGATGGCCGAGACCGGTGCGGGCATGGAGGAGGCGATCGGCAGCGGCGGCGTCATCGTGATCGGGTCGGTCGTCACCGCCGGCGAGGCGCGGGTGCTGCTGGGTGCCGGGGCAGTCGGAGGTGGGGCATGAGGGGCATGTGTGCGGCGATGCTGACGTTCGAGGCGATCCTCCTCGGACTCAGCGTCCCGGTGATGATCTCCGTGGAGGACGTGCCGGCCGGACTGGCGCTCACGCTCGGCCTGGGGCTCGCGGTGCTGTGCATCCTGACGGCCGGCATGCTGCGCAAGCCGTCGGGCTACGTCGTCGGCCACGTCCTGCAGGCGGCGGTCGTCGCCCTGGGCTTCCTCGTGCCGGTCATGTTCTTCGTCGGCGGCATGTTCGCCCTGCTCTGGGCCAGCGCCTTCCTGCTCGGCCGACGCATCGAGGCCGACAAGGCCCGGTGGGCCGCCGAGGGTCCCGACCCCGACTGACCCTCGCGTCCCGGGGGAGCGCGGCCTACGGTGGACCCATGGTCAAGGTGCTCGCGGTCGCGGACGAGGTGGTGGAGTCGATCCACCACCCGCAGGTGCGACGGCTGCGGCCGGACCTCGTGCTGGCCGCCGGGGACCTGCCGTGGGACTACCTCGAGTTCCTCTCCTCCTGCCTCGACGTCCCGGTCGTGTTCGTGCCGGGCAACCACGACCCGCAGGTCGTGACCCAGCGCAGCGGTCTCATGGGCGTCCTGACCGGCGACGGCATGCCGTCGGCCGACCCCCGGCCCCTCGGCTGCACCAGCGCCGACGGCGCGGTGGTCGAGGCGGCGGGTCTGCGCATCGCGGGTCTGGGCGGCAGCATCCGCTACAACGCGGGGGCCAACCAGTACACCCAGCGCCAGCTGGCGCGTCGGGCCCGACGACTGGTGCGACGGGCCGGTGACCGACCGGTCGACGTCCTGCTCACGCACTCCCCGCCGTTCGGCCTCGGCGACGAGGACGACCCGCCGCACCGGGGCTTCGAGGCGCTGCACGACGTGATCGGCCGGCTGCAGCCCACCTGGCACCTGCACGGCCACATCCACCCCTACGGTCTGCAGAAGAGCGACCGCCACGTCGGCCGCACCACGCTGCGCAACGTGATCCCGTGGCAGGTCATCGACGTCGAGCCGCTCGACGCACCCCGCGCCGCGGTCGCCGGGGGTGGGCGCCGTGGTCGGTGACTCCGGATCGCCCCGCGTGGACGCCGAGAGCGACTTCATGCGTGCGCGGCGGCACCAGGTGCTGTCGGCGCTGGCGGCACGGCTGCGCAACGACCACGACGACGTCGCGCAGTCGATGTCGTTCGACGAGGTCGTTGAGGCGCTCGGTCGGCGCGGGGAGCACTACGCGGGCACGCGGGTGATCCCGCTGGACTGCATCGTCGGCTCCGTCGACAAGGTGCGCGACTTCGACCGCCGGTTCCGGCCGACGTCGGCGCGCAGCCGTGAGCGCTGGGAGCGCCTGGCCCGCGCGAGCCGCACCGGCGAGGTGATCCCACCGATCGAGGTCTACCAGGTGGGTGACCAGTACTACGTGCGCGACGGCCACCACCGCGTCTCGGTGGCCCGCAGCCTCGGCCTGAAGCTGATCGAGGCGCGGGTGACCGTCGTCGACACGTTCCTGAGGCCGGTGGGGGTCGAGGGACGCAGCGACCTCGAGCTCAAGCACTGGCGCCGACTGATGCTGGAGCGGGTGCCGTTCACCGGCGAGGCGCGCGCCGCGGTGGCCTTCGACGACCCCTTCGACTACGGCTACCTGGCCGAGACGGTGGAGGCTTGGGCCACCCGCACCATGCACGCCGAGGGTGCCTACATGGACAAGGCGACCATGGCGAGCCGCTGGTACGCCGAGGAGTTCAGGCCGGTCGTCGACATGATCGAGGAGGCCGGCGTCCGCGGGCCCGACGAGCGCCCCGCCGCGGCCTACCTGCGGGTCGCGGGGGAGCGGTACCGGCTCATCCGCGAGCACGAGTGGAACGCCGAGGTGCTCGAGGCCGTGCGCAAGCGCCGCCGGAAGGCCCAGCCTCCCCGCCCGTCCGACCGGTCGTGACCGGCCGGACGCGGCACGGGGCTAGAGACCGACGGTGAGGTTCTCCCCGCTCGTCGGGTCGAACAGGTGCAGCTTGTCGGTGTCGATGAACAGCACCGTGTTGTCGTCGTCGGTGATCTTGCTGGCGGCGTCGAGCGAGACGACCAGCTGCGTGCGCAGCGACTCGCTGTCGGCCTCGCGGGCGAGCTCGCGCAGCTGGTCCTGCGTGGTGGCGTCGGCGTCGTAGGGCACGTAGGCGTACTGCTGGTCGCCGAGCCACTCCCGCACGTCGATGTGCGCCTCGAACGTGCGCGAGGAGTCGGCCTCGTCCTTCAGCACTGACACGTCCTCGAAGTGCTCGGGGCGGATGCCGGCCAGCATGAGGCCCTTGCCCTCGGCGCGCGCGGCCTTGTCGGCGGGCAGCGGGAAGGTGCCGAACGGCAAGGTGATCTTCCCGTCCTCCACAGTGGCCGGCAGGAAGTTCATCGGCGGCGAGCCGATGAAGCCGGCGACGAAGAGGTTGACCGGCTGCTCGTACAGCTCACGCGGGGAGGCGAGCTGCTGCAGGATCCCGCGCTTCATGACCGCGACGCGGTCGCCGAGCGTCATCGCCTCGGTCTGGTCGTGCGTCACGTACACGGTCGTGATGCCGAGCTGCTTCTGCAGGCGCGCGATCTCGGTGCGCATCTGGCCACGCAGCTTGGCGTCGAGGTTCGACAGCGGCTCGTCGAACAGGAACGCCTTGGCGTCGCGCACGATGGCACGACCCATGGCCACGCGCTGGCGCTGGCCGCCGGAGAGGTTGCCGGGCTTGCGCTCGAGGTGCTCGTCGAGGTCGAGCGTCTTGCTGGCCTGGCGGACCTTCTCGTCGATCTCCTTCTCCGGCACCTTCTTCAGGCGCAGCGGGAAGGCGATGTTCTCGTAGACCGTCAGGTGCGGGTAGAGCGCGTAGTTCTGGAAGACCATGGCCAGGTTGCGGTCGCGCGGTGCCAGGTCGTTGACCCGGTCGCCGTCGATGATCATGTCGCCGGAGCTGATGTCCTCCAGACCCACGATCATGCGCAGCAGGGTCGACTTCCCGCAGCCCGACGGGCCGACCAGGATCAGGAACTCCCCGTCCTCGACGTCGATGCTGATGTCGTTCACGGCGGGGAAGCCGTCCCCGTACTTCTTGACGATGTTCTTCATCTCGATGGTGGCCATGGGATCAACCCTTCACTGCGCCGGCGGTGAGGCCCGCGACGATCTTTCGCTGGAAGAAGAGGACGAGGAGGATGACCGGGATCGTCGCGACCACGGCACCCGCGGCCAGCAGGGACGCCGGCCGGTTGAACGGGTCGGCACCGACGAAGAACGACAGTGCCGCGGGGATGGGTCGTGCGTTCTCGGTGGACGTCAGCGAGATGCCGAACACGAAGTCGTTCCACGCGAAGAAGAACGTCAGGATCGCGGCGGTGAACACACCGGGTGCCGCGAGCGGGACGATGACCTTGCGGAAGGCCTGCCACGAGGTCGCCCCGTCGACCTGCGCGGCCTGCTCCATCTCCCACGGGATCTCGCGGAAGAACGCCGAGAGCGTCCAGATCGCGAGGGGGAGGGTGAAGCTCATGTAGGGGATGATGAGGCCGGGCCACGTGTCGTAGATCCCGAGCGTGCGCCACATGTCGAACAGCGGCCCGACGAGCGAGACCACGGGGAACATGGCGATGACGAGGGCGGTGGTGAGCACGAACCGCTTGCCCTTGAACTCCAGCCGCGCGACCGCGTAGGCGGTGAGCGTGGCCAGGGCGACGGAGAGCAGGGTCGCGATGAGCGAGATGCCGATCGAGTTGAAGATCGCCCGACGGAACTGCTCGTCGGCGATGACGTCGGCGTAGTTCTGCCAGCCTGCGCCACCTCCGCTGGAGGGGAAGAAGCCGGGGCTGCCGTTGGTGACCGCCTCCTGGCTCTTGAAGGACAGCGAGATGATCCAGGCCACCGGGAGGAGGCACCAGATCATGATGGCGACGAAGCCGACGAGCGTGCCGATGCGGGTCGCAGCGTTCTTGTTCATGTCAGCCCTCCTGCCGTGCGTCCGCGAGGTTGACCCGGAACACCTTGACGATCACGAACGCCACCACGAGCACCGACAGGAACAGCAGCACCGAGAGGGCCGAGCCGATGCCGAGCTGGAACTGCTCGATCACCTGCCGGTAGGTGAGGAACGAGATCGACTCGGTGTTGTTGGCACCGGCGGTCATGACGAAGATGTTGTCGAAGATGCGGTAGGCGTCGAGCGCGCGGAACAGCACGGCCACCATGATCGCCGCCCGCATGTTCGGCAGGATCACCTTCCAGAGCCGCTGCCACCACGTGGCCCCGTCGACCTTGGCCGCCTCCAGCATGTCCTCGGGGACCTGCGCGAGGCCGGCGAGCAGGAGCAGCGCCATGAACGGCGTCGTCTTCCAGATCTCCGAGACCATGATCGCCACCATCGACGTCTGGTACTCCGCGAACCACGTGAAGTCGTCGCCGAGGAAGGGGATCCAGCCGTTCACGAAGCCGTTCGTGTTGGAGAACGCGAACTGCCACGCGAAGCCCGAGACGACGGTGATGATGCCGTAGGGGATGAGGATCGACGTGCGGACGAGGCCGCGGGCGAAGATCAGCCGGTGCATGACCATGGCGAAGACGAAGCCGATGACGAGCTCGAACGCCACGGTGATGATCATGATGCCGACCGTGTTGGCCGTGTCGATCCAGAACAGCCGGTCGGTCAGGGCGGTCCCGTAGTTGGCCAGGCCCACGAACTCACGGTCATCGGGAGCGGTGAGCGAGTAGCTGAACAGCGACAGGTAGAGCGCGCGCAGCATCGGGAACGCGGTGACCAGCAGCATCAGTGCGACGGCCGGGGCCACGAGGTACAACGCGAGGCGGCTCTCCGCCTTGGCGCGGTCCGACGCGACGGGCTTGCTCGCGGACTTCTTCGGGGCCTTCTTGGGGGCGGTGGCGGTGCTCACAGGAGTGCCTCCCCTCGGAGGATCGCGGTCAGGAAGTCGGCCGACTGCTTCGGCGTCGAGTCCGGGCTCACCGAGCGGGGCGAGTGCCAGCGGGACTGGATGGCGCTCGAGACCTGGCTGTAGAAGGCGCTCTTGGGGCGCGGGCCGCCGGTGTCGACGCTCTCGCTGTAGAGCTGCAGCAGGTCGGCCGGGTAGGCCTCCTTGAGCTCGGCGGAGTCGTAGACCGACTGGCGCGACGGCATGAGGCCCTCGTTGACGGCCAGGGCCGACTGCGCCTCGGCGTTCGTGACGCAGACGGCAGCCTCCTGCGCGAAGTCGGGGTGCTTGGAGAACGCGCCGACGCCGATGTCGATGCCGCCGATCGGGGGCCGGGACTCCTCGCCCTCGACGGTCTGCGGGTACCGGGCCCAGCCGAGGTCCTCGAACGCCTGCTCGTCCGCCGGGCCACCGGGCTTGTCGATGAGTCCCTCGTAGTTCTTGTAGACGAAGGTCCAGTTGGTCATGAACTCGCCGGGGCCGTTCTCGGGGAACATCTGGCCGAGGCTCGTGCCCTCGTTCGAGGTGGTGAGGTCGGGCTGGGCGGCGGGGGAGTCGGCGAGCTTCTCGATGACCGCAGCGGCGTCCTTGCCGGCCGCCGAGTCGATCGTGACCTTCGCGTCGCGGCCGTCCTCGACGGTGTCGGGGTCGAGGATGTTGCCTCCGGCGCCCTGGATGAGCGAGTTGATCCACACGACGTACGCCTCGTAGCGGTTGGCCTGCACGCCGACGGTGCCGCCCTCCTCGGAGGCCGCGTCGATGACCTGGTCCCAGGTGACCGGCTGGCTCATGTCGAGCCCGGCGGCCTCGGCGAGGGACTTGCGGAACCACACGACCTGCGTGTTGGCCCACTGTGGCGCGGCGACGACCTGGTCGTTCCAGGTGACGGTCTCGGCCGCACCCTTGAGGACGTCGTCGTCGAGCACCTGGTCGGCGAGGTCGCCCTCGAACGGCTTCAGCCACTTGGCGTTGGCGAACTCGGGGACGAACACCGGGTCGAGACTCATGAGGTCGGTGGAGCTGTCACCCGCGGCGAGCCGGCGCGCGAGCTGGGTGCGCTGGTCGGTGGCGCTGGCCGGGAGCAGCTGGATGGCGATGTCGTACTCGTCGGTGCTGCAGTCCTCGGCCAGCTTGTTCAGGGTGTCCTGGCCGTCCGGGTTGATGTACCAGTTGAGCGTGGGCTTGCCCTCGGATCCGCCACAGGCGGCGAGGAGCGAGGAACCGAGGGCGAGACTCGCGACCATCACCGCCGTCCGACGTCGCGTGGTCGCCATGGGTCGGGTCCCCTTTCCCTCCGTCCCCGACGTGACCGGTGCCACACGGGAGTCATCAACGTAGGACGGTGCCGTCGGGGGCGCAACCCCGGGGTCGCCCCGGTCGCGATCAGGCCGGGTGGGGGCGGAGCCAGACCGTGGTGTCGGCGGGCAGGTGGTCGTCGGCGACCTCGCCGCTGGAGACGAGCAGCTCACCCGGAGGCCGTGGGACCGGCACCGACGACACGTTGGTGTGGACGGTCGCCACCACGTCGCCGCCGCTGGCGACGAGCGCGAACGACAGCAGTCCGTCGACGTGCTCCACGCCGTGGTCGTCACCGTCCTCGATCCACGCGAGCGACCGCGTGCCCAGGTCGAGCTCGCGCCGCAGTCGCAGCAGCGTGCGGTACAGCTCGAGCGTCGAGCCCTCGACGCCGCGCTGGCGGGCAGGCGCCAGGTCCGCGTAGGCCGACGGCTGCGGCAGCCACGGCTCGCCCTCGGGGCCGAAGCCGAGCGACGGGCCGGTGGACTCCCACGGGACGGGCACGCGGCAGCCGTCGCGCCCTCGTCGCTCGTGGCCCGAGAGCTCCCAGGTGGGGTCCTGCAGCACGTCGGTGGGGAGCTCGGTGGCGTCGGGCAGGCCCAGCTCCTCGCCCTGGTACAGGTAGGCCGACCCCGGGAGGGCGAGCATGAGGGTGGTCGCCGCGCGGGCCCGGCGCAGGCCCAGCTCCGCGTCGGGCTGCTCGTCGTCGGGGCCGATGCCCTCCGTGTCGACGACACGGGTGGCGTCGGAGCGACCCAGCCGCGTGGCGTGCCGCACGACGTCGTGGTTCGAGAGCACCCAGGTCTGCGGGGCGCCGACGTCGGCGGCGCTCTCGAGGGACCGGCCGATCGCGTCGCGCAGGGCGGGGGCGTCCCACGGCGTCAGCAGGAACGAGAAGTTGAACGTCTGGTGCAGCTCGTCGGGACGCACGTACTGCGCGAGCGCGTGCGCGGGTTCCACCCACGCCTCGCCGCAGAGCATCCGGTCGTCGTCCTGGCCCCACAGGTCGGCGAGCGACCCGGCGTAGCCCTCGACGAGGGTGCGCCAGCTGCGGTAGACGTCGTGCACCTCCGGCTGGTCCCACATCGGCAGCAGGCGCGTGTGGCTGCCGACGGTGTCGAGCAGCAGGTCGGCGTCGGGAAGGCCGTCGGCCTTGATCAGGCCGTGCGCGACGTCGATGCGGAACCCGTCGACGCCGCGGTCGAGCCAGAAGCGCAGCACCGAGTGCAGCTCCTCGCGGACCTCGGGATTGGTCCAGTCGAAGTCAGGCTGCGTGACGTCGAACAGGTGCAGGTACCACTCGCCGGGGGTGCCGTCGGCCTCGGTGACGCGCGTCCAGGCCGAACCTCCGAAGTTCGAGATCCAGTTGTTGGGCGGCTCCGAGCGGTCGGGGCCCTGCCCGGGTCGGAAGACGTACCGCGCGCGCTCGGCGCTGCCGGGGCCGGCGGCGAGGGCCGCCTGGAACCAGGGGTGCTCGCTCGAGGAGTGGTTCGGCACGACGTCGACGATCACCCGCAGCCCGAGTCCGTGGGCCCGCTCGACGAGGGCGTCGAAGTCGTCGAGGGTGCCGAACAGCGGGTCGACGTCGCGGAAGTCGGCGACGTCGTAGCCGGCGTCGTTCTGCGGGGACACGTAGAACGGCGACAGCCACAGGGCGTCGACGCCGAGGTCGGCGAGGTGCTCGAGCCGGGAGGTGATGCCGGGGAGGTCGCCGATGCCGTCGCCGTCGGCGTCGGCCCACGACCGGGGGTACACCTGGTAGATGACGGCGTGGCGCCACCAGGGCTGGTTGCTCATGGATTCCTCGGGGTCGGGCTCGCTGGGGGTCGGCACGGACCACGCTACCGACGGGCGCACCACCGGACGGACGAGCGGGGGCCTTCGCTAGGTTGAGGCCATGTCCCAGCGCACGCTCGTCCTGCTCAAGCCCGACGCCGTCCGTCGTGGTCTCGTCGGTGAGGTCCTCGGCCGCTACGAGGCGAAGGGCCTCACGATCGTGGCCATGGAGCACCGCGCCATCGACGCCGCCCAGGCCGACGCGCACTACGCCGAGCACGTCGAGCAGCCCTGGTACCCGCCGCTGCGCGACTTCGCGACGACGGGCCCGCTCGTGGCGCTCGTGCTCGAGGGCGACGAGGCGATCGCGGTCGTCCGCGCCCTGAACGGCGCCACCGACGGCCGGGCCGCCGCCCCCGGCACCGTGCGCGGTGACCTCTCCCTGTCCAACCGCGAGAACCTCGTCCACGCCTCCGACTCCGAGGAGTCCGCGGCCCGCGAGATCGCCCTCTGGTTCCCCTCCCTCGCCTGACGCCTCCGGCGGACGCAAGATTCTGCGTTCATGAGTGGAAGGCCGAAGGGTTCTGCCTTCGTGTCCGAATCCCGTCACGAACGCAGAACGCTTGAGCTCCTCGCACCCGAACGCAGAATCTTGCGTTGCTCTGGGTCCCAGGATGGTGACCGGGGAAGGAGCTCGGGGGCCAGGGCGCCTTCCCACCCGTGGGCCCGTGCCATCCGGTCGAGCTGGTCCATCACGGTGTGGGGGTGGTGGCGAACCGAGTACGACGAGAAGGTCAGCCCGTGTCGGCCGGTGATCACGATCTCGTTGGCTCGGACCAGGTCCTCGTCCCACTGCTCGATGGCGAGGTGCGGAATCCCGTGCACCTCGACGCCGAACCCGAGGCGCTCGCTCCACACGTCGAGGTAGAAGCGACCAGCCGGACCACGCACCGCCTCCTGCCGTGTGGCGACGGGGAGCCCGGTGGCTCGCCAGATGGCCGCGAAGTCTCGCTCGGGGACCGACTGGATCCCGCCGGCCGCGTCGAGGATCGACGAGACGATCACGCTGCGATGCCGACACCGACCGCGGCGGGTCAGGGCCTCACGCAGGTGCCGGGTGGTGACGAGACCGGCTTGCAGGGCGCTGATCACGATCCAGCGTGCATATCGTTCGTTGCTGCTCCATGAGGCGGTGTCGAGGATCGACCGCGCCGGTCTGGTCCGTCTCGGCCGGTGCGTGGGATGCACGTCGACATCGGTTAGCTCGTGCGACCAGTGCGCGGTGGCGCGGTCCCACGACGGCGCCCGTGCTCCCGCCGGCAGGACGACGAGATGGCGGGGGTCGCGCGCGTCGAAGCCGTCCTGTCGGAGCGCCGAGGAGCCGGCGAGGGCCGCACGCGGGGGAGAGGAGGCGAGCGCGACCAGGTCTCGTTCGTGCAGGGTCAGGACACCGTTGTGCGTGACGACGACACCTCGGCACGGGCGCTGCCAGACACCGGCGCGGAGGCGCTGACGCACAGGCCAGGCCCCGAACAGCTCGACGGCCTGGCGGACGGACATGACGGTCTGCATGCCTCCACCGTGTCGGCCGTCCGGCCCCGGACGAAGGGCGCGGCCGAAGGCTGTGGACGGAGGCACGCGGGCGCGAGAGCCCTGTGGACGGGGCGACGCAAGATTCTGCGTTCAGTACCGGCGTCCCGATCGATGCTGCGTTCGCGTCCGGATCCCGTCGTCAACGCAGCATCGTTCGGACTCTCGCTCACGAAGGCAGAATCTTGCGTCCTCCAGAGGGGTCAGGCGGGGTCGAGGGGAGGGGGCTCGGTGGGGCCGGTCCAGGGGACGACGACGTGGGCGAGGACGCCGTGGAAGCGGCCGCGGACCTCCTCGGGGAGCCAGACGACCTCGTGGGACTGCGAGGCGAGGTCGACGGTGCCGTCGAGGGTCACGGCGTCGACGGCCTGGCGGGGGGCGTCGCCCACCCGATCCTCGTACTCCACGAGCGTCACGCCGACGCTGATCGGCACCTCGTTGCGATTGACCAGGCCGATGCCCCAGAAGTCCTGCGGGTCGAGGGTGGCGTGCTCCTCGAGGTCGACCATGAGCGCCTCGACCGGGGCCACGATGCCGTCGAGGTCCACCTGCTCCATGCCCTCGACGTGCACCTCGACGCCGCGCACGTTGCGGGCGCCCTGGCCGTGGAAGTGCAGCACGTCGGTGGCGGCGGAACCGGGGGGCGCCACCACGGCGCCCCGGTCGATGCCCAGCACCGTGCCGACCTCGACGTTCGGCAGCTCGCGACCGTACTGGTCGCGGGGCACGAACCGCAGGATCGGGCGCAGGCCCACCTCGGAGCCGTTGCTCAGCGTGACCGTCTGGTCGGGCGCGTCCGGATCGGACGCCTTCGGCACGTAGGAGACCGAGATCGGCGGCTTGCGTCGATTGAACAGACCCATGGCAGGCAAGCGTACGGAGTCGCGCTCAGTACCAGCCGGCGCCCTTCTTGAAGTCCCACGCCGCGCACGGTGATCCGTAGCGACCCTCGATGTAGCCGAGGCCCCACTCGATCTGGGTCGCCGGGTTGGTGCGCCAGTCGCTGCCGGCGCTGGCCATCTTGGTGCCCGGCAGGGACTGCGGGATGCCGTAGGCGCCCGAGGACGGGTTCTCGGCGTCCACGCGCCAGCCGCTCTCCTGGCTCCAGATGTTGTCGAGGCAGGAGAACTGGCCCTCGTCCCAGCCGTAGTCGGCGAGCATGGCGCGTGCGACGACCTTGGGGTCGGCGGCCTCCAGCGCCGCCTGCCGCTCCTTCTCGCGCTTCGCCTTCGCGGCGGCCTCCTTGCGCTCGGCGGCCTCCTTCTTCGCCTGCGCGGTGGCACGCTGCTGTCCGTCGGCCTTGGCCTGGACCTCCTCGACCCGGCGCTGGGCGCCCTGGTCGACGATCACGGCGTCGGACACGCGCTGGGCCTGGACGAGCGGCGTCGCGATGGCCGACACGGGGCGCAGCCCGGTCGCGGCGGCGGCGCTGTCACCGGCTCCCACGGCCTGGGCGCCGGCGGTCAGACCGGCGGCCACGACGACCCCGCCGACGGCGAAGGTCGTGAGCGTGCGGCCGCTCGGCAGGGCGTCGGCGACGTCGGCCAGCAGGTCGAGGGTGCGGTCGCGCCGGCGTTCGAAGGCCGATGGTGCGCGGTGGCGTGCCATCCGGTGCCGACCGCCCGACCGGTCGACGAGGTCGTCGTGACGCACACGCACTCCTGTCCAGCTCGACGGAAAGAGGGCGGGGAAGGGCCCAGGACGAAGCCACCATCCTAGGCAACGTTGCTGAGACGGCGCAGGCGTTCTCTCAGGTCCCGGACGCCGCGTAGCCTGGGGCCATGTCCGTCGAGTCCGTCTTCCCCCGTCTCGAGCCGCTCCTGCCGACGGTGGGCAAGCCCATCCAGTACGTCGGCGGCGAGCTCAACGCCACCGTCAAGGAGTGGGACGACGTCAGCGTGCGCTGGGCGCTCATGTACCCCGACGCCTACGAGGTCGGGCTGCCGAACCAGGGCGTCCAGATCCTCTACGAGGTGCTGAACGAGCGTGACTGGCTGCTGGCCGAGCGCACGTACGCGGTGCAGGCCGACATGGAGGCCGTCATGCGGGAGCACGGCATCCCGCAGTTCACGGTCGACGCGCACCGTCCCGTGCGCGCGTTCGACGTGTTGGGCATCTCCTTCGCCACCGAGCTCGGCTACACCAACATGCTCACGGCGCTCGACCTGGCCGGCATCCCGCTGCACGCCGTCGACCGCACCGACGACGACCCGATCGTGCTCGCGGGCGGCCACAGCGCCTTCAACCCCGAGCCGGTCGCCGACTTCCTCGACGCCGCCGTGCTCGGCGACGGCGAGGAGATCGCGCTCGCCATCAGCGAGGTCGTGCGCGAGTGGAAGGACGAGGGGCGTCCCGGCGGCCGCGACGAGCTGCTGCTGAGGCTCGCGGCCTCAGGGGGCGTGTACGTGCCGAAGTTCTACGACGTCGACTACCGCGACGACGGCCGCATCGCGTCGGTCCGGCCCAACCGCGACGGCGTGCCGTGGCGCGTGGCCAAGCACACCGTCATGGACCTCGACCAGTGGCCGTACCCGCGCAAGCCGCTGGTGCCGCTGGCCGAGACGGTGCACGAGCGGTACTCCGTCGAGATCTTCCGTGGCTGCACGCGTGGCTGCCGGTTCTGCCAGGCGGGCATGATCACGCGCCCCGTGCGCGAACGCTCGCTGCAGACCATCGGCGACATGATCGACACCGGTCTGAAGGAGTCGGGCTACCAGGAGGTCGGCCTCCTCAGCCTCTCCAGCGCCGACCACACCGAGATCGGCGACCTCGCCAAGCAGCTCGGCGACCGCTACGAGGGCACCAACACGTCGCTGTCGCTGCCGTCGACCCGCGTCGACGCCTTCAACATCACGCTGGCCAACGAGTTCAGCCGCAACGGCCGACGCTCGGGGCTCACGTTCGCGCCCGAGGGCGGCAGCGAGCGTCTGCGCAAGGTCATCAACAAGGCGGTCACCGAGGACGACCTCATCCGCACCGTCACCGCCGCCTACTCGCACGGCTGGCGCCAGGTGAAGCTCTACTTCATGTGCGGCCTGCCCACCGAGACCGACGAGGACGTGCTGCAGATCGGTGAGCTCGCCAAGCGGGTCATCGAGGCCGGACGCGAGGCGTCGGGTCGCCGCGACATCCGCTGCACCGTGAGCATCGGCGGCTTCGTGCCCAAGCCGCAGACCCCGTTCCAGTGGGCCGCGCAGCTCGACCACGAGACCACCGACGAGCGCCTGCGCAAGCTGCGTGAGTCCGTGCAGTCGGACAAGCGCTTCGGTCGTGCCATCGGCTTCCGGTACCACGACGGACGCCCCGGGATCGTCGAGGGACTGCTGTCGCGCGGTGACCGACGGGTCGGGCGGATCGTCGAGGCGGTGTGGCGTGACGGCGGTCGGTTCGACGGCTGGAGCGAGCACTTCTCGTTCGAGCGCTGGGAGTCCGCGACCGCCGAGGTCCTGGCCGACGAGCCGGTCGACCTCGACTGGTACACGACCCGTGAGCGCGACCACGACGAGGTGCTCCCGTGGGACCACCTCGACGCCGGTCTCGACAAGGAGTGGCTCTGGGAGGACTGGCAGGACGCGCTCGACCCCGACGCCCTCGAGATCGAGGACTGCCGCTGGACGCCCTGCTACGACTGCGGCGTGTGCCCGCAGATGGGCACCGACATCCAGATCGGCCCGACGGGCCAGAAGCTGCTGCCGCTCTCGGTGGTCTGAGCGGACTCAGGCGGCGGGGCGCTCGAGCTCGTCCTCGATCGTCCCGCCGCGGTCCACGAGGGTGCCGAACACCCCGATGAGCACGGCGCCCAGCATGAGCACCGTGACCGGTGCGGTCCACGAGCCGGTCACGTCGTGCAGCAGGCCGGTGCCGAACGGGCCGAGCCCGGCCACGAGATAGCCGACGGACTGTGCGAACGCCGACAGCGAGGCCGTGCCCTCCGTCGTCGAGGCGCGACGGCCGAACATGATCAGCACCCAGGTGAACGCGCACCCCCCGAGCCCGAGCAGGATCGCCCAGAGCCACGGAGCCGCGGTCGGGGCCCACAGGACCCCGGCCCAGCCGCTCGCGGTGAGGGCGGCGAAGATCCACGGGAGGATGCCGCGGCCTCCGAGGCGTGCCACCAACGGCGGCAGGAGGAGGGTCATCGGGATGCCGACGGCCCCGAGGAGTCCCTGCATCGCACCCGCGGTGCCCTGCGCGAGCCCGGCGTCGGCCAGGATCGTCGGGAACCAGCCGAACTGGGCGTAGGCCTGGGCCGACTGCGCGCCGAAGCAGAGGGCGCAGGCCCAGGCGAGTCGGCTGCGGGCGAGCCGGGTCAGCGACGGTCCGACCGGTCGGACGTCGCGCCCCGCGCGCCCGGCACGGGCCGCGATCGGCAGCCACGGCAGCAGGGCGGCCACGCTCAGCACGGCCCACACCGCGATGCCGGGCCGCCAGCCACCGAGCGCGTCCGCGGCCGGCACCGTGACGACCGAGCTCACGGCGCCGCCGGCCATGAGCGCGGCGCCGTAGAGCGAGCCGACGAGGGGGAGCCGGTCGGGGAAGTGCTCCTTCGCGAGGGCGGGCAGCACCACGTTGCCCACCGCGCACGCGGCGAGCGCCACGACCGACAGCACGAGGAAGAGCGCGGTGGAGTCGACGACCGACCGGGCGAGGAGCCCGAGGGCCAGCACGGCCAGCAGTGCGGCGGCGGTGCGGTCGAGACCGAGCAGACGGACCACGCGCGCTGCCGTCGTCCCGAAGACGGCGAAGCACAGCACGGGCAGCGTGGTCAGGACGCCCGCGACCGTGGCGCTCATGCCGAGGTCGTCGCGCAGGGGGTCGATGACCACCCCGACGCTGCCGATCGCCACGCGCAGGTTGAGCGCGAGCAGCACGATCGCGGCCCCCACGAGCCAGGCGGGACCCCCGCGACGGACGGATGACGAGGAGCTCACCGAGACATCCAACGCCACCGTCGGGAGGCGTCCGCACGCGGCCCTCGGCGAGAGCCTGCGGACGCCGACCTCGGTAGGGTCGGACCCATGTCCGACGGCAGCACGACCCTGCGTGGCACCCCCAACCCGGAGGCGCCCAACCCGCAGCTGCCCATCGTCCAGCGGCTGCGCATCCGGTACGCCAAGCGCGGCCGGCTGCGGTTCACCAGCCACCGCGACTTCGGTCGTGCCTTCGAGCGCGCGGTCCGCCGCGCCCAGGTGCCGATCGCGTTCTCGTCGGGCTACACGCCCCACCCGAAGATCTCCTACGCCGGAGCGGCTCCCACCGGCGCGGCGAGCGAGGCCGAGTTCCTCGAGATCGGGCTCACGCAGCAGCGTGATCCCGAGTCCGTCCGCGTGGCGCTGGACGACGCCCTGCCGCCCGGCATCGACGTGCTGGAGGTGGTTCCTGCACGCGAGGGCGGGGGCTCGCTGGCGGACCGGCTCGAGGCGAGCGAGTGGGTGATCGAGCTGCGCGGAACCGCGCCGGAGCAGGTCCGGGAGGCGGCCGACGCGTTCCTCGCGGCCGAGCAGGTCGACGTCGAGCGGATGACCAAACGAGGTCTGCGGACGTTCGACGCCCGTGCCGCCGTCCAGTCACTCTCCGTTGGTTCGTCCGACACCTCGGGTGTGGCGTATGCGATACTGACGGTGGTCGTCCGACACCAGAACCCGTCGGTCCGACCGGACGACGTACTCACCGGACTCCGCAACCGCGGGGGCCTCGAGCTCGAGCAGACGCCCCTGGCGACACGCTCGGCCCAGGGTCCTCTGGACGTGGAGAACGGGACGGTCGGCGATCCACTCGCCCTCGACCGCGACGCATCCTGACAGGTGCTGACCGCGGCGGGACGGACGGGGAGCCGTGTGACAGGCCGGACGTCGACCACCCGGGACGCCCCAGCGCCCCGGCGCCGCCAGAAGACTTTCGGTGACCGAGCCCCCGGGCGAGGAGCCGCAGACGCAGAACCCCGGCCTCACGTAGGCGCTCACGGGGCCTGAGGAGAGCACATGCTCGACGACGACAAGAACACACCCACCACCGAGACCAGCACCACCTCGCGGACGAGACGACGGGCCGCCGCCCGACCGGCGGGACCCCCCGCGGCCGTGAGCACCGACATCTTCGCCCCGCCCGAGGCCCCGGCGAAGAAGGCTCCGGCGCGTGCCGCGTCCGGCAAGGACCCCGCCACGAAGGACTCCGATGCGTCCGACGCCGGCGCGACGCAGGAGGCCCCGGCCAGACGGACCGCCAAGAAGGCGGCCCCCTCGGGCGGGTCCGACGGCGACACCGGGTCCCCCGACGCCCCGGCGAAGAAGGCAGCGGCCAAGAAGTCGGCCAAGAAGAGCACCTCCGCGGGCTCGGCCACCAAGAAGACCGCGGCGAAGAAGACCGCGGTCAAGGACGACGCTGCTCCTGAGGAGGCCGACGCGACCGCGTCCGGCCAGGAGGCGTCGACGGCGAGCGACGACCGCGCGAGCAGCGGTGACCGGCCCGCCAGGAAGCGCAGCGGTCGCAAGCCCGCGGCATCCGGTGACGATGCCGGGACCGCAGCCGTGGCGTTCCAGGCTCCCGAGCCCGTGACGGCGCCCGCTCGCGACGACCGGTCCTCCGAGGGGCGTTCCTCCGACGGCACGGACTCCGACGAGCAGGGCGACGACTCCGGTGACGGATCCGGTGGCGGTCCCAAGCGTCGTCGCCGCAGCCGCGGCGGACGTCGCCGCAACAAGAGTGACGACACCCGCGACGGCTCGGACTCCTCCGACGGTGCCGAGTCCGGAGAGGCCAAGGGCCAGGACGACGGAGCCGGCGGCTCGTCGAACCAGGACGACTCCGGTGACGGGGGAGACGGCGAGGGCCAGAGCACCAACACCCGCCGCCGCCGGCGTCGCGCCCGCTCGGGCGAGCGTGCGTCCGCCTCGCCCGACGATCCGGAGAACACCGTCGTGCGGGTCCGCGAGGGTCGCAACCCCGAGGACGAGATCACCGGCGTGGCCGGCTCCACGCGCCTGGAGGCCAAGAAGCAGCGCCGCCGCGAGGGCCGCGAGGCCGGACGGCGCCGCGCGCCGATCGTGTCCGAGGCCGAGTTCCTGGCCCGACGCGAGGCCGTCGACCGTCAGATGGTCGTCCGCCAGCACGTGTCGAAGGGCTCCGGCGCCGAGAGCGACGCCTACACCCAGATCGCCGTGCTCGAGGACTCCGTGCTCGTCGAGCACTACGTGGCCCGCGAGTCCCAGACGTCGCTCATCGGCAACGTCTACCTCGGCAAGGTCCAGAACGTCCTGCCCAGCATGGAGGCCGCCTTCGTCGACATCGGTGCCGGTCGCAACGCCGTCATCTACGCCGGCGAGGTCGACTGGAGCGGTGTGCAGAACGGCAAGGCCCGCAAGATCGAGGAGGCGTTGACCCCCGGGCAGCAGATCCTCGTGCAGGTCTCGAAGGACCCGATCGGCCAGAAGGGCGCGCGGCTCACGAGCCAGATCAGCCTGCCGGGCCGCTTCCTGGTCTACGTCCCGGGAGGCCAGTCCAACGGTATCTCCCGCAAGCTGCCCGACACCGAGCGCGCCCGGCTCAAGGCCCTCCTCAAGGAGGTGCTCCCCGAGGACGCCGGCGTCATCGTGCGCACGGCCGCCGAGGGCGCCAGCGAGGACCAGCTGACCCGCGACGTCACCGCGCTCACGGCGCGCTGGGACGACATCAAGGCCAAGGCCGGCATCGGCGAGGACGGGACGCCCTCCGCGAAGGGCCCCCAGCTCCTGTACGCCGAGCCCGACCTCGTGATCAAGGTCGTGCGCGACCTGTTCAACGAGGACTTCGCCTCGCTCGTCGTCGAGGGCTCCGACGCCTGGGACAACATCTCCGGCTACCTGCGTCACGTCGCACCCGACCTCGCCGAGCGACTGCAGGAGTGGTCGCCCGCCGAGCACGACGGCCGCGACTCCTTCGACGTGCTGCGCATCGACGAGCAGATCCACAAGGCGCTGGACCGCAAGGTCTGGCTGCCCTCGGGCGGCTCGCTCGTGATCGACCGGACCGAGGCCATGACCGTGGTCGACGTCAACACCGGCAAGTTCACCGGCTCCGGGGGCAACCTCGAGGAGACGGTCACCAAGAACAACCTCGAGGCCGCCGAGGAGATCGTCCGCCAGCTCCGGCTGCGCGACATCGGCGGCATCATCGTCATCGACTTCATCGACATGGTGCTCGAGAGCAACCGTGACCTGGTGCTGCGTCGCCTGGTCGAGTGCCTGGGCCGCGACCGCACCCGCCACCAGGTGGCCGAGGTGACGTCGCTCGGGCTCGTGCAGATGACCCGCAAGCGGATCGGCACCGGCCTGCTCGAGTCGTTCAGCACCGACTGCGACCACTGCAACGGGCGCGGTGTGGTCATCACGGCCGAGCCGGTCGAGCCGAAGAAGGACGAGCCGCGAGGCGGCGGACGCCAGCGTCGTGGTCGTGGCGGCAACGGTGGCAACGACAACGGTGGGTCGAACGGCGGCGGCAACAACGGCGGCAACGGCAACGGGTCGAGCAACGGCAACGGCAACGGGTCGAGCAACGGCAACGGTGGCTCGCGTCGCGGGCAGCAGAAGCCGGCGACGGACGAGGCCGACTCCTCGGAGTCGACGACGTCGAGGACGACCTCGTCGTCCTCGGGCCGGTCCTCCCGCCGTTCGGGGCCCCCGAAGGACGTGCCGACGCCCGAGGACGGCGCTTCGGCGCCTGCCGAGCCGTCGGAGCCGTCGGAGCAGGAGACTCCTGCACCCGCCGTCGACGCCGCGCTCGAGCCCGAGAGCCCCGCACCCGAGACGGGCGACCAGCCTGTCGAGGACGCCGTCGCGCCGGAGGCCGAGACCGCTGCCGAGCCCGTGCAGGACCCTCTGCCCGAGGCCGAGCAGGACTCCGCTCCCGAGGTGTCGGAGACGGATGGCGACCGGGCCTCCACCAGCGAGGACGCCCCCGTTTTGACCGAGCCGGGTGACGGTCCGTAGAATGATGTGTCGGCGTGCCCTGCGCGCCGATCCGCATGCCCGGGCGAGAGCCCGGCACCGGTCGCCGAACCAGCCCGCTGCGTTCGCCCGGCCCCGCACAGCCCCAAGCCTTGGCAAGCACAGCTTCCAGCAAGAACCGAGTGAGGAATCCCGTGGTCTACGCAATCGTGCGCAGTGGCGGCACGCAGCAGAAGGTCGCCGTCGGCGACGTCATCGAGATCGACCAGCTCGGCCTGGCCCAGGGCGAGGCGGTCTCGCTGCCGGCCGTCCTGTACGTCGACGGTGACACCGTCACGGCCGACGCCGACTCGCTCTCCCAGGTCTCCGTGACCGCCGAGGCCATCGGTGGCACCAAGGGCCCCAAGATCACCATCCAGAAGTACAAGAACAAGACCGGCTACAAGAAGCGCCAGGGGCACCGTCAGAAGTACACCCAGGTCAAGATCACCGGCATCGCGAAGTAGAGGACTGAACTCATGGCACACAAGAAGGGCGCAGCCTCCACCAAGAACGGCCGCGACTCCAACAGCCAGCGCCTCGGCGTCAAGCGCTTCGGCGGCCAGCTGGTCAACGCGGGCGAGATCATCGTCCGCCAGCGCGGCACCCACTTCCACCCCGGCACCAACGTCGGCCGTGGCGGCGACGACACGCTCTTCGCGCTGTCGGCCGGCTCGGTCGAGTTCGGGACGCGTCGCGGCCGCAAGGTCGTGAACATCGTTCCGGGCGAGTAGCCGGCAGAACATCCGTCGAAGGGGTGGTCCGCGCATGCGGCCACCCCTTCGACGTCCCTGCACCTCCCTCCCACCCCCGTTCCCAGGAGCACCCGATGGCCGTCCCCACCTTCGTCGACCGCGTGACGCTGCACGTCGTCGGCGGCAACGGCGGGCACGGCATCGCGTCGGTGCACCGCGAGAAGTTCAAGCCGCTCGGCGGGCCCGACGGCGGCAACGGCGGTCACGGTGGCGACGTCATCCTGCGGGTCTCGGCCGACGTGACCACGCTCGTGGACTACCACCACGAGCCGAAGCGCAAGGCCGGCAACGGTGCGCCGGGCGAGGGCGGCAACCGCAGTGGTGGTCATGGTGGCGACCTCGTGCTGAAGGTCCCCGACGGAACGGTGGTGCGCTCCGGCGGTGAGCACGGCACCGGCGAGGTGCTCGCCGACCTCGTGGGCCCCGGCACCGAGCTCGTCATCGCCGCGGGCGGCCGAGGTGGTCTCGGCAACGCGGCCCTGGCGTCGGCCAAGCGCAAGGCGCCCGGCTTCGCCCTCAAGGGTGAGCCCGGCCAGGAGCGCACGATCGTGCTGGAGCTCAAGGTCGTGGCCGACATCGGTCTCGTCGGGTTCCCCAGCGCCGGCAAGTCCAGCCTCATCGCCGCCCTGTCACGCGCGCGGCCCAAGATCGCCGACTACCCGTTCACCACCCTGGTCCCGAACCTGGGGGTCGTCACCGCGGGGTCGACCACCTTCACCGTGGCCGACGTGCCCGGCCTCATCGAGGGCGCCAGCGAGGGACGCGGCCTCGGTCACGACTTCCTGCGCCACGTCGAGCGGTGCGCGGCCCTCGTGCACGTCGTCGACTGCGCGACCGTGGAGCCCGGCCGCGACCCGTTGAGCGACCTCGACGTCATCGAGGCCGAGCTGCGTGCCTACGCCGATGGCCTGGCCGAGGGTGCCACCGGCAAGGACCTGCTCGAGCGCCCGCGGCTGGTGGCGCTCAACAAGACCGACGTCCCCGACGCCGCCCAGATCGCCGAGTTCGTGCGCGCCGACCTCGAGGAGCGCGGCTACGACGTGTTCGACGTCTCCGCCGCCAGCCACGCCGGGCTGCGCGAGCTGTCGTTCGCCATGGCCGAGATCGTCGCGCGCCGTCGCGCCGACGCGCCCTCGCAGGAGATCACCCGCATCGTGCTGCGCCCCCAGGCCGAGGCCGGCGTGGGCCAGGAGTTCACCGTCGACCAGCGCCGCGGCCCCGAGGGCCAGCAGCAGTGGATCGTGCGTGGCGCCAAGCTCACCCGCTGGGTGGGCCAGACCGACTTCAGCAACGACGAGGCGGTGGGCTACCTCGCCGACCGCCTCGCTCGCCTCGGTGTGGAGGCCAGCCTCGCGAAGCTCGGTGCCGAGCCCGGCGACGACGTCGTCATCGGCGGCACGGCCGACCTGGGCTGGGAGGACGCGGTCGTCTTCGACTTCGACCCCACGATCGAGGCCGGTGCCGAGATGCTGGGTCGTCGTGGTGAGGACCAGCGCCTGGACCGCGACGACCGGCGGACGAACGTCGAGCGTCGCGAGGCGCTGGCCGCCAAGCGGGCGCAGGAGGCCGAGTTCCGCGAGCTGCGCGAGCGCGGCGAGGAGCCCGACTGGACCTCCGAGGACGAGGACGCGGACACCGAGGGCACGGGGGCATGACCCGGAGGGTCGTCGTCAAGGTCGGCTCGTCGTCGCTGACGTCGTCGACCGGCCACCTCGACCCGGCCAAGGTCGACGTCGTGGTGGAGGCCCTCGCCGCAGCCCGGCGAGCGGGCGACGAGGTGGTGCTGGTCAGCTCCGGTGCCATCGCGGCCGGACTGGGGCCGCTCGGGCTCACGACCCGTCCCAGGGACCTGCCGACGCAGCAGGCCGCGGCCAGCGTCGGCCAGGGTGCCCTCGTGGCGCACTACTCCGAGAGGTTCGCCACCCACGGCATCACGGTGGGCCAGGTCCTGCTGACCGTCGACGACGTGACCCGCCGCAGCCACTACCGCAACGCGCACCAGACGTTCGCCAAGCTGCACGAGCTGGGTGTGCTGCCGGTCGTCAACGAGAACGACACGGTGGCCACGAGCGAGATCCGCTTCGGCGACAACGACCGCCTCGCGGCCCTGGTGGCGCACCTCGTGCACGCCGACCTGCTGGTGCTGCTCTCCGACGTCGACGGTCTCTTCACCGGCCACCCGTCGGTGCCCACGTCGCGGCCCATCCCCGACGTGCACGGACCCGAGGACCTCCTCGAGGTCGACGTCGCACGGGTGGGGTCGAAGGTCGGTACCGGCGGCATGGTCACCAAGATCGAGGCCGCGCGGATCGCCACGGGTGCGGGCATCCCGGTGGTGCTGGCCCGGGCCGACCGGGCGGGAGCGGCCGTCGCGGGCGAGGCGGTGGGCACGCGCTTCCACCCCACGGGCCGACGTCGGCCCACGCGGCTGCTGTGGCTCGCGCATGCGAGCGAGACCAAGGGCCAGCTGCACGTCGACGCCGGAGCGGTCGCCGCCCTGACCTCGCGCAAGGCCTCCCTGCTGCCGGCCGGCATCGTCGGGGTCAGTGGCGAGTTCGGCGCCGGGGAGCCGGTCGACGTCGTGGGGCCCGACGGCCAGGCGGTGGCCCGCGGGCTCGTGAACTACGACAGCGGGGAGCTGCCCAGCCTCATCGGCCGGTCGACGCACGCGCTGGCCGCCGAGCTGGGCGCCGACTACGAGCGCGAGGTCGTGCACCGTGACGACCTCGTCGTCCTCTGACCCGACCTGCTGGGCACGCAGGATCCTGCGTCCCCGGGAGTCAGGGCCGGTCGACGTCGACCCAGACGAGCCGGTGGTCCGAGGCCGGGAACGGGAACGTGCCGGTGAGCCGTGACAGGGGGTCGGCCTGCGTGGGCCAGAAGACGCGGGCGTCGCGGATGCGCAGGTCCCGGCTCGGCAGCACGTAGTCGGCTCGGATGTTGCCCGGCGGCTCCGCGAAGTCGGCGGTGTCGAACCTCGGGTCGCCCCGGTGTGCGTCGTTCGCCCCGCCCTGCAGTCGGGCCGCCTCCACGGCACCCTCGCTGGACGGCGTCACCGACGTGTTCACGCGGGGCAGGTCGAGCAGCTGGTTCGCGGCACCGGGGAGGGAGTCGCCGTCGACGGGGTCGGAGTTCAGGTCGCCGGCGACGACGAACGGGGCGGCGGGGGAGAGGCCCCCGCGCCGGCCGCTGTCGTCCCTGATCCAGCGCGCCTGGCGAGGGGAGCCGACGTAGTCCGCCCAGAACCGGATCTCGTCGGCGTTGCGACGGCCGTTGCGGTCCTGGGGGCCGTCGAAGACCGGCGGCGTCGGGTGGCTGACGAGCAGGTGGACCGACCGACGGCCGACCTTCACGGGCACGTCCCAGTGGGACTTGCTCGACAGGCGCAGGACGTCGACGGCCTCGGGGGAGTAGTAGCCGGACGGCATGCGGTTGCCCGGCATGTCCTTCCACAGCTGCTTCTGGAACGTGCGGATCCGCTTCGCGTCGATCGGGTAGCGGCTCAGCACCGCCATGCCGTACTGGCCGGGGAACGCGCCGAAGCCGTACGCGTCGTCGGAACCGTCCGTGGTCCCGTCGCCGTTCAGGTCGAGACCGGTCGGGACGCCCGTGTTGACCGGCGCCGTGAACGTGTACCGGTAACGGATCGGCTCCGCCCCGTTCCAGCCCCGTGCCAGGTAGTTCCGCGCGAGCAGACGCAGCGCCTCCGGGTCGTGGTCGACCTCCTGCAGCACGAGCACGTCGGGCCGGGCGCGCTGGATCGTCTCGGCGACCGCCCGCGCCTGGGCGTTCGCGTCGGTGGTCAGGTCGCGCCGCAGGTCGCCCTCGGCCGGCCGGTTGAGCGAGGCGTTGAACGTCGCGAACCGCACCGACGGCTCGTGGCCGGGACCGTGGTGGCCACCGCCGTGGGCCTCGGCGGGCGACGACGTGGAGGGCACGGCCAGGACGGTACCGCCCAGGACGAGGGCGAGTGCGAGGGCGAGGCGTCGTGCCGGTGCGCGCCCGCCGCGCGTGTTGAAGGGTCCCCGAGTCATGCGCGGCACTGTTCCAGGCGCGGGTGAACGACGGGTGACGTCCCCCGCCCTCGCTACGATCGGGGCGTGAAGGAACAGGTGCACGAGCTCGCCCGACGGTCGCGGACCGCCGCCCGGACCCTCGCTCTCGCGTCGCGGGCGCAGAAGGACGCTGCCCTGCTCGCGATGGCCGATGCGCTCGTCGCCGCCACCGAGCGGATCGTGGCCGAGAACGCGGCGGACGTCGAGACCGCCCGCGCCGACGGCACCCCCGAGAACGTGATCGACCGCCTGCTCCTGGACGCCGACCGGGTGGCGGCCTTCGCACAGGGCGTGCGCGACGTCGCCGCCCTTCCCGACCCCGTCGGCGAGGTCGTCCGCGGGTCCACGCTGCCCAACGGCCTGCGGCTCGAGCAGCTGCGTGTGCCCATGGGCGTCATCGCGATGATCTACGAGGGCCGACCCAACGTCACCGCCGACGCCGCTGCCATCTGTCTCAAGGCCGGCAGCGCGTCGTTGCTGCGGGGGTCCCGGTCCGCGGCCCGGTCCAACGCCGCGATCGTCGACGTCATGCGCGACGCGATCGCCGCCGCCGGTCTGCCCGCCGACGTGGTCCAGGCCGTTCCCGCCCACGACCGCTCCAGCGCCACGGAGCTGATGCAGGCACGTGGGCTCGTCGACCTGGTGATCCCGCGCGGGGGAGCCGGGCTGATCCGTACCGTCGTCGAGCAGTCGACCGTACCGGTCATCGAGACCGGGACCGGGAACGTGCACGTCTACGTGGACGCCGACGCCGACCTCGACATGGCGCTCGACATCGTGCTCAACGCCAAGACCCACCGCACCAGCGTGTGCAACGCCGCGGAGTCGCTGCTCGTGCACCGCGACGTGGCCGAGGAGTTCCTGCCGCGGGTCACCGAGGCGCTGCAGACCGCGGGCGTGACCGTCCACGGCGACGCAGCCTTCGCCGCCGTCCCGGGCGTGCTGGCGGCGTCCGACCACGACTGGGCCACCGAGTACCTGTCGCTCGACATCGCCGCCGCGGTGGTCGACTCGCTCGACGACGCGGTGGAGCACATCCGCACCTGGTCGTCGGGGCACACCGAGGCGATCGTCACGCGGTCGATCGACGCGGCGCGACGGTTCACCCTGGGGGTCGACTCGGCCGCCGTGATGGTCAACGCGTCGACCCGGTTCACCGACGGAGGCGAGTTCGGCTTCGGGGCCGAGATCGGGATCTCCACCCAGAAGCTGCACGCACGCGGCCCGATGGGCCTGCAGGAGATGACGACCACGACGTACGTGGTGACCGGCGACGGCCACGTGCGCTGAGCATCACGGGGTCGGGCACCACCACGTCGGCCCGCCCTGCCCGCGCTGGTAGATTGCGACCATGCTCGAGTTCCTGGTCGCAGCCGAAGAGTCCGCCGAGGGCGGCCACATCAACCCGTACATCATCGGCGGTGTCGCCCTCGCGATCCTGCTGATCCTGCTGTTCGCGCTGCTGGCCTTCGGCAAGGGTCGCGAGCACTCCTGAGCACGTCAGGGTCCGTGGTCGCCGAGCCCCTGCCCACGCGACGACGTCGCGTCGGCGTCATGGGTGGCACGTTCGACCCGATCCACCACGGCCACCTCGTGGCGGCGAGCGAGGTGCAGTCGTGGTTCGACCTCGACGAGGTCGTCTTCGTGCCGACCGGTCGTCCCTGGCAGAAGGCCGACCGTGAGGTCTCGACCGCCGAGCACCGGTACCTCATGACGGTGATCGCCACGGCGGCGAACCCCCGCTTCGAGGTCAGCCGGGTCGACATCGACCGCGACGGGCCCACCTACACCATCGACACCCTCCGCGACCTGGCCGCGGACATGCCCGACGCCGACCTGTACTTCATCACCGGCGCCGACGCGATGGCGGCGATCCTCACCTGGCGCGACCACGAGGAGCTCTTCGAGCTGGCCCACTTCGTCGGCTGCACGCGCCCCGGGCACGAGATGGACGAGCAGACGCTGGAGGGACTCCCCGTCGAGCGCATCACGCTCGTCGAGATCCCGGCGCTGGCCATCTCGTCGACCGACTGCCGTGTGCGCGTCACGTCGGGCGAGCCGGTCTGGTACCTCGTCCCCGACGGCGTGGTCCAGTACATCGGCAAGCACCGTCTCTACTCCCCGCCCCCCGAGGCGCCCCCAGGGGCCGTCCCGGGAACCGACCCCGACTCCGAGGACTCCCCATGACCGCGTCCGACCGGGCGATCGAGCTCGCCCGCGCCGCCGCCGCCGCCGCCGACGAGAAGCTCGCCACCGAGATCCTCGCCTTCGACGTCTCCGAGCAGCTCTACATCACCGACGTCTTCCTGCTGTGCAGCGCGAGCAACCAGCCGCAGGTGCGAGCCGTGAAGGACGCCATCGAGGAGAAGCTGCTGGAGCTCGGCGCCAAGCCCGTGCGGCGCGAGGGCGAGCGCGAGGGCCGGTGGGTGCTCATCGACTTCGCCGAGCTCGTGGTGCACGTGCAGCACAGCGAGGAGCGGGCCTTCTACGCCCTCGAGCGTCTGTGGAGCGACTGCCCGACCATCAGCCTCACGTCGGCATGACGCGTCGGGTCGTGCTCTGGCGCCACGGGCGCACGGAGTGGAACGTCGCGGGCCGGGTGCAGGGACAGACCGACACGTCGCTCGACGACGTCGGACGCGAGCAGGCGCGTGCGGCCGCCGCACGCCTCGCGTCGCTCCGGCCGGTGCGGATCCTCAGCTCCGACCTCGAGCGGGCGCGCGACACGGCCGAGGAGCTGTCGCGGGTGACCGGCGTGCCCGTCGAGCTCGACGAGCGTCTGCGCGAGATGAACTTCGGCGAGCGCGAGGGCCTCACGTGGCGCGAGTCGTGGGACCGCTTCCCCGAGCTCATGAAGGCGATGCTGGAGGACCGCGAGGAGCGGTTCCCGCAGGCGGAGCTGCACGCCGAGGCCGGCGCGCGCCTGTCGGAGGCGCTCACCGAGGCGCTCGAGTCGCTGGAGGACGAGCAGACGCTCGTGGTCGTGGCGCACGGCGCGGTGCTGCGGGTCGGGGCCTGCACGTTCCTGGGCTTCCCTGAGGCCACGTGGCGGACGTTCGCCGGGCTCTCGAACTGCTCCTGGATCGCGCTCGAGCAGATCTCGCCGGCGCACGGGACGCGCTGGCGGCTCACGGAGTGGAACGCCGGCACGCTGCCCGAGCCGGTCATGTCCGACGACGAGTGACCCCGGTTTGAGTCGCTCCGCGGCAGGGTCTAGAGTGTTCACTCGGTGCTCGACCCGGTCGGGTACCACCCGCGAGGGGCATTGGCGCAGTTGGTAGCGCGCTTCCATGGCATGGAAGAGGTCAGGAGTTCGAATCTCCTATGCTCCACTCGAACGAGCGAAGGCCCCCAGTCCTCGAGACTGGGGGTCTTCTTCGTTCCGGCAGGGGCCTTCTCTCGTTCGAATCGGGACCGGCGATTCGGGGAGGAGCGAGCTCTGCGAGCGACGGAGTCTCCTGTGCTCCACTCGAACGAGCGAAGGCCCCCAGTCCTCGAGACTGGGGGTCTTCGTCGTTGCCGCGGCGGCTGACCCGGACATGACCTGCGGCTGCGCATCCTCGGCCCCTCGTGGGCCTGCGCCCCGAGAGGGCCGACCGGGCAGCCGGTAGGGGGACCGGTCGGGCTCTCGGGTCGCGGCCTGGGCGGTCAGAGGTAGGTGTCGCACGTTTCGTGGGTGTCGGAGGTAGGTGTCGCACCTTTCGACGGTCGCGACAGGTGCGTCACCTACCTCTGACTGCGTCGTTCGGTGCGCCACCTACCGCTGGCGGCCCGGGATCAGGATCGAGCCGAGGACGCACCTGCATCCCCGGGTCGGGGCCGTGGGGGTAGGTAGGCCGCGCTACCCGCGGGGGCGGCGGTAGATGTGCCGCGGATACGCACGGTGTATCCGCGGCGGGCCTACCTGGACGGGCCGGGATACGCGGGCCACCTACCTCTGACGGCCCAGTGCCGCGGCGGGGAGGCGGGACGCGGCGTGGAGCGGGTCGATCCCGAAGCGCGGGGACGCACGTCCTGGCCGATGATGGCCGCATGACGCTGACCGACACGGACCTCACCCACCTGCGCCGCTGCGTCGAGCTCGCCCGCGAGGCGCTCGAGCACGGCGACATGCCCTTCGGCTCGCTGCTGGTCGGCGCCGACGGCACCGTGCTGCTGGAGGAGCGCAACCAGGAGGGCGCGGGGGACGCGACACGCCATCCGGAGCTCGCGCTCGCCACGTGGGCCGGGGCGCACCTGGCGCCGGCTGAGCGAGCCGGCGCGACCGCGTACACGACGGGGGAGCACTGTGCCATGTGCTCCGCGGCTCACGGCTGGGTCGGGCTGGGACGCATCGTCGTCGCGGTGCGAGCCACGCAGCTCACCGAGTGGCTCGACGGATGGGGGGAGCCCGCCCCGCCTGTGGCCACCTTGCCCATCGAGCAGGTGGTGCCGGGAGTCGTGGTCGACGGTCCCGCCCCCGAGCTCGCCGACGAGATGCAGGCGCTGCACCGGGCCCGCGTCGAACGTGACCGCGCGCGGCGGTGAGCACCGCGCCGCGCACCTGAAGTTCGCGCGTCGTTTCTTGACTCGTTCAAGAAAGTGGCTACAGTCGGGGGCATGACGTCGATCGAGGCACCCGAGCTCCTGAGGGAGGCGGGACTGCGCGTCACGCGCCCCCGGGTGGCCGTCCTCGACGCGCTCGAACGGACGCCGCACGCCGACACCGCCACCGTCATCGACGCCGCCCGGACCCTCGTCCCCGACGTCTCGCACCAGGCGGTCTACGACACGCTGGCCGCCCTCACCCAGGTGGGGATCGTCCGGCGCATCCAGCCGCACGGCCACACCGCACGCTACGAGCGACGCGTGGGTGACAACCACCACCACGTGGTGTGCCGCGGCTGCGGCGACATCGCCGACGTCGACTGCGCCACGGGCGAGGCTCCCTGCCTCGTCCCGTCGTCCGACCACGGCTTCGTCATCGACGAGGCCGAGGTCATCTTCTGGGGCACCTGCCCCTCCTGCACCGCCTGACTCCCGCGTCATCGACGCGGACCGCCCGACCTGTCCAACCCCGTGAGAGGAACCCACGTGAGCGAGCACGACAAGCCCGACGCCGAAGTCGGCGAGATGAACGAGCCGGACCACGCCAAGGGCGCTGCCGGAGGCGGCTGCCCCGTCGCGCACGAGTCACTGCCCCACCCCACCCGCCAGGACGCGAACAAGGTCTGGTGGCCCGAGGGCGTCAACCTCAAGGTCCTGGCGAAGAACCCCGCCGTCGCGAACCCGCACGGCGAGGACTTCGACTACGCCGCCGCCTTCGAGTCCCTCGACCTCGCCGAGGTCAAGCGCGACATCGAGCAGGTGCTCACCACCTCGCAGGACTGGTGGCCGGCCGACTTCGGCCACTACGGCGGCCTCATGATCCGCATGGCCTGGCACAGTGCCGGCACGTACCGCGTGCACGACGGCCGCGGCGGCGCCGGTGCCGGTCAGCAGCGCTTCGCCCCGCTCAACAGCTGGCCCGACAACGGCAACCTCGACAAGGCCCGCCGTCTGCTCTGGCCGGTCAAGAAGAAGTACGGCAAGAACCTCTCCTGGGCGGACCTCATGGTCCTCACCGGCAACGTGGCGCTGGAGTCCATGGGCTTCGAGACCTTCGGCTTCGCCGGTGGTCGCGAGGACGTGTGGGAGCCCGACGCCGACGTGTACTGGGGCCCGGAGACCACGTGGCTCGGTGACGAGCGCTACTCCGGCGACCGCGACCTCGAGAAGCCGCTGGCCGCCGTCCAGATGGGCCTCATCTACGTCAACCCCGAGGGCCCCAACGGCAACCCCGACCCGATGGCGTCGGCCCGCGACATCCGCGAGACGTTCGGTCGCATGGCGATGAACGACGAGGAGACCGTCGCCCTGATCGCGGGAGGTCACACCTTCGGCAAGACCCACGGTGCTGCCGACCCCGACGCCCACGTCGGTGCGGAGCCCGAGGGCGCTCCCATCGAGCAGCAGGGCCTGGGCTGGAAGAACTCCTTCGGCACCGGCCACGGCAACGACACCATCACGTCGGGCCTGGAGGTCACCTGGACCACCAAGCCGACGCAGTGGACGAACGACTACCTGGAGATCCTGTTCGGCTACGAGTGGGAGCTCTCCGAGAGCCCGGCCGGCGCGGCGCAGTGGGTCGCCAAGGACGCCGAGGCGATCATCCCCGACGCCCACGGTGGTCCGAACCGCAAGCCCACGATGCTGACCACCGACCTGGCGCTGCGTGTCGACCCGGCGTACGAGAAGATCTCGCGCCGCTTCAAGGACGACCCGGCCGCGTTCGCCGACGCCTTCGCGCGGGCCTGGTTCAAGCTGACACACCGTGACATGGGTCCGATCCAGCGCTACCTCGGCCCGGAGGTCCCCTCCGAGACGCTCATCTGGCAGGACCCGCTGCCCGAGGCCACCGGTGCGCCGCTCGACGAGGCCGCGGTCGCGGACCTCAAGCAGCGCATCGCCGACTCCGGCCTGAGCGTGACCGACCTCGTGAGCACGGCGTGGGCCTCGGCCTCGACGTTCCGCAGCAGCGACAAGCGCGGCGGCGCCAACGGCGCTCGCGTGCGCCTCGAGCCGCAGATCGGCTGGGAGGTCAACAACCCCGGCGAGCTGCGTCGGGTGCTCGGCGTCCTCGAGGGCATCCAGGCGGACTCCGGCACCTCGGTGTCGCTGGCCGACCTGATCGTCCTCGCCGGTGGCGTCGGCATCGAGCAGGCCGCCAAGGCGGCCGGCCGTGAGATCGCGGTCCCGTTCACCCCGGGCCGCGTCGACGCCACGCTCGAGCACACCGACGTCGAGTCCTTCGAGTGGCTGGAGCCGCGTGCCGACGGGTTCCGCAACTACCTCGGCAAGGGCAACCGGCTGCCGGCGGAGCACCTGCTCGTCGACCGCGCGAACCTGCTCGGCGTCAGCGCCCCGCAGATGACGGCCCTCGTCGGCGGTCTGCGCGCCCTCGGCGCCACCTACGACCGGTCCACGCTGGGCGTCCTGACGGACCGCCCGGGCACGCTCACGAACGACTTCTTCGTGAACCTGCTCGACATGGACGTCACCTGGACGTCGGTCGATCCCGAGGCCGGCATCTACGAGGGTCGCGACGCCTCCGGCGAGGTGCGCTGGACCGGGAGCCGCGCCGACCTCGTGTTCGGCTCGAACTCCGAGCTGCGCGCCGTGGCCGAGGTCTACGCGAGCGACGACGGTGCCGACGCGTTCGTCGACGAGTTCGTCGGGGCCTGGGTCAAGGTCATGGAGGCCGACCGCTTCGACGTGCAGCGCTGAGCGAGGAGCACGACCCGCGAGGGGCTCGGACCACCACGGTCCGGGCCCCTCGTCGTGTCGATCCGGCCTGTCGGAGCTCGCGCCTACGCTCACCGCATGGGACGCATCGTCTACGACACGGCCACGAGCCTCGACGGCTGGATCGCCGACGAGCAGCACTCCCTCGACTGGCTGTTCGCCGTCGACGGCGGCGAGCAGCCCGAGGAGGGGCTCCTGCCGGCCGACGCGGCGGTGCTGGTGGAGGGGTCCAGCACCTACGAGTGGCTCCTGCGCACCGAGGACGTGCTGGAGCACCCGGAGAAGTGGCAGGGCTTCCACGGCGACCGCCCCACCTTCGTGTTCACCACCCGCGACCTCCCCGTGCCCGCCGGCGCCGACGTGCGTCTGGTGCGTGGTCCCGTCGCCGACGTGCTGCCGCGGATCCGCGAGGCCGCGGCTGGCCGCGACGTGTGGGTCGTCGGGGGAGGGGACCTCGCCGCCCAGTTCCTCGAGGCCGACGCGCTCGACGAGATCGCGGTCTCCGTCGCCCCGGTCACGCTCGGCAGCGGCGCCCCGCTGCTTCCGCGCCGTGTGGAGTCGTCCCGCCTGCGGCTGCGCAGCGCCACGGCCGTGGGGCAGTTCGCGCGGCTGGTGTACTCCGTCGAGGCGTCAGGCCAGGCCCACGGCCAGGGCGACGACGCCGAGCAGAGGTAGCGCTCCCTGGGTGACCGCGGCGCGGGCCTTGTCCGGGCTCGAGAGCAGCAGCACCGCAGCGGCGGCCAGCATCGAGCCCGCGCCGACGAACGCCATCGTGGCCCCGACGACGGTCTCGTCGACGGCCACGAGGATCACGCCTGCGCCCGCCACGAGAGCCAGGAACAGGTTGTAGAAGCCCTGGTTGTAGGCCAGCTCCCGCGTCGCCTGAGCCTCCTCGACGGTCGTGCCGAAGGTCGCCCGCCCGCGGGCCGAGGTCCACGCGAACGACTCGAGCCAGAAGATGTAGACGTGCAGCAGGGCGGCGAGCCCCACGAGGACCAGACCGACGATGAGCATGGCGACATCATCGCCGATCGAGGTGTCGGTCGGGGGTCTGGCACCGCGCACCCCTGCGGGCGTACGGTCCACCGAGAGCAGGAGGTGCCGTGAAGGTCGTCGTCGCAGGCGGTACGGGGGTCATCGGACGGGTGGTCGTCGAGCGTGCTCGCCGGCGGGGCCACGACGTGACGGTGCTGTCCCGAGGCAGCGGTCACGACCTCCGGCGGAGCAGGGCCGGTCTCGACGACGCCCTCGCAGGAGCCCACGCCGTGCTGGACCTCACCAACGTCGTCACCCTCTCGGCGGGTGCGGCGGTGCGCTTCACGACCACCGTGACGCGCCGGCTGCTCACCGCGGGGGCCCGGGCCGGCGTGGGGCACCACGTGGCGCTCTCGGTGGTCGGCATCGACGACATCGACGCGGGCTACTACGCAGGCAAGCTCGCGCAGGAGCGGATGGTGGCCACCGGCCCTGTCCCGTGGACGATCCAGAGGGCGACGCAGGTGCACGAGTTCGCCGAGCAGGCTCTGGGCTTCGCCTCCGTCGGCAGCGTCTCCCTCGTGCCGCGGATCCTCGCCCGGCCCGTGGCGGGGGACACCGTGGCCGAGCGCCTGGTCGACCTCGTAGAAGCCGGGCCGCAGGGTCGGGTGCCGGACCTGGTCGGACCGCGCGACGAGGTGGTCGCCGATCTCGCCCGGCAGTGGTTGGCGGCGACCGGGCGCCGCGGCCGGGTCGTGCAGGTCTCGCTGCCCGGCGCCTACGGCACGGGGATCGCCTCCGGTGCGCTGCGCGGCCGCCCGGGCGCGACGGGGGAGGGGCCGGAGTTCGGGGAGTGGCTGGCCCGGCGGTGAGCCACCTCACGTCGCCTATTGGTTGCGCTGATCAACCATCTCGCTATAGTTGACGGAGTCAACCAATCCGTCCTCCCGTGAAGCGAGCCCCCGTGTCCGAACCCAGTGCCACCACCCAGGCGCCCGCAGCCGAGGCCGCGGGCCAGATGACCCACCGCCAGGTGCTCGAGGCCCTCAGTGGCCTGCTGCTCGCGATGTTCGTCGCGATGCTGTCGAGCACCGTGGTCACCAACGCGCTGCCGCGCATCGTCACCGACCTCGAGGGCAGCCAGACCGGCTACACGTGGGTCGTCGTCGCCACGTTGCTGGCCATGACCGCCACCACCCCGATCTGGGGCAAGCTGGCCGACCTGTTCAGCAAGAAGATGCTCGTGCAGATCGCCCTGGTGATCTTCTCGGCCGGCTCGCTCGTGGCGGCGTTCGCGCCCAGCATGGGCGTCCTCATCGGTGCGCGCGCCCTGCAGGGGCTCGGCGTCGGCGGCCTGACCGCACTCGTGCAGGTCGTCATCGCCTCGATGGTCACCCCGCGTGAGCGGGGCCGCTACTCCGGCTACATCGGCGCCGTCTTCGCGCTGGCCACGGTCAGTGGCCCGCTCATCGGGGGACTGATCGTCGACAGCCCGCTCGGCTGGCGCGGCTGCTTCTTCGTCGGCCTGCCCTTCGCCCTCGCCGCCTTCGTGCTGCTGCAGCGCACCCTGCACCTGCCCGTGGTCCGCCGCGAGGTCTCGATCGACTACGCGGGAGCGACCCTCATCATGGGCGGCGTGAGCCTGCTGCTGGTGTGGGTCTCGCTCGCCGGCTCCAGCTTCGCGTGGGCGTCGGCCACGTCGGCCGGCCTGGTGGTCGGTGGCGCGGTGCTCATCGCCGCCGCGCTCGTCGTCGAGGCGCGCTTCGCCACCGAGCCGATCATCCCGCTGCGTCTCTTCCGCGACCGGACCACGTCGTTGGCCACCCTCGCCTCCGTGATGATCGGCATCGCGATGTTCGGCGCCACCGTGTACCTGAGCCAGTACTTCCAGTTCTCGCGCGGCATGTCCCCGACCGAGGCCGGGCTGATGTCGATCGCCATGGTCGGCGGCCTGCTCGTCTCGAGCATCACCTCCGGGCGCATCATCAGCCGCACCGGTGTGTGGAAGCGCTGGCTCGTCGGCGGCATGGTCCTCGTGACGGCCGGCTTCGCCCTGCTCGGCACGATCGACGGCTCGACGCCGCTGTGGACCGTCGGCCTGTACATGGCCCTCGTGGGCCTCGGCCTCGGTGCCACCATGCAGAACCTGGTCCTGGCCGTGCAGAACAACACGCGTCTCGAGGACATGGGGGCCGCCAGCTCGGTCGTCGCCTTCTTCCGCTCGATGGGCGGATCGGTGGGCGTCGCGGTGCTCGGGACGATCCTCAGCCACGACGTCAAGCGCAACGTCAGCGACGGTGTCCAGCAGCTGACGGCATCCGGTCAGCTCGACCGTGCAGATCTCGAGGCCGCTCAGCAGTCGACCGGCCACATCCCGGACATCTCGGCGCTGCCGGGCCCGTTCCGCACCCTCTACGAAGCCTCGTTCGGGGAAGCCTTCGGCCACATCTTCATGGTGGCGACGCCCTTCGCGGTCGCGGCCCTGGTCTGCATCCTGTTCATCAAGGAGGTGCCGCTGCGCACCACCATCGAGAAGGACGTGGACGAGCTCGAGTCCGAGGGGCAGCCCGCCGACACCGTGGCGAGCCTCTGATGACCGCCGCGCCCACCTCGACGCACGACGACAGCGGCACCCAGCCGGGCGCGCTGGGCGCGCTGCGGCTGGTCGAGCTCGAGGTGGGTGTGCTGCTGAGGCGGGCGCGCCGTGCGGTCGTGGAGCGGGCCCACTCGGTGCACCCGGACCTGCAGCCCGTCGGCTACCTGGTCCTGGCGCAGGTCGAGGCGGACGGACCGGTGCGAGGGAGCTCGCTCTGCGGGGTCCTGGAGCTCGACAAGGCCGCCGTCAGTCGGTCCGTCCAGCACCTGCTGGAGCTCGGTCTGGTCGATCGCACCCCCGACCCGGAGGACGGGCGGGCCACGCTGCTGTCGGCCAGCGACGAGGGTCGACGACGGATCCGTGACGTCGACGTCGACCGGCGGACGGCGCTCGGTGAGCGCTTCGCGGGGTGGCAGGAGGGCGACCTGCTGGCCGTGGCGGACTCGCTGCACCGCTACAACGCGACGTTCGACGTGGAGCCCGACGCGTCCTGACTCAGTCGAGCGAGAGCGTCATGAAGACGCTGTGCGGGTCGAGGACGTACGACGCGAAGGGACCGCACTCGACGAACCCGCGCCGGGCGTAGAGCCGGCGGGCCGGCTCGAACGCGGGCTGGGTCCCGGTCTCGAGACTCACGCGGGTCAACCCCTGCGCACGCGCGACCCGGACCAGATGGTCCAGGACGGCGGCGCCGACACCGGCGCCGCGTGCATCCTCGGTGGTGCGCATGGCCTTCAGCTCCCCGAGGCCGCCAGCGTGCCGCTTGAGGGCCCCGATGCCCAGCAACCGGTCCCCGTCGTGGTCCGGCCCGGCACGTCTGGCCGCGACGAGCACGACGTCGTCCCTCGCCAGAGCGTCGTGCGGAAGCGCGTGGACGCTGCCGGGAGGCGAGGTGGCGCGCATCTGCGCGAGGTGCTCGTCGAGGAGGACGGCGACGTCGGGGTCGTGGGGCGAGGCCGTCTCGATGCGCACGAGTCCATCATCCACACCGGGGTCCGAGTACCGTGTGCAGGTGCAGCGAGAGGAGCCGACCGCGCGACCGCGCCCGCCGTGGTGGCGTCTGGTGGTCGTCGGCCTGGTCGCCGTCGCAGCAGCCGGCCACCTCGTCGTG
The DNA here is from genome assembly GCF_942548115.1 of Aeromicrobium sp. Leaf245. Classification (NCBI taxonomy): domain Bacteria; kingdom Bacillati; phylum Actinomycetota; class Actinomycetes; order Propionibacteriales; family Nocardioidaceae; genus Aeromicrobium; species Aeromicrobium sp. Leaf245. The sequence continues at coordinate 1,542,306 of NZ_OW824151.1, forward strand.
GTGACGCTCGCCGCGCTGCCGCCCAACACGTACTCCGAGGCCGCGCGTCCGGCCACCTCCTACCTGGGCGCCTACTTCGCCCAGAACTGGCGGCTCTTCGCGCCCAACCCGGTCTCGGCCGACCGCACCGTCCGGTTCCAGGGCGCCTACGAGCAGGACGGCGAGCTCGTGGTCACCGACTGGCTCGACTGGACCGACGTCGAGCTCGACCTCGTGCGCCACCGGCTCGTCGGCGGGCGGGCGGGCTACGTCACGAACAAGCTCTACGGTCCGCTCGGCTCGAGGTACGGCACCCTCGACACCGACCAGCGCGAGGTCGCGGACGTGGCGGACCCGAAGGACGTCGTGTCCTGGCAGCGCCTCGCCCAGGACCTGCGTGCCGGCTCCGACGACGCGCTCGACGACAGCCAGGTGGATCTCTACCTCGTGTACGACCGTGCCACCACCCGGCTCGCCACCGAGGCACTCGAGGCACAGCGACCGGACAGCCGGCTGGTCGCCGTCCGCTACGCGACGCGCAGCCAGGGGGTCACGCCCTGGGAGGCTCGCGGCGAGGATGCGGACGGCCGCGAGCGGGCGCGGCCCGCCGTGCGTCAGCGGATCAACGGGTGGCGCGAGCCTCTCCGTGGCGACGAGGCCGAGCGGGCCTCGATCCGCGACTTCTGGGCGTCGCACCGATGAGGGCGGCCGGGGTGGGGGGCGGGCTCGACCGGGCCTGGGACTGGCTCACGGCCCGTCCGCACGCGACTCGGGGACTCGCGGTGACGCGCATCGTGCTGGGCCTCATCGTCTGGACGCAGATGCTCGTCAACTGGCCCGATCGGCACTACACGTGGGGCGACGGCGCGGCGTGGACGTCGTCGGTGCGCGACGCGAAGCCGTGGCCGGGAGTCCTCGGCATCTTCCAGCAGGCCGACGGACTGACGTTCGACCTCCTCTACCTGCTCACCGTGGTGGCAGGCCTCCTCCTCATGGTCGGTCTGTGGACCCGCGGTGCGGCCGTCCTCACCCTGTTCCTGTGGATGTCGCTGTACGTGAGCAACCCCTTCGTCGGCTCCGGGGGTGACGCCATCCTGCGCATGGTCCTCCTGTACGCGTGCTTCACCGACTCGGGCCGGCACTTCTCCGTCGACGCCTGGCTGCGTGGGCGCAGGGGGGCGGTCCGACCGATCGTGCCGCCGTGGCTCTCGACGACGCTGCACAACCTGGCGGTCGTCCTGATCATCCACCAGGTGGTGATGGTCTACGTCGGCTCGGCGCTGTGGAAGGTGCAGAGCGACGTGTGGATGAGCGGGCGAGCGGTCTACTTCCCGTTGCAGACCGAGGCCTACTCGCCGTGGCGCGACCTCATCCATCCGTTCTCCAGCGCGGAGCCGATCGTCCTGCTGGCCACCTGGACCGCGATCGTCGTGCAGCTGCTCTTCCCGGTGCTGCTGCTCTACCGCAGCACGCGAGCCCTGGCCCTCGTGGTGGTCACCGGCATGCACCTCGGGATCGGGGTGTTCATGGGGATCATGTACTTCTCGCTCGTCATGATCGCAGTCGACATGATGCTCGTGAGCGACGCTTCCTGGCGGCGTGCTGGACGCTGGTGGCGAGCCCGAACGGCCCGGAACCGCAGGGGCCGAGAGGTTCGCGGGCAGGACGAGTCCATCGGTGTGTGATGCGTCTCAGCGTCCGCCCGATGGGACCGAAGACCCACGGTTGCCTGAGATCTGCGTAAGATGTTGCCCGCGGCCGCCTGTGGTGGTCGTCACTGGCACGCGGCACACGTCGAGGGAATAATCTTCTCGCGCCGCAACAACAGCGACACGGGAGTCTTTCCACATGAACAAGCTCGGCAGAAACACCCTCGCGCTCGGGTTGGGCACCCTGCTCATCACGACCGCGGTCTCTTTCTCCGCCAGCGGCGCCGACGAGACCGTGGCGCAGTCCAACGCCAGCGCCGTCACCGCCTCCGGCATCACCGGCATCGTCGACTCGCAGGAGTGCGCTGCGGTCTCGACCGGTGAGGGTGCTCCCAGCAACGGCACGGGCCTGTGCGGCACCGGCCTCTCGACGCAGGGCGTCAGCGCCTTCGACCAGACGGCTTCCACCGGTCTGGACGGCGACCGGGGCACCTCCGAGGCTGCGGCCGCCGTCGCGCCCATCGCCATCCCGACGCTCGCGTCGATCGACCTCTCGACCATCGGCGCCGACATCGCGCCCGGTGCCGTGAACACCGGCACGATCCTCGACGGGATCCTCGACGGGCTCGACCCGGTCACCGGCCCGCTCTTCGAGGCCGCCCTGACGCCGCTGCTGACCGCGATCCAGGAGGCCGCGCTCGACCCCGTCCTCGACGCCGTCACCGGCGTCATCGACGTCCGCGCCGAGATCGGTGCCGTCACCAGCCAGTGCACCGCCGAGGCCGGCGCCGACGCCACCGGCACCTCGCAGGTCGCCAGCATCAACCTGATCGTCGACCTGCCCGAGGGCAACGACGTGATCATCCCGGTCGAGCTCGGCGCGGGCGAGCCCAACACCGCGCTCGTCGGTCCCGGTGTCCAGGACCTGGTCAACGGTGTGGTCGACGGCATCATCGCCACGCTCGAGCAGTCGCTCAACGACAGCCTCGGCGCCGTTCTCGGCCCGCTGGCCGCTCTCGTCGCCACGGTCCAGCAGCAGCTGGTCACGCCGATCCTCGACGCCGTCGAGACCAGCCTGCTGAACCAGCTGGGCGAGGCCCTGAAGCCCGTCGTGAACGGCACGATCAACAAGCAGGTCGTCGACGCCGACGGCGAGGCGATCGAGGTCACCGCGCTGAGCCTGACCGCGCTCGGCATCGGCGACAACCCGGCCGTGGCCCTGGACCTGGCTCGCACGAGCTGTGGCCCGAACGCCCTGGCCACGCAGGCCGACGACGCCGACACGCAGGCCGACGTCGACGCCGACGCCGATGCCGACGCTGACGCCGACGCCGACGCTGACGCTGACGCCGACGCGGTGGCCGACGCCGACTCCGACGCCCAGGCCGACGCTGCTGCGGACGCTGACGCGCAGGCCGACGCCGACGTCACGACCACGCTGCCGGCCACCGGTGCCCCGAACCTGCTGCCGTTCTGGCTGCTGGGTCTCGGCCTGGTGCTCTTCGGAGCCGCGGTGCTGATCAACGAGCGTCGTCGTCTGAAGATCTGACGACGTAGCACGACGCCTGCCCGGTGACCGGTCTCGGTCACCGGGCAGGCGTCTGTCACGACCTACGATGGAAGGCATGTCGGTGGAGGGAGGTGGCAGTGGCGGATCGCGGCGGGCCGACGTCCCTCGGCACGACTGGCGCACGACCCTCGTCCTGGTGCTCGCCTCGCTCGCTCTCGTCCACTCGGTGCTGCTCGCCCTGTGGCTCGCCCCGTCGGGCCCGGTCCGCGAGGTGGCTGGAGGATCCTTGCTCGCCAGGTACGTCGACCCGTACTTCCGGCAGTCGTGGGACCTGCTCGAGCCCAGCTCCCAGCGGGTCGACGAGTCGCTCTGGGTCCGGGCCCGTGTGCGTGTGGGGAAGGACGAGGTGAGACAGACCCCCTGGCTCGACGTCACCCGTGCCGACCTGACGCGGACGCGCAACGACGTCGCCCCCGCGCGCGTGCACCTCGCCGGCCGCCGGCTCGCCACCAACCTGAACAACGCGATGTTCGGTCTGGGATCGTCCGGTCGTCGCGTCGTCCTCGGTTCCTACGCCGGCCGCCCCGTCGCGGAGCTGCGCGGGGCCCTGCAGGGTGCGGGAGTGCCGGCCGACGCCGTGCGCGGCTACCTGGACCTCGACACGATGGTGACCCGCTTCGCCTCGCTCTACACCCAGGCCTACTCCGACCAGAGGGTCGTCCAGGTCCAGTACCGGGTGGGCCGCCGGATCGTGCCGCCGCACGAGCAGCGCGACGCCGAACGGATCACCGCCGTGGACTTCGAGTGGTTCGACGCCGGGTGGCGACGTGCGGTGCGCGGTTCCGCCGAGGCACAGTCCGCCTTCGACTCCTACCTGGCGGACGCATGAGCACGATCTGGCGCGTCAGGGACGCGATCGGCAGCACGCGCAGGTCGGCGGAGCGGTGGCTCACGTCGGAGCGCCACGCCCTGCACGCCGTGGCGGCAGCACGGATCCTCATCGGCCTGTGCGTGCTGGGGCTGCTGCTGACGAACTTCTCCACCCGACAGGTGTGGGTCGGCGACGCCTCCGCGTGGGCCGAGCCCGCCCGCGCCGTGAGTCGGTTCCCCGAGATCGCGCTGCTCGACGGGGTGAGCGGTGACCTGCTCACCGCCATCTACGTGGCGGTGATCCTGGGGGCCGTGGGACTCGTGCTGGGATGGCACGCCAAGGCGATGACCATCGTGGTGCTCGTCGGGTTCATCGCCGTCACCGCGCAGAACCCGGTGCTGGGGTCGATCGGCGACAACCTCGTCCGGCTCGCGCTGCTGTGGATGCTGCTCATGCGGACCTCCGAGGTCTGGTCGCTCGACGCGAACCGGGTCGAGCCGCGCGACAGCGACGACGTCGCGCCGGAGTGGCTGCGCACCGGGATGCACAACGTCGGCCTGGTGGGCCTGGGCACCCAGACGATCCTCGCGTACTTCGCCGGCGGCCTCGACAAGGTCTCCCAGCCCGCCTGGCAGGACGGCACCGCCCTCTACACGACGCTGCAGCTGCCGGAGTTCCGACCGTTCCCGTGGCTCTCGGACCTCATCTCCAACGGTGACGTCCTCCTGGCGGTCCTCACGTGGACCGTGCTCGGCGTGCAGCTGTTCTTCGCACCGATGCTGCTGCGGCGGGGGAGCCGCGACCTGGTGGCGACCGTCGCGATCGTCGTCAACCTGCTCTTCGCCGTGGTGCTCGGCACGCCGTGGTCGTCGCTGGCGGTCATCGCGGTGACGGGGCTGTTCGTGAGCGACGACCGGTGGGCCGAGCTGGGGGAGCGCGTGGCGGACCTGTTCTGGCCCGTCCTGGACCGGACGGCGGACGCCCGCTACGCGGTGGCCGACCGCGTGGCCGACTGGTGGTACGACCGCGTCCTGAGCGTCGTCGACCGGATTCGCTTCAGCGTGTTCCGACGCTGACCTGCTGGGCGGCCCGCCGTCCGGCGACCACCAGCAGCACGACGGGCACCACGAGCGTGCCGGCGGCCGCGTTGAGCGTGCCGAAGCCCTGCCACGCCACGAGCACGCCCGCCAGGAGGCCTCCCGCGGCCCCGGCCAAGTTCATCGTCAGGTCGCCGAGCCCCTGCACCAGCGGGCGCACCGCGGGATCGGTGGACCGGGTGAGCAGCGCCGCCCCGGCGATGGTGGCGGCCGACCAGCCCAGGCCCAGGAGCACCAGGCCGACCGTGATCCGCACCTCCGAGGTACCGGACGTCCCGGCGACCACGACGGCGGCGACCAGCACGAGCTGACCGGCGAGGATGGTGCGAGCCGGACCCCAGCGGTCCGCCAGCCACCCCATGACCGGTGACAGTGCGTACATGCCGGCGATGTGCAGGCTGATGGTCAATCCGATCACCTCCACCCCGGCACCGTGGTCCTGCATGTGGACCGGGGTGAGGGCCATGACGGACACCATCACGGCGTGGGCGAGCGCGATGGTGACCACGGCCGTGCGCGTCTCGCCCCGCACGTGCGGCAGGGCGGCGCGGACCCGGGGCACCGGGACGTCGATCCCGCCGCGCCGGGCCGGCGGCAGCGGGTCGGGCCGCAGGAGCACGAGGACCACGGTGCCGGCCACCGCGAAGGCCACGCACGAGAAGACGAGGGGACCGGCGAGGTCGGGCACGCCGAGGGCCCGAGCCGTGGTGGTGCCCGGCCCGATCAGGTTGGGCCCGAGCACGGCGCCGACGGTCGTGGCCCACGTGACGAGCGCGAGGGACCGTCCGACGTGCCGCGGCTCGGCGCGGTCGACCGCCGCGAAGCGCGACTGCAGGTTGGAGGCCGTGCTGACACCGCAGAGGAACAGTCCGACCAGGACGAGCGGCAGGCTGTCGGCGTCGGCACCGAGCACCACCACGGCGGCCCCGACCGCACCGAGGAACCAGCCGGTGGCCAGGGCCGGCCTGCGCCCGGCACGGACCGCCAGCGTCGCGAGCGGGACGGTCGCGAGCGCCGCACCCAGGGTGAGCATGACCGTCGACATCCCGGCCCAGCCCGACGAGCCGGAGACCTCCCGCAGGAGCAGCACGCCCACGGCCAGACCGGCTCCGTTGCCGACGCCGCCGACCACCTGCACGGCCACGAGGGTCCGCAGGATCCGGCGCTGCAGGCGCGCCTGCTCGGTCACGACGCCCAGATGGTCACACGGTCCTCGGGCGCGAGCCACAGCTCGTCGTCGGGCGTGACGCCGAACGCCTCGTGGAAGGCGTCGATGTTGCGCACGACCTGGTTGCAGCGGAACTCCGGCGGCGAGTGCGGGTCGACGGTGAGGCGGCGGACCGTCTCGGCCGGTCGCACCTTGGCCTGCCAGGCCTGGGCCCACGAGATGAAGAACCGCTGGTCACCCGTCAGCCCGTCGATCGTGGGTGCCTCACCGCCGGTGGCGATCCGGTACGCCTGGTAGGCGATGCCGAGACCACCCAGGTCGCCGATGTTCTCGCCGATCGTGAGCTCGCCGTTGACGGTGTGCCCGTCGGCACCCTCGGGCGACAGCGCCGCGTACTGCTCGACGAGGGCGGCCGTGAGCTTCTCGAAGGCCACCCGGTCGTCGTCGGTCCACCAGTTGCGCAGGGCCCCCGTGCCGTCGAAGTGGCTGCCCTGGTCGTCGAACCCGTGCCCGATCTCGTGCCCGATCACCGCGCCGATGGCGCCGTAGTTGACGGCGTCGTCGGCGTCGGCGTGGAAGAACGGCGGCTGCAGGATGGCCGCAGGGAAGACGATCTCGTTCATGGTGGGGTTGTAGTACGCGTTCACGGTCTGCGGCGTCATGTACCACTCGTCGCGGTCGATCGGTCGCCCGATCTTGGCCAGCTCGCGGTCCATCGCCACCGACAGCCCACGTCGGGCGTTGCCCAGCAGGTCGGTCGGGTCGGTCTCGAGCGCCGAGTAGTCCTTGAAGGCGTCGGGGTGGCCGACCTTCGGGGTGAAGGCCGCGAGCTTCTCGAGAGCCTCGGCCTTCGTGGTGTCACTCATCCAGGGCAGGGCGGTGATGCTGCGCCGGTACGCCTCGACGAGGTGCTCGATGAGGTCGTCCATGCGGTCCTTGGACGTCGGCGGGTACTCGGTGCGGACGTAGATCTTGCCGATCGCCTCACCCATGGCCGACTCGACGAAGCCGACGCCACGCTTCCAGCGCGGGCGCAGCTCGTCGGTCCCGCTCAGCGTGCGTCCGTAGAAGGAGAAGTTCTCCTCGACGAAGGCCGCGGGCAGGTACGGCGCGGCGGCGTGCAGGACCTGCCAGCGCAGCCAGTCGCGCCAGGCGGGCAGCCGGTCGGCCGTGACGAGCCCGGCGACGCCCTCGAGGAACGACGGCTGCGACACGACGACCTCCGCGAGCACGTCGCGTCCGATGCCGGCGGCCTGGGACCACGTGGCGAGGTCCAGGGGACCGACCAGCGTCTGCAGCGCGTCGAGGTCCATGAGGTTGTAGGTCTTCTGCGCGTCACGGCAGGCCACCCGGTCCCAGTGGTGGGACGCGATGGCGGTCTCGAGGTCGAGCACCCGCGCCGCGCGCTCCGCCGGCGACTCGAACCCGCCGAGCGTGAACATCGTCTCGAGGTGGGAGAGGTAGGCCTCGCGCACCTCGGCGAAGTCGTCGTCGGAGTAGTAGGACTCGTCGGGCAGGCCGATGCCGCTCTGCACCAGGTGCGTGACGTAGCGGTCGGGGTTGCCGCGGTCGGGAGCGATGTACATGCCCAGCACGCTCCCGACGCCGGACCGTTCGAGCCGCCCGAGCACGTGGACGAAGGTCGGGACGTCGGCGATCCCGTCGACCAGGGCGAAGTCCTCCTGCAGCGGCTCGGTGCCGAGGGCGTCGATCCGGTCGGTGTCCATGAAGCTGGCGTAGAGCTCGCCGATCTTGCGGGAGTCCCCATCGTGGTCGACGCCGTCCTGGCCGGCGCCGTCGAGAGCGTCGCGACAGCCCTCGACGATGCCCCGGACGGTCTTCTCGGCCTCGTCGACGAGGGTCACGAACGCTCCGGCGGTGGCGCGGTCCGGCTCGATCGCCGCGTCCCGGAGCCACGGACCGTTCACGTGCCGGAAGAGGTCGTCCTGAGGGCGGACGCCTGGGTCGAAGGCGGCGGTGTCGATGGCAGGCGCTGTGCCATGGGGAGAGGGGCCATGGGGAGAGGGGCCGTCGGAGGAGGGGGTGGCTGCGGTCGTCGGGGTCTCGTGGCTCACCTGGTTAGGCTACCCATCGTGTCGACGTCGCGCCCCGCTCACCTGACCGTGCTCGACGTCCGGGAGGTCACGCCCCACCTGAAGCGGCTGGTGCTCGGTGACGGTGAGGTCGCCCGGGGCTTCGACGAGCTCGCCGGACGCTGGTCCGGCTGGGCCGACTCCTACGTCAAGCTGGTGTTCCTGGCCGACGGCGTCGACTACCCCGATCCGCTCGACCTCGACGACGTCAGGGCGACGTTGCCGAACGAGGTGTGGCCGGTGCTGCGCACCTACACGGTGCGACGCCTGGACCTCGAGGCCCGCGAGCTCTGGATCGACGTCGTCGTGCACGGCGACGAGGGCGTGGCCGGGCCGTGGGCGGCGCAGGTGCGACCGGGGGCCACGATCCACGTGCGCGGACCCGGCGGTGCCTACTCGCCGCGCGAGGACGTCGACCACCACCTGCTCGTGGGTGACGAGTCGGCCCTGCCTGCCCTGGCCGTGACGCTGGAGCACCTGCCCGAGGGTGCGCGGGCCACGCTGTTCTGCGAGGTCGACGACGCCCGCGACGAGATCGACCTGCCCACGGCGGGGGAGGTCACGGTGCACTGGCTGCACCGCGGCGATGCCCCGGCCGGCAGCACCTCGCTCCTCGACGACGCGGTCCGCGCGTGGGACTGGCCCGAGGGCCGTGTCCAGGCCTTCGTCCACGGCGAGTCAGGTCTGCTCAAGACCGTGCGCCCCTACGTGCGCGAGCGGGTGGAGCGGGCCGACCTCTCGGTCTCCGCGTACTGGCGTCGGGGCGAGACCGAGGAGGGCTTCCGGCGCTGGAAGAGCAGCCAGGACGAGGCGATCATCCGGCCCGGCGGCTGAGGGGGCCGTCGCGGCCTGCTGGTGCGCTGCAGCTGGGGGCGCGCGACCTTGCCGGTGCGATGCTGCGGCTCGCGCTGGGTGTGGCCTCCGAAAGGGCCTTCGACCGAGCGGCGGCGACGTCGCTGGCTCGGCTCTCGGGCTGCGGCCTGGGTGGGCGGTAGGTGGCGCGCGTATCTCGGAACTCGGAGGTAGGCGGCGCGCGGAAAGCGGGCTCGTATCCGCGTGCCACCTACCGCTCCTCCGCGGGAAGCGCGCGCCACCTACCTCCCGCCACCCTCGCGGCCCCCCAAGGCCACTCAGCGCAGGTGCAGCACGGCGCGGTTGAGCCGGCGGGCCGCGGCCAGGAGCAGGCGCTCGAGCGGCTCGAGCGCCGTGCCGCGCCACGGCGCGAGGGCGTCCAGCCGGTAGTAGACGCCCCGCACCCGGTTGCCGAGCGTGGTGGGCACGCGGGCGGGCGCAGGGAGCCCGTGCCGGGCCCGCTCGGCCAGGAGGTGCTCGACCTGGGTCTGCCAGTCGTCGGCAGCGGGGTCGTGGAAGTAGTTGTCGTGCGCCCAGCCGCGGTCCACGCTCCGGAACCGACCGTGCGCGACGTCGGCGAGCGTGCCCAGCAGCCCGCTCCCCACGAACACGCTGTTGAGGTGAGCGTCGTCCACGCCCAGGTCGGTGAGCACGACGGCGGGGACGCCTGCGGCCACGGCCTCGAGCGCCGCCGAGGAGCCGACCGTGACGAAGCCCGAGGCGCCGCGCAGGTGCTGGCTCATGGGGCCGTCGACCACGCGCAGTCCCTCAGGCGTGGCGCCGTCGGCGTGCAGGCGTGCGAGCAGTGCGGCGTAGTCGCCGGCTCCGCGGTGCGCCTCGACCTCGCCGGCCCGCGAGCGCACCTTCACGTGCACCTCGCGCCCCGGCCTCACGGCGGTGGCGAGCCCGCGCAGGACCCTCTCGCGCCCGGCGTCGTCGTGCGGCACGAGCGACTGAGGTGCGAAGACCACCGGCCCGTCGGGTGCGGGCGGCGCGGCCACGGCGCCACGACCGGCCCCGACCTCGACCGGACGGCAAGCGGCCACGCGCAGGAACGGCAGCGTCGCCAGCGCCACCCGGTGCGGCACGTCGTGCCGGGCGGCGACCGCCACCAGGTCGCGTCGCTCGCGGCGCGAGTGCACGACGAAGACGTCGGCGCCGCGGCGCAGGTTCACGTCGTACCACTGCACCGGGACGCAGACGCCGGCCACGCCCGTGAGCACGACCGGCCGGCCAGGGGCGTCGTCGAGCAGACGCAGCACCGGTGGCACGGCGTGGGCGCGGACGGCGAGGACCAGCACGTCCGGGCGCCAGGCCGTGAGCAGCTCGCGCAGGGCGTCGGCGTCGGTCCAGGTGACCTGCTCGACGTCGAACCCCGAGCCGGCGACCGCGTCGGCGACCTGGCGTCGGCTCGGTGCGGCGTGGCCGTCGAGCACGGCGAGGCGCGACGTCCACGGCGTGGTCGCGGCGAGCGTCGCACCCCACTTCACGTAGGAGTCGGTGTCCGCCAGGACGAGGGCACGCACGCTCATGGCGGCCAGCCTGGCGCAGCGGAGCGAGCGGCAGGAGGACGGTGGGCGACGCCGACATGAACGCAGGTACCCTTCCTCGGGTGACCGAACTGCGCAACGTGGCCGTGATCCTCGCCGGTGGAACCGGGACCCGGGTGGGGCTCTCCATCCCCAAGCAGCTCATCAAGATCGCCGGGAAGACGATCCTCGAGCACACCGTCGCCGCCTTCCAGGCGTCGAGGAACATCGACGAGATCGTCATCCTCATGACGCCCGGCCACCTCGACCCGGTGCGCGCCATCGTCGACGCGGGCGGCTACGACAAGGTGACCCAGATCCTCGAGGGCGGCGAGACCCGCAACGAGACCACCAGCCGCGCGCTGGCCGCGCTGGGCGACGACGAGTGCAACGTGCTGTTCCACGACGCGGTCCGCCCGCTCGTCTCCCAGACGATCATCGACGACTGCGTGGCAGCCCTGCAGGAGTACGAGGCGGTCGACACCGCCATCCCGTCGGCCGACACCGTGGTGCAGGTCGACGCGACCTCGGGCTGCATCGAGGACGTCCTCCCGCGCCACCTGCTGCGCCGCGGCCAGACGCCCCAGGCCTTCCGGTCCTCCGTCATCCGCCGCGCCTACGACCGTGCCTGGCAGGACCCCGACTTCACGGCCACCGACGACTGCACCGTGGTGCTGCGCTACCTGCCGGAGGTGCCGATCACCGTCGTCGCCGGGCACGAGCGCAACATGAAGGTCACCGAGCCGATCGACGTCTACATCGCCGACAAGCTGTTCCAGCTGGCCTCGGCCGACGCGCCCGACGAGCTCGACGAGAACCAGTACCGCGAGGCGCTGGCGGGGAAGGTCATGGTCGTCTTCGGCGGCTCCTACGGCATCGGTGGCGACATCGCCGCGCTGGCGCGTGCGCACGGCGCCACGGTGCACACGTTCTCCCGGTCCTCGACGAACACCCACGTCGACCGTCGTGAGGACGTCGCCGCGGCCGCGAAGAAGGTGCTGGCCGAGTCGGGCCGGATCGACCTCGTGGTCAACACCGCCGGCGTCCTGCCGATCGGCGACCTCGCCGAGACGTCGGAGGAGACCATCTGGGCCGCCACCGAGATCAACTACCTCGCCCCGATCTTCATCGCCCAGGAGTTCTACCCGCACCTGGCCAAGCACCACGGCTCGCTGCTGCTGTTCACGTCGTCGTCGTACACGCGCGGCCGCAAGGGCTACTCCCTGTACTCCTCGGCGAAGGCCGCCACCGTGAACCTCACCCAGGCCCTCGCGGACGAGTGGGCCGGTGAGGTGCGGGTGAACTGCGTGAACCCCGAGCGCACCGGCACGCCCATGCGCACCAAGGCCTTCGGGGCCGAGCCCGAGGGCACCCTGCTGGAGTCCGAGGTCGTCGCCCTGCGGTCGCTCGACGTGCTCCTGTCGCCGCAGACCGGGCACATCATCGACATCCGCCGCGAGGACGGTCCGGCCGCCATCGGCGGCGGCAGCTGACGCTCAGACCCGACCCAGGGCGCGCCGGTAGAGGTGCCGCACCGGCCGCATGAGGGCCGGGGGGAGCAGCTGGGTGCCGGCGTGCACCACGGTGCCCCGCACGACGCCGTACCGATGGCGACGCCGTGCCCACGGGCCCGGTGCCCGGGTGAGCGACCCGGCGGCACGTGCCGCCTCGAGCTCGACGGCCGCGCGGAAGTACGGTGACGAGCGGACCAGGCGCGAGGGCCGCTCGCCACTGGCCAGCAGCTTCTCGACCCGGTCCACGATCGTGCCGGCCGAGGACGAGGTGCGGCCACCGAAGTAGCTGTCGACCCAGGCCGCGGCGGGCGTGCCGAGGTCGTCGTCGTCGATCTGGTCGAACGTGCGCAGCAGGTCGCTGTCGAGGAAGACGTGGTTGCCCAGCCGCTCGTGCACGCCCAGGTCGAGCACCAGGGCGACGCGACAACCCGCGTCGACCGCCTCGAGGCACGCGGTCGAGGAGACCGTGAGCAGCAGGTCGGTGCGGGGGAGCAGCTCGGGGATGGAGGTGTAGACGATCCGGAAGTTCGGCGGCAGGTCGACGTCGGCCAGCAGCTGCTCCGGGTGGTGGTGCATCCGGTGGAAGGTGTCCTCGCCGAGGCGGTGTCGCGGCTTGAGCAGGACCTCGCGGTCGGGGTGTCGACGGGCGTGCTCGACGAGCCGGCGGTACAGGTAGCTGCGGTCCCCGGCGCCGGACGGCACCGTGGGCTGGTCGGCGAACAGCACCGTCCGCACCGGCGTGTCCCGCTGGGGCCGAGGCCGCGACGAGAGGAAGGGCAGGCCGCTCAGCACGAGGTTCTCGTCCGGGACGGCGAGCCGCTGGGCGGTGAAGCGGAACTGGTCGAGCTCGTGCCGAGCGTTCACCGCCACGACGTCCGCGCCGCAGCGGTCGAGGTAGCCGGCCGTGATCTTCTCGATGATGATCCCGACCCAGCCGGCGACGACGACCGGACCGGGCTGCAGAGGGCGCTCGGCCAACGCGATGGTGAGCCGCCGGACCAGCGGTCCCGCCAGCGCACAGACCACCACGTCCGCGGCGGCGGCCGCCTCGACGACGTCGTCCCAGTCGACCGTGCGCACCGCGCTGAAGCCGATGTCGCGGACCTGCTGGTCCGAGAGCGCGCTGCGACCTCGCGGCGCCAGCACCTCGACCTGCGCGCCGCGGCTCTCCAGCTCGCGGCAGATGCCCACGGACCACTTGAGCTGCGAGTCGAACCCGGCGATCGCCACCACGCGCACCGGCGCCTCCGCACGGGCGGTCGTGGCGGCGGCCGGGCTCGTCCGGCGGGTCTGCTCCATGGCGTTCACGGCGCCACGGTAGCCACGATCCTCGCGCGATCCAGCCGTGGCGCGGGGTGGTTCACCCACTGTTGGTCCACGGTTCGACTCGTGGCCCACGGACCCCTCGAGGTGGTCGATCGACGTTCGTCGGCGGGTGCCGTGGCGTTCACCTGACGGACGGACGGCCTCCCTAGCGTCACCGACATGACCGAGCTCCTCGAGCGCAACCTCGACCCGACGTCCGTCGGCGTCGGGACGCTCCCCACCCCGTCCTCGTCGCGTCCCGCCGTGCGCCGCGGCGGCGTGGTGGCCGTGATCCCCGCACGCGGTGGCTCCAAGGGCGTGCCGCGCAAGAACCTGCGGCCCCTCGGTGGCGAGCCGCTGGTCGTGCGTGCCGTCCGGTCGCTGCGTGCCGTGTCGTCGGTCGACCAGGTGGTCGTCTCCACCGACGACCACGAGATCGCCTACGCCGCCCGCGCGGCCGGCGCGCTCGTGATCGACCGTCCGGCGCGGCTGGCCGGCGACGAGGCGTCCTCGGAGTCGGCCCTGCGCCACGCCCTCGCTGCTCTCGGCACCCGTGGCGCCGTCCCCGAGGTCACGGTCTTCGTCCAGGCGACCAGCCCCTTCATCGACCCCGACGACGTCGACCGCGCCGTGGCCTGCGTGACGACCGGTGGCTCGGACGTGGCCTTCAGCGTGGTCCGCACCGAGCAGCACGTGTGGCGGCTCGGGCCCGACGGCCCCGAGGGCGTGAACCACGACAAGCGTCGCCGCCAGCGTCGCCAGGACCGGGCCCCGGAGTTCACCGAGACGGGTGCCTTCTACGCCATGCGGACCCACGGGTTCCTCGAGCACGGGCACCGGTTCTTCGGCCGCCTCGAGATGGTGGAGGTCTCCCCGCGCGACGCGCTCGAGATCGACACCGAGCACGACCTGCGGCTGGCCGAGGAGCTGTTCACGAGGCGCGAGGCCGAGAACAGCGACCCGGCCTCGTGCCCGCTGCGTGCGCGCGCCGTCGTGACGGACTTCGACGGCGTGCACACCGACGACAGCCTCCGTCTGGACTCCCACGGTGTCGAGTCCGTGGTGGTCAGCCGTTCGGACGGCCTGGGCATCGGACGTCTGCGCGAGGCCGGGATCCCGGTGCTGGTGCTCTCCACCGAGACCAACCCGGTCGTCCGCGCCCGGGCCGAGAAGCTCGGTGTCGACGCGGTGACCGGGTGCACCGACAAGATCGCCGCCCTCACCGCCTGGGCGCGCGACCTGGACATCCCGCTCGCCGACGTCGCCTACCTCGGCAACGACGTCAACGACGTCGAGTGCCTGCGCGCCGTCGGCTGGCCGGTCGTGCCCGCCGGCGCCCACTCCGCCGCCCGCGTGGCGGCCCCCTACGTGCTCCGCCGCCGAGGTGGCGACGGAGCCGTCCGCGAGCTCGCCGACCGCGTGCTCGCCGACCCGCACGATCGCATCACGCAGGACCATCCGAACATCCACGGAGAAGAAGGGCCCGACCATGAGTGAATGGGTACAGATCGGTGAGGAGATCGTGGGGCGTCACCGCCCGACGTACGTCATCGGAGAGATCGGCATCAACCACAACGGCGACGTCGCCGTCGCCAAGAAGCTCATCGACGTGGCTGCCCTCGCGGGTGCGCAGGCGGTCAAGTTCCAGAAGCGCACCCCCGACATCGCGACGCCCGAGGACATGAAGCACACGCGTCGCGAGACGCCGTGGGGCGAGATGAGCTACCTCGAGTACCGCTACAAGGTCGAGTTCGAGACCGAGCAGTACACCGAGATCGCGGCCCACGCCGCGGCGCAGGGCGTCGACTGGTTCGCCTCGCCGTGGGACGTCCCCTCGGTGCAGTTCCTCGAGGACATGGGCGTCTCGACGCACAAGGTCGCCTCGGCCTCGGTGACCGACCACGAGCTGCTGCGCGAGCTGGCCTCGACCGGCAAGCCGATCATCCTGTCGACCGGCATGAGCACGCTGGAGCAGATCGACGCGGCCGTGGAGATCCTCGGCACGGAGAAGCTGATCGTCCTGCACGCCACGTCGACCTACCCCCTCCCCCCGGAGGAGGCCAACCTGCGCACCATCCCGGTGCTCGCGGAGCGCTACGGCGTCCCGGTCGGCTACTCGGGCCACGAGCGCGGCCTGCAGATCTCGCTCGCCGCGGTGGCGCTCGGTGCCGTGGCGGTCGAGCGGCACATCACGCTCGACCGCACGATGTGGGGCTCGGACCAGGCCGCCAGCCTGGAGCCGCACGGCTTCATGAGCCTGACGCGCGACATCCGCGTGCTCGAGAAGGCCATGGGCGACGGCGTGAAGCGGGTCATGCCCGGCGAGCACAAGCCGATGCAGCGACTGCGTCGGGACACGTCGACGGTGGGTGCGTGACGGGGTCCCGCCCCCACACCGACGGCACGGCCGCGGACGTCGACGACCGTCCGCGGCCGAGGGTCCTGGTCGTCACCGACTCGGACTCCTACGTCAAGTACGGCGCCGCCCTCGCAGGACGGCTTCCGAAGGACTGGGGGGCGCTGCTCGTCGTCGCGCGCAGCAGCGCCCTGCCCAGCCCGCGTCAGCTGACGGACGCGCTGGAGGGCACCCGGTTCGAGGACGACACCGTCGAGGTGGTCGGGCTGGGGGACCTGAAGCGGCTGCTCGAGCGGTGGCGCCCCGACGTGCTGCTGCTCGCCGCCCGCGGCTACACGGTGCAGGCCACCGTCTCCCTGGTCGCGAACACGCCCGATCGACCGGTGCTGGTGAGCGGGCTCGCCGGCATCGCCGTGCCCGTGCTGCCCTACGGGCTGGGGTTCCGGCGCTCGGTCGACGTGTTCGTCGTGCACAGCAGACGCGAGCTGCGCGAGTTCGCCATCGCGAGCCGACGTCTGGCCGTGCCGCTGGGCTTCGAGCTGGCGACCATGCCCTTCATCGACCGTGTCCCGGTCGTCGCGGGCGCGGACGCGATGCGCGCGGACCCGTCGGAGGTGCCGCGGGACCGCATCGTCTTCGCCGCCCAGGCCCAGGTCCCGTCGGGCCGCCGTGACCGTGCGCACCTGCTGGACCGGC
Source organism: Aeromicrobium sp. Leaf245 (assembly GCF_942548115.1). Taxonomy (NCBI): domain Bacteria; kingdom Bacillati; phylum Actinomycetota; class Actinomycetes; order Propionibacteriales; family Nocardioidaceae; genus Aeromicrobium; species Aeromicrobium sp. Leaf245. The sequence continues at coordinate 1,558,925 of NZ_OW824151.1, forward strand.
TCGTGGAGACCGCTCGTGCCCATCCGCACCTCGAGGTGGTGGTGAAGGTCCGGGCACAGGAGGGCGAGTCCCAGACCCACCACGAGCAGGACTCCTACCCCGACCTGATGGCCGAGCGGGTGGCCGCAGGTGACGACCTCCCGGGCAACCTCGTGGTGGAGAGCGGCTCCATGCGCGCCCAGCTCCGCCGGGCCGTGGGTCTGGTGACCGTGAGCTCCACCGCGGTGCTCGAGGCCGTCGCCGCGGACGTCCCGGTCATCGCCCTCGACGACTATGGGGTGGGCGCCGCGCAGATCAACGTCGTGCTGAAGGGCAGCGGCCTGCTGGTCGGCTCGGACGAGCTGGTGGCCGGACGCTTCCGCCACCCCGACCCGGCGTGGCTCGCGGACAACTACTTCCACGACCCCGACGACGACACGTGGGTCGCGCGGGTGCAGGAGCTGCTCGACCAGCGGTCGACGCTCGGCCTGCTGCCGTACCGGGAGGTCCCGGCCGGCTGGATGAACCGGCTGCGGCGGCTCATGTACCGCCACTTCGCGTTCAGCCCCGAGAACCCGGGGCGGCTGCGCGAGCTGGAGCGTCGCTTCCTCGTGGCCGCGCAGTGGGTGAACCGTCGCCGGTGGCACCTGACCCGCCTGCTGCGTCGCGTCGGCCTCGCCCGCTGAGCGAGCCCGCGCTACGGGCCGGTGGCGCCCAGGGCCTGCTTCTCGGCCCAGAGCCGGTCGCGTCGGGCCATGACCTGCTCGCACGCGTCGACGAACCTCTGCGTGGCAGCGCCCGGGGTGACGTCGGTCAGGTAGTGGGACACGAGGGCCGTCCGCGCCTGGCGGGTGGGGTCGTCCGCCAGGTGGTGCGCCACGAGGGCGGCGTGGTCGTCGCCGCGGCGGACGCGGGGGAGCAGCTCCAGCATGCGGCTCGCCGGCGTCGGCACCCCCGGCACGGTCACGAGCATCGGCTTGCCGGTGGGGAGCCAGTTGAGGGGCACCGCCGACACGTCGGTGACGAGCAGGTCGGCGTCGGCGAAGGACTGCTCGAGCGGGACGCGCAGGTCGACCCGGTCGGCCGCCTCGCGGACCGCCGCGTCGGCCGCGCCGTACTCGGCCCGCACCACGCCGTTGAGCGGGTGCGGACGGTAGACGACGCGGTAGGTCGGCTGCAGGGCCCGGACGAGCTCGAGGCCCAGGGCGTCGACCGATCCGTACGACACCGACGGCTGCGAGGCCTCCCACGTGGGGGCGTACAGCACCGTGGGTCGCCCGGCCGGGTCCGGCGCCGGCACCACGTCGGGGGAGCCGTCGAGCTGTGGCTGGCCGATGAGGATGCTGCGCTCCTCGGCGTCGTAGTCCATCACGTGCGTGGCCGTGCGCTCCAGCGCGGCTCGGCCGGCGAGGAAGCAGTGGTCGTAGGCCTTGACCTGGTTCGAGACCGACACGCCCTTGTCGCTGTCGCCGTGGCCGAGGTAGACGTGGGCGAGCGAGGTGAAGCGCAGGCACTCGAAGTTGATCGGGTCGTGGTTCACGTAGAGCGCGAGCCGCACCCGGCTGCGGCTCAGGATGGCGTCCAGCTGCCCGTAGGTGGCGAGCGTCAGGCACGTCACGCCGGCGTCGTCGCCGCTCTCGGCCAGCGCGGTGCGCACGGCTGCGGCCGTGCGGGAGTCGCGGAACACGATGGTGACCGGGTGCGTGGTGCCGAGGGCACGGAACGCCGAGAGCCACGGCAGCAGCTGGTACAGCGTGTCCTGGCCCGTGGGGTGGAAGACGATCACGTCTGCGGCGAGCGGCTGCTCGAGCGCGGCGACGTCGACCCGCTTGTCGGGCATGCCGGTGGGCAGGAACCGGGAGCGTCGGATCCGGCCGATCAGCCAGAGCCGCACGCGGACCGCGAGACCCGCCCGTGCGGCGCTCACCTGGACCCCGGCGTTCGTGCGGGGGTCATCGGGTCAGCGCGTTGTCGACCATCGACAGCGCCGAGCCGATGGCCATGTGCATGTCGAGGTACTGGTAGGTGCCCAGACGGCCACCGAAGTGCACGTCGGGCTCGTCGGCCATCAGGGCGCGGTAGGCGAGGAGACGTTCGCGGTCGGCGGGCGTGTTGACCGGGTAGTACGGCTCGTCGGTGGCGCCGTCGGCGAATCGCGAGAACTCCCGGACGATCACCGTGGCGTCGTCGGGGTAGTGCGTGCGCTCGGGGTGGAAGTGCCGGAACTCCAGGATGCGCGTGTACGGGACGTCGTCGTCGGCGTAGTTCATCACCGACGTGCCCTGGAAGTCCCCGACGCCGAGCACCTCGGTCTCGAAGTCGAGGGTGCGCCACGACAGCGGACCGTGCGCGTCGTCGAAGTAGCGGTCGACGGGGCCGGTGTAGACGACCGGCACCTGGCCCACCGTGGCGTCCTTGGAGACGACCGACGCGGGATCGAGGAAGTCGACGTCGAGGGTGACCGTGATGTTCGGGTGGTCGGCCATCCGCTCCAGCCAGGCCGTGTACCCGTCGACCGGCAGACCCTCGTGGGTGTCGTTGAAGTACCGGTTGTCGTAGGTGTACCGGACCGGCAGCCGGCTGATGATGTCGGCACCCAGCTCGGTGGGGTCGGTCTGCCACTGCTTGGCCGTGTAGCCCTTGATGAACGCCTCGTACAGCGGCTCGCCGATCAGGCTGATCGCCTTCTCCTCGAGGTTCGCCGGGGTCCCGGTCTGCCGGGCGGCGTGCTCGACCACCCAGGCGCGCGCCTCGGAGGGGGTCATCGACGAGCGGGTGAACTGGTTGATGGTGCCCAGGTTGATGGGCAGCGGGAACACCTCGTCGCGGTACGTGGAGTACACGCGGTGCTGGTAGGGCGTGAACGCGGTGAACCGGTTGACGTACTCCCACACCCGCTCGTTGGAGGTGTGGAACAGGTGCGCCCCGTACCGGTGGACCTCGATGCCGGTCCGCGGCTCGGCCTCGGAGTACGCGTTGCCGCCGATGTGGTCGCGGCGGTCGATGACGTGCACCTGGCGACCCTGCTCGGCCATCCGCTCGGCGACCGTCAGCCCGAAGAAGCCCGCACCCACCACCACGAGGTCGGTCATCGCCGCACCTCCGGCTCGGTGGCCGGGGGGAGCGCCGGCGGGACGTCGGACGGGTCCATCGGCCGCCACGTGTCGTCGCGCCAGATCGCCCGGTTGGCGCGGAACCCCCGCACGAGGTCGCCGACACCCTTGAGGGTGTGCTGCACGACGACGAGCCGGAACACCTCCTTGGCGAGGGTCAGCGCGGTGCCGAGGCCGAAGCCGAGGCGGTTGAGCTTGCCGTACTCGCGGAAGTACTTGCCGACGTAGGCGCGGTTGCGGATCACGTGGAAGCGGAACAGGGGCGAGCCGTCGTTGAGGTGCCGGATGCCCAGGTTGACCTGCTGCTGCTCCCGCTTGCGCTTGAGCACGAACTCGTCGACGTACACGACCGTGGTGTGCTGGGCGGCCAGCCAGGCGTAGGCGGCGTCGTCCCAGGAGATGAAGAAGCGCGGGTCGGGCAGGCCGATGAGGCGCACGACGTCGGCGCTGACCAGCATCCCCTCGAAGGTGCCCGAGTTCGTGACGGCGTAGCCGCCGCGGTCGAAGTCCTTGACGCTGTAGGGGAGCGGGACGCCGAGGAACTGGTTGAACTTGGCCTGCCAGTAGAAGGGTGAGCCGTCGAAGTCGTAGCGCCGGCCGTGGATGCAGCCGAACCGCTCCATCCAGGGGGCGAAGCGCTCGAGCGCGTCGGGCAGGATCTCGACGTCGTCGTCCATGAGCCACACCCAGTCGGCCCCCAGCTCGAGCGCCACGCGGGTGCCTTCGCTGAACCCGCCCGAGCCGCCCGTGTTCGTGTCGAGCAGTCGGTTCACGAGCACGCCGTCGGGGAACCAGGCCTGGGCGTCGGCGAGCACCTGCTGGGTGTCGTCGGTGCTGGCGTTGTCGACGACGACGATGCGCCACGCCGGCGTCGTCATCGCCGCGGCGCTCTGCAGGAGGTCGGCGAGGAACGCGGACCGGTTGAACGTGACGATCGCGATCGCGATCTTGTCGGGTGCCTCGGTCACCGGGCCACCCTACCGTCCGGGACGCCCGCCACCGGGAGGCCCTGACGCTGCCTACTCGACGTCGCCGAGGCTGTCGTCGGAGTCGCTCGGGTCATGTGACTGGGTCTGGCCGAAGTACTGCTCGCGCTCGCCCTCCGCGCGGGCGATGAACGCCTCGACGCTGGCGCGGAAGGACTCGAGGGTGCGCTTCTCCGGTGCCCCCAGGAGGTAGGTGGCGAGGCGGGTCCGCTCGGCCGCGCGCGCGTCGGGGACCTGGCCGGTGGCGACCTGCACGAGCTCCTCGATGCCCGAGCCGTCGGGGCCCACGATGGTGGCGGCCGACGCGGAGGGGTACTCGGCGCGGAACGTCGTCTCGTCGAGCGGGGTGCCGCCGTGCCCGGTGTGGTTGAACACGGCGATCGGCTTCTCGCTGGCCAGGAAGTCCGAGACCACGCTCGAGACGTCGGTGAACAGTGCCGTGGCGCGGTTGAACCAGGGCTCGATGGGACCGCTGCGCACCACCTTGTGGTCGATGCCGGAGGAGGCGGCGGCCTCGCGGACGCGTGCCGCGATCGCGGCGTCGACGGCGCGGTACTTGGCGTCGCGCTGGCCGGTGAAGGGGTGCGGCTTGTAGACGAGGCGTGCCGGGGTGGGGGAGCCGAGCACGGCCTCGACGATCCTCGCGCCGACGGCGGAGATCGACGAGTACTCCTGCAGGGTGTTCACGCCCTCCCAGGTGGGGGCGTACAGGATCGTCGGCACGTCCTCCTCGCCCACCCGCGGGCTCGAGGAGATGGAGTGCACCTGGGGGCGGCCGACGAACCGGAACTGGCTCTCGTGGATGCCGAGCCCGGACTTGCGGTAGCGGTCGGCACCGGCCTCCCCGGCCACCCACAGCTCGTCGTAGACCCGCGAGAACGGGTTGGCCGAGGCCGACTTGTCGCTGTCGCCGTGGCCCACGAACGCACTCATGATGTGCGGCAGGCGCAGCAGGTGGATGTTGTTGCCCGTGTTCGACGGGTACAGGGCGACCTTGACGCTGGCGAAGTCGAGCATGAGCAGCTCGCCGGCGTTGGCCAGCTGCAGGGTCGGCAGGTCGGTGTCGCGGATGGTGTCGAAGAGCGGCGCGTCGCGCAGCACCACGAGCACCCGGCGGTCGAGGGCCTCGAGCGACTCGAGCCAGGTGTTGACCTGGTAGGCCGAGCCGAGCGGACCGCTGAGGTGCAGCACCACCTCGGGCTGGTACTCGTCGAGGAAGTCCTGCACCTGGCGCAGGGCAGGGGTGAACCCCGTCGCGCGCTTGGCCTGGCGCATCCGCCACGAGGTCCGGGCGTCGGGAACGGTGACGTAGGCCAGGGCGGCGACGGCGAGCACGCCGACGAGCAGGACCAGCCAGAAGGGCGCGCCGAGGGGTCCGACGACGAGCACCGCCGCCTGGGCGAGGCACACCTCGAGCACGCGTGCCGGGGGCTCGACCGCGATGGACGGGTCACCCGGGATGTTGCGGGTGCGAAGGGGGCGCAGCGAGCCGACCCGGCGGTACTCGTGGTGCAGGGCGCGTCCGCACAGGGCCACCAGCATCGCGAGACCGACGAAGGCCGTCGACGTGTGGGCCGTGCGGTCGTCGGGCAGGTTCAGGAGCGTGAGCACGGCGAGGAGCCGCACCACGAAGCGGACCGGGATGCCGAGCGACGCCTGGTGCAGGCCCGTCCGCACCGCCGGCGGGCCGGAGAGCAGCAGGTACTCGCCGACGAGCGAGACCGCCACGAGGGCGAGCGCGACCCGCTCGGTGCCCACGGAGTCGGCGCCCAGCACGAGCAGGAGGGCGACGGCGGGGAGGGCGAGGCTCAGCAGGAGCGCCACGCCGGAGCGCGAGACGGCCACTCGGGCCAACCGGCCGACGACGGCAGAGGGGCTGGAAGGCATCAGGAGACCGTAGCAGCCACGTACGGCCCCCCGAAGCCTCCGGTAGGGGTACGGTCGTGGCGTGCCACGTCCGAGGATCCCGGCTGCCATCGCGCACCCAGTGCGGCTGCTGCCACTCACGTTCTTCGCCCTGATCCTCCTCGGCACCGCCCTCCTGCTGATGCCGGTCGCCCGCAGCGCACAGGGGCGTGCCGACGTCGTCGACGCCTTCTTCACGTCCGCGTCGGCCGTCACCGTCACGGGTCTGGCGAGCGTCGACACGTCGACCTACTGGAGCCCTGCCGGCCAGGCGATCATCCTCGTCCTCGTCGAGATCGGCGGCCTCGGCATCGTCGCCCTGGCCACGGTGCTCGGCCTGTTCATCGGCGGACGTCTGGGGCTGCGCACCCGTCTGGTCGCGCAGGCCGACATGCACGTCGTCAACATCGGCGAGGTCCGTCCCCTGTTCCGCCGCGTCGCGGTGATGATGCTCGGCTTCCAGGGTGCGATCGCGGCGTTCCTGACCGTTCGGTACCGCCTGACCTACTTCGACGACCTGCCGACGGCGCTGTGGCACGGCGTCTTCGACTCGGTCATGGCGTTCAACAACGCCGGCTTCTCCCTCAACAGCGACAGCCTGATCGGCTACGCGGGCGACGGCCTCGTCATCATCCCGATCTGCGTAGGCGTGTTCGTGGGGGCCATGGGGTTCCCGGTGCTCGCCGAGCTCTTCAAGGAGTGGCGGACGCCCGCCCGCTGGACCATCCACACGCGACTCACGGTCTGGGGGTCGATCGGTCTGCTGGCCTTCGGCGCCGCGGCCTTCCTGGCCCTCGAGTGGGCCAATCCGGACACCCTCGCTCCGATGTCGCTGCACGACAAGCTCGTGACGGGCATCGAGGGCGGCATCATGCCGAGGTCGGGTGGGCTCAACAGCTTCGACTGGGGTGCGGTGTCGGGGGAGACCCTGTCCATCGGCACCATCCTCATGTTCATCGGTGGCGGCAGTGCCAGCACCGCCGGCGGCATCAAGGTGACCACCTTCCTGCTGCTGGCCTTCGTGATCCTCGCCGAGCTGCGCGGCGACCCGGAGGTGACGGTCGGCAACCGCTCGGTCGGGCCGGCGGTCGTGCGCACCGCGCTGAGCATCGCGCTCATCTCGGTGATGCTCGTGATGTCGACGACCCTGCTCGTCATGATCCTCACGGACTTCTCGTTCGAGCAGGTCCTGTTCGAGTGCACGTCGGCGTTCGCCACGGTCGGACTCAGCACCGGACTCACTCCACAGCTGCCCGACAGTGCCAAGCTGGTACTCGCGGTCTTGATGTTCGTGGGCCGAGTGGGCACCATTGCGGCTGCGTCCGCCTTCATCCTGAGGCGGCGAGCGCCGCGCTACCACCTTCCCGAGGAGCAACCGATCATTGGCTAAGGCAAAGGACACCCCCGCCAACGCGCCCGTCATCGTCCTTGGGCTCGGTCGCTTCGGCTCCGCCGTGGCGCGATCGTTGGTGCAGCTCGGACACGACGTGCTGGCCGTCGACGAGCGTCCCGAGATCGTCCAGAGGTACGCGAGCGACTTCACCCACGTCGTGGCGGCCGACACCACCGACACCGAGGCGTTGCGCCAGATCGGCGCCGAGCAGTTCGGCGTCGCCGTCGTGGGCATCGGCACCGACATCGAGGCGAGCGTGCTCACGGTGCTCGGCCTGCTGGACCTCGGGGTCACGGAGGTGTGGGCCAAGGCGATCAGCGGCAAGCACGCGGCGATCCTCGAGCGGGTCGGAGCCACGCACGTGATCCGTCCGGAGTCGCAGATGGGCAAGCGGGTGGCGCACCTGGTCACCGGCACCATGACCGACTTCATCGAGTTCGACGACGGCTTCGCGATCGCGCGCACGCGGGCCCCCGAGTGCACCGTCGACCGGACGCTCACGGACTCCGACGTCCGGCAGAAGTACGGCGTGACGGTCGTCGGACTCAAGACTCGTGGCGAGGACTTCACCTACGCCAAGGCCGACACCTTCGTCACCACCGGCGACGAGCTCATCGTCTCGGGCCCGACCCCCAAGGTCGAGGCCTACTGCGCCCTCAGCTAGCCCCCCGAGCGGTGACTTCTCCACCGAGCGACGACGTCCGGTGAGTTCTCCACCGTCTCGGCGCTGGGACGGTGGAACGTGCACCGCGCCACCCCAGGGGAGCGGTTCACGGTCGAGAGTCGTCGCCCGAGGTGGCTGGCCCCGACGCGCGCGCAAGCCCGGGCGGGCGTACGGTGCTGCTGGTCCATCTCGTTGCAGGGATGAACCATGAGAGGGGGAGTGGTGCACGCACTCGCAGGACCATCCTTGGCGGCCGCGGACGGTTCGTTCCGGCTCGACGCGGACTTCTTCGACTACACGATCGTGGCGATCTACTTCGCCGTCGTGCTCGGCATCGGGGTGCTGGCGCGGCGCCAGGTCTCGACGAGCATCGACTTCTTCCTCTCCGGCAGGTCGCTTCCCGCCTGGGTGACGGGGCTGGCGTTCATCGCGGCCAACCTCGGCGCGGTCGAGATCATGGGCATGAGCGCCAACGGCGCCGAGTACGGCATGGCGACCGTGCACTACTTCTGGATCGGCGCCGTGCCCGCGATGCTCTTCCTCGGCGTCGTGATGATGCCGTTCTACTACGGCTCCGGCGTGCGCAGCGTCCCCGAGTTCATGCGCCGCCGCTTCGGCACGGGCGCCCACCTGGTCAACGCGCTCAGCTTCTCGATCGCCCAGCTGCTGATCGCCGGCATCAACCTCTACCTCCTGGCGACGATCGTGAACCGGCTGCTCGGCTGGCCGCTGTGGGTCTCGCTCGTCGCGGCAGCCGCCGTCGTGCTCAGCTACACCGCGCTCGGCGGCCTCTCGGCGGCGATCTACAACGAGGTCCTGCAGTTCTTCGTCATCGTCGCGGCGCTCGTTCCGCTGACGATCATCGCGCTGCACAAGGTGGGCGGCTGGCAGGGCATCGTCGACCAGGTGCAGCCCGGCCCGGAGCAGCTGTCGTCGTGGCCCGGCACCGACCTCACCGGCATCGACGACCCGTTCTGGTCGGTCGTCGGCCTGGTGCTCGGGCTCGGCTTCGTGCTGTCGTTCGGCTACTGGACCACGAACTTCGTGGAGGTCCAGCGCGCGATGGCCTCGTCGTCGATGTCGGCCGCGCGGCGGGCACCGATCATCGGCGCCTTCCCGAAGATGTTCATCCCGTTCATCGTCATCATCCCGGGCATCATCGCGGCGATCGTGGTGCCCGAGCTGGCCTCGCTGAAGGCCGGGGGAGACGCCCAGGGCGCCACCTACAACGACGCGATCCTCCTGCTGATGCGCGACCTGCTGCCCAACGGCATGCTCGGCGTCGCGCTGGCCGGCCTTCTCGCGTCGTTCATGGCGGGCATGGCGGCCAACATCTCGGCCTTCAACACGGTCTTCAGCTACGACCTGTGGCAGCAGTACGTGGTCAAGGACCGCGAGGACGGCTACTACCTCCGGGTCGGCCGACTGGCGACCGTCGGCGCGACGGTGACCGCCATCGGCACCGCGCTGATCGCGTCCAACTACGACAACCTGATGGACTACCTGCAGACCCTCTTCGGGTTCTTCAACGCCCCGCTGTTCGCCACGTTCATCCTCGGCATGTTCTGGAAGCGGATGTCGGCGGCGGCCGGCTGGTCCGGACTGGTGGCCGGCACTGGCGCAGCGGTGCTGGTGGCCGTCCTCAGCGAGGACGCCCTCGGGCCGATGAGCCTCGGCGTGATCGGGCTGTCGGGCCAGGGCGCGTCCTTCGTGGCGGCCGGAGCGGCGTTCGCCGTCGACATCGTGGTCAGCGTGGCCGTGACGATGGTGACCGCGGCCCGGCCCGAGAAGGAGCTGGTGGGCCTCGTCTACTCGCTGACGCCGAAGGAGGACCTCGTCGACCCCGACGAGGGCGTGCTTCCCTGGTACCAGTCGCCGGTCAAGCTGGCGGGCATCGGGCTCGCCATCGTCGTCGTCCTCAACGTGGTCTTCCGGTAGGAGCGAAGCATGAGCGAGAAGCACACCGCGGGCGCGTTCGACATCCGCACCCTCATCGGCGGCCTGCTCGGCCTGTACGGGCTGATCCTCACCTGTCTCGGTCTGTTCCGGGCGACGGAGGAGGAGCTGGCCAAGGGCGACGGGCTCAACATCAACCTCTGGGCCGGGATCGGCATGCTCGTGGTCGCGGCGATCTTCCTCGCCTGGGTGCGCCTCAAGCCACTCGTGGTCCCGACGCCCGCCGACGAGTCCGCCGGCACCTCCGACGGGTCGTAGGGCCTACTCCTCGCGCAGGCGCGGGACGGTGGCGTCGGCGGGCTTGATGCCGAGCTTGTCGGCGTAGAAGGCACGCACGAGGTCCATGTCGGCCTTGACGTCGCCGCTCGGGCTGAACGTCGGGCCGTAGCCCATCGTCTTCGTCGGCGGGTCGAAGAACGCGAGCGTGATCGGCAGGCCGGTCTGCTGCGAGAGCCGGTAGAACCCCGACTTCCAGTACTCGCTCCTGGAGCGGGTTCCCTCGGCCGCGATCACGAGCCGGAAGGGTTCGCCGGAACTGGCCTCGGCAGCCAGGTCGGAGACGACCGTGGCCGCGTTGTCGCGATCGAGCGGCACCCCACCCAGGCGCTTGAGCAGCCAGCCGAGCGGGCCCTTGAACAGCTCCTTCTTGACCAGGACGCGCGGGTGCGCGCCGTCGTGCCACATGACGAGCAGCATCGTGACGAAGTCCCAGTTCGAGGTGTGCGGGGCACCGACCAGGATCCCCGAGGGCGGTGTCTTCCCCTTCATCGTGTAACCCATGCGACGGATCACGAAGCGGGCGAGGCGTTGACGCATGCGGTGAGCGTAGCGACCGGGCCTGGCAGGGCCGCGACGAGGAAGGCCGCGGGTGCCCACCCCTGGTGGTGGCACCCGCGGCCTCGCCGACGTCCTTCGTGCTCGATGCTCAGTAGCCCGAGCGCCGCCAGTCCGAGATCGCCGTGCCCGTCCCCGGACCCGGGGCGATGAACTGCGTGTAGCGCGTGTCGTCGTCGACCCAGCGCTTCAGCCAGGCGAGGGAGTACTTCGCGATGGTGGTGTTGCTGGTGTTCGGCGCGAAGTGACTCGCCCCCCGCAGCTCGAGGTATGCCTTCGGCGTGCTCGACGGGATCCCGGAGTAGAGCGGGACGGCGTGCGACCGGGTGGAGGCCACGCTGTCGTTCTCGGCTCCGACGACCATCGTCGGTGTGCTCACGCGCGACCAGGTCTTGGTCAGGTGCCAGGGCGTCAGCGCGACGGCGGCCTTGAGGCTCGGGTCGTCGTTGGCGGCCTCGATCGCTCCACCGCCGCCCATCGAGTGGCCCATGACGGCGAGCCGCGACGCGTCGACGCGGGAACGGACGGTGCTGCTCTCGGTCAGGTAGTCCAGGGCGGCCGCCAGCTGGTCGGCCCGGCTGCCGGGCTGGTCGTAGCGGCTGTTGGTGTCGATGGTGAAGACGACGAAGCCCTGGGACGCCAGTCGTGGGCCGAGCCACGAGATCGAGCTCTGCGCTGCGGTGTAGCCGGGTGAGACGGCCACGGCGCCGAACGTGCCGTCCGCCGTCGAGGTCGGGTAGTAGATCGTCCCGCCGCCGAAGCCGCGGGCGGCGAACGACGAGACGGTCGTGCTGGACGTCGCGTACGGACCGCGAGCGGCCTCGACGGACGCGGTGGTCGGCGCAGGCCCCCGCTCGTACGGGTTCTCGGCCGCGATGGCGGTCGTCGGCGTGGCCAGCAGGCCTGCCAGGACGGCGAGGAGTGCGACGACGGTCGCGACCGCACCCCTGCGTGGACGGACGTGCTCCATGGTGGTTTCCTTCCCCCGACGAGCGCCTAGTTGCACTCTGTGTGCAGAAAGAATGCCCACCCCCCGACCGCGGCGTCAAGAGGTCCGCCTCGGCCGGGACCGTCGAGGAGTCGACGTGGCCCGGGCGACGGCGGGCTCGGGTGCCGGGCCGTGGGCGGTGCGTCGGTAGCATCGTCCGGTGAGCACCACCGACCGCCCATCGACGTCCAGTCCCGTGACGTCGCACCGCTACACCGCCGAGCTGGCCGCCGAGATCGAGGCACGTTGGCAGGAGCGGTGGGCCGACGACGGCACCTTCGACGCGCCCAACCCGGTCGGCGACCTGGCCGGGGAGACGACGGTCTCGGAGTCCACCTACTACCTGATGGACATGTTCCCGTACCCCTCCGGCGCGGGCCTGCACGTGGGACACCCGCTCGGCTACATCGCCACCGACGTCGTGGGCCGGCACCAGCGGATGAAGGGCCGCAACGTGCTGCACACGCTCGGGTACGACGCCTTCGGCCTGCCGGCCGAGCTGCACGCCATCCAGACCGGTGAGCACCCGAGGGCCAACACGCTCGCGAACATCGCGAACATGCGACGTCAGCTGCGTCGGCTCGGGCTCGCCCACGACTCCCGCCGGTCGTTCGCCACGATCGACCCGGACTTCGTGCGCTGGACGCAGTGGATCTTCCTGCAGATCTTCGACTCCTGGTACGACGAGGAAGCCGGGCGGGCGCGGCCGATCTCCGAGCTGCGCGAGAAGCTGGGAACCGACGACCCGGCCGTCATCGATCCCCACCGTCTGGCGTACGTCAGCGAGTCGCCGGTCAACTGGTGCCCGGCGCTCGGGACCGTGCTCTCCAACGAGGAGGTCACGGCCGAGGGCCGCAGCGAGCGCGGCAACTTCCCGGTCTTCCAGCGCAACCTGCGCCAGTGGCAGATGCGCATCACGGCGTACGCCGACCGCCTCGTCGACGACCTCGAGCGCGTCGACTGGCCGGAGCCGGTCAAGCTCATGCAGCGCAACTGGATCGGTCGTTCGCACGGCGCCGAGGTCGACTTCGACGTCCCCGCGGTCGAGAACGCCACGATCCGCGTGTTCACGACCCGGCCGGACACCCTGTTCGGCGCCACCTACATGGTGCTGGCGCCGGAGCACGAGCTGGTCGACGCGATCCTGACCGACGAGTGGCCCGACGGCACCGACCCCCGGTGGACCGCCGGCGCGGCGTCCCCGTCGGAGGCCGTGGCGGCGTACCGCCACGCGGCGGCCCGCAAGACCGACGTCGAGCGCCAGGAGAACAAGGACAAGACGGGCGTCTTCACCGGCGCCTTCGCGGTCAACCCGGTGAACGGCGAGCGTGTGCCGGTCTTCGTGGCCGACTACGTGCTCGTGGGCTACGGCACGGGCGCCATCATGGCCGTCCCGGCGCACGACGAGCGCGACTTCGAGTTCGCGACGGCGTTCGGCCTGCCGACCCCTCGGGTCGTCACCGGCGGGGACGACCTGCCCTGGACCGGCGACGGGGTCGCCACGGCCTCGGCCAACGACGAGGTCAGCCTCGACGGGCTGGGCGTCGCGGAGGCGAAGTCGCGCATCATCGCCTGGCTCGAGGAGAAGGGGCGAGGCACCGGCACCACCACCTACCGGCTGCGCGACTGGCTGTTCTCGCGCCAGCGCTACTGGGGCGAGCCCTTCCCGATCGTCTTCGACGAGGACGGCCACCCGCACGCCGTGCCCGACCACCTCCTGCCCGTCGAGCTGCCCGACGTGCCCGACTACTCGCCGCGCACGTTCGAGCCCGACGACGTCACGAGCGAGCCCGAGCCCCCGCTCGGCCGCGCGCACGACTGGCTCGACGTCGAGCTCGACCTGGGCGACGGACCGCGCCGGTACCGCCGCGACACCAACACCATGCCCAACTGGGCCGGCTCCAGCTGGTACCAGCTGCGCTACCTCGACCCGCACAACGCCGACGCCCTCGTCGACCCGGCCAACGAGGCCTACTGGATGGGTCCCACGGACGCCAAGTCCACGGGCGGTGTCGACCTCTACGTCGGCGGGGTCGAGCACGCGGTGCTGCACCTGCTCTACGCCCGGTTCTGGCACAAGGTGCTGTTCGACCTGGGGCACGTGAGCAGCGAGGAGCCGTTCCACCGGCTGTTCAACCAGGGCTACATCCAGGCGTACGCCTTCACCGACGCGCGCGGGACCTACGTGCCGGCCGACGCGGTGGTCGAGCACGTGGCCGACGACGGCACCACCACCTACACGTACGAGGGCAGCCCGGTCTCCCGCGAGTACGGGAAGATGGGCAAGAGCCTGAAGAACGTCGTCACGCCCGACGAGATGTACGACGAGTTCGGCGCCGACACGTTCCGGGTCTACGAGATGAGCATGGGCCCGCTCGACCAGTCGCGACCGTGGGAGACGCGCGCCGTCGTCGGCTCGCAGCGGTTCCTCCAGCGGGTGTGGCGCCTGGTCGTCGACGAGGAGTCCGGTGACGTCAAGGCCGACGACGTCGAGCCGGACCGCGACACCCTGCGCGTGCTGCACCGCACCATCGACGGCGTCTCGGCCGACATGGACGCGCTGCGCTTCAACACGGGGATCGCCAAGCTGATCGAGCTGACCAACCACCTGACCAAGGCCTCGGTGACGAGCCGGTCGGCGCTGGAGCCGCTCGTGCTCATGCTGGCCCCGTTCGCACCGCACGTGGCCGAGGAGCTGTGGTCGTTGCTGGGCCACGACACCTCGCTCACGCGTGCCGCCTTCCCCCAGGCCGACCCCGCGCTCCTCGTCTCGGACACCGTCACGTGCGTCGTGCAGGTGCAGGGCAAGGTGCGGGCCAAGCTCGACGTCTCGCCCGACGTCACCGACGACGAGCTCACCGCACTGGCGCTGGCCGAGGAGAACGTGCAGCGCTCGATCGACGGGCGCGAGGTGCGCAAGGTCATCGTGCGGGCCCCCAAGCTCGTGAACGTGGTCGTATGAGCGGCGCTGCCGGGAGCCGGCGTCGCATCGCGGTGGTGACCGACTCCACCGCCTCGCTGGACCCTGTCGACGCGGAGCGCGAGGGCATCACGGTGGTGCCGCTCAAGCTGGTCATCGGCGCGTCCACGTTCACCGAGGGTGTCGACGCGACGTCCGACGACGTCGCCTCCGCGCTCAAGGAGTTCGTGCCGGTCAGCACCTCGCGGCCCACGCCCGACGAGTTCGGCGCCGTGTACGAGCGGCTCGCGGCGGAGGGCTTCGACGCCGTCGTGTCGGTGCACCTCAGCGCGGAGATCTCCGGCACGTTCGACTCGGCGCAGCTCGCCGCGCGCGAGGCGTCGATCCCGGTCATGTGCGTCGACAGCCGCCAGGTGGGGATCGCCACGGGCTTCGCCGCCGGTCGGGCGGCGCGCGTCGTCCGGGAGGGCGGTGACGAGGCCGCGGCCGTCGGTGCTGCGCTGGCTGCGGGGGAGAGCTCGACCGTGCTCATGTACGTCGACACCCTGGAGTACCTGCGTCGCGGCGGTCGGGTCGGGGCGGCGGCCGCCCTCATCGGGTCGGCGCTCGCGGTCAAGCCGCTGCTCACCCTGCGCGACGGCATGGTCGAGCCGCTCGAGCGGGTCCGGACCACCAGCAAGGCGGTGGCTCGGCTCGAGGTGCTCACCGTCCAGGCCGCCGAGAAGGCGCAGGACGGGTTCGACATCGGCGTGCAGCACCTGGCCAACCCCGAGCTCGCGCAGCAGGTGGCCGACCGCCTGGCTGCCTCGCTCGGTCGGGAGCAGGTCCCGGTCAACGAGGTCGGCGCGGTCATCGGAGCCCACGTCGGCCCCGGGATGCTCGCCGTCACCGTCACGCCCCGCTGAGACCACCGGTCCCCTCGCGGCGCCGGGTGCCCGTCCACAGGGTCTCTCGACCCACGTGACGGCTTGTCCACAGTGCTGTGCCGACGGGTGCCGGGCGGCCGGGACGCTGCCTACCGTCGAGGAGTGAGCACACCACGTCCAGCACCGCCCCAGGAGACCCGGGCCGAGGTCGCCCGACGTCGGCTCGCCCAGCTCACCGCGTCGTTCGAGGCCACCCACCCGGACGACCCGTTCGACCGGCTCGTGGGTGGCTCCGCCCCGGTGGACCACGACGAGCAGCCCGAGCCGGCGGCAGCGTCCCCAGGCGGCGGCCGGAGACGAGCCGCCGCGCCGCGCCGTCCGCGCGGGCTGCACGGCAGCCACCTGCGGATGGCCACCACCGCCGCCGTGGCGGCCGGGGTGCTGCTGACCTGGTGGCTGGTGGCCGAACGCCCCCGCACGTCCGACGTCGATCGTCCGCTCCAGGTCTCGTCGCGCGCGGACGCGACCGGCGACGCCCCCGCCGAGGGAGCGGCGTCCCAAGCCTCGGCCGAGGTGGTCGTCGACGTCGCGGGCAAGGTCCGTGACCCCGGGATCGTCACCCTGCCTGCCGGGTCCAGGGTGTTCGAGGCGATCGAGAAGGCGGGCGGCATCGAGGGCACGCTGGAGGAGCCCACGATCAACCTGGCCCGACAGCTCGTCGACGGCGAGCAGATCCTCGTGGGCGTCGAGCCTGCCGAGCCGGGTGCCGCCGGTGCCACCGCAGGCGCGGGCGGGACCGGCGGGGGAGTGGTCGACCTCAACAGCGCCACCCTCGCGCAGCTCGACGCGCTGCCCGGGGTCGGCCCGGTGACCGCGCAGTCGATCCTCGACTGGCGGCAGGAGAACGGCCGGTTCACCTCCGTCGACGACCTTCTCGACGTGTCCGGCATCGGCGAGAAGACCCTCGAGGACCTGCGCGACCGCGTGACGGTGTGAGCGGCCGGGCCGGGCAGGACCACCGGGTCCGCTGATGGACCTGAGGCTGGTGCCGGCCGCCGTCGCCGTGTGGGCCGTGGCGGCCTGGGCCGTCGGTGCAGGACCGGGGGCCGTCCTGGTCGTCGCGGTCGTCTCGGTGGTCGTGGGCGGGGCAGCCGCAGGTCGGTTCCGCGCGCTCGCCCTGGTGGCGGTCGTGGTGGCGGCGGTGGCCGCGTCGACCGCGTGGCGCCTGGGTGACGTGCAGGCCACCCCGGTGGCCGAGCTCACGGCGTCGCGCGAGCGGGTGACGGTGCAGGCCCAGGTGGTGCGCGACGGTCGGGTCTTCGAGTCGGTCGGGAGCCAGGGGACGGTCGTGGGGCTCCTGGTGCTGCGGGTCGAGGACCGACATGGTCGGGTGCACGGGGTCCGGGACCCGGTCACGGCGTTCCTGCGTGACGCGCACGAGGACCTCGTCGTCGGTCGTCGGCTCGTGCTGCAGGGCCGTCTCGGACCACCCGGCGACCACCGCGACACGGCCACGCTCCAGGTGACGCGGCGGTCGGCGGTCCAGGGCGCGGCGTGGTGGTGGTCGGCGTCGGAGCGGGTCCGCGCGGGCGTGCGGTCGTCGGTCGACCACGCGCCGCCGGCTCCGTCGGCGCTCGTCCCTGCGCTCGTCGTCGGCGACGACGCCGCACTGCCCGACCGGGTCGAGGAGGAGTTCCGCCGCACCGGCCTCACGCACCTGCTCGCCGTCTCCGGCACCAACCTGACGATCGTGCTCGCCATGGTGCTGGCCGTCGCTCGTGCCGGGCGTGCGCCACCACGGTTGCTCCTGGTGATCGGGCTGCTGGGCGTGGTGGGGTTCGTGCTGCTGGCCCGGCCGGAGCCCAGCGTGCTGCGGGCGGCGGGGATGGGCGTCGTCGGGCTCGCGGCGCTGGGCCTGGGGTCGCGAGGCGGGATCCGGGCGCTGTGCGTCGCGGTCGTCGCGCTGCTGTTCTGCGACCCGTGGCTGTCGAGGGCCGTCGGCTTCGTGCTCTCGGTGTGCGCGACCGCGGGCATCCTGCTGCTGGCGCCACCCTTCGTGCGCGCGCTGGAGCGCTGGCTGCCGCGGTGGGCGGCGATCGCCGTCGCCGTGCCGCTGGCGGCGCAAGCTGCCTGCACCCCGGTCATCGCGGCCATCTCGGCCGAGGTCTCGATCGTGGCCGTGGTGGCGAACGTGCTGGCGGCGCCCGTGGTCGCACCGGCGACGGTCCTCGGGCTGCTGGCCGGTCTCGTGGACCTGGTGTCACCGGCCGTCGCGTCGGTGCTGGGCACGGGTGCGGCGGCGTGCGCGGGATGGATCGTGCTGGTCGCGCACCACGCCGCGTCGCTCCCTGGGGCGAGCCTGGTCTGGTCACGCCCGTGGTGGTCGCTGCTCGTCCTGGTGCCGGTCGCGCTGTGGTGGGGGTGGCGTGCTGCGCCTCACCCGGTGCTGGTGGTCGGGCTGTGCCTCGGGCTCGTGGTGGCCATGGTCCGCCCACCGAGCCCTGGCTGGCCGCCGCCGGGCTGGGTGATGGTGGCGTGCGACGTGGGCCAGGGGGACGCGACGGTGATCCGGTCCGGTGACGACGAGGCGGTGGTGGTCGACGCCGGCATGGAGCCGGCCGACGTGGACCGGTGCCTGCGTGGCCTCGGGGTGCGGCGGGTGCCGGCGCTGGTGCTCACCCACGGGGACGCCGACCACGTGGGTGGTCGGTCCGGCGTCGCTGCGGGACGCGACGTCGGCGTGGTGCTCGTGGGACGTCCGGGGGTCGCGGTGGACGGGGTGCCGACGCGCACGCTCGCCCGCGGCGACCGGTTCGCGGTGGGGGACGTCACGGCCGACGTCCTGTGGCCGCGGGCCGCGCCTGCCGGCAGCGCCCGCGCTCGGGCTGATCTCGACCGCAACGGTGCGAGCGTGGTGCTGCGGGTGCGGGTGCAGGGCGTGGTGCTCATGCTCACGGGCGACGTGGGGGAGGTCGAGCAGGACCGTCTCGCCCGGTCGGGCACCGACCTGCGTGCCGACGTGCTCAAGGTCGCCCACCACGGGAGCGCCGACACGTCGTCCCGGTTCACCGAGGCGGTCGGTGCCTCGGTGGCGACGATCTCCGTCGGGGCCGACAACGACTACGGCCATCCCACCCCCACCGCCCTGCGGATGCTGCGCGACGTCGGCACGCAGGTGCACCGCACCGACGAGGAGGGCGACGTCGCGGTGGTCGTGAGTAACGGCCGGCTGGCTGTAGTGGGCCGATAGTCTCGAGGCTCAAGCCAGTGGTGAAGGCGTTTGCCTACGGCGCAGCGCCGTTGAACCCCCCTCCGAGACTTCGACGATGAACTCGAGTAGGGCCGCGTGGTCCTAACCGTCCCCCCGAAACCCTCGACCATGTTGCTGCAGTCCGGCTCGGGACCCAAACGGCCCGAGATCTAGCTTGGACTACGGCGCTTACGACGAGCTCACGCAGGGAAACTGGCCCCGAGGCGATAGCCATGCGCCGCTTGTGGATTCGGGACCTCCAAGCTCGCGGTCTCGCCGGCTCGCGCCACCGTGCTATGTGATGCTCTGTCCTAAGAAGTTGGTTGTGCGAGGCCGGGGAGTGATCAGCGGTGCGCCTGTCGAGAGTGAAAATTACAAATCACAGTCGAATCGAGGATCTGACTCTCGAGCTGCGGCGGCACGCCGTCATCGTTGGGGCGAACGACGTGGGCAAGTCCTCGATCCTCCGTATGTTGAATCTGCTTCTAGGGACGAGTACCGCCGGTCTGTATCAGGCGTTGAAGCCCGCAGACCTCCGGGATCCTGAGCAACCGCTCGTGGTTGATGTCTTATGGTCGGATTTCTCAGAGCCCAACCGTCGACCGTTTCCGTCTGAGATCAGCATTGGACAGGACAAGGCCACCGAGTATCTGTGGGTGCAGATGGTGGTCGAGCAGGACCTCGAGGACGAAGAGGCCGTAGCCGTTCGGAGGTGGTTTCCGGAGAGCGGCCATGAACGAGCCCCTACTCGTGAGCAGCTAGAAGCGTTTGGCTGGCGCTACCTGAGGGCCACGCGCGGGGCATCTATGATGGACGGTCCGCATAGTCCAGTGAGAACGCTCCTGGCTGCCGCGGAATTAGGCGAGAACAAGGAGGGGCTAAAGACGCTTCTGGACCAGTTCAACGCAAAGCTCGCCGACAACGAATCAGTTGGCGAACTGCTCAGCACTGTAGCGCGCCACCTGAGCCGCGCGATGCCTCGTGCTGTAACGAAGGATGACTTTGCAGTCAGGAGCCTTACGGATCCTTCGAGCGACGTCCTCCAGGACGTGACGATGTTCTTGAACCGGGGTGATGGCCAGGTTTCGTTGATGGAGCAGTCGGATGGCGTCCGCCAGTTGATGTCAATGACGCTCTTCGACCTCGCCGAAGGAACAGCGAACGTGCTCGCGATCGACGAGCCGGAGATCCATCTCCATCCGACCAGTCAACGTACGGCGGCGGATCTACTGAGCGGCGACGGGAACCAGAAGATCATCGTCACCCATTCGCCGT
The DNA here is from genome assembly GCF_942548115.1 of Aeromicrobium sp. Leaf245. Classification (NCBI taxonomy): domain Bacteria; kingdom Bacillati; phylum Actinomycetota; class Actinomycetes; order Propionibacteriales; family Nocardioidaceae; genus Aeromicrobium; species Aeromicrobium sp. Leaf245. Next base: position 1,579,054 of record NZ_OW824151.1, read on the forward strand.
ACATCCTGCATCGCTTTGAGCCTGCCGAAGTAATAGCGGTCGATCGTCACGGAGTTTCGCACCAGGTCGAAGACTCAAAGCTATCCAAGGTCGAGAAGGTGCGGGCGCACTGGTGGTCACCAAAACTACTCGAGGCCCTGACAGCCCGGTTCGTCATCGTGGTCGAAGGGGATGCGGACCGTGTGATTGTCGAGGCCGTGGCCAACAAGCTCAGCATCGACCTCGACCGGATCGGTGCTGTCGTCGTCGAGTTAGACGGTGCCGACAAGTTCCGGAATGTGTTCCCGCTTCTCGGCCCGGACGGGTTCGGGCCGACACTTCTCGGGTTGGTCGATACGAACGAGAGTTCGTCTTGGGTCAACGCTTTCGGGGGAAAGCCCAAGGACGTCATCGACAAGAAGGTCTTCATCTCCGACGGTGACCTGGAGGACGAGTTCACGATGGCACTCGGCGGCCCCGTCGCAGCTAAGGCACTCATCGACGGCGGATTCTGTCGTGAAGAGGGCATCCTTCAGGCCGCTGGAGTCGATGCAATCAGCGCGATAGGTCCCGAAGCCGTCGCGAAGTTCTGCAGGGGCAAGGGCAAGGTCGACGCAGCGACCGCTGTCGCCGAGGCGCTGACACCGGAGACAGCAGCGAAGATCGGAAGCGTCGCGAGGCTGCTCTCCGCATTGGCCGATCTGAGTAGCCTGTGAACGACTTCGCGCTCAGTGATGAGCAGCGGGACGCGGCCTTCTGCCCCAAAGCACACCTCCTCGTCGTTGCTCCGCCAGGATGTGGCAAGACAGAGGTCCTGGCCCACCGCGCTGCCCATCAGATCGGTTTGATCGCGGAGAACCAGCGCGTCTTAGCACTGACCTTCACGAAGCGGGCGCGCTCGAACCTCGAGGAACGACTCCGATCCGTGGTCGGTCACGCTCGGGCCCGCCGCCAGATCGTCGTCCGCAACCTTCACGGCTTCGCGACGCAGGTTGTCCTTGCCCACGGCCGAACGATCGGACTGGACATGACGAGCCTGGAGCTGCCGAAGACCAGCACCATGCGAAAAGCCATCCAGGCCGCAGGGGGTAGCGGTCCCGCGTTGTACGAGGCGGAGCGCATCTTAAGCGAGATCAAGCGAAGCCCTCTCTCCGACGAGGAGGTCCTCCAAGAGATTCAGCGCCGCGGCGGGGGTCCGGGGGTCCTACTGGCCGAGCAAGTCGAACGGTCGAGGCAAGAAGCGAATCAGCTGCACTACGACGACGTCCTTCGCCATGGCCAGCGGCTTCTGCGAATCCCGGTAGTGGCGCGACTCTACCAAGCACACTTCGGCGCCGTGTTGGTCGACGAGTTCCAAGACCTTTCGATGCAGCAGCTCGACCTTGCGCTCCTGAGCTGCGAGAGCCGGCGCACATTCGCAGGAGACCCGCTGCAAGGCATCTACTCATGGGCAGGCGCATCACCCCGTGAGGTCGAAGAGGAAGTCCGGAAGACATGCGGTGATCCGCTCAGGCTGCGCGAGTCCTATCGGTCGTCGCCAAAGGTCCTAGAGTCGGTCAACTCGATCAGCGAGCAGGTTGACCCCGGCTCGAGCCTGCGCTCTGCGCAACCAGAGGCATGGGACGAGGGCGGCTTCTCAGCAGCCGTTGTGTTCCAGGACCGGGTGGCTGAAGCGAAGTGGCTGCATCGCCTCGCTGGGGCAATTCTGAGGCAGAACCCAAACGCCTCTGTAGGGATCATCGCCCGGGCCGCATGGCGGAGGGAAGACATTGACGAGGCGCTCATCGGAGAGAAGGCTTTTCCGGTGCGTCGCTGGGATCTCGCGATCGACGACCCCGGGACCATGGCGCTCATTCAGACGGCTGTTGCGACGCTTCCGCGTGGGGCCAGCGTCGAAGACGCACGCGAGGCCGTGCTCGACTCGCTGGATTCTGCAGACATTGATTCCCGTGAGCTGGTTGACGACGCTTTCGCCATCCTCGAGCGGAGCGGCGCGACTACCGCCCGAAACGCCGTGCGGTCAATCCGCGTGTCTGACCCGAAGCAGGTGATCGGCCCCGGTGTCCATCTCCTGAACGCACACACGGGGAAGGGTCAGCAGTTCGACTGGGTGTTCGTCGTTGGGCTGGAGGAGGGCCATCTCCCGACCAAGAGAAACAATCAGGGGGACGCACTCGCCGAGGAGCAGCGGGTGCTGCTGGTGATGCTTTCTAGGGCACGTCACGGGCTGCTGGTGACGCGGGCGCACACGCTGGAGGGGCCGCATGGACGGTACGAGGCCCAGATGAGCCGTTGGTGGTCGGGAATCCGAGCTGAGAACATGCGACCTGAAGAGGTGGAGGCGCACCTCCTGCGAAACGGGGCTTAGGGGAGCGGTCAGCGGTCGAGGTAGCGGGCCCGGGCCAGGCACCAAACGCCGTAGAGGCCGATCCCGATGGCGATCAGACCGAGCAGCCAGGGTCCGAACGGCTGCTCCAGGACGGTGCGCAGCGCCTCGTCGAGACCGCCGGAGCGGTCGGCGTCGCGGGTGAGGGCGGCGAAGCAGAACAGGCCGCCGACGATCGCGATCGAGACGCCCTTGGCCAGGTGTCCGGCCGTGCCGAGGCGCACGAGCACGTCGCCCGAGGTTCCGCTGAGCCCCTCCGGCTTCAGGTGGTCGCGGTGCTGGTGGCTGAGCCCGCGCCAGGCGGTCCAGCCCCCGTAGCCGATGACCGCCAGGCCCACGATCCCGACGAGCACCGCGCCGGCGGGCAGCGAGAGCAGGCGAGCCGTCCACGTCTCGTTGCCCGAGCCACCGGAGCCGGAGCCGGAGCCGGTGGCGACCTGCGCCGCGCTCCAGCCCACGACGCCGTAGATGACCGCCTTGAGCAGGTCGGCCGCACGGTGCGCCCAGAGCGTGGCTCCCTCGTCCTGACGGTGGTCGAGCGTCGCCTCGAGCACGCGCCACAGCACCAGCACCGCCATCCCTGCGACGACCAGCCACAGGATCGTGCGACCGAACGGCTGCTGCGCGAGCTCGGCCAGCGCCCCCTTGGTGTCGGCCTTGCCGCTCGGGTCGCCCAGGGCCAGCTGGAGGGCGAGGAAGGCCACGACGAGGTGCACGAGCCCGTAGGCCACGAAGCCGAAGCGGACCAGGTTGTCCACCCAGTCGTCGTCGACGTGGGAGGCGACGTCGTCGGCGTCGATCGGCATGGCCGGAGCCTACGCCCACGTCGGCTCCCCGGCCTGTCGGAGACGGACACTAGGGTGGTCCCGTGGCGTCGCCGTTCGGGAAGATCCTGCTCATCACGGGCAGCGCTGAGTACCTGTCCGACCGCACCCGTGCGCGAGCCGTGGCCGCGATCAAGGCCGAGGACCCGCAGTGCGACGTCGCGACCGCCACGTCCGGCGGGTTGGCTGCGGGCGAGATCGCGGGGCTCACCAGCCCGTCGTTGTTCAGCAGCGTCAGCGGGCTCGTGCTCACCGAGCTGCAGGACCTGCCCGACGTCGCCCAGGGCGAGCTGCTCGCGTACGCCGCCGACCCGAGCCCCGACGTCGCGGTCGTCCTCGTCCACGGCGGTGGTCAGAAGGGCAAGGGCCTGCTCGACAAGCTGCGCGCCCAGTCGTCGGTGCACGAGGTCAAGCACGAGGCTCCCAAGTACGAGCGCGACCACGCCCGCTGGGTGGCCACCGAGCTGCGCGAGCTGGGCACCCGCATCGACGAGGAGGCGGCCACGCTCCTCGTCGCGGCCGTCGGGCAGGACCTGCGCGCCCTGGCCGGAGCGGCCGACCAGCTCGCCGCGACGCTCGACTCCGGCACCGAGGTCACCGTCGAGGTCGTGCGGCGCTACTTCGGCGGTCGGGCCGACGTCCGCGGCTACGAGATCGCCGACGCCGCCATCGACGGACGCATCAACGTGGCGCTCGAGCAGGCGCGGTGGGCCGAGACCGCCAAGGTCGCCCCGGTGCTGGTCACCAGTGCGCTCGCCGCCGGGCTCCGCCAGCTCGCCCGCCTCGCCGACGCCCCGCCGCGTCTGGGCGAGGGAGAGCTCGCCCGCCACGTCGGCGCGCCCCCGTTCAAGATCCGCGTGCTCCGCCGTCAGCTGCAGGGGTGGGACCCGGCCGGCCTGGCCCGGGCTCTCGACGCGGTCGCCCAGGCCGACCTCGACGTCAAGGGTGGCGCGGCCGAGCCCGCGTACGCGGTCGAGCGCATGGTGCTGCAGGTCGCCGCGTCGCGTCGCCGCTGACCCGGGGGCGGTCGGTGGGTCGGGCCGGCGGGTCAGAGGTAGGTGACGCACCGAACGACCTGGCCAGCGGTAGGTGTGACACCTCTCGAGGACGTTGACGGGTGCCAGGCCCACCTCTGACGGCCGGCATCCGCAGGGTCGAGGTGCCGCAGGAACGACGAAGGCCCCCGGGTGACCGGGGGCCTTCGTGCGAGCTGTGGGGCTACGTCAGAGCGACGCGGCCTTCTTGGCGATCGACGACTTGCGGTTCGCCGCCTGGTTCTTGTGGATGACACCCTTGCTGGCGGCCTTGTCGAGCTTCTTGCCGGCGTCGGCGGCGAGGACCTTGGCCTGCTCGGCGTCGCCGGACTCGACCGCAGCGTGGAAGCGGCGCACGGCCGTCTTGAGGGCGGAGCGGACCGACTTGTTGCGCTCGCGAGCGGCCTCGTTCTGACGGTTCCGCTTGATCTGCGACTTGATGTTCGCCACGTGGCTGACCTGTTCTCTCGTGCGTGAAGGGCGTGGTGCAAGTGTGAGGGCGCACCGGTAGGCACGCGACCGCTCACACTACCAGCGTCGGGCAGCCGCACCCAAATCGCCCGTGCGTGCTCGTGCCGAGGGGACGCACTCCGACGACCGAGCGACCGCGAACCCTTACGATCCGAGTCATGCAGACGCTCTACAACGTGCTCGTGGTGCTCCACATCATCAGCTGGGTCGTGGCCCTCGTCAGCTACGCGTCGGTCGCCCGTCGGCCGCAGATCACGCCCTGGATCGCCCACGGCGTCGGCGCTGCGTTCGTCCTCGGCATCGCCCTCACCGGCATCGCCTCGGCCAGCGACGCCGTCGCCGACCCGAACAACGCCAAGGTCGGGGTGAAGCTCCTGGTCGCCCTCGTCGCCGTCGGCCTGGCCCACGGCACGCGTCGGCGGCCGTCGCCGAACCCCGTCGCACACGTCGTCGCCGCGCTCATCGTCGTGAACGTCGCGATCGCCTACCTCTGGACGTGAGCCGCCTCGGTCGACCGAGCCGGGCGGCCGCTCCGACGGGTGCGGTCGGCGGTCTGGCCGCAGATGGGAGGATGGACCCATCATGACGAGCTCCACGACGCCGGGCACGGCGCCCAAGCCGGGATCGACCGACCCGGCCCTCCTGCGCAACTTCTGCATCATCGCGCACATCGACCACGGCAAGTCGACCCTGGCCGACCGCATGCTGCAGATCACGGGGGTCGTCGACGAGCGTGCAGCGCGCGCCCAGTACCTCGACCGGATGGACATCGAGCGCGAGCGCGGCATCACGATCAAGAGCCAGGCCGTGCGCATGCCGTTCACCAAGTCCGACGGCGACGACGCCGGTCGTCACTACGTGCTGAACATGATCGACACGCCGGGCCACGTGGACTTCACCTACGAGGTCAGCCGCTCGTTGGAGGCCTGCGAGGGTGCGATCCTCCTGGTCGACGCCGCCCAGGGCATCGAGGCGCAGACGCTGGCGAACCTCTACCTGGCCATGGACGCCGACCTGCACATCATCCCGGTCCTCAACAAGATCGACCTGCCCGGCGCGCAGCCGGAGAAGTACGCCGAGGAGATCGCCGGCATCATCGGCGGCGACCCCGACGACGTGCTCCGGGTCTCGGCCAAGACCGGGCAGGGCGTCGAGGCCCTCCTCAACCTCATCGTCGACGAGGTGCCGCCGCCCGTCGGTGACGCCGACGGCCCCCCGCGTGCCCTGATCTTCGACTCCGTCTACGACACGTACCGCGGCGTCATCACCTACGTCCGCGTGGTCGACGGCAAGCTCAGCCACCGCGACAAGATCAAGATGATGTCCACCGGCGCGGTGCACGAGATGCTCGAGGTGGGCGTCATCAGCCCCGAGGCCGTGAAGGCCGACCACCTCGGCGTCGGCGAGGTCGGCTACCTCATCACGGGCGTGAAGGAGGTCCGGCAGTCGCGGGTGGGCGACACCGTGACGTCGAACACCCACGGTGCCGAGGAGCCCCTCGGTGGCTACGCACACCCGAACCCCATGGTCTTCTCGGGTCTGTACCCGATCGACGGCGACGACTTCTCGACGTTGCGCGAGGCCCTCGAGAAGCTGCAGCTCAACGACGCCGCGCTCGTGTACGAGCCGGAGTCCTCGGGTGCGCTTGGCTTCGGGTTCCGCATCGGCTTCCTCGGCCTGCTGCACCTGGAGATCGTCCGCGAGCGCCTGGAGCGCGAGTTCGACCTCGACCTGATCTCGACGGCCCCCAACGTCGTCTACCGCGTGGTGATGGAGGACGGTCGCGAGATCGTGGTGACCAACCCGAGCGAGTACCCGGCGGACGGCAAGATCGCGTCGGTGCACGAGCCGGTGGTCTCGGCCACGATCCTGGCGCCGAGCGAGTACATCGGCGTCATCATGGAGCTGTGCCAGGCCCGTCGCGGCCAGCTCGGCGGCATGGACTACCTGTCCGAGGACCGCGTGGAGATCCGCTACACGCTGCCCATGGGCGAGATCATGTTCGACTTCTTCGACGCCCTCAAGAGCCGCACGAAGGGCTACGCGTCGCTGAACTACGAGGTGTCCGGCGAGCAGAAGGCCGACCTCGTGAAGGTCGACATCATGCTGCAGGGCGAGATCGTCGACGCCTTCAGCGCGATCGTCCACCGCGACTCCGCCTACGCGTACGGCGTGATGCTGGCCGGCAAGCTCAAGGAGCTCATCCCGCGCCAGCAGTTCGAGGTGCCCATCCAGGCCGCGATCGGCGCCCGCATCATCGCCCGCGAGAACATCCGCGCCATGCGCAAGGACGTGCTCGCCAAGTGCTACGGCGGCGACATCAGCCGCAAGCGCAAGCTGCTGGAGAAGCAGAAGGAGGGCAAGAAGCGGATGAAGAACATCGGCCGCGTCGAGGTCCCCCAGGAGGCGTTCATCGCCGCCCTCTCCACCGGTGACTCCACCCCGAAGTAGTCCGCCGCTCCCTTCGGATCAGCGCGCGCCGAGGGCCGCGGCCACCTCGTCGGCGGCTCGCGTGCCCGAGGTCAGCGCCCCTTGGATGGAGGGTGTCTCGCGGTGGTCGCCGCAGACGAAGACGCCGCCGCCGACGTCGGCGGGTCGCCGCAGCTGCAGGGGCGCGAGGGCCCTCGGCAGCGCCCGGCCGACGTCGTGGCGCACCAGCAGGTCCCACGCGCCGACGTCGGTGCGCCACAGGCGGGCCGCCTGCGTCAGCGCCGCCGCGTCGGAGAGACCGGCCCCGGCGAGCGCGGTCACCTGCACCAGGTCGCGCCCCGGCGGGGCGTAGCCGGGAGCGGCCGCCGAGACGACGGCCGTGTTGACCACGGGCCCGCGGTCGCCGTCGACGACCAGCAGACGGTCCTGGGGCATGCCGGTGGGCGCACTGAACCACCACGTCACGAGCCCGCCCACGGGAGGTACCTCGGGCACCGCTTCCAGACCGGCCGCGTCGTGGACGTCGGTGGCGACGACGGCGGCGCGGGCCTCGATGGACCCGGACCCCGTGCGGACCGTGGTGCCCTGCGGGCTGCGGTCGACGCCCACCACCCGCACGCCCGTCTCGGCCGGACGTTGCAGTCCGGCGGCGAGCTGGGCGGGCAGGGCGCGCATGCCGTCGCCCGGAACGGCGGGGGTGCCGAGCAGGAACCACCGGACCAGCAGCCGTGCGTACCGGGACGAGGTGGCGCCGGTGTCGTCGGCCAGGACACCGGCCAGGAAGGGCTCCAGCACCTGTCGGCGCAGAGGTCCGCGCACCCCGGCGAAGTCGAGGGACTCCGCCAGGGTGTCGTCGGCCCGGCTCATGATGCGCTTCTCGCCGCCCAGGATCGGGGCCGCCCAGCGCGCGAGGGCCGCCAGCTCTCGCGGACGCAGCAGACCACTGCGCAGGGTGGAGGCGAGGAGGCCGGGCTCGCGACGCGGGTCGCCGATGGTCGCCACCGAGGCTCCGCGGCGTACTCGCACCCCGGCTGCGAACGGCTTCAGGTCCAGCGCCTCGAGGTCGACCAGGTCGCGCAGAGCAGGGTAGGCCGGGTTGAGCAGCTGGAAGCCGACGTCGCAGAGGTGGCCGTCGACGACGTCGGTGCGCACGCGGCCGCCCACGTCGTCCGCGGCCTCCAGCAGACGTGCATCGATGCCCATGCGCTGCAGCCGCGTCGCGCACGCCAGCCCGGCAAGCCCTGCTCCCACCACCACCACGTCGGTCCGCTCTGCCATGGACCCACGATCCCATCCCTGCTCTGGTCCGGCAGGGTTCGTCGCCTGGCCCGGCCTGCTGCTGGCCTTGATTCATGGCAGCACACCTCGGGCGGTCCACGAGCCGGCCGGATCGATCGGGCAGTCCGTCGTGACCAACTTTGCACCGTGCTGCCCAGAGTGCCCAGAAAGAACCGGACATTGTTCTAGGGTGCTGTGCACGACGACGGCGGAGGATCACGGTGAGCGAAGAGTCCTGGCATGAGGCGCGCTTGATTCCGACATCGGGGATCAATGGAGCGCAAGAGCAGGAGCGGCGTGCGACGTCAGCACTACTTGCCGTTCTCAGCATCGTTCCTGACTACAGCCGATCGCTGTTGGGAAAGCTCGGGGCCCCGGCGGGAGGACTCACGTCCTTCATCGAAGTTCCTTTCGAGCTCGGCGGATCCCGGGTGTATCCGGACGGCTTGATCCGGATCAAGGGTCGCGCTGGACGGCAGTGGACCGCGCTCGTTGAAGTGAAGACGGGCAAGAACGTCCTGGAGACGACCCAGCTCGAGAACTACCTCGACGTTGCGCGTGCTGAGGGCTTCGATGCGCTCATCACCATCAGCAACGAGATTCCGCCGACGCCCGGGCAGCATCCGACTGCCGTGGACAAGAGGAAGCTTCGCAAGGTCGTGATGCACCACCTTCCGTGGTCTGTGGTCCTCTCCACCGCGATCATGCAGAAGGAGCACCGAGGCGTCTCGGATCCGGAGCAGGCCTGGATCCTTGGCGAGCTCATCCGATACCTCGAGCACGAACGCTCTGGAGCACTGGATCTCGATGACATGGGCTCCAACTGGGTGTCCGTCAGGGAGTCGGTCCTTGCCGGGACCCTGAAGGCGAACGACAAAGCGGCGCCCGAGGTGACCTCGCGCTTCGATGCCCTGCTGAGGTACGCCGGGCTTCGTCTGGGGCAGCAGCTCGGGACGGACGTCAACCAGGTACTGACGCGCGCAGAAATCGCAGATCCGTCGATCCGAACGACCGAACTGGTGAAGTCGCTTGCCTCCGAAGGAGTCATGGCCGGTGCCATCAGGATCCCGCACGTCGTCGGTGACATCGTGGTGACCGCTGATGTTCGAGCAGGGAAGCTCCAGTGCCACGTCGATGTCGACGCACCACGGGAGGGCCGGGCCCTCACTCGGGTCAATTGGTTGCTGCGGCAGCTCAAGCACGCTCCCGACGACACGCGGATCGAGGTGTTCGTCGCTCGATCTCGGGCGAGTACGGCTGCGGAGCTGCTGATCCACGCGCGTGAGAACCCCAAGATGCTCGTCCTGGATCCGCAGAAGGAGATCAAGTCCTTCCGAGTGGCCTGCTCCGCCAAAGCCGGCACGAAGCGAGGTCGAGGCCGGGGCGCATTCATCGACAGCGTCATCGATCTCGTGGACGACTTCTACGGAGAGGTGCTGCAGCACCTCAAGGCTTGGTCAGCGGCGCCACCGAAGTTGCGGCAGGTCGAGGAGCCTCCGGAGCTGCCGGCTTCGCTCTCGTCGACTGGTCTGTCGTCGCAGGATGGCCCGGAGCCACCCGATCCAGTGTGAGGTCGAGTGCGCTCGACACGATGAGGCCGCCTGACCGAGACGGTCCTCGAGCAGGCGAGGCGAGGATTCGTAGGATGCGCTCGTGAGTGCGCACGTCGTGTCCGTGAACGTCGGCAAGGTCGTCGACGTCCCGTGGGGGAAGCTCAGGCGGTCGGGGATCGACAAGCGTCCCGTCGCCGGGCCCGTCCAGGTCCACCGCCTCGGGCTCGAGGGTGACGAGATCGCCGACACCAAGCACCACGGCGGTCCGGACCAGGCGGTCTACGCCTACGCCGCCGAGGACCTCGAGCGCTGGTCCGAGCTGGCCGGTCGCACGTTCGTGGCCGGACAGTTCGGCGAGAACCTCACCACGCGCGGGCTCGACGTGCAGGACGCGCGGCTGGGGGAGCGGTGGGCGGTCGGCTCGACGCTCCTCGAGGTGTGCGACGTGCGCATCCCCTGTGCGGTCTTCCAGGGGTTCGTCGACGAGCCCCGTTGGGTGAGGCGCTTCGCCGAGCACGGGGTCGTCGGTGCGTACCTCAGGGTCGTGCAGGAGGGCGTCGTCCAGGCGGGCGACCCGGTGCGAGTCGTCGAACGTCGCGACCACGACCTCACCGTCGGGGCGGCCTTCCGTGCCCTCACGACGGATCGGGCGAGACTGCCGTCGTTCCAGGCCGAACCGAGGGTCTCGGCCAAGATCGCGCGGCAGATCGATGAGGTGCGCAACCACTCGTCCGGTGCCCCGAGAAGCGACCGACCAGTAGGTTAGGGTGAGCGGCACCACATTCCCCCGGAACGTCGTGTGAGGACATCCATGCCTGTGACCGCCACCCCCGAGCAGCTCAAGATCGTCGAGGACCGTGCGCCCAACGTGGCCCGCATGTTCTACGACCGTGTGGAGCAGACCCCGAACCGGGAGGCCTACCGCTACCCCGACGAGAACGAGGTCTGGCACTCGCTGACCTGGGCCCAGACCGGCGAGCAGGTGACGGCGCTCGCGGCCGGCCTGCTGGCACTCGGCATCGGCCCGGAGGAGCGCGTGGCCATCGCGTCCGGCACCCGTGTGGAGTGGATCTTCTCCGACCTCGCCGTGCTGGCTGCCGGTGCCGCCACCACCACCGTGTACCCGACCACGATGGCCAGCGACGTCGCCTACATCCTGGCCGACTCCGACAGCCGCATCGTCTTCGCCGAGGACGACGAGCAGGTCGCCAAGCTGCGCGAGAAGCACTCCGAGCTCCCCTCCGTCACGAAGGTCGTCGTCTACGACGGCACGCCCGACGGCGACTGGGTCATCGGCTTCGACGACCTCGAGCAGCTCGGCCGCGACCACCTCGCCGCCAACCCGGACGCCGTCAAGGACCGGGTCGCGGCCATCACGCCGCAGTCGCTCGCGACGCTCATCTACACGTCCGGCACGACCGGCCGTCCGAAGGGCGTGCGTCTCCTGCACGACGGCTGGACCTACGAGGGCGCGTGCATCGCCGCAGGCGGCTACCTGACCGCCGACGACCTGCAGTTCCTCTGGCTGCCGATGGCGCACTCCTTCGGCAAGGTGCTCCTCTCGACCCAGCTGCAGATCGGCTTCGCCACGGCCATCGACGGGCGCGTGCCGAAGATCGTCGACAACCTGGCGATCGTCAAGCCGACGTTCATGGGTGCGGCGCCCCGCATCTTCGAGAAGGCCTACGGCCGCATCGTCGGCATGACCGAGGCCGAGGGCGGCGCGAAGCTCAAGATCTTCAAGTGGGCCGAGAAGGTGGGCATCGAGCACTCGCGCGCGGTGCGCGCCGGCAAGCCGATCTCGCCGGTCCTCAAGGCCAAGCACGGTGTGGCCGACAAGCTCGTGTTCTCGAAGGTGCGCGACCGCTTCGGCGGCCGCGTGCGGTTCTTCATCTCCGGTGCCGCGGCGCTCTCGCCCGACATCGCCGAGTGGTTCCACGCCGCCGGCGTCCTCATCCTCGAGGGCTACGGGCTCACCGAGAACTCCGCCGGCGCCACGGTCAACCACCCGACCGACTTCAAGCTCGGCTCGGTCGGCATCCCGATGCCCGGCAGCGAGATCCGCATCGCCGAGGACGGCGAGGTCCTCGTCAAGGGCCCGCACGTCATGCAGGGCTACCACAACCTCGACTCCGAGAGCGCCTCGTCGCTCACCGAGGACGGGTGGCTGCACACCGGCGACGAGGGCCGTCTCGACGAGGACGGCTTCCTCTACATCACGGGCCGCAAGAAGGAGCTCTTCAAGACCTCCGGCGGCAAGTACGTGGCTCCGCCGCACATCGAGGGCATCTTCAAGGGCATCAGCTCGCTGACCAGCCAGATCGTGGTGCACGGCAACGAGCGCAACTTCTGCTCCGCGCTCATCACGCTCGATCCCGACGCGGTCGCCGAGTGGGCCACGGCGCACGGCATGGAGGGCAAGTCCTACTCCGAGGTCGTCTCCTCGCCGCAGATGCACGAGGTGATCTCCGGCCAGATCGACGAGCTCAACTCCAAGATCAACCGCTGGGAGACGATCAAGAAGTTCGCCATCCTGGACCACGACCTGTCGATCGAGTCCGGCGAGATCACGCCGAGCATGAAGGTCAAGCGCAACGTGGTGGAGTCGAACTACAAGCACATCCTGGACGGCTTCTACGCTTAGTCCATGACCTCGACCGAACGGCCCGCTCCCGACACCGGGGGCGGGCCGTTCGGCGTGCCCGCGACGGCAGCCGGATTCGGTGTGTACGTCCACGTCCCGTTCTGCTCGGTTCGCTGCGGCTACTGCGACTTCAACACCTACACCGCCGACGAGCTCGGCGAGGGTGCCACCCGCGCGACGTACGCCTCCTCGGCGCTGCAGGAGGTGCGGCGCATGGCCGAGGCCGTCGGGCCCCGGCCGGTCGAGACGGTCTTCTTCGGGGGAGGCACCCCCACCCAGCTCCCCGCCGACGACCTCGTCGGCGTGCTCCGGTCGATCGACGAGCACCTCGGGCTGCGCCCGGGTGCCGAGGTGACCACGGAGGCCAACCCAGACAGCGTCACGCCGGCGTCGCTGGCACGCCTGCGCGAGGGCGGCTTCACCCGCATCTCCTTCGGGGTGCAGTCCGCCGTGCCGCACGTGCTCGCCACGCTGGACCGGACGCACGACCCCGCCCGCGTCCCCGACGCGGTGCGCTGGGCCCGGGAGGCCGGGTTCGAGCAGGTGAGCCTCGACCTCATCTACGGCACCCCGGGTGAGTCGATGGACGACTGGCGGACCAGCCTGGACCAGGCGGTCTCCCTCGAGCCCGACCACGTCAGCGCCTACGCGCTCATCGTGGAGGACGGGACGGCCTTCGCGCGCAAGGTCCGGCGCGGCGAGGTGGTCATGCCCGACGACGACGAGACCGCCGACAAGTACCTGCTCGCCGACGCGACCCTCACCGCGGCGGGCCTGGGTTGGTACGAGCTGTCGAACTGGGCCCGCGACGAGGCCGCACAGTGCCGCCACAACCTGCTGTACTGGCACGGCGCCGAGTGGTGGGGCGTCGGTCCGGGCGCGCACTCCTACGTCGACCGACGGCGCTGGTGGAACGTCAAGCATCCTGCCGCCTACGCGCAGCGACTGGCTGCGGGCGACCCGGTCGAGGCCGACGGTGAGGACATCGACGCCCCCACGGCCGCTCTCGAGCGGATCATGCTGGAGATCCGGCTGAGGTCCGGTCTGCCCGTGGCGGCGCTCGACCCCTCGGTACGGGCGCAGGTGCCGGTGCTCGCCGCGCGCGGTCTGCTCGACGTCGTGGACGAGCGTCTCGTGCTCACCCTGGAGGGCCGCCTGCTCGCCGACGCCGTGGTCCGGGACCTCACGGACTAGGACGCCCGCCCCAGTCCAAGGGACTTTCGTCATTCGGATGGCGTGACCAAAGGCACGGTCCTACGGTGCTCCTGGGAGCAAGAAACGACTCGGGGGAGTTGGCGAGGGAGCAATGCGCATCGCGCATTGGCCAGCTCTGATCAGCATGCTGGTCGGCATGGCCATCATCAGTGTGCCGACGTCTGCGGACGCGGCGCCACGCACCGTGCTGTGCACGGGATACAAGCAGTGCGCCGCCAAGGGGTACACCCACGGCGGCTACGCGTCGGTCCGGTCGCGGTCGTACTGGAACATGACGCCCGGTCGCAGCTGCACGAACTACGTCGCGTACCGACTCACCAGGAACCGACTGGTCGCGCGACCGCCCGGCACCGACGCCGCCCTCACGTGGGGCGCGGCCGCTCGGGCCGCCGGACTGCGGGTGAGCGCTTCGGCACCACGCCGTGGCGACGTGGCCTGGTGGAAGGCCGACCGAGGACTGGCCGGCAAGAAGGGGCACGTCGCCGTCGTGGAGCGGGTCCGCGCGGACGGTTCCATCGTCGTCTCCGAGGACAACATGAACCGGACCTTCATGTGGCGCACCGTGCGACGAGGCTCGGGGTGGCCGTCCGGCTTCATCCGCTACCCCACGTCGGACGGGTCGCCGTCGGGCGTCCTGGAGTCGCTCGAGGCGACGGACGGCATGGTGGCGGTGCGCGGCGCGGCGAGCGAGCCCGACCGGTGGGGGCGTCCGGTCGCCTACACGGTCGCGCTGGGGGCGCCGCTGGACCGGGCGCCGGCGGAGACCTTCACGTTCTCCTCCGCCTACTTCCGGTTCTCGTGGCGACGCACCGTCCAGGTGCGCGGCGAGCTGCGCGCCTACCTGTACGCCCACAACGCCTCAGGCACCAGGGGCACGGACGTGCTGCTCGGCGTGGCCGACCTGGAGGTGCGGGACGACGGAACCACCCGGGGCGTCGCCGTGCCACGAGCGGACTGGCTCGACGACGTGGTCGCCCCGGTGCTCGGGCCGGTGGTCGGGCCGGGCTGACGGTCCTCGTCGGTGGGCCTCGCGAGACGCCGTGCCGCTCAGGGAGCGGTGACGAAGTCGATGAGCTCCTCGACCCGGCCCAGGAACTCCGGCTCCAGGTCGGTCCACGACCGGACGCGCGAGAGGATGTGCTGCCACGCGCGAGCGATGTCGGCCTGCTCGGCGTGCGGCCAGCCGAAGGCCGCGCAGATCCCACGCTTCCACTCGATGCTGCGCGGGACCACGGGCCAGGCGTCCACGCCGAGACGACCCGGCTTCACGGCCTGCCACACGTCGACGTAGGGGTGCCCGACGACGAGCACGTGGTCGCGGTCCGAGAGCCTCGCAGCGATGCGCGACTCCTTGGACCCCGGGACGAGGTGGTCGACGAGGATGCCGAGGCGACGGTCGGGACCGGGGTCGAAGTCGTCGACGACCCCGACGAGGTCGTCGACGCCGTGCAGCATCTCCACGGCCACGCCCTCCACCCGCAGGTCGTCGCCCCACACCTTCTCGACGAGCTCGGCGTCGTGCTTGCCCTCGACGAGGATCCGGCTGGGCAGGGCGACCCGTGCACGCTGTCCGGCGACCGCACGCGACCCGGACGCGGTGCGGGCCGCGGCCTTCGGTGCCGCCGCGACCGGAGCGACGAGCACGACCGGCCGGCCCTCCAGGAGGAAGCCCGGTCCGAGCGGGAACGACTTGCGACGCAGGTGGCGGTCCTCCAGCATCACCATGCCGAGGTCGCGCTCCACGCGGACGACCTCGCCGACCCACCCCGAGGTGACCTCCTCGACCACGATGCCGAGGTCGGCAGGGGCCTCGGTGGAGCGACCGCGCGGGGGAGCCTTCCAGTCGCCGGCCAGCACGTCCTGGCCGTAGCGCCCCGGGTGCCTGGCCTCAGCCATGCAGCACCCCGAGCAGCGTCTGGTGGAAGTCCTCCAGGTCCTCGCGGGCGATGGGTCCGCTGCTGGTGAGGATGCGGGTCGACGGGCGGGTGAGCCCGACGGCGAGGTCCACGGCGGCCGGCCAGCTGGGCGTGACGGTCGACGGGACCGTGTCGAGCGGGGGGACGAGGTCGCCGAGCGCGACCACGTCGCCGTCGGGGACGACCAGCACCAGCTCGCCGCCCAGGGGGCCGTGGCCCAGGTGCACCACCTCGACGAACAGGTCGCCGAGGTCGGCGGCCCAGACCGAGCTGAGGGTGCCGCCGCGCGACTCGTGCATGAGGAAGGTGCCGTCGGAGAGGGTGACCCGACGAGGTCGGTAGGTGAGGGTACGCGTGGTGCCCGTGACCGAGACGACCTCTCCCTCGCTCCCGATTGCTCCCACCTCGTTAGACTGGCACTTGCCCTGGGTGAGTGCCAAAGCGCCACGCCGCGTCGTCGTGCCCCGTCTGCGCGCCCCGGGGCCGTCACGACCCAGCAGGCCCGATCAGCAGAGAGGAGACCGCCGTGCCGGAGGACCGAAGACTCGCCTCTGACGACCGTCGCCTCGAGGTGCTGCGCGCCATCGTCGAGGACTACGTCGAGACCCAGGAGCCCGTGGGCTCCCGGGCGCTCGTGGAGCGGCACCAGCTCGGTGTCTCGCCGGCGACCATCCGCAACGACATGGCGGCCCTGGAGGACGAGGGCTACATCGCGCAGCCGCACACGAGCGCGGGCCGGGTGCCCACCGACAAGGGCTACCGGCTGTTCGTCGACCGGCTGTCCCAGGTGAAGGCGCTCTCGACGCCCGAGCGACGCGCCATCGAGACCTTCCTCGGGGGAGCGGTCGACGTCGACGACGTCGTGCAGCGCAGCGTCAAGGTGCTGGCCCAGCTGACCAACCAGGTCGCGATCGTGCAGTACCCGTCGCTGACCCGCTCCACCGTGCGCCACGTCGAGGTCGTCGCGCTCGAGCACGCACGCGTGCTGCTCGTGGTGATCACCAGCAGCGGCCGGGTGGAGCAGCGCGTCGTCGAGCTCGAGTCCACGCCGGGCGACGTGCTGCTGTCCGACGTGCGCTCACGCATCATGACCGCCACCATCGGGCAGCGGCTGCCCGAGGCGTCGCTGCGCCTGGCCGAGGTGATCGGCACGTTCGCCGAGACCGACCGGCCTCTCGTCACGTCGGTGGTCACCACGCTCACGCACGTGTTCTCCGACGAGCGGTCCGACGAGCGCATCGCCGTCGGCGGCACCGCCAACCTGGCGCGCTTCGGCCGCGACTTCGACTCCTCGATCCGCCCCGTCCTCGAGGCGCTCGAGGAGCAGGTCGTGCTCCTGAAGCTCCTCGGCGAGGCGACCACCGACCCCACCGTGCGCATCGGCCTCGAGACCGGTAGTGAGGGACTGGCGGGCACCGCCGTCGTCTCCTCGGCGTACGGCACCCCCGAGCAGGCGCTCGCCACGTTGGGCACGCTCGGACCCACCCGCATGGACTATCCAGGAACCATGGCCGCCGTCGGCGCGGTCGCCCGCTACGTCGGGCGACAGCTGGCGGACGGCTGAACAGGACGAGGACCAATGGCACAGGACTACTACGAGCTGCTGGGCGTGTCCCGGTCGGCGACGCCCGAGGAGCTCAAGAAGGCGTACCGCCGGCTCGCGCGCCAGCTGCACCCCGACGTGAACGACGCACCCGACGCGGCCGACCGCTTCAAGGAGGTCACCACCGCCTACGAGGTGCTCTCCGACCCGCAGAAGAAGTCGGTCTACGACCGCGGCGGCAACCCGCTCGGCGGCGGGGGCGGCGCGGGCGGCTTCGCCGGCGGCGGCTTCAGCTTCGACGACATCATGGACGCGTTCTTCGGCGGCGGGGGCAACACCCGCGGGCCGCGATCGCGCGTCCAGCGCGGGCAGGACGCCCTGCTGCGCCTGCAGGTCGAC
Organism: Aeromicrobium sp. Leaf245; assembly: GCF_942548115.1. NCBI lineage: Bacteria > Bacillati > Actinomycetota > Actinomycetes > Propionibacteriales > Nocardioidaceae > Aeromicrobium > Aeromicrobium sp. Leaf245. Next base: position 1,596,726 of record NZ_OW824151.1, read on the forward strand.
CTCGCGGAGGCCGCGTTCGGCGTCACCCACGACATCAAGGTCGACACGGCGGTCGTGTGCACGCGCTGCGACGGCAGCGGGGCCGAGGATGACTCCGAGGCCGTCACCTGCGGCACGTGCCACGGGCACGGCGAGGTGCAGCACGTGCAGCGCACGCCGCTGGGCAGCGTCCGGACCGCCCGCCCGTGCCCGACCTGCCACGGCTTCGGCTCGGTCATCCCCGACCCGTGCCACGAGTGCAACGGCGACGGCCGGGTCAGGTCGCGTCGCTCGCTGACCGTCTCGATCCCTGCCGGCGTCGACCAGGGCACCCGCATCCAGCTGGCCGGCGAGGGCGAGGTCGGCCCCGGCGGAGGACCCCCCGGCGACCTCTACATCGAGGTCGAGGTGGCCCGTCACCCCGTCTTCACCCGCAAGGGCGACCAGCTGCGCTGCCAGGTCACCCTGCCGATGACCGCTGCGGCCCTCGGCACGCACGTCGACCTGCCGACGCTCGAGGCCGACCTGGCCGACCAGGACGGGCCCGACACCGTGGGCCTGGAGGTGCCGGCCGGAACGCAGTCCGGCGAGACCCTGACGCTGCGTGGCCAGGGCGTGCCGCGGCTGCGCGGCCCCGGTCGCGGCGACCTCGTGGTCGAGATGGTCGTCGAGACCCCGGACCGGCTCGACGACGAGCAGCGCGAGCTGCTCAAGCAGCTGGCCGAGCTGCGCGGCGAGGACCGTCCCGAGGCACAGATGGGCTCGACGCACCGGCACGGCATGTTCGGGCGCATCAAGGACGCCTTCCGCTGAGGTGCGGTAGGAAGGGACCATGAGCCAAGACGACTGCCTGTTCTGCGCGATCGTCGCCGGTCGGGTTCCCGCCGACGTGGTGGCCGAGGACGAGCACGCGCTCGCGTTCCGCGACATCAGCCCGCAGGCGCCCACCCACGTGCTGGTGATCCCGCGGGTCCACCAGCCCGACGTCGGCAGCCTCGCCGAGGCCGAGCCGGAGGCGGCGGTCGGGCTGCTGCGGCTCGCGCGTCGCGTGGCGCAGGAGGCGGGCGGCTCCTACCGACTCGTGTTCAACACCGGCGCCGACGCCCACCAGACCGTCTTCCACTGCCACGGTCACGTCCTCGCCGGGCGTGCGCTGGGCTGGCCCCCGGGCTGACGTCCCCGGGTTCGGGGTCCTCGTCGGCCACGGGACGAGCCCGCGACGCCGGTCGTGGGTTGCGCGCGTGTCGCCTGCCCCCCGTACGATGGTGGGCAGACATGACTTCTGACTTGCCCGGGGACCAGCGACCCCACACCTTCACCGTCCCGACCAGCATCGACACCGTCGCCCTCTACGGTCCGGCCGACGCGTTCCTGCGCATCGTCGAGGACGCCTTCGACGCCACCGTGCACGCGCGCGGCAACGTCGTGACCGTCACCGGCGAGCCCGGCGAGGTGGCCCTCGTGGAGCGGCTGCTCGACGAGCTCGTCGCCATCGTGCGCACCGGCCAGGGCCTCACGGCCGAGACGGTCGAGCGCAGCATCTCGATGCTGCGCACCGAGACGCAGGAGCGCCCGGCCGAGGTGCTCAGCCTGAACATCCTGAGCAACCGTGGCCGCACCATCCGGCCCAAGACGCTCAACCAGAAGAAGTACGTCGACGCGATCGACAAGCACACGATCGTCTTCGGCATCGGCCCGGCCGGCACCGGCAAGACCTACCTCGCCATGGCCAAGGCCGTGCAGGCGCTGCAGGCCAAGGAGATCACCCGCATCATCCTCACGCGGCCCGCGGTCGAGGCGGGGGAGCGGCTGGGATACCTGCCCGGCACGCTCAGCGAGAAGATCGATCCGTACCTGCGTCCGCTCTACGACGCGCTGCACGACATGCTCGATCCCGAGACGATCCCCAAGCTGCTCACCAGCGGGACCATCGAGATCGCGCCGCTGGCGTACATGCGCGGCCGCACCCTGCAGGACGCGTTCATCATCCTCGACGAGGCGCAGAACACCACCCCCGAGCAGATGAAGATGTTCCTCACCCGGCTCGGCTTCGGCTCCCAGATCGTCGTCACCGGCGACGTCAGCCAGGTCGACCTGCCCTCGGGCCAGAAGAGCGGTCTGCGCGTCGTGCGCGACATCCTCGCCGACGTCAAGGACATCCACTTCTCCACGCTCACGTCGCAGGACGTCGTCCGCCACAAGCTGGTCGGTCGCATCGTCGCCGCCTACGACGCCTTCGAGTCGGCGTCGGGCCCGGGGCAGGTGGACCATGAACGTCGACGTCCTCGATGAGTCGGGGCAGGGCGTCGACGTCGTCGCCCTCACCCGGCTCTGCCGGTTCGTCATGCGCCGCATGCGGCTGCACCCGGCCACCGAGCTGACCGTCCGCCTGGTCGACACCGACACCATCGCCGTGCTCAACGAGCAGTGGATGGGCAAGAAGGGCCCCACCGACGTGCTCTCCTTCCCCATGGACGAGCTCTCGCCGGGCCGGCAGGACCGCGAGCCCGAGGAGGAGCCCGAGGGCTACCTCGGCGACATCGCGCTCTGTCCCCAGGTGGCGGCGCAGCAGGCCCCGGCGGCCGGGCACGATCCGTCCGACGAGATCGAGCTGCTCACCGTGCACGGCATCCTCCACCTGCTGGGCTACGACCACGCCACCGCCGAGGAGCACGCCGAGATGTTCGGCATCCAGGGACGTCTGCTCCTGGAGTGGCAGCGAGCGGCTGCCGGCACGGACGTCGAGGAGGGCTCCCTGGCCACCGGGTCCGGAGCCGTCGAGCCGAAGGACACGCCCCGATGACCGTGGCGATCGTCGCGTCGATCGTCCTGGCGATCCTCGCCGGTCTGTTCGCGAGCATCGACGCCGCTCTGTCCTCGTTCTCGCGCGCACGCGCGGCCGAGCTCGGCGACGAGGGTCGCGGTGGTGCGGCGGCGCTCAGCCGCATCCTCGAGGACCCCGCCCCGGCCCTGAACGCCGTGCTGCTGCTGCGGGTCGTGTGCGAGACGGCGGCCATCGTCCTGGTCGCCCTCGTGGTCGACGACTACGTCGACGGACTGTGGTGGCAGATCGGCGTGGCCGTGGCGATCATGGTCGTCGTCTCCTACGTCCTCATCGGCGTCGGGCCCCGCACTCTCGGGCGTCAGCACAGCGAGTCGGTCGCGCTCGCGTCCGCCGGGCCCGTGCGCCTCATCACGGCCCTCCTGGGGCCGGTTCCGCGCCTGCTGATCGTCGTCGGCAACGCCCTGACGCCCGGACGTGGCTTCCGCGAGGGCCCGTTCGCCTCGGAGGTCGAGGTCCGCGAGCTGGTCGACCTGGCGGCGGCCAGCAGCGTCATCGAGTCCGACGAGTCCAAGATGATCCAGTCGGTCTTCGAGCTGGGAGACACGATCGTGCGCGAGGTGATGGTGCCGCGCCCCGACCTCGTGTTCATCGAGCACTCCAAGACGCTGCGCCAGGCCATGTCCCTCAGCCTGCGCAGCGGGTACTCGAGGGTGCCCGTGATCGGCGAGAACCTCGACGACGTCCTGGGGATGGCCTACCTGAAGGACGTCACCAAGCGCGTCTTCGACAACCACGTGGCCGAGTCCACCGAGAAGGTCGACTCGATCATGCGACCGTGCCTGTTCGTCCCCGACACCAAGCCGGCCGACGACCTCCTGAAGGAGATGCAGGCGCAGCGCACCCACGTCGCGATCGTCGTCGACGAGTTCGGCGGCACGTCGGGCATGGTCACCATCGAGGACATCCTCGAGGAGATCGTCGGCGAGATCACCGACGAGTACGACACCGAGCCCGACGAGCTCGAGGCGTTGTCGGACGGGTCCTACCGGGTGAGCGCACGCTACGACGTCGACGACCTGGGCGAGCTGTTCGACATCGACCTCGACGACGAGGACGTCGACTCGGTCGGCGGCCTGGTCGCCAAGCACCTCGGCAAGGTGCCGATCCCCGGCAGCACGGTCGAGATCGATGGTCTGAAGCTCGTGGCCGAGGCACCCAGCGGACGCCGCAACCGCATCGGACGCGTGCACGTGTCGCGCCTGGAGCCCGAGCCCGTGTCCGAGCCGAGCAACGGAGGATCCCGTGACTGACCGACCCGACAGCGACCCGGTGACCCTCGCCCCGGAGGACGCCAAGCTGGTGACCCTCGCACGAGCCACGCGAGCACGCACGCAGGCTCCCGCGGGGGCCGCCGTGCGCGACCTCGACGGGCGCACCTACGCGGCCGCCCAGGTCGACCTCCCGTCGGTCCGGGTCGGGGCGCTCGAGCTGGCCGTGGCCATGGCGGTGTCGTCGGGCGCGCGCGGCCTCGAGGCCGCCCTGGTGGTCGCCGACGACCTGCCCGACGTCGCGCCCGTGCGCGACCTCGCCGGCGACGGGGTGCCGGTGCTCCTGGCCGACCCGGCCGGTCGGGTCGTCGACAGGACGACCACATGAGCTTCCGGTCCGGCTTCGCCTGCTTCGTCGGTCGCCCCAACGCCGGCAAGTCCACGCTCACGAACGCGCTGGTGGGTGAGAAGGTCGCCATCACGTCGTCCAAGCCGCAGACCACGCGGCACGCCATCCGTGGGCTCGTGCACCGCCCCGACGCCCAGCTCGTGCTGGTCGACACGCCCGGTCTGCACCGTCCGCGGAACACGCTGGGACAACGCCTCAACGACATCGTCCGCACCACCTGGGCCGAGGTCGACACGATCGCGATGTGCTTCCCCGCCGACCAGAAGATCGGCCCCGGGGACCGCTTCCTCGTCGCCGAGCTGGCCAGGATCCGGCGGGCGCCCGTGCTGGCCGTGGTCACCAAGACCGACCTGGTGGCACCCGAGCGGGTCGGGGAGCAGCTGATGGCGGTGCAGGAGGCCGGTCGTGCCGCTGGTCTGGAGTGGCGCGAGATCGTGCCCGTCTCGGCCGTCAACGGCGACCAGGTCGGCCTGTTGTCGGACCTGCTGGTGGCGACGCTGCCCGAGGGCCCGGCCCTGTACCCCGAGGGTCAGCTCACCGACGAGCCCGAGACGACGCTGGTCGCCGAGATCGTCCGCGAGGCCGCCCTGGAGGGTGTGCACGACGAGCTGCCGCACTCCATCGCCGTCGTGGTCGACGAGATGACCCCGCGCGAGGACCGTCCGGCCGACCGTCCGTTGCTCGACGTGCGGGTCAACGTGTACGTCGAGCGCGACAGCCAGAAGGGCATCGTGATCGGTCGCAAGGGTGCGCGGCTCAAGGAGATCGGCACGACCTCCCGCGGCCAGATCGAGCGCCTCCTCGGCACGCCGGTGCACCTCGACCTGCACGTGAAGGTGGCCAAGGACTGGCAGCGCGACCCCAAGCAGCTGCGCAAGCTCGGCTTCTGAGCCGGGTCGGGGTCAGACGGTCCTGAAGCCCGACTCGCCCTGCGGGACCTCGTCGGTGACGACCACCTCGGTCACCGACGCGCGCGGAGGCCCGCCACGGCACCAGGCGACCATCCGGTCGACGGCGGCCGGCTCACCCTCGAAGGCCGCCTCGACCGTGCCGTCGGGTCGGTTGGTGACCCAGCCGGCCAGGCCGAGGCGGCCCGCCTCCTGCTCGCACGAGGCGCGGAAGAAGACCCCCTGCACCCGACCGTGGACGACGACGCGACGGCGGACCATGGGAGGACCGTACCCGTGCACTGGCGGCGCCTCGGCGACCGCGACACGATGGCGTCATGGACCCCGTGTCGGCGCTCGACGAGATCGGCTTCTGGCTGGAGCGTTCCCGTGGGTCGACCTACCGGGTCGAGGCCTTCCGCAGGGCCGCCCGCACGCTCGCCTCGCGTGACGACGTCGAGCAGCTGGCCTCCGCGGGTCGGTTGCGGACGGTCGACGGCATCGGTGAGCGGACGGCCGGTGTCGTCGTCGAGGCGCTGCAGGGGAGGGTGCCCGCCTACCTCGTCGAGCTGCGGGAGCAGGGGGAGGGTCCGCTCGTCCCGGGCGGCGAGCAGGTGCGGGCGATGTTGCGTGGCGACCTGCACGCCCACACGGACTGGTCCGACGGCGGTTCACCGCTCGAGCTGATGGCTCGAACCGCGGCTCGGCTCGGGCACGAGTACCTCGCGATCACCGACCACTCGCCACGCCTGACGATCGCGAACGGGCTGACGGCCGACCGGCTCGAGGCGCAGCTGGAGCTCCTCGCCGAGGTGGACGCCGAGGTCGACGGCGTCAGGGTCCTCTCGGGCATCGAGGTCGACATCCTCAAGGACGGGTCGCTGGACCAGGACGACGTCCTGCTCGACCGGCTCGACGTCGTGGTGGCCAGCGTGCACTCGGACCTCCGGGCCGACAGCATCGCGATGACCCGGCGCATGCTCGGCGCGGTGCGGCACCCGGCCACGGACGTGCTCGGCCACTGCACCGGCCGGCTCGTGGAGGGCTCGCGGGGGAAGCGGCCGCAGAGCAGGTTCGACGCGAAGAGGGTCTTCGCAGCGTGCGCCGAGCACGGCGTGGCCGTCGAGATCAACGCCCGTCCCGAACGGGCGGACCCACCGGACGACCTGGTGGCCCTGGCGCTCGACGCGGGCTGCCTGTTCAGCATCGACTCCGACGCGCACGCCCCTGGTCAGCTCGACTTCCTGGACCACGGGTGCGCCCGCGCCGCCGCTCTGGGCGTGCCCACCGATCGCATCGTCAACACGTGGCCGGTCGACGACCTGCTCGCCTGGACGTCGCGCCGCGCCTGAACCCACCGCAGCCCGAGGGGCGAGCGGCACTAGGTCGCGGGGGAGCCCGCGGCCTCGCACACGTCGGCCGTGGCCGCCAGCGTCCTCAGGTAGTCGGCGTGCACGTCGGCGGCCTCGGTGCCGGTCGGGGTCGTCGCCACTGCGGCAGCCGCACGGGCCAGCGGTCGGAGCTCGGCGGCGTCGGACGTCGACAGGGTGTCGGCCTCCGCCGTGAGGGCGTCGGCGAACGTGCGCATCGCTGCGACGTCGTCCCGTGCGACGTCGCGGTCCACGTGCTCCTCGACGAGGTCGCACCCCGCTGCGAGGGGGTCGGCGCCACCGGCCGCATCCCTGTCAGCGCCCGCCGAGCACCCTGCCAGCAGCACCACGACCGCGAGGGTGGCCCACGCCCTGGACGTCATCGTCGTCGTGAGACAGGGCTCACAGGTGGGCGGCGAGGGTGCGGGCGTCGCGTGGCGAGACGGGGTCGGGGACGCGGCCGGTGACCTCGTCGTAGACGTCGATCAGCTCGCCGAGGTCGCGGACCATGCGACGAGCACGGGCATGGCCGTCGGCGCAGTCGGCGCGGCACTCGCCGGCAGCCACGCGGTGCGCGACGGCGAGCGTCGCGAGGGACCACGCCTCGGGTGCGGTCAGGTCGGGGGCCGCGGCGAACGCCATGATCCGCGATGCGTTGCGGTGGTGGTCGGCGTGGTCCTCGTCGAGGTCGCCCTCGCGGCTCGGGGTCGTCCGCGCGACCTCCCAGGCCGCGGCCACCTGCTCGACGTCCGTGCTGTCGTGGAGGTCGCCGTCGTGGGCGTCGAGCAGCGCGAGCGTGCGGTCCGCGTAGCCCTGGGCGCCGGCCCGTGCCGTGGGATCGACGAGACGCAGAACCTGGCGGGCCTGGGCCAGCCGCAGGAGGGTCCGCAGCTCAACCGAGTCCTCGCTCGTGCCGAAGAGGCGTCCGACGAGCGGGACCAGGCGGTGGCGGTCGGCGTCGCTGGAGAGGTCGTTCGCGACCCTCGCCTCGTGCGCGAGCAGCGGGTGGGTGCACTCCGGGCGGTCGCTCCACGGCTCGCCGGCCAGCACGGAGACGTACTCCATGACGCACGCCTCGCCGGCCTCGGCTTCGTGGGCGCCGGCCGTGAGCGTGGGCAGACCGGTGGGGAGCGTCATGCCTCCATGATCCCAGGAGAGGCAAGGGTCGGCGCGTCGTCCTTCTGCTGCGCTGCTCCGGCTGGTTCTCGACCTGCGGCTGCGTCGCTTCGGCTCGGTCTCGACCTGCTGCTGCGTCGCTCCGGGTAGGTCGTGCCTTGCGGCTGCGTCGCTGTGGTTCGTCGTCCACCTGCGCTCCGACAGGGCCTCGACCGGCGGCGTGGTCCGGGCTCGGGTTGGGTTCTCGGAGCGCGGCTCGGGGGGACGCAAGGTTCTGCGTTCGTGCGTGAGGGGTCTACGGATGCTGCGTTCGTGTTCGGATCCCGTCACCAACGCAGCATCGTTCGGGCTTCAGCACGCGAAGGCAGAATCGTGCGTCCCCCGGGGGCTCTCGTGCGGCGGGTGGGCAGGGATTCTCCCTTTGCGCGTGACGGTCCACGGGAAGGGAGAATCCCTGCCCCTACGTGGCCCCTGGGCGTCGCCACGATTCTTCCTTCGCGTGGCACGGTCCACGAGAAGGAAGACTCGTGCGTGGATCCCGCGCAGAGGGAGAATCGTGGCCGCGCCCCGCAGACCCAGCCAAGTCGAGACCCCCCTGCTCCGGTCGAGGCCCTTTCGGAGACCACGCCCACTCGCAGCCACAGCGACGCAGCAGCAAGGCCAGACCCCCTGCAGCGACGCAGCAGCGAGGACAGACTCAGCCGAGCGACGTCGCAGCACGGGGAGAGGCCAGCAAGCAGCGCAGCGGCGAGCAAAGGCCCACGAAGGGGTCGGGATCGCGTCAGTCGCTGAGCAGGGCGGCGAGCGTCGCGCCCACCTCGTACGCGGCGGCCAGGTGGTCGTCGTCGACGTCGCCCAGGACCTGCAGGGGCTCGGCGGCCTGGCGCCAGGGGAGTGCCTCGGCGATGGAGCGCAGCGAGCGCACGGCACCCTCCGTGTCGTAGCGGCCGTGCACGACGAGGGCGTAGGGCAGGCGGCCAGAGGCGGGCGCGCCCCCACCGTCGTCGGAGAGTGCCCCGCCGATGTCGAGGAACGTGCGGTCGAACAGGTCCTTGACGAGCCCCGACATGTAGCCGAAGTTCGCCGGGCACAGCACCACGATGCCGTCGGCAGCGAGCACGTCCGCGGCCGACGTCTCGTCTGGAGGCAGCGCCCGCACCTCGACACCCTCGATCGCGTCGTCGTGCGCACCCGAGACGAGGGCGTCGCCGAGGGCCGCGGTGCCACGGGTGGGGGTGTGGCGCACCACCAGGAGCGTGGTCACGGCGTCACGTCCGTCCGGATCGAGGGTCGCAGCGCATCGCCCCAGTCTTGCCCGCTCGGCTGTCCTGCGCCACCGCCCAGCCGGTCCACGCAGGTCCGGTGATCCAGGTCATGGAGCGCCGCGCGTGACGAATCACCTTCTGGAGCCGTCTCACCTACGTCCAACCAAACCCCGCGACGACTGGAGACCTCCCATGGCTCGACCCAAGCGCAACGCCTTCGCCCTGCTCGGCTGGATCGTCTGGAAGCTGCTCGCGCTCGTCGGGCTGCCGATGGCCAAGCGCCGACTCGAGGAGAGCAACCGCAACCGGAACCGCAGCCTGAGCCACCGACGTCGCGGCCGTCGCTGACGGCCCCACCACCGACGCACGAACGAGAGGAGCTGCCGTGAGCAGCACGACCCCGCCCACCACCGCCCAACGTCTCGCGGCCGAAGGTCTCGGCACCTTCTGGCTCGTCCTCGGCGGTTGCGGCACCGCCGTCCTCGCCGGCAAGGAGGTCGGGACCGTCGGCGTCGCGCTGGCGTTCGGCCTGACGGTCCTGACCGGCGCCTACGCCTTCGGCCCCGTCTCCGGCGGCCACTTCAACCCGGCGGTGTCCGTCGGGCTGGCGGCGGCTCGCCGGTTCGCGTGGAAGGACGTCCCCGCCTACGTCGCGGCCCAGGTCGTCGGTGCCACCGTGGCCGGTGCCGTCCTGCTGGCCATCGCGCACGGCAAGCCCGGCTTCGACGCCGTGGCGTCGGGCTTCGCGACCAACGGCTTCGGTGACCGCTCGCCCGGCGGCTACGGCCTGTGGGCCGTGGTGGCCACCGAGGTCGTGCTCACCGCCTTCTTCGTCTTCGTGATCCTCGGTGCGTCGGCCAAGCGGGCCGCGGTCGGCTTCTCCGGCGTGGCGATCGGCCTCGCGCTGACCCTCATCCACCTGGTGAGCATCCCGGTGAGCAACACGTCGGTGAACCCCGCCCGGTCCCTCGGCGTCGCCTGGTTCGCGGGTGGTGACGCCCTCACGCAGGTGTGGGTGTTCGTCCTGGCGCCCGTCGTGGGTGCCGTCGTCGCGGGCATCGCGCACGCCGCGCTGCTCGGCGACGAGGAGGCCTGACCGACGCGACGGGCGGCGGCCGCACCTCGATCGACCCGGGCGGAAACTCTTCGCTCCTGTGCGCCGTTGAGCCTTGCAGGGGATGATGGTGCCGTCCCGAGAACCCGACCGAGGGAGTCCCATGGACGACGCCCGCGCCGCCGCCCGTCGCGTGCTGGCCAACATCGAGTCCGTCGTCGACGGCAAGCCCGACGCGGTCGAGGCCGCCCTCGTGGTGCTGCTCGCCGAGGGACACCTGCTGATCGAGGACGTCCCCGGCGTCGGCAAGACGGTCCTCGCCCGAGCCCTCGCACGCAGCGTCGACGGATCCGTCCGGCGCATCCAGTTCACCCCCGACCTGCTGCCCTCCGACATCACCGGCGTCTCGGCCTACAACCAGCAGCGCGGGGAGTTCGAGTTCAAGCCCGGTGCCGTCTTCGCGAACATCGTCATCGGCGACGAGATCAACCGGGCGTCGCCCAAGACCCAGTCGGCGCTGCTCGAGGCGATGGAGGAGCGGCAGGTCACGGTCGACGGCCACACCCACCCCCTCGCCACGCCGTTCAGCGTGATCGCCACGCAGAACCCGTACGAGATGGAGGGGACGTACGCCCTCCCCGAGGCCCAGCGCGACCGGTTCACCGCACGCATCTCCATGGGCTACCCCGACGCCGCCGCGGAGCTGGAGATGGTGCGCGACCGCGACGTCGACAACCCGCTCGACCGGCTGCGTCCCGTGGTCACGATCGACGAGGTGCGCGAGATGATCGTCCGCACCCGCGCGGTGTTCGTCTCCGAGGCCGTGGAGCGCTACTGCGTCGACCTGGCGCGGGCCACGCGCGACGACGCCGCCCTGCGGCTCGGCGCCAGTCCACGCGCCACGCTGCAGCTGGTCCGGGCGGCCAAGGCGCGAGCCTTCGTCCACGACCGCGAGTACGTGCTTCCCGACGACGTCGACGCGCTCACGGGCCTGGTCCTGCCGCACCGGCTCGTCCCGGCCCGTGGGTCGGCGCCCGCCGAGGAGACCGTGCAGCGGATCGTCGCCGCCACCCCGGTGCCGCAGGGGGCGGTCGAGCCCCGATGAGCCCGTGCCGCTCGAGGACGCCGTGAGGCGCACGTCGCTGCGCAGCTGGTCCTCCGTCCGCCTCACGCCGCGGGGGATCGGCTTCCTGGTGGCGGCCGGCGTGCTGCTGGTCGCCGCGCCCGCCCTGTCCCTTCCTGCCCTGCTCAGCGTCTCGGCCATGCTGCTGGGCCTGGTGGTCATGGCCGCCGTCTTCGTGGTCGCGGGGCAGTCGAAGGTCGCGATCGAGCGCACCTTCTCGCCCGAGGTCGTGTCGCCGGGGGCGATGACGACGGCGACCGTCCGGGTCTCGAACCTGTCGGTCCTCCCGGCGCTCGAGGCGCGCTGGGTCGACACGGTCCCGAACGGGCTGAGCGCCGAGGCCAGCGGTGTGCTCCCGGCTCTCGGCGGCAGCCGCACGCGTCGGTCCCAGGTCAGGTTCCGGTACTCCGTGCAGGGTCTGCGCCGTGGACGGCACGCGATCGGCCCGCTGCGCGTCGAGGTGGTCGATCCGTTCGGCCTGGTGCTGCGGCGCCACTCCTTCGGTGGTGCGCAGGACCTGGTGGTGCTGCCGCGCCGGCACACGTTGTGGCCGCTGGCCCCGCACGGTGCCGACCACGACGGCGCCAGCCGCGCCGCGCCCCAGAACGCCGGCATCGGTGAGGACGACGTGGTCGCCCGCTCCTACATGCCCGGCGACGCCCTCAAGCGCATGCACTGGAAGGCCACCGCCCATCGAGGCGAGCTGATGGTGCGCCAGGAGGAGCAGCAGGTGAACCCGCGCGCCGGCCTGGTCCTCGAGACGCGTGCCGGGTCCCACGCGACCGGGCGGGACGGCGGTGACTGGGTGTACTCCCCGGAGCTGGAGTGGGCGGTGAGCGCCACCGCGTCCGTGCTCGGGCACCTGGTCCGGGTCGGCTACGCCGTCGCGGTCCGCGCCACGGGGAGCGCCGTCGACCGCGTGCTCGACGACGGGGACGTGCTCGACGACGCGCTCGTCGACCTCGCCGTGCTCGAGCCGTCCACCGCTCCGACCCTCGACGGGATCGACCCGGGGGAGCGGACCGTCTTCGCCGTGCTCGGTCGGCCCGACACCGATCGCGCGGCCGAGTGGGTCGACGCGCTCTCGCACGCCACCACGGTGCTGGCGCTCGTCGGAGCCGGCACGCGTGACGCCGCCCTCGACGTGCTGTCGGCCGCCGGGTGGCGCTACGTCACCTACACCGCCCAGGACGACGTCGCCGAGCTCTGGTCGGACCTGGGGGTGAGCCGGTCCCGTGCTGCGTCCTGAACCCTCCACCCGACGGGCCGTGACCGCGGCCCGTCGACGACCGTGGCTCGAGCACCTGCTCGTGCTCGCCGCGCTCGGCGCGCTGCTCCTCGGCTACACGACGGTCGTCGAGGGACGCGACTGGTGGGTCACCACCACGCTCGTCGCCGGGCTCGTCGCCCTGGTGTGCGGGGTGCTCGGGTCGGTGGCGCCACGGCTGGCGGTCCCGGTCGGGGCCGTCGTGCTGGTGCTGGTGCTGGGGTGGGTGTTCGTGCCGGAGACCTTCGCCGGTCTCGTGCCCACCTGGTCGACCCTGACGGGGCTGTGGTCGTCGCTCGAGCGCGCCCAGGTGCTGGTCATGGAGGAGGCCGCCCCTGCCGCGGCCGCCCGGCCCATCGTCCTGCTGCTCGCCGTGGCGTTCGGCGGACTGGTCCTGCTGGTGGAGCTGCTGCTGCGACTGCGCCACGGTGCCCTGCTCGTCGGCGCGATCCTGGTCTCGGTGTACGCGGCACCCGCGCTCGTGTCGGGCGAGACGCCCTCGGTGTGGCTCTTCGTCGTCCCGGCCGCCCTGTGGCTCGTGCTGCTGCGGGTCCGCACGCAGAGCGCGGCCCGCGGCTGGTCCACGGTGGTCCCAGCCCTCGGGCTCGGAGGGTCGGCCCTGCTCGTCGGTGTGCTGCTCCCGCCGGTCATGCCCGACGTCACGGCCGTGGCCAAGCCCTGGGGCGAGCCGCCGCCGCAGGTGTTCGGGCGCGGCATCAACCCGATGCTCCAGCTCGGGCAGAACCTGCGCCGCAACAGCTCGGCGGTCGCCGCCACGTACACCACCACGCTCGACAGCCCGCCCTACCTGAAGGTCGCCGTGCTCCGCGACTTCGAGGGACGCACGTGGCGTCCTGCCCGGTCGCAGGCGGGCGATGCGTTCGAGAGCCGCATCGCCATCGACGACGACATCCCCACGACCGAGGCGACGACCCGCGTGCGCATCGACGAGCTGCGCAGCACCATGCTGCCCGTGCCGTACCCGGCACTCGACATCGACGGGCTGCGGGGGGCGTGGACGTACCAGAGGGCAGGGCTGACGGTCACCTCCCGCTCCGCCACCACCGTGGGCCAGGACTACTCCGTCACCAGCCTCGACCGGCAGCCGACGGCCGAGCAGATGCGCGCCCTGTCCACCGGCACCGGCGTCGGGGCGTCGCTGCAGACGTACCTCAGCCTGCCCGGCGACGTGCCGGCCGTGGTCGGCGACACCGCGCGGGAGGTCACCGCCGACGCCACCAACGACTACGACCGGGCGGTCGCGGTCCAGGACTACCTGCGCGACAACTTCGTCTACTCCGAGACCGCCCCGGTGGCCGAGGACTACGACGGCAACGGCGTGCGCGTCCTGGAGACGTTCCTGGAGGAGAAGGCCGGGTACTGCGTGCACTTCTCCTCGGCCATGGCCGTCATGGCCCGCGAGCTGGGCATCCCCTCGCGCATCGCGGTCGGGTACGCGCCGGGCCAGGCGGTCGGCAACGACGACGACGGCGACGCGGTGTACGAGGTCACGTCCGACGACCTGCACGCATGGCCCGAGCTGTACTTCGACGGCGTGGGCTGGGTGGGCTTCGAGCCGACGCCCGGGGTCGGTGCACGCACCGGGTTCGAGGAGCCCGACGCCCCCGAGTCCGACACGAGCGACGACACGACGGACGAGTCGACGCCTCAGCGCCAGGCGGACGCGGCCGACCGCGGTGGGTCCGTGACGCAGGAGGCCGTGGGGGTGGACGACGCCGCCCCGACGGCCCCGCGCACGGCAGCGACGGTGGGTCTCGGGCTGCTCGTCGCGGCCCTGCTGCCCGGTGCGCTGCGGTACGTCCAGCGACGTCGGCGGCTGGGTGGCTCCGCTCCCGACCCGTGGTGGCGCGAGGTCGAGGCGTCCGCGCTCGACGTGGGCCTGGCGGTCCCGGCGGCCGGCACCCCGCGGGGCCTGGCCGACGTCGTCGCTCCCCGGGTCGACCCCGACGACCTGCGTCGCGTGGTCACCGCGGTGGAGCGGTCGCGGTACGCCCGTCCCGGTACGGACGTCTCCGACGAGCGCGAGAGCGTGCGCCGGGTGGTCGATCAGGTCCGGGAGTCCGGGTCCCGCCTCGAGCGGCTGCGAGCGCGCTTCCTCCCGCGCTCGCTCTGGCGACGCGGGTAGGTCGACGGCCGGGCGCCACACCCACCTCCCACTGCCTAGGCCGGGCGGCGGAGGCGTCGCGCGGAGTGGGCGGGTGAGAGGTAGGTGGCGCGCGGAACGGCCGGGTGAGAGGTAGGCAGCGCGCGGAATCGAGGCCCGTATCCGCGTCCCACCTACCTCCGCCCAGCGGATGACGCGCGCCATCTACCTCTGACGGCCCGATCCGGCGCGCACACGTCAGGCAGGTGCGCCGCCGCCCGCGCCCGCTGCCGTGTCGAGCAGGGACTTCTTCTGCACCTTGCCCATCGCGTTGCGCGGGAGCGTCTCGACGAACCGGACCTCCCGCGGTCGCTTGTGCCAGGCCAGGTCGTCGGCCACGTGGTCCACCAGGCGGGCCGCCAACTCGTCGGTCCCGTGCCCCGGGGCCACCACCGTGTAGGCGACGATGCGCTGGCCGAGGTCCTCGTCCGGGAGGCCCAGGACCGCAACCTCCAGCACCTCCGGCACGGCGAGCAGCGAGGTCTCGATCTCTCCCGCCCCGATGCGGTAGCCGCCAGACTTGATCAGGTCGACCGACTCGCGACCGACGATGCGGTGGAAGCCGTGGGCGTCCTTCGTCGCGAGGTCGCCGGTCGAGAACCAGCCGTCGGGGGCGAGCACCTCGGCGGTGACCTCGGGCAGGTTCAGGTAGCCGTCGAAGAGCATCGGACCGCTCACCTCGAGCCGGCCGACGGTCTCACCGTCCGCGGGCACGTCCTGCCCGTCCTCGCCCCGCACCCGCGTCCGAGCGCCCGTCACGGGGACGCCGACCCAGCCGGGACGACGCTCGCCGTCGGCGCGCGTGCTGAGCGTGATCATGGTCTCCGTCATGCCGTACCGCTCGACGAGCGCGTGGCCGGTCAGCTCGCGCAGCCGCTCGAACACGGGGACCGGCAGGGCCGCGCTGCCCGAGACCAGCAGACGTGCCGGGGCGAGGGCCCGCGCGGCGTCGGGGTCGCGGGCGATCCGCGTCCACACGGTGGGCACGCCGAAGTACATCGTCCCGCCGGCGGCGGCGTAGGCGGCAGGGGTGGGCCGCCCGGTGTGCACCACGCGGGACCCGACGTGCAGCGACCCGAGGATGCCGAGCACCAGTCCGTGCGTGTGGAAGAGGGGGAGCCCGTGGGCGACCACGTCGGCATCGGTCCAGTCCCAGGCGTCGGCGAGCCCCTCGATGCCGGTTCGCAGCGCACGGTGGCTCATGACCACGCCCTTGGGAGCGCCGGTGGTGCCGGAGGTGTAGAGGATGATCGCGGGTGCGTCGTCCTCGGCCGGCGTCGGCAGCGAGCCGTCGGACCCCGCCTCGCCGTCGGGCAGGGCGAGGACGGGAAGCTCCACCCCGTCGCGTGGCGGCCCGACCCAGCAGGTGGCGGCGGAGTCGGCGACCACGTGGGCGATCTCGGCCGACCCGGCGTCGGGGGGCACCGGGACCACGGGCACGCCGGCGACGAGGCACCCGACCACCGCCACGACCGTGTCGAGGGTCGGCTCGGCGCAGACCGCGACCGGTCCGTCGTCGGGAAGGTCCCGCGCGAGTGCGGCCGCGGCACGGCGCAGCTCGGACCAGGAGGCGGTCCGGTCGCCCACGCGCACCGCGTCGGGACGGTCGGGTCGCCGCGTGTCGCGGAAGGCGGCGAGGAACGTGGTCGCGTCGGTCATGAGAGCACCATCCCAGGCAGGATCAGGGTGAGGGTCAGGGCGACCGGGCCGATGACCACCATGGACAGCCCCCACCGGGTCAGCAGGCTGGTCATCCGGGGCCGCTCGTCGGGGTCGACGGTGGTGGCGACGTACGTCGCGCCCACGGTGGAGAACGGTGAGACGTCGACGATCGACGCACACACGCCGATCGCGCAGATCATGGCCCAACCGGGGATGCCGCCGTCGGCGATGAGCGGGAGGGCGAGCGGGACCAGCGCGGCGAGCATGCCGGTGGTCGACGCGAAGGCGGAGATCAGACCGGCGGCGGCGCACAGGAGCAGGGCGGCGACGACGGGGGACCCGACGTCGGCCGCGCGCTCGCCGAGCAGGTCGATGACACCCATCTGGGTGAGCACGCCGACGTAGGTGATGATGCCGCCCACGAGCAGGACCGAGCCCCAGTCGATGCGGGTCATCGCGGCCTTGCCCGCGGCGGGGTCGACGAGCGCGAGGACGGCGCCGAGCCCGAAGCCGATCACCCCGATGTCGGGCTCCAGCCCGCCCAGCGCCATCACGACGACGGCGACGACGAGCGCGACCATGCAGACCATGGTCAGCACCTGGTGGGGCTTCGGTCGACCGGGGTCGCGGGGCGCGTCGTCGGAGGAGCCGGCAGGACCGTCCAGGGAGAGCGACGACTGCCCGTACTCGGGCAGTGCCGATCCGCGGGCGACGAGCGTGCGCTCCAGGCGTGACTCCCCGCGCACGCCGCGGCGACGTCCGAACAGCAGGTGCGCAACGGCCAGCAGCACGAGGTTGACGACGACGGCCACGGCGAACAGCAGGAGGGGGCTGAGGTCGATGCCCGCGCTGTCGGCCGTGCCCCACGTGATGATGCCGAACAGGCTGGTGGGCGCGAAGGCGCCCGCGCTCAGTCCGCAGCCCATCGACAGGGCCATCAGCATGGGATCGATCCCGCGCTTGCGGGCGATGCTCATGCCCATGGGCGCCATCACCAGGCCGCCGAGAGGTGCGCCCATGGCGGAGACGGCGGCGGTCAGCAGGAAGAACGTCGTCGGGAGCACCGCGTCGCGGTCCCCGACCTTCGCCAGCGAGGTGTCGATGAGCCAGTCGATGGTGCCGTTGCTGTGGGCGATGCCGAAGAAGTAGGTCACGCCGACGAGCAGGACGAGGATGCTGAGCGGGAACCCGGCGACCACCTCCTCGAGCGTCATGTCGGCGAGCCAGAGGCCGACCACCGCGGCGACGGGGAACAGGACGATGCCGATGTTCACGTTGCGGGCGGCGGCGATGCCGAAGACGACGACGAAGATGCCGAGCGCGACCAGCTGACCGGTCATGGTTCCTCCAGGGTCGGTGGGGGACGAGGCGGCCTGGTCCGTCTGATGGACCGACGTGCCGCCTGTCGGAACGAGCGTGTAACGTAGACCACACGGCGACGAGGGGCAAGCGGGACAGGGAGGCGACATGACGACGGCCAGCGTGGTCACGGCCTTCGCCGTGCTCGAGCACGTCGCGGAGTACCAGCCCGTCGGGCTGTCGGACCTGGCGCGTGCGGCCGGCCTCCCCAAGAGCACGGTGCAGCGGTGCCTGCTCACGCTGCAGGAGATCGGGTGGGTCGAGAGCTCGGGTGCGGCGCCGACGCGGTGGTCGATGTCGCTGCGCGCGCTGTCGGTCTGCGGGAGCGCCGGGGCCCGCGAGAGCCTGCGCGACCTGGCGCTGCCGATCATGAGCGACCTTCAGCTCGTGACGACCGAGACGGTGCATCTCTGCGCGCCGGACGGCGACGTGCTCGTCCTGCTGGAGCGGCTGGACACGTCGCACGCGCTGAGGGCCTTCCTGCCGCTCGGCGAGCGCATCCCCCTGCACGCGTCCGCCACCGGCCTGGCCTACCTGTCGGCCTGCGACGACGCCACCGTCGAGCGGTACCTCGCGGGCCCGCTCGAGCCCCGCACCCCCAGCTCGCTGGTCGATCCCGACGCGATCCGCGCCGAGCTGGCGCGCATCCGCGAGCGCGGCTACTCCGTCAACGAGAACGGTCTGTCGAGCGGCATCAGCTCGGTCGGCGCCGCCGTGCTCTCCCGGTCCGGCGTCGTGGGAGCCCTGTCCGTGTCGGGCCCGTCGATCCGCATCGAGCCCTCGAGGTTCGCCGAGCTGGGCACCCAGGTGGTCGAGTCGGCGAGACGGCTGAGCCGCCTCCTCTGAGAGATCAGGCCGGGGGAGTCCCGTCGCCGAACGGGGAGCCGCCCAGCTCCTCGCGGCGGTGCGCCGTGGTCCACCCGGACAGGTCCGGGCCCTTCGGCACGATGCTCGTGGGGTTGATGTCGGTCTGCACCACGTAGTAGTGCTGCTTGATCTGCTCGAAGTCGGTCGCGTCACCGAAGCCGGGGGTCTGGTACAGGTCGCGTGCGTAGCCCCAGAGGGCCGGCATCGTCGCAAGCGTCTGGCGGTTGGCCTTGAAGTGCCCGTGGTAGACCGCGTCGAAGCGGGCCAGCGTCGTGAACAGGCGCACGTCGGCCTCGGTGATCGAGTCACCCATGAGGAAGCGTCGCGTGGTCAGGCGCTCCTCGAGCCAGTCCAGTGCCGTCCAGAGCCGGTCGTAGGCGGAGTCGTACGCCTCCTGCGACCCGGCGAAGCCGCAGCGGTACACGCCGTTGTTCACCTCGGTGAAGACGCGGTGCATCACGTCCTCCATCTCGTCGCGCGTGGCCTCGGGCCAGAGGTCGGGAGCGCCGTCGCGGTGGTGGTCGTTCCACTCGAAGAAGAAGTCGTGGGTGATCCACGGGAAGTCGTTCGTGACCACCTGGCCGCTGGCGACCTCCACCACCGCGGGCACGGTGATGCCGCGCGGGTAGTCGGGGTAGCGCGCGAAGAAGGCGTCCTGCAGGCGGGGGATCCCCAGCACCGGGTCGACGCCGTCGGGGTCGAGGTCGAACGTCCAGCTGCGCTTGTCGTGGGTGGGTCCGGCCAGGCCGAGCGAGATCGCGTCCTCGAGCCCGAGCAGACGTCGCACGATGACCGTGCGGGTGGCCCACGGACACGCCAGCGCGGCGACGAGCCGGTAGCGGCCGGCCTCGACGGGCCACAGGGGAGCGTCCTCGGCCGGGGGCTTGCCCGTGCCGGCCCCACGGTCGTCCACCGGCTCGCCGCCGGTGCGCGTGATCCGGTCGGGGATGTAGTTCATGTCGCGGTCGAACTCCTGGCCGCTGGTCACGTAGGAGCCGGTCGTGGACTGGTCGCTGCTCATGACCCCAGTCTGGCGGACCTCGTGGAAGGGTGCAGTGCGGTGGGGGAGTCTGGGCGGTGGGGGAGTCCGGGCGGTGGGGTAGGCTGGTCAGCGATGTACGCGAGCCGACTCCTTCTCTGCCGCGTCGAGGTCCACTAGGTCGGGCCCCTCGGCGCGGAGTTCGTCATGCACCGGCCGCACGATGACCCAGACGAACACCCCGAGGAAGAGCCCATCATGACCGAGCCCACCCGCTCCCAGCCCGGCCACCACGGCCTGGCGAACAACGTCGTCTCGCCGCAGAAGACGTCGCCCATGCCGTTCGGCCGCTACCGGCCGTTCGCGCCGATCGACCTGCCCGACCGCACGTGGCCCGCGCAGACCATCACGCAGGCGCCGCGCTGGCTGTCCACCGACCTGCGCGACGGCAACCAGGCCCTCATCGACCCCATGACCCCGGTGCGCAAGCGCCGGATGTTCGAGCTGCTCGTGCGCATGGGCTACCAGGAGATCGAGGTCGGGTTCCCGTCCGCGAGCGAGACCGACTTCCAGTTCGTCCGCTCGCTCATCGAGGACGACGTCATCCCCGACGACGTGACGATCTCGGTGCTGACCCAGGCGCGCGAGGACCTGATCGAGCGCACCACGCAGTCGCTGGCCGGCGCGCGACGAGCCAACATCCACCTGTACAACGCCGTCGCGCCGCTGTTCCGACGCGTCGTGTTCAACGCCTCGCGCGACGAGGTGCGGGCCATCGCCACGCGCGGCACGGAGCTGGTCATGAAGCACGCCGAGCAGAACATGGCCGGCACCGCGTTCGGCTACCAGTACAGCCCCGAGATCTTCACCGGCGCCGAGCTCGAGTTCAGCGTCGAGGTCTGCAACGCCGTCATGGACGTCTGGCAGCCCGAGGGCGGCCGCGAGATCATCCTCAACTTGCCCGCCACGGTCGAGATGGCCACGCCCAACACCTACGCCGACCAGATCGAGTGGTTCGGCCGCAACGTCCAGCACCGCGAGAACGTGGCCATCAGCCTGCACCCGCACAACGACCGCGGCACGGCCGTCGCTGCCACCGAGCTGGCCATGATGGCCGGCGCCGACCGCGTCGAGGGCTGCCTCTTCGGCCACGGCGAGCGCACCGGCAACGTCGACCTCGTCACCGTCGGCATGAACCTGTTCAGCCAGGGCATCGACCCGCAGATCGACTTCACCGCCGGTGGCATCGGCATCGACGAGGTCCGACGCACGGTCGAGTACTGCACGAGCCTGCCGGTGCACCCGCGCCACCCGTACGCGGGCGACCTGGTCTACACCGCCTTCTCCGGCTCCCACCAGGACGCCATCAAGAAGGGGCTGGAGGACCTCGACCGCATCGCCGCCGAGCAGGGCGTCGACGTCTCCGAGGTGCCGTGGGAGGCGCCCTACCTGCCGATCGACCCGCACGACGTCGGCCGCACGTACGAGGCCGTCATCCGGGTCAACAGCCAGTCCGGCAAGGGTGGCGTGTCCTACCTGCTGAAGACCGAGCACCAGCTCGACCTGCCGCGGCGTCTGCAGATCGAGTTCAGCCGGGTCGTGCAGACGCTGACCGAGGGCGAGGCGGGCGAGATCACCGCCGACGGCATCTGGGCGGCGTTCAGCGGCGAGTACCTCGAGCGCGAGGAGCCGTACTCTCTCGTCACCTTCAGCTCCACCACGTCGGCCGACGGTCACGACCAGCAGGTCGTCGACCTCGTCGTGCGGGGCCGGGAGCGCTCGTTCAAGGGCGAGGGCAACGGCCCGGTCGACGCGTTCGTCGACGGCATGCGTCAGGCCGGGTCCGACATCCGGGTGCTCGACTACACCGAGCACGCGCTGTCGTCCGGTGGTGACGCACTCGCCGCGGCCTACGTGGAGTGCGAGATCGCCGGCGAGATCGTGTGGGGCGTGGGCATCCACGCCAACATCGTCATGGCCTCCCTGCGCGCGGTCGTGTCGGCCGCCAACCGGGCCGAGGCCACCACGATCCCCACCGCCTGACCGGTTCGTCCGGTCGGCACGGTGCACGTCGACGAGCACGGTGGCGGGACGCCGGGTCCACGAGATCCCCGGCCCCGCCGCCGTCCTCGACGACGTCGACCGTGACGGACGTGGCGGCTTCACCCAATCGTCACCACTGCACCGTCCGGTCGGTACAGACACGGGCCCTCCTGCTGGCTAGCATCGGTGTGACGCCGACCACCCCTCGGTGTCTTCCGTACGCGACGTGACCCGTCGCCGGCCGCAGGAGGTCCCGTGTCCCGATCCATCAACACCGTCGCGGTGTTCGGACTGGGGAAGGTCGGCGAGCTCGTCGCCGACCTCCTGGTCCGCGCCCAGTTCTCCGTCGTCGGGTACGACGCAGCGCCGCGCGACGACCTGCACTTCGCGTCGCACGCCGTCGACGTCTCCGACACCACGGCCGTGCGCAAGGCCCTCACCGACGTCGACGCCGTCGTCTCCTGCCTGCCCTACCACCTCAACATCGCCGTGGCCGAGGCCGCGTACGACACCGGGACCCACTACTTCGACCTCACCGAGGACGTGCCCACCACCAACCGGGTGGTCGAGCTGAGCGCCAAGCGTCCGGAGTCGGCGTTCGTGCCGCAGTGCGGCCTCGCCCCCGGTCTCATCGGCATCGTCGGTGCCTCGCTCGCCGAGGGCTTCGAGCAGATCCGCAACATCGAGCTCAAGGTCGGCGCCCTGCCGCAGAACCCCACGGGGCTGCTCGGCTACGCCTTCAACTGGTCGGCCGAGGGCGTGGTGAACGAGTACCTCAACGACTGCGAGGTGCTGCGTTCGGGCCGTCGCCAGATGGTGCCCGCGATGACCGAGAAGGAGCGCGTGTTCATCGCCGGCATCGAGCTGGAGGCGGCGCTCACCTCTGGTGGTCTCGGCACCATGTGCCAGACCTACGAGGGGCGCGTGAGCCGCCTCGACTACAAGACGCTGCGCTACCCCGGCCACTTCCGCCAGATGCACTTCCTGTTCGACGAGCTCAACCTGCGTGAGCGTCGCGAGGAGGTCGGCCGCATCCTCGTCGACGCCAAGCCTCCGGTGAACGACGACATCGTCTACCTGCACGCCGCGGTCGAGGGCACCAAGGCCGGTCAACCCTTCCGCGAGAACTACGTCCGCGGCTACCTGCCCATCGAGATCGACGGCCGCACCTGGCGTGCCATCAGCTGGACCACGGCCGCCTCCGCGGTCTCGGTGGTCGAGCTCGTCGCCGACGGCGTGCTGCCGCACGCCGGCTTCGTCGCCCAGGAGGACATCCGCCTGACCGACCTCTTCGCCACCACCTCCGGCCAGCTCTTCGCCTCCCACGGAAAGGTCTCCCCGGCATGACCGACGTCAGCACGCGTGCCCTCGACATCCTCCAGCGCCTCGGCGCCGGTGATCCCTTCGACGCCGCGGGTGACCTGTCGGCGACGTCGCCGATCGATGGTCACGAGATGGGTCGGCTCGCCGCTCACTCCGCCGCCGACGTGGCCGACGCGGTGGGTCGTGCCCACGAGGCGTTCCTGCAGTGGCGCACGGTGCCCGCACCGGTGCGTGGCGCGTTCGTGCGTGAGCTGGGCGAGCTGCTGCGTGAGCACAAGGACGACCTCGGCGCCCTGGTGAGCATCGAGGCCGGGAAGATCCTGAGCGAGGGCCTGGGCGAGGTGCAGGAGATGATCGACATCTGCGACCTCGCGGTCGGGCTGTCCCGCCAGCTGCACGGCCTGACGATCGCGACGGAGCGTCCGGGTCACCGGATGATGGAGCAGTGGCACCCGCTGGGCGTCATCGGCGTCATCAGCGCCTTCAACTTCCCGGTGGCGGTCTGGTCGTGGAACGCGGCGCTCGCATTCGTGTGCGGTGACGCCGTGGTGTGGAAGCCCTCGGAGAAGACCTTGCTGACGGCGCTCGCGTGCCAGGCGCTGGCCGCCGAGGCCGCGCGTCGCACGGGTGCGCCGGAGCACCTGTCGCAGGTCGTCCTCGGGGCTCGCGAGGTGGGGGAGGCGCTCGTGGACGACCCGCGCGTGCCGCTCGTCTCGGCCACCGGTTCCACCCGCATGGGCAAGGAGGTCGCGCCCCGCGTGGCGGCGCGCCTGGGCCGCACGCTGCTCGAGCTCGGCGGCAACAACGCCGCGATCGTCGCGCCCAGCGCCGACCTCGACCTCGCCGTGCGTGGGATCGTGTTCTCCGCCGTGGGCACGGCCGGCCAGCGGTGCACGTCGCTGCGCCGCGTGATCGTGCACCACAGCATCAAGGACGAGCTCGTCGAGCGCCTCGCCAAGGCCTACGGCACGCTGCCGATCGGGTCGCCGCTGGAGCCGTCGACGCTCGTCGGACCGCTCGTGGACGAGACGTCGTTCCGTGCGTTCGGCGACGCGATCTCCCGCGCCCAGGGCGACGGAGGCACCCTCGTGACCGGTGGTGGGCAGGACGTCGCGGCCAGCGACGCGACTGGCGGTGGCTACTACGTGCAGCCCGCGATCGTCGACATGCCCGCCCAGAGCGACGTGGTGAAGGAGGAGACGTTCGCGCCGATCCTCTACGTCCTCGGCTACGAGACCCTCGAGGAGGCGCTGGTCCTGCACAACGACGTCACCCAGGGGTTGTCGTCGTCGATCTTCACCCTCGACGTCCGTGAGGCCGAGACGTTCCTCTCGGCCGTCGGGTCCGACTGCGGCATCGCCAACGTCAACATCGGGCCCTCCGGCGCCGAGATCGGTGGCGCCTTCGGAGGCGAGAAGGACACCGGCGGCGGCCGCGAGTCCGGCTCGGACGCCTGGCGCGCCTACATGCGCCGCGCGACGAACACGGTCAACTACTCCACCGAGCTCCCGCTCGCCCAGGGCGTGGAGTTCGTGTGAGTGGGGTGGGTCCCACCGAGCTGCGAGCGCGGTTCGCCCGGTCCCTCTCGGAGCTCTACGGCTCGGAGGTGCCCGCGTACACGACGTTGGTCGAGGCCTGCGAGCAGGTGAACGCCGAGGTGCTCGAGCGGCGCGGCGAGGACGCCGAGCGGCTCGGCTCCATCCAGCGCGTCACGGCCGAGCGGCACGGCGCCATCCGGGTGGGCACGGCCGCCGAGCTCGCCCAGGTGGGCCGGGTCTTCGGCGCGTGCGGCATGTACCCCGTGGGGTTCTACGACCTGCGCGAGGCCACCCCGCCGATCCCCGTCGTGAGCACCGCGTTTCGTCCCACCTCGCGCCTCGAGCTCGCGGAGAACCCGTTCCGCGTGTTCACCTCGGTGCTGGTGGTCGACGACCGGCGCTTCTTCGACGAGCGCACCGAGGCGCAGCTGCGGGAGTTCCTCGACGCGCGCACGCTGTTCCCCGACGAGCTGCTCGACCTCGCCGACCGCATGGAGAGCGAGCACGAGCTGTCCCACGACCAGGCCGACCGCTTCCTCGAGCTGGCCACCGCGTCCTTCGCGCTGTCCGACGAGCCGGTCGACCGCACCTGGTACGAGCACCTCGAGTCGATCTCGAGCGTCGCAGCCGACATCGGCGGGGTCACGTCCACCCACATCAACCACCTCACCCCGCGCGTGCTCGACATCGACGCGCTCTACGCGCGCATGGGCGAGCTGGGCGTCGAGATGATCGATCGCATCCAGGGCCCGCCGAGGGTGGAGTCGGGGCGGGGCGTCGACGTGCTGCTGCGTCAGACGTCGTTCCGGGCGCTCGACGAGCCGCGGCGCTTCCGCGAGGCCGACGGCTCGGTGGTCGAGGGACGACTGCGGGTCAGGTTCGGCGAGGTCGAGGCGCGCGGCGTGGCCCTGACGCCTGCCGGCCGCAACCTCTACGACGGGAGGGGCTTCCGCGCCTTCCCGACCACGGACGAGGACCTGCACCGCACCGGTCTGGCCTACTACACGCGCAACCACGCGGGCCGGCTCCAGCCGATCGTCTACGAGGACTTCCTGCCGAAGTCCGCCGCCGGCATCTTCGCCTCCAACCTGACGTCCGACGGCACGGCCGACGCACGCCGCCGCGCCTCGCTGCGTGACGCCGCCTGGATGCAGGAGGCGCTCGGCCGCGAGCTGCACGACCCCTACGCGCTCTACGAGCGCGAGAGGGCGGAGGCCGGGGCAGCTACTCGACGCGCTCCATGACGGACTTGTAGCCGGTCGCGGTCTGGGTGAACGAGTCCTCGCTGCACGTGTACTGCACGGGGCCGCTGCCGGGCTGCAGCTCCTGCTCGCTCTCCTTGCCGTCGGCCAGGCGCACCGTGAGGCTGCCGTCGACGTCGCCGAGCACGAAGCTCATGGTGTCGCCGCTCGTGCTCACGTCGTAGGTCACGGTGCCCTCGAAGATCGCCTCGCCGCCCGCGGCCTCCAGGGCGAGCGTGGCGGGCGTGCCGTCGTAGGTGACCGTCTCGGTGCCGTCCTCGGTGATCTCGAGCGTGCGCTTCACGTCGGAGATGGTGAACTTCCCCTGCTCGGTGTCGACCGTCTCGGTGTGCTCGGTGGTGCGCCAGGTGCCGACGAGGCACGCGTCGAGGCCGCCGGTCGCTGCGTCCTGGTCCGCCGGTGCCTCGCTCGAGGGGGCGGACCCGCCGGCTGCGGAGGGTGTCGTGGCGGTGTCGCCGTCGGACGAGCGCCCGAACGCGAACCCCGCGGCCACGGCGCCTCCGATCACCAGGACGGCGCCGAGCGTGAGGGCCACGACGACCCACGTCCGTGGTGGTTGCTTCGGTCCGCCCTGCGGCTCCGGCTGCGGAATCACCTGGGTGTCGTCGTCCATCGATGCCCTCCCGAGACGTGGTCCTGCGGCGTGCTCGCAGACACCCTCGCACGGATCGATGGCCGCGTCGACGTCTCCGTCCCGACTCGTGCTCGCCCCTGCGTCCTGACGCCTTCGCGTCGGTCCTGGCGTCGTCGATCGACACGAAGGGGTCAGAACGCGGAACGGGGCGGGTCAGACCCAGATGGGGGCGCCGTCGGCGGGGTCCTCGGGGAGGCGCAGCGCCGTGCCGCGGGCGATGCGGCGTGCCGTCCACGCGGCGGCGCCGGCGTCGAGCAGGTCGTCGAGGGCGGCTCCGCGTGGCGGGCTCGTGGGGAGCTCGATGCCCTCGGAGCGCAGGAGTGCGCGACGTCGGGCCGCCCCCTCGGCGAGCTTCTTGCGCTCCACCAGCGGCTCGCCCGCCAGCTCGGCGAAGCTCGACTCCGGGTGCACCTCGTGCACGGGGACGTCGGGATCGGTGGCCAGCCAGTCGCGCACGTCGCGGATGGCGGGGAAGAGGCCGAACGACTGGCGGCTCAGGCCCAGGCCCGTGGCCTCGCGGTTCAGCCGGTTCGCCTCGGCGTACTCCGTGGCGTCGACGGCGGAGGCCGCCGGGGAGTTGAACACCGTGGACGCCCGACCTGGCAGACGTCGGCGTGCCTCCCGCTCCGCTGCGCGCCCCTCCGTCTCGGGCAGCTCCAGCGGGATGTCGATCCCCACGACGTCGACCGGTCCCGCCGCGCCGACCAGCTCGCCGATCGTGGGCGCGACGAGGACCAGCACGACGTCGTCGTCGCTCCAGCGCACCCCGATCCAGCCGCCTCGGCAGCCGTCGACCCCCAGGACCTCCACGTCGGCATCGTGGCACCGTCCGTGGACCGTGTCGGTGGGCGGGGGCATGCTCGAGCCATGAGCCGAGACGTGCAGGTCACCATCGACTGTGCCGGGCCGGGTGCCCTCGCCGTCTTCTAGGCCGAGGTGCTCGGCTACCAGGTGCAGCCCCCACCACCGCCCTTCGCGTCGTGGGAGCAGGCCCTCGACGCGTTCGGCGTGCCGGAGTCCGAGCGCGACTCGCGGTCCGCGGTGGTCGACCCCGCCGGCGTCGGTCCGCGGGTCTTCTTCCAGAGGGTCCCGGAGGGCAAGGCGGTCAAGAACCGCGTCCACCTCGACGTCAGGGCCGCGCCGGGTCTGGAGGGCGAGGAGCGGATGGCCGCGCTGCAGGCCGAGTCGAAGCGCCTGCAGGGTCTCGGCGCCCGCGAGCTCTACCGCGTCGAGCCCGACGGCGGCATGGAGGCCGGGTTCATCACGATGGCCGACCCCGAGGGCAACGAGTTCTGCCTGGACTGACGGCCTCGCCGGCCCCGAACCGTCGGCACGGCCAGGCATGATGGTGCAGTGAGCCTCTATCGCGACCAGGGTGTGGTGCTGCGCACCCACAAGCTGGGCGAGGCCGATCGCATCATCACGCTGCTCACCCGTCAGCGCGGTCTCGTCCGCGCGGCCGCCCGGGGGGTGCGCAAGACGTCGTCGCGGTTCGGCGGCCGGCTCGAGCCCTTCATGCACGTCGACCTCCAGCTCGCGGAGGGGCGCACCCTCGACACGATCGTGCAGGTCGAGACGCTCGGTGCCTACGCCCGCGACCTCGGTCTCGACTACCCGGCCTACACGGCGGGCACGGCGATCCTCGAGACCGCCGAGCGCCTCGTCACGCACGACGGTGAGCCGGCCGTGCAGCAGTACCAGCTGCTCGTCGGCGCGCTGGCCGCTCTCTCGACGCGGCGTCAGCCGCCGAGCACGCTGCTCGACTCCTACCAGCTGCGGGCGCTCGCGGTGGCCGGCTACGCCCCCAGCTTCTCCGGCTGCGCCCGGTGCGGGCTCGAGGGACCGCACCGCAACCTGCACGTCCCCTCCGGCGGCATGCTGTGCGACGGCTGCCGCCTGCCCGGGTCGTCGGCACCCTCGCCCTTCGCCGTCACGCTCCTGGCCGCGCTGCTCGCGGGTGACTGGCCGGTGGTCGCCGAGGCCGACGACCGCACCCGCCGCGAGGCCGCCGGTATCGTCAACGCGTACCTGTCGTGGCACCTGGAGCGCGGACTGCGCTCCATGGGGCACGTCGACCGTTGAGCCACCCCGAACCCGGCCAGGAGTCATGAGCCCCGCACCCGCCCGTCCTGCCCGCGGCCGCCCCGAGCCGCGCGCGCCGGAACCGCACCCGTCGGGTGCCCGCCCGCCCCAGCTCGAGCCGCACCAGGTGCCCCGCCACGTCGCGGTGGTCATGGACGGCAACGGGCGGTGGGCCAAGGAACGCGGCCTGCCGCGCACGGAGGGTCACAAGCGTGGCGAGTTCGCCCTGCTCGACGTCGTCAAGGGCGCGATCGAGGTCGGGATCGAGGCCGTGAGCGTCTACGCCTTCTCCACCGAGAACTGGAAGCGCTCGCCCGAGGAGGTCCGCTTCCTCATGGGGTTCAACCGCGACGTGGTGCACCGTCGCCGCGACGAGATGCACGCCCTGGGGGTGCGGGTCCGCTGGGCGGGTCGTCCTCGCCGGCTGTGGCGCAGCGTCATCAACGAGCTCGAGACGGCCGAGCGCCTCACGCGGCACAACGACGTCCTGAGCCTCACCATGTGCGTCAACTACGGCGGCCGGGCCGAGATCGCCGACGCCGCCGCGGCACTCGCCCGCGACGTCAAGGCGGGCAAGGTCGACCCCGACCGCGTCACCGAGCGCACCTTCGCCCGCTACCTCGACGAGCCCGACCTGCCCGACGTCGACCTGTTCTGGCGCACGTCGGGCGAGCAGCGCACGAGCAACTTCCTGCCGTGGCAGTCGGCCTACGCCGAGCTGGTGTTCTCCGACATCGCCTGGCCCGACGTCGACCGGTTGGCCCTGTGGGCCGCGGTCGAGGAGTACGCAGGTCGCCAGCGTCGGTTCGGGTCGGCATGAGCACGGACGGCATGGAGAGGGGCGGCATGGACACGGGCGGGGGCGCACCCGTGCGCGGACCCAAGGCACCACCTCGGCGCCTGCTCACGGACTGGACCACCACGGCCGGCGTGGCCGGCGACGGGCTCGCGGCCCTGGTGGCCGCCGACGACGCGGTGGCCGAGGCCATCCATCTCGCGACGCTGGGCTACGAGGTGTTCGTGCTCGACACCGTCACGCCCGACGACTCCACGCCGCCGCGGGTGCACGTGGTGCCGATCTCCGCGGCCGACGTCCCGGAGGTCTGGCACGACCGGTTCGCTCTGGTCGTGGCCGACGTCGCGTCGTCGGCAGCGGTCGTGCCGTGCGTGGCCGAGGCCGGTCTCCTCGTCGTCATCGGCGAGGCGCCGGTGCCGTCCGACCTCGCGCCCGGCCTGGTCGAGGTGCGTGTGGAGGTGGGCCCCGATCCGGACTCCCCGGTCGTGGAGCGGTTCCGGGCGGTCCACGCCCGGCTGTGAGCGTTCTCTACGATCCCTGCATGCGCCTGCGTCGAACCGCCGTCCTGCTCGCCGTCGTCCCGCTGCTGGGTCTCGCCGCCTGCGGCGACGACTCGGACTCCTCGGACGCTGCCTCCGACGAGGGGTGCTCGTGGGTCGAGACCGGTGGTGCGGCCAAGCAGGTCGACCCGCCGGCCGACGACGCGGAGCCGGCGGGCTCGGTCGTCATCACCATCAACGGGCAGGACGTGCCGGTCGAGCTGCTCCCCGAGCCGGTGTGCGCGACCACGTCGTTCACGTCGCTCGCCGAGCAGGGCTACTTCGACGACGCCCCCTGCAGCCGCGTCAGCGACCCGACGGCCGTGCCCTACGGCATCATCCAGTGCGGCGACCCGACCGGCACCGGGACCGGTGGGCCGGGATACTCCTTCGCCGACGAGCTGACGGGGGAGGAGGCCTATCCGGCGGGCAGCGTCGCGATGGCCAACGCCGGACCCGACACGAACGGCTCGCAGTTCTTCCTGAACTTCGCCGACTCGGACTTCCCGCCGGACTACACGGTCTTCGGCACGATCTCGGCGGACGGCCTGGCCGCGCTCGAGGACGTCGCCTCGGTCGGCGCCGAGGGTGGCGCCCCCGACGGACCGCCGGCCGAGCCGATCGTCATCGACTCGGTCCGTCCGGTCGAGTAGCGCCTGCCCCGGCTCGGTAGGGTCGAGGCATGCGTGTAGCCAGGTTCGCCGGGGACGACGATCCCCGTTTCGGAGTGGTCGGTGACGAGGACGGCACCCCCACGATCGCGGTGCTGAAGGGTGACCCGCTGTACGCGGGGTACGAGCTCACGGGCCAGAAGGTCGCGATCGACGACGTGCGCCTGCTGGCGCCGGTGATCCCCCGCAGCAAGGTGGTGGGCATCGGCAGGAACTACGCCGCGCACGCGGCCGAGCTGGGCAACGACGTGCCCGAGAGGCCGCTCGTCTTCCTCAAGCCCAACACCAGCGTGGTCGGTCCCGGTGACCCGATCGTCTACCCGGCTCAGAGCTCGGACGTGCACTTCGAGGGCGAGCTGGCCGTGGTGATCGGGCGCATCTGCAAGGACGTGCCCGCCGAGGACGTCGACAAGGTGATCTTCGGCTACACGGTGGCCAACGACGTCACCGCACGAGACCTGCAGCGCACGGACGGCCAGTGGGCCCGCGCCAAGGGCTTCGACAGCTTCTGCCCGCTCGGCCCGTGGATCGAGACCAACCTCGATCCCGCCGACCTCCGCGTCACCACCGAGCTCGGCGGCGAGGTCAAGCAGGACGGCCGCACCAGCGACATGGTGTTCTCCGTCGCCGACATCGTCGCCTACGTCTCCTCGTTCATGACGCTGCTGCCCGGCGACGTCATCCTCACCGGCACCCCTGACGGCGTCGGACCGATGCAGGTCGGCGACTCGGTGAGCGTCACCGTCGAGGGCATCGGCACCCTCACCAACCAGGTGGTCTCCCATGACTGACGTCAGCCCCGAGACGACCAGCACCGCTTCCGTCCCGACCGTGGGCGACGACGTGCCGGTGGTCGCCCGCTTCTGCCCCTCGCCGACCGGCAACCCGCACGTCGGCATGGCGCGCACGGCGCTGTTCAGCTGGGCGTACGCACGCCACCGCGGTGGCCGCTTCGTGTTCCGCATCGAGGACACCGACGCGAGCCGCGACAGCGAGGAGTCCTACGACCTGCTGATCGACGTGATGCGGTGGCTCGGCCTCGACTGGGACGAGGGCGTCGAGGTGGGCGGCCCGAACGGGCCGTACCGCCAGAGCCAGCGGATGGACGTGTACGCCGACGTCGCGCAGCGCCTTCTCGACGCCGGACTGGCGTACAAGGCCTACGACACCGCCGAGGAGCTGGAGCAGCGTCGTGACGCGGCGCGGGCCGCCGGTCGGCCCAGCGGCTACGACGGACTGCACCGTGACCTCACGCCCGAGCAGCGGGCCGCTTACGAGGCCGAGGGCCGGCAGCCGGTCATCCGGTTCAAGATGCCGCAGAAGGACTGGACCTTCGACGACCTGGTCCGCGGACCGATCACGTTCGGCGCCGAGAACGTGCAGGACTTCGTCATCGTGCGCGCCAACGGTCAACCGCTGTACACGCTGACGAACCCCACCGACGACGCGCTCATGGGCATCACCCACGTGCTGCGCGGCGAGGACATCCTCAGCTCCACGCCCCGCCAGATCGCGATGTACGAGGCGTTCGCGCAGATCGGCCTCGGTCACGGCATGGTCCCGCGCTTCGGCCACCTGCCCTACGTCACGGGCCAGGGCAACAAGAAGCTGTCGAAGCGCGACCCCGAGTCCAACCTCCTCGGCTACCGGGAGCAGGGCTTCCTGCCCGAGGGGCTGCTCAACTACCTCGCCCTGCTGGGCTGGTCGCTCCCCGCGGTCGACGGCGTCGAGCGCGACGTGTTCACGCTCGAGGAGATGGTCGAGGCCTTCGAGATCTCCCGCGTCAACCCCAACCCGGCCCGCTTCGACCTCAAGAAGTGCGAGGCGATCAACGGCGACCACGTGCGGCTGCTCTCCGAGGAGGACCTCCGCGCCCGGCTCGTGCCGCGGTTCGCGTCCGAGGGCCTCGTGCAGGATCCGCCCACGGAGGCGCAGAGCGCCATGCTGGCGGCCGCGGTGCCCCTCGTCCACGAGCGGATGGGGCTGCTCACCGAGGCCGTCTCCATGCTGCGGTTCCTGTTCGTCGACGGGGCGGACTTCACGATCGATCCCGACGACCGCGCGAAGCAGCTCGACGAGAAGGGCCTGGAGGTGGTGCAGGCCGCCCTCACGGCGCTGGAGGCCATCGGCTCGACCGTCGAGTGGTCGACGCCCACGATCGAGGGCGCGCTGCGCGCTGCGCTGGTCGACGACCTGGGGCTCAAGCCGCGACTGGCCTTCGGGCCGGTGCGGGTGGCCGTGACCGGCAGCCGCATCTCGCCGCCGCTGTTCGAGTCGATCGAGCTGCTGGGTCGGACCCGCACGCTGGAGCGTCTGCGCGCGGCACTCTGACCGACCCGGACGTCGAGGCGGAGGGCCGCACCCGGTTTGGGGGAGCGCATCGGCGTCGGGTAAGGTTTCTCCCTGGTTCGGACGCCGTTCGCGAGGACGGTGCTCGATACCCCCATGGGGTATGGTGTAATTGGCAACACAGCGGTTTCTGGTACCGTCGTTCTAGGTTCGAGTCCTAGTACCCCAGCGAAGACCGGGTCTGTGATCCGGTCCGCGCCCCGTTGGTCTAGCGGTTATGACGCCGCCCTCTCAAGGCGGAGATCGCCGGTTCGAATCCGGTACGGGGTACGAAAGGGTGCTGTACGTGCCGCAGGCACGACCAGCCTCTTTCACACGGCTCCTCGGGGCCGGGGCCCCGTTGTGTAGCGGCCTAGCACGTCGCCCTCTCAAGGCGGTAGCGCGGGTTCGAATCCCGTCGGGGCTACCACGCACCACCGCAGACCCCTCGACCCCTGGTCGGGGGGTCTCGTGCGTTCCTGTGGTCGTGCCGTGCCGTGCCGTGTCGCTTCGCTCGGCACGGCGTCGTGCTGCGGCTGCTTCGGGGCTGGCGGGGCTTCGACCTGCGGCTGCGCTGCTGCGGCTGGGCCTCGACCTGCGGCTGCGATCCTCCGGCTGGGCCTCGACCTGCGGCTGCGCTGCGCCGGCTGGGCTTCGACCTGCGGCTGCGTCGCTGTGGCTGCGGGTCGACCTGCCCTCCGAAAGGGCCTCGACCGGCTGATGGGTCCGGGCTCGGGCGAGCTCTCGGAGCGCGGGTCGGGGGACGCAAGATTCTGCGTTCGTGCGTAAAGAGGCGAAGGATGCTGCGTTTGCTACGGGATCCCGTCGTGAACGCAGCATCGTTCGGGTTTGTGCACACGAAGGCAGAATCGTGCGTCCGCCAGGGCGACTCGTGCGGCCGGTGGGCAGGGATTCTCCCTTTGTGCGGACCGTTCCACGCGAAGGGAGAATCCCTGCCCGTACGGGGGCCCAAGTCGTCGCCACGATGCTTCCTTCGCGAGGAACGGTCCATGCGAAGGAAGAATCGTGCGTGAATCCCGCACCGATGGAGAATCGTGGCCGCGCCCGCAGACCCAGCCGGGGCCAGTCCCACCGCTCCGGTCGAGGCCCTTTCGGAGATCACCCCGACTCGGAGCCACAGCGACGCAGCATCAGGTGAGAACCCAGCCGCGCCCCGCAGACCCACCCGAGCCCAGACCCCTGCTCCGGTCGAAGCCCTTTCGGAGGGCAGGTCCACTCGCAGCCACAGCGACGCAGCAGCGCGGGAACGCCCAGCCGAGCGACGCAGCAGCAGGCCGGGACCTCGGCAGCCGAGGAGCGGCGAGGGGAGTGGCGGGAGGCGTGAGCCGGCGCCCCTAGGGTGGACCCATGCCTCCTGCTCGCATCGCCGTGCTCATCGACGCCGACAACGCTCCTGCCTCCAAGATCGGCGCGATCCTCTCGCAGGTCGCGAAGTCCGGGAACGCGCACGTGCGTCGCGCCTACGGCGACTGGAAGAACTCCCACCTCAAGGGCTGGGAGGGCCGGCTGCAGGAGTTCGCGATCGCCCCCGTGCAGCAGTTCGCCTACACGAAGGGCAAGAACGCCTCCGACATCGCCATGGTCATCGACGCCATGGACCTCCTGCACGCGGGCGTGGCCGACGGCTTCGCCATCGTCTCGAGCGACGCCGACTTCACGCCCCTCGTCATGCGCCTGCGACAGTCCGGCGCCGAGGTCCTCGGCTTCGGCGGGGAGAAGGCGCCCAAGGCGTTCCAGAACGCGTGCTCGACCTTCTACAAGCTGGAGACGCTGCGCGAGGACGACGACACCGAGGACGACACCGAGGACGACGCGGACGAAGCCCCGGACGACGCTCCGGCCGCCTCCAACGGCCGGGCTCGTCCCGCCTCGCAGCGCGCCTCCCAGCGCGTGGACGGCGCCAAGCTGCGCAGCGACCGACAGCTCGTGCGCATGCTCCGCACGGCCGTCGACGAGGCCGCCGACGACGACGGCTGGGCCCAGCTCTCCAAGGTGAGCGACCAGATCCGCAACCAGTCCTCGATCCAGCCCGGCAACTACGGCTACGCGAAGTTCAGCGGGCTCATCGAGGCGATCGACCTGTTCGAGGTCAAGCGCGCCGACGGCAAGTCGGTGATGGTGCGGCGGAAGAAGCGCGGCGGACGCTGACCCAGCGACGGAACGGCACGGCACGGCCGTGTCCGATTCCCGCCAGACGTACTTGCCCCCACGGGGCACGATGGTCGGCATGGAGGACTTCGACGAGCGCTACCGCGCGGTGAGCTCGCGCGACGAGCGCTTCGACGGGATGTTCTTCACCGCGGTGCGCACCACGCGCATCTACTGTCGTCCCTCCTGCCCGGCGACGACCCCGCTCGCCCGGAACGTGGAGTTCCACCGCACGGCCGCGGCGGCGGAGGCGGCCGGCTTCCGCGCGTGCCGACGGTGCCGTCCGGACAGCTCGCCCGGGTCGCCGGAGTGGGACGTCCGAGCCGACGCCGTGGGGCGTGCGGTCCGGCTGGTGCGCGACGGCGTGGTCGAGCGCGAGGGCGTTCCGGGGTTGGCGCAGCGGCTGGGCTACAGCGAACGGCACCTGAACCGCATGATCACCCAGGAGCTCGGTGTGGGACCTCTTGCGCTGGCCCAGTCGCAGCGCGCTCGCACCGCGCGGCTGCTGGTGGAGACGACCGACATGCCCATGTCCGACGTCGCCTTCGCGGCGGGCTTCGCGTCGGTCCGCCAGTTCAACGACGCCTTCCGGCGCGCGTACGACCGCTCGCCCCGCGAGATGCGCCGACGCGGCGCCGGTGGCTCGACGGCGGGGGAGTGCCTGCGACTGCGGCTCGCGCTCCGGCGCCCCTTCGACGCCGACGCGCTCGGGGGCTTCCTCGCCGACCACGCCGTGCCCGGGCTCGAGGTCGGTGAGGGACGCAGGTTCGCCCGGGTGCTCTCGTTGCCGCACGGCAGCGCCGTCGCCGAGCTCGTCCTGCACGACGACCACGTGGCGTGCCGGGTGCAGCTGCAGGACCCGCGCGACCTCACGGCGGCCGTCGCCCGGCTGAGGCACCTGCTCGACCTCGACGCCGACCCGGTCGCGATCGATCGAGCGCTGGGCGGCGAGGAGGGTGGGGCCGGGGACGGCGGTGCCAGCGATGGTGGGGCCAGCGATGGTGGGGCCGGGGACCTCGGCGCCCTGGTGCAGGAGCGACCTGGGCTGCGCGTCCCCGGCACGGTCGACGCGTTCGAGACGGCCGTGCGCACGGTCGTCGGTCAGCAGGTGTCGGTGAGCGGCGCGCGGACCGTCATCGGTCGGCTCGTCGCGGCCTCCGGGGAGACGGTCGAGCTGCCCCTCGCCCAGGAGCTCGGACTCACCCACGCGTTCCCGACCGCCTCGGCGCTGGCCGCGGTCGATCCCGAGACCCTGCCGATGCCCCGGTCCCGCGGGCGCACCGTCGTCGCCCTGGCCCGTGCGGTCGACGTCGGTGACCTCGTGCTGGACGGCGGCGTCGACCGCGACGCCGTCAGCCGCGCGCTGCTCGCCGTGCCCGGCATCGGCCCGTGGACCGTGGGCTACGTGCGCATGCGCGGGCTGGGCGATCCGGACGTGCTCCTCGAGACGGACCTGGTGCTCCGGCGGATCCTCCACGCCCGCGGGACCACCGACGCCGACGTCAGGCGGTGGGCGCCCTGGCGCTCGTACGCCGGGATGCACCTCTGGACCGAGCACCTGGCACGGCAGGCCTTGACCACGACGAGAGGATCGAGAGCATGAGCACCCGTTGGATGGACTCACCGATCGGCGGACTGCGCCTCCACAGCTCCGCGGGCCTCCTGACCGCGATCGAGTTCGGGGCCGAGCCGCACGGCCGTCCCGCCCCGGACCCGCTGCTGGACGACGCCCAGCAGCAGCTGCAGGAGTACTTCACGGGCGACCGCCGGAGCTTCGACCTGCCGCTCGCGAACGACGGCACCGAGTTCCAGCGCAAGGTGTGGGGCGAGCTGCGCCGGATCCCGTTCGGGGAGACGGCCAGCTACGGCGAGATCGCCCGACGTCTCGGCTACGAGCCCGTGATCTCGAGGGCCGTCGGCGCCGCCAACGGCGCCAACCCGCTGCCGATCGTCGTCCCGTGCCACCGGGTGGTGGGCTCGGACGGCTCCCTCACCGGCTACGCCGGGGGAGTGGAGCGCAAGAGGGTCCTGCTCGAGCTGGAGCGTCCGGGGCTCTTCTGAGGACTCAGACCTCGGAGGCGAAGACGACCCGGTTCTCGGTGTACCGGCCGATCCCGCGGTCGTAGGGTCCCGTGCAGGTGATGAGGCGGACCTGCGACCCCGCCGCCCTGCCGTAGACGTCCTCGGTGGGAAAGCGGCTGTCCTGCGGCACGTCGCGCACCTCGGTGACCTCGTAGGTGCGGCGCTGTCCGCGAGCGTCGAGGACGCTCAGCTGCTCGCCGACCTCCAGCTCGGTCAGCCGCGCGAACACGGCCGGCCCGGTGCGGGAGTCCTTGTGGCCCACGATGACGGTGGGGTAGGTCTCGCCCGGCTTGCCGCCGCCCGTGAACCAGCCGACGCGGGCCGGATCCTCGGGCACCTCGAGCTCGCCGGTCCCCGCATCGATGCCCAGGCCGACGAGCGACTCGTCCAGACCCAAGGGCGGGATCGTCACGCGGATCGGAGCTGCAGCGGCCCGCGGGGCCTGGCTCGTCGGCGCGGCCGTCGTGGTCGTCTCCGCCGGTCGCGGGGCAGGGGCCCGGTCCTGCCCGCCACACCCCGCGAGGAGCGTGACGAGCAGGACCAGGCCGGCCAGTCGGCGAATCTCAGGCACCCTGACGACGACGTGCGGCGACTGCGCCCGCAGCAGCGAGTCCGACGAGCGTCAGGGCGACGTAGGGAGCGGCCGGGGTGGAGCCGGCGGTTCCGCCCTCCCCGGTGTCGACCCCGTTGCGCGGGACCACGCGATCCTCGTCGTCGGCGTTCTCCTCACCGGCGTCCTCGTCATCGGTCCCGCCGCTCTGCGGACCGCCGGCACCGTTGGCCTCGTCCAGAAGCTCCTGGCTGAAGGCCAGCTGACCGCGCACGGCGCCGGGGACGTTGGCGGCCGTGTGGGTGTCGGCCGAGAAGCCGGCGGGGTTCGCCTCGATCTGGTCGAGGGTGAAGCCCGTGCCGGTGTCCTGGCCGTCCGTGCTCAGGCCGGTCGTGAACGGTCCTTCGGAGCAGCCGCTGCTGTTGCGGATGTCGGAGTCCTCCGGGCCGGGGTTCGGGAACGACAGGCGCGGGGGCCCGTTCTGGCCGGCCGGCGTCTGGTGGATGTGCGTGGCGGTGCGGGCGGCGCTCTGGTACGGCGGGTCGACGCCCTCGGTGGTGATGTCCCAGCAGATGATCTCCTCGTCGGAGTTGATCAGGAAGATGAACGTGCCGGAGCCGTCCTCCTGGCCCACGCCGACCGTGCCGTCGGGTCCGACGACCTGGTCGCCGGTCGCCTCGGCGACGAACGCGCTGGTGAAGGTCTCGGGGCGCTCGACCTGCTCCGTGGTGTCGGCTGTCGCGGTCGAGGCGAGTCCGCCGAGTGCCAGGGGCAGTGCGGCGGCGAGGCCGGCCGCTGCGGTCCATCGAGTCGATCGGGTCATGGTCGTCCCTTCGTCGTGTGGCGTCCGGCGACGCCGGTCGTGTCGGGATACGAGGCGGAGCGCCGGTGCGTTCACGAGGACGGCGAGGGATCTTCCCGAGAACGTTCGCGGCCGACGCGGCGTACACCTCTCCATGACCGCTTCCGTGACCGTGTTGCCGTGCCCCGGCGCGCCGACGGGCCTACCGTGGAGCAACCTCGCGAGAAGGGCGGTCCGGATGACGGCTGAGGGCTTCGACGTGCGCTCCGCGTACGCCGAGCACGGCCGTGACCTCCTGGGCTTCGCCGTGAACGCCGTGGGCGACCGGGGCCTCGCCGAGGAGTGCGTGCAGGAGACCTTCACCCGCGCCTGGCAGGCGCGCGAGCGCTTCGACGCCGCCCGGGCGTCGTCGAGGACGTGGCTGTTCGCGATCGCCCGCAACGTCGTGATCGACGCCCTGCGCCGCCGTGGGCGCCGCCCGATGACGCTGGTGCCGGACGTCCGGGAGCCGCGTGAGGTCCGACCGCCGGAGAGCGACCAGGTGGACGACCACGTCGGCCTGGTGTGGGCGCTGGCCCAGATCTCCGCGGACCAGCGCCGCGTGATCGTGGCGGTGCGCCTGGAGGGACTCACCTACGATCAGCTGTCCGAACGTGACGGGGTGCCCGTCGCGACGCTGCGCACCCGGATGTTCCACGGCCTGCGCGCGCTGCGTGTGCTGCTCGACGAGGAGGGAGCCTCATGACCACGCCCCAGGACCGCATCGACCAGCTGCTCGCGGCCGCTGCCACGGGCGACCTCGACGAGGCCGAGGCCGCCGAGCTGGAGGCGTTGGTCGCCGAACGTCCCGAGCTGCGCGCCGAGCTCGACGCGCTGCGCAGCGCCGTGGGGACGCTCGACGAGTGGGCCCTCGCGGGCGGTGCGTGGAGCGACGTGCCGCCCTCGACCGCGCTCGACGCAGCGATCGGCCGGATCGGGGCCACCGGAGCAGCGCCCGTCGGGCCTGCGCCCCGTCCCCGGTCCGCTCGTCGTCGGCTGGGGCTGGTCGCCGCCGCCGTGGCGCTCGTCGCGGCCGGCTCGGCGACCACGCTCGGCGTCCAGGCCGTCCTGGGCGACGGCACCGTCGAGGGCCCGCCCGGCACGCTCGGCGCCGTCGAGCGGCTCGCTCCCTCGGTCAGCGACGACAGCCC
This sequence comes from Aeromicrobium sp. Leaf245, assembly GCF_942548115.1. Classification (NCBI taxonomy): domain Bacteria; kingdom Bacillati; phylum Actinomycetota; class Actinomycetes; order Propionibacteriales; family Nocardioidaceae; genus Aeromicrobium; species Aeromicrobium sp. Leaf245. The sequence continues at coordinate 1,636,289 of NZ_OW824151.1, forward strand.
GCTGCCCGGGCGCGTCGACGCGGCGTTCGTCGCCCACACCTGGGGCACGGAGGCCGTGCTCGACGTCGCCGGCACCCGGCCCGGGGAGGTCTACGTCGTCTACGTCGTGGACGAGCAGGGGCGCGACGTGGAGGCGGGCGCCTTCCTGGGCTCGGCGGTGGAGGTCCACTGCCGCATGAACGCCGCCGTGCTGCGCGAGGACGTCGCGGGCCTGCGCGTCGCGGACGCCTCCGGCGTCACGGTGGCGACCGCCACGGCACCCACGCTGTGAGCCGGAGCCGGGGTCCGTGCAGGTTCACCTCCGCGTCACCTGCGTCTGCCATGATTCGGCCGAGTCCGACCATGCGAGGAGCGAGATGGCCAAGGTGAAGAAGTCCGAGAAGGCGTCCGGCGGCGCGAAGAAGTCCTCGAAGAAGGGCGGCCCGAGCAGCGCGAAGGAGCTGGCCAAGGCGCAGGGGCAGGTCGAGAAGCTGCGTGGCTCGGTGGATCAGCTCGAGCGCAAGCTCGAGAAGGCCAAGGGCAAGGCGGCGCAGTGGAAGGCCGAGGCTCGGCAGGAGCGTTCCAAGGTGGCCAAGCTCGAGGCCAGGCTCCGTCGCGCCACCCGTGACGCCCCTGTCGACCACGCTCCGCCCGCGGAGCGCGGAGACCTGCCCGTCGAGGAGTCGCCCGTCCCCGACGAGTCCTGGACCGTGGTGCGGCTGCGCGCGGCGGCCCGCGAGAAGCAGGTCCCCGGTGCGTCCCGGATGACGAAGGGCGCCTTGCTCGAGGCCCTGCGCGGGTAGACGGAGGTCAGCCGGCGCGGCGCAGGCTCTGGCTGAGCCGTTCCGCGGCGGCGGCCACGGCAGGTGCGTGCATGCGCCCCGGCTGCCGGGTCAGGCGTTCCAGGGGACCGGAGACCGACACGGCGGCGACCACCTTGCCGGAGGGGGAGCGGACCGGGGCGGAGACCGACCCGACACCCGGCTCGCGCTCGCCGACGCTCTGCGCCCATCCGCGGCGACGCACGGCGGACAGCTCGGCGGCCGAGAAGGTGGCCTTGAGCAGCCCCTTGTTCATGCGCTCGGGGTCCTCCCACGCCAGCAGGATCTGGGCAGCGGACCCGGCTGCCATGGTGAGCTGGCCTCCGACGGGGATCGAGTCGCGCAGACCGGTCGGCCGGTCCGCCGCCGCCACGCACACCCGGAAGTCGCCCTGTCGGCGGTACAGCTGCGCCGACTCGCCGGTGATGTCGCGCAGACGTGCGAGCACCGGACCCGCGGCGGCCAGCAGGCGGTCCTCGCCGGCGGCGGCGGCGAGCTCGCCGAGCCGCGGTCCGAGCACGAAGCGTCCCTGCATGTCGCGGGAGACGAGCCGGTGGTGCTCGAGCGCCACGGCGAGCCGGTGGGCCGTCGGCCGCGCGAGGCCGGTCGCGGCGACCAGCCCGGCGAGGGTGGCGGGTCCGGGCTCGAGGGCCGAGAGCACGAGAGCGGCCTTGTCGAGCACACCCACTCCACTGGCGTTGTCCATGCCTTGATACTGCCGTATCGTATGGTGAGACGCAAGTGCTAGGCTGACGCCGCACTGACGACGACGCAGAGGAGAGATGATCGCGATGGGCAGGACGCTCGCGGAGAAGATCTGGGACGACCACGTCGTCCGCACGGCCGAGGGCGAGCCCGACCTGCTCTACATCGACCTCCACCTCATCCACGAGGTCACGAGCCCGCAGGCGTTCGACGGCCTGCGGCTGTCCGGCCGTCCCGTCCGCCGGCCCGACCTGACCCTCGCCACCGAGGACCACAACATCCCGACGACGGACCTCGACAAGCCGATCGCCGACCCCGTCTCCCGCACCCAGGTCGAGACGCTGCGTCGCAACGCCGAGGAGTTCGGCGTCCGCTTGCACCCGATGGGCGACATCGACCAGGGCATCGTCCACGTGGTCGGACCGCAGCTGGGCCTCACCCAGCCGGGCATGACCATCGTGTGCGGCGACTCCCACACCTCCACCCACGGCGCCTTCGGGTCGATCGCCTTCGGCATCGGCACGAGCGAGGTCGAGCACGTGCTCGCCACCCAGTCGCTGTCGCAGGCCAAGCCGAAGATGATGGCCGTCGACGTCGACGGCACGCTGCCTCCCGGGTCGACCGCCAAGGACCTGATCCTCGCGCTCATCACCCAGGAGACGACCGGTGGCGGCCAGGGCTACATCGTCGAGTACCGCGGCGAGGCGATCCGTGCGCTCTCCATGGAGGAGCGCATGACGATCTGCAACATGAGCATCGAGTGGGGAGCGAAGGCCGGGCTCATCGCTCCGGACGAGACCACCTTCGAGTACATCCAGGGCCGCCCGCACGCTCCGCAGGGCGAGGCGTGGGACGAGGCCGTGGCGTACTGGACGAGCCTCACCACCGACGACGACGCCCACTTCGACAAGGTGATCCGGATCGACGCGTCCGAGATCACGCCCTTCGTCACCTGGGGGACGAACCCCGGCCAGGGCGCCCCGCTCTCGGGCACGGTGCCGGATCCGGAGAGCTTCGAGGAGCCGACCGAGCGCGAGGCCGCCGCGAACGCGCTCGCCTACATGGGTCTGGAGGCCGGCACGCCGCTGCGTGACATCAGCGTCGACACCGTGTTCGTCGGCTCGTGCACGAACGGCCGGATCTCCGACCTGCGCCGCGCCGCCGAGCTCATCGAGGGCCGCACGGTGGCCGAGGGCACGCGCATGCTCGTCGTGCCCGGCTCGGTGAGGGTTCGGCTGCAGGCCCAGGAGGAGGGTCTCGACCGGATCTTCACCGACGCCGGCGCGGAGTGGCGCGGAGCGGGATGCTCCATGTGCCTCGGCATGAACCCCGACCAGCTGACCCCGGGGGAGCGCAGCGCCTCCACGTCCAACCGCAACTTCGAGGGACGCCAGGGCAAGGGCGGCCGCACCCACCTCGTCTCGCCCGACGTCGCCGTGGCCACGGCCGTGCTGGGCCACCTGGCCAGCCCGGCCGACCTCGAGCCCGTCCCCGCGACCGCAGGAGCCTGATCACGATGGAGAAGTTCACCTCGCACACCGGCGTCGGCGCCCCGCTGCGGCGCAGCAACGTCGACACCGACCAGATCATCCCCGCCGTCTACCTCAAGCGCGTCACGCGCACCGGCTTCGAGGACGGACTGTTCGCGGCCTGGCGCAACGACCCCGAGTTCGTCCTGAACCGCGACGCCTTCCGCGACGCGACCGTGCTGGTGGCCGGTCCGGACTTCGGCACCGGCTCGTCGCGCGAGCACGCCGTCTGGGCCCTGCAGAACTACGGCTTCAAGGCCGTGATCAGCTCACGGTTCGGTGACATCTTCCGTGGCAACTCCGGCAAGGCCGGGCTGCTGGCCGCCCAGGTGGACGACAAGGTCGTGCAGCGCCTGTGGGACCACCTCGACGCGAACCCGGGCGCGACCGTCACGGTCGACCTCGAGTCGCGCACGGTGCGTGCCGGTGAGGGTCCCGACGCCATCGAGGACTCGTTCACGATCGACGACTACACGCGCTGGCGCCTGCTCGAGGGTCTCGACGACATCGCGATCACGCTCTCGCACGACGACGACATCGCCACCTACGAGAGCCGGCGCCCCGCGTTCAAGCCCGCCACGCTCTGACGGAACGCCCCGAGCGGCACCGGGGCGCTACTCTCCGTCCATGACGACGGGGGTGGTCCGGAGCAGGACCAGGCGTGCTGCCTCGACGGTCCTGGCAGGTCTCGTGGCCGCGGCGGTGCTGACGGGCTGTGGCGTCGACGACGACGACGTGGCCGCGCTCGAGGAGCTCGCCGGCGTCGAGCGAGCGAGCTCCAGCTGCGAGCTGGGGCGCTGCAGCGTCCGCGTGGAGGTCCGCCCGACCATCCGCGCTTCGCAGCTCACCACGGTGTTCGGCGAGGCTCGCGACACGGGCGCCACCACCGTGGAGGTCGTCGAGGGAGAGGCCGACGACGCTGCGTCGTCCGAGCCGCGTGGCTCCGACCCCCGCGTCTCGGTGTCGCTCGACGAGGACAGCGAACGATCCGCGGACGCGGCCACGGCGCGCCTCGCCGTGGCCAGCTTCGAGCTCGCCGGTGTCTCGTCGTGGGGCCTGACGCGTGCCGCCGACCGCAGCACGCTCACCGCGTCGGTGCAGGAGTCGCCCGATCTGCAGTGGCCGACGGGCCGTGACCTCTGGGACGGCGTCGCGACGCTCCCGAGCCCGGGCATGGTCCTCACGACCCGGCCGGAGAACCGTTCCGGGGCCAGCCGGCTCGTGGTCTCCGAGGAGTACCCCGAGCGTGCCGTCGCGTTCACGGTGGCGGTGGCCGAGGAGTTCGGGGCGTCCCGGCTCACCGGCGTGAGCATCGGGTCCCGGCCCGAGGACGAGGAGCAGGACGGCACGGGCGTGCTCCTCGGGGTCCGGTCCGCCTCCGACGCGACGGCGCTGGAGGCCCTCCTCGACGACGCTCGTGGCGGGGACGGCCTCGCCGTCTCCGTCGTGGTGGCTGACAACGTGCTCGCCGCCCGTCCCGACCCGACGCAGGATCCCGACGGCGGCGACACCGGCACGGAGGCCGACCGCCGCGCCCTGCTCAGCAGCCTCGAGGACGAGCCCGCCGTGAGCGCCTCGGTCCAGGCCAACACGCTCCGGGTGCGTGCCCTGGGTCCGCTCGACGAGGTACGTGCGGCCCTCGAGCGCGCCCGCCGCGCACATCCCGACTCCTACGCGCGCGTGCCGGTCACGGTCGAGCCCGACACGGTGCCGTCCGGTACCGGTTCGGGCGACCCGGAGGAGCAGGAGATCGACCTGTCGACGGTCGGCAGCCTCGACCTGCTCGACCTCGTGGCCGACCTCGGCGAGGTCGACGGCGCCGGTGCGGTCGGCGTGCAGGCGCACGGCGAGAAGTACGACTACCTGAAGCCGCCCTCCGACACCGACGCCTTCGTCTCCGTCCGGGCGGAGCGGCCCGGCATCGACGAGCTGGACGCGCTCGTGCAGGACGTGGCCCGGGTGCTGTCCCGCTGGAAGGGCCCCGAGACGTCTCTCAGCATGTCGATCGGCGTCGAGGACCCGGAGGGGCGTCAGGCCTCGGTGGTCCTGCGCATCGACCGGCGCGCGGGCACGTGGGTGGCCAGCTCCTCGGAGCGCGGGACCGAGGACAGGATCGCGAGCGGCATCCGGGCGTGGACGTCTGCGTCGTGAGCGGACCGCGATGACCAGGGTCGTCGTGGAGGTCGCCTCCGTGGTGCCCGCGCCTCAGGAGGTGGTGTGGGCTCGTGTGGCCTCGGTCGAGGGCATCGACCACGAGCTGCGCCCGTGGCTCTCGATGACGCTGCCTCGCGGTGCGAGAGGGCTCGACGTGCACTCGCTCCCGGTGGGTGTTCCGCTCGGGAAGGCGTGGATCCGTCTGTTCGGGGTGCTTCCCGTCGAGTACGACGACCTCACGGTGGTCGAGCTCGACCACGGCCGTCGGTTCCACGAGGTCTCGCGGATGCTCAGCGCGCGGCTCTGGGAGCACGAGCGCACGCTCACGCCCGGTCCGGACGGAGGCACGCACGTGCACGACCGACTCACGGTCGAGCCGCGGCTCGCGCTCGCGGCCCCCGTGGTCCGCCGGCTCGCCGTCGCGCTGTTCGGTCACCGGCACCGGCGTCTCGCGCGGTGGTGCGCCGGGCGGTCGACCGGTCCCTAGGCCTGCTTCGTGACCGCGGCGTGGATCTGGGCGACCTGCTCGGCGATGAGCGGCACCTGGTGCAGCAGCTCCAGCTCGGACTGCAGCTCCGCGAGGAGGTTCTTGACCTCACCGAGGGCCTGCCGGGTCTCGGCCAGCGTGACGTCGACCGTGCCGAGGGTCGTGTCGACGCTGCCGAGCGTGCCGTCGACACGACCGAGCACCCCGTCCACGTTCTTCAGCGCAGTGTCGGCGCGGTTGAGCACGGCGGCGGGATTCGCGGGGAGGAGGGCCATGCACGACCAACGAGCCGAAGGGCTTCTCGTCACCCCGGGCGCCGACACGGTCCCCACCGCGGGGACCGCGACGCCGAACGAGCCCCTCTCGTCATAGGCTCGCCCCCATGGATCGCCCTGCGGATCGCCTCGTGCTCCCGAGAGCCACGCGGTGGATCGTCCGGATCCTCCGTCCGTTCCTCATGGTGGCGACGAAGCGGGACTGGCGCGGCGTCGAGAAGCTGCCGACGGACGGTGGCTACGTGCTCGCCCCGAACCACCTCTCGCACCTCGACCCGATCCTCATCAGCCACTTCATGGTCGACCACCAGGTCGCGCCTCGGTTCCTGGCGAAGGACACGCTGTTCTCGGTGAAGGGGCTGGGCGCGATCCTGCACGGCGCGGAGCAGATCCCGGTCCACCGCAGCACCGAGGGTGCGGCCGAGTCGCTGCGCTCGGCCGTGGCCGCCGTCGAGTCGGGCAAGGTCGTCACCATCTACCCCGAGGGCACGATCACCCGCGACCCCGAGCTCTGGCCCATGAGCGGACGGACCGGGGCCGTGCGCGTGGCCCTGGCCACCGGTCGACCGCTCGTGCCCATGGCGCAGTGGGGGGCCCAGAAGATCCTGTGGCCCTACACCAAGGTCCCGAAGTTCCTGCCGCGCAAGACCATCCACGTCGTGATCGGCGACCCGGTCGACCTGTCCGACCTCAGGGACCGGCCGCTCACCGAGGAGGTCCTGCGCACCGCCACGGGTCGACTCATGGACGCGCTCACGGCGATGGTCGGCGAGATCCGCGGTGAGCTGCCGACGGGGCCCCGCATCGACGTGCACACGCTGGCCCGGCCGCGCAGCGACTTCCGGGCGCCCCTCGAGGGCGGCCCCGCCCCCGCACCGAACGACCCCGCACCGCATGACGTTGCACCCGCCGATCCCGGCGGTGCCGACACCCCGAAGGAGCCGTGATGGTCAGGACTGCCGTGATGGGAGCAGGATCGTGGGGCACCGCGTTCGCCCTGGTGCTGGCCGACGCCGGCAACGAGGTGCGGCTGTGGGGACGCCGAGCCGAGCTCTGCGACGCGATCAACGCCACCCACGAGAACGCCGACTACCTGCCGGGGATCGAGCTGCCCGAGGCCATCCGGGCCACGAACGACCCCCGGGAGGCGCTCGACGGCGCGGAGGTGGTCGTGCTGGCCGTCCCGTCGCAGCAGCTGCGCGCCAACCTCGGGGACTGGGGCGCCGCGATCGGTGACGACGCCGTCCTGGTGAGCCTCATGAAGGGTGTCGAGCTCGGGACCCACCTGCGGATGAGCGAGGTCATCGCCGAGCTCACCGGTGCGGGCCCCGAGCGCATCGCCGTGGTCACCGGGCCCAACCTCGCCAAGGAGATCGCCCGCCGCGAGCCGGCGGCCAGCGTGGTGGCCTGCGCCGACCAGGCCGTGGCCGAGCGCCTCCAGCAGCTCTGCCACACCGCCGCCTTCCGTCCGTACACCAACACCGACGTCATCGGCTGCGAGCTGGGCGGCACCACGAAGAACATCATCGGCCTGGCGGTCGGGGTGTGCGTGGGACTCGGGTTCGGCGACAACACCAAGGCGTCGGTGATCACGCGCGGGCTGGCCGAGACCGCCCGCCTGGGCATCGCGATCGGCGCCGACCCGCTCACCTTCTCCGGGCTCGCCGGCATGGGCGACCTGGTCGCGACCTGCTCGTCCCCGTTGTCCCGCAACCGCAGCTTCGGCGAGAAGCTGGGCCAGGGGCTCAGCGTCGAGGAGGTCACCGCGCAGACCCGTCAGGTCGCCGAGGGCGTCAAGTCCTGCCAGTCGGTCGCCGAGCTCGCCGCCGCGCACGACGTCGACATGCCGATCGTCGCCCACGTCGCCGCGCTCATCGCCGGCGAGATGGACCCGGAGAACCTGGTCAAGGCCCTCATCTCGCGCGAGGCCAAGCCCGAGGTGCGCTGACGCGGACGTCGCCCCGAGGCGTCAGATCGACGCGAGGGAGCGTTCCACGTCGTACCAGATGTCCTCGACGTCCTCGATGCCCACGGACAGCCGCACGAGGTTCTCCGGCACGCCGGACGGCTCCTGCTCGTGGCGCCGTCGCCGCTCCCACGTGGACTCCACGCCGCCGAGGCTCGTGGCGTAGGTGATGACGTCGGACAGCTCGGTGACCTTCTGCGCCGTCTCGGGACCACCCAGGACCTCGAAGGAGACGATCGTGCCCCAGCCGGGGTAGCGGACGCCGGCGACGACCCGCGACGTCTGCAGCCGGGTGGCGATCTCGCGGGCGTTGGCCTCGGCGCGGTCCAGGCGCACGTGCAGGGTGCGGATGCCGCGGGTGGCGAGCCAGCACTCGAGTGCGCCGGGGATGGCACCGAGGTTCGCGCGCCGTGCCTCGATGGCCCGGTGCGCGCGGTCGTTCCCGGTGACGACCGCGCCCAGGATCACGTCGCTGTGGCCCGAGATCAGCTTCGAGGCCGAGTGCACCACGAAGTCGGCCCCGAGCTCGAGCGGCTTCTGGCGGAGCGGCGTCGCGAAGGTGTTGTCGACGGCCACGGCCGTGCCGGACCGCGCGGCCTCGCTCGCGATGCGCTCGATGTCGGCCACCTCCAGCAGCGGGTTGGTGGGCGACTCCAGCCACACGAGGGCGGCGTCGTCGGCGGCGTCGATCACGGCCTGCGTGTCGGTGACGTCGACGAGGCGCAGGTCGATGAGTCCGCGCCGGGCACGCTCGCGCAGCTGCACGAGGGTGCCGGAGTAGGCCGCCGCGGGCGCGACGACGGCCGCCCGCGCGGGCACGAGGTCGAACACCGCGGTCGTGGCGGCCTGGCCGGAGGCGAACGCCAGGGCGCGTCCGCCCTCGAGGGCACCCAGCACCTCCTCGAACGCGGTCCAGGCCGGGTTGCCGTGCCGCCCGTACTCGGAGTCCCCGCCGGGCACGAGCGCGCTCGCGAGCGTGATCGGTGCGTTGAGTGGTGCCCCCGGGGTGCGAGCGGGTCGACCGGCTCCGACGGCGATCGTCGAGGAGGAGAGGTCGGGTCCGTGCATGGCCACCATTGTGCCCCGCCGGTCCGCATCGGCCCAGGGCCCGGGGACCCCCTTCCGTCGGTGACGTGGCGCACGCTCGGGACAGGGGTGGCCGGGCTAGGCTGTCGTGCGATGAACTCCAGCGCACCGGCAGTGACTCCGACGGGGGACTCGACCGCTCGACCCAGGGTCGCCGTCGTGTTCGGCGGTCGGTCCAGCGAGCACGGGGTCTCGTGCCTCACCGCCCGCAACGTGGTGTCCGTGATCGACCGGGGTCGGTACGACGTGACCACCGTGGGGATCACCCCCGACGGACGATGGGTGCGCGACGACCTCGGGGGCGTCGTCCCCGACGGTGGTCTGCCGCACGTCGATCCCGACGGGGCGCCGTTCGCGTGGGAGGAGCTGCGTGACGTCGACGTGGTGCTGCCGCTGCTGCACGGCCCGTGGGGCGAGGACGGCACGATCCAGGGTCTGCTGGAGATGGCGGGAGTCCGGTACGTCGGCGCCGGGGTGCTCGCGAGCTCCGTCGGCATGGACAAGCCGTTCACCAAGACCGTGTTCTCGGCCGCCGGGCTGCCGCAGATCGCTTACGTGACGATCACCCCGCGCCAGTGGGACCTCGAGCGCGAGAAGGTGCTGGACCGGGTGCGGGCGCTGCGGCTCCCCGTCTTCGTGAAGCCCGCACGCGCCGGCTCCAGCTCGGGGGTGACGAAGGTCGACGACCCCTCGCAGCTCGTGGCCGCGGTGGAGGCGGCCCGTGAGCACGATCCGAAGGTGATCGTGGAGGCGGCCGCGATCGACAAGCGCGAGCTCGAGGTCGGCGTGGTCCAGCGTCTCGACGGCACGGCCGAGGCGAGCGTGGTGGGCGAGGTCCGCAACGACGACGCGACCCACGACTTCTACGACTTCGAGGCCAAGTACCTCGACGGCTCGAGCGCCAACCTCGTGCCCGCCGACATCTCCGACGTGCTGTCCGAGCGGATCCGCGCCTACGCGATCCAGGCCTTCGAGGCGCTGGGCTGCGAGGGGCTCGCCCGCGTCGACTTCTTCCTCACCGGCACGGCCCCGGACGGTCTCGTGGTCAACGAGATCAACACCATGCCGGGCTTCACCTCCACGTCGATGTTCCCCGTGCTGTGGGAGGCCAGCGGTGTCTCGTACGCCGACCTGGTCGACCGCCTGCTGCAGCTGGCCCTGCAGCGCGAGCCCGGTCTGCGCTAGGCCGGTCTCGGCCGAGTGGCCGCGGCGAGGGTGGTGCCGGACTCACGCACGATTCTGCCTTCGGGAGTGAACCTCCGAAGGATTCTGCAGTCGCGACGGGATCCCGTCGCGAACGCAGCATCGTTCGAGCGTCCGTGCACGAACGCAGAATCGTGCGTCACTCTGGCGGCGCTCCGGGTGCTCGCCTGGTTCCGGACCCGACGCTCAGCCGCGGCAGGGCTGCTCGACCGGCAGGTGCTTGGCGATGCTCTCGGCGAGGTCGACCAGCACGTCGGCCGCGGGGTCGTGCACGGCCGGGACGTCGACCTCGACGTTCGCGCGTCGGCCGACGGTCGTGAAGCGGAAGCCGTTGGCCGTCTGCTCGTCGAACCAGTCGACCCCGTCGACGAGCTTGCACTCGGAGGTGGGCTCGAACGCCTCGGGCGTGGGGACGCCGCAGCGCAGCACCACGGGCGGGTCGCCCCACGCCGCGGCGGGGACGTCCTGCTCGAGGGTGCGTCGGTCGAGGCCGTCCACCGACGAGGGCAAGTCGGCGATCAGTGCCCCGCAGTCGACGTCGGTTCCCGGTGCGGTGGGGTAGGCGTCGACGAGCACGCCGCTGCCGCAGGCCGCGAGCGGGACGAGGCTCGCGGCGACGACGAGGCCGAGACGACGCCCGGCGTGGCGGGGCACCGTCAGATCTTGACGACGGGGCAGGTCAGCGTGCGGGTGATGCCGGGGACCTTCTGGATGCTCTGGACGACGAGCGTGCCGAGCTGGTCCATCGAAGGACCTTCTGCGCGGACGATCACGTCGTACGGGCCGGTGACGTCCTCGGACACCGTGACACCCTGGATCGCGGCGATCTCCTGCGCGACCTGGGAGGCCTTGCCGACCTCGGTCTGGACGAGGATGTAGGCCTGGACCGTCATGCTGACCTCCGTGCTCGGGAACCTCGACACCATACTCGACCTCGCAGGTGGGTCGCCGCCCGGCTGGTCCACAATGGGCGGGTGCCAGCACAGGAGCAGGGAGCGGCCGACGCCTCGAGTCCGTCGTCGGTGTCCGACGTGGGCGAGTTCGGCCTCATCGACCAGGTGCAGGCGGCCGCAGGATCGCACCCGCGGGTGCTGATCGGACCCGGTGACGACGCTGCGCACGTGCGGACCCACGACGGGACGTTCGTGGTCTCCACGGACCTCCTCGTGGAGGGTCGGCACTTCCGGCGCGACTGGTCCTCGGCGCTCGAGATCGGCCGCAAGGCCGCCGCGGCGAACCTGTCGGACGTCAACGCCATGGGGGGTGTGGCCACGGCGCTCACGGTCGGGCTCGGCGTCCCCGCGGACACTCCGTCGGCCTGGGTCGTGGAGCTGGCGAAGGGGTTCGAGCAGGAGGCCGCTCTCGTCGGTGCACACGTGGTGGGCGGTGACATGACGGCCAGCGACGTCGTGGTGGTCGCGGTCACCGTCATGGGCGACGCGCCGCGACCGGTGCGCCGGTCGGGTGCCCTGCCCGGCGACGTCGTGGCGGTGGCAGGACGGCTGGGCTGGTCCGCTGCCGGGTACGCCGCGATGAGCCGCGGGTTCCGCTCGCCGAAGGCTGCGGTGGAGGCGCACCGCTGCCCCCGGCCTCCGTACGCGGCGGGTCCGGCGGCCGCCGATGCCGGCGCGACGGCGATGATCGACGTGAGCGACGGTCTCCTCGCCGACCTCGGTCACGTCGCCGTGGCCAGCGGGGTGCTCATCGACCTGCGGTCGTCGACGCTCGCGATCGACGAGCCCGTGCGCACCGTGGCGGAGGCGCTCGGCACCGATCCGCTCGCGATGGTCCTGACCGGGGGCGAGGACTTCGCCCTCGCTGCCACGTTCAGCTCGGCGACCGAGCTGCCGGCCGGGTGGTCCGTCATCGGCTCGGTGCGCGACGTCGCGGGGGAGGAGTCGCCCGCGGTGCACGTCGACGACGCCCCCTGGGACGGCGACACCGGCTGGCAGCACTGGCGCTGACTCGCGCCGTACGACCATCCGCTGACCGAGTAGCCGCCCCGGCGACGAAGGAGCACGGGGTGGTGTGTCGAGATCGAGGCCTTGGCGCCGCCGAGCGGAAGCGTCAGTCCTGGATGCGCGCGAACGGCTGGGCGGCCTCGAGCTCGTAGGACAGCTCGAGCAGCGTGCGCTCGTCGCCGTGCAGCGCCTGGAGCTGGACGCCGATCGGCAGGCCCTCGGCGGTGCGGCCGAGCGGCAGCGAGACGGCGGGGGAGCCCGTGGCGTTGTTGAGTGGGGTGAACGCGGCGTACCGGACCAGGCGGTCGAACATCTCCGGGAACGCGCCGTTGGGTGACAGGTGCCCCAGGCGCGGCGTGGTGTGCGCCAGCGTGGGGGAGAGCGCGGCGTCGAGACGGTTCTCGGCGAAGTGCTCGCGCAGCTCGTGCTCGCTGCGCTTGAGCGTACGGATCGCCCCCGGCGTGCGCCAGAACGAGCGGGCGAAGCGGCGCGCCAGGTGCTGCGTGAGGGGGTCGGTGGCCGACTTGTCGAACTGCGGGTGCATGACCCGCTTGCCGAAGTGGTGGGTCGAGAAGGCCAGCATCGCCCAGTAGTGCTTGAACGCCTCGGCGAAGGCGTCGGCCGCGGGCAGCGGCACCTCCACGACCTCGTGCCCGAGCGACGTGAGTCGATCCGCCGTGGCGAGCACCGCCGCGCGGGTCTCGTCGTCGGTCGGCGTGTCGGTGAGCGAGTCGAGCACCAGGCCGATGCGCAGACGACGGTCGCCCGGTCCCTCGACGAGGCCGACGAGGGGGAGCCCCGGGGCCGTGCGGTGCGCCTCGGCCGCGGCCAGGAAGTGGGCGGTGTCGCGCACGGTGCGCGTGACCACGCCGTTGCAGACGACGTCGACGGGCATCTGCTCGGCGTGGGCGTCAGGCGCCAGCCGTCCCCGGGTCGGCTTGAGCCCGACCAGGCCGCACGCGGCGGCGGGGATGCGGATGGAGCCGCCACCGTCGTTGGCGTGGGCGATCGGGACGACGCCGGACGCGACGAGCGCTGCTGCGCCGCCGGAGGAGGCGCCGCTGGAGAAGTCGGTGTCCCACGGGTTGTGGGTGGCTTCCCACTGGTCGAACTCGGTGCTGGCGCTCCAGCCGAACTCCGGGAGGGAGGACTTGCCGAGCGGGACGAGGCCGGCGGCGCGCAGCTGCGTGGTGAACGGCGCGTCGGCCGCGGCCGGTGTCGGCGGGATGGCGCGCGAGCCCTGCCGCGTGGGCAGGCCTGCGACGTCGGTGTTGTCCTTGACGAACGTCGGGACGCCGGCGAGTCGACCTGTCAGGGGGCCGGACGCCAGGGCGAGCGCACGCTCGAAGTCGTCGACGACGATCGCGTTGAGGTGCGGCTCGACCGCGGCTGCACGGGCGACGGCAGCCTGAGCAGCCTCGACCGCGCTGATGCTTCCATCGGCGATCGAGGCCGCCACGCCGACGGCGTCGAGCTCACCGAGAGCATCGTCGCCGAAGGCATGGACGTGCTTCAGCGGCTGACCTTGCCGGCCTTGAGGCACGACGTGCAGACGTTCAGACGCTTGGGCGTGCCGTCGACGACGGCGCGCACGCGCTGGATGTTGGGGTCGAAACGACGCTTCGTGCGTCGGTGCGAGTGGGACACGTTGTGGCCGAAGCCAGGTCCCTTGGTGCACACGTCACAAACCGCTGCCACAGTGACCACTCCTGCTAACTCGATACGGGGATTCGTCGGACGACGAAAGATGAGGGGCGCCCGCACGGCGGGCAACCGCTCAAGGATAGCCGATGCCCACCGGGCGGGGCCAATCGCCCGTCGCGGGTGCCACCGGTACGTCCTGGGGCCACGCTAACCTCACCCCATGGTGCTGCGCCTGCGTCCCGACGCCTTCCGTGCGTGGACCCAGCTGTGCGTGCAGGCGCTGTCGGCCACCCGGGCCGAGATCGACGCGCTCAACGTGTTCCCGGTCCCCGACAGCGACACCGGGACCAACGCCTACCTGACCTTCGTGGCCGGGGCCGACGCGGTGGCGGCACTGCCCGACGACGTCGCCCTCGCCGACCTCGTCCGCGCCCACACCGACGGCCTGCTCACGGGAGCCAAGGGCAACAGCGGCGTCATTCTCTCCCAGCTCGTGCGCGCCACCTTCCACGACCTGTCCCTCGACGCCCCCGTCGAGCCCGCCGACGTCGCGCGGTCCTTCCGGGCCGCGTCCGATGCCGCGCACGCCGCCGTGGGTCGGCCGGTCGAGGGCACCATCTTGTCGGTGGCCCGGGCGGCGGCCGAGGGGGCCGAGCACGCGGTGGAGTCCGGCGCGGAGGCCCGCGACGTGTTCGCCCTGGCTGCCGCGTCGGCGCGGGTCGCGCTGGCCAGGACGCCCGAGCAGATGCCGAGGCTCGCCCAGGCCGGCGTGGTCGACGCGGGCGGTCGCGCCCTCGTGGTGGTGCTCGACGCCACCGAGCGCGCCCTCACCGGCCGCGCCCCCGAGCCGGCGGCCCACCACGTGCCGCGCCCCGTGGCGCCCGCCGGCGACGACTTCGTCGAAGGGGGTCCGGGCTACGAGGTCATGTACCTGCTCGACGCCGACGACAGCGAGATCCCCGCACTGCGCACCGCGCTCGACGGCCTGGGCGACTCGCTCGTCGTCGTGGGCGGCGAACGGCTGTGGAACGTCCACGTGCACGTCGACGACGTGGGCGCCGCGATCGAGGCCGGCATGCAGGCCGGCCGGCCGTACCGCATCGCCGTCACCCACTTCGCCGACCAGATCGCCCGTCAGCGGGGCGAGGCCGCGGTCGGTCGTGCCGTCGTGGTGGCCGCCACCGGCGCCGGGCTGGCCGACCTGTGCCGCGAGGCCGGGGCCCACGTCCTCGAGTTCACCCGTGACCGGCCCGTCGACGTCGCCACGATGCTCGGGACGCTGCGTTCCCTCGACGTCGCGGAGATCGTGGTGCTGCCCAACAACCAGCGCTACGTCGGCCTGTTCGACGCGGCGGCCAAGCAGGTGCGCGCCGACGGCGTGCGCGTCGCGGTCATCCCCACCCACGCCCAGGTGCAGGGTCTGGCGGCACTGGCGGTCCACGACCCCGGCCTGGACTTCGACGAGGACGTCGTCGCCATGTCGAGCGCGGCCGCCCACACCCAGCACGGCGCCGTCACGGTGGCCACCGAGCCGGGCATCACGATGGCCGGCCCGTGCGACGTCGGCGACGTGCTCGGCGTGGTCTCCGGCGACTTCGCGGTGGTCGGTCACGACGTCGCCGAGGTCGCGGGTGCGGTCCTCGACCGGCTCGTGTCCCCGGCGGCCGAGCTGGTCACCCTGGTCGTCGGCGACGGAGCCGACGACGACGTCGCGCAGGAGCTGTCCCGCCGCCTCCGGGCCGAGCGGGTCGACGTCGACGTGGTCGTCTACCAGGGCGGCCAGGAGAACTACCCGCTGTTCGTCGCGGTGGAGTAGGAGTGGGGCAGTGAGCACGACCCCCGCAGGCACGCCGACCAACCCGCCGGCCAACCCGCCGCACCGTCGGCTGCGCTCGGTCGTGGGCGACGCGACGGCCAAGAAGCTGGCCACGCTCGGGCTCGAGACCATCGACGACCTGCTGCGCCACTACCCGCGGCGCTACGTGTCGCTGGGCGAGATGACGGACCTCGCGGCGCTCCAGGTCGGCCAGTACGCCACGGTCATGGCCCGCGTGGTCGAGGCGGTGAACCGACGCTTCGGCCCGGGCGGGCGCAAGACCCGCACGGAGGTGACCATCACCGACGGGAACGCGCGGATCACCCTCACGTTCTTCTCCCAGCCGTGGCGGCAGGCGCAGCTGGCGCCCGGCACGGTCGGGCTGTTCGCCGGCGAGGTCGGTGCGTTCAACGGCCGCCTCCAGCTCACCCATCCCCTGTACGAGCCGCTCGAGGGTCCCGACGCCATGGAGGGACGGATCGCGCGCGGCATCATCCCGATCTACCGGGCGAGCGCGAAGATCCCCTCGCTCGCCATCGAGCGCTCCGTCGAGACGGTGCTGGCGATCGCCGACGTCGAGGACCCGGTCCCGGCCGACGTCCGGGCGTCCCGGGGCCTGCCGGCCGCCCCCGAGGCGTTCGAGATGATCCACCGGCCCCGCTCCACCGAGCAGTGGCAACTCGCGCGCGACCGCTTCCGCTTCGAGGAGGCGTTCGTGCTGCAGACGGTGTTCGCCCAGCGTCGGCACGCCGCCCTGGGCCAGTCCGCAGCACCGCGACCCCGTCGCGTCGGCGGTCTGCGCGACGCCTTCGAGGAGCAGCTGCCGTTCACGCTCACCGACGGCCAGCGGGCCGTGGTGGCCGAGATCGAGGCCGACCTCGCCCGCGAGCACCCGATGCACCGGTTGCTCCAGGGTGAGGTCGGCTCGGGCAAGACGATCGTCGCGCTCCTTGCCATGCTCCAGGTCGTCGACGACGGCGCGCAGGCCGTGCTCCTGGCGCCCACCGAGGTGCTGGCGGCGCAGCACCACCGCGGCATCACGGCCATGCTCGGGGCGCTCGCGCAGGGCGGGATGCTCGGGGGAGCGGCCGAGGGCACGCGGGTGCGGCTGCTCACCGGTTCCATGGGGGCCAAGGCGCGCAAGGAGGCCCTGCTCGACGCCGCGTCCGGTGCCGCCGGGATCGTCATCGGCACCCATGCGGTGCTGCAGGACACCGTGCAGCTGGCCGAGCTCGGGCTCCTGGTGATCGACGAGCAGCACCGGTTCGGCGTCGAGCAGCGCGCCGTGCTGGTCGACCGCACGGAGGTCAAGCCGCACGTCCTCGTCATGACGGCCACGCCCATCCCGCGCACGATCGCGATGACGGTGTTCGGCGACCTCGAGACCTCGACGTTGAGCGAGCTGCCCGGCGGACGTCGGCCCATCCAGACCACCGTGGTCCCGGCGGCGGAGCGCCCCGACTGGCTCGCGCGGGCCTGGGACCGGGTGCGCGAGGAGGTCGCCGAGGGCCGGCAGGCCTACGTGGTCGTGTCGCGGATCGGCCAGGACGCCGAAGGGACGGTGGCCGAGGCCGCAGACCCCGACGCCCCACCGACCCGGTCCCTGCTGGACCTGCACGACGAGCTGGCCACCGGCCCGCTCGAGGGCCTGCGCCTTGGCATGCTGCACGGACGCCAGCCGGCCGACGAGAAGGACGCGACGATGACCGCCTTCGCGCGGGGCGAGATCGACGTGCTCGTGGCCACCACGGTGATCGAGGTGGGGGTCGACGTGCCCAACGCCACGGTGATGGTGGTCGTCGACGCCGAGCGGTTCGGGGTGTCGCAGCTGCACCAGCTGCGCGGACGCGTCGGTCGTGGTGGCCATCCCGGCCTGTGCCTGCTGGTCACCTCGGCGGAGGAGGAGTCGCCGTCGCGCGAGCGTCTCGACGCCGTCGCGTCCACGTCCGACGGCTTCGCCCTGTCGCGGCTCGACGCCGAGCAGCGGCGCGAGGGCGACGTGCTGGGTGCCGCCCAGTCGGGCATCCGCAGCAGCCTGCGCCTGCTGTCGGTGGTCAAGGACGAGAAGATCATCGCCGACGCGCGCGAGGTCGCGACCGCGTTCGTCGAGTCCGATCCCGCGCTCGACTCGGCACCGGACCTCCGGCTCGCCGTCGACCGGCTCGAGCAGTCCCGGCAGGCCGACTACCTGGAGCGCACGTGACGCGGGTGATCGCCGGGACGTGGGGCGGTCGACGGCTCCGCACGCCCTCCGGCGACGGCACCCGTCCCACGTCCGACCGGGTGCGCGAGTCGCTCTTCGCGTCGTTGGTCTCGCTGTTCGGGGGGCTGGACGGGCTCCGGGTGCTCGACGTCTACGCAGGATCCGGGGCGCTCGCCCTCGAGGCGCTGTCGCGTGGTGCCGCCTCGGCCGACCTGGTCGAGTCCGACCGTCGGGCAGTGCAGGTGGCGCAGCAGAACGTCCGCGACCTCGGCGCCGAGGCCGTCGTGCACCGCACGAGCGCGGCGAGCTTCGTCGGGTCGGCGACGGGTCCCTACGACCTGGTCCTCCTGGACCCGCCCTACGCCGTCAGCACCGACGACGTCGCGGCCGTCGTCAGCGGGCTCCACGCGGTGCTGGCCGACGACGCCGTGGTGGTCGTGGAGCGCTCGACCCGCACGCCGTTCGTGTGGCCGCCGGGCTTCGAGGGCTTCCGGGAGCGGGCGCACGGCGAGACGACCGTGTGGTTCGGAGCCCGCAGCGACGAGCCCTGATAGCGTCGGCGCCGTGACCCGTGTCGTCTGCCCCGGCTCCTTCGACCCGGTGACCAACGGTCACCTCGACATCGTGCGCCGGGCGTCCCGGTTGTTCGACGAGGTAGTCGTGGCCGTGCTGGTCAACGAGAACAAGAAGAGCCTGTTCTCGCTCGAGGAGCGCATGGACCTGCTCGCCCGAGCCACCTCCGACCTGCCGAACGTGTCGGTCGACTCCTTCCAGGGCCTGCTGGTCGACTTCTGCACCGAGCACGACGTGTCGGCCATCGTGAAGGGCCTGCGGGCGGTCTCGGACTTCGACTACGAGCTGCAGATGGCCCAGATGAACGGCAGCCTCACCGACGTCGACACCGTGTTCATCCCCACCAGTCCCGAGTACTCCTTCCTGGCCTCGAGCCTGGTCAAGGAGGTCGCGAAGGGCGGGGGAGACGTGAGCGGGCTGGTGCCCGACTTCGTGCTCGCGCGCCTGGACGAGGTCTTCGGCCGCTCCTGAGCTCCGCGGACGGCTCAGTCGTCCGGCAGCGTCGGCATGGCGGGCCGCTCGCCCCGCCCGAGCTGGGCACCTCGACGCACCGCGCGTGCTCCGAAGCGATCACGCACGGCGTCGACCGCCGAGTCGAGCCCGGGGTCGTCGGCGGCCGTGAGCGGGAGCAGCAGCTGCTCGCCGTGGTCGTCGAGGCCGGCGGCCTGGAAGCCGACGAGGGTGATGCCCCGCCGAGCGATCTCGCCGTGACGCGACCGCAGCAGGTGCATCACGGCCTCGAGCAGCACCTGGGTGTGGGCGCTCGGCCGGGGCAGTGTGTGCGAGGTGGTGGAGCTGGTGAAGTCGTCGAACCGCACCCGCAGCACCACGGTCGACGCCGTCCGCCCCGCCGAGCGCAGACGCCGCGCCACGCGGTCGACGAGGCCGAGGAGCACCACCTCGACCTCCTGAGGGGTCCGTTCACCCCGGCCGAGGGCGTGCTGGGCCCCCATGGAGCGCCGCGACGGACGGGCCCGCACGCGCCGCGGGTCGTGGCCCGAGGCGAGCGCGTGCAGGTGTGCGGCCGCACCGACACCGACCAGCGAGGCGAGCTCACCTCGCTCCAGGGCGGCGACGTCGGCGATGGTGCGGATGCGGGCGGCGTGCAGCTTCTCGGTGGTGCGCGGCCCGACGCCCCACAGGGCCTGGACCGGCAGGGAGAGCAGGAAGCGGCGTTCGTCGTCGAGCGGGATCACGAGCAGGCCGTCGGGCTTGGCCATGGCGCTGCCGACCTTGGCGAGGTACTTGGTGCGCGCGACGCCCACCGAGATGGGCAGCCCGACCCGCTCGCGCACGTCGGCGCGCAGCTGCGTGGCGATCTGCGACGGTGCGCCCCGGATGCGGCGGAGGCCGCCGACCTCGAGGAACGCCTCGTCGATCGAGACGCCCTCGACCAGCGGGGTGGTGTCGTCGAAGACGGCGAACACCTCGCGGCTGGCCTGCGTGTAGGCCGCCGGACGGGGCGGCACCACCACCAGGTCGGGGCACAGCCGGAGGGCCTGACGCAGCCCCATCGCCCCCTTCACACCTCGGGCGCGTGCCTCGTAGGAGGCCGCCATGACCACGCCCCCGCCGACGGCCACCGGACGGCCGCGCAGCGCGGGGTCGTCGCGGATCTCGACGGAGGCGAAGAAGGAGTCGAGGTCGGCGTGCAGCACCGTTCCCTCGCGCTCCGCCGACGTCTCCACGGCTCGAGGGTCCCACCGTCCACCGACATACGGGGGCCCATCGGTCCGGGGAGGCCCCGGAGGGCCCGGGCGGGTCGTAGGGTGCAGGTACGCGATTGGTGTCGCGGCGCGGGCACCGGTTATGATGGACGGCGGCCTGCTTGCAGGCTGTGATCTGCTGTGCACATCGACGGACGGACGTGAACGTGCAACCGGGCCCCTTGGTCTTCGACACCCAGGTGTTGGGACGCCGACCAGGGACCGAGCGTACGTTCACCAGGACCATCGAGGCGCCGGCGGATCTGGGCCACGACGTCTACGGCGTGCCCGAGGGATCGTCCATCGATCTCGAGCTCCGGCTCGAGGCCGTCATGGACGGGGTGCTGGCCACCGGCACCGCCTCGGCGCGAGCAGTGGGCGAGTGCGTCCGCTGCCTGGACCGGCTCGACGACACCGTCGTGGTGGACCTGCAGGAGCTGTACCTGTACGACCCGATCGGCGCCGGCGACGGTGCTGAGGAGGACGGGGAGGAAGACGAGCTTCCGGCCCTCGAGGACGACCTGCTCGACCTCGAACCCGTCCTGCGGGACGCGGTGGTGCTCGCACTGCCGCTCAACCCCGTGTGTGATCCGGAATGTCCGGGACTGTGCCCCGAGTGCGGGGCGCGCCTCGCGGACGATCCAGACCACACACACGGCGATCCGATCGACCCCCGCTGGGCGTCGTTGGGCCGCTTGACCCAGAACCTCCCGGGCGATGTCCCGGGGCCGAACAAGGAGTAGATCGTGGCAGTTCCGAAGCGGAAGATGTCGCGCAGCAACACGCGCCACCGCCGTTCGCAGTGGAAGACCACGGCGACCACCCTCGTCGACTGCGCCAACCCCGCCTGCGACTCGAAGGTCGTCCCGCACCGTGCGTGCGGTGAGTGCGGCCAGTACGGCGCGCGCGGTGAGCGTCGACAGGTCCTCTGATCCTCAGGGCCACGAAGCCCTGAGGGAGGTGCTCGGCGTCCCCGACCTGGACGCCGATCTCCTCGAGCACGCCCTGACGCACCGCTCGTACGCGTACGAGAACGGCGGACTGCCCAACAACGAGCGCCTGGAGTTCCTGGGCGACTCGGTGCTGGGTCTCGTCGTCACGGACGCGCTCTTCACCAACCACCCCGACCTCGCCGAGGGGCGGCTCGCCAAGCTGCGGGCCGCCGTCGTGAGTGCCAAGGCGCTCGCCGAGGTCGCGCACACCCTCGACCTCGGCTCCCACATCCGTCTGGGCCGCGGCGAGGAGGCCACGGGCGGACGCAACAAGTCGTCGATCCTCTCCGACACCGTCGAGGCCGTCATCGGGGCGATCTACGTGCAGTTCGGCATCGAGCGTGCCTCGGAGGTCGTGCACACGGTCTTCGACCCGTTCATCGCCCGTGCCGCCGACCTGGGCGCGGGTCTGGACTGGAAGACCTCGCTGCAGGAGATCGCCGCCAACCACGACCTCGGCGTGCCGCGCTATGCGATCGAGAGCGAGGGCCCCGACCACGACAAGACGTTCGCGGCGGCCGTGCTCGTCGGGGACCGGCGGTACGAGGGCGGCACCGGTCGTTCCAAGAAGGAGGCCGAGCAGCAGGTCGCCGAGATCGCGTGGCGGGCCATCACGGCCGAGGTGAGCCCGGCCGACGCCGTCGAGGTCTGAGCGGTTCGTGCCTGAGCTGCCCGAGGTCGAGGTCGTCCGGCGGGGCCTGGACACCCATGTCGTCGGCCGCACGGTCACGGCCGTCACGGTGCACGACGTGCGCTCGCTGAAGCGCCACCTGCCCGGCGCCGCCGACTTCGTCCCGCGGCTCGTCGGCCGGCGCGTCGCGTCGGCGCGGCGTCGGGGCAAGTACCTGTGGCTGGTGCTCGACGGCGACGAGGCGCTGTTGTGCCACCTCGGCATGAGCGGGCAGATGCTCATCAGCGACGCCGACGCCCCCGCGCCCAGGCACCTGCGCATCGTGCTGGACCTGGACGACGGTCGGCAGCTGAGGTTCGTCGACCAGCGGATCTTCGGCGGCATGATGCTCGCCGACGTGGACGACGAGCAGGTCCCGACGACCATCGGCCACATCGCCCGCGACCCGCTCGACCCCTCGTTCGACCCCGACCTGTTCGCCGCGCGCCTGCGCCGACGCCGCACGGGCGTCAAGAGGGCGCTGCTGGACCAGACGCTCGTGTCGGGGGTCGGCAACATCTACGCCGACGAGTCGTTGTGGCGCGTGCCGCTGCACTACGCACGCGCCACCGAGAACCTGAGGGTGCGCGAGGTCGAGTCGCTGCTGGGCCACGTCGTCGACGTGATGGGTGAGGCGCTCGAGCAGGGCGGCACCTCCTTCGACGCGCTGTACGTGAACGTGAACGGCCAGAGCGGCTACTTCGACCGCTCCCTCGCCGCCTACGGCCAGGAGGGCGAGCCCTGCCCGCGCTGCGGCACCCCCATCCGCCGCGACGCGTTCATGAACCGCAGCTCCTTCACCTGCCCCCGCTGCCAGCCCCGCCCCCGCAACGGCCGCTTCTGACCCGGTCCGCGCCTCCGGGGTCGGACCAGCGATTCCCATCAGCTGATGGGAATCACGAGCTCACCTCGGTCTTCTGCGACTCGCCCCGGCGTGCCCGCAGAGGTGAGTGGGGGAGAACCAGGGTCAGTGCGGGCCTCAGCGTCCGTCGCGGGGGCCGAAGGTGGTGAGGGCCTCGACGTCGCCGGCTGGGCGGAGCAGCGTCTCCTCGGCCCAGGCCGCCACCCCCGACCAGCTCGACCCCGCCACGACGTCGCGCACCAGCTGGTCGTGGTCGAGGGCGGTCCGCCCGAACGTGACCTGCCCGCCCGACAGCACTGCCCAGCTCGCGCCGTCGTGCCCGTACGGGAGCCCGACGCTGCCGGGGTTCACGACCAGGCGACGGTCGACGAGCCGCAGGTACGGCATGTGGGTGTGGCCGCAGACGACCGTGCGGACGTCGTCGGGCAGGTCGACGAGCACCTCGGCCCACCGCTCGAGCCGGCTGTCGACGAGCACGACCTCCTGGTCGTCGCGGGGTGTGGCGTGGCAGAAGCGGACGGGACCGAACCCCTCGATCTCCAGCGTCACCTGCTCCGGCATCGCGTCGAGCAGCTCCTGGTGCGCCGCGGTCATCTGGCCGGCTCCCCACACGGAGAGGGGGTCGTCCGCGAGGCCGACGTCGATGCCGCGCGACATCTGCAGCAGCTCGCGGTCGGCATTGCCGCGCACCAGCAGGACCGCCGCACCGAGGCCCCGGAGCCGGTCGAGCACCTCGGCCGGCTGCGGCCCCCACGTGTGGTCGCCGGTGACGACGACGAGGTCGGCGTCGGCCACGCCCGGCTCGGCGAGCACGGCCTCCAGCGCGGGCAGCACGCCGTGGACGTCGGAGAGCACCGCGACCGTGGAGAGCACAACGACAGCCTGGCACGCCGTGCGCTGCCGCCGTGGCTGCACCACGCGGTAGCGTTCCCGCCGTGGAGAGTCCGTACGGCATCGAGTCGCGGGCGCGGGTCGTCGCGGAGCCGACGAAGCGGGCCGGACGCACCCCGTTCGAGCGCGACCGCGGACGCGTGGTGCACTCCGCGGCGCTGCGCAGGCTCTCGGCCAAGACCCAGGTGATGGGCGCCGGGTTCGACGACTTCGTCCGCAACCGGCTCACCCACACCCTCGAGGTCGCGCAGGTGGCGCGCGAGCTGGGCGCCACGCTCGGCTGCGACCCCGACGTCGTCGACTGCGCGGCCCTCTCGCACGACCTCGGGCACCCGCCGTTCGGTCACAACGGCGAGGTGGCCCTGGACCTGGCCGCTCGCGACGTCGGCGGGTTCGAGGGCAACGCCCAGACGCTGCGCATCCTCAGCCGGCTGGAGGCCAAGACGGTCGACGCCGACGGCCGGAGCGTGGGACTGAACCTCACGCGCGCGACCCTGGCTGCCTGCGTGAAGTACCCGTGGGCGCGCGGCGACGCGCCGGACGGCGGCCCGAAGTTCGGCGTCTACGCCGACGACCGGCCGATCTTCGACTGGCTGCGGCTCGGTGCTCCGGAGGGTCGACGCCCGGTCGAGGCGCAGGTGATGGACCTGGCCGACGACATCGCCTACTCCGTGCACGACGTGGAGGACGCCGTGGTGGGCGGGTGGTTCAGCCTGCTGCCCGGGCGTCTCGACCTGGCGAACGTCTACCACGTGGCGCGCGACTGGTACGACCCCGACGCCGACGACGACCGTCTCGGTGCGGCGCTCGAGCGACTGCGCGCGATGCCGGAGTGGCCGCGCGAGGACTTCGACGGGAGTCGTGAGGCGCACGCGGTGCTGAAGAGCCTGACCAGCGGGCTGATCGGCCGGTTCGCGGTGTCCGCGGAGAGAGCGACGGTCGAGCGCTGGGGGCCGGGCCCGCTCACCCGCTACGGCGCCGACCTGGAGGTGCCGGCCGACACCCGCGACGAGATCGTCGTGCTCAAGTCCATCGCGGCGCACTACGTGATGCGGTCGGACGACCGCGCTCGGCAGCTCACCGCCCAGCGCGAGGCGCTCGGCTCGCTCGTCGCGCTGCTGGTCGCCACGGGTGACGAGCACCTGGAGCCGGAGTTCCGCGCCGACCTCCTGCGTGCCGACGACGACGCGGCGCGCACCAGGGTCGTGATCGATCAGGTGGCCGGCCTGACCGACGTGTCGGCCCGGCTGTGGGCCGACCGGCTCCTCGGTTGACGGCCACGGCCTAGGATCGTCTCGTGGCGGGACTGATCAACGACGAGGACATCCAGCTCGTCCGTGAACGCGCCCGCATCGACGAGGTCGTCGAGCAGTACGTCACGCTGCGCCGGTCGGGCGGGACCATGAAGGGCCTGTGCCCGTTCCACGACGAGAAGACCCCGTCGTTCCACGCCAACCCCGCGCGCGGCACCTTCCACTGCTTCGGCTGCGGCGAGGGCGGCGACGCGATCGCCTTCATCCAGAAGATCGAGGGCCTGAGCTTCGTCGAGTCGATGGAGCGGTTGGCGGCCAAGTACGGCATCCAGCTGCGCTACGAGGAGGGCGAGTCGCGCGGGCCTCGTCGCGACCCCCAGCAGCGTCAGCGGCTCCTCGAGGCCCACCGCCTGGCCGGCGAGTTCTACGCGCAGACCCTCGCCTCGGCCCCCGAGGCGTCGCCGGGGCGCCAGTTCGTGACCGACCGTGGCTTCGACCAGCGCGCGGCCGAGACGTTCGCGATGGGCTGGGCCCCGAGGTCGGGCACCGCCCTCATCGCCCACCTCAAGGGCAAGGGCTTCACCGACGACGAGCTGGTGACCGGTGGGCTGGCCCGGCGCTCCAGCCGCGGGCTGTTCGACGCCTTCCAGGGCCGGCTGCTGTGGCCCATCCGCGAGATGACGAGCGAGATCATCGGGTTCGGTGCCCGGCGGATGTTCGAGGACGACTTCATGCAGGGCAAGTACGTGAACACGTCCGAGTCGCCGATCTACAAGAAGAGCCAGGTGCTCTACGGGGTCGACCTCGCACGGCGCCAGATCTCCTCGGAGAGCCGGGCCGTGGTGGTCGAGGGCTACACCGACGTGATGGCCTGCCACGAGGCCGGTGTGCGCACCGCCGTGGCCACCTGTGGCACGGCGTTCGGCGAGGGTCACGCCAAGGTGCTGCGACGCATCCTGCTCGACGACGGTGCGATGCACGGGGAGGTCGTGTTCACCTTCGACGGCGACGAGGCCGGCCAGCGTGCCGCGATGAAGGCCTTCGAGGGCGACCAGCAGTTCGCCGCGCAGACCTACGTCGCGGTGGAGCCGCGGGGGATGGACCCGTGCGACCTGCGTCTGGCCGACGGCGACGCCGGCGTGCGGGCACTCGTCGACGCGCGCATCCCGCTGTACCGGTTCGTGCTCGACAACGTGCTCACCCGGTACGACCTCGACCGCGCCGACCAGCGCGTCGACGCCGTGCGCGAGGCCGTCGGCCTGGCCACGTCCATCCGCGACAAGAGCAAGGTCGAGGAGTTCCTGCGCGAGGTGGCCACGCGCGTCGGGGTCGACGTCGACCAGGTGCGCACGGAGCACCGTCGGTACAAGCCGGCGGTCAAGCCGGAGCGTCGGGTGCCGACGCAGCAGGCCGAGACGCCCGCGCCGGCCCCGCCGCCGCAGCCCTTCGTCAGCTTCGGGGCGCGCCAGTTCGCCGACGAGCGCGAGGCGCTGAAGGCCCTCGCGCAGCACCCTCACCTGGCTCGCGTCCCGGCCGAGAGTCTCGACGACGACGACTTCACGCACCCGGTGGCACAGGAGATCTGGCGCACCATGCAGAAGGTCGGCCTGCCGGAGCAGACCGACCCCACGTTCGTGCCGCGGGTCTCCGACGCGCTGGTCTCCGACGACCTGCGCCGGGTGCTGAGCCTGGCCGCCATGGAGCCGTTGAGCTCCACCGAGGGTTCCACGGCGCGCGTGGTGACCGCGGTCATGGCCCGGCTCCGTCTGCTCACGGTGGGGCGTCTGGTGGAGGACCTGCGGTCCAAGCTGCAGCGCACCGACCCGGCGGAGCAGCCGGACGAGTACCGCGAGGTGTTCAGCCAGCTGCTCGCTCGCCAGGGCGAGTTCCGCGAGCTGCGCGACAAGACCTTCGGCGGCGAGTAGCTCCAGCGGCTCGTCCCCAGCCGCGGGTCGGGTCGGGAGTGGTCCCGCACCGCCGTCCACAGTCGCTCTGAGCACCCTGGATCCCTTCGTCTCCGCGCAGCACGGTGGAGCCATGGACCTGGTGCGTCGTCTCCTGCAGGAAGCGCCGCTGGCGCCGGGGGAGGAGCGACGGCTCGCGCTGGCGTCCCGCTCCGGCGACCTCCAGGCGCGCGAAGCGCTGGCGCGTGGCTCGTTGCGCCTGGCGGCGATGCGGGTGCGGGCCCTCGGATTCGGACCGGGCGAGATCGACGACGCCTTCCAGGTCGGCGCGATGGCCCTCCTGGCCGCCGCGGCCCGCTTCGACCCCGACCGCGGGGCCCGCCTTGCGACGTACGCCTGGCCATGGATCACCCGTGCGCTGCAGGAGCACCGCCGGGCCCGCCTCGAGGTGCCGCACGAGGTGGTGCCGGAGCCCGCGTCGGCCGCGTGTGGACCGGAGAGCCCGGCGGTCCTCGACGACCTCGCGGCCCTGACGACGCAGGAGCGCGACGTGCTCCTCCTGCGGTACGCGAGGGCTCCCGACGGGACCTGTCCGACGCCCTGGGCCGACGTGGCGCAGCACCTCGGCATGAGCGTCTCGACGGCACGACGCACGGGGGACCGGGCTGTGTCACGACTGCGCCAGGAGGTTGGTAGAGTATGCGATCGTGCTCCCCAAGTGGGAGCCATTCCCCCGTAGCTCAATTGGCAGAGCATTCGACTGTTAATCGAAGGGTTATTGGTTCGAGTCCAATCGGGGGAGCACGATGAGCCCGGCGTCCCACAGGACGGCGGGCTCTCTGCTTGTCAGGGCAGCGTGGTCGCGGTCTAGCGCCCCAGCAGGGCGTCGAGACCCACCGCGAAGGCGGCGGCCAGCCGCACGTCCACACGGGGGTCGGGGACCGAGACCTCGTAACGGTCACGCACCGACGCCGCGCGCTCGACCGACATCAGCGGTGATCCGGTGGCGTCGTCGACGACGTCGAAGTGGAAGCGCAGGAACGGCACGTCGGTGAAGCGCCGCAGCACGGCCACGAGCTGGCTGCGCTCCTGCCCGGTGCCCGTGAACCCGTCGCCCTCGAGGACGAACGTGGTGCGCATGAGGCTCTGGCCGAAGAGCTTGCGGAACGAGCCGAGCGAGGCGCCCTCGGCGTCGACCACGTCGTAGCCGCCACCGAGATCCATCACGTTGCGCGCCGTGAAGGAGAACGCGGGCCGGGTGCGCCCCTCGTCGGCGAAGAACGTCACCTTCTCCTTGAGGGCCATGCGCTTCTGCTCGGCGAAGCCGACGGGCGTGCCGTCGGAGGCGACCACCTCGTAGCGGTTGGTGGTCATCGCGAAGCGCTGCGCCACGGTGAACGAGGGGACGTGCTGCACGGAGGTCACGCTCGGAGCCTACGACGGCCGGGAGTGGTGCCGTGGCTCAACGCCACACCACGACGGCGATCAACACGGCCAAGAGCCCGAGGCTGACGACCCTGGACGCGACTCGGTGCGCGTCGAACCAGCGATCGAGACGGTTGTCCGGTTGGCGTCCCGTCCTCAAGCACCAGAAGATCCAAGCGAGGTTCACCGCGGCGAGCGCCCACATGGCGACGAACGCCCAGGTCGGCACGTCCGCTGATGTGTATGTCCAGGAGAAGGTGAACCAGGCCGCGAACACGACGGGCGGCAATGCCCTGCCCCAGGGGCTCCAGCCAGAGCCGCGGCCGACCCACCAGGTCGACGGCTGCTGCTGGCGGATCAGGTGCTCTTCGTCCATCCGGCTGCCTAGTCGCCCCAGGTCATCGAGACGACCTCGAAGGCGGCGCCGTGGGTCACGCCCAGGCGTGAACCGGTGGGGCGCGACATGCCCTCGAGGAACTCGGCGGCGTCGAAGTGCTCCCAGCCCAGCCCGTCGATGTAGGCACGGTGGGCCTCGAGCGAGGCGACGCCACGGTCGAAGGTGGCGGTGGTGTCGACGCCGTGCCCGGCGACGGGGGAGCCCGCCACCCAGACCTGACGGACGTCGCCCCACGGCTCGAGCCCATCGGTCAGCTGCTCGCGGTGGATCCACCGGTTCCCCGCGTCCTGCACGGCGTGGATGGTGGCCCGCCCCACGGCGATGTGGTCGGCCTGGTTGGGCGAGCTGCCGCCCCAGGTGTCGTGGTGGTTGCCGGTGACGACCACGTCGGGACGGTGCCGGCGCACCTGCTCGGCGATGGCGGCGCGCAGGGCGATCGTCGGCTCGACGACGCCGTCGGGGAAGCCGAGGAACTCCACGATGTCGACGCCGACCACGCGGGCGGACTCGACCTGCTCGGCCTCCCGCACCGTGCGGCACTCGTCCGGCGGGAGCGCGTCGATGCCGGCCTCGCCGCTGGTGACCATGCAGTAGACGACGGTCTTGCCCTGGTCCGTCCACCGGGCGACGGCAGCAGCGGCACCGAACTCGACGTCGTCGGGGTGGGCGACCACCACGAGAGCACGCTCCCAGTCCTCGTCGAGCGGCGTGAGCGGTGCAGGAGCGTCGTCGGCCATGGCCTCAGGCTACGTCCGAGGCCTACGCTCGGGCCATGGCTGAGCAGGAGTGGCCCACGAAGGGTCCCGCGTCGTACTTCCCGTCGATCGAGAAGACCTACGGGAAGTCAATCGACCACTGGATGGGCGTCATCAGCGCGCTGGGCGACGTGAGGCACATGGAGAAGGTGGCGGCGCTGAAGTCCGAGCACGGCCTCGGGCACGGCCACGCGAACGCGCTCGTGGCGTGGCACAAGGAGCACCACGCGTCCTAGGTGCCCGAGACGAGGACGGCCTCGCCGGGTGTTGGTGCACCACGGCGAGGCCTTGACCTGAAGTCCTCTAGATAGGGAGGAGCAACGGGCCCACGACGACTTTACCGCGACGCGTCGGCGTCTTCCGGCGCGGGAGTCGCGCCCGGTCCGGGCGGGAGGGCGCTCACCCTGGCGACGAGGCGTTCGAGGGGTCCGCGGCCGACGAGCGCCACCCAGCCGGTCGCGATCACGACCATCGCGAGCGACGTCCAGCCCCACAAGGTGTTGGTGGGGTCGTCGTAGCCGCCGAACGGGCCGCCGGCGAGGCCCACCGCCAGGAGCAGGTGCCCCGTGTACGCGGTCAGCGGCATCGAGCCCAGCGCTGCGAGCGGGAGCAGCAGCAGCCGCAGCGGTCGCGCGAGGAGCAGGCTGAGCCCGGTGACGGCCACGGCGAAGCCGCCGGACCCGACGATCTCGGGCGCCCCGCCCGTGTGAGGCTTGTACTGCATCGCCGTGCTCCACACGCGCTCGATCTCGTCGGACTCCCGCAGACGGGTGAGGTAGCCGGGCTCGTTCGTCGCGTTGCCGTCCTCGTCGGTGTAGTCCGGTCCGAAGAGGTAGGCGACGGGCTCGTCCCGGTCCGACCCGATGAGGTGGCCGGCCCCGTACCCGAACGCGGCGAGCACGATCCCGCCGAGCAGCAGCGCGGCGCCGGTGCGGACGTCGGTGAGCTGCAGCCGTCCGATCGCCATCCCGGCGAGGAGCATGGCAAGCCAGGCCGTGACGGGGTACAGCCCGAAGAGCGTCAGGTTGAGCCCTGGACCGTAGGCGTCGAGGCTCAGGGCGTGCAGCAGGGCCACCACGAAGGGGCCGAGGACGGCCAGTGACGCCGACACGACCCAGAGTCGACGTGTGGTCCAGTGCAGCACGAGGGTGGAGAGGACGAACAGGATCCCGTACAGCGGGAGGATGACGGCCACGCCGGTGTTCAGCAGCTCGATCACCAGGCCGATCGCCAGCACCGCGAGGCCGCGGCGCACGAGGGTCACTTGCAGACGGTGGTCGTCCCGACGCACCCTGCCGCGGCTGATGAGCGTGATGGAGACGCCGGCGAGCATCGCGAACAGCAGCGACGAGCGACCGTCGACGAGGCCGTCCCAGGTCGACGGGTCCGACCAGGTGACGTCGTCGGGGGTGTCCCCGAGGTGGGCTCCGACCATGCCGAGCACGGCGAGTCCTCGCGCCACGTCGATCCCGAGGAGTCGCGGCGGGCGCCCGAACGCCCGCAGTCGCTGCACCGGACCCACACGCCGGCGTGACGTCGTGCTCTCGTCGACCACGGTCGTCGTCACCTCACTGCCTCGTCCCTGACACGCCTGGGCAGAGCATGCACCACCAAGGTGCGACGAAGGCGCAGGCACGACCGGGCCCGCAGCGTCGGGCCGGACCTTCTCATACGTCAGCAACCGCTGTACTGTTCAGCGCATGCTGACGCTCGAGAGCCAGGTCGACGTGATGGCGCGGCTCGGTCGCGCCCTGGCCGATCCGACCCGTGGCCGCATCCTCCTCGCGCTGGCTGAGAGTCCTCGGTACCCGGCCGCCCTCGCCGGCGACCTCGGCCTCACGCGCTCCAACGTCTCCAACCATCTCGCGTGCCTTCGTGGGTGCGGCCTCGTCGTCGCCACGCCGCAGGGTCGCCACATGCGCTACGAGCTCGCCGACGTGCGTCTGCGCGACGTGCTGGCGCTGGTCTTCGAGCTCGAGCTCGTCGTCGAGTGCGCCGACGACTGCACGCCTGACGCAGGACCTGTCGCGTGAGCGTCTCCGTCGATCTCCTCGCGCCGGGGCGGCGAGCCGTCCTCGTCCGGAGGGTGCAGGTTCTCGTCGCGTGCACCATCGCCTACAACGTGGTCGAGGCCGTCGTCGCGCTGGTGTCCGGAGCCGCCGCCTCCTCGATCGCCCTCGTCGGCTTCGGCCTCGACTCCGTCGTGGAGGTGGCCTCGGCGGTCGCCGTCGCCTGGCAGTTCTCGGCGAGGACGGACGCCTCGCGCGAGGCACGGGAGCGTCGGGCGCTGCGGGTCATCGCCATCTCGTTCTTCGCCCTGGCGACCTTGGTCACGGTCGGTGCCGTGAGCGCTCTCCTCGGCGCCTCGGAGCCGCAGCACTCCACCGCGGGGATCACGATCGCCGCGCTCAGCCTCGCCATCATGCCCGCGCTCTCCTGGGCCCAGCGGCGCGCCGGCCGTGAGCTCGGCTCGGTCACGGCGGTGGCGGACTCCCGACAGACGCTCCTGTGCACCTACCTCTCCGGCGTGCTCCTGGTCGGACTGGTGTTCAACAGCGTCTGGGGGCTCGGGTGGGCAGACTCCGTCGCAGCCCTGGTGATCGCGGCCGTTGCCGTGAAGGAGGGGCGCGAGGCGTGGCGGGGCGAGACCTGCTGCGGGCCGGCGGCGTCGCTGGACGCGACGTCGAGCGAGAGCTGTTCGGACGGGTGCTGCGCACCACCGCCGGGATGAGACCCGCGACGCACGTGTGGGTCGCGATGCGTGGTGGGGCGGGTGGGGCTCGAACCCACGACCCAAGGATTATGAGTCCTCTGCTCTGACCGGCTGAGCTACCGCCCCGGGACGCACAGCCTAGCGAGACGGCACACTGGGGCCATGACCGACGCCGTGATCGCCGACCTCGACGGAACGCTGGTCGACGTGTCCTCGATCCGCCACCTGGTGGAGGGGGAGGAGCGCGACTTCCACGCCTTCCACGCGGCGTCCAAGGACTGCCCGCCGAGGCCCGAGGTGGTCGACGCCGTGCGTGCCGCGCACGCGGCGGGTCGTGCCGTCCTGGTGGTCACGTCGCGCGAGTTCATCTGGCGCGACCTCACCCTCGACTGGCTGGCTCAGCACGACGTCCCGTACGACCAGCTCGTCATGCGCATCGTCGGTGACTACCGGCCCGACCACGTGGTGAAGGCCGAGATGCTCGACACCCTCGAGGCCGACGGCTTCGCGGTGCTCGAGGCGTGGGAGGACAGCGACGACATCGTCGAGCTGTGGCGCTCGCGCGGCGTCGCGGTCCACGTCGTGGACTGAGCCGGCCTACAGGCCGAACGTCGGTCGCTCGTCGACGGGCACGAGGTCGAGGTGCTCGGGGTGGTCGCGGATCACCTTGGGCACGAACGGGCAGTAGGGGAGCACCTGGCCGCCCCGCTCGGAGATCTGCTCCAGTGCCCCCACGATCAGCTGGGAGCCGATGCCGCGACCTTCGAACGCCGGCAGCACGCGTGTGTGGGGAAGGGCGTAGACGTCGCCGTCGACGCGGTAGTCGACCCAGCCCGCGAGATCACCGTCGACGGTGATCTCGAAGCGTGACGACGACGGGTTGTCCAGCACCTCGGTGGTCATGGAGCCATCGTCACACGACTCGCCTCTCTCGGCGCGCGACGCTCCAGACCGGCGGAAACCCGTACCAGTGGTGCGCGAGGGGCTCATGGGGCTAGCATGGTCACGACGCGGAACGATGACGCGTGGCTCCGTGAGGTCGCTGGGGAAGGCGGATCTCGAGCTAGGAGGCACGATGAGCATCCCCACCCGTGGAGTTCTGTATGTCCACTCCGCGCCCTCGGCCCTGTGCCCACACGTCGAGTGGGCCGCTGCCGGCGTGCTCGGCGGCTCCGTCGACCTCGACTGGCAGCCGCAGCCCGCGGAGGCGGGGACCTACCGCGCCGAGCTGTCCTGGCAGGCCCCGGCGGGCTCGGCTGCCTCCATCGCCTCGGCGATGCGCGGCTGGGACCGCCTGCGCTTCGAGGTCACCGAGGAGCCGACCGCCTCGAGCGAGGGCGCGCGCTTCTCGTGCACGCCGGGCCTCGGCATCTTCCACGCGATGACGGGCCTGCACGGCGACGTGCTCATCCCCGAGGACCGCATCAAGGCGTTCCGGGTCAAGGCCGCGCTGGGCGAGATCACGATGGACGAGGCACTCGACGGACTGCTGGGCGTCAAGTGGGACGCCGAGCTCGAGCCGTTCCGCCACGCGGGCGAGGGCGCTCCCGTGCGCTGGCTCCACCAGGTGGTCTGAGCCGCTCGCGACGCCAGGTCAGCCGATCGTCACCTTGGCGGACGGCGACTCGGTGTCGCTGCCCTCGTGCACGACGCGGAACTCTCGCTCGCCGGTGCGCGACGTGTAGATCTTCGTCTCGAAGCGGCCACCGTCGCGGGTCTGCACCGAGACCGGGAAGTCGTCCCAGCTGCCGCCGGGGTCGCGCACCTGCACCTGGAGCACCTCGCCGTCGTCGAGCGAGGGGAAGCGGCCGGAGATGGTGAAGCGCTGACCGGGTGCCACGCGATCGCTCTCGACGGAGAACGTCGGCTTCTCCTCCTGGTCGTCGGTGGTGGCCGTGGGAGTGGGGGTGGGCGTGGGCGTGGCCGACGGGGTCGCGCTGGGCGTGGGCGAGGTGATGGGGGGCAGGTCCACGCCACCGAGGCCGGTGGCCCGCACCACGGTGGCTCCGGCGAAGCCGAGCGCGCCACCGATGGCCAGACCTGCGACCACGAACCAGAGTGCGAGGCGCCAGAAGGCGTCGGTGCGTCCGCGGCCGCCCTCGTCGTCCGTGCGCGACTTCTCCCGCGCGGGTGGGCGTCCCTCGGAGGCGAGCGAGACCGGCGCCGTGGGTGTGCGGCGCCCCCGTGCCGTGCCGGGCCGGTGGTCGACCACGGCGGCGACGGCGTCGGCCACGGTCACGAGCCCGTCGACCGTCTCGTCGGCGAGATGGAGCCCGAAGCGACGTCCGAGCTCGTCGGCCACCTCGACGGCGGCGAGCGAGTCGACCCCGAGGTCGTCGAGCCGAGCGTCGTCGGTGACCTGCTCAGGAGTGCAGTCGACGACGCTGACGAGGATGTCGGTCAGCTGTGCGCGGACCTCGGCGGGGGTGGGCACGCCCCGAGTCTAACGAGGCGCACGTCATGGTCCGATGCGGCGCGGCCGAACCCGCGCACCTCCTACGATGGCCGGATGGACCGGGGAGACGAGCTGCAGTTCGTGGTCGTGCACGGCTACCGGCGCGCCTACCGGCGTCGCGGCTCCGGACCCGCCCTCCTGCTGCTCCACGGCCTGGGGTGCGAGTCGTCCACGTGGGAGCCGGTGATCGACGCCCTCGCCGAGCACTACACGGTCATCGCCCCCGACCTGCTCGGGCACGGTGAGTCCGACAAGCCCGACGCCGACTACTCGCTCGGCGGGTACGCGAACGGGATGCGCGACCTGCTCACCATCCTCGGGATCGAGAAGGTCACCGTCGTCGGCCACAGCTTCGGTGGTGGTGTGGCCATGCAGTTCGCCTACCAGTACCCGGACCGCACGGAGCGGATCGCGCTCGTCTCCTCCGGCGGACTGGGTCGGGAGGTCTCCCCGCTCATCCGCTTCCTGACCCTGCCGGGCAGCGGCACCGCGCTCTCGGTGGCCACGTTCCGACCGTGGCGCCGTGCCGTCGCAGCGGGCATGCGGGGGCTGTCGCGCACCGGTCTGGCGCCTCTGCGCGACCTCGGCGAGGTCGCCGCGATCTACGAGTCGTTCGCCGATCCTCGCGCCCGCCAGGCGGTGCAGCGCGTCACCAGCCACGTGCTGGACTGGCGCGGCCAGTACGTCACGATGACCGACCGCACCTACCTCGCGCGGATCGTCCCGGTGCTCGTCGTCTGGGGCGCCGACGACCACGTCATCCCGGCCGCGCACGCCGACATCGCCCGCCAGCAGGCGTGGTCGGACGTGCACGTGCTCCCGCACTCCGGGCACTTCCCGCACCGCGACCACCCGGGGGAGTTCGCCCGCCTGCTGCACGAGTTCGTCCGCGACACCGAGCCGGCCGCCTACCGGCGCGGCACGTGGCGCTCGATGCTGCGCCAGGGTCAGCCGGCGGTGGAGCCCGAGGCGTCCGACGGTCCGGGTGCGGTCACCGTGGCCGGCTGATCGGCCACCTCGGCCAGACGTCGCCTTCGCCGTCGTCCGCGGTTGCCCGACGCCCAGGCGCCGAGGGACACCGACGCCCAGCCGATGGCGATGCCGGCGACGTCGTCGGCGAGGTAGTGCCAGCCGAAGTAGATGGTCGCCAGCACGGTGACCACGAAGAACGCCCACGTGATCACGCGGATGGCGAGCTTCTGCCCCGTCCGCTGCATGAACAGCGCGGCCGTGAAGGTGACCGACACGTGCAGCGACGCGAACCCCGCGACGCCGTGGATCTTCTCGCTGGCCCAGGGGTCGGTGAGTACGTCGACCCGGTTGCGGAACAGAGATCGTTGCAGCTCGGTCACGTCGGTGGCGGCGAGGTCCCAGTACATCGACGGCTGCGCGAACGCCGGGCCGAGCGTCGGCAGCGCGTAGTAGCTGATCACGCCGAGGATCCAGTTGAGGCACAGGGCCGTCGCGTACCAGGCACCGATCGAGAAGTCGCGGTTCAGCACGAGGAACGCGCCGAGGGTGATCGGGATCAGCGGCAGGTAGGCGATGTAGGCGAACGACAGCACGTGGGCCATCACGTCGGTGCCCAGGAGGTCGTGCAGGACCGTCGCGGGGTTGTGGCCGAACATCAGCCAGTGGTCGAGCTCGAGCAGCTGGCGGTCGAACAGCACGCCCTCGCGGTACGTGGGCAGGTAGCTCTTGAGGTTGCGGTAGCTGACGTAGCTCGCGTAGAAGGAGATCAGGCCGGTCGCGATGTAGCCGACCCGCTTGAGGGTCCACTCCTCACGGACGACCTCGCGCGCCCCCTGCGGGATCTGCTTCCAGCCCCGGCGCCGCACCGCAGCGGGCACGATGCCCGCCGCGAAGAACAGCAGGGCCAGGGCGGGCAGGCGCACGTAGGCGGGGCCGAGGAAGCCCTCGGGGTCCTTCATCGGAAGGCCGAGGTACCACGACGAGAACACCGCGGCGCCCGTCACGGCCACGGACAGAGCGACCGCGAACGTGTAGGGCCACTTGAGCATGCCGAACATCCTAGGGTGCCCCAACTTGGATTTACCTGAGACGTCGGTCGCTCCGACCGACGCCCCCGGGCCGCCCCTCAGGCGTCGCCGCCTTCCTGGACCACACCCTGCGTGGCCGTCGGGTCGTCGATCTTCAGCCGCGTGAACGCGTCGCGCACCACGGACTGCTCGACGAGCTCCTGCTGGGCCAGGCTCTGCAGCACCGACACCACGATCGACTCGGCGTCGATCTGGAACACGCGACGGGCCGCGGCACGCGTGTCGGCGAAGCCGAAGCCGTCGGCGCCCAGGGACTGCCACGGGCCGGGGACCCAGCGCGCGATCTGGTCGGGCACGGCGCGCATGTAGTCGCTCACCGCGAGCGTGACCGAGGCGTGGTCCATCAGCTGCGTGGTGATCCACGGGACCTTCTGGTACTCGCCCGGGTTGTTGAGGTTCCACTTCTCGGCCTGCACGGCGTCGCGGGCGAGCTCGTTCCACGACGTGACCGACCACACGTCGGCGGCGACGTCGTAGTCCTCGGCCAGCATCTCCTGGGCGCGCAGCGCCCAGGGCAGGGCCACGCCGGAGGCCATGATGCGGGCCCGGTGCGAGCCCTTGGTGGCGGGGCGGTAGCGGTAGGCGCCCTTCAGCAGGGCGTCGACGTCGAGGTCGTCGGGCTCGACCGGCTGCACGATCGGCTCGTTGTAGACGGTCAGGTAGTAGATGACGTCCTCACCCTGGGGGTGGTCGTCCGTGGAGCCGTACATGCGCTCCATGCCGTCGCGCACGATGTGGGCGATCTCGTACCCGAACGCCGGGTCGTAGTGCACCACGGCGGGGTTGGTCTGGGCGATCAGCGGCGAGTGGCCGTCGGCGTGCTGCAGGCCCTCGCCCGTCAGCGTCGTGCGGCCGGCGGTGGCGCCCACGAGGAAGCCGCGCGCGAGCTGGTCGGCCATGGCCCAGATGGAGTCGGCGGTCCGCTGGAACCCGAACATCGAGTAGAACATGTAGACCGGGATCATCGGCTCGCCGTGCGTGGAGTACGCGCTGCCGGCGGCGATCGCCGAGGCCATGGCCCCGGCCTCGCTGATGCCCTCGTGCAGCAGCTGGCCCTGGGCCGACTCCTTGTAGGCGAGCAGCAGCTTGCGGTCGACGGCCTCGTACGTCTGGCCGGCCGGGTTGTAGATCTTCGCCGACGGGAACATCGAGTCCATGCCGAACGTGCGGTACTCGTCGGGGGCGATCGGCACGACGCGGCGCCCGATCTCCGGATCCTTCATGAGGTCGCGCAGGAGCCGCACGAACGCCATCGTGGTGGCGATCTGCTGCTTGCCCGACCCCTTCGACAGCGCCGAGTAGGAGTCCGGCTCGGGCAGCTTGACCGAGACGGGGTCGACGATGCGCTGGGGGAGACCGCCGCCGAGCGCGTCGCGGCGGGCGCGCATGTACTGCATCTCCTCGCTGTCGTGCCCGGGGTGGTAGAACGGCGCGAGGTCGTCGCCGTCGATCTGCTCGTCGGAGACGGGGATGTTCAACCGGTCGCGGAAGCCCTTGAGGTCGTCCTTGGTGAGCTTCTTCATCTGGTGGGTGGCGTTGCGTCCCTGGAAGGACTCGAGCAGCCAGCCCTTGATGGTGTGGGCCAGGATGACGGTCGGCTGGCCCGTGTGCTTCTGCGCCGCATCGAACGCGGCGTAGACCTTGCGGTAGTCGTGGCCGCCGCGGGGCAGGCGCTCGATGTCCTCGTCGCTGAGGTGCTCGACCATGGCCCGTAGACGCGGGTCGGGGCCGAAGAAGTTCTCGCGGTTGTAGGCGCCGGACTCCACCGAGAGGGTCTGGAACTCACCGTCGGGGGTGCGGTTCATCTGGTTGACCAGCACGCCGTCGACGTCGCGGGCGAGCAGGTCGTCCCACTCGCGGCCCCAGACGACCTTGATGACGTTCCACCCGGCGCCGCGGAAGTACGACTCCAGCTCCTGGATGATCTTGCCGTTGCCGCGCACCGGGCCGTCGAGCTGCTGCAGGTTGCAGTTGATGACGAAGGTCAGGTTGTCGAGCTCCTCGCGTGCCGCGAGGCCGATCGCCCCGAGCGACTCGGGCTCGCCCATCTCGCCGTCACCGAGGAACGTCCACACGTGCTGCTGGCTGGTGTCCTTGATGCCCCGGTCGTGCAGGTAGCGGTTGAACCGCGCCTGGTAGATCGAGTTGATGCCACCGAGGCCCATCGAGACCGTGGGGAACTCCCAGTAGTCGGGCATGAGCCGGGGGTGGGGGTACGACGACAGACCCTTGCCGGCTCCGTGGGAGTGCTCCTGGCGGAAGCGGTCGAGCTGCTCCTCGGTGAAGCGACCCTCGAGGTAGGACCGGGCGTAGATGCCCGGCGCGGCGTGACCCTGGAAGTAGATGTGGTCACCACCGCCGGGGTGGTTCTTGCCGCGGAAGAAGTGGTTGAAGCCGACCTCGTAGAGGCTGGCCGCCGACTGGTAGCTGGCGATGTGGCCGCCGACGCCGAGCCCGGGCCGGTTGGCACGCGAGACCATGACGGCGGCGTTCCAGCGGATGTAGGAACGGATGCGACGCTCGATCGCCTCGTTGCCGGGGAACCACGGCTCGTGCTCGGGCGGGATGCTGTTGATGAAGTCGGTGCTGCGCAGCGCGGGGACGCCCACGTTCTGCTCACGCGCGCGCTCGAGCAGCTTGAGCATCACGTAGCGCGCACGGGACCGGCCACGCTCGTCGACCATCTGGTCGAGCGAGTCGAGCCACTCGGCCGTCTCGTCGGGGTCGATGTCGGGAAGCTGGGTCGGCAGCCCCTCGTGGATGACGGCGGGACGTTCGGTGGGGGACTGGCCGGTGGGCATGTGCAACTCCTGGGACGTCTTGTGGACCTCTCCATCTTTCCACGCCGAGTTCGCTAGGGTGACACTGGCGG
Source organism: Aeromicrobium sp. Leaf245 (assembly GCF_942548115.1). Classification (NCBI taxonomy): domain Bacteria; kingdom Bacillati; phylum Actinomycetota; class Actinomycetes; order Propionibacteriales; family Nocardioidaceae; genus Aeromicrobium; species Aeromicrobium sp. Leaf245. The sequence goes on from NZ_OW824151.1 coordinate 1,675,646, forward strand.
AGGTTGTGAACATCTACCGATCAGTAGGTTTTTGGCCTACTTTTCAGTAGGTCCCGCACCGTCCGACACACCGATCGACACCCCGACCCACCCTGGCCCGCACCCCGTGCCAGAGTTGGTCCACACCACGCACGACGCAACCCCGAGGAGATCCCGTTGGACGCCGCGAGGCTGGGCTTCAGCCCCGACACCGTCATCCAGGAGCTGGGCTGGGACGAGGACGTCGACACCGAGCTCCGAACGGCCATCGAGGGCATCGTCGGCCACGCGCTCGTCGACGGTGAGTCCGACGAGGTCGTCGACGGCGTCATCCTGTGGTGGCGCGACGACGACGGAGACCTCGTCGACGCGCTCTTCGACGCCCTGGCCGACCTCGCCGAGGGCGGGTCCATCTGGGTGCTCACGCCCAAGGTCGGTCGCCCGGGCTACGTCACGGGCGCCGACATCGCCGAGGCCGCTCCGGTGGCCGGGCTGTCCACGACGACCACGTCGTCGGCGTCGGCCGAGTGGTCCGCCACCAAGCTGTCGACGCACAAGCGCTGAGCCGATCCGACCGTCGCCGGCCACGGTCGTCCGCGCCCGGGTGACCACCTCGGTGCTCGTCGGCTGCAGCACCGTCCGGCGTCTAGTCTCGGGCCATGACGATCGAGATCGGCCAGCAGGCACCTGACTTCACGCTCAAGAACCAGCACGGCGAGGACATCTCGCTCTCCGGCCTCCAGGGTCGGAAGGTGGCGCTGGTGTTCTTCCCGTTCGCCTTCAGCGGCATCTGCACCGGTGAGCTGTGCGAGATCCGCGACAACATCGAGGCCTTCTCCGGCGGCGACGTCGAGGTGCTCGCCATCTCCTGCGACCACTTCTTCTCCAACCGCGCCTTCGCCGACGCCGAGGGCTACACGTTCTCGGTGCTCAGCGACTTCTGGCCCCACGGCGAGGTCAGCCGGGCCTACGGGATCTTCAACGAGGGTGCCGGTGCGCCCGAGCGCGGCACCTACCTCGTCGACGCTGACGGCGTCGTCCGCTGGAAGGTCGAGCACCCGATCGGCGAGGCCCGCGACTTCGAGGCCTACCGCGCGGCCCTCGCGGAGCTCTGACGTGCTCGCGGCGTTCAGCATCAGCCCCGGCGCGGGCGACGAGTCGGGGTCCGTGGCCGCCGGCGTGGCCGAGGCGGTGCGCGTCGTGCGGGCGTCGGGCCTGCCGTGCGAGACCAACGCGATGTTCACGACCGTCGAGGGCGAGTGGGACGAGGTGATGGCCGTCGTGAAGGCGGCCGTCGAGGCCGTCGCGCGGACCTCGTCGCGGGTCTCGCTCGTGCTCAAGGCCGACATCCGGCCGGGGTACACGGGGCAGCTCACGGCCAAGGTCGAGCGGCTCGAGGAGCACCTGCGCGACTGACCGGCGAAGTTTGCTGAGAGTTGAGCCAAAAGCCTGCGGCGGCAACCACCGATGCGGTTGTATGTGAGTGCTGCGGCCGCCCGGGACCCGAGACCCCGGCGGCCGCGGCTCTTTCATGTCGGAGCCGTCCCGCGAGGACGCCGCGCGGGGCTGTCGGTGCGGTAGGGTTCCAGGCGCCCGGTGCCCTTCGCGGTGCCGTCCGGGGCGAATAGCTCAGTTGGTCAGAGCACTCGGTTTACACCCGAGCGGCCGGGGGTTCGAGTCCCTCTTCGCCCACCCTGGACCGACCGACGCCGCCGAGCGCGCGGCGTGCTTGCCCGCCCCTCCTCCGCGGCCCGGCGACGCAAGGTTCTGCGTTCGTGGGCGGAGGCTCGAAGGACTCTGCGTTCCCGACGGGATTCCGTCGTGAACGCAGAATCGTTCGGACTTTTGCACGCGAAGGCAGAATCCTGCGTCCGCCGGGGCGGAACCTCCACGCGCGTGTGCGACGGTGGGCGGGTGCGATCCCGACTCGCCGCTGTGGCGGCTCCCTGCACGCTGCTGGCCTTGCTTCTCGCCGGGTGTGCGAACCCGAACCTGTCCGACGACGTGGACGCGCTCGTCGCCGAGCTGCGCGACCTGCCCGGCGTCACGTCGGCGGACGCCGACTACGCCGAGCCGGTCACGCTCGACTCCGGCAAGGTCGCGCTGGAGGTCGAGGCGGAGCCCGACGTCACCTCGCAGCAGCTCCAGGAGGTGGGGCGCGTCGTCTACGAGGCGTTCAGCACCACTCACGAGGGCGAGGAGGGTGACGTCGACGTCACCTTCGGCCCGTCGACGGTGCACCTGCGCTCCTTCGAGCCGGAGGCGACGACCGACGCGGTCGTGCGGGAGTGGGCGCTCGCGCACGACGTCGCGCAGGACGGTGCTGCGGCCGTCGACGTCATGACCCAGGACGTGCCCGGCCCGGACCACGTCGAGACCGACGTCGTGCTGACGCTGGGCAAGGACACCGGAGCCGACGACGTGTCCGTGGCGCTCGACCGGCTCGAGCAGGAGCACGGTGCCGACGACGCGCGCCGCGGCTGGGGCGTCGCGGCTGCCGACGGCTCCTCGGTGAGCGCCGACCGCGGCTTCCCCGGCGACGGGACCATGGACGCGTGGGCGGCGCTGCGGTCCGCCGCCGAGCCCGCCGAGGCGGTGGGACGCGTGGGCGTGGGGATGCGTGAGTTCGCCGAGAAGGACGCCGACCCGGACCGGTACCTCGTGGTGCAGGTGTCGAGCGGCGGCACGGCGCCCGACCTCGACGACCCGGCCGTGCGCGGGCCGCTGCTCGAGGCGGTGCGCGCGCAGGTGGACCTGCTCGTCGACGGGACCTCCACGTGGAACCTGCGTCTCGAGGTCGGCGGCACGGTGGCCGCCGAGCTCGACCCGATGCTCTGCGAGCCCGGCTCGGCGCCCACGGGTCCACTGGAGGAAGAGCTGCGCGACGACCGGACCTGTCCCGGCCCCTGACCTGCTGTGGACGGGCCGCCGCCCGTGTCGGCACCCGCTGTCACGATGGGTCCATGACGGCCACCACCACGAGCGAGCACGCCCTCGAAGCCCTGCGACGCCTCACCGGCCGCGACGACGCGCAGTTCCACGAGGGGCAGCTCGAGGCGGTCTCGGCCCTCGTCGACGACCACCGCCGTGCCCTCGTGGTGCAGCGCACCGGATGGGGCAAGTCCGCGGTCTACTTCGTGGCCACGTCGCTGCTGAGGGCGCGCGGCACGGGCCCCACGCTCCTCGTCTCGCCGCTCATCGCGCTCATGCGCGACCAGGTCGCGGCGGCGGAGCGGGCCGGGGTGCGAGCGGTGTCCATCAGCTCGGCCAACGCGCACGAGTGGGACGACGTCCGGGCGCGGCTCGACGCCGACGACGTGGACGTGCTGCTCGTCTCTCCCGAGCGCCTCACCAACCCCCGCTTCCGCGACGAGCAGCTGCCCGAGCTGCGCCGACGCATCGGCCTGCTGGTGGTCGACGAGGCGCACTGCATCTCCGACTGGGGCCACGACTTCCGACCCGACTACCGCCGGCTCGCCGACCTCATCGAGTCGATGCCCGACGGGGTCCCGGTGCTGGCGACCACCGCCACCGCGAACGAGCGGGTCGTCACCGACGTCGAGGAGCAGCTCGGCGGGGGGGCCGGGCCGGGGGCGGCGGACGGCGCCGGTCACCAGGGGGAGGTCCTGACGCTGCGCGGGTCCCTGGCCCGCACGAGCCTGCGGCTGGGCTGCCTCACGCTGCCGACGTCGCGCGAGCGGCTGGGCTGGCTGGTCTCGCACCTGGCCGACCTGCCGGGCAGCGGCATCGTCTACACCCTCACGGTCTCGGCGGCCGAGGACCTCGCGCGACTGCTCGCGGAGGCCGGTCACACGGTGGCCGCCTACACCGGCCGCACCGATCCCGACGAGCGGATCCGCCTGGAGCAGGCGCTCAAGGACGACCAGCTCAAGGCGCTCGTGGCCACGAGCGCACTCGGCATGGGGTTCGACAAGCCCAACCTCGGCTTCGTCGTGCACCTGGGTGCGCCGTCCTCACCCGTGGCGTACTACCAGCAGGTGGGGCGCGCGGGCCGTGCCACCGAGTCCGCCGACGTGCTCCTGCTGCCCGGCACGGAGGACGCCGACATCTGGCGCTACTTCGCCACGGCCTCCATGCCCACGCAGGCCAAGGTCGACGCCGTGCTCGGGGCCCTGGGCACCACGCCGTTGTCGGTCGCGTCGCTCGAGGCCCAGGTCGACATCCGTCGCACGCCGCTCGAGCTGCTCCTCAAGGTGCTCGACGTCGACGGCGCGGTCCGGCGTGTGCAGGGCGGCTGGGTCAGCACGGGGGAGCCGTGGGTCTACGACGCGGAACGGTACGAGCGCATCGCCCAGGCCCGTGAGGCCGAGCAGGAGGCGATGCTGGAGTACCAGGCGGGTCGCACGTGCCGCATGGAGCTGCTCCAGCGTCAGCTCGACGACCCCACGGCCGCCCCCTGCGGCCGGTGCGACGTGTGCGCCGGACCCTGGTACCCCACCGGCACGGACGGTGCCGCGGTGGAACGGGCCACGCAGTCGCTCGACCGGGTCGGCGTGGCGGTCGACCCGCGCGCCCAGTGGCCGTCGGGCGTCGGGCGGCTGGGGGTCGACGTGTCCGGTCGCATCCCGCCGACCGAACGGCCCGAGACGGGCCGCGTGGTCGCGAGGCTGACCGACCTCGGCTGGGGTGGCACGCTGCGCGAGCTCTTCGCCACGGGCGCGCCCGACGTGCCGGTGCCCGAGTCGCTGCTGGGGGCGTGCGCGCGGGCGCTGCGCGACTGGCCGTGGGACCAGCGTCCCGTGGCGGTGGTCGCGCTGCCGTCGGTGGCTCGGCCCACCCTCGTGGCCTCGGTGGCCGAGGGCCTGGCCCGACTCGGACGCCTTCCGCTGCTGCCCGCGCTCGAGGTCGCGCCCGGCGCGCCGGCCACCACCCAGGGCGGCAACAGCGCCTTCCGGCTGGCCGGGGTGTGGGGCCGGTTCGTCGTGCCCGACGCGCTCCGCGAGGCCCTGGCCGCGACCGACGGCCCGGTGCTCATGGTCGACGACCTCGTCGACAGCCGATGGACCGTCGCGGTCGCGTCCCGCGACCTGCGGCGAGCCGGCGCCGACGCCGTCCTGCCGTTCGCACTGGGCTCGGTGGGGTAGTGCGCGGCCGCCACGTCCTAGGGTGGCGACATGCCCACGCTGCGTGACGTCGTCCGTGTGCTCGACGAGCTCTACGACCCCCGCTGGGCCGACGACTGGGACGCGGTCGGCACGGTCGTCGGGGATCCCGACGCCAAGGTGGGCTCGATCCTGGTCGCCGTCGACCCGGTGCAGGCCGTCGCCGACGAGGCCGTCGCCCGGGGTGCGGACCTGCTCCTGACCCACCACCCGCTGTACCTCAAGGGCGTCACGTCGGTGGCGGCGACCACGCCCAAGGGCCGCGTCGTGCACACGCTCGCCACCCACGGCGTCGCGCTGCACACCTGTCACACCAACGCCGACTCCCCGCCCCTCGGTGTCTCGGAGTCGATGGCCCTCGCGCTGGGGCTGCACGACGTGCGCCCGCTGGACGTCGACACCGATCCCGGGCTCGACGCCTGGGTCGTGCACGTCCCGCGTGGCGACGCCGACGTCGTCGCGACCGCGATGCACGCCGCGGGGGCCGGGCACGTGGGCGACTACGACTCGGCGGTCTTCCGTTCCGACGGCACCGGGTCCTTTCGGCCCCTCGACGGTGCGCAGCCCGCGATCGGCGAGGTCGGCGCGCTCGAGCACGTCGACGAGACGCGGCTCGAGCTCGTCGCACCTGCGACCCTGCGCGAAGCCGTGCGGACGGCACTGCTGCAGGCGCACCCGTACGAGGAGGTCTCCTACCTCGTGCTGCCCACGGCCGCCGCTCCGTCCAGCCGGGGGAGCGGTCGCATAGGCAGGCTCGAGACGCCCATGACCCTGGCCGCGTTCGCCGAGCACGTGGCTGCTGCGCTGCCGGCGCACCACGGCGCCACCCGCGTGGCCGGGGACCTCACGAGCGAGGTCACCACCGTGGCCCTCTGCGGTGGCTCGGGAGACTTCCTGCTGGGCACCGCTGACGCCGCGGGAGCCGACGTGTACGTCACCTCGGACCTGCGGCACCACCCGGTCAGCGAGCACCTCGAGCGTCCCGGCGCCTGCGGCGTGGTCGACGTGCCGCACTGGGCGGCCGAGTGGACCTGGCTGCCGGTGGTCGCCTCCGTGCTGCGCGAGCGGCTGGGCGATACGGTGGACGTCCATGTGTCCACGTTGGTGACCGACCCCTGGTCCCACGCGTTGGCTCCCGCACCCAGGAGGACCCCCTGAAAGCCGAACCGTCCGCCCAGCAGGCCCTGTTGGACCTCCAGGACACCGACTCCGCCCTCGCCCGGCTCCAGCACCGCCGCGGTTCCCTGCCCGAGCTCGCCCGCATCGAGGAGCTGACCGCCGAGGTCGCGCAGCTGCGCGGCCGCCAGGTCGAGGTCGAGACGACGGTCAGCGACCTCACGCGCGCCCAGAAGAAGGCCGACGCCGAGGTCGAGCAGGTCAAGACGCGCCGCACGCGCGACGAGGAGCGGCTCTCCTCCGGTGCGATCTCCAACCCGAAGGACCTCGAGAACCTCCAGCACGAGCTCGGCGCACTCGAGCGTCGCATCTCGACGCTCGAGGACGAGGAGCTCGAGATCATGGAGCAGCTCGAGATCGCCCAGGCCGAGCTCCGGGCGGTCACCGCCGACCACGACGCGCTGGTGGCCGAGCTCACGCACGTCACCGCGGCCCGCGACGCCGCGGTCGAGGCCATCGACGCCGAGGTCGTCGCGGTGAACGAGGAGCGCGAGAGCGTGGCTCCCGGCGTTCCGGCCGACCTGCTCGCCCTGTACGACAAGGTCCGTCACCAGTACGGCGGGCTCGGTGCCGCTGCGCTGCGTGCGCGCCGGTGCGAGGGGTGCCGCCTGGAGCTCAACGGCGCCGACCTGCGCGAGATCGCCGCCCAGCCCGAGGACGACGTCGTGCGCTGCCCCGAGTGCAGTCGCATCCTGGTGCGGACGGCCGAGTCCGGGCTGTGACTGCCGCCGTCGGGCGGGTCGTCGTCGAGGCCGACGGAGGGTCGCGGGGCAATCCGGGGCCCGCCTCCTACGGTGCGCTGGTGCGCGACGAGTCCACCGGCGACGTCCTCGCCACGCGCGGTGAGACCATCGGCAGGGCCACCAACAACGTGGCCGAGTACCGCGGACTCATCGCCGGGCTCGAGCTCGCCGCCGAGCACGCTCCCGATGCCGACGTCGTCGTCCGCATGGACTCCAAGCTGGTCGTGGAGCAGATGGCAGGACGCTGGAAGATCAAGCACGCGTCGATGAAGCCGTTGGCCGAGCAGGCCCGGGGGCTCGCCGACCGGGTCGTCGAGTGGACGTGGATCCCGCGCGACCAGAACGCCGCCGCCGACGCCCTCGCCAACGAGGCGCTGGACGCCCAGGCCCGCACCGGCGAGCCCGCCGTCGTGGGCACGGTCGCCCGGCAGGAGACGACCTCGGTGGCGTCGGCCGACGACGTCACCGCACCGCTCGAGGCGCCGCCGAGTGGTACCGGCAAGGACACCAACCCGCTGCTCGGCTGGAGGGGCGACGTGCACGGCCGCCCCACGACGCTCGTGCTGCTCAGGCACGGCGTCACGGCCAACACCGTGCGCAAGCTGTTCTGCGGCAAGGGTGGTTCCGACCCCGGCCTGGTTGCCGAGGGCGAGGCGCAGGCCGCGCGGGCGGCGGCCTGGATCGCTCGCCACCACGACGTCGACGCCATCATCTCCTCGCCGCTGCGCCGCACCCGCGAGACCGCCGGCTTCGTCGCCCGCGAGACCGGCGTGACGGTCGGCGTCGACGACGGTGTCGAGGAGGCCGCCTTCGGTGACTGGGACGGCCACAGCTTCGCCGAGATCATGGAGGACTGGCCCGACGAGCTGTCGACCTGGTTGTCCTCGACCGCGGTCGCCCCTCCGGGCGGGGAGTCCTTCGACGAGGTGCAGGAGCGGGTGCGGCAGGCGCGCGACCGGATCGTCGAGGCACACCCGGGTGAGACCGTCGTCGTCGTCAGCCACGTGACGCCCATCAAGCTCATGACGAGGCTCGCCCTGGACGGGCCGATGTCGATCATCCACCGCATGGAGCTGGCCCCGGCCAGCATCACGACCATCGCGTGGTGGCCTGACGGCACGCCGTCGCTGCGCGGGTTCTCGATCGTCCCCGAGTAGACGGCCGCGCTCGGACGGTACGGCGTGGATGCGCCGATCGTCAGTGAGCGCCGGTGGTGACGACGTCGAGACGGGTCCCGTCCTGCTCGACCGTCCAGCCGAGGTCGCGCCACGCCGTGGCCAGCTCGTCCACCGATGCCGGCGAGGTGCCCTCGGTGAGCAGCGCGCGCACCAGCCGCCCCTTCGTGGCCTTGTTGAAGTGGCTCACGACGCTGCGGCGGCCGTCCTGCTCGTGCAGCACCCGGACGGTGGCGGTGCGGGGGGCGAGACCCGCGGACGGCTTGCCCAGGTTCACGTAGGCGCCCGAGCGCAGGTCGACGAGCAGCCCGTCGGCCACCTCGTCGTCGAGGACCTGCGGCAGCACCGGCCGCCACCGACCGGCGACGGGGCCCAGGCGCGGCAGCGTGACCGTGCCGGAGAGGCGGTAGGCAGGGATCGGGTCGCCGACCCGCACCAGGCCGAACAGGGCGCTCGCGACGGCCACGGTCCGCTCGGCCCGGGCGGTGGCAGCGTCGTCGAGGGTGGCGAGGTCGAGCTCGCCGAACAGCACGCCGGTGTACACCTCGCCCGCCGGTGCGCACGGCACCTCGAAGAGACGGGCGTCGGTCTCCACGGCATCGGCCTGCGTGGGGCCGAGCCCCAGCACCTCGGCGGCCCGTCGGGTGCCCGCGAGACGGACCAGGGCCCGCGACACCTGGTCACGCACCTGCGTGAGACGCGGGAACGACAACGCGGCCAGGTCCAGCACGGGTCCGTCGGACGGTGCGGTCTTGCCCTCGGAGGGCGGGAGCACGATCAGCACCGGGCGAGCCTAGCGAGGCAGCGGACGGCGATCAGCGCACACCCTCGAAGATGAGCAGCGCGCCGAAGATCGCGAACGCCACGGCGGCGCCGTAGCGGATCGCCCGCTCCGGCAGGTGCTTGCCGAGCACCGCGCCGACGCCGATCGCGAGCGCGTCGGCCGCCACCATGCCCACGGTGCTGCCGATCCAGACGCCGAACCAGTCCTCGCGCACGGCGAGGGTGATCGTGGCGAGCATCGTCTTGTCACCCAGCTCGGCCAGGAAGAAGGCCAGACCCACCGCCAGCAGGGCCGAGCCCGTGGCCTTGCGCGCCTTGTCGGCCTCGCCCTCGGTGAGCTCGTCGCCCCGCAGCGTCCAGAGCGCGAAGCCGAGGAACGCCACACCGGCGGCGATCGCGATCCCGGACTGGTACTTCTCGAAGCTCGTGCCGATCCAGTAGCCGATGCCCACGGACGCGAGGTGGACGACCGCCGTCGCCGCCGTGATGCCGATGATGACGTCACGCGCCCGGTACCGGGTGGCGAACGTCATCGCCATCAGCTGGCTCTTGTCGCCGAGCTCGGCGACGAAGATGACAGCGGTGCTGAGCCACAGGGCCTCGAACATGAAGAAACTCCTCGTCCCCCAGGACGAGGAGCCATGATCGACGAGCCTCGACCCAGGATCGTCAACGATCTATGGGTCGAAAGTCTCGTCCGCCGAGACCGTCGCCGGTCTGGCCCGCTGCACCGGAGGACAGACCCGAGGGCCCGGCTTCAGTATGTCGACGCAGCGATTGGGGACTACTCCCTTTCGCAGCCCTCAGCCTAGGGCATCGAGGACACGGAGCGCATCGTGACGTCGGTCCCACGGAACCACGAGGTGGTCGTGGTGGAACCCGGCGACCACGTTGCACGCGATCTCGTCGCCGGCCAGCGCTGCGGAGATCGTGGCCGTCAGGCCGACACCGTCGAGCGCGGAGGCCACCGTCAGGGTGATCCAGGCGCCGACGAACTCGTACACCAGACCGTCCTCGTCGGCCTCCGTCTGCTCGACCACGACGGTGAGCCCCTCGGCCTCGCGCACCGCCGCGAGGGCGGTGGACGTGTCGAAGCCCTGCGAGACGATCGCGTACACGACGGGCTCGGGATGGAGCCGAGGGCGCAGGTCACCGACCCCACCCCCGGTCCTCGCCACGGCATCGGACGGCATCTCCTCGACCTCCACGACGCCAGCGTAGGGACCGAAGGTTGCAAGGACGTGACGAGCGCGCCCTAGACTGGCCCACGAACGAGGCGGCCGGGCGGCCGCGGCGGGCTCAGGCCCGTCGAGGAAAGTCCGGACTCCACCGAGCACGGTGGTGGCCAACAGCCACCCACGGTGACGTGCGGGACAGTGCCACAGAGAACAGACCGCCAACGGCCCCGGAACCCTCTTGGGTGACGGGGTGCGGGCAAGGGTGAAACGGTGAGGTAAGAGCTCACCAGCGACGTCGGTGACGGCGTCGGCTAGGTAAACCCCACCGGGAGCAAGACCAAGAGGGCGCTCCGGCGCCTGCGCTGACGGGCTGCTCGTCCGATGTCAGCGGGTAGGTCGCTCGAGGCGCGCAGCGATGCGTGACCCAGATGGATGGTCGCCCCCCGGTCCTCGGACCGGGGACAGAATCCGGCTTACAGGCCGCCTCGTTCACTCTTCCTGTTCGCCGCCCACGGCCCGGCACCCCCGCCGGGGGTGCCGTCCTGCGTGGGTGGGGACGCTTGCTCAGGTGTCCGGCGACTTCAGCACGCCTCGACCGTGTGCCACGCGGGCAGGCTCCACGGCTCTCGAACGTGTGCGTCCGGAGGACAGGTCAGGGGAGGGTGAGGATCTCCGCACCCTCGGGCGTCACCAGCAGGGTGTGCTCGAACTGGGCGGTGCGGGAGTGGTCCTGGGTGGTGGCGGTCCAGCCGTCGTCCCACAGGTCCCACTCGATCGAGCCGAGCGTCAGCATCGGCTCGATGGTGAAGGTCATGCCGACCTCGATGATCGTGTCGGCCGACGGCTCGTCGTAGTGCGGCACGATCAGCCCGTCGTGGAACGCCGGGCCCACGCCGTGGCCGGTGAAGTCACGGACGACGCCGTAGCCGAAGCGCGCGGCGTAGGCCTCGATGACCCGACCGATCACGTTGATCTGACGACCCGGCTTGACCGCGCGGATCGCGCGGTGGGTGGCCTCGCGGGTGCGCTCCACGAGCAGGCGCGACTCCTCGTCGACGTCGCCGACGAGGTAGGTCTGGTTCGTGTCGCCGTGGACGCCGTCCACGTAGGCGGTGATGTCGATGTTGACGATGTCGCCGTCCTCGAGGGGACGGTCGTCGGGGATGCCGTGGCAGATCACCTCGTTCACGCTGCTGCACAGCGACTTCGGGTAGCCGCGGTAGCCCAGCGTCGACGGGTAGGCGTCGTGGGCGACGAGGAAGTCGTGGCCCACCCGGTCGAGCTCGTCGGTGGTCACGCCCGGTGCGATCGCCGCCTCCACCGCGTCGAGCGCCTGCGCTGCGATCCTGCCGGCGACCCGCATGCGCGCGATCGTGTCGGCATCGCGCACCGAAGACCCGCGGTAGGGCAGGGGAGCGGGCTGGCCGACGTACTCGGGCCGGTCGATGCGCGACGGGACGTGGCGGACGGGGGAGACGCGGCCGGCGACGAGGGGAGACACGTCCCGATGCTACGAGGCCGCTCCGCCTCCGACGATCGCGAGGGGCATCGGCACCGAGGGTGGGGCAGGATGGGTCCATGAGCGCCGAGGCCCCCGCATTCTTCTTCTGTCTCAAGCACCACACCGTCGAGGGTGAGGACGGCTGCAAGGCCGCCGACCGCCTGGGCCCCTACCCGACCGAGGCCGACGCTGCGCGTGCCCTCGACAAGGTCCAGGAGCGCAACGAGTCGTGGGACAACGACCCCGACTGGAACGACGACAAGCCCTCCGCCGACGCGTGAGCCGCACGAACCTGCAGCTCGACCGCTCGGGTCCGTGGATCGGCGTCACCGGGCTGGTGGTGATGCTGTGGCTGGTGATCTCCACCGTGCTCTACGCGCCGTGGTGGGGCGTGCTGCTGCACCTCGTCGTGCTGGCGTGCTTCGTGCCGGTGCTGCGTCGCACGATCGCGACCCAGCCGGCCCGCGCCACCTGGGTGCCGCTCTACGCCCTGGCGGCCTGGTTCGCCGTCAACGCCGTCGGCGTCTCGCTGTTCGACTGGCGCACCTGAGCCGGGCCACGTCGGCCGGGCTCGCGGTCAGGAGTCGAAGGTGTGCTCCGGCCCGGGGAACGTGCCGCCCGCGACGTCGGCTGCGAACTCCTGGGCGGCGCCCAGGATCACCGAGTGCAGGTCGGCGTAGCGCTTCACGAAGCGCGGCGCCTTGCCCGTGCGCAGGCCCAGCATGTCCTGCCAGACGAGCACCTGGGCATCGCAGTCGGCTCCGGCCCCGATGCCGATCGTGGGGATGTGCAGCGTGCGGGTGATCTCGGCCGCGATGGGGGCGGGCACCATCTCCATGACGACGGACGAGGCACCGGCCTCCTGCACAGCGAGGGCGTCCTCCATCAGCTTCGCCGAGGCGTCGCCACGGCCCTGCACCCGGTAGCCACCGAGCGCGTGCTCGGACTGAGGGGTGAAGCCGATGTGCGCCATGACGGGGATCGCGCCCTTCGTGAGCAGCTCGATCTGCGGAGCCATCTCGGCCCCGCCCTCGAGCTTCACCACGTGGGCCTGGCCCTCCTTCATGAACCGCACCGCCGTGTCGTACGCCTGCTCAGGCGAGCGCTGGTAGGACCCGAACGGCAGGTCGGCGACCACGAGGGCACGCCGGGCGGTGCGGGTGACGGCCTTCACGAGCGGGAGCAGCTCGTCGACCGTGACCGGCAGGGAGGACTCGTACCCGAACACGTTGTTGGCCGCGGAGTCGCCGATGAACAGCACCGGGATGCCGGCCTCGTCGAACGTGGCGGCGGTGTACTGGTCGTAGGTCGTGAGCATGACCCACTTGTGGCCCTGCTCCTTCCACTGCTGCAGGTGGTGCGTCCGCACGCGGCGGATCGCGGGGTCGGTCGTCGGGCCGGCTGCCACGGGTGTGGCGGGGCTCGAGCCGGGGGAGTCGGGCGCGGAGGTGCTCGCGCTGCCGTAGGGGGCAGTCTCCTCGGCCGACGTCGGGGCAGGGGTGTGCTCGGTCATGGTGGGTCCCTCTCTTCTCGCAGCCCCTCGGTGGGGGTCCACGGACAGGTCCCATCCTGCCGCATCGACGCCGGATGTCGCGTCGATGTGCGGGAGGTCACGAGTCGAGCGACTCGCGCCACGCGTTGGTCATGGGCACGCGGCGGTCGCGGCCGAAGTTGCGGCGGCTGACCTTGGGTCCGGGCGGGTACTGGCGACGCTTGTACTCGGCCTTGTCCACGAGGGTGACCACCCGCTCCACGAGCGCGGCGTCGAAGCCCTCGGCGATCACGGCCGCCGAGCCGAGGTCGCGCTCCACGTAGGCGTCGAGCACGGCGTCGAGCAGCTCGTAGGGCGGCAGCGAGTCCGAGTCCAGCTGACCGGGACGCAGCTCGGCCGACGGCGGCTTGCTGATGGTGCTCTCGGGGATCGGAGGCTGCTCACCACGCTCCTCGGCCCACGCGTTGCGCCACCGGGCGACCTCCCACACCAAGGTCTTGGGGAGGTCCTTGATGGGGGCGTACGCGCCCACCGCGTCGCCGTAGATCGTGGAGTAGCCGGTGGCCAGCTCGGACTTGTTGCCGCACGCGAGGACGAGGTGCCCGTGCTGGTTCGACAGACCCATCCAGACGACGGCGCGGATCCTCGCCTGCAGGTTCTCCTCGGCGATGCCGTCGAGCCGGGTCGTCGTCCGGCCCAACGTCGACTGGAACGCGTCGAAGATGGGCCCGATCGGCACGGTGTCGAGCTGCAGGCCGGTGCGGCGCGCGAGCTCGGCGGCGTCGGTGCGGCTGTGCTCGGAGGACCAGTCACTCGGGTTCGAGACGCCGAAGACGTTCTCGGCGCCCAGGGCGTCGACCGCGATCGCACCGACGAGGGTGGAGTCGATGCCGCCGGACAGGCCGAGCAGCACCGACGAGGCGCCGTTCTTGCGCACGTAGTCGCGCAGGCCCAGCACGATCGCCCAGTACCGCTCGCCGAGGTCGTCCCACCTCTCGGCGACCACCGGCACCGCCGGCTCGTAGGCCGGCAGGGGATCGGAGGAGATCACGGTGCGCTCGACCCGCAGGCCGTGGAAGCGCGTGCCGGGGTCCGGCATGGGCGCGGTGGCGGCGGGCAGGTCGAGGTCGACGACGAGCAGCTCCGGCTCGAACTGGGCGGCGCGTGCCACCAGCTCGCCCGCGGCGTCGACGACGAGCGAGTCGCCGTCGAAGACCAGCTCGTCCTGCCCGCCGACGAGGTTCACGTACGCGAGCGCGCAGCTGCCCTCGCGGGCCCGACGGGCGCACAGGTCGAGCCGCACGTCGTCCTTCGCCGCCTCGTACGGAGAGCCGTTGAGCACCACGAGGAGTCCCGCCTCGGCGGCGTCGGCGGCCGCGGAGGGTCCGTCCTGCCAGATGTCCTCGCAGATCGCGATCGCGACGTCGACCCCGTGCACCTGCACGACCTGGGTCTCGTCACCGGGCACGAAGTGACGGAACTCGTCGAAGACGCCGTAGTTGGGGAGGTGGTGCTTGTCGTAGCGCGTCACGACCCGACCACCGGTCAGCACCGACGCGGAGTTCGTGGGCGCGTTCTTGGGCACCCCCAGCCGGTCGGTGTCGACGTGGTCCTTCGCGGTGTCGAGGTGCCCGACGACGACGACGAGGTCGCCGAGGCCCTCCTCGACGAGGCGCGCGGCGAGGGCGGGCACGCGGTCGCGCGTGCCCTCGATGAACGACAGCCGGTAGGCCATGTCCTCGACCGGGTAGCCGTTGAGGACCATCTCGGGCATCACGAGCAGGTGGGCTCCGGCCCTGGACGCGTCGTGCGCGGCCGCGACGACGAGCTCGACGTTGCCGTCGAGGTCCCCGACGCGGGGGTTGACCTGGGCGAGGGCGAGACGCAGCTGGGGCACACGGCCAGCCTAGGGCTCGACCGACCATGATGGAGCCATGGCCAGGACCTGTCCGTGCGGCACCGGCGACGCCTACGCGACGTGCTGCGGGCCGTTCCTCGCCGGTGGTGCGGCACCGACGGCCGAGCGGCTGATGCGGTCGCGCTACACCGCCTACGTGCTCGGCGACGGCGGCTACCTGCTGCGAACGTGGCACCCCACGACCCGGCCGGCGCGCATCGACCACGACCCGGCCCTCGTGTGGACCGGGCTGGAGGTGCTTCGCACCGAGGCTGGTCGGCCCGACGACTCCTTCGGTGTCGTCGAGTTCCGCGCGGCGTGGGGCGGGACCGATCGTGAGGCCGGGCTCGGCGTGCTCCACGAGGTCAGCCGCTTCGTGCGCGGCGACGAGGGGTGGCAGTACGTCCGCGGACGGATGGTCGAGGGCACGTCGTCACGCGCCCCGTGAGGCGCGTCGGCCACGTAACATCGCCGTAACACGACCCGTGCGAGACTCAGCCCCATGGGTAAGCAGGAAGACTTCGTCCTCCGGGCGCTCGAGGAGCGCGACGTCCGCTTCGTGCGGCTCTGGTTCACCGACGTCCTCGGGTCGCTCAAGTCCGTCGCGATCGCTCCCGCCGAGCTCGAGGGTGCGTTCGCCGAGGGCATCGGCTTCGACGGGTCGGCCATCCAGGGCTTCGCCCGGGTGCACGAGGCCGACATGCTCCTCAAGCCCGATCCGTCGACGTTCCAGATCCTGCCGTGGCGGGGCGAGGCCCCCGCGACCGCGCGCATGTTCTGCGACATCGCGATGCCCGACGGCAGTGCGTCGTTCGCCGACCCGCGGCACGTGCTCAAGCGCACCTTGCACAAGGCGTCCGAGGCGGGCTTCACCTTCTACACGCACCCCGAGATCGAGTTCTACGTCTTCCGAGGCAAGCCCGACGTCGGCGGCAGGCCCGTGCCGGTCGACGACTCCGGGTACTTCGACCACACCGCCCAGGGCGGGGGACAGGACTTCCGTCGCGAGGTCATCACGATGCTCGAGAACATGGGCATCAGCGTCGAGTTCAGCCACCACGAGGGCGGACCCGGCCAGCAGGAGATCGACCTGCGCTACGCCGACGCCCTCTCCACGGCCGACAACGTCATGACCTTCCGCACCGTCGTGCGCGAGGTGGCCCTCAGCCAGGGCAAGTGGGCCTCCTTCATGCCCAAGCCCTTCACGGACCACCCGGGCTCGGCGATGCACACGCACCTCTCGCTGTTCGAGGGTGACGAGAACGCCTTCTACGAGGCCGGGGCCGAGTACCAGCTCAGTGCCACGGGCCGCTCCTTCATCGCCGGGGTCCTGGAGCACACCCCCGAGATCACCGCCGTCACGAACCAGTGGGTCAACTCCTACAAGCGTCTGGCCAGCGGCTACGAGGCGCCCAACTACCTGAGCTGGGGCCACAACAACCGCTCCGCCCTCGTGCGGGTGCCGATGTACAAGCCGCACAAGAGCGGGTCCGCCCGTGTCGAGCACCGCGGCATCGACGCCGGCTGCAACCCCTACCTGACCTACGCCCTGGTGCTCGCCGCCGGGCTCAAGGGCATCGAGAACGGCTCGAGCCTGCCGCCCGAGACCGAGGACAACGTGTGGTCGCTGACCGACCGTGAGCGCAAGGCGATGGGCCTCACGCCCATGCCGCGCAACCTGGACGAGGCGATCCGCGAGATGGAGAACAGCGAGCTCGCGGCCGAGACCCTGGGCGAGCACGTCTTCGACTTCTTCCTGCGCAACAAGCGCCAGGAGTGGGAGGCCTACCGGTCCCAGGTCACCCAGTTCGAGATCGACCGGCTGCTGCCCGTGCTCTGAGGTCGGCGCGTCGGGTTGGCTGGAGACGCGACCGCTTGCAGTGGCTTCGGCTCGCTGCTGCGCCGCCTCGGCTCGCGCCGGGGTCGGCTTCCAAGAGGCCTCGACCGGGCGGCTGGCGCAGGACGCGGTCCGGGTTCTCGGGCTGTGGCGGGTGCTGGGGGTTGGGGGTTGGACGCACGATTCTCCTTCTGCGCGTCGGGGGTGGTCAGGGCTTCTCCCTTCTCGTGGACCGTTCCACGCGAAGGGACAATCACTGACGACCGCAGGCGCCGAGCGGTGTGGATTCCACCGTCTGGGCGCTCGTGCGGTGGAGGATCCACCGCGGGCACGCGCGAAGGGAGAATCCTGCGCCGATCACGCGCAAAGGAAGAATCGTGGGTCCACCCCCGGCACCAGATGAGTCCCGCGCCTCCGGACCGGCGCCCGCCCCAGGTCCCCGGTCGAGGCCTTTCGGAGACCGCCTCCCGCGAAGGCCGAGGCAGCGCACCGGTGAGTCGTGACCGCGGGCAGTGCGCCAGTGAGTCGTGACGACCGCAGGTAGCGCAGGGGCAGGGCCACGTCGACCGCAAGCGGCAGCAGGTCCACGACCACCGCTAGGCAGCGCAGCCGCGGGTCGCGTCACGTGCCGTAGCCTGCAGCCGTGTCCACCGAGTCCCCGGAGCTGGCCCTTGCCCGACGCGGCTTCCTCGACGGCGCTGCGGCGGCTGCGCACCTGGCCCGCCTCGAGGGCATCGACGACGCCCTGGTCGAGCAGGTGGCGGCCGTGGCCAGTCCCGACACGGCGCTCTCCTCCCTCGTCGCGATCGCCGAGGCGTGGGGCACCGACCGGCTGCTGACGACCCTGCGGGCCGACGACGAGCTGCGCCAGCGCCTGCTCATCGTGCTGGGCACGAGCGAGGCGCTCGGCGACTTCCTGGCCCGCCACCCCGAGCACGTCGAGGACCTGGGCGCCGACCGCCTGTCGCCCGTGCCCCTCGACCTCGCGACGATGCGTGAGCAGCTGGGCGAGGTGGACGACGCCGACGAGCTGCGGGTCGCGTACCGACGCAAGCTGCTGCACGTCGCCGCCCGCGACCTGACCGCGCTCACCGGCTTCGAGGAGTCCGCCGGGGAGCTGGCGGACCTCGCGGTGGCCACGCTGGGTGCGGCGCTGGACCTGGCGCGCCGACAGGAGCCCGACTCCGACAGCGTGCGGCTCGCCGTGATCGCCATGGGCAAGACCGGCGGTCGCGAGCTCAACTACGTGAGCGACGTCGATGTGATCTTCGTGCACGAGCCCGCGGAGGGTGCGGACGAGCAGACCGCCTCCCGCGTGGCCGCACGGCTCGCGTCGACGATGATGCGCCTCTGCTCGGACCACACGCGCGAGGGCACCATCTGGGAGGTCGACGCCAACCTCCGGCCGGAGGGCAACCAGGGCCCGCTGAGCAGGACCTTGCGCAGCCACGTGGCCTACTACGACCGCTGGGCCTCCACGTGGGAGTTCCAGGCCCTGCTCAAGGCGCGGTTCGCGGCCGGAGACGCCGAGGTCGGACAGGCCTACCTGGACGCGCTGTCGCCGAAGGTGTGGGAGGCGAGCACGCGCGAGAACTTCGTGCGCGAGGTCCGTGCCATGCGCACCCGCGTGATCGAGAACATCCCGTCCCAGCAGCGCGAGCGCCAGCTCAAGCTGGGCGCGGGCGGCCTGCGCGACGTCGAGTTCGCGGTCCAGCTGCTCCAGCTCGTGCACGGGCGGGGCGACGAGTCGCTGCGCAGCCCCACCACGCTGGAGGCGCTGCGCGAGCTGACCGAGGGCGGCTACGTGGGCCGGCGCGACGGTGCCGCCATGGAGGACGCCTACGAGTTCCTGCGCACCCTGGAGCACCGCATCCAGCTCTACCGGCTGCGCCGCAACCACGTCGTGCCCGACGACCTCGAGGACCTGCGCCGCCTCGGCCGGTCCATGGGCTACCGCCAGAACCCGGCCGAGGGCCTGGAGAAGGACTGGAACGCCCACAA
This sequence comes from Aeromicrobium sp. Leaf245, assembly GCF_942548115.1. Lineage (NCBI taxonomy): Bacteria > Bacillati > Actinomycetota > Actinomycetes > Propionibacteriales > Nocardioidaceae > Aeromicrobium > Aeromicrobium sp. Leaf245. The sequence continues at coordinate 1,694,531 of NZ_OW824151.1, forward strand.
GCGCCTCGTGCGGCGCCTGCACGAGAAGCTCTTCTACCAACCGCTGCTGGAGGCGGTCACGTCGTTGCCGGACGAAGGGCTGCGGCTCACGCCGGAGGCCGCCCAGGCACGGCTCATGGCTCTGGGCTTCGTGGACCCCAAGGGCGCGCTCGGCCACATCCAGGCGCTCACGTCGGGGGTCTCGCGGCGGGCCGCCATCCAGCGGTCGCTGCTTCCGGCGATGCTGCAGTGGTTCGCCGAGTCGCCGTCCCCCGACGCCGGCCTGCTCACGTTCCGGCGGATCAGCGAGTCGCTCGGCGAGTCCCACTGGTACCTGCGCAAGCTGCGCGACGAGGGTGAGGGCGCCGAGCAGCTCGCCGCGGTCGTCGGCTCCAGCCGCTACGTGTCCGACCTCATCCAGCGAGCTCCGGACTCGGTCGCCCTGCTCGGCGACGACGACGAGCTCGTGCCGCGCGACGGCGAGCGTCTGCGCGGCGAGATGCAGCTGGCCGCCCGTCGGCACACGACGCCGGAGCAGGCCATCAAGGCCGTGCGGCGGGTCCGTCGTCGCGAGCTCTCCCGCGTCGGGATCGCCGACGTGCTCGGCCGGCTCGACGTCGACGAGGTCGGCGTGGCGCTCTCCGACATCGCCGAGGCCACCCTCGCGGCCGCGCTCGCGGCCTGCATCGACGCCGTGACCCGGCAGCGCGAGGAGGCCGGCAAGGACCCGTTCCCCACGCGCATGGCCATCGTGCTGATGGGCCGGCTCGGGGGGCGGGAGTCCGGCTACGGCTCGGACGCCGACGTCATGTTCGTGCACGAGCCCCGACCCGGTGCCGACGACGGCGAGGCGGCGGCTGCGGCGACTGCGGTCGCGACCACGCTGCGCAAGGTCCTCTCGACCCCGGGGGACGACCCGCCGCTGGAGGTCGACGCCGACCTCAGGCCCGACGGTCGCAACGGACCGCTGGTGCGCTCGTTCGCCGCATACGTCTCCTACTACGAGAAGTACTCGGCCGTGTGGGAGGCGCAGGCGTTGCTGCGTGCGCGGGCGAGCGTCGGCGACCCGGAGCTCTGCGAGCGGTTCACCGAGCTCGTCAACCCGCTGCGGTGGCCGGAGCAGGGCATGTCCGAGGCCGAGGTCCGCGAGATCCGCCGGATCAAGGCGCGGGTCGAGTCGGAGCGGCTGCCCCGGGGCGCGAACCCCAAGACCCACCTGAAGCTCGGACGCGGCGGCATCGCCGACGTCGAGTGGACGGTGCAGCTGCTGCAGCTTCAGCACGCCCACGCCGTCCCGGGCCTGCGCACGACGTCGACGCTCGGCGCCCTGTCGGCGGCCGCCGAGGCGGACCTGGTGACGGCCGAGGACGCCGAGGTGCTGAGCCGCGCCTGGCAGCTGGTGAGCCGGCTGCGCAACGCCGTCGTCCTCATGCGTGCCAAGCCCGCCGAGTCCATGGTGGAGCAGTCCGACGAAAGGGCAGGCGTGGCGCACCTGCTGGGATACGGTCAGCAGCACAGCGAACGCATGATCGACGACTACCTGCGTGCCACCCGGCACGCACGGCAGGTCGTCGAACGGATCTTCTGGGAGTGACCACGGTGCTGGGGACGGACGGGGGGCCGGGAACCGACGCGGTCACGACCCATGATCGGGCGACGTCGCGCCGAGGTGCGGTCCGCTCCGTGGTGGCCACGCTGCTGCTCGCCCTCGTGGCCACGGTCCTCGGCGCCACGTCGGGGCCTGCGCTGGCCGACGAGGTCCCGGAGCCGCCAGCGGCGACCGCGGTGGTGCCGGTCGAGCCGCCCGTGGTGACGGGCACGTCGCGCTACGGCTCGACCCTCACCGCCTCACCGGGCACGTGGAGCCCCACCGACGCCTCCGTCGCGTACCAGTGGCTGCGCGACGGTGCCCCGATCGGCGAGGCGACCGCCGCCACCTACCGCCTGGGTGCTGCCGACCACGCCCGCGCGGTCTCGGTGCGGGTCACCGCCTCGAGCCCGGAGCTCGACGACGCCGTCACGACCACGGCACCGACCACGGTCGGTCCGGCCCTGCTGGTCTCGCGCGCCCGGCCCGTCGTCTCGGGCACCCGCCGCTACGGCAAGACCCTGACCGCCTCGGCGGGACGGTGGAGCACCGGGGGAGTCACGCTGCGCTACCGCTGGTACCGCGACCGCAAGCCGGTCGCCGGTGCCACCCGGCGCACGTACACGATCAAGCCCGGCGACGTCGGCCACCGGCTGGCGGTGCGGGTGACCGCCTCCAAGCGCTACCACCAGACGCGCTGGGCGGCCTCGCTCTCGACGGGCCTGGTCAAGCACCGGCGCGACGTGCGACGCACGATCACCTACTCGGTGAGGCGCAACGGCTCGAAGGCGAGCCTGTCCACGTTCCGCACCCAGGCCGCTCAGACGTTGGCCGACGCACGCGGCTGGCGCGGTGGAGGCATCCGGTTCAAGGAGGTCTCGAAGGGCGGGTCGTTCACCCTCGTCCTCGCGAAGGCCTCCCGCGTGCCGTCGTACTCCTCGGGCTGCAGCTCCACGTACAGCTGCCGGGTCGGGCGCAACGTCATCATCAACGAGACGCGCTGGAACAAGGGCACGTCGGTGTGGTCGAAGGCCCGGCGCTCGATCCGCGACTACCGGCACATGGTGGTGAACCACGAGGTCGGACACTTCCTCGGCAAGGGTCACGTGCGCTGCCCGGGCAAGGGCAAGGCGGCCCCGGTCATGCAGCAGCAGTCGAAGGGCCTGCAGGGATGCAAGGCCAACCCCTGGCCGAAGACGGGCGAGCTCTGACCCGGCTCAGCCTGCCGCGCGCAGCAGGTGCTCGCGCTCGGTCTGGTTGAGCCCGCCCCACACGCCGAACGGCTCGCGCACCGAGAGCGCGTGGTCGAGGCACTGCTGGACCACGGGACACGTCGCGCACAGCGCCTTCGCCGCGGCCTCGCGCCGACGTCGGCGCGGCCCGCGCTCCGTCTCCGGCGGGAAGAACGTCTCCGTGTCCACGCCACGGCACGCTCCCGCGTGCTGCCACTCGTACGATTCCTGGATCGGATCCGGAAGTCGGCTGGTGCTCGCCACGATGCCCTCCTGACGCTACGCGGGATGTTTCCCTCATCAGGAGTTCGCCGCCGCCGACCCGGAGGATGGGTGGGTCGAGTGTGACGAAGAAGGTCAGGCGGTGCGCTCCATGCGCAGCTGGAAGACGTCGAGGTACCCGGCGGCGAAGCCCGCCTCGCAGTACGCGAGGTAGAAGTCCCACAGACGCCGGAAGGTCTCGTCGAAGCCGAACGTCGCGATGTCGGCCCAGTTGCGGTCGAAGTCGTCGCGCCAGCGGCGCAGCGTGCGGGCGTAGTCCTGGCCGAGGGATCGGCGCTCGGTGACCTCGAGCCCGCGGGTGTGGTTCGCGAGCGAGAGGTCGATCGCCTCGGGGGAGGGGATGAGACCGCCGGGGAAGATGTACTTCTGGATCCACCCGTAGGAGTTGCGCGTCGTCAGGTACCGGTGGTGCGCCATCGTGATGGCCTGGATCGAGACCTTGCCGCCGGGGGCGAGCACCTCGTCGATCTTGGCGAAGTACGTGGGCCAGTACTCCTCGCCCACGGCCTCGATCATCTCGCAGCTGACCACGGCGTCGAACTCGCCCGTGACGTCGCGGTAGTCCTGCAGGCGCAGGTCGATGCGGTCGGACACCCCTGCCGCCTCGAAGTGCTCGCGGGCCAGGGCGGCCTGCTCGCTGGAGATCGTGATCGTCGTGACCTGTGCGCCGCGCTGCGCAGCGCGGATGGCCAGCGAGCCCCAGCCGCTGCCGATCTCGAGCACCCGCGTGCCCTCGCCGACGCCGGCCTGGTCGAGGATGCCGTCGAGCTTGCGCTGCTGAGCGCGCTCGAGCGACTCGTCGGGGCTCTCGAACCACGCGGCCGAGTACGTCATCGACGGGTCGAGGAAGCGCTGGAACAGGTCGTTGGAGAGGTCGTAGTGGCGCTCGATGTTGGAACGAGAGCCTTCCTTGGTGTTCCGCTCGTGCTGGGGCAGCTGGCGATCGACGAGCGCGCGCAGCTTCTGCAGTGCCGGCGGCACGATCGTGGTGAGGCGCTCGGCGAACGGCGTGAGCAGGTCGGCCAGGTCGGTGTCGGGGCCCTCGGTCCAGTCGCCGGCCATGTAGGCCTCGCCGAAGCCGATCTTGGTGTCGTGGCCGAGTCGGCTGAAGAAGGCCGCGGGTCGGCGGATCTGCATCTCGGGTGCGGCTGCGCCGCCGGCGCCCCAGGCGGTGCCGTCGGGGAACGTCAGACGGACGGGGAGCGTGTTGATGGCGGGCCGCACCACAGCCTTGGCCACACGTGCCTTGAAGGGGGTGCGCGGTGTCTGCGCGACGCCGGGCCAGCGGGTGGCAAGGGTGTCGGTCATCGGGTCGTGCCTTTCTGGGGTTCGTGAGCCGGTCGCGGGGCGACCGGGAGTCGGCGCAGCCAGAGCCACACACCATGGATTCGGATCAGCAGGCTCACCCGATGGGTCATGAACGGCATGGAGACGAGCAGGCGCGCGAGCCGGCCCGCGGTGACGGGTCGGGGCTCGCCGCGGAACGTGGCGCTGAAGACGGCCTCGCCGGGCGTCGTGGCGGGTGAGCCGTCGTCGGAGGGCGACTGGCGCAGGATGACGGTGCTGGCCACGGCCTCGGCCTGCAGGCGGAACTGCAGGTCGTAGCGGCCGGCGACCGTGAAGAAGGGGGAGACGTAGAACGCCTTGTCGGTGCTCGTGCGGCCTTGCGGGTCGGGCCTCAGGAAGTAGGCGTGCCGCTCGCCGTAGGTGTTGTGCACCTCGGCCACGATGGCCTCCGTGCGGTCGCCGTCGAGCACCCAGAAGACCGTCAGCGGGTCGAAGACGTGCCCGAGCGTGCGTGCGTTGGCCAGCATGAGGATGCGTCGGCCGGTCGCGTCGAGGCCCTGCTCGCGGCAGAACGTCTCGACGTTCTCGCGCAGCGTGCGGTCGGGGTCGCCGATGTGGTCGGCCGCCCGGAAGGTGGAGAAGGGTCGCAGCCAGCGAGGCAGACGCGGCAGGTCGTCGACGTCGACCAGCCACTGGTACATGCGGTACCTGAACCGGTGTCGGACGGGCACGCGCCGGGTGTGCGAGACCGCGCCCACGACGAGTGCGGGGACGGCGGGCAGGCCCGCCGAGCCGGCACCGGTGCTCGAGGAGGTGTCTTCGAGGGGGGTGGTCACCAGCTCGCCCCGAGCGATCGCGCCGCCTCGACGCCGGAGCGGCAGCCGTCCTCGTGGAAGCCCCAGCCGTGGTACGCGCCGGCGAAGGCCGTGCGCCCGCCGGACAGCGACGGGAGGTCCTGCTGCGCCGCGACCGACGTCGGCGTGTACACGGGGTGGGTGTACTGCATGGTGGCCAGCACCGACGTGGGGTCGATGCGGCTCGTGGAGTTGAGGCTCACGAGGTACGGCTTGCTGCTCTCGATGCCCTGCAGCCGGTTCATCCAGTACGTGACCGCCGTGCTGTCGCCGCGTCCGCTGCACGTGTCCATCCGGTAGTTCCACGCGGCGCGGGCGTCGGCGGCGCGCGGGAGGACGCTCGGGTCCTGGTGCAGGACGGTCTCGTTGTGGGAGTACGTGAACGCCCCGAGCACGCGACGCTCCTCGTCGGTGGGGTCGGTCAGCAGGGCCAGTGCGTCGTCGGCGTGCGTGGCGATGACGACCGAGTCGACCTGGTGCTCGGTGCCGGACGCGTCGAGCACGACGACGCCGTCGGGCTTGCGCGAGATCCCACGCACGGGGGTGGAGGCGCGGACGTCGCCGATGGCGGCCGTCACGCGCTGCACGTAGGAGCCCGACCCGCCCTGGACAGTGAACCACTGCGGCGAGCCGGAGATGGACAGGAAGCCGTGGTGGCGCAGGAAGGCGAAGAGGTAGCGCGCCGGGTACTGCAGCGCCGTCTCCTGGCCGGACGACCAGACGCACGACACGACCGGGATGGCGTAGTGGGCCACGAAGTGCTGCGAGAACCCGTGCGCGGTCAAGAAGTCGCCGTACGTCTGGGGCTCTGATGCGTCGGGCTCGGAGTCCAGCAGGGCCAGTGCCGCGCGCTGGAACCGCTTCACGCCGGCCAGCATCGCGAGGTAGGTGGGGTCGAACGCGCGCCGACGCTGGGCGAACAGCCCGGGCAGCTTGCGGCCACCCGCGTACTCCAGGCCACAGCCCTCGCACCGGATGCTCATGGACATCTCGGTGGGGTGCACGTCGACGTCGAGCTCGGCGAACAGGCGACGCAGCAACGGGTAGGTGCGGTCGTTGTGCACGATGAAGCCGCTGTCGACGTGGTGCGTGGTGCCGTCGGCCTCGAGCGCGTGGGTGTGCGCGTGGCCACCGAAGCGGTCGTCGGCCTCGAAGAGCGTCACGTCGTGGGTGCTGCGCAGCACGTAGGCGGCGGTGAGGCCGGAGACGCCGGAACCGACGACGGCGACGCGGGGGCGACGCTCGGAGGTGGGGGAGCCGGACGTCGGGGAGCTGGTCATGAAAGGGATTCGCCCTCAGTGGTCCTGCGGATGGGTGGGTGTGACGCGTCCGCCGTCGTCGGGGTCCTCCCCGGCGCGGCGGCTGGCCTCGGTGATCTCGAACAGCTCGGTGCCGAACGCCCCGACCTCGGTCGTGACGCGACGCGCGGTGTCGAACAGGATGGCGCTGATGCGCCCGCCCGTGGTGATCGCCGCCTCCACGCCCTGCTGCACGGCGTCCTTCGCGATCTCGCGCCGGCTCATCGCCATGGCCGTCTCCTCGAGGGTGGTCGTCCGGTCGAGTCCATTGTGGCGTACCGCCGGGATGCCGCACGACGACGCCCCGGGCGGTGCCGGGGCGTCGTCTCGTGGCGGACCTGGGGCTCGCTCAGGCCGCCGCGTGCTCGGACTCGCGCTGCTGCGCGGCCTCGCGCTTGGCGCGACGCAGGGCCTTGGACTCCGGGCTCTTGCCCTGCTTGTAGGGGTCGTCGGGCTTGCGCGAGAAGCCGGCGAGCTGGCGAGCGACACTCGCGAGCTGCTTGCTGAACCGGCCGCTGTTGTACTGCAGGCCGTGCTTCTCGCAGATCGCGCGGATCTCGCGGGCGACCTCGGGGTAGCGGCGCGCCGGGATGTCGGGGAACAGGTGGTGCTCGATCTGGTGGCTCAGGTTGCCGCTCATCACGTGGAAGGCGCGGCTGCCGCTGATGTTGGCCGAGCCCAGCAGCTGGCGCAGGTACCACTGGCCGCGGGTCTCGTTCTGCGCGTCCTCCTCGGCGAAGGTCTGCACCTCGGCGGGGAAGTGGCCGCAGAAGATGATGAGGAAGGTCCAGATGTTGCGGATCAGGTTGGCCGCGAAGTTCGCGCCCAGGACGGCGAGCGGGGCCCACCAGCCGACGAACGGCACGAGCGCGATGGCCAGGACCGGGTAGGTCACGTAGTCCTTGAGCACCTGGCGGCGAGCCTTGCGCGCGGCGCGGCTCTTGCGGTCGCGGAACTCCTTCTTCGTCATCTTGCCGCCGAGGTACTCGTCGAGCTCGAGACCGTGGTACATCACGCCCCACTCGAAGAAGAGCATCAGCGCGAAGGCGAGCGGCAGGTTGAAGCGGTGGTTCGGGTACCAGGGCTGGTCGTCGTCGATCCGCAGCAGGCCGTAGCCGATGTCGCGGTCCATGCCGTGGATGTTCGTGTACGTGTGGTGGATGTAGTTGTGGCCGTGCTTCCAGTCCTCGGCCGGTGCCACGTTGTCCCACTCGTAGCGCTTGCCGTCGACCAGCGGGTCGTTCATCCAGTCGTACTGGCCGTGCATGACGTTGTGGCCGATCTCCATGTTCTCGAGGATCTTGGAGAGGCCGAGGAACACGATGCCGGCCACGAAGGTGGGCCAGAAGAACGGCGTGAAGATGCCGATGCGGCCGAGGACCTCGAACGTCTGCTGGATGCGGATGACCCGGCGGATGTAGTCGGCGTCGGCCTGGCCGAGCGAGTCGAGGGTGCGCTGGCGGATGGCGTCCAGCTCCTCGCCGAACCCCTCCAGCTCCTCGTAGCTCATGTACTCCAGGCCGATGGTGGACCGCTTGGAGGCGTCGGCGCCGACGAGCGGCTCCGGTGCGGCGTTGTGCTCCGAGGCGCTGAACGGTGCGATCGGGGTGCGCTTGCGAGACATGGGGACTCCCTTTCCTTAGAGTGCGACGCTGACGTCGCCGACAGGGACGTTGACGCAGACCTTGATGGTCTCGTCGGTGTTGGCGCTGACCTCGCCGCTGACGACGTGGCGGACGGCGCCGCTGAGCTTCTTGACCGCGCAGGTGTTGCAGACGCCCATGCGGCAGCCGAAGGCGGGCGTGAGACCGGCGGCCTCGGCCTGCTCGAGGATGGTGCTGCCGCTGTTGTCGGTGCTGGTGCCGGCGTCGTCGAAGCTGAGGGTGCCCGTGGCGTCGGCCGCGTCGAGGTCGACGGACGGGACCTTGAAGTACTCGGTGCGCAGCAGGTCGCGTGCGCCGAGCTCGTCGTAGGTGTCGCGGACGGTGGCGATCAGGCCGGCCGGCCCGCAGCAGAAGGTGGTGGCGACCGTCGGGTCGACGTCGAGCCGGCGCAGGTGGTCGAGTGCGAAGCGGCCCTCGAGCTCGGCCCCGACCTCGGGCTCGCGCGTGTAGACGCGGACCACGGTGGCTCCGGGGAGCTCGGCGGCCAGGCGGTCGAGCTCGGGGGTGAACATCTCGTCGCCCCGCGAGCGTGCGTAGTGCAGGAAGGTGACCCGGCCGCGGTGCCCGCGGTCGCGCAGCGTGCGCGCCATCGACATGACCGGGGTGATGCCGGACCCGCCGCTCAGCAGCAGGAGGTCCTCGGGCACCTCGGCGGGGAGCACGAACTCGCCCTCGGCCTGCGACAGGTAGACGACGGTGCGGGGCTGGAGCTCGCGGTGCAGGAACTGGGAGACGTAGCCGTCGGGGTGGGCCTTCACGGAGACGCTGAAGGTGCCGTCGGACGCGGTCTGGGAGCTGGAGACGGAGAACACGCGGACCCTGCGGGTGCCGTCGACCTCGATGCCGAACTGCACGTGCTGGCCGGGGACGAAGCCCTTCCAGGCGCCGTTGGGACGCAGCACCACGGTGCTGGCGTCGCCGGTCTCGCGTCGCACCTCGACCACCCGGGCGCGCACGGCCTCGACGGTCCACAGCGGATGGACCTGGTCGAGGTAGTGGTCGAGGGACTTGGGCGACGTCAAGGAGGCCACGGCGCGGGAGGCGAGGGCGGAACGGACGAGTCCCATGCGGTTCCTCTCCAGTCGAAGTCGTTCGGTGTACAAGCGTACACTCAAAGTGTGGGGGTGTGAACCACTGCAGGGCAAGAGGGCGAGTCGGTGACCTGGCACACGGCGACACACGCGTTCACCGAGGGGACGACGGCGGCACGGCCTAGACTCCAGGCGTGGCGGAAGCAGGACGAGCCGCGTCGCCCCGTGCGGAGACGACGCGCCAGGCGCAGAAGGAGCGCACGCGCGACGCGATCCTTGCCGCCGCCCTCGAGCTGAGCCGCGACCAGGGCTTCGCCCAGATCAGCCTGCGCCAGGTCGCCCGCCAGGCCGGTGTGGTCCCGACGGCCTTCTACCGGCACTTCGCGTCGATGGACGAGCTCGGGCTCGCGCTCGTGGAGCAGTCGTTCGGGACCCTGCGGGCGATGATCCGCGACGCGCAGCGCGACCCCGAGACCTTCGCCGACATCATCGACGCGTCGGCCGAGATCCTGGTGCGGGTGGTCAAGCAGAACAAGGCCCACTTCGGCTTCGTCGCCCGGGAGCGTGCGAGCGGCTCCGACGCCGTGCGGCAGGCCATCCAGCGTGAGCTCGAGCTGTTCATCTCCGAGCTCGCCGTGGTGCTGGCGCGGCTCCCGCACATCGAGACGTGGTCGGCCGAGGACGTCAAGCTCGCCTCGGGGCTCTTCGTCCGCAACATGGTCTACCGCGCCGAGCAGGTGGTGCAGACCCCCGACGGTCGCACCGACCTGGAGGAGGAGATCAAGCGCAAGGCCCGCCGCGAGATGCGCCTCATCGTGCTGGGCTTCCGCGACTGGCGGAGCTGACCGACCGCCCTCTCGAAGGGAGCGTGGGCTCAGGGTCCGGTGGTACCGTGAAGGGACTACCACCATCAGTCAGGCGGTGCTGCGCATGGATGATCTCGGCACGCTCCTCGACGACGTGACGCGCGAGCACGCCGTGGGCGTGACGGCCGACGGTGAGCGCCTCGTCGCGCTGCGGGTCGCCGACGAGTGGTCGGTCGGGCTGCGCCTGCACCGCGAGGGCAGTCATCGGCAGTGGTCGGTGCGCGAGCTCGTGGTGCGGCGGGGGACCGGCGACCGGTCGTTCGCCGGCAACGACGTGCGAGAGCTTCCGCTCGGCGCCCTCGTGGCCGAGGCGCGACGCCTGGCCACCCGCAGCGCCGGCCAGGACGCCGAGCCGCTCACCACCGTGCAGGCGTTGCTGCAGGAGCGATCGGGACGGCTCGGGCGCGACGACCTCGCGCTCGCAGCCGTCGCGTTGGAGTACGCGCGGATCGTCGAGCGCGGGGAGCGTGCGCCGTCGAAGCGGATGGCCGAGGCGCTGGGCGGCAGCGCCGGCACCTGGACGAACCGCGTCGCCGAGGCGCGGCGCCGGGGGTTCCTCACCGACGTCCCGCGCGGCGCCGCCGGCGGCGCCCTGACCGACCAGGCCCGCGAGGTGCTGGGTCTGGTCCGGGCCTGAGGCAGGCCCTCGGGCGGCCCTCAGGCCAGGACGTTGGCGGCGTGCTGGTCCTGGGCGGCGGTGGCCAGCTTGTCGAGCGCGAGGCGGAACACGTCGTCGCCGAGCTGGTCCTCCAGCAGGTGGATGATGCCCGGGTCGGACTCGAACTCCGCGGACCACTCGACGTAGCACGTGGTGCCGGCGCCCTCCTGGACCTCGATCGTCGCGCGGTGCTCGGAGATCGGGAACGGCGGCTCCGGCATCGAGTACGACAGCGTGCGGGTCTCGTCGTCCTGGCTCAGCACCGTGACGACCAGGTCGGCGTCCGCCTCCGGGCCTCCGGAGTAGATGCTGAGGCGGGGGTGCCAACGGGCGAAGTCCTGGGCGAGCTCCCACACGAGGTCGGTGGGGGCGGCGACGAAGGTCCTGCGGGAGATGCGGCTCATGCGAACTTTCCGGGCTGGGCGACGTGTGCTCGCCCCATCCAACAGGCCGGGTCCGCACCTGTCTCGCCCGGGGGGTGAGGCATTGCTCACGTCGGCAGGTCGTCAGCTCCGGGCGGCGGGTCCCGTGCCGTCGGGCCGCGCGCCGGCGGGCTCCGCCACCGCGGGCACCGCGGTGGCCGGCCGGGCGGCGAGGTGGGCCGCGGTGAGGTGCACCAGCTCCTCGACGAACACGTCGCGAGCGATGTCGGGTCGCTGGAGCACGTAGTCGACGCTGAGGTGCTCGACCATGCGCACCAGCAGCCACGCCGAGGCTGACGTGGGCAGCGGCGTGGGCGTGCGGGAGACCGTCAGGTACGCCCCGACGAGGTCGGCGACGCGACGCTCGACCTGCCCGACGTGGCCGGCGACGCGGGAGAGGGGCAGCTCCTGGGTGACCAGGCGCAGGTACTCGCGGTGTTCTTCCAGCACGTCGAGCAGTCCCTCGTACGCCGCTCGGACGAGCTGGTCGGGCGGCAGGTCGAGCCGGTCGGCGAGCACGGCGGTGAGCTCCTCGCCGATCTCGGCGGAGTACCGGTCGATGACCGCCACCAGGATCGCCTGCTTGTCGGGGAAGTACTGGTAGAGAGAGCCTGGGCTGACCTCGGCACGCGAGGCGATGCGATTGGTGGTCGCGCGCTCGTACCCCTCCTCGACGAGGACCAGCCTGGCAGCCTCGAGGATCCGCTCGACCATCCGGCGCGACCGGTCCTGGCGGGGCGCCTTGCGCAGGGTCTCGGGTGGTCGGCTCATACGCGAATTGTATGCGAGCAATTGCTCGTGTCACGCTCCTGCGCATGACCTCCGCTCCGGCCGGCACCGTTCCTGCTCGTCCCGCGCCTACTCCCGCCGACACCGCACCCGTGCCCACCCGGCACCGGGCCGCCCAGGCGCGAGGTGCTCGCATGGGTCGCCCCCTGCGGGTGTTCGGTCGGGTGCGTCAGGTCGACGAGTCGCTCCTGCGGTCCATCGGGGAGTGCTACCTGCGCATCGACGACCCCGGAGCGCGGGTGGCCGCGGCGTTCCGTGCGAAGGGCGCGGACCGCGTGACCCACGACCAGCTGCGTCGCGCGCTCGAGGGGGACCTGGAGGGAGCGCCACCGGTGCTCCGCGACCTCCTCGGCGTGGTCTCCACGACGCCGGACTGGGTCGACTGGGACTTGTTGGAGGAGGGTGCGCGGGTCTACCGGACCTTCGGCCGCAACGCGGGCGACGTGCTGCTCCAGCTGTCGCTGATCGGCGGCTACCGCTTCGGCGGGCCCACCGACCTGCTCGTCGCGACCGGTGGACTGACGGGCGAGACGACGGTGCGGCGGCTGGCCGAGACCCAGCACTGGACGATCGCCGTCTCCCAGCCCGGCGCCATGCGCCCCGGAGCGCTCGGCTGGCGACTCACGGTGCACGTCCGGCTCATGCACGCGATCGTGAACCAGCGCTTCTCCGAGGGGGACCGCTGGGACACCGGGCACTGGGGCGCCCCGATCAACCAGACCGACCAGGCCGCGACGCTCGGGCTGTTCTCGGGAGCGCTGCTGCTGGGCGTGCGCGCGCTCGGCGTGCCGGTCTCCAAGGACGAGTCTCGAGCGGTGATGCACCTGTGGCGCTACATCGGCTGGCTGCTGGGCGTGGACGAGGCGTGGCTGTTCGACACCGAGCGCGAGCAGCACCACTTCAACTACCACGTGCTGCTGAGCCAGGACGACATCACCGACGCCGGGCGCAGGCTGACGCAGAGCATCGTCGATGCGCAGCCGCACCTGCACTACCGCCGGTTCGCCCGGTTCCACCGCTGGTACGCACCCCGACGGCTGCTCAGCATGCTCCGGCCGTTCCTCGGCACCGCGAGCATGCGCGAGCTCGGGCTGCCGCTGCGCCTGCCGTGGGCCACGGTCAACGCCCTGGTCGGCAACGCCGTGCGGTACCGCGTGCTGGGCAGGACTGAACGGGGTCGCCGCCACATCGACACGTGGTCCGCGCGCTACCGCGACGAGCAGCTCCACCGGTACTTCGGTGACACCGCGCCCGACGTCGGCTCGCTCTGAGGTCGGTGCGCTCTGAGGTCGGGGCGCTCCGAGGTCGGGGCGCTCCGAGGTCGGATTGCGGATCGTCCGCCGGTGCGTAGCGTCGAGGGCATGACTGATCTGACCCCCGAGAAGCTCGAAGCTGTCCAGAACGTCGTCGACCGCGTGGGCGCCTACCAGGACGGTGCCCCCGAGGGCACCGTCGAGACGGAGCTGCGCAAGGGCCTGGGCGAGGCCGACGTGACGCTGGAGGACCAGCACGTGACCGCACTCGCCGAGGCCATCGAGGCCGCCGACGGCGACGTCGACGCCGCCTCCGTGCTCGGCTGACCGAGGTCGGCACCTGAGTCCCGTCCACCCCGCCGTCCACCGGGCGCCGCTGCGCTCGCGCGACGACACCGTCGACCACGCCGCAGCCGTCGAGCACGCGCTGCGGCGTGGTGTCGTCGGCCTGGGCGGTCGACTCGACGTCACTCCCGCGAACCTCGACGAGGCGATCGGGCGGGTCGAGCAGCAGCACGGTGAGCGTGTCGCCGCCCGTCTGGAGCGCTTCGCCGCCCTGCCCGTCGGCGACTTCGTCTGGACACGCGACGACGACGCGGATCTGTGGCTCGGCCGGATCGAGGGGGAGTGGCGCTTCGACGAAGCGCCTGCAGCGGCAGCGGCGGACCTCCAGCACGTCCGCTCCTGCCGGTGGTCGGACGCGCCCGTGCCGTGGTCGGACGTCCCCGCCGCGGTGCCCGCCACCTTCGCTCGCGGCGGCCGCAACTTCCAGCGCATCCACGACGCCGAGGCCGAGGCAGCGACGTCCCGGTGGTGGGCCGAGCACGGCTCACCGTGACGTCGGGCGACGCGAGCCGATCAGGTCACTCGGGCAACCACGGGTCGATCATCGTCATCCCGGCCACGGCCGCCTGGTCGAAGGTGGGCAGCAGGGCGGCTGCGGCCTGAAGGCCGATGGTGCGCTCCACCAGGAGGTCGGGGCGCAGTCGTCCGCTCGCCACCAGCTCCATCATCGGCGGATAGTCGACGGCGGCCATGCCGTGGCTGCCGAGGACGTCGAGCTCCCAGGCGATGGCCCGCTCGAGCGGGACTCGCGGATGTCCCTCGACACCGGGCAGCAGGCCGACCTGCACCATGCGGCCCCGACGCCGCAGGCTCAGCAGCGACGTCGCACTCGTCTGCTCGCTCCCCACCGCGTCCATGGCGACGTGGGACCCGCCGCCGGTCAGGTCGGCGACCGTGGCGGGCACGTCGTCGTCGGCCGTCACGGTGTGCTCGGCGCCCAGACGGGCGGCGACGGCCAGGGCCTCGGGGTTGCGGTCGACGGCCACGACGCGCGCACCCAGGGCGTGCGCGACCATGACGGCGCTCAGGCCGACGCCGCCGGCACCGACCACCGTGACCCACTCGCCCTCGCGCAGGCGCGCCCGGGCGACGAGAGCCCGGTAGGCGGTCGCGAACCGGCAGCCCAGGGCGGCGGCGGTCGCGAACTCGACGCCGTCGGGCACGGCGACGAGGTTCGTGTCGGCCGCGTGCAGGGCGACGTGCTGGGCGAACGACCCCCAGTGCGTGAAGCCGGGCTGCTGCTGGTCGGGGCACACCTGGGCATCGCCGGCTCGGCACCAGTCGCAGCGTCCGCACCCGCACACGAAGGGCGTGGTGACCCGGTCGCCGACCGCCCAGTCGGCCACGCCGGACCCGACCTCGCTCACGACACCGGCGAGCTCGTGCCCCGGGACGTGGGGGAACACGAGGTCCTCGTGCCCGGCCCAGGCGTGCCAGTCGCTGCGGCACAGCCCGGTGGCACGAACCTCGACGACGACCCCGCCGTCGGGCGCCACCGGACGTGCGACGTCCCGCACGTCCGGAGACGCACGGACAGTGTCGAGGACCATGGCGCGCACCGTCCCATCCTCCCATCTCCGGAAGATCGCTCCGGATGCGCGCCCGGCCGCCCGGTCCTACGTTGACGGGAACGACCGGTCCAGCGCGGACCGGGCGGGAAGGAGCACCATCATGTGGGACACCATCTTGTGGATCGCCGCCGTGGTCATCGGCATCATCGGCGTGCTGCGCATCGTGCGCGGCGACATCCTCTGGGGCGCGGTGCTGATCGTCGTGGCGCTGCTCGTCGGACCCGGCGGCGTGAGCCTGCTGACCTGACGCGGACCGTGCCGTGGACCGGGGCGCTTCCACGGGAGCGTTTCGGGGGGCCGGGCACCGGGTAGGTCATGGGCAGTCTGCGAAAGGACACCCATGAGCACCATCACCGAGACCATCGACGTCGACGTGGACGTCACCACCGCCTACGACCAGTGGACGCAGTTCGAGGACTTCCCGCAGTTCATGGAGGGCGTCGAGCGCATCGACCAGCGGGACGACACGCACCTGCACTGGGTGATCAAGGTCGGACCGGTCACGCGTGAGTTCGACGCGACCGTCACCGAGCAGCACCCCGACGAGCGGGTCGCCTGGCGCTCCGACGACGGACCTGAGCACGCGGGCGTCGTGACGTTCCACCGCCTCGGCGACACCAGCACCCGTGTGACGGTGCAGATGGACGTCGATCCCGAGGGCTTCGTGGAGAAGGTGGCCGACAAGACCGGCATCCTCGAGCGCCGCACGCAGGGCGACCTGCGGAACTTCAAGAAGTTCATCGAGTCCCGGGGCGGTCAGGAGACCGGCGCCTGGCGGGGCGACGTCGAGCACCCCTGAGCGAGCACGTCCGGTCCTGACCTCCGGTCGCGACCAGCAGGCGAGCCGCCCGTCCGATCACTCGGACGGGCGGTTCCTCTGTGCGACAGCGGCCAGGTCCCGCGCGAAGCCACGGGCCGCCTCGGTCTTGGCCTCGAGCTCCTCGAGGCGTTCGACCACCGTCGCCCGGACCTCGTCGAGCCGGTCGAGGGCATGTTGCGTCTGCTCGGTCGTGGCGGCCGGGTCCTGGAGCAGGTCGAGGATGCCGAGCACCTCGCCGATCTCCTCGACCGAGAAGCCCAGCGGCTTCATCTTCTTGATGAGCTCGAGCCGCGCCACGGCGGCCTCGGAGTACAGCCGGAAGCCTCCGGTGCTGCGCGCGTCGGGGATGACGAGCCCGGCCTCCTCGTAGAAGCGGATGGTGCGCAGGCTCAGGCCGACGCGCTCGGCGATCTCGCCGATCTGCATCTGCACGGCGCTCATCCCCCCGTGGCCCCGCCGTCGGTCATTCCTCGACGACGATGGCGTGGATGATCGGCTCGCGTCGGTAGGTGCGACGCATCCACGAGGCGGCGGTGCGCTCGATGGACTCCTCGGCGTCGGCCGGCGTCTTCCCGTCCGCCTTCTTCAGGGCCGAGGCCAGCTGCTGGGTGAGCGGCTCGAAGTCGCGCAGGTCCTCCATGAGGCCGTGCATCACGTACTCCGGCGGCTCGGCGAACGTGCCGCGCTCGACGTCGACGATCGCGATGATCGTGAGCATGCCCTCGTTGGCGAGGGTGCGCCGCTCCTCGAGCGTGTGCTCGGTCGTGCGGCCGACCACCATGTTCTCGACGTAGACGTGCTCGTTCGGCAGGTGTCCGCTGACCCGGGCGTGGCCGTCGACGAGGTCGACGACGTCGCCGTCGGTGCACAGCAGCACCGAGGAGTGGGGGATGCCGGTGCGCTCGGCGATGGCGCCGTTGGCGTGCAGGTGGCGCCACTCGCCGTGCACCGGCAGCACGTGCTTGGGTCGCACGATGTTGTAGCAGTACGCGAGCTCGCCGGCGCTGGCGTGGCCCGACACGTGGACCTTCGCGTTGCCGGAGTGCACCACGTTGGCGCCGCGGAACGCGAGGCCGTTGATGAGCCGGAAGACGGCGTTCTCGTTGCCGGGGATGAGCGAGCTGGCCAGGAGCACGGTGTCGCCCTCGCCGACGTCGATCTGGTGGGTGCCGTCGGCCATGCGGGCCAGTGCGGCCATGGGCTCGCCCTGGGAGCCGGTGCACACGAGCACGACCTGGTTCGGGGCGAGGTTGTTCGCGGCCTTGAGGTCCACCAGCAGTCCCTTGGGCACCTTGAGGTAGCCGAGCTCCTGGGCGAGGGCCATGTTGCGCACCATCGACCGGCCGACGAACACGACCTTGCGCCGGCTGGCGTGCGCGGCGTCGAGCACCTGCTGGATGCGGTGCACGTGGCTGGCGAAGCTGGAGACGATGATGCGGCGCGGGGCCGTGCGGAACACGGTCTCGATGGCCGGCTGCAGCTCGCGCTCGGAGGTGGTGAAGCCCGGCACCTCGGCGTTGGTCGAGTCGGTGAGGAACAGGTCGACGCCCTCCTCGCCGAGCCGCGCGAACGCGCGCAGGTCGGTGATGCGGTCGTCGAGCGGGAACTGGTCCATCTTGAAGTCGCCGGTGTGCAGCACGAGGCCGGCGGACGTGCGGATGGCCACGGCGAGGCCGTCGGGGATGGAGTGGTTGACGGCGATGAACTCCAGCTCGAACGGACCGAGCTTCATCACGTCGCCGGCGGCCACGGTCTTCAGGGGCGGGTCGACCGTGTGCTCGCGGAACTTGGCGCTCACGAACGCGAGGGTGAGCTTGCTGCCGATCACCGGGATGTCGCCCCGCTCGCGCAGCAGGTAGGGCGTGGCACCGATGTGGTCCTCGTGGCCGTGGGTGAGCACGAGGCCCACCACGTCGTCGAGCCGGTCACGGATGGCCGAGAAGTCGGGGAGGATCACGTCGATGCCCGGCTGGTGCTCCTCGGGGAACAGCAGGCCGCAGTCGACGAGCAGGATCTTGCCGTCGTGCTCGAAGGCGGTCATGTTGCGGCCGACCTCGCCGAGGCCGCCGAGCGGCATGACCCGCAGGCCGCCCTTCGGCAGGCGGGAGGGTGCCTGGCGCCTCGGCTTCGTGGCGGAGCGGTTGTTCTTGTTGGTGTTCCCGTTCCCGTTGCGGTTGCGGTTGTTGCTGCGGTTGCCGTTGTTGTTGGCCATGGGGTTCCTCAGGAGGTGGGAGTGCGGTCATCGACGTCGGCTGAGAGCGACTCGAAGGTGATGTCTGGGTGGTTGCGGGCGACGAACTGCAGCCGCCAGCGGTCGGAGAAGACCGCTAGGGCAGCGCCGTCGCTGCGTTCGAACGTCTCCACGCCGTTGGTGCCGGCGAGGGTCTCGCGGTCGGCCGGCTCGATGCGCCGGGCGACGGTGTAGGGGAGGGGCTCGAGCCTGGTCTCGGCGTTGAACTCGCGGGCCAGGCGGTCGGTCACGACCTCGAACTGCATGGGGCCGACGGCCGCCAGGACCGGGGCCTGGTCGCCGCGGAAGTCGGAGCGGAGGACCTGCACGACGCCCTCACGGTCGAGCTGCTCGATGCCGCGGCGGAACTGCTTGAAGCGCGAGGTGTCGCGCGCCGTGATGGTCGCGAAGTGCTCGGGGGCGAACTTGGGGATCGGCGGGTACACGACAGTCGGGCCGAGGTGCAGGGTGTCGCCGATGGCGAGCTGGGACGCGTTGACCAGCCCGATCACGTCGCCGGGGTAGGCGAGGTCGGTCGTCTCGCGGTCGCGTCCGAACAGGTTCTGCGCGTACTTGGTGGCGAACGGCCGCCCGCTCTGGGCGTGGGTGACGACCTCGCCGCGCTCGAACACGCCCGAGCAGATCCGTGCGAAGGCCACGTGGTCGCGGTGAGCGGTGTTCATGCCCGCCTGGATCTTGAACACGAAGGCGCTGAAGGGGGAGTCGACCGGTCGCGGGTCGCCCTTCGCGTCCAGGCGCGCACGAGGCGCGGGCGCCAGCTCGAGCATGACCTCGAGCAGCTGGGTGATGCCGAAGTTGAGGGCCGCCGCTGCGAACAGCACGGGCGTGGTGCGACCGGCCAGGAAGGACTCGGGGTCGTGGTCGGCGCCGTCCGCGCTCAGGAGCTCGACGCCGCCGACGGCCTCCTGCCACGGGTCGCCGAAGACCTCGTCGGCGCGCTCGGGTGCGTGGACCGTCTCGCCCGCGCGGGTGGCGCCGCCGGAGGTGCGCTCGTACTCGACAGCGTGACCGTGCCGACGGTCGAGCACGCCGCGGAAGTCGCCGGCGATGCCGATCGGCCAGGTGATCGGCGTGGGTCGGATGTCGATCCGCTGCTGGATCTGGTCGAGCAGCTCGAGGGGGTCGAGTCCCGGTCGGTCCCACTTGTTGATGACGGTGATGACGGGGATGCCGCTGCGGTGGCAGACGTCGAACAGCTTGAGCGTCTGGGGCTCCAGACCCTTGGCGCCGTCCAGCAGCATCACCGCGAAGTCGACGGCCGAGAGCACGCGGTAGGTGTCCTCGGAGAAGTCGGCGTGACCCGGGGTGTCGACCAGGTTGATGACGTGGCCCTCGTGCTCGAACTGCAGCGCCGTCGAGGAGATCGAGATGCCGCGGGCCTTCTCCATCTCCATCCAGTCCGAGACGGTGGCCCTGCGCCCGGCCTTGCCGTGCGTGGCGCCGGCCTCCGAGATCACCCGGGCATGCAGGGCCAGGGCCTCGGTGAGCGTCGACTTGCCGGCGTCGGGGTGCGAGATCACCGCGAAGGTCCGGCGGCGAGCCGCCTCGGCGAGCAGGGAGGTGGGGGAGGACATCGACCCGACTCTAACGGCGCGGCAGTGTGCACGGACCGGCAGCGCCGTCTTGCGGGTCGCGCGACGACACACGGACGGGGTCCCGACCACCTCTCCTGTGGCCGAAGGACCCGCCCCACGGGCCTCGCGATTCCCATCACCTGATGGGAATCGCGAGCTCACCTGGGTTTCCTGCCACTCACCGTGGCGTGCGCGCCATGGTGAGTGGGGGAGAACCGAGGTGGGTGCGGGGCACTCGGCTCTGGCGGGCCCTCAGGTGCGGGCGGGAATCTCGAGCGTGGGCGCGAGGCCCGGTCGCCGACGCACGATCGCCTCGCCCGGCGTCCGCTACGGTGCAGGCCGGGACGCGTCCGAAGGAGGGGTTCGATGGTGAGGTTCGAGGAGCTCGACTGGGCCGAGACCCCGTGGGGCCTCATCGTGCTGCGGCGGCGGTTCGACCTCGCCACCCAGCGCGACGTGCACGAGGTCAAGCTGGGCGACGACTACCTCATGTCGAGCCAGTTCACCGTCAGCGAGCGGGCGCTCGCGACCCTGGGCCTCGACGCCGCCGACGGTGACGAGCTGTGCGTCCTGGTCGGTGGGCTGGGACTCGGCTACACCGCCTTCGAGGCGCTGCGCGACGACCGCGTCACCGAGCTGATCGTCGTGGACGCACTGGCTCCCGTCATCTCCTGGCACCGCGACGAGCTGTTCGACGACACCCGCGGTCTCGCCACGGACCCCCGCACCAGCCTGGTGCAGGACGACTTCTTCGACCTCGTGCGTGCCGAACGGCTCGAGCGGCCGGTCGACGTGCTGCTCGTCGACATCGACCACGCACCCGACCGCGTGCTGCGCACCGACCACGGTGACTTCTACACCGTCGAGGGCCAGCAGGCGGCCGCGCGCATGCTCACGCCGGGCGGGATCTTCGGGCTGTGGTCCGACGAGCCGCCGGACACCGAGTTCGTCGCCGTGATGCGCGCGGCGTTCGCCGAGGCCGAGGCGCACGTCGTCACGTTCGACAACCCGCTGACCGGGGGAACGTCCACCGCGACGATCTACGTGGCCCGGCGCGACGCCGCCTGAGCGTCGCGGCTGGTCAGTGGGGCTGGTCAGTGGGGCTGGTCAGTCGGGGGTCGCCTCGTGGTGACGCCGGCCGCGCGTGCGCCGGTCCTCCTTCATCTCGGCCTCGAAGAGGTGCGGCTTGCCCTCCGCGAGGTCGTCGCGGGCGGCACGCTCCAGGTCGCGGAAGGTGGCGTAGTAGCCCTCGTCGTACTCCTCCACGAGCTGGAAGGTCCACCGGCCCTCGATGACGTTGCGGCCGATGAGCTCGGTCTCGACCCGGTCGGCCAGCTCGGCGTGACCGGCCTCGCGCAGCATGTCGGCCGCCTCGCCGGCCTGAAGGTCCGCATGTCCGGACAGGCGGTGGAACGCGTACAGCGAGCCACGGGCCTCCTCGACGGCCTCGAGCGCCTCGCTCAGCTTCCCTAGCGCCTCGACCGTGGCGTCGGTGACGCCGTCGGGTCGACGGTGGCGGTCGGCGGGACGGTCCTGCTGCTCAGCGGTCATGTCTCCACCGTCGCACCATCGGACGATCGCGGCATCCGCTGCGAGGTCGCGCAGACCTGCGGACCTTGGCGGGGTCGGCGAGACTCGAGGCATGAGGCTTCTCGGACTGGGACTGGCGGCCGTGCTCGTGGCGGGCTGCTCCAGCGACACCGACCGCAGCGACGACGCGGAGGCCACGCCCGGCTCGACGTCGGCGTCGAGCGCGAGCGGCAACCCGCCGTTCGAGGTGGAGGAGATCGACGCCTTCGACGCCCCGTGGGCCATGACGTTCCTGCCCGGCAGTGGTGACCTGCTCGTGACCGAGCGCACCGGCACCCTGCACCTGCGCGACGCCGAGACCGGCGACCGCGTCGAGGTCGACGGCGTGCCCGACGTCGCGGTGGCGGGCCAAGGCGGTCTGGGCGACGTGGTCGCCGGGCCGACCTTCGAGGACGACCAGCAGGTGTTCCTCAGCTGGGTGGAGCCCGGCTCCGGAGGCAGTGGCGCCGTCGTCGGCCGCGCGACGCTCGAGACGTCCGACGACGAGGCGTCGCTGGCCGACCTCGAGGTCATCTGGCGCCAGACGCCCAAGGTCTCGGGCAACGGGCACTTCTCGCACCGCATCGCCGTGGACCCCGACGGCGAGCACCTGTTCGTGTCGTCGGGTGACCGGCAGAAGAAGACGCCGGCGCAAGACACGTCGAACACACTGGGCACGATCGTGCGGCTCACGCTCGACGGCGAGCCGGCCGAGGGCAACCCGCTGGCCGACGAGGGCGGCGCCTCGGCCGAGATCTGGAGCTACGGGCACCGCAACCCGCTGGGCCTTGAGTTCGCTCCGGACGGCACCCTCTGGTCCAGCGAGATGGGTCCCGAGGGCGGCGACGAGCTGAACGTGATCGAGAAGGGCGCCAACTACGGCTGGCCCGAGGCGTCGAACGGCAGCGACTACGGCGGTGGCGAGATCCCCGACCACGCCGACGGCGACGGCTTCGAGGCGCCGAAGACCGGCTGGACGCCGTCGATCTCCCCGGGCAGCCTGATGATCTACACCGGCGACCTGTTCCCGGAGTGGACGGGCGACGCGTTCCTCGGCGCGCTGTCCGGCGAGGCGCTCGTGCGGGTCGACGTCGACGGCACCACCGCGGGCGACGACGAGACGCTCTGGGACGGCGAGCGCGTCCGCGCCGTCGAGCAGGCCCCCGACGGCTCCATCTGGATCCTGGAGGACGAGGGCTCCGGCCGCCTGCTCCGCCTCGCCCCCGCCTGACGGCGGTGGGTGATTCCCAGGTCGACCTGGGAATCACCCAGCGTTCTGAGGCGGCTGGCCCTTCGCTCGCCGCTGCGCTGCTCGGTCCGGCTCTGAGGTGCTGCTGTGACGCTCCGGCCGTCCTTTCACGTGCTGCTGCGTCGCTGTGAGTCCGAGTGGGTGTGGTCTCCGAAAGGCCTCGACCGGAGCAAGGATTCTCCTTCTGCGTGGAACGGTCCACGAGAAGGGAGAATCTCTGCCCACCCACCCACCGCACGACGCGGCCCGGCCGACGCAGGATTCTGCCTTCGCGTGCAGAGACCCGAACGATGTTGCGTTCACGACGGGATCCCGTAGCGAACGCAGCATCCTTCGACCCATCACCCACGAACGCAGAACCTTGCGACCCCCGAGCCGCGCTCCGAGTGCTCGCCCGAGCCCGGACCCGTCCGCCGGTCGAGGCCCTTTCGGAGACCGCTCCCACTCGTAGCCACGGTGACGCAGCCGTAGGCCAAGACCCAGCCGAGGGAGCTCCGCAGCAAGCGGTGGTCCAGCCGAGCGACGCAGCAGCAGTCGAGACCCCGGCCACGACGACGCCCCAGCCGGCGAGAGCCCTTCGACGCTCAGCGCACGGGGTGACCGGCCTCGGCCAGCAGCTCGACCGACCGGTCCCAGAGAGCGCGGGCCGCGTCGGGGTCGAGGGCGTAGGCCCGGACGCCGTGCACGCCGTCGACGATCTGGTCGACGACCTCGGCCTCGTGGCAGTCCTCGAAGTAGCGACCACCCGAGCCGACCACCTCGGGGTGGACGGCGAGCAGCACCGACGTCGCCGCGCCCTGCTCGGGGGTCTTCACGACGCCCGAACCGGCCGTCTGCCGCTTGAGGTCCTCCAGGTGCGAGGGGTCCCAGTGCTTCTGCAGGCCCGTCCAGATGCCGCCGGGCATGAGGGCGTCCGCGGTGATCCCCTCGTCGGCCCACCGACGGGTCAGCTCGACGGCGAAGAGCACGTTGGCCGTCTTCGACTGCCCGTAGGCGAGTCCTGGGTCGTAGGCGCGCCGCTCGAACATCAGGTCGTCGAGCACGACGGGGGAGGACCCGTGGCCGCTGGAGGAGACGACGACCACCCGGGCCGCGTCGGCGTCGGCGAGCGCGTCGTGCAGACCGAGCGTCAGGGCGAAGTGGCCGAGGTGGTTGGTCGCGAGCTGGAGCTCCCAGCCGTGCTTCGTCGTGCGGTGCGGCGTGTCCATGACGCCGGCGTTGTTCACGAGCACGTCGAGCGGGCCCTCCCAGGCCGCGACGAACGCGTCGACGGAGTCGAGGTCGGTGAGGTCGAGGTGTGCGCCCCGGACCTGAGTGTTGCCCGTGGTGCCGACGACGTCCGCGGCGGCGCGCTCGGCGGCCGCCAGGTCGCGGGTCGCGATCGTCACGGACGCATCGGCCGACGCGAGCGCACGCGCCGTCTCGATGCCGATGCCCGACGCTCCTCCGGTCACGACGACGGTGCGCCCGGTGAGGTCGATCCCGTCGACGACCTCGAGGGCCGTGCTGTGGGCGCCGAGGTCGGCCAGTGGTGTGGTCATCGGTGGACTCCCTTGCGCCAGGCGCTGTACGAGGTGAGACGTTGCGAGGTCGGTCGCTCCAGCCACCGCCACGGGTGGACCACCGCGAGGTCGAGGTGCGCCGCCCGGTTCGTGAACCACGGCACCGGCGCGAAGGTGGCGGCAAGCGGTCGGCCGGCCAGCTCCTCGCCGACGTCGCCGAGCCGCACCTCGACGTCACGACGGGACGCGAGGTCGGCCAGGCACTCGGCGAGGAACACGAGCCGCTTGCCGGACAGGCGCAGCTCGCGCAGCTTCGGCTCGTCGAAGACGTAGACCACCGGGAGGTCGGGTTGGGCCACGAGGGCGGGGTCGGCGTCGCCGAGCGACTCGGGCGTGAGCCAGACGGCCTCGGGCGTTCCCTCGACCACCGGTGAGTCCGGACCCGGGCCAGGTGCGCCGGCGGCGTGCCCGACGCGGACCGGGGCGTGCTCGACATCGGGCCCGGGCGTGGCGTCCGGCCACCCCTGGATCGGACACGCGTCGCGGAGGGCGCACCCCCGGCACAGCTCGGGGGCTCTCTTCTCGACCTGCCAGCGGCTGAAGCCGTAGGGCTTTCCGGTGCCCGCGCCGACGGTCCACTGCCAGCCGAGCCGGTTGGCGGCGCGCGAACCGTCGAGCAGGTGCCGGTAGAAGTGGTCCTCGCCCGCACGCCAGTCGCGTCCGTGCCTGACGGTCCAGTGGGAGGCGAACCACATGCGCGTCTGGTTCACGAGCCAGCCGTCGGTCTCCAGCGACGTCTGCACCCAGTCGATGCAGGCCATCTGCTCGTCCCAGTCGGGGTCGACGTCGGGGTGCGGCGGCTCCCGGCGCAGGGGCTCGCGCATGGCGGGTCCGAGCCGGGCGTAGACATGGCGGGCGTACTCCTGCCAGAGCAGCTCGTCGCGGTAGCGGCGGCGGTCCGCCGCGGGAGCGTCGGCCACGGCGTCCCACATCGTCGGCAGGTCCAGCAGGCCGTGGGTGATGTACGGCGAGAGCCGGCTGGCGCCCCGCCGAGACTCCGGCAGCACGGTCGAGCGCGAACGCGCGTAGCCCGCGACGTCGAGGGTCGCGAGGGCGGTGTCGGCCGCGGTCTGCCCGCCGCGGTGCCCGCCGGGGCGGACGGCGTCGGGTCCCTCGAGCGTCAGGCTGCCGAGGTGCTCGGCCACCCACGCCACGACCGCGTCGGTGTCGTCGACCGGCGGCAACGGGGGGAGCGAGGGCACGCGACCAGCGTGCCACCGGCCGAGCCGCCCGACGACTCGAAACGAGGCGAACCGGGACGCTCTTCCCAGAGGCGCACCCCGGCGGGCTGTCCTAACCTGGCTTGATGGCCGAACGCTTGAACGACCGCTACGAGCTGGGCGAGGTCCTGGGCTCCGGCGGCATGGGTCAGGTCTACCGCGCCCGCGACCTTCGCCTCGGTCGCGACGTGGCCGTCAAGGTCCTGCGCGGCGACCGCGTCGGCGACGACGCCGCTCGGGCGAGGTTCATGGCGGAGGCCCGGACGTCGGGCCTGCTGAACCACCCCGGCATCGCGACGGTCCACGACGTCGGCGAGGACGACGCGAGCCCCGACGGCGACCCCTTCATCGTCATGCAGCTCGTCGAGGGCGTCCCGCTGTCGGACGTGCTGCGACGGCGCGGTGCGCTGGGCGTCGAGCCCGTCGAGCGGCTCCTCGGTGGTGTCGGCGACGCGCTCGCCGCGGCGCACGAGGCCGGAGTGGTGCACCGCGACGTCAAGCCCGCCAACATCGTGCTGTCCACCGACTCGCGGCCGGTGCTCGTGGACTTTGGCATCGCCCTGGGGGTGGCGCCGGAGCCGCTCACCGAGACCGGTGCCGTGCTCGGGACGGTCGAGTACATCAGCCCGGAGCAGGCACGCGGACAGACCGCCACGGGCGCGTCCGACGTCTACTCGCTCGGTCTGGTCGCCTACCAGTGCCTCACCGGCACGTCGCCGTTCCGCCGCGAGACGTCCGTGGCCGCAGCGCTGGCCCAGGTGAGCGAGGAGCTCCCGGCGCTGCCCGCGTCGGTGCCGGACGAGCTGGCGCGCCTGGTCGTGGCGATGACGGCCAAGGATCCTGCGCTGCGCCCGACCGCTGCACAGGTTCGCGACACCGTGGAGCGCAGCACCGGCGGAGCGACGTCGGTGATCCCCGCGCTGACCGACGCGCCGACCGGCCCGATGACGGTCGCGCACACCGGTCCGGCGACCGTCGTCTCGCCCGCACCGCTGGCGGCTGCCGGGGCGGCGTCGGCGACCACGCAGGTGCCGGCGCAGGACGACGAGCGACGGCGCGGTGCCACCCGGACACGGATGTTCGCCGGTGTGGCCGCCCTGGCCGTCGTCGCGCTGCTGATCGGCATGAGCGGCGGGCTGTTCGGCGGCGTGTTCGGTGGGGACGACCCCACCGTGCCCGACGTCGTCGGCCGGTCGGTCGACGACGCCACCGACGAGGTCGAGGACGCTGGCGGGCGAGTGCGCATCACGGAGGTCGACGCCCCGGACGTCGAGAAGGGCGTCGTGGCCGCGCAGAGTCCTCGCGCCGGTGGGCCGCTCGCCGACGGTGACGTGGTCACCCTCGAGGTGGCCTCCGGCTTCGTCTCGGTGCCCGACGACCTGGTGGGCACGTCGGTCGACGACGCCACCGACGCGCTCGAGAAGCTCGGCTTCGACGTGAAGACCTCCCCGGTCGCGTCGGCTGAGCCGGCGGGCACGGTGTTGGCGCTCGACCGCACGGGTCGCCAGGAGGTGGGCGCGACCGTCACGTTGTCGGTCTCGTCGGGCTCCGGGTCGGGCACGTCCGGCGGGGAGGACCCGGCCGAGCCCAGGGAGAAGAAGCCCGAGGAGCCGAAGGGCGAGGAGAAGAAGGAGCCCAAGGAGGAGAAGCCGGCGAAGCCGAAGGACGAGGAGCCGTCCGAGACCGTCGAGCCGATCGAGGAGACCGCCGAGCAGGCGGACACGACGGCCGGTGGGAAGGGCAAGGGCCAGGGCAGGCCCTGACCGTTCGGGACGCCGCGGTCAGTCGGTGCTCAGGGACGACAGGCGCAGCACGGGCCAGCCGATCTCGGTGCGCCAGGCAGTCGGTTCGGACGTGTCGCGCGGGCCGACCAGGTACGTCTCGTGCACGACGTCGCCGATGGTGAGGACGTGCTCGCCGACCCAGGAGCCCAGTCGGGCGTAGGACTCGTCGATGGTCCCGTGGTCACCCTCGTGCACGACCACGGCCAGCTCGACGGCCGGGAGGTCGAGAACCTCCACGCCCGCCACGGGGTTGACCCGGGCGTCGTGGTCGACCGTGTACTCGAGACTGACCGAACCCGTGCCGTCGGCGAAGAGTGCGTTGGCGTACCGGCCCGACAGCGGGCCGCGACGTGACGCAGGCTCCACGGCGGCGTCGAGGACCGCGACGGCAGCGTCGTACCAGTCGAGGACGTCGTCGTGGTCAACGGTCGCGCGTACCGCGGCGACCGACCGCGACGGCAGGGTGCGCAGCTCGACCACGGGATCGGGGTCGGGCTGCAGCAGCCGGTGCAGGGCGGTGACGGTCGACCGGGTCCGCGCGAGCTCGGCTTCGAGCCGCTGGAGGTGCTCGGCGATGATCGACGACCGCTGCGCCGGGTCGTCGGTCGCCATGACCGTCTTCACCTGGGGGAGCGGAAGGTCGAGCTCGCGCAGACGGTGGATGACGCGCGCCGTGGCGATCTGCTCGTGGGTGTAGCGGCGGTACCCGCTGGAGGCGTCCACCTCGGCCGGCTCGAGCACGCCGGCCTGGTGGTAGTGGCGCAGCGTGCGGATCGACAGGTGAGTCAGGGCGGCGAAGTCGCCGATCGTCATGGCGCTGCTCATGCTCACACTCTGCACCCTCTCCCTGCTGGAGGGTCCAGTGCTTGACCCTCCAGCAGGGAGAGGGTCCACGGTCGTGCCATGAGCACCTACGAGAACCAGACCGTCACCCTGTCCCTCGACGCACTGCCGAGTGCTGTGCGCACCTTCGTCACGGCCCACCAGGCCCACGACCGCGAGACCGAGCTGTCGTGCTTCGCCGAGGACGCGACCGTGACCGACGAGGGCCACACCCACACCGGGCTCGCCCAGCTGCGCGCGTGGCTCGGCAAGGCGGAGAGCGAGTACACCTACACGACCGAGGTCACGGGCGCCGCGAGCGCGGGCACCGATCGCTACGACGTCGTGCACCACCTCGAGGGCGACTTCCCAGGAGGCGTCGCGGACCTGCACTTCCGCTTCGTCCTCGACGCCGCCGGTCGGATCGCCTCGCTCGTGATCGAGCCTTGAGCTACCCCAGGAGGGGGTAGTCGGGCTCGTCGCTGGGCAGACGTCCGGTGGCGCGGAGCACCTCGTCCGCGCCGTCGGCCGGCAGAGGGCGTCCACGCAGCTTCGCGAGCACCCCCACGGTGTGCTCCAGTGCGTCGGCCGGGGGAGTGCCGTGCGCGTCGAGCAGGTGCACGGTGGCCTCGACGACGAGCGTCGAGCACAGGTTCTCGACCGTCAGGGAATGTCCTTGCGTGCTGACCAGAGCCGACGTCGGGCTCGACGCCGCGTGCACGACGGCTGCCGACGTGCCGCGCCACTCCTCGACCAGCTGCTCCTGGTCGTAGGCCGCGGCACACGCGCCCACGAACCGGGCGTGGGAGTCCCCACCGTCTCCCTCGTCCGGGTGGAACGACCGCCAGTAGGTGACCGCGTCGACGTCCGGGTCGACGTGCGCGGGCGTGGCGAGCGCGACCAGCGCGCGGCGGGCGTCGAGGAGCTGGTGGAGCAGCAGCTCCTTCACGGTCCATGCGCTTGCCCGCGACGGCCGACCGAGCTGCTCCGGCTCCAGGCCGTCGAGGTGGTCGGTCCAGGCGGCGTACACGGACGCGAGCGCGGGTGCCATGCGTCCATCGTGCACCGGCCGAGGACGGTTGACATCCGGGCACACGCGGAGGTGGATGGACCCATGACGCAGCTGCCTCGCCTCGACCACGTCAACGTGACCGTCGCCGACCTCGACGCGACGATCGCCTTCTTCACCGGTCTCGGGCTGGAGCTGGACGCCCGGATGACGATCGAGGGGGAGTTCCTCGACACCGTCGTCGGGATGGAGGACGCGAGCACCGAGACCGTCTGGCTGCGACCGCCGGGCGGCGGGGGAGCGCTGGAGGTCTCGCGCTACGACCGACCCGGCACGGTGGCCGCCGACGCCGCAGAGCCGAACGTCGTGGGTCTGCGGGCGGTGTGCCTGGAGATCAACGACCTCCGCGCGACCATCGAGCGGCTCGTGTCCGAGGGTCATGAGCTCGTGGGCGAGGTCGGCGAGCACGAGGGCACGTGGCTCATGGCCTACGTCCGCGGGCCCGAGGGGATCATCGTGTCCCTGACCGAGCGCATCGGCTGACACGTCAGCGGCAGGCCGGCTTCTTCGCCGAGGCGAACGCGTCGTCGAGGCGATCGGCGAGGTCGGGGTGGTCGTCCCGGAACGGGTCCAGGTAGCGGTCGTCCGCGAGGCCGCTCCGGGCGAGGGCGACGTTGAGGGAGCGCCCCTCGCCGTCAAGGACCTCGGCGACGACCCGTCCGTAGTCGTCCTCGTCGTAGGCGTCGGCCGTGAAGCCGCCGGCCAGGAAGTTCCGGGTGAAGGCCTCGGCCTCGTCGAAGCACCGCTCGTCGGGCTCGGGGGTGTTCACCATGCCGAGCCGGTACTCGCGGCCGTCGGAGGCCTCGAAGGAGTCGCCGTCCTTCAGGTCGGTCACCGTGAGGCGCCCGGTCGTGCTCGTGCTGGTGGTCGGGGGCTTCGCGGTGCCGCCGTCGTCGGACGTCATGCCCAGCTCCGAGACGGCCAGCCACACCAGGGCGAGGATGCCGACGACCCAGACCAGCCGACGGGCGCGGGAGGGGGCGGAGCTCACCGGCCCAGCATGGCAGCGGTCGGGTGGTCGACGGGTGCAACGACACGGAGCGGCCCCGAGCGCGTGGCTCGGGACCGCTCCGTCAGGTGGTGCAGTCCGTCAGGCGGGTGCTACCGGACGGCGTCGAGCGCGTCGACCATGCCGTTGCCGGCATAGCTGTTGTTCGCCGCCGACCCCTTGCACGGGGCTCCGCCGGCACCGATCGCCTGCTCCGGCGCGCAGGGCCGCTGATCGGCCTGCTTGGCCAGCTGCTTCAGCATCTTCTTCGGACCCCAGGTCGGGTGCTGCGACTTCATCAGCGCCGCCACGCCCGCCACGTGCGGCGACGCCATGGACGTGCCGCTCTTGAGGCCGTAGCCGTTGTCCTTCACGATCGTCGACAGGATCGACGAGCCGGGAGCCGCGACGTCGATGATGTTCAGACCGCGGTTGGAGAAGTACGACAGCTGGGTCTCGTTGGTCGCACCGATCCGCGCGTACGACGAGACGGTGACGACGTCGGGCAGCTCGGTCGGGATGTCGAGGCACCCGTTGTTGATGGTGCGCTCGATCGGCGTGCTGTCGTTCGGGCTGGTGTCGTTGGTCGTGTTGTTCGTCAGGTCGGTGCCGGAGTTTCCGGCGGCCGCGACGTGCAGCGCGCCCTGCTTGGTCGACCACTTCACGGCACGGCCGACGGCGTCGAGCACGGCGCCCTGGTCGGCCTGGTCCTTGCACCAGTACTCGAACGGGTCGATGTAGTAGCTGTTGTTGGTGACGTCCATGCCCTTGAGGCCGGCCCACATGAAGCCGCAGATGGCGTACTCGGGGTAGATGAACCCGTCGTCGTTGACGACCTTGACCGAGGCCATGCGCACGTTCGGCGCGACGCCGGTGATGCCGACGCCGTTGCGGTCGGCGCCGATGGTGCCGGCCACGTGGGTGCCGTGGTCGCTGGTGGTCGGCTGCCAGCCGGTGGCCGAGCGGTCGACCGTGCCGGCGTCGGTGCAGTTGACCGAGTTCTTGACGTCGATGTTCGCGGCCAGGTCGGGGTGGTCGGCGTCGATGCCGCTGTCGAGCACGCCGACCAGCACCTTCTTCGACCCGTCGGTGATCTCGTGCGCGTGGTCGGCCTTGATGTGCGCCATGTCCCACTGCTCGCCCTCACGCGGGTCGGGCTTGACGTACTCGTCGGCGGTGTTGGCGAACTCCTCCTTGACCACGCCCTGGCTCTTGCGCAGCGTGGTGGCCTCGGTGCGCTCGCTGACCGGGACGGTGCGGGTGGCGCCGACCGACGCGACGCTCTTGCGTCCGAGGCGGTAGACGTCGGCGCGGAAGTCGGCGTGGGTGGAGTGCGCGACGATCACGCCGATCTGCGGCCACTGCTGGATGACCGTGCCGCCGGCCTTCTTCACGATGGCGCGTGCGTCGGCGGTGCCGGTGGCGTTCGCCTTCTTGGCGTTGACCACGTAGCTGCTGACCTGGCCCTCGGGCGTGGCGATCGGCACGGGCGTCGACTTCGCGGTGGTGGCGGCGCCGGCGCTGGTGAGCGTGGTGGCGACGACCCCGAGGGCCAGAGTGACGGCCCCGATGGTGAGCCCGCGTCGGGCTCGAGACATACCTGTGTTCACGTGTTGTCCCCCCTAGGAACTGCCGGCGGCCGCGAGAACGCGACGCAGAGACCGGCCTGTTCACCTCACCACACGGCACCGACAGCGTCCAGGTTCCGGCGGTTGCGATGTGGTTTCGACACGCACCGGTCTCGTGGTGCCGAGCGTCGACGGGGGTCGGGTTCAGCGGCGGCGCAGGCGCAGGTACGTGACCGCGTCGAGCCGTCCCTCGTCGACGAGCTCGAGGTCGAGATTCGCTTCGTGGGGGAAGGCCCGGAGGCCGCTGCCCACGACCTTCGGCACGACGTAGAGGCGGAACTCGTCCACGAGGCCGGCGCGGATGGCCGGAGCGGCGGTGGTGGGGCCGAAGATCTCGACGTCGCCGGGTGCGTCGCGCACGATCTGCTCCAGCTCGTCGAGCTCGAGGTGGGGCACGAGGCGGGCACCCTTCGAGAGGTCGTCCTGCGACAACGTGGACGAGGCGACGATCTTCTCGGTGCCGGCCCACAGGCGAGCCCACTCGTGCTCGGCGGGGCCCCACGCGCCGGGCTCCGGCTCGGCGTCCCAGTACGCCATGAGCAGATGGGTCTTGCGTCCGTGCACCTCGGTGGAGACCTGGGACAACCGGTCGATGTGCGCGGCGAACACGGCATCGCCCGGTCCGGCCCACTGGAAGTCGCCGTCGGCGTCGGCCACATAGCCGTCGACGGACATGGTGGCGGTGAACGTCAGGGTGCCCATGCAGCAGCGTACGTCGGCCCACGGTCGGCGGGCACGGGTCCGAGACTTCGCGTCAGGGAGCGGATGACGGCTCGGGCTCGGCCGCAGGGGTTGAGGCGGAGGTCGTGGGCGTCGGCTCGGGGTCGGGGTTGGTCCCGCACTCGGGGTAGGTGCCGGGCGGCTCGGCGCACGGCCAGAAGATGAGGGTGACGGTCACGCGCACCGTCTCGCCGGGTTCGACGGTGACCACCTTCGCCTGCGACCGGTCGCCCTCGACCGGGTTGGTCTGGCCGTACCAGGCCGACTCCCAGTCGTCGTCGTCCGACCCGGCGCTGACGACGTAGCGGCCTGGGGCGACGCCCTTCAGGGTCCACGACGGACGGTCATTGCCCATGCCGCTGTCGTAGCGCTGGCCGGTGTCGACGTTCGTGGCAGCCACGCCGCTCTCGATCGGACGCTCCCCGGTGGACGTGGCGACGGTGACCACGATCGTGCCGGTCGATGCGCCGCCGGTGCTGGTCTGGTCCGCGCCGGAAGGGTCGTCGGAGGCCTTGACGTCGTCGGTCGGGCTCGCCGAAGCCGTGGGTGTGGTCGACGTGGTCGGGGTCGCCGTCGTGTCCTTCTCGTCCGACCCGCCTGAGGTGAGCGCGAAGGCCGTCCCGGTGCCGAGCGCCAGCACGAGGACCGCACCGACCACGGCGCCCAACCGGGCGCGGCTGCTCATCTGGTTCCACCACGTCATCGTTCGTCCCCCCTCGCGCGGACGGTGTCGTCCACGGCACCGAGTCCACCACCACGTGGGAAGAATGTCCAGGAACATCGTGCGTGCTGTCGAGACCTGGGTCGTCGACCACCGTGTCGGAGCCACCTGGCACCGTTCACGACATGAGCGATCCCGAGCAGGCCGGCACCTACGCCGCCGAAGACCTCGTGGCTGAGTGGCTCGACGCTGTCTCGCCCGACGACGGCGCCGTGCAGGTCCGGCTGAACCGCGGTGGCGGGGCCCGGTGGGTCACGTTCACGCCCGAGCCCGAACCGCGGTTCACGCGCCCGTCGGAGGTGCAGCGGTTCGTCGACGCCGCCCTCGAGCGGCTCCGCGCGCAGACCAAGCAGTTCGGCTCGGGGTACCGCGGGCGGGAGGCGAAGGAGGTGCGCGTCGTCGCGCACTCGGGCAAGGGACGCGCGTCGTGCCGCGACGGCACCATCTGGCTGCCGCAGCGCGAGCGCGGGGGAGCGTGGGCGCTGCGCGGCCTGGTCGCGGCGCACGAGCTGGCGCACCACCTCAACACCGGCCTCGACGGCGCGATCATCGACGAGCACGGCGCCGGGTTCCGCGCCACGTTCGTGCAGCTGCTCGAGGACCTCGGGTGGAGCGAGGTCGCGGCGATGCTGCGTGCCGCGTACACCGAGGTCGGCGTGGACCGCCCCGAGGGCGTCGACGATGGCATGGTCGCCAAGGTGGGCAAGCTGCTGCGCCACGCCGAGGGCGCCTCCACCGAGGCCGAGCGCGACGCGTTCCTCGCCAAGGCGCAGGAGCTGGCCACCACGCACTCCATCGAGCTGACGCTCGCGCGCGCCGGGGCGAGCCAGGGCGAGGCGGCGGCGCAGCCGACCTTCGAGGCAGTGCGCCTCGGGCACAGCGGCCAGCGCTCGAACGTGCGGTACGTGAGCCTGATGATCGCGGTGTCCCGCGCCAACGACCTGCGCTGCACGATCCGCGGCGACAACACCGGCGTCACCTTGTTCGGCTTCGCCACCGACATCGAGGTGGCCAAGACGCTCTACGCCTCGCTCGTCATCCAGATGGTGACCGACGGCGACGCCTACCTCCGCTCCGGCGCCCACAAGCCGGTGCACGGCAGCACCGCCCGCGCGGCCTTCTACGCCGGCTGGACCGAACGCATCGGCGAGCGCCTGCACGAGGCGCAGTCCCGCGCGCAGCTCGAGGCCGGAGCCGCCACGGAGCGCGTCGACGACGCCACCGGCGAGGTGTCTCTGGCCAAGGTCCCGGCGCTGATCGCCAAGGACGTCGAGGTCGAGGACTACTACGGCTACATGCTCAGGCAGCACGGCGTGCGCGGCACCTGGCGCGGCGGCTCGCAGGTCCGCGACGTCGGCTCCGTCGTCCGCGGCATGAAGGCCGCCGACCGTGCCCGTCTAGGACGGGCGGGGGAGATCTCCGCCTGACTGCGTCGGTCTCAGCTCGTCTCGAACGAAGTGATGACGTGCAGCCTGTGTCGACGAGCTAGGCAGCGAGCCTCAGGAGGTCACGCCACGCCGTCACGTCAGGCCGCCGGCGCAGCATCTGCCGCCGCTCGCGCTCCGTGGCTCCTCCCCAGACGCCCCACTCGATGCGGTTGTCGAGCGCCTCGGCCAGGCACGCCGCCTTCACGTCACACCCGTTGCAGATGCGCTTGGCGATGTTCTGCTCCGCGCCCTTGACGAACAGATCGTCCGTCGCCGTACAGGCGGCTCGCGTCGCCCAGTTCTCGTCCCACATCTTCGTACCCCCCGATCGGCCTTCTGACGGGGATGAGACGGGCGGCTTGCCGGGACGTGACGCGATGGCGGACTCATTGTTCTGTCGCGATGAGCTGTCGAGCCGGGGCCGTCTTGCGGCGGGGTGCCAGCGGTCCGCACACGCAACGACCCCTGCCCGCGCAACGCGTCTCCGCGCCGCAGGACAGGGGTCGTTGTCGACCGTCGAGAGGTGGCTCAGTCGTGCTCAGCCACCCCGTCGATCAGATGTCGTAGTACAGCTCGAACTCGTGCGGGTGCGGACGCAGCTGGACCGGGAGGATCTCCTCGGTGCGCTTGTAGTCGATCCACGTCTCGATGAGGTCGGGCGTGAACACGTCGCCCTGGGTCAGGAACTCGTGGTCCTGCTCCAGGTTGTCGAGCACCGCGTTGAGCGACGTCGGGACCATGTCGATCTCGTTGTACTCCTCCGGCGGCAGCTCGTAGATGTTCTTGTCGATCGGGGCCGGCGGCTCGATCTTGTTCTTGATGCCGTCGATGCCGGCCATCATCAGGGCCGAGAACGCCAGGTACGGGTTGCTCGACGGGTCCGGGCAGCGGAACTCGATGCGCTTGGCCTTCGGGTTCGAGCCGGTGATCGGGATGCGGACGCAGGCTGAGCGGTTGCGGGCCGAGTAGACCAGCGCGATCGGGGCCTCGAAGCCCGGGACCAGACGGTGGTAGCTGTTCACCGAGGGGTTGGTGAACGCCAGCAGCGACGGCGCGTGCTTCAGGATGCCGCCGATGTAGTGGCGCGCCAGGTCGGACAGTCCGCCGTAGCCGGCCTCGTCGTAGAACAGCGGCGAGCCGTCCTTCCAGATGGACTGGTGCACGTGCATGCCCGAACCGTTGTCGCCGAAGATCGGCTTCGGCATGAAGGTCACCGTCTTGTCCGCGGCCCAGGCCGTGTTGCGGACGATGTACTTGAACTTCATGACGTCGTCGGCTGCCTTGAGCAGCGTGTCGAACTTGTAGTTGATCTCGCCCTGGCCGGCGGTCCCGACCTCGTGGTGGCCACGCTCGAGGACGAGGCCCGCGTCGGCGAGGTTCGACATCATGTCGTTGCGCAGGTCGGCCGTCTGGTCGGTCGGCGCGACGGGGAAGTAGCCGCCCTTGTAGCGGACCTTGTAGCCACGGTTGTCCGTCAGGTCCCCACCGGTCGACCAGGCCGACTCCAGCGACGTGATCTCGTAGAACGACTTGTTGGCGCTCGTGCCGAAGTTGACGCGGTCGAAGATGTAGAACTCGGCCTCAGGGGCGAAGAAGGCGGTGTCACCGATGCCGGTGGTGGCCAGGTACGCCTCGGCCTTGCGGGCGATGTTGCGGGGGTCGCGCGAGTACGCCTCACCCGTGATCGGGTCGTGGACGAAGAACTCCATCGCGAGCGTCTTGCGCGCCTTGAACGGGTCGAGGTAGGCCGTGCCGAAGTCGGGGAACAGCACCATGTCGGACTGGTCGATGCTCTGGAAGCCGCGGATCGACGAGCCGTCGAAGGCCACACCGTTCTCGGCGGCGTCGGCGTCGAACGTCCACGCCGGCAGCGTCACCTGCTGCTGGATGCCGGGCAGGTCGGTGAAGCGGACGTCGAGGTACTCGACGCCTTCGTCCTTGACGTACTTGAAGAACTCGTCGGCATTGCCGAACATGGGGCCTCCTCGGCCACGCGTGGGTGGCCAGATCGTCGATGTGGCGGGAGCGGCGCCTCGGCGTCCGCGTCACCGACGCTAGGCAGCGGCAGTTTCCCGGTCGTCACTCCATTGTTTCCGGCATGTTACAAGTCCCTGTGACACGTGAACCAGCGGTGACGGACTCAGTGGCTCGGGCCGGGCCGATAGGCTCAGCGACGTGTACGACGTCTCGTTCGGCCGCCGCCTGGTCTCGCTCCTCATCGACTGGGCCGTCGCGACGCTGAGCGTCGTGGCCGTCACCCGCACGCCGCTGGCGGGGGAGGGAGCGGTCAGCTCGTTCTACACGCTCGGCGTGTTCTTCCTCGAGGTCACGCTGCTCACCGGCACGCTCGGCTTCTCGATCGGCAAGCGGATCATGAGCATCGGCGTCGTCGGCCCCGACGGCCGCCCCATCGGGGTGCCGAGGGCCGCGCTGCGCACCGCGCTGCTGTGCCTCGTGGTCCCTGCGCTCATCCAGAACGAGGACCAGCGCGGGCTGCACGAGATCGTGTCGGGCTCGCGGGTCGCACGTCGCACCCCGCCGTCCGCGTCGCGCACCTGAGCGTACGCGCGTGACCTACTGGTCGAGGTCGGCGCGGTTGCGCTCCACGGAGACCGCGCGGTCGCCCTCGAAGCAGAAGCGCGCCACGCCTCGGTAGGAATCGCGGTACGACGTCTTGGCGTACAGGCACTGGGCGCCGGACGGCTCGGGCGCGCCACCCTCGTCGAGGAAGGTCTGCGCCAGCTCGTCGTCATCGGTCGCGCCCCGGTCCTTCGCCGTCTCGGGCGTCAGCTGGTCGCCGCGCGCCTCGAGGGAGCGGTACGTCTGCGCCGACATCTCACCGGGAGTCGCACTGCCTCCGCACCCGGCCAGCACGGCCGCAGCTGCGAGTCCGGTGGCCAGGCCCCGCCAGCGCGTCGAACGGTGCATCAACCGCGCATCGCCCGGCGCGCGCCCTTCATGCTCGTGGGCACGGGCCCACGCGGCATGGGTGCGGTCGGACGCATCGCGTCGAGCGCCTTGAGCTTGTTGATGATCGCCGTCTGCTCGGCCGGCTTGACCGACTTCGGCATCTTGCGCAGGTGCTTGACCAGCTTGGGCAGCGGCACCTCGCCGTCGCCACGACCCACGACGACCTCGTGCACCGGCACCGAGTCGCCGACGATGCGCACGTGCTTCTTGCGCTCGGCTGCGAGCAGGCTGCGCACGCGCGAGCCGTTGCCCTCACCGACGAGGACGATGCCCGGGCGACCGATCACGCGGTGCATGACGTCCTGGTTCTTGGTGAACCCGGCAGCCGGTTTGACGTTCCAGCCGCGCTTCATCATCTGCAGCGCACCGGCGGCGGCACCGGGCTGGCCCTCCACCTGGGCGTAGGCGGCCTTCTCGGCGCGGCGGCCGAAGACCGCCAGCAGCGCGAGGATGCCGATGAGGATCGAGAAGACGACCGTGATGATCGTCCCGAACAGGCCCGTGCCCAGCACGAGCACACCGAGGATCGCGGTCACACCGGCGCCGATCAGGAACGTCAGCAGCAGGATCAACCCGATGTTGCGGTCGTTCTGCTTGGTGATCGTGTACGCCTGGCGCAGCTGGGCCAGGCGTCCCTTCGGTGGCGCGGCGGGGTTGGACATGACCCCATCCTACGATGCGGCTACGCGACGCCGTCCGTGTGGCGCAGCACGACCTCGCCCGTGGTCTGACGCTTCTCGACGGCCTGCTGGTACAGGCGGCCGGCGCGGTAGGACGAGCGCACGAGCGGGCCGGACATGACGCCGGCGAAGCCGATCTCGTCGGCCTCGTCCTTGAGCTCCACGAACTCCTCGGGCTTGACCCAGCGCTCCACGGGGTGGTGGCGCGGGCTGGGCCGCAGGTACTGCGTGATGGTGATCAGGTCGCAGCCGGCCTCGTGCAGGTCTCGCAGCGCCTGCGAGACCTCCTCGCGGGTCTCGCCCATGCCGAGGATCAGGTTGCTCTTGGTGACCAGCCCGTAGTCACGCGCCTGCGTGATGACGCCGAGCGACCGCTCGTACGTGAACGCCGGACGGATCCGCTTGAAGATGCGCGGCACGGTCTCGACGTTGTGCGCCAGCACCTCGGGGCGGGAGTCGAAGACCTGCTCGAGCAGGTCGGGCTTGCCGTTGAAGTCGGGGATGAGGTTCTCGACGCCGGTTCCCGGGTTCAGCTCGTGGATCTTGCGCACCGTCTCGGCGTACAGCCACGCGCCGCCGTCGGGAAGGTCGTCGCGCGCCACACCGGTGATGGTGGAGTAGCGGAGCTGCATCTTCTGCACGCTCTCGGCCACACGACGTGGCTCGTCGAGGTCCAGGGCGGACGGCTTGCCGGTGTCGATCTGGCAGAAGTCGCACCGCCGCGTGCACTGCTCGCCGCCGATGAGGAAGGTGGCCTCGCGGTCCTCCCAGCACTCGAAGATGTTGGGGCAGCCGGCCTCTTGGCAGACCGTGTGGAGCCCCTCGCCCTTCACGAGCTTCATCAGCTCGTTGTACTCCGGCCCCATCTTGGCGCGGGTCTTGATCCACTCGGGCTTCTTCTCGATGGGGGTCTGCGCGTTGCGGACCTCGAGCCTGAGCATCTTGCGGCCTTCGGGTGCGATCGTCACGCCCTCCACAGTACGCCGCCGACCCAGCCCCATCTCGTCCGCGGGGCTACGCACGCGTAGCACTGGGTAGGGTCGCGGCGTGGGGAGACTCGACCGCTCGTGGACGCGTCCGCGACCGACCCGTGCCCAGGTGCGCACCGACGTCCTGGTCGGTCTCGTCGCGGCTGTCGTCAGCGTCGCGTCGGTCGAGGTCTTCGCCAGCGCGTCCGGTGCCTCGACGGGCTGGAAGGGCGTCGAGGCCTACGTGTGGTTCGGGATCTGCGGCCTCGCCCTGTGCGGTCGCCGACGCTTCCCCATCACGGTGCTGCTCGTCGTGTCGGCCGTCTTCATCGTCATCGGCGAGCGGCTGCTGGAGCTCGGGGTCGTGTTCACCGTCCAGATGACGCTCTTCGCCGCCCTCTACGCCGCGTGGGCGTGGTCACGGCTGCCGAGAGCCCTGTGGGCGGTGACCGGGCTGGTCCTCGTCGGCATGTTCGGCTGGTTGGTGTGGTCGCTGAACAACGGGACCATGGGGCCTCTCGGCGAGCAGACCGGATTGCTCCCTCCGAAGGTGGCGCTCGTCGTCTACAGCCTCGCCATCAACGTCGCGTACTTCTTCGGTGCCATCGCGTGGGGCCAGTCGGCCTACCTCAGCGCACGCCGCAGCGCCCTCGTCGAGGACCAGCGCGAGCGCGAGCGCGCCGTGCAGGGTCTCGAGCAGCAGCAGGCTGTCCAGGCCGAACGCGTCCGCATCGCCCGCGACCTGCACGACGTCGTGGCGCACCACGTCAGTGGCATCGGGGTCCAGGCGGCCGGAGCCGGGCGGCTCCTCGAGGCCCGCCCGGAGCGGGCCCGCGAGGCGCTCACCGCCATCGAGACGTCGTCGCGGCAGGCGGTGTCACAGATGCACCAGATCGTCGGGCTGCTGCGGTCCGCCGAGGAGGCCGGTCCCGCCGACCGCGGCCCGCAGCCGGGGATCGCCGACATCGAGGCGCTCGCCGTCACGACCGAACGCCCCGCCGTCGTGGTCGACGTCGTGGGCGCGCCGTTCCCCGTCCCCGACACCGTGGGGCTGTCGCTCTACCGCGTGGCCCAGGAGGCGCTCAGCAACGTGCGGCGCCACTCGGGGGCGCCGTCGGCCAGGATCACGCTGCGCTACCTCACAGACTCGGGCGAGCGTCCGGCCGTCGAGGTCGAGGTGCTCGACGACGGTCCCACCCGCACCGCCCCCGACGAGGCCTCGGGTGGCTTCGGTCTCGACGGCATCCGCGAGCGCGCCGCCATGCACGGCGGCATCGCCGACATCGGCCCACGACCCACGGGCGGGTACCGCGTCCGGGTCCGCATCCCCGTCGACCAGGAGGACGCATGAGCGACCAGACCACCCGGGTGCTGCTGGTGGACGACCAGGAGCTGATCCGCGCCGGGTTCTCGATGATCCTCGAGGTCGAGACCGAGATCGAGGTCGTCGGCGAGGCGCGCGACGGCGACGAGGCGCTGCGCCAGGTCGCTGCGTTGAGGCCCGACGTGGTGCTCATGGACGTGCAGATGCCCGGCACCGACGGCATCACCGCCACCGCCCGCATCGCGCAGGACCACCCCGACACGCGCGTGCTCATCCTCACCACCTTCGACGACGACGAGTACCTGTTCGCCGCCCTGCAGGCCGGTGCCAGCGGGTTCCTGCTGAAGAACTGCCCGCCCGAGGACCTGGTGAGCGCCATCGGGCTCGCCGCCCAGGGTCACGCGCTCCTCGCCCCCGAGGTGACCCAGCGGGTCATCGCCCGCTCCACCGGCCGGTCGCGGGGCGACGCGAGCGTGCTCGACGACCTCACCGAGCGCGAGCGCGACGTCCTGAAGGCGCTCGGCCGCGGACTCAGCAACGCCGAGATCGCGGCCGAGATGTTCGTCAGCGGCGCCACCGTGAAGTCGCACGTCTCGCGCATCCTCACCAAGCTCGGCGCCCGCGACCGGGTGCAGGCGGTCATCGTCGCGTTCGAGTCGGGGTTGATGGACGACTGAGTCGGGCCTGCTTCCCGGGAAGAGCCGTCCGGTGAGGCGACCGCCTGACGACGCCTCCACGTAGCCGCGTGGGGGAGGCAGGTGTGGCCGCGCGGCCGATGCGCCACCGCCCTTCGGATCCCTAGCGTGGACGCATGATCACCGTCGAGAAGCTCACCAGACGCTATGGGGACACCACCGTCGTCGACGACGTGTCCTTCCAGGTCCGACCGGGGCGCACCACGGGATTCGTGGGGGCCAACGGCGCGGGCAAGACCACGACCATGCGCATGATCATGGGCGTGCTCGCACCCAGCGCGGGGGAGGTGCTCTGGAACGGCGAGCCCGTGACGGCCGAGGTCCGCCGCTCCTTCGGCTACATGCCCGAGGAGCGCGGCCTCTACCCGCGCATGAAGCTGCGCGACCAGCTCGTGTACTTCGCCCGGCTGCACGGCATGACCCCCGACGAGGGACGCAGCCGCACCGACGAGCTGCTCGGCCACTTCGGCCTCGAGAGCCGCGCCGACGACCTCCTCGACGAGCTGTCGCTCGGCAACCAGCAGCGCATCCAGATCGCTGCCTCCCTCGTCCACCGGCCCGCAGCCCTCGTGCTCGACGAGCCGTTCAGCGGTCTCGACCCGCTGGCCGTCGACTCCATGGTCGACCTGCTCCAGCGTGAGGCGGGCGACCTGCCCCTGCTGTTCTCCAGCCACCAGCTCGACCTCGTCGAGCGCCTCTGTGACGACCTCGTCATCCTGTCCGGCGGTCGCCTCGTCGCCGCCGGCCCCGTCGAGGAGCTCCGTGGACGCGGCGCCGACCGCTATCGCGTGGTCCTCGACGGCGAGGACGCCGCCTGGCTCCGCGACCTGCGTGGCGTCGTCGTCCGCGACGTCGACGGCCCGACCGCCCTGCTCGACCTCGACGGCCTCACCGCGCCCGAGCTCGTCCGCCACGTGGGGGAGCGCAGCGCCGTGATCGAGATCGCCCGCGACCACCAGCCCCTCTCCGAGATCTTCAAGGAGTCCGTCCGATGAGCACCTCCAGCCCCCGCGGCACGCGCAACCTCTGGCGCGTCGTCGCCCAGCGAGAGATCACCACCCGCGTGTGGGAGAAGTCGTTCCTGATCACCACGGTCCTGTCCTTCGTCATCATCCTGGGCGGCATCATCGGTGCCGACTTCTTCCAGGGACGCGACCAGGACCGCACCGTCGCCGTCGTGGACCCGGCCGCCGCCGAGGTGGTCGACGCCGCGTCGGCGGTCGCGACCAACCTCGACGACCGCGTGACGATCAAGGCCGACCGGGTCGACGACGCCAGGGCGGCCGAGCGTCTGGTCGAGGACGGGGACGCCGACGCGGCGCTCCTGGCCACCAACGACGGCTACGAGGTCGTGGGCGACCGCGACGTCGACTCCACCGTCTCCCAGGCCCTCGAGATCGCCGTGTCCTCGCAGGCGCTGGAGAGCAACGCCGCCGCGCAGGAGGTCGACCTGAGCGCCCTGCAGTCCGGGACGACCACGCAGGAGCGTCTGCTCGACCCCGCGTCGAAGGACGCGGGCCTGCGGCAGGCGGCCGCCTTCGGCTTCATCCTGCTGTTCTTCCTGACGGCGATCGGCTTCGGCATGGCCATCGCGGGCAGCGTGACGCAGGAGAAGGAGAGCCGCGTCGTGGAGATCCTCGCCGCCGCCGTCCCGATCCGGCAGCTGCTGTGGGGCAAGATCGCCGGCAGCACCGTGCTGGCGATCGGGCAGATCGTCCTGTTCGTCGCCGCCGCGGCGATCGGGCTCGCGGTCACGGGCCAGCTGTCCGGGCTCGAGGTCGTGGCCCCGGCGATGATCAGCTACATCGGCTTCTTCGTGATCGGCTTCGCCGCGCTGGCGAGCCTCTGGGCCGTCGCCGGCTCCCTGGCGTCGCGCCAGCAGGACCTGCAGTCGACCACCATGCCCGCGCAGATGCTGCTGATGGTGCCGTACTTCGTGTACTTCTTCGCCGGGGACGCGGTCAAGGAGGTCCTGTCGATGGTCCCGATCATCTCCACGATGCTCATGCCGGCGCGGATGGCCGAAGGAGCGGTCCCGGCCTGGCAGATCGCGCTCGCGCTCGGCGGCACGATCGTGGTCGCCGCGGTCATGGTCCGGGTCGGGGCCGCCGTCTACGAGCGGACCCTGCTGCGCACCGGGGACAAGATCTCCTACCGCGAGGCGCTGGCCAGCTCCGACGCCTGAGTCGTCAGCGGCTAGCCGGGAAGACCGAGCACGGGCACCTCCGGGGGGTGCCCGTGCTCGGCCGTCTGCAGGTCCGGCGACGGCGTGTAGGGCTCCCACGCGAGCAGGTCCACCAGGTGCGGGCGGACGGCCGCCGCGGCCTCGGGGACGGTCACGTCGCGCCCGAGCTCCTTCGACAGCGTGGTGACCCCGGCGTCGGCGATGCCGCAGGGGACGAACCGGTCGTACCAGTCGAGGTCGACGTCGGCGTTGAGCGAGAAGCCGTGCATCGTGACGCCGCGGGTCACGCGGATGCCGATCGCCGCGACCTTGCGCTCCGGGCCACGGGCGTCGGCCGCGAGCCACACGCCCGAGCGGCCCTGGACCCGACCGGCCGCGACGCCGAGGTCGGCGACCGCGCGGATGAGGGCCTCCTCCACGCGCCGGACGTAGTCGACGACGAGCACGTGCGACGGGAGCTTCGTGATCGGGTACCCGACCAGCTGGCCCGGGCCGTGGAAGGTGATCTTGCCGCCGCGGTCGACGTCGACGACGGGGGTGCCGTCGAACGGACGCTCGTGCGGCTCGGTGCGCTTGCCTGCCGTGTAGACGGGCGGGTGCTCGAGGAAGAGGGCGGTGTCGTCGATCTCGCCGGCCACGCGCTGGGCGTGCAGCTCGCGCTGCAGCTCCCAGGCCGCCTCGTAGTCCAGAGCGCGCTCGCCGTACCAGTCGTCGATGATCTCCAGGGTCACGCCTCCTACGGTAGCCCGCCTGTGGACACGCGTTCGACCCTCGTGGCCGCGCTGGGCACGCTGCGGGGATGACTGCGTGGTTCGCTGCCCTCGTCACCTGGTGGGGCACCCTGCTCGGGCCGGGCGACACCGC
The DNA here is from genome assembly GCF_942548115.1 of Aeromicrobium sp. Leaf245. Lineage (NCBI taxonomy): Bacteria > Bacillati > Actinomycetota > Actinomycetes > Propionibacteriales > Nocardioidaceae > Aeromicrobium > Aeromicrobium sp. Leaf245. The sequence goes on from NZ_OW824151.1 coordinate 1,738,740, forward strand.
CGAGGAGTGCCTGCTGCTCGGTCGTCTCGACGCGGAGCGGGCGCACGCGTTCGTGCACGCCGACGTCGACCGGCTCGCTGCGGTCTACGCGTCCGACGGCCTGCGCGAGCGCGACGTCGAGGTGCTGGAGGACTACGCCGAGCGCTCGCTGAGGCTCGAGGGCATGGCCCAGCTGCGGTCGTCGTGCCGGGTGGTCGAGCGCGACGCCGACCGCGTCGCCCTCGACGTGGTCGACCGGCTCGGGCCCACGAGGGCCGTGAACGCGGGCGGGGCCGTGCCGCTGCCGACGGACGAGCCCACCCGACGTCGGGTCACCCTCGAGGAGACCGCGAGCGGCTGGCGGGTCGTGGCCTCACGCTGACGCGTCCTCGCCCACCGCGCCGTCGACCAGCTCGCGCACCACGTCGAGATGACCCGCGTGCCGGGCGTACTCCTGCAGCACGTGGAAGCCGATGGTGTGCAACGTGGGCGGGTCCGCGTCGAAGCGACCACCGAGGGCTGCTCGTGCGTCGAGCGGGTGCTCGCGCAGCACGGACTCGGTGCGCACCGCGCCCGCCTCGAGCCGTGCGAGCAGCGACTCCGGCGAGTCCGTGGTCGACCAGCGTCCGTCCGGTCCCTGGTCGCCCCAGGGGTCGGGCAGCGGCTCGCCGAGGAAGCCCCACACGAACCACCGTCGCTCCATGTGCACGAGGTGCGACAGGAGCTCGAGCGGCGTCCAGCCCGACGGCAGCACGGTCGTGCGGAGCGCGTCCGGCTCGAGACCGTCGAGCTTGCGCCGGACCTCGGCCCGGAAGAAGGCGAGGTACCGGACCAGCGACCCAGCGGTGTCGGGGTGCGTCCCGGTGGGCTCAGGAAGCACGGTCGTCGGCGAGTGCCGACGCGAGTGCACTGCGCAGGTCGGGGTCCTCGAAGACGAACCCGGCCGCCTGCAGGGCGGCGGGCGCCATGCGCAGCGAGCCCAGCAGGTCGTCGGACAGCGCTCCGAGCGCCACCTTCAGTGCGGGCGCCGGGGCGACGAGGAACGTCGGCCGTCCCAGGGCGTCGCCGAGGGCGTCGGTGAACTCCGCGTTGGTGGGGGCGTCGGGCAGGGAGAGGTTGACGGGACCGGAGAGGTCGTCGCGCTCGAGCAGGAACGCCACGGCCCGCACCCAGTCGCGCCGCGACATGACCGACATGCGCTGCGTGCCCTTGCCCAGCCGCGGACCCAGCCCGGCCTTGAACGGCAGCAGCATGGGGCCGAGCAGGCCGCCCTCGTCGTCGAGGGGCAGGCCGGTGCGCAGCAGGCAGACCCGCTGACCGGCCTGGACGGCAGGCTCGGCGGCGGCCTCCCACGCGACGCACAGGTCGGCGAGGAAGCCGTCGCCGTGGGCAGCGCCCTCGGTGAGCGGCTCCTGACCACGGTCGGCGCCGTAGATCCCCATGGCCGAGCCCGACAGCAGCACGGTGGGGGAGTCGGAGGCGGCCACGGCCTTGGCCAGCGTGGTGGTGGCGTCGACGCGCGACGACCACAGCTCCTTCTTGTAGGAGCTGGTGCGCGGCCACCGGGCGATGGACGCCCCGGACAGGTTGACGACCGCGTCGGCCCGGTCGATCAGCACCTGGTCGACCCGACCCTGGCTCGGGTCCCACAGGGAGGCGTCCGGGCCGGGGCTTCCCGACCGGACGAGGCGGGTCACCTGGTGACCCTCGTCCCGCAGGTGCGAGACGAGGGCCGAGCCCAGGAAGCCCGAGGCACCGCCGATGACGACGTGCATGTCAGCCGATCACAGCTCGCCCTCGAACGAGCCGCTCTGCAGCCGCTCCTTGACCGCGGTCAGGAACCGGCCGGCGTCGGCACCGTCGATGAGGCGGTGGTCGTAGGTGAGCGCGAGGTAGGCCATGCTGCGCACCGCGATGCTGTCGCTGCCCTGCGCGTCGGTGATGACGACCGGACGCTTGACCACGGCACCGACACCCAGGATCGCGACCTGCGGCTGGTTGATGATCGGCGTGTCGAACAGGGCGCCGTTGCTGCCCAGGTTCGTGATCGAGAACGTGCCACCGGAGAGCTCGTCGGGCGAGATCTTGTTGGTGCGCGTGCGCTCCGCGACGTCGGCGATCTTGCGGGCGAGGCCTGCGATCGAGAGGTCGCCGGCGTCCTTGATCGTCGGGACGAGCAGACCGCGCTCGGTGTCGACCGCGATGCCCAGGTGCTCACCGGACGGGTAGGTCACGGTGCCCTCCTCGAGGTCGAGGGCGGCGTTGAGCGTCGGGTGGGCCTTGAGCGCCTCGACGACGGCCTTCGCGAAGAACGGCAGGAACGTCAGCTTGACGCCCTCGCGCTCGAGGAACGCGTTCTTGTGCTTGGCGCGCAGCCGCGCGATCTCGGTGACGTCGACCTCGTGCACCTGCGTGAGCTGGGCCGAGATCTGCAGCGACTCGGTGAGCCGCGAGGCGATGACCTTGCGCAGACGGCTGACCTTCTCGGTCTTGCCGCGCAGGGGCGACGGCTCGGTCGAGGCGGCGGCCGCCGCGGGTGCCGAAGCGGCCGCAGGCGCCTGCTCCGCGGGCTTGCTCTGCTCCTCGGCCTTCTTGGCCGCGTCGAGCACGTCCTGCTTGCGGATGCGACCGCCCACGCCACTGCCGGTGACGGCGGCGAGGTCGACGCCGTGCTCCTTGGCCAGCTTGCGCACGATCGGCGTCACGTAGGTGTCGCCGCCGCTCTGGGTCGAGGCACCGGAGCTCTGCTGCGGGGCGTCCTTCGTCGGCTCGGGGCGGGCCTCGTTCTCGGGGTGGGCCTGCTTCTCCGGCTCTGCGGTCGGGGCGGGTGCGCTGGAGCCCGAGTCGGACTTCGCGACCTCGTCGGCCTTCTCCGGCTGGCTCTTCTCGGCCTCGGCGGCCTCCTCGAGCTCCTCGGCCTTCTGCGGGTCCTCTGCGGGGTCGGTCTCGCCGGAGTCGGCCGGAGCCTCGTCCTTCGACGAGCCGGAGTCGCCACCGGACGAACCGGCCGCGGAGGCGTCGCCGACGATGGCGAGCACGGCACCCACCTCGACGGTCTCGTCCTCGTCGACCTTGATCTCGAGGATCGTGCCGGCGACCGGGGAGGGGATCTCGGTGTCGACCTTGTCGGTGGAGATCTCGAGCAGGGGCTCGTCGACCTCGACGGTGTCGCCGACGGCCTTCAGCCACGTGGTGACGGTGCCCTCGGTGACGCTCTCGCCGAGCTCGGGCAGCTTGACCTCGGTGCCCTCGCCGGTCTGGTTCGTCTCCAGGTGGGGCTCCTCGCCGTCCTGGTTGGTGGGCGTGCCGTCGGACTCGCGGGCCGGCTCCTCGCCGGGCTGCTCGGCCTGTGCCTGGTCGTCGGACGAGCCCTCGTCGTCGGAGGAACCCACCTCGACGTCGGCGTCCTCGGTGTCCTCCGGCTCGGCGGGCGCCTCGTCGGAACCACCGTCGTCCGACGGGCTCTCGTCGGCGTCACCGATCACGGCGAGGTCGGCGCCGACCTCGACGGTCTCGTCCTCCTCGACCTTGATCTCGAGGATGGTGCCGGCGACGGGGGAGGGGATCTCCGTGTCGACCTTGTCGGTGGAGATCTCGAGCAGGGGCTCGTCGACCTCGACGGTGTCGCCGACGGCCTTGAGCCACGTGGTGACGGTGCCCTCGGTGACGCTCTCGCCGAGCTCGGGAAGGGTGACGGTCGTTGCCATGGTGTCGTCCTCGTTCGGGTCAGGCGTGCGAGTGGAGGGGCTTGCCGGCCAGGGCGAGTGCAGCCTCGCCGAGAGCCTCGTTCTGCGTGGGGTGCGCGTGGATCAGCTGCGCGACGTCCTCGGGGTAGGCCTCCCAGTTGACGATCAGCGAGGCCTCACCGACCTGCTCGCCGTAGCGGGCGCCGATCATGTGGACGCCGACGATCGGGCCGTCCTTCTCGCGCACCAGCTTGATGACGCCGGCGGTGCCGAGGATCTGGCTCTTGCCGTTGCCGCCGAGGTTGTACTCGACGGTCTCGACGTTGTCGTCGCCGTACTTCTCCTTGGCCTGCGGCTCGGTGATGCCCACCGAGGCGAGCTCGGGGTCGCAGTAGGTGACGCGCGGGATGCCCGGGTCGAGCACGGGCTGGGGGTTGAGGCCGGCGATCTCCTCGGCCACGAAGATGCCGTGGGCGAAGCCGCGGTGGGCCAGCTGGAGACCGGGCACGAGGTCACCCACGGCGTAGACGCCGTCGACGTTGGTGTGCAGGCGCTCGTCGGTGGGCACCCAGCCGCGGTCGACGGTGACACCGACCTCCTCGAAGCCGTTGCCGTTGCCGTTCGGGCCTCGGCCGACCGCCACGAGGACGAGGTCGGTCTCGATGGTCTTGCCGTCCTCGAGGGTCACGATCACGCCGGAGTCGGTCTGCTCGACACCGGAGAACTTGGTGCCGGTCTTGAAGGCGATCTTGCGCTTGCGGAACGCGCGCTCGAGGTTCTTCGAGAGCGTCGGGTCCTCGAGGGGCACGAGCGTGGGGAGGGCCTCGATGATCGTGACGTCGGCCCCGAAGGACTTCCAGACGGAGGCGAACTCGACGCCGATGACGCTGCCGCCGATGATCACGACACGCTCGGGGACCTCGCTCATCGTGAGGGCCTCCTCGCTCGTGACGACGCGACCGCCGATCTCGAGACCGGGCAGGCTGCGGGCGTAGGAGCCGGTCGCCAGCACGACGTTCTTGCCGGTGTACCGCTGGCCGTCGACCTCGACGGTGTCCTTGGCAACGAGCACGCCCTCGCCCTCGACGACCGTGATGCCGCCGGACTTGATGAGGCCCTGCAGACCCTTGTAGAGACGGTCGATGACGCCGTCCTTGTAGGCGTTGACGGCGGCCATGTCGATGCCCTCGAACGTGGCCTTGACGCCGTAGTTCTCGCTGTGGCGGGTCTCGTCGGCGACCTCGGCCGAGTGCAGGAGCGCCTTGGTGGGGATGCAGCCGTTGTGCAGGCAGGTTCCCCCGACCTTGCCCTTCTCGATCAGCGCGACGCTGAGGCCGAGCTGCACCGCGCGGAGGGCGCAGGCGTAGCCGCCGCTGCCGCCGCCCAGGATGACGATGTCGAAGGTGTTCTGGTCGCCCGGGCTGTCCGCCACAGTGTCCTCCCGCGTGGATGAGTCGTTCTCCGTCATCTTGTCACCCTCGCGTGCGACCGCACCACGGGGGGAGCGACCGGCGAGTAGGTTGCGGTGTGACCCGTGGGGCGCCGCCCGACGACCTGCCGCGCGGGTCCCTGCGCGATTCTCCCGGTCGTCCACCAGTCGTCGGGCAGAATGTCGCCATGGCTCTGTTCGGCCGCCGACGCGGCAGCTCCGATCGTCGCGCGACGCGTGACGACATGGCCACGCTGCGCGCCTGGGCGGGGGAGCGTGACGGCGTCGAGGCGTACGTCGAGCCGCGCACGTCGTTCAACGAGCCGACGGTCGTCCTCGTGGCGTCGGACGGTGAGTCCATCCGCCGTCGGGTCGAGTCGCCCAAGGCGGCCGCCGACCTCGCCCGCAAGCTGGCGATCCCCGTCTACGACGCCAACCGGGTGGGGTACCCGCAGCGCATGCGCGACTACGCCGTGCGCAAGCAGGCCCGCGACACCGGTCGGGCGCGCTCGTCCGCGCCGGGCCCGCGTCGCTCCACGCCCGGTGGCTCCACGGCGCCGGCGCCGTCGGGCCCGCGTCCGCTCTCGCCGCGCGAGCGCGACGCGATCGCCACCCTCCAGGTGTCGGCCGACGTCACGGGCGACGCCACCGTCCGCCCCGACGACGAGGTGCTCCGTCGCTGGTGGAAGCAGGCGCGTGCCCGCTCCCACCCCGACCGCCGCGGTGGCGACCGCAGCGAGTGGGACGAGGTCGAGCAGGCCGCCCGCACCCTCGGCCTCGCCGGCGACTGACCCGCACGCCTCAGTCGGCGTGCTCGGGGGGCCAGACGACCGTGAACCGCTCGAAGACGACCTCGACGTGGTCGACATCGGCGTCGTCGGCCAGCCCGAGTCCGCGCGCCACGTAGCGGCGGTGCTCCCGCAGCCAGGAGTCACGGGTGCGGTCGTCCTCGCCCTCGTCCCATGCGAAGACGTCGTCGACGGAGTCGAGCCGTCCCGAGCGCACGTCGGTGGTGCGCAGCACGACGCGTGACCGCCCGGAGCCGTCCTCCACCACCCAGTGGCCGCCCAGCACGACGGGCTCGTCGGGGTCGGGCAGTCCGCAGGTGGCCCGCTTCGGGCCGTGGAGCACGTAGTCGAGGAGCCGGTCCGCCATCGCGGCCGAGCTGCCGAACGGTCCGACGGCGGGCACCTCGTCGCGGTGCTGCGGGTGCGCGGCGACGTAGGCGGCCCAGAGCGGATCGTCGCTCACGACCAGCCCGCCTCGTCGAGTGCGCCCGGGACCTCGACGTCGGGCGACGCGTCGTACGGGGTCCGGGTGAACGCGAACGTGGCGAGGTCCAGCTGGACGGGCCGGCCGTCGGCGTCGCGGCGCACCGTGAGCCGCTCGTTCTCGTAGTAGCCCTCGAGACCGACCCACGCACCGTCGGCGGTGGAGGCGAAGCGCGCACCGCGGCCCTGCCCGGGCTCGCCGAGGACGAGCCGGTCCCCGTCGAGCCGGACGGTGTAGCGGGACGTCCCCCAGAACCAGTCACCCACGAGGTCGAGCCTCTCCCGCTGGGCAGTCGCACGGCGCCACGGCGGCGAGGCGACCGGCTCGCGATCGCGCACGAGGTCCAGCAGGTCGGTCCCGACCGGGCCCAGACCCGAGGTGGTGTTGGCCAGCACCACGACGCCGTCGCCTGACTCGACGTCGACGCGCAGCGAGGCCAGGAAGCCCGGCATGGATCCGCCGTGGCCGACGTACCGGCGGCCCGCGACGTTCCAGACCTGCCACCCGAGCGCGTGGGCGCCTGTCCACGGCTGTCCGGTGACGTCGCTCACCGCGACGGGCCGGAGCATCTCGCGCAGCGTGGCGTCATCGAGCAGCCCGGCGGTGTGGCCGGCGGCGAAGGCGGCCCACCGGGCCAGGTCCTCGGCGCTGGACCAGAGCTGGCCGGCCGGGGCCAGGGCGGCGGCGTCGTGCTCGGGCTCGACGTGCGCCAGGTCGGCGAACGGGTGGACCGCGAGTCCGGGGGCGGCGTCGTCGGTCGGCCGGTGGCTGGTGGCCACCATGCCGAGGGGATCGAGCAGGTCCTCGTGCACGGTGTCGTGCCAGGGCCGACCCCGCAGCCGGGAGACGAGCTCGCCGAGCACGCCGAAGCCGGTGTTGGAGTAGTGGAAGCGGGTGCCGGGCGTGAACAGCAGGCGCGGTCCCGACGCCAGCAGCTCGTCCCAGGCCTGGCCGGGCGTCCGCTCCCACCACGGTCCGTTGGTCTCGGCCTGCAGGCCCGACGTGTGGCTCAGGAGCTGGGCGACCCTGACCGGTAGGTCGGTGCCGCTCGCCGCCCGGGGCCCGTCACCCCCGCCGAGCTCCGGCAGGTGGTCGCCGATCCGGTCGTTCAGGTCGAGCAGGCCGGCGTCGCGCAGCTGCAGCACCTGGGTGCCGACGAACGTCTTGGTGATGGACCCGATCCGGTACTGGGTCCGCGGCGTGGCGAGCGGGGAGTCCGCCTTGCCGTCGAGGTGGCCGGCCGCACCGCTCCACACCACCGCACCTCCGCGCACGACGGCCGCGGTGACCGAGGGGACGCGGCGGCGGACCTGCTCCTCGGCGAGACGGGCGTCGAGCGCGCGCCGGGTGCCCTCCAGCAGTGGTCCGTCGTCGGTGGCGGGTCGGTCCTCAGGCACCGGCGGCGGCCAGGTCGCTCGCCAGACGCACGAGCGTGCGGACCGACACCCCGGTCCCGCCCGACGGCGTGTAGCCGTGCTCGGCCCCGTCGTTGAACGACGGACCGGCGATGTCCAGGTGCGCCCACGGGGTCTCGCCGACGAACTCGCGCAGGAAGGCGGCCGCGAACAGGGTCCCGCCGTACGGCTTCGGGTTGTGCTGGCGGATGTCGGCGATCTTGGAGGACGTGACGGCGGACTTCATCTCCTCGACGATCGGCAGCGGCCACATCGACTCCCCGGTGGCCTTCGCGGCGTCGAGCACCGACTCGCTCAGCGCGTCGTCGTTGCCGAGCACGCCGCTGGTGCGCTCACCGAGCGCCACGACGCACGCACCGGTCAGCGTCGCGACGTCGATGATGTGGTCGGCGCCGGCCTCCACCGCCAGGGAGAGACCGTCGGCGAGCACGAGGCGACCCTCGGCGTCGGTGTTGTGCACCTCGACGGTGGAGCCGGAGCGCATCGTGAGCACGTCGCCGGGGCGGGTGGCCGAGCCGCTCGGCATGTTCTCGGCGAGGCAGGCGAACGCCGTGACCTTGATCGGCAGCCCGAGCTCGGCGATGGCCAGGGTCGCGGCCACGACCGCGGCCGCGCCCGCCATGTCGATCTTCATGGTCTGCATGCCGGCGCCGCTCTTGATCGAGAGGCCGCCCGAGTCGAAGGTGATGCCCTTGCCCACGAGGGCGAGGTGGGTGACGGGCTTGCGGGGCTCGTAGCTGAGGCGCACCAGGCGGGGCGGCGCGTCGGACCCGGCGCCCACGCCGAGGATGCCGCCGCAGTGCTCCTTCTCGAGGCGCTTCTCGTCCCACACCGAGACCTTGACGGGGGTGCCACCGGCGCGCTCGACGATCTGCTCGGCGAAGGCCGGCGGACGCAGGTCGCCGGGCGGGGTGTTCACCCAGTCACGCGCCAGGGCCGTGGCACGGACCACCACGGCGGCGCGCTCGACGGCGTCGACGACCGTCGACTGGCGGGCGAAGGCGGACAGCACGGTCAGGGTCCGCACGCGATCGTCGTCGGACGTCGGCTTGGTCTTGTAGGCCTCGTAGCGGTAGGAGCCGAGCAGGGCGCCCTCCGCCACGGCCGTGACCTCGTCGCCCTCGGCCGGGTGCAGGGCCAGCGCCACGGACGTGGCCTTGGTGCGGGCCGCCGCACGCACGCCGCTCGCGGCCGCACGGCGCAGCTCCTCCGCATCGGGCTCGGCGCTCAGGCCCACGGCCACCACCGTCGAGACCTTGGCGGCCTCGCCGGCAGGGACGGTGACGACCTGGCCCTTCTCGCCGGTGAAGCCCAGCAGGGCCAGCGTCGAGGCGTGGTCGCCGGCGTCGTCGTCGTTGCGCACGCCCAGCACGAGGACGTCGGCCTTGACCGACGACGGCTTGGCTGTGCTGACCGAGACGTCAGGCAGAAGGGACTCGTTCACGCGCGACGGCGTCGAAGGGGCCATGGATCCCATGTAATCACGCAGGCCGCTAGGTTGAGTCGCATGGACCTGCTCCGCTCGCCGCTGCACGACCACCACGTGGCCCTGGGGGCCAAGATGGCCGAGTTCGGCGGGTGGACGATGCCGCTGGAGTATCCCTCGGAGTCCGGCGGCGGGGTGCTCGCCGAGCACGCGGCCGTGCGGGAGGCTGCGGGCCTGTTCGACGTGAGCCACCTGGGCAAGGCGAGCGTGCGGGGGGCGGGCGCCCTCGACCACGTGAACGCCGTCCTCACCAACGACCTGCGGCGCATCGGCCCCGGACAGGCGCAGTACACGCTCTGCTGCGACGAGACCGGTGGCACGGTCGACGACCTCATCGCCTACGTCCGCAGCGAGTTCGACGTCTTCCTCGTGCCGAACGCCGCGAACACCGCCGCCGTGGTCGCGCAGCTGCAGGCGTCGGCCCCGGAGGGGGTCGAGGTCGTCGACCGGCACCGCGAGCTCGCCGTGCTGGCGGTGCAGGGTCCGTCGAGCGAGGCCGTCCTCGAGGCGGTCGGCGTGCCCGTCGACCACGCGTACATGTCGTTCGTCGAGGCGCCCGTGGGTGGGGCCGAGGCCATCGTGTGCCGCACCGGCTACACCGGCGAGAAGGGCTACGAGCTCGTGGTCCGGGCCGACGACGCCCCCGCGGTGTGGGAGGCGCTCCTGGCGGCCGGCGCGCCGCACGGTCTGCGGCCCTGCGGCCTCGGTGCCCGCGACACGCTCCGAACCGAGATGGGGTATCCGCTGCACGGCCACGAGCTGTCCCTCGAGATCTCGCCGGTCATGGCGCGCGCGGGCTGGGCGGTCGGCTGGGACAAGCCCACGTTCGCCGGCAAGGACGCCCTGACCCGCCAGCGCGAGGAGAAGACCGTTCCCCTGGTGCGCGGCCTCGTCGCCGCAGGACGCGGCATCCCGCGTCCCGGCATGGTCGTGCGGTCCGTCGGCCCCGACGGCGAGCCCGGCGACGTGGTCGGCGAGGTCACGTCGGGCACCTTCTCGCCGACGCTGCGCCAGGGTGTCGGCCTGGCCCTCCTGGACCGGTCCGTCGGCGACGGTGACGACGTGGTCGTGGAGGTCCGCCGGCGTGCGGAGCGCTTCACGGTGACCAAGCCGCCGTTCGTGACGACCTCGACCTGACGACTTCCGACGCGACACGGGCCGTGGCCTGCGCGACGATGACCGGACCGACTGCTGGACCGAACGAGGAGGACGGCGATGAGCTGGAGCTGGGTGCTGGAGACCGCCGACGGGCAGGACAAGGGCCGGTCGGAGGAGTTCGACAGCCGCGGTGACGCGGAGTCGTGGGTGGGGGAGACGTTCTCCGAGCTGATCGACCAGGGCGTCGACCAGGTCCGGCTGCTCGACGGCGACACCGAGGTCTACGGACCGATGTCGCTGCACAGCGCGTAGCCGTCGAGCCGCTCGCCGCCCGGGGCGTGCGACGCGGGACCCGGCCGCTTCACGGTTGGGCGGACGCGCCGCCGGCCCGGTCGTAGCACTCCGCGAGGAGGGCGAAGGCCGAGACCAGCTCCGGCGGACCGACGACGTCCATCGCCGACTCGAACCTCCCGAACCAGGCGGCCAGCGCGCCCCAGGACCAGGAGCCGGTCTCGATGCTGCAGCGGTGGTCGTCGAGTGCGACGAGCACCCCGTCGTCCACGAAGGGGCGTACCTCGTGCGCCGGCCGGTGCAGCACGACCGTGCCGCGGCAGGGCCACGCGTCCAGGTCCGACCCCTTGAACCGTGCCGACACGAACGCCTGCACGTCGCTGCCCGGCACGGACCGTGGCCGGAACCGCGGCCCGGTCGGCGTGCGCGGGCCGACGCGGTTGGCGCTGAAGATCCGCCAGTCCTCGCGGTCGAGGTCCCACCCGACGAGGTACCACCGTCCGGAGGAGCTGACCAGGTGGTGCGGCTCGACACGTCGCGCCGCAGGGACGTCGTCACCCGCGTCCGGTGCTCCTCTCGCGACGTAGTCGAAGCGGAGGACCTCGCGATCCCGTATCGCATTGGCGAGGGTGACGAGGACGTCGACCGCCACGCTCGGGCGTGCCGTGCCCCCGGGTCGGATCGTGGTCACCTGCAGCGCGTCAAGGCGGTGCCGCAGCCGCGCGGGCATCACCTGACGGATCGTGACGAGGGCGCGGACCGCGGCCTCCTCGATGCCGACGCCGGAGGCCGGTGCGGTCTGCAGCGCGACGGCCACCGCGACGGTCTGGTCGTCGTCGAAGAGCAACGGCGGCAGCTCGGAACCGGCAGCGAGCCGGTAGCCGCCGTCCGGCCCCGTGGCGGCCTGGATGGTGTAGCCCATCTCCCGGAGTCTCTCGACGTCGCGGCGCACCGTGCGGTCGCTGACCTCCAGCCGCGAGGCGAGGAGGGGACCCGGCCAGTCCCGCCGTGCCTGGAGCAGCGACAGCAGACGCAGGAGTCTGGCGGTCGTGGTCACAGGATCGAGATTACGTGGAGTTCAGGACAGAATCTGACCTGAACGGGTGCCACGGTGGGTCCACCGGCCGACGCGGCCGGCCACCACCGAAGGAGAAGACATGACCATCCAGACCGTCACCCACCTGAACTTCCGCGGCGACGCCCGCGCGGCGCTGGAGCTCTACCAGTCCGTGTTCGGCGGCCACCTCGCCATCACCACCTACGCCGACGCCGGCATGCCGGCCGACGCGCCCGGGGCGGATGCAGTCCTCTTCGGCCTGGTGTCCGCCGACAACGGGTTCCGCGTGATGGGCTACGACGTCCCCGGCCGGACCGAGGGCATGCTCGTCGGCGGAGGCACCACCCGCCGGGAGAACCACACGACGCTCACCGACCAGGCGGTGTTCGTCTCGGTCGCGTCGGACACCCTCGAGGAGCTCCAGGGCTACTGGGACGACCTCGCGGTGCAGGGCGTCGTCGTCGAGGCGCTCGCGGCCTCGGCCTGGAGCGCAGGGTTCGGCATGCTCACCGACCGGTTCGGCGTCACGTGGAGCTTCAGCGTCGTGCCGTCCTGACCGCGTCGCGGCGGCGCTGCGACCTGGTGGTCTAGTAGCGGTCCCGCAACGGGGCGCCGCGATCGATGGAGACGGCCGGCAGCCGGAAGCGACGCAGCTGGGTGCTGCGCAGCACCGAGTAGCCGACGGCACCCTTCGTGGGGGTGTCCGGGAACCGCTCACGCAGACCGCGCTTGAGGCCGCGGACCATGACCACCTCGTCGAGGATCGTGAGCAGCAGCATGACCGCCCAGGCGTAGAAGACGACGAGCTGGGCCCAGGGCTGGTTGATGAAGCTCAGCACCAGCACGAGCAGCAGGATCGGGAGCAGGTACTCGGCGACGTTGCGACGGCGGTCGACGAAGTCCCGGGCGAAGGCGCGGACCGGTCCGCGGTCACGGGGCGGCAGGTCGGAGCCCTTGCCGGCGCGGAGCGCCTCCTGCTGCCGCTGGCGCAGCTGCGCGCGGGCGTCGCGCTCTCGACGCATCTGCTCCTTGCGCGTCAGGGGCGTCTTCATGGCCTTCTTGCGGGCGGCCTCGGCCTCCTTGCGACTGGGAGTCGCGCGGCCCTTGGCGTTGTTGCTCTGGCGGTCGTCCGGGGCGGCGTTGTCCTGCGTCACGGCGTCACCCTACACAGGAGGACCTCGCCATCCTCACCCCTGCAGGCGGTCGTCCACGTCGCGCGCGATGGTCGCCTGCTCCTGCGTCGGGACCGACGTGTCACCCGTCGCGACGAGGACCACGACGACCTCGGCGCGCCGGAACACGACCACGCGGAACCGGTTGCCGGCGCCGTCGTCGTAGTCCCAGCCCACCTGCTGGTCGCCGAGCCCGTCGAGCTCGTCCTCGGGGACGGGCTCGGTCGTGAACCCCTCCTCCTCGCACGTGGTCCGGACCGCCACGAGAGCGTCGAGGGTGTCGGTGGCGGCCTGCTCGTCCGCGACCATCCCGTACTCGAGCACGGAGCGCGGCAGCCCCTCCTGCTCGTAGTAGGAGACGCGACCCTCCTTGACGTCTGCGGGCTCCGCGGGGACGCCGCAGTAGCGGGGCTTGCCGGGGTTGCCCGAGATGCGCTCGCTGGCCGGCACGCGGACCCAGCCCTTCGGCAGCCCGTCCTCCGGCAGGATCGTGAGGTCGGCGCGCTGGTCGGCGGACGTGCGCTCGGGCGCGGCGGGCTCGTCGCCGCCCGTGCAGCCGCTCACCGTCACCAGGAGGGTGACGGCGAGCAGCGACGCGACGCGGGTGAACGGGTCACGGACCATTGCGGATCGCCTCCTCGAGGATGGCGGCCATCTCCTCGTGTCCTCGGTCGTTGGGGTGGTAGCTGCCGTTCTTGTCGGGCTTGCCGTCGGCGATGCGGACCTCGATGTTGTTCATGCAGGCGTTGGAGGTGCCGATCTCGCACCCGTTGAAGGCGTCGTACATGTCGACGTACTGGAAGGCACCGGGGTTCTCCTCGTTGAGCTCGTTCACGAGGTCCTCGATCTGGCCGTCCATGTCCTCGACCAGGTCGTTGATGGCCAGGATGTCATCGGTGTCGATCTGCGTGCCGTCGCTCCACGCGCTGCCCGGGTCCTCGGGGAAGAAGCGCGGGTAGCCGAGCACCAGGATCCTCGCGTTGGGAGCCTGCTCGCGGATCTGCGGCAGCAGCTCGCGCATGTTCTCGATGGCCTGGGCGATGTTCTCGTCGGCCTCGTCGCGCTCGGACTGGTTGTCGAAGCAGCTGTGGAACGGGTTCATCCCGTCCTTGATGCACTGCTCGAGCGTGTTCGCGAACTTCGCGTCGTTGCCACCGATGGTGAAGGTGACCAGGCTGGTGTCCTCGTCGAGGTTGTCCAGCTGCGCCGGTTCATCGTCGTTGTCGCTGTTGGGCTCGGTGAAGTCCTCGGTGACGGCACCGGAGCAGGCCGCGAAGGTGTAGCCGCCGGCGAAGTCGAACGTGTCGTTGATCTGCTGGGAGTACGCGCCCTCGGACCGGTGGCACATGTTGTTGTACGGCGCCTCGGTCTGGGTGACCGGGACCTCGACGCAGCCGTACTGGTGGCAGTAGAGCTGCGGCTGGGGATTGCCGTCCTCGTCGAGGTTCTCGTAGTAGTCCTCGGCCTCGGAGGCGTAGTTCTCGTCGGTGTCGGGGTCGTACTCCGAGCCGCCCTCCCCGGAGGAGAAGGAGTCGCCGAGGGCGACGTACTCGCCGGCCTCGGCCTGCTCCTGCGGTGTGAGCGACGGGTCGAGATAGGTCGGCACCGTCGAGTCGCCGGGCAGGGGTGCCGTGGGCTCCGGCACCTCGCCGCAGTCGCTGCCGCCGGTGATCTCGCAGATCTTCGTGCTGACGGTGGCCCTGATGGGCTCGCTGTTGGCCGTGATGGTCCAGACGATCCCGCCGACCAGGATCGCGGCGAGGACGATGACGCCCACGAGCTCGAGCGAGCCTTGGCCCCGCTCGAAGCGTCGTGGTCGCACTGTCTGCATGGCTCCATGGAAGCGAGACGGGTACCCGGGCGCCCAGGGCCCTGGGACCCAGATGCTCCGCTGCGGCGTCCGTCGGTCGTGCAGCCCCGGTCGTGCACGGTGCCCGTACTCTGGCGCCATGGGGATCGGACGCAGGATTCGCGACATCTGGCGGTCGCGGTCGCACCAGGAGCTCGACGGCGACGCGTTGCGCAGCTCGCTCGACGACACCTACCGCGGTCAGCTGGCCCACCTGCAGCGCGTGCGTCGCGGCGTCGCGGACGTCACCACGAGCCGCAAGCGCGTCGAGGTGCGGCTCCGCCAGCTCGAGCAGCAGTCCAGCACCTTCGAGGGCCAGGCGCGCGAGGCCGTCGCCCGGGGTGACGACGACGCGGCCCGCGCGGCACTCGGGCGCAAGGTCGGGCTCGAGGAGGCCCTGGCGGACCTGCGCGAGCGGCACGCCGCCCTCCAGAAGGAGGAGGCCACGATCACCGACGCGGCGACCCGCCTGGAGCAGAACATCGAGGACTTCCGGCTCCGCAAGGACACGCTCACGGCCCGCCAGTCCGCGGCCGAGGCCCGTTCGCAGCTGACCAGCGCCGACTCCGGCATCACCTCCTCGCTCAGCACCGTCAACCAGCAGATGGAGGCGGCCGAGCGGCACACCCGAGAGCTCGAGGCCAAGGCCGACGCCGTGGACGAGCTCGTCGCCGACGGGGTCGTCGCGCGGCCGGGCGAGGACACCGCCGACCTCGAGGCGCGCCGCTTCGACCGCGAGCTCGGGATCGACCCGTCCTCCACGGACACCGAGTCAGGGGAGGATGGCCGTGGCCCGCACCAGATTCAGGCCTGACGCGGGGCTCTCCCGACGGATGTTCGGGGTGAGCCTCGGGCTCGGCGCCCTCTACGTCGCCTTCGGCGCGATCCTGATCGCAAACACGAACCTCGTGCTCGGGCTCGTCATCGTCCTCGGTATGTCGTGGGGCCAGTGGTACTTCTCCGACAAGCTCGCCCTGCGGTCCATGGGCGCGAAGGTCGTGACCCCGGAGCAGGCCCCCGAGCTGCACGCCATGATCGACCGGCTGTGCGTCATGGCCGACATGCCCAAGCCGACGGTGGCCGTCGCGGTCACCGACATGCCGAACGCCTTCGCGACCGGCCGCACGCCCAGCCACTCCGCGGTGTGCGTCACGACCGGCATCATGCAGCGCCTCGACGCCGACGAGCTCGAGGGCGTGCTCGCGCACGAGCTGGCCCACGTTGCCAACCGCGACGTCTCGGTCATGACGGTCGCCTCGTCGCTCGGGCTGCTGGCCGGATTCATCACCCGCTGGGGCCTGTACTTCGGCCGGGGCGGCAGCAACCGCAACGGCAACAACCTGCCCTTCATCGCCGTGTTCCTCGTGAGCATGGTGGTGTACTTCATCAGCTTCCTGCTGACCCGGGCGCTGTCGCGGTACCGCGAGCTCAGCGCGGACCGCAGCGGCGCGTACCTCACGGGGCGTCCCTCGAAGCTGGCGTCGGCCCTCACCAAGATCTCGGGCGACATGAGCCGCATCCCCAACAAGGACCTGCGCGACTCCCAGGCCCTGAGCGCGTTCTTCTTCGCGCCGGCCATCAGCCGCGCGTCGGCCGGTGCCCTCATGGCCACCCACCCGCCGCTGGAGCAGCGCCTGGCGCAGCTGGCCAAGGTCGGCGCCGAGCTCTCGGATCCGATCTGATGGGCCCGATCTGATGGGCTGGCTCGACGGGATCCTCGGGCGCTCCAAGCCGCCGGAGGCCGACCTCGACGTGCTGTTCGGCGTGCCCCAGGCGGGGTTGTCGCTGCAGGCTGCCGGCTTCACGGCCACGGGGGCCGGAGCCGTGTGCTTCCGCGACGTCGATGGCGTGAGCGACGACCAGGTCGTGGCCGAGGTGCAGCAGGTCATCGGGACCGACGCCTCGGCGGCGGTCGAGCTGAGCGACGACGGGCGAGGCTTCCGCTGGATGCAGGTGACCCGGTCGCCGGGCGACCTCACCGGCCTGGTCACCGACCTTCACGCGGCGAACTCCTCGCTCGCCGACGCCGGGTACGGACCCCAGCTCCTGTGCTCCACGGTCCTGTTCACGGCACCTTCCGGCGGAGCGCTGGCGCTGGTCTACCTGTTCAAGCAGGGCACCTTCTACCCGTTCGCGCCGGTCGCCGGCCAGCGTCGGGACAACCCGGTCGAGATCCAGGTCCGCGCGCTCGTCGAGGGTGACGTCCCGGTCGAGCCGAAGCTCGAGCGGTGGCTCGCGCTGTGGGGTGCGCCGGGCCTGTCCGTCTAGGGCACTCGGGCGCGCACTGCGGCTGGGGCGTCCGGGTCGGCCGGTCTTGGGTAGGTTGGGACCGTGAGCCTCGACACCCTCTCGACCGCAGAGATCAGCGCCCTCCACGACGAGCAGACGGCCGCCTACGAACGCCTCAAGGCAGCCGGTCTCGCCCTCGACATCACGCGCGGCAAGCCGTCCGCGGCCCAGCTCGACCTGTCGAACGCCCTGCTCGACCTCCCGGGCCAGGACTACAAGGACGGCGCGGGCACCGACACCCGCAACTACGGCGGCATCGTGGGCAACGCCGACCTGCGCGGGATCTTCGCCGAGCTGCTGCACGTGCCGGTCGACCAGGTGGTCGCGGGCGACAACGCGAGCCTGGCGATCATGCACGACCTGGTGGTGCTCGCCATGCTCAAGGGCACGGTCGGCTCGACGCGTCCGTGGTCGCAGGAGGACGAGGTCGTCTTCCTCTGCCCCGCGCCCGGCTACGACCGGCACTTCGCGATCTGCGAGCAGTACGGCATCACCATGCGCACCATCGAGATGCACGACGACGGCCCCGACATGGCCGCCGTGCGCGAGGCCGTCACCGACCCGGCCGTCAAGGGGATCTGGATCGTCCCCACGTACGCCAACCCCACGGGTGCGGTCGTCAGCGAGGCGAAGGCCGCCGAGCTGGCCGCCCTCGAGACCGCCGCACCCGACTTCCGCATCTTCTGGGACAACGCGTACGCCGTGCACCACCTGACCGAGGAGCGCACCAAGACCGCCGACATCGTCGGCCTGTGCGCCGCCTCCGGGCACCCGGACCGTCCCTTCGTGCTCGCGTCGACCTCCAAGATCACCTTCGCCGGGTCCGGGGTCAGCTTCTTCGCCTCGTCGCCGGAGAACGTCGCCTGGTACACGCGACTCATCGGCAAGCGGACGATCGGTCCCGACAAGGTCAACCAGCTGCGCCACCTGCGGCACCTCGTCGACGTCGACGGCGTGCACGCGCTCATGGACCGGCACCGCGAGATCCTCGCCCCGAAGTTCGCGGTGGTGCTCGAGGTCCTGTCCGAGCGACTCGGCGGACACGACGTGGCCACGTGGACCGAGCCCAAGGGCGGCTACTTCGTGAGCCTCGACGTCCCGGACGGCTGCGCGACGAGGGTCGTGCAGCTGGCCAAGGAGGCCGGCATCGCCCTCACCCCGGCCGGTGCCTCGTTCCCGTACGGCAAGGACCCGCGCGACCGCAACATCCGCATCGCGCCGTCGTTCCCGCCCATCGAGGAGCTGCGGACGGCCATGGAGGGACTCGCCACGTGCGTGCTCCTCGCGGCCACCGAGCAACGACTGGCCTGACGACCGTGCGGGTGCTCGTGGCGCCGGACAAGTTCGCCGGGACGCTGGGCGCCCCCGAGGCGGCCAGGGCGATCGCGCGCGGCTGGGCCCGTGCGGCGCCCCACGACGAGATCGTGCGGCTGCCCATGGCCGACGGTGGCCCCGGCTTCGTCGACGCGCTCCACGACGCCCTCGGCGGTCACCTCCACGTCGTGACGGTGACCGGGTCGACCGGGGTCGACGTCCCGATGACGGTCCTCGTCGTCGACGACGTCGCGTACCTGGAGTCGGCACAGGCCTGCGGGCTCCAGCTCGGACCGCCGTCGGCGAGGTCGGCGAGCACGTGGGGCGTGGGTCAGGCGATCGCGGCCGCCGTGGAGCTCGGCGTCGAGTCGGTGGTCGTGGGTCTGGGCGGCAGCGCCACCAACGACGGGGGCGCCGGACTGCTGGGCGCGCTCGGAGCGGTGGCCGACCGCCCGCTCGACGCCGGGCCCGACGGGCTCAGCGGCATCACACGGGTCGACCTCGAGCCGGCTCGCGCGGCAGTCGGCCAGGTGCGCCTCGTGGCGGCGAGCGACGTCGACGTGCCCCTGCTCGGGATGTTCGGTGCGACCAAGACCTTCGGGCCGCAGAAGGGCCTCTCCGACGCCGACGTGGTCGAGGTCGACGGACTGCTCGACCGGTTCGTCGAGGCGGCCTGCGGCTCGACCCCGGCGGAACGGCGGGTCGCGGACTCGCCGGGTGCCGGCGCTGCGGGCGGCCTCGGGCTCGCGCTCCTCCTCCTGGGCGCGGAGCGCCGGCCCGGTGTCGCGGTCGTGGCCGACGCCGTGGGTCTGGACGCCGCGTGCGCCGCGGCCGACCTGGTGGTCTCGGGGGAGGGTGCCTACGACCACACGTCGCGCAGCGGCAAGGTCGTGCACGGCGTGGCGCAGGTGGCAGCACGCCATGCCCGTCCGTGCGTGGCGATCGCCGGCCAGGTCACGGTGGGCGCGCGCGAGATGCGCGCCATGGGCGTGGAGTCGGCGTACGCGGTGCTCGACGTCGTGGGGGAGGAGCGTGCCTTCGCCGATCCGGCCGGCTCGCTGAGCGAGGTGGCCGAGCGGGTCGCCCGCACCTGGTCCAGGTGAGCCCGCGGCGGAGCACGTGGTGATCGCGCCCAGGTCGAGCACGTACGATGGAACAGAACCGGCCTCCTCCTGGTTTGCACCAGGGAGACCACCCGAGACCGACGGAGATGACATGAGCGTCGACAGCAGCACGACCCCCGACACGGCCACCACCGCCACCGACGGCGTCACCGCGCCCGCCGAGGGCGTGACGTTGTCCGCCAACGCCGCCGACAAGGTCCGGAGCCTGCTCGCGCAGGAGGGTCGCGACGACCTCGCCCTGCGGATCGCCGTGCAGCCCGGTGGCTGCTCCGGCCTGCGCTACCAGCTCTTCTTCGACGAGCGCACGCTCGACGGCGACGAGGTCCGCGACTTCGACGGCGTCAACGTCGTCGTCGACCGCATGAGCCTGCCCTACCTGGGCGGAGCCACCATCGACTTCGTCGACACGATCGAGAAGCAGGGCTTCACCATCGACAACCCGATGGCCACCGGTTCCTGCGCCTGCGGCGACTCGTTCCACTGACCTTTCGAGGGGTCGCCCACGAGCGGCGACGCCCGAGGTCACGCACGACCTCCTCACACGACGGCCTCCTGCGCACGCAGGGGGCCGTCGTCTAGTCTCGTCGGGTGCATCTCGCGATCGCCGGTTCCGTGGCCACCGACCACCTGCAGGTCTTCACGGGAAGGTTCTCGGACTCCCTGGTCCCCGACCAGCTGGACAAGCTGTCCGTCTCCTTCCTCGTCGAGGACCTCGACATCCGCCGAGGAGGGTGTGCGGCGAACATCTCCTTCGCCCTGGCCGCACTCGGCCACCGACCGACGCTCGTGGCCTCGGTCGGCACCGACTTCGTGGAGCAGGGCTACCGCACCTGGCTCGAGGACGCGGGCGTCGACTGCTCCCTCGTCCACGTCTCGCCCACGGCCCACACGGCCCTGTGCACCATCACGACGGACGACGCCCACGCGCAGATCGTCACGTTCTACCCCGGTGCCATGGCCGAGGCGCGGCGCATCGACGTGGGGGAGATCCACCGCGAGCGGCCGATCGACCTGCTGCTCATCGGACCGGACGACCCGGCCGGCATGCAGCGCCACACCGAGACGGCCCGGTCGCTCGGCATCCCGTTCGCCGCGGACCCCTCGCAGCAGCTCGCCTGGGCCGGCGGCGACCTGATCCGTGACCTCGTCGACGGTGCCGCCTACCTGTTCAGCAACGACTACGAGGACGCCCTCATCCAGAGCAAGACCGGCTGGTCGGCCGACGACGTGCAGGCGCGCGTCGGCACCCGCGTCGTCACGCGCGGCAAGGACGGCGTCACGGTGTACCCGTCCGAGGGCCCGGCCGTCGAGGTCGCGGCCATCCCGGGCGTGACGTCGGTCGACCCGACCGGTGTGGGCGACAGCTTCCGCGCCGGGTTCCTCGCCGGTGTGGCCGCGGGTCTGACCCTCGAGCGGTGCGCCCAGATCGGCTGCACCATCGCTGCGAGCGTCGTCGAGACGACCGGCACGCAGGAGTACCGCCTGACCCGCGAGGCGTTCCTCGGACGACTCGAGGGAGCCTACGGCGAGGCCGCCCGGGTCGAGGTCGGCGCCGCCCTGAGCCTGGTGTGAGCTCACCCCGTGAGGGCACCCTAGGAAGGGTGCCCTTACCTCCTCGTCACGGACGACGTCGGGGTACTGTTCTTGTGTCATCGCATGACTGGTGTGGACTAGAAAGGCGCCTCGTGGGTCGGATGAAGTTGGCGGCTGCTGTCGTCCTCGCGGTTCTCCTCAGTGCTTGCTCGCCCGTCGCGGACAACGACATCGAGCGGCTCGCGCTGCCGGTCGCCGCGAGTGATCGGTCGCAGCCCGTGTGGGACCTGTGGCTCGGCGCCTGGATCGCCGTCCTCGTCGTGTTCGTGCTCGTCTTCGGCCTGATCGTCTACGCGTCGGTCCGGTACCGGCGTCGCAGCGACGACGAGATCCCGACGCAGGTGCGCTACAACCTCCCGCTGGAGGCGCTGTACACGATCGCACCGGTCGTGGTCGTCGCGGTCTTCTTCTTCCACACCGTCACGAGCCAGAACGAGGTGCTCGAGGAGGTCGAGAACCCCGATCACACGATCCAGGTCGTCGGCTCCAAGTGGCAGTGGGCCTTCAACTACCTCGACGAGCAGGCCACGCAGGGCGAGGACGTGTACGACTTCGGCACGCCCGCCCAGCCGGCCGAGCTGTGGCTCCCGCTGGGTGAGTCGGTGCGGTTCAACCTGACGAGCCCCGACGTGATCCACTCGTTCTGGATCCCGGAGTTCTACTTCAAGATGGACGTCGTGCCGGGCCGTGAGAACAGCTTCGACATGACGCCGACCCGCGAGGGCACGTTCACGGGCCGCTGCGCAGAGCTCTGCGGCCTGTACCACTCGCGCATGATCTTCAAGGTGAACGTCGTGTCGCCCGAGGAGTACGAGGCGCACCTGCAGGACCTGGTCGAGATCGGCCAGGTGGGTGCACCCGCCGGACAGAAGGAGGCCGACACGGTCGCCGGCCTGCGCGGCGAGGAGAGCGGCGACGAGAGCGTCCAGGAAGGTGCGGGTAACTGATGGCTACGACTGCGGCATTCGACGACGGTCGGGAGACCACCGTCATCCGTGAGACGACGCTCGGCCAGAAGGTCGTGGGCGTGCTGACGACGACCGATCACAAGGTGATCGGCAACATGTACCTCGTCACGTCGTTCATCTTCTTCCTCATCGGCGGCGTCCTGGCGCTGGCGATCCGCGCGAACCTCGCGCAGCCGGGATCGAACCTGCTGAGCGACGAGGCCTACAACCAGGCCTTCACCATGCACGGCACGATCATGCTGCTGATGTTCGCGACGCCGCTGTTCTTCGGCTTCGGCAACGCGATCATGCCGCTGCAGATCGGTGCGCCCGACGTCGCCTTCCCGCGCCTGAACATGTTCAGCTACTGGCTGTACCTGTTCGGCTCCACCATCGTGGTCGGCGGACTGTTCGTCCCCGGCGGCGCCGCCAGCTTCGGCTGGTTCGCGTACGCCCCGCTGTCCGACGGCGTGAACTCGCCCGGCATGGGCGGCGACCTCTGGGTCATGGGCCTGTGGATGTCGGGCCTGGGCACGATCCTGGGTGCGGTCAACTTCATCACCACGATCTTCTGCATGCGCGTGCCCGGCATGACGATGTTCCGGATGCCGATCTTCGTCTGGAACACGCTCGTCACCAGCCTGCTGGTGCTCATCGCGTTCCCGATCTTCGCCGCCGCGCTGCTCACCCTCGCGGCCGACCGCATGCTCGGGGCCCACGTGTTCGACGCGGCCAACGGGGGGCCGATCCTCTGGCAGCACCTGTTCTGGTTCTTCGGGCACCCAGAGGTCTACATCATCGCCCTGCCGTTCTTCGGCATCATCTCCGAGATCCTGCCGGTCTTCAGCCGCAAGCCGATCTTCGGCTACGTCGGCCTGGTGGCCGCCACGCTGCTCATCGCGGCGCTCTCGGTCGCCGTCTGGGCGCACCACATGTTCGTCACCGGGGCGGTCGATCTCGCCTTCTTCAGCTTCATGACGTTCTTGATCGCAGTGCCGACAGGCGTGAAGTTCTTCAACTGGATCGGCACGTTGTGGGGCGGAAGTCTGTCCTTCGACACCCCGATGATCTTCTCGATCGGCTTCCTCACGACCTTCCTCTTCGGTGGTCTGACCGGCGTCATCCTGGCCTCGCCCACGCTCGACTTCCCGCTGTCGGACTCCTACTTCGTGGTGGCGCACTTCCACTACGTGGTCTTCGGCACCGTGGTGTTCGCGATGTTCGCGGGCTTCTACTTCTGGTGGCCCAAGCTCACGGGTCGGATGCTCGACGAGAAGCTGGGCAAGATCCACTTCTGGCTGCTGTTCATCGGCTTCCACCTGACGTTCCTCGTCCAGCACTGGCTGGGCGTGGAGGGCATGCCGCGTCGCTACGCCGACTACGGCCCGAACGACGGCTTCACGACGCTCAACGAGATCTCCTCGATCGGCGCGTTCCTGCTCGGCGCCTCCACGCTGCCGTTCTTCTGGAACGTCTGGAAGTCGCGCAAGAACCCGCTCGTCAAGCTCGACGACCCGTGGGGCTGGGGACGGTCGCTGGAGTGGGCCACGAGCTCGCCCCCGCCGCGCCACAACTTCCACTCGCTGCCGCGCGTGCGCAGCGAGAGCCCCGCGTTCGACCTGCACCACCCGGAGATCGCGGAGCTGGAGCTGCTGCACAACCCCGACGAGGGCGGTGTGTTCGCGGACGCTCCCAACACCAACGGCAAAGAGTCGGCCATAAGAGATGCCAAGCAGCAGAAGGACGGTCACTGAGCCATGAAGGGCATGAAGGCCGAGTACTGGACGATCATCTCCTGCGGGATCTTCTTCGTCTTCATCGCGCCGGTGTACTGGGTGCTCACCGAGGACCCCACAGGCACCACGGCGCTCGTCATGACGTTCCTGCTGTGCGCCCTGCTGGGCTTCTACCTGTACGTGGTGGCCAAGCAGATCCCGAGCCGTCCGGAGGACCTGGACGACGCCGAGATCGCCGACGGCGCCGGCGAGCTGGGCTTCTTCCCGCCCTACAGCTGGTGGCCGCTCTACTGCGCCCTGGCGCTCGGCACGATCGTGCTCGGCGTGGTCATCGGCTGGTGGCTGTTCATCATCGGCGCGACGATCGGTGCCGTGACCCTCTGCGGCTGGATCTTCGAGTACTACCGCGGCGTCCACGCCCACTGATCAGCCTGGATGTTGGTCCCCGCCGCGTAGGATGACGCGGTGAGGTCAACGTTCTTGGGGCACCGCGTCGTGCTCGTCGTCGTGGCGATCGCGTCGCTCCTGGCAGCCTGCACCTCGGGCGGATCGCTCCGTGAGGCCGTGGCCCCCAAGGAGCCGGCCGTCGTCACGGCCAACGTCAAGGACAAGGCGGCCGACGTGCCCGTCGACACCCTCGTGGAGGTCGACGTCGAGCACGGGACGATCGTCGAGGCCTCCCTGTCCACCGAGGACGGCGCCGACGCCATCGAGGGCGAGGGTGGCGAGTCCGGCTGGACGGCGGCCTCGCGGCTCGAGCCCGGCACGGCCTACACGCTCACCGCGCAGGTCCGTGGCGACGACGGCAAGGACGTCGACCTCGTGCGCACGTTCACGACCCAGACGCTGACCCTGGACGACCAGACCTATCCGTCGGTGGCTCCGCTCAAGGGCGAGACGGTCGGCGTGGGCATGCCGGTCATCGTCACCTTCGACATCCCCGTGAAGAACCGGGAGCTGTTCGAGGAGAACATGCACGTCCGGTCCACCCCCGAGGTCGAGGGGTCGTGGCACTGGATCAGCGACTCCGTCGTGCACTACCGCCCCGAGCGCTACTGGCCCGCCGGGACGAAGGTGACGGTGGACCTCGACCTCAACAGCCTTCCCGCCGGGGGAGGGGTGTACGGCCAGCAGGACCAGGACATCCCCTTCACGATCGGCAAGAAGGTCGTGACCACGGTCGACGTCGCCAAGCACACGCTGACGATGAGCGTCGACGACGAGAAGCTGCGCACGATCCCGGTGTCCACCGGCAAGCCCGGGAACGAGACCCGGCGCGGCACCAAGGTGATCATGGAGAAGTTCTCCTCGGTCGACATGGACGCCGCCACCACCGGCGTGGACTCCTCCGATCCCGACTACTACGACATCAGCGACGTCCGCTGGGCCATGCGGGTCACGAACTCCGGCGAGTTCCTGCACGCCGCCCCCTGGTCGGTCGGTTCGCAGGGCCGCGAGAACGTGAGCCACGGCTGCGTGGGCATGAGCACCGCCGATGCCAAGTGGGTCTACGACCGCTCGCGCCGCGGCGACGTCGTGCGCTTCGTGAACAGCCCCCGGTCCCTCGAGGACAACAACGGCTGGACCGACTGGAACGTCGACTGGAGCGAGTGGACCAAGGGGTCGGCGCTGAGCTCCGCGGCGTCCTGAGGGGCGTTCTGAGCCGCTGAGGGCGCTCTGGGGGGTCCTGGTTGCCGCACTCGGCTCTGGCGCTTTGCGCATGCTGCTGCGCCACTGCAGTGGGCTTTCGGGTGGTGCTGCGTCGCTGGCGGTGGGGCTTCACCTGCTGCTGCGTCGCTGGGGCTGCGAGTCGGGGTGGTCTCCGAGAGGGTCTCGACCTGAGCGGTGGGTCTCGAGTCGGCTGGGTCTGCTGGGCGCGGCGGGGTTCTCGCTCGATGCTGCGTCGCTGTGGCTTCGAGGCGGGGCGGCCTCCGAAAGGTCCTCGACCGGAGCGGGGGGTCTCGGTCCGGGTGGGTCTGCGGGGCGCGGCCACGATTCTCCATCTGCGCGGGATCCACGCACGATTCTTCCTTCGCGTGGACCGTGCCACGCGAAGGAAGAATCGTGGCGACGAAAAGGTGCCCGTACGGGCAGGGATTCTCCCTTCTCGTGGACCGTCCCACGCAAAGGAAGAATCTCTGCCCATCCGCCGCGCACCGGCGCCCCGGCGGACGCAGGATTCTGCCTTCGCGTGCTGAAGCCCGAACGATGCTGCGTTGGTGACGGGATCCCGTAGCGAAGGCAGCATCCTTCGACCCTTCACACACCAACGCAGCATCTTGCGTCCCCCCGAACCACGCCCCGAGAACCCGACCGACCCCGGACCCCGCCGCCGGTCGAGGCCCATTCGGAGAGCAGGTCGACTCGCAGCCACAGCGACGCAGCCGCGAGTGAAGAGCCGGCCGGGGCGACGCAGCAGCAAGGAGCGACCCGTTCACGACGAAGCAGCCTCAGGGCGAAGCTTCGTCGAGTCGGCCGCACCCGGCGATTCGCCCAGGTTCACCTGTCGTCGCACCCACGCAGACGTCACCCCGCCGGACGCAGGATTCTGCCTTCGCGTGCAGAAGCCCGAACGATGCTGCGTTCACGACGGGATACCGCCACGAACGCAGAATCCTTCGACCTCCCACGCACGAACGCAGAATTCTGCGTCGCCCGGGAACGCAGAATCCTGCGTCCCCCGGGAACGACGAAGGCCCCCGCCGGAGCGGGGGCCTTCGTGCGGTGATGGTGCTCAGTGCGACTTCGGGATGCCGGTCTCCGACACGCCCTGGAAGTCCTCACCGAGGTGCACGGGGTGCCCCTCGATCTCACCGAGGTGCTCCTCGGCGTGCTCGACCTCGGCCACGGTCGGCTTGTCGATCGCGCCGTGGTAGTAGAACGAGCGAGCCTTGTGGCGCAGCTTGGCCTTGCGTCCGGCCGGAGCAGCCACACCGTTCTCGTCCGTCTCGGCCGGGGCCTCGAGAGCCGGGACCCGGTCGTGGGCCGTGAGGCGGTACTGCTCGAGGACCGGGAGCGGAGCGTGACGCTCGGCGTAGCTGCCGTCGGGCGAGCGCTCGATGACACCCGTCTCGTAGCCGTGCAGGATCTTGTTCTGGTCGGCCCGCTGCAGCCCGATGCAGATGCGACGGGTGATGAAGAACGCCGCGACCGGGAAGAGGAACAGGCCGAACCGGAAGATCCAGGTCAGGGCCATGATGTCGAGACCGAACTGGGTGGCGATGATGTCGTTGCCGCCCGCCGCCCAGCCGACGCCGTAGAACGTCATGCCGGCCACGCCGAACGCGGTGCGCGTCGGGGCGTTGCGCGGACGCTCGAGCAGGTGGTGCTCACGCTCGTCGCCGGTGATCCAGCGCTCGATGAACGGCCACAGGAAGAGCGTCGTGAACAGGACGCCCAAGCCACCCACGCCGGGGATGAAGACGTTCCAGCTCCAGGTGTAGCCGAGGAACGTGGTCTCGAGCGCCGGCATGAGGCGCACGAGGCCCTCGGAGAAGCCCATGTACCAGTCCGGCTGGGAGCCCGCCGTGACTTCCGACGGGTTGTACGGGCCGTACGCCCACACCGGGTTGATCTGGATGATGGCACCCATGAGGGCGGTGAAGCCGAAGACGACGAAGAAGAAGCCGCCGGCCTTGGCCGCGTACACGGGGAGCATCGGGTAGCCCACGACGTTGTCGTTGGTGCGTCCGGCGCCGGGCCACTGCGTGTGCTTGTGGTAGATCAGCAGCAGCATGTGCGCGGCGATGAGGCCGAGCAGCAGCGCCGGGATCAGCAGGATGTGCGCCATGTACAGACGGGGGATGATCTCCTCGCCCGGGAACTCGCCGCCGAAGATGAAGAACTCCACGTAGGAGCCCACGATCGGGACCGAGCGGATCATGCCGTCGACGAACCGCAGGCCCGTGCCCGACAGCAGGTCGTCGGGCAGGGAGTAGCCGGCGAAGCCTTCGACCATGCCGAGCGTCAGCAGGCCGACGCCGATGACCCAGTTGATCTCACGCGGCTTGCGGTACGCGCCCGTGAAGAACACGCGGAGCATGTGGGCGATCATCGCGCCGACGAACAGCGCCGCCGCCCAGTGGTGGATCTGCCGCATGAGCAGACCGCCACGGATGTCGAAGGAGATGTGCAGCGTCGAGGCGTAGGCCTGCGACATCTCCAGGCCCCGGAAGGGGGCGTAGGAGCCGTCGTAGACGACCTCGGCCATGCTCGGCTGGAACCAGAACGTCAGGAAGACGCCGGTCAGCAGCAGGACGACGAAGCTCCAGAGCGCGATCTCTCCGAGCATGAAGGACCAGTGCTCGGGGAAGACCTTGCGCAGGTTCTTCTTCGCCACACCGGCGAGCCCCAGACGGTCGTCGAGCCAGCCCACCGGACCGGCGGCCTTCTTGCCGAAGGCCGTGTCCTCGACCGGGGTGTAGGTGTCGTTGCTCATGACTCACCATCCAGTCTCTTCTGGTCGCGCGCAAGCTCGGGGTAGCTCGGCGCCACGATGTCGGGGAAGTCGCTCATGGCGATGATGTAGCCCTCGGAGTCGACACCCAGCGGCAGCTGGGGGAGAGGGCGGTGCGCCGGGCCGAAGATGACCTTGCCGTTGTCGGCCAGGTCGAACGTCGACTGGTGGCACGGGCAGAGCAGGTGGTGCGTCTGCTGCTCCCACAGGGAGATCGGGCATCCGACGTGCGTGCAGATCTTGGAGTAGCAGAGGATCCCGTCGATGCCCCAGTTCTCCTTGCCCTGCTCGGGCGTGATGTCCTCCGGGCGCATGCGCACGACGATGATCGCGGCCTTGGACTTCGCGGCCAGGAGCTCGTGGCCGTGGTACTCGGCCTCCTCCTCGCCCTCGGCGGGGAAGAACACGGCCGGCTCGGCGTTGATGAGCTGACCGACCTCGATCTCCTCCGGACGCATCGGCAGGCCGGACACGTCGTTGACGACCCGCATGCCCTTCTTCCACACCGTCTCGTCCTGGCCGTGGGGGAGCGGACCGAGGTCACGCAGGAGCACCACGGACGGCAGCGCCAGCGCGCCGACGGAGAGGAACAGGCTGTTGCGGATGAGCGGGCGTCGGCCGAAGGTCGACTCCTCGATGCCGGCATTGATGTCGGCCATGACCGCCGCGCGGTCCTCGTCGGAGGACTTGGCGGGGTGGCGCATCTCGACCATCTCGTGGTCGCCCATGAGCTTCTTGGCCCACTGGATGATGCCGACGCCGATGAGCAGCATGCCGCCGCCGAGGGTGGCGCCCAGCGCGAAGTTCGAGGCGGACCAGTTGAGGAACGTCTGGTCCTCGTCGATCAGGAAGTAGGAGAAGCAGAACACCACGAAGAGCAGGGCCGCGGCGAAGAACATGCCCGAGACCTGACGCTCGGCGCGGCGCTCCTGCGCCGGGTCGACGTCGGTCGGACGCCACTGGTGCGGCTGCAGGCCCGGGTCCTGGATGGGCTCCGTGGTGGCGGGGGTGCTGCTGCCGTGCTGCTCGAGGTCGTCGCTCATGCTGCCTTCTTCTTGGTCTTCACGCGCGCGCCGTGGGCGCCGATCCAGATGGCGAATCCGACGAGGCCGCCGATGCCGACGACCCAGACGAAGACGCCGTCGACCACGGGACCGAGGCCGCCGCCACCGACGCCGCCGTAGTTCGGCTGCTCCTGGACGTTCTTGATGTAGGCGATGATGTTGCGCTTGTCCTCAGGCGTGACGATGTCGTCGTTGAAGACAGGCATCTGCTGCGGGCCGGTCTGCATGGCCTCGTAGAGGTGCTTGGCGCTCACACCCTTCAGGGTAGGCGCGTATCGGCCGTTCGGCAGGGCACCGCCGGCGCCGACGGAGTTGTGGCAGGCGGTGCAGTTGGTGCGGAAGAACTCGCCGCCCTCCTTGAGGCCCTCCTCGTCGACGTTCTCGTAGTCGAGGACGTCCTCGGCGGGGATGGCCGGGCCGGGGGCCAGCGAGGCGATGTAGGCCGCCAGCTGCTTGGTCTCCTCGGCGTCGTACTCCGGTGCCTTGCGCGGCGCCTGGGGGCCCGACTGCGCCATCGGCATGCGGCCGGTGCCGACCTGGAAGTCGACCGCGGCGGCGCCCACGCCGATCAGCGACGGACCGTAGTTCCCGCCGTCCTTCGTCGTGATGCCCTCGGCGTTCTGGCCGTGGCAGCTCGCGCAGCCGATGAGGAAGAGCTCGCGCCCGACCTCGACGTCGCGCGCGGTGTACTCCTCGGCCTGTGCGGCCTTGGGTGCGGCGGCGGCCCAGAGGGCTCCTACCGTCACGAGTCCCAGCAGCAGGACAGCGAGTCCGGCGAGGGGATGACGGCGGCGGGTCGACAGAGTGCGCACCGAGAACCTCATTCCTGTCAGGGGTGTCCAGCGTACCTAGCGATGTCGCAGGTCCGCAGGGTTAGGTTGGGCTAACGCCGTGCCGGTGAGCGAGGCGTCAGCGGATCAGGTAGATCGTCGCGAAGAGAGCGACCCAGACGATGTCGACGAAGTGCCAGTAGTAGGACACGACGATCGCCGAGATGGCCTGCTCGTGGGTGAAGCGGCGCGCGACGAAGGTGCGGCCGATCACGAGCAGGAAGGCCAGCAGACCGCCCACGACGTGGATGCCGTGGAAGCCGGTGGCGAGGTAGAAGAGCGAG
The DNA here is from genome assembly GCF_942548115.1 of Aeromicrobium sp. Leaf245. NCBI lineage: Bacteria > Bacillati > Actinomycetota > Actinomycetes > Propionibacteriales > Nocardioidaceae > Aeromicrobium > Aeromicrobium sp. Leaf245. Next base: position 1,769,111 of record NZ_OW824151.1, read on the forward strand.
CCGTAGGCCGAGGACGGGATCGTCACGCCCTCGTGCACGAGCTCGGCGTACTCGGTGGCCTGGCCGCCGATGAAGATCGCGCCCATGACGTACGTGAGGACGAACCACTCACGCATGCCCCACTTGCCCATCTGCAGCAACGTGCCGGTGCGTCCGGCGCGACCGCGCTCGGCGGCGAAGACGCCGAACTGGCAGGTCAGGGACGACAGCACCAGGATCGCGGTGTTGATCGTCGCGAACGGCACGTTCAGCAGCTGCGTCTCCTGGGCCCACAGCTCCGGGGTCACGTTCTTGACCGTGAAGTAGGCGGCGAACAGTCCGGCGAAGAACATCAGCTCGCTGGAGAGCCAGACGATCGTGCCGACGGTCACCATCGAGGGACGTCCCTCGGTGCCGTGGAGTCGGGACGCGGGGATCACGGAAGTAGTGGCCACGCGCTCATTATGTACGATTCGAACGTGACCGAGAGCAGCAGGTTCCACGTCCTCGTCTACAGCGACGACCGAGACGTCAGGAATGCCGTCATCACAGCGCTCGGCACGCGTCCGCACCCGGACCTTCCGCCCTTCGAGTACGTGGAGTGCGCCACCGAGCCGGTCGTGTGGCAGCACCTCGACGACACCCGCCGCCGACCCGACCTCGTGATCCTCGACGGCGAGGCCAACCCGGCCGGTGGGCTGGGCGTGGCGCGCCAGATGAAGGACGAGATCTTCCAGGCGCCGCCGGTGCTCGTGCTCACGGGTCGGCCGCAGGACGCCTGGCTCGCGACGTGGTCGCGGGCCGAGGCCGCCGTCTCGCACCCGATCGACCCGCTGCGGCTGGCCGAGGCGGTCATCGGGCTCGCGCGGTCCGTGCTCACGGCGTGAGCGCCCACACCTGGCCCGACGTGCTCGACGCGCTCGTGCTCGGGCACGACCTCGACGCCCGGTCGACGGCGTGGGCCATGGCCTCGATCCTGGACGGGGAGAGCACGCCCGCGCAGATCGCGGCCTTCGCGGTCGCGCTGCGCGCCAAGGGGATCTCCCAGCCCGAGCTGCAGGGCCTGGTCGACGCCCTCCTGTCGAAGGCCGTCCTCGTCGACGTGCCCGGCCGGGTCGTCGACATCGTCGGCACCGGCGGAGACCGGGCCAAGACGGTGAACATCTCCTCGATGTCGGCGGTCACGGCAGCCGGTGCGGGCGTGCCCGTGGTCAAGCACGGCAACCGGGCGGCCTCCAGCGACAGCGGCACGGCCGACGTCTTCGAGGTGCTGCAGATCCGTCTCGACGTTCCGGCCGAGGCGGTGCCGACGGTGCTGGAGCGCGCCGGCATCACCTTCTGCTTCGCCCCCCTGTTCCACCCCGGGCTGCGCTTCACGGGGCCGCCGCGACGCGAGATCGGCATCGCGACCCCGTTCAACGTGCTCGGCCCGCTCGTGAACCCGGCCCGCCCGGCGGCGTCGGCCGTGGGGTGCTCGGACCTGCGGACCGCTCCGCTCATGGCGCAGGTGTTCGCCGACCGCGGTGACGACGCGTTCGTCTTCCGGGGCGACGACGGTCTGGACGAGATCACCACCACCTCCACGACGCGGGTCTGGACCGTCGCGGACGGACAGGTCGTCGAGGGGCTGCTGGACCCGCGAGACCTCGGCGTCGCCCTCTCCTCGCCCGAGGCATTGCGTGGAGGAGACCCGACCTACAACGCCGACGTGTTCCGGCGCGTGCTCGACGGTGAGACCTCACCCGTGCGCGACGCCGTGCTGCTCAACGCCGGAGCGGCCCTGGCGGCCCACGCCGGGGGGAGCGGGCCGCTGCTCGAGCGGCTGGGGGCCGGGATGGAGCAGGCGCGCACGTCGATCGACAGCGGCGCAGCGCGCGAGGTGCTGGCGCGCTGGTCGACCGTGACGCAGGAGCTCGCGCCCCCTCGCTGACGGTGCGTCGTGCGCGTTCGGACGTCAGAGGCCGATGCTGAACGCGTCCTCGAGGTCGTGGCGGCTGAACGTCTGGAACGCGATCTGGGTCTGCGTCGACAGCACGCCCTCGACCTTGTTGAGCCGGTCGGCCACGACGGCGGCGACGTCGTCGATGCGCTGCACCCGCACCATGGCCACGAGGTCGTGGTCGCCGGTGACGGAGTAGACCTCGCTGACGCCGTCGAGGTCGGCGATCTGGGCGGCGGTCTCGGGAAGCCGCGAGACCTCGGCCTGGATGAAGACGATGGCGGTGATCACGCCGTCAGCCTAGACCGGTTCGCCCGGTGGACGTCGGACTCGACCGGCAGGTCGGCGACGTGCCGCGCGGCGCCGGCGACAGGCACGTGCCAGCTGCCTCGCACCATGCGCACGCCGGGCGTCTCGAGCCACCGCAGGAGGGTCTCGGTCTCCTCGACCGAGGCGACCGGGGCGGGGTGGGCGGCGTGCGCAGGAGCGGCTACCTCCTCGGCGGTGGCCAGGAGTGCCTCGACCCACGCGGACGGGTGGACCGTGCGGGGCAGGAGCCCGGCGGCGGCGAGGCGACCGTGCCGAACCACGTGGACCTCCCAGCCCCGCTCGCCGGGCGCCGCCGCCACGAGCTCGTCGACCTCGGTGAGCTGGCGCAGCCGCTGGGTGCGGTCGACCGCCCGCAGGGACGCGGTGAGCCGGTCGCGAACGGCAGCGGCGTCCTCGTAGCGCTGCTGGTCGCCCAGCTCGGTCATCCGCAGGCGCAGCCGGTCGACGACCTCGAGCGGGTCGCCGGTGAGCGCCTCGCGCAGGCGTGCGACCTCGGCGTCGTAGATGGCGGGGTCGAGGTCGCCGGTGCAGGGCGCGAGACAGCGGCCGAGGTCGGCGAGGGCGCACGTGCTGCCGCGCGGGCGTCGGCCCATGCGGGTGGTGCACTGACGCACGAGGAAGGTCTCGTGCAGCGCGGCGAGGGCGAGCTCGCTCTGGCGTCGGTTGCCGAACGGCCCGACGTAGTCGGCATCGTCGTCGAGGACGCGGCGCACCACCGACAGTCGGGGCCAGGGCTCGCGGGTGAGCTTGATCCACGTGAGGCGCTCGGGAAACCGCGAGCGGCGGTTGTACGGGGGACGGTGCGCCGCGATGAGGCGGAGCTCGCGCACGTGCGCCTCGAGCGCCGTGGCGCAGACGACGGAGTCGACCCGCTCGGCGAGGCGGACCATCTCGCCCATGCGGGTGCGGGTCTCCGACGCCGTGAAGTAGCTCGCGACCCGCTTGCGCAGGTCGCGTGACGTGCCGACGTAGAGCACGTGGTCGCGGACGTCGCGGAACAGGTAGACGCCGGGCTCGTGCGGCAGGTGCTGCGCCAGGTGGCGCTTGCGACGCTGCTCGGGGGAGACCCGCGACGTGAACGTGACGGCGTCCTCGAGGGAGTTCACGCCGAGGGAGCCGAGCCGCTCGAACAGGCCGTGCAGCACGTCGACGGTGGCGCGCGCGTCGTGCAGGGCCCGGTGGTCGGGCGTGGTGGTGGCGCCGAAGTGGGCGGCGAGGGTGGAGAGCTTGACGTTGCGCACCTCGTCGCGCAGCAGCGCCCGCCGGGCCAGCACGGCCGTGTCGAGCACCTCGAAGCGCGGCCAGGGGATCCCGAGCTCCTGCGCGGCGTGCTTGAGGAAGCCGACGTCGAAGGGGGCGTTGTGCGCCACGAGCACGCTGCCGGCGGCCAGCTCGAGGAAGCTGGGGAGAACCTCGGCGATGCGGGGCGCCTCGACGACCATCGCGTCGGTGATCCCGGTGAGCACCGTGATGAACGCCGGGATGCTCTCCTCGGGGTTCACCAGCGTCTGGAGCTCGCCCAGCACCTCGCCACCGCGCACCTTGACCGCACCGATCTCGGTGATGCGCGATCCTGTCTTCGGCGAGCCGCCCGTGGTCTCGAGGTCGACGACGCAGAACGTGACGTCGCTCAGTGCTCGACCGAGGTCGTCGAAGCTGGCCTGGTGGGGGAAGGGGCTCGTCACGGCGCCGACGCTAGGCGCGGCGTCCGACAGAGTGGGCGATTCCGTTGGTGTCGTCGGTGGGGTGGGTCTTCTCCTCGACGCAGCCGCAGGGTGGGTCTGCGGGGCGCGGCCACGATTCTTCATCTGTGCGGGATCCACGCACGATTCTGCTTTCGCGTGCTGAAGCCCGAACGATGCTGCGTTGGTGACGGGATCCGGTAGCGAACGCAGCATCCTTCGCCCCCTCACGCACGAACGCAGAATCTTGCGTCCCCCCGAGCCACGCTCCGAGAGGCCGACCGAGCCCGGACTCGTCCGCCGGTCGAGGCCCTTTCGGAGAGCAGGTCGACGACGAGCCACAGCGACGCATGAGCAAGGAACGACCTATCCGGAGCAATGCAGCCGCAGGTCGAGACCGAGCCAGAGCGACGCAGCCGCAGGTCGAGACCCAGCCGGAGCGACGCAGCCGCAGGCGAAGACCCACCCCGAAGCCCCGCAGCCGTCGGGGGACCACTCACGGCAACCCCGACGCATGACGACTGAACGGTTTCTGTCGGGACGCCTGCCTAGCGTCGGCGACATGAACCCCGAATCCGTCGTGATCGACTGCGACAGCTGCCTCGTCCGCAGTCCCAGCGCGTGCGGCGACTGCGTGGTCAGCGTGCTGCTCGGCGGTCCGCCCCAGGGTGTCGAGGTCGACGCCGAGGAGATGGCCGCACTCACCGCCCTCGCCGACGAGGGTCTCGTGCCACCGCTGAGGCTCGTCACCCCCGTCTCCGGACCTGACGTCCAGGCCGGGTGACGCACCTCACCCCGCACAGGGCCCACGCGGTCCGTCGAGGGGTCGGGTCGTCGCCCGCTTCCTCGCGCCCTCGGTTAGACTCGGCAACCGTGCGTCCGGAGCATGCTGCTCACCCAGAGCGACATCGGAGGCACCGCCGAACCGCCGCGGACGTGGGGAAGACGTCCAGGGCGGACCGGGGAACCACGTTCCTGGGGTGAATCGCACGGGCGCCCGCGCCCGTGGGTAGGGCAGACCTTGGCCCGAACCCGTCAGCTCACCCGGTAGGCGTCGAGGACACTGGAGGGTGCACGTGCACCGACGAGGCCTGGCCCGTACACGCAGCACACGATCGACCCTGGCCACCGCAGCGGTGGCGGCCCTGACCATCGGCGTCACCGTCGGAGTGGTCGGCCCCGCGCAGGCGGACCCGGTGACCACCGAGGACGTCGAGGCCGCCTTCCACGACGTCGAGGTGGTGGCCGAGCAGGTCAACCAGCTCGACGAGGACGTCAAGGACACGCGCGCCGAGATCGCCGACCTCGACGACGACATCGCCGACCAGCTGGCCGTCTACCGCAAGCAGCGCGACGCGCTGGGCGCCTCGGTCGTGCAGCAGCAGCTCGACTCGCCGCTGGGCCCCACGGTGAGCCTGTTCGGCAGCCAGGACCCCGAGGAGTTCCTCGAGGGCCTCGGTGCGGTCCAGGCGCTCAACAGCACGCGCGCCGACGCCGTCGAGTCCTTCGCCGCAACGGCCAAGGAGCTCAAGAACCGACGCGCCAGCCTGAAGGACCGCAAGACCGAGCTCGAGCGCGATCGCAAGAAGGCTGACGCGAAGCGCGCCCAGATCAAGGCCAAGTACGAGGACGCCAAGGCCGAGCTGGCCCGTCTGACGGCCGCCGAGCAGGCCGCCTTCAACACCAGCGACGTCGAGATCGGCTTCGAGGTCGACGCGAGCGGCCGCGCCAAGGCCGCGATCGACTTCGCGACCGCCCAGCTGGGCAAGCCCTACATCTACGGCGGCACCGGGCCGAAGGGCTACGACTGCTCCGGCCTGGTCATGAAGGCCTTCGCCGCGGCCGGCGTCTCGCTGCCCCGCGTCGTGGGTCCGCAGTACGCCGCGTCGCGCAAGATCTCCATGAGCGAGCTCCAGCCCGGCGACATCGTCTTCTACGGCGACATGTCGCACGACGGCATCTACATCGGCAACGGCAAGGTCATCCACGCGCCCCGGCCGGGCAAGAGCATCGAGGTCACGAGCGTGTCCTACGGGTTCACCAAGGCCGGACGCGTCGTCTGAGCCGACCCGTGCCGGGTGTCGGATGACGGCGAGATCATGACGGGCGCCCCGTGAGGAGGCCTTCGGCCAACATCACGGCCGCGCTCGTCCTCCTCGGGGTCGCGCTCGCGGTGCTGCTCTGGCAGCGGCCCTGGTCAGGCGGGTCGGAGGACGCGGACGTCGTCGCGATCCCCGACGACGCACGTGTCGTGCTGGCGGACCAGCTGACCGCGCTCTCACGGGCCACGACGGAGCAGGAGTTCGTCGCCGCAGCCGGCGAGGGGTCCCGGGCGCGCACGTTCGCCGAGCAGGCCTGGCAGGCGCGCGAGGCGCTCTCGGTGACCGACGTGTCGCTGCGCTACGTCTCGGGCGGTGACGTGGCGGACCGCGCCGACGGCTCCACCCTCGCGACGGTCGAGGTCTCGTGGCGGGCCGGTGACGCGTCGCCCGTGGCCGGCACGAGCGTCCGGTCCACGCAGGTGGGGCTGCGCCTCGACCCCCGGGACGACGGCACCTTCGCCGTGCGCGGGGCCGCGGCCGTGGGGGACCGCCTCCCGCTCTGGCTGGCGGGCGACGTGCGTGTCCAGTCGGCAGGCGACGCGGTCCGCGTGGTGAGCATCGACGGTGGCGTGCCCGACCTCGACGCCCTGGCCGCGGCCAGGGCTGCGGACCGCAGCGTGCGGGCGACGGTGCCGGAGGCCGACGGTCGGCTCACGGTGATCGCCCCCAGCAGCAGGGCCACGACCGCGGCGCTGGTGGGCCAGTCCCAGGAGGACGTGGCCGCGATCGCCGGTGTCACGACCACCGTCGACGGCTCCACCGGGACCGCGCGGGTCGTGGTGCTCAACCCCGACCTCTTCGCCGGCATGGACGCCCGCGCCCGGCAGGTCGTCATCACGCACGAGGCCGCGCACCTGCTCACCGGAGCGGTCGGGACCTCGATGGTGACGTGGGTGGCCGAGGGCTTCGCCGACTACGTGGCGCTGCGCGACGACGACGCGCCGCTCGCGGTGAGCGCCGGGCAGATCCTCGCCCAGGTCCGTGCCGACGGCCCGCCCGACGCCCTTCCCGACGCCCAGGCCTTCGCCTCCGCCGGCGGGCACGGGCTCGGCGCGGTCTACGAGTCCGCATGGCTCGTCTTCGAGATGCTCGCCGACGAGACGTCGAACGACCGGATCGTGGCCTTCTACGAGGACGTGCGTGACGGTGGCGACGTCGCGGACGCCGCCCGGGAGCGCCTCGGGCTGAGCGTCGAGCAGATCACCGCCCGGTGGCGCGCCTACCTGGAGAAGAGCGCCTCGACCGTGTCGTGAAGGTCGCGCAGCACCGCGGTCCGCTTGACCTTGAACGACGGCGTCAGGTAGCCGTTCTCCTCGGTCCAGTCGTCGTCGAGGATGACGAACTTGCGGATCGACTCCGCCTGCGAGACCAGGGCGTTGGCGTCGTCGACGGCCTGCTGGACCTGCGTCTCCAGCTCGGGGGAGTCCAGGGGTCCGGTCCAGGCCTCCCGGTCGATCGTCACGAGCGCGGCGATGAACGGCTTGCCGTCGCCGACCACGAGGCACTGGCTCACCAGCGGGTGGGCGCGGACCCGGTCCTCGAGCACCGCGGGGGCGACGTTCTTGCCGCCGGCGGTCACGATGATCTCCTTCTTGCGACCGGTGATGCGGACGAAGCCGTCGTCGTCTACGTCGCCGAGGTCGCCGGTGGCGAACCAGCCGTCGGGGTCGAGCGCCCCGGCCGTGGCCTCGTCGTTGTTCCAGTACCCGGTGAACACCTGGGGGCCGCGGAACAGCAGCTCGCCGTCGTCGCCAACCCGTACCTCGGTCTCGGGGAACGGACGCCCGACCGTCCCGATGCGCTGGTCGGACGGCGTGTTCACGCACAGTGCTGCCGTGGTCTCGGTGAGGCCGTAGCCCTCGAGCACCGTGACGCCGATGCCCCGGTAGAAGTGCGCCAGCCGGTCGCCGAGCGGCGCGCCGCCGGAGATCGCCCACTCGGCGTGGCCACCCAGCGCCTGACGCAGCTTGGCGAACACCAGCCGGTCGAAGAGGGCGTGCTTGGCGCGCAGGGCCGCCCCCACCCGCTTGGGCTTCCCGCGCCTCGTCGTCGCGTCCTGGGCCTTGCTGTAGGCGATCGCCGTCGCCACGGCCCGGTCGAAGATCGGACCCTTGCCGTCGGCGTAGGCCTTGGTGCTCGCGGAGTTGAAGACCTTCTCGAAGACGCGGGGGACCGCCAGGACGAACGTGGGCTGGTACTCGCCGAGGTCGGCCACCAGGTCCTTCACGTCGGCCGTGTGGCCCAGCCGGGTGCCGGAGCGGATGGCGCCGACCTGGATGATCCGCGCGAACACGTGCGCCAGCGGCAGGAAGAGCAGTGTCGAGGCGTTCTCGCGGCCGAACAGATCGGGCAGCTGCTCGAGCGCCCCGGAGAGCTCGGCCCGGAAGTTGCCGTGCGTGAGCCGGCAGCCCTTGGGACGGCCCGTGGTGCCCGACGTGTAGATGAGGGTGGCGAGCGAGTCCGACGTGAGGGTCGCCCTGGCCTGCTCGAGCTGTGCGTCGCTGACGCCCGCGGCGGCGGAGCGGACCTCGTCGAGGCCGCCCTCGTCGATGGTCCACACGTGCTTCAGGTCCGGGGCGTCGCGACGGGCCTCGTCGACCCGTCCGAGGTGCTGTGCGCTCTCCACGACGGCTGCGACGGCGCCGGAGTCGGAGAGGATCCACGCCACCTGGTCGGTCGAGGACGTCTCGTAGATGGGCACGGTGACCGCTCCGGCCCACCACACGGCGTAGTCCACGAGCGTCCACTCGTACCGCGTGCGCGACAGGAGGGCGACCCGGTCGCCCGGCCGGACGCCTGCCGCGAGGAGTCCCTTGGCGACGGTGACGACGTCGGCGTGGAACGCGCCGATCGTCACGTCGGACCAGCCGTCCGGCCCACGTCGGGCGAGGGCCACGGCCTCCGGATCGGCCGCGAGGCGGTCGAGCACGTCGTCGGTCAGGTTGCCCCGGTCGGGGCGTCCGTCCGACGCGGCAGGGTCAGGTCGGTCACCGTCCGCAGCGTTCACGTACGGCAGGCTACTCGGCGTCGAACGGGCACGGGAGCCGCGGGGCGGACGTGGAGCGGCGTCCCACTACGATGAGGATCCCGAGGAAGCGAGGAGGGCCCATGGCGCGCACCACGAGCGACATCGTCATCGATGCCGCACCGTCGGACGTCATGGCCGTGATCGCCGACTTCGACGCCTATCCGTCGTGGGCCACCGGCGTCCGCAGCGCCGAGGTGGTCGAGCCGGGAGCTGCCGGCGACTCCGTCGGCGATCGGGCCGACCGGGTCCGTTTCACCCTCGACGCCGCACCCATCCGCGACACCTACGAGCTGCTCTACACCTGGGACGGCGACCGGTCGGTGTCGTGGAGCCTGGCGGAGAAGGCCACGGTGCTGACCGCGCTCGACGGCACGTACGCGCTGGCCGAGGTGGCCGGCGGGACGCGGGTGACCTACCAGCTCGCCGTCGACGTCGCCGTGCCGCTGCTCGGCACGCTCAAGCGCAAGGCCGAGAAGGTCATCATCGACGCGGCCCTGAGCGGCTTGAAGCAACGGGTCGAGACTCTTGGCTGACGACGAGGTGGGGTCGCTGGGACAGGAGACCCTCAAGCTGTTGCGAGCGCTCGCCGTCGACGCCGACACCACGGCGCCCCGGCGGAACGACGCCGACGCCGGGTCGCCCGACGCCGACGCCGACGCGCACGTGTGCACCACGTCGTGGTGCCCGGTGTGCCAGGTGGTGGGCTTCGTGAAGACCAACCCCGACGTGGTCGAGGAGGTCGCCGTGGCGGCGCTGCACTTCGCGCGCACCGTGCGCGACGCGTTCGAGACCGCGTTGCGCCAGGGCGACGGCACCCACGACACGAGCGACCGACGTACCGACGAGGGAGAGGCGAGCCGATGAGCTCGACGCACGACCACGACACGCGCCTCGGCGTGGGGGTCGACATCGGCGGCACCAAGATCGCCGCCGGCCTCGTGGGGCCCGACGGCACCATCCTGGCCAGCGTCTCGGAGCCCACGCCCGACGCCGACGCCATCGCCGGGCTCGTGGCCGACCTGGTGGGCCGGCTCCGTGCGCAGGCCCAGCACCCGGTCGCCGGGATCGGTGTGGGTGCGGCGGGGTTCGTCGCGGCGGACCGGTCCACGGTCACCTTCGCCCCCAACATCGACTGGCGCGACGAGCCGCTGGGCGAGCGGATCGCCCAGCTGGTCGAGCTGCCCGTCGTCGTCGAGAACGACGCCAACGCCGCGGCCTGGGGCGAGTACCGGTTCGGCGCCGGCGCCGACTCCGACGACCTGCTGCTCGTGACCATCGGTACCGGGGTCGGTGGTGGCGTGATCCAGGACGGCGACCTCATGCGCGGCGGGTTCGGCGCGGCGGCCGAGATCGGGCACCTGCGGCTCGTCCGCGACGGGCGCCTGTGCGGGTGCGGTCAGCACGGGTGCTTCGAGAAGTACGCGAGCGGCAGCGCCCTCGTGGCCGAGGCACGTGAACGGGCTGCGAGCGACGACCCGGCAGCGGCGGCCCTCGTGGCCCGCGCCGGTGGCGTCGCGAAGATCAAGGGTCCGCTGGTCACCGACCTCGCCCAGGAGGGCGACCCGTTCGCGGTGGACCTGCTGCGCGACCTCGGGGCCTGGATCGGCGAGGGCTGCGCCTCGCTCGCCGCCGTGCTCGACCCGAGCGTCATCGTGATCGGGGGCGGGGTCGGGGCAGCCGCCGACCTCCTGCTCGACCCCGTGCGGGAGGCCTTCGAGGAGCACCTGCCCGCGCGCTTCCACCGTCGTGTGGCCGAGGTGCGCCTCGCGACCCTCGGCAACGACGCCGGCATCGTCGGCGCCGCCGACCTCGGCCGCTCCGCCCGCAGTGCGACGGCGCAGAGGGTCGGCTCCGCACCCGGCTCAGGAACAGGGGACTGACATGGCGGACAGGTTGGCCGTCGGCATCGACATCGGCGGCACCAAGATCGCGGCCGGCGTGGTCGACGAGGACGGACGGGTCGTCGCCCGCACCCGCCGCGAGACGCCCACGACCGAGCCGGAGGCCGTGCTCGACGCGATCACCGAGATCACGGCGGAGTTCCGCGCCGAGCTCCCGGTCAAGGCCGTGGGCATCGGCGCCGCAGGCTTCGTCGACGCGTCGCAGTCGACCGTCCTCTTCGCGCCGCACCTGGCGTGGCGGCACGAGCCGCTGCGCGACCGGGTCGCCCGCCGGACGATGCTGCCCGTGATGGTCGACAACGACGCCAACACCAGCGGTTGGGCCGAGTGGCGGTTCGGGGCCGCGCAGAACGAGCCCGACCTGGTCCTCATCACGCTCGGCACCGGCATCGGCGGCGCGCTCGTCATCGACGGACTGCCGTACCGCGGCCACTTCGGCATCGCGGGGGAGTTCGGGCACATGCAGGTCGTGCCCGGCGGCAACCGGTGCGAGTGCGGGAACCTCGGTTGCTGGGAGCAGTACGCCAGCGGGCGCGTGCTCGGACGTCGGGCGGCGGCGGCGGTGGCCGAGGGCTCGCCCATCGGCCGCCGGCTGGCCGAGGCCGCCGGTGGGGCCGATCGCGTCGAGGGGGCGCACGTCACTCCGCTCGCGCAGGACGGCGACGAGGAGGCGATCTCCTGGATCGCCGACGTCGGCGACTGGCTCGGCGTCGGCATGGCCAACCTCGCCGCGGCGCTCGACCCCGGTCTGTTCGTCGTCGGCGGAGGGGTGAGCGACGCCGGCGAGATGCTGCTGGGCCCGGCACGCGAGGCCTACTCGCGCACGCTGACGGGTCGCGGCTACCGGTCCGAGGCCCGGATCGTCCGCGCGCACCTCGGCCCCGAGGCCGGGCTGATCGGCGCGGCCGACATGGCCCGACTCACAGCGCGGCGCCGTCGTCCGGCCAATCCCGCTGCGAGGGTCCGTGTTCGGGCAGCTGCGCGATCAAGTAGATCGCCGAGGCGACGAAGGTGAGGGCCGCGCCGAGCAGGACGGGGCTGGACAACCACTGACCCGCCAGCGAGGCGAACATGAGCAGCAGCGGCGATCCCACCAGGCCGCCCCAGGCGACGGCTCGCCCACGGTGCATGGGCCGACCCGGACCCGGGTCGACCCGACGGTAGAACTGCTCGTCCACCGGGTCGGGCTCGTCGTCGAGCTCGAACGGCTCGGGCTCGGCAGGCTCCTCGACCGGTGCCGGGTCGGGCTCGTCGGCCTCCGCGGGGAAGGGCAGGTCGAGGTCGAGGCGGCTGACGATGTCGTCGAACGCGTCGCGCCCGCCCTCGTCGGGACCGTCGCCCGGTGCGTTCCCGTCCGGTCCTGTGTCGCCCGGCCCTCGCCCGCCCGAGCCGGGGCCGCCCACGTCAGCCACCGGCGCGTCCCGGCCCTGCGTGCTCGGCGATGAAGGCGGCGGAGCGCTCGAAGATCTGCGGAGCGTCGTTGTCGAGGGTGGCCACGTGGTAGCTGTTCTCGAGCGTGACGAACTCCCCGAGCCCGGGGCGCAGCCCTTCGCGCACCAGCGACAGGGTGCTGTCGTCGACGACGTGGTCGTCGGTGGAGCGGAAGAAGAGCACCGGGGCCTTGATCCGTCCGAGGTCGGCCCGCACGTCGCCCCAGAGCTGCATCATCGAGTGCAGGGCCCTCAGCGGCGTGCGGTCGTACGCGTTCTCCTCGATCCCCGGCTTCTTGATGTCGCCACCGATCGCCTCGAGCGAGGGGACGACCCACTTGAGGAGGGGGACGGCCTTCAGTCGCGGGTCGCGCGAGGCGATGGCGGGATTGACCACGACCACCGCGTCGACGTCGTGCGGACGCTGCTCGGCCAGCCGCAGGGCGAGGCAGCCGCCCATGGAGAGCCCACCTACGACGACCCGCTCGCAGGTGTCGCGCAGGATGTCCAGCTCGGTCTCGAGCGCGCCGTACCAGTCCGACCAGGTGGTGCGGTTCATCTGCTGCCACGTCGTGCCGTGGCCGGGCAGACGGGGCACCCGCACCGTGTAGCCCCGGTCGGCGAGGTCGCGACCCCAGGGGACCATCGAGTACGGCGAGCCGGTGAAGCCGTGGCTCAGCAGGACCCCGACGGGTCCGCCGTCGCTCGTGAAGGGCTCGGCTCCCGGCACGACGGAGGGCTGCGACGCGCTGGATCCGGAGGAGGTGGGGCTCATGGATGCATCCTCCCTCACGGTGTCGCCACCGTGCACCCCCCTGAGCGCGGTAGTGTCCGGGTGACGCTGAGGAGGCGACGTTGTTCTACTGGTTCCTGAAGTTCCTGGCGCTGGGTCCGCTGTTGAAGCTGATCTTCCGGCCCTGGGCCGAGGGCACCGAGAACGTGCCCAAGGACGGGGCGGTCATCCTGGCCAGCAACCACCTGTCCTACAGCGACTGGCTCTTCATGCCGCTGGTCATCCCGCGTCGCGTGACCTTCGTGGCCAAGGCCGAGTACTTCGAGTCGCCCGGCATCAAGGGCTGGTTCCAGAAGAAGTTCTTCTCCGGTGCAGGCCAGGTCCCGATCGACCGGTCGAGCGGCTCCGCCGCCGCCGGCGCCATCGCGACCCAGCTGCGGCTGCTCTCCGAGGGCGAGGTGTGCGGGATCTACCCCGAGGGCACCCGCTCCCACGACGGCAAGCTGTACCGCGGTCGCACGGGCGTCGCGCGGATCGCGCTGGAGGCGGGCGTACCGGTCATCCCGCTCGCCGTCATCAACACCGACGTCGTCGCGCCCCCCGGCAAGGTCTTCGGCAAGATGGCTCGCCCGGGCGTCCGCTTCGGCGAGCCGCTCGACTTCAGCCGCTACGAGGGCCTCGAGGGCGATCGCTTCATCCTGCGCGCCGTCACCGACGAGATCATGTACGAGATCATGCGCCTCTCCGGCCAGGAGTACGTCGACCTCTACGCCCAGGACGCCAAGAAGCGCGACAAGGAGTCGGAGCGCGCGGCCGCCAAGGCGGTCGAGCGCGCCGAGTCCGACGAGGTGTGGGACCAGATCAAGCCCGAGTGAGGCCCACCCCGGCACGAGGCGGGCACGACGTCGGTACCGACGAAGGAGCGAGCCATGCGGATCGGAGTACTGACCGGGGGCGGTGACTGCCCCGGACTCAACGCGGTGATCCGGGCGGTGGTCCGCAAGGGGGTCCAGACGTTCGATGACGAGTTCATCGGCTTCCGTGACGGCTGGCGCGGCCCGCTCGAGGACGACGCCCGCGAGCTGGGCGTCGCCGACGTCCGGGGCATCCTGCCGCGTGGCGGCACCATCCTGGGCTCGTCGCGGACCAACCCGTTCGCCGTCGAGGGCGGCGTGGAGCGGATCCGCGCGACGCTCGAGTCCCGCGGCTGCGACGCACTGATCGCCATCGGTGGCGAGGACACCCTCGGGGTCGCCACCCGCCTCGCCGAGCTCGGCGTGGCCGTCGTCGGCGTGCCGAAGACCATCGACAACGACCTGTCGGGGACCGACTTCACGTTCGGCTTCGACACCGCCGTCAACATCGCCACCGAGGCGATCGACCGGCTGCACACGACGGCCGAGTCGCACCACCGGGTGCTGGTGGTGGAGGTCATGGGGCGCCACGCCGGCTGGATCGCCCTGCACTCCGGGCTCGCCGGGGGCGCGAACATCATCCTGATCCCGGAACGGCCGTTCGACATCGACAAGGTCTGCGCGCAGGTGGAGAGCCGGTTCGCCACAAGGTTCTCGCCCATCGTGGTCGTGTCCGAGGGAGCAGTGCCGATCGCCTCGCCCGACGGCACGGGCATGACGCTGCAGTCCGGCGAGAAGGATGCCTTCGGCCACGTGCGGCTCGGTGGCGTGGGGGAGCGGCTGGCGCAGGAGATCGAGGAGCGCACCGGCAAGGAGGCGCGGGCCGTGGTGCTGGGCCACGTGCAGCGCGGCGGCACCCCGACCGCGTTCGACCGGTGGCTCGCCACCCGCCTGGGGCTGCACGCCATCCAGGCCGTGCACGACGGCGACTTCGGCATGATGATGGCGTTGCGTGGCACCGACATCGTCCGGGTCCCGCTCAGCGAGGGGACCGGTGAGCTCAAGCTCGTCCGGCCCGAGCTCTACGAGGAGGCCGAGGTGCTGTTCGGATGAGTGAAGGACGCGACGTCGAGGACGTCTGGAGCTACCCGCGACCGCCTGCAGTCGAGCCCAGCGACGAGCTGGTCGTCGTCGAGCTCGGTGGTGTCGAGATCCTGCGGACCACGCACAGCTACCGCGTGCTCGAGACCAGTCACCCGCCGACCTACTACCTGCCCGTCGACGCCGTGGCCGAGGGCGTGCTCCGGCCGATCGCCGGCACCACGGTCTGCGAGTTCAAGGGTGAGGCGAGCTACTGGGACCTCGTCGTCGGCGACCGCGTCGTCCCCGCCGGAGCCTGGACCTACCCCCGGCCCCGGCCCGGCTACGAGATGCTCCTCGACCACCTGGCCCTCTACCCCGGCCGCATGGACCGCTGCACCGTCGACGGCGAGGTCGTCCAGGCCCAGGACGGCGACTTCTACGGCGGCTGGATCACCTCGCGCGTGAGCGGACCGTTCAAGGGGGCTCCGGGAACGCTGGGATGGTAGGCGGCTCGCGGCTCGTTCCTCGCCGCTTCGGCGGCTCCTTCGTCGCCGCCCTGGGCTCCGCCCAGCCGCCTGTCTCGCTTCGCTCGACCTGTGGTGGCTGGGGTCGCCGACCTGGGCTTCGGCCGGCAGCGTGTCGCCCCGGCGGCGTCCACGTGCGCGTGGGTGGTCGTGGGCGCGGACGGGGTCCCCGTATCCTTGACCGGTGAGCATTCCGAGCCTTGACGACCTCCATGCGATGGGTGCTGCCCAGCAGCCCACGTATGCCGACCCTGCTGCGCGCGAGCGTGCGCTCGGGCAGCTGCGCCGGATGCCACCGCTCGTGTTTGCCGGCGAGTGCGACGACCTCCGCGACCGGATGGCCGCCGTGGCGCGCGGCGAGGCCTTCCTGCTGCAGGGCGGCGACTGCGCCGAGACGTTCGAGGGCGTCACCGCCGAGAACGTCCGCAACAAGCTGCGGGTGCTGCTGTCGATGGCCGTCGTGCTGACCTACGCGGCGAGCGTGCCGGTCGTCAAGCTCGGTCGCCTCGGTGGCCAGTACGCCAAGCCGCGGTCCCGCGACACCGAGACCCGTGACGGCATCACGCTGCCGGCGTACCGCGGTGACGCCGTCAACGGCTTCGACTTCACCCCCGAGTCGCGCGTGCACGACCCGCAGCGACTCGTCGACGTCTACAACGCCTCCAGTGCCACCCTGAACCTCGCCCGTGCCTTCACCACCGGTGGCTACGCGGACCTTCGCCAGATGCACGAGTGGAACAAGGACTTCGTCAAGAACAGCCCGGTCGGCGTCAGCTACGAGAAGGTCGGCGGCGAGATCGACCGCGCCCTCGCCTTCATGGACGCCATCGGCGTGGAGCCCGACGCCTTCCGCTCGGTCGACTTCTACTCCTCGCACGAGGCCCTGATCCTCGAGTACGAGCACGCCCTCACCCGCATCGACTCACGCACCGAGCAGCCGTACGACGTCTCCGGCCACTTCGTGTGGATCGGCGAGCGCACCCGTCAGCTCGACGGCGCCCACGTGGAGCTGCTGAGCCACATCGCCAACCCCATCGGCGTCAAGCTCGGCCCCACCACCTCGGCCGACGACGCGATCGCCCTCTACGAGAAGCTCAACCCCGAGCGCACGCCCGGCAAGGTCACGTTCATCACGCGGTTCGGCGCCGGCAAGATCCGCGACCTCCTGCCCGCCCTCGTCGAGAAGGTCACCGCTGCCGGGCTCGACGTCGCGTGGGTGTGCGACCCGATGCACGGCAACACGTTCGAAGCGTCCACCGGCTACAAGACGCGGGAGTTCGACGACGTCATCGACGAGACCCGCGGCTTCTTCGAGGTGCACCGCTCGCTCGGCACGTGGCCGGGTGGCCTGCACGTCGAGCTCACCGGCGACGACGTCACCGAGTGCGTCGGTGGCGGGCGTCGGCTGTCGGCCGAGGACCTCGCGACGCGCTACGAGACGCTGTGCGACCCGCGGCTCAACCGGGAGCAGTCGCTCGAGCTCGCGTTCCTCGTCGCCGACATGCTGCGCGAGCGCTGACCGACCCCTCGGCGGTCAGCGACCGTCGAGCGGCACCCGCAGCGTCATGAGCGTGGTGGCGAGCGCGTCGTACTGCCCGCACAGCATGAGCAGCTCGATCGCGGTCGCCTCGTCGAGGTGCTCGCGCACGCGGGCCCACGTGGCGTCGTCGAGGTCGCGGTCGTGCACCAGTGACGCCGTCGCGTCCAGCAGCACGCGCTGACGATCGGTCCAGCCGTCCCACGTGGCGTCACCGACGTGCTCGACCTGCTCGGGCGTCAGTCCCACCTTGCGGCCGATCCGTCGGTGGTGGTCGAGCTCGTAGTCGCACCCGCGCAGGGTCGCGACGTGCAGGATGACCAGCTCGGTCTCGGTGCGCGGGAGTCGTCCGAACGGCATGAGGGCCGCGCTGAACATCAGCCAGGCGCGGAACAGTCGCCGCTGGCGCCCG
Source organism: Aeromicrobium sp. Leaf245 (assembly GCF_942548115.1). Classification (NCBI taxonomy): domain Bacteria; kingdom Bacillati; phylum Actinomycetota; class Actinomycetes; order Propionibacteriales; family Nocardioidaceae; genus Aeromicrobium; species Aeromicrobium sp. Leaf245. The sequence continues at coordinate 1,786,645 of NZ_OW824151.1, forward strand.
AGCGTGGTGAACACGTTCGGGCGGTGGCCACCGATGACGCGGCCCGCGATGCTGCTGATGCCGTGGTTGACGAGGCCGAGGTCGCGTCGGTCACCCGGACCGATGCGCGGCGCGGTGTCGATGGGCTCGGGGGAGGCAGGCGGCGTCGGGGAGGCGGTCACGAGGCCAGCCTAGAGGTGCAACTGGGACGAGTGCACCAGAAACGTGCTGTGGGGTGCGTCGCCCTCGAGCCCGCGGGTGTGGATGCAGGCGCCCGACCGCGAGGTCAGACGTAGATCGTGACGGTCGAGCCGACCTTGGCCTCGCCCGAGCCGGGCTCCTGGAACACGACGCGGTCGGCCCCGGGGATGCGGTTCTTCACGTCGACCTTGAAGCCGGCCTTCTCGAGAGCGGCCACGGCCTCGGTGCGGGGGCGGCCCATGACGTCGGGGACGTCGACGTTCTCGGGCCCGCGGGAGACGACGATCGTGATCGTGTCGCCCTTGAAGCGGGTGCCGTCGGACGGGGACTGGCTGATGACCACGCCCTTGTCGACGTCGTCGGAGAAGCGCTGGGTCACGTTCACGTCGAAGGAGGCGTCCTCCAGCGCCTTCACCGCGTCGGCCTGCGACTTCCCGGTCTGGTCGACCACGTCGATCGGCTGGCGACCGCGACTCACGACGAGGTCGATCACGGTGCCGCGCTTGACCTGCTGACCGACCTTCTGGTCCACGGCGCGGACGATGCGACCCTCGGGGATCTTCTCGCTGTAGGCCTCGGTCACGTCGCCGACCTGCAGCGTCAGCTCCTCGAACGCGACGCGCGCCTGGTCCACGGTCTGTCCCTGGACGTTGGGGATCGCGTAGCGCTCCTTGCCCTTGGAGACCACGGCGTGGATCGTGTCGCCCGGCAGCAGGCGGTCGCCGGCCGCGGGGTCGGTGGAGAGCACCGTGCCGAGCGGGGCGGTCTCGGAGAAGGCTCGACGGGTGACGTCGAGCGTGAAGCCTGCGGCCTCGGCCTCCTCGGCGGCCTGGGCCTCCGCCTGGCCCACCAGCTGGGGCGTGTCGGCGTAGCGGCCCACGCCCAGCCAGTAGCCGAACGCGGCCAAAAGCAGTGCGGCGACGACCGCTGCGACCAGGAGCACGCGTCCGCGCCTGCTCGAACGGTCCTGGTCGCGGGACTGCTGGTAGTCCTCGGCGGTCATGGCGGGGTGGAGGCCCGGTGCCGCGGCGGCCGTCGCCGTCCGGCTGTCGGTCCACGTCTCGCTGCTCCACCGCATGGTGGGCTCGGCGCGCGCGACGACCTCGCCGGTCTCGCGGTCGACGAGCACGGTCTCGCCGCCGTCGTCGAGGTCACTCGCCTCGGCCGGCGTCATCGGGCCCGTGAGCTCGCCGTCCGGTGCCTCGTGCTCGAGGTCGACGGGACGGGTCGGCTCCTCGTCGGCGGCCATCGGACGGGGCCGCAGGTCGGCGGTCAGGTCGGGGTCGTCGTCGAGCCCCTCGGCCAGGGCGCGTTCGACGAGACGCACCTGCCGCAGCAGCACGCCGGCGTCCTGCGACCGCTGGGAGCGGTCGCGGACGGTCGCGCGGGCGACCAGGGCGTCGACGTAGGGCGGGAGGTCAGGACGCACCGCCGACGGGGCGGCGATGTCCTCGTGCACGTGCTTGTAGGCCACCTGGATGGGGGAGTCGCCCGTGTGCGGCTTGGTGCCCGTGAGCATCTCGTAGAGCAGCGCGCCGCACGCGTACACGTCGGACCGTGCGTCGGCGCCCTCGTTGACCACGATCTCGGGCGCCAGGTAGGAGACGGTGCCGATGAGCGTCCCGCCGGTGGCGGTGGTCGCGGCGCTCACGGCCCGCGCCAGGCCGAAGTCGGCGACCTTGACCTCGCCGTCAGGCGTGATGAGGACGTTCTCGGGCTTGACGTCGCGGTGCACCAGGTGGGCCCGGTGGGCCGCCGAGAGCGCGGTGAGCACGTCGGCCAGCAGGTGCAGGGCTCGCAGGGGAGGCATCGGCGTCTCCGCGCGCATGACGTCGCGCAGGGTGCTGCCGGGGACGTACTCCATGACGAGGTAGGTGACGTCGCCGTCGCGCCCCTGGTCGAAGACCGCCACCACGCCACGGTGGTTCAGCTTGGCCGCGGCGCGGGCCTCGCGCTCGAAGCGCTGGGAGAACTCGTCGTCGTCGCCGAGGCCGGCGTGCATGACCTTGATCGCGACGGGGCGGTCGAGCCGCTCGTCGTGACCGTGGAACACGCTGGCCATGCCGCCACGGGCGATCCGTTCGCCCACGCGGTAGCGACCGTCGAGGACGCGTCCGACGAGGGCGTCGTCGCGGATGACCGTCACGCCGGACCTCCTCACGTCCGCTCCCAGGGCCGGCTGACCCTGCGACGAGTGTAGAGAACGCCCGCGCGCCGGGCGTGCTCCGCCGCCCGTGTCCTGCCCCGCTGTTCGGCCCGGACCCCCTTGCGGGTCAGGAGGTGCGGCGGGTCGCGCTCAGGGCCAGAGGGCCGAGGACGGACCGGGCGTGGTCGCCGAGCGCGGTGATCGCGGCGTCGGCCTCGTCCTCGAGGCGCGCGATGTCACGCTCGACGGCCGCGAGGGCGCCCGTGCGCACCATCAGGTCCGTGAGCGGCTCCACCCCTTCGCGGGTGCCGAGGAGGCGGGAGAGGAGGGCGCGGTCGTCGTCGCTGCCGAGCTCGGTGGCCCGGGCGACGAGAACGGTGCGCTTGCCCTCTCGGAGGTCGTCCCCGGCGGGCTTGCCGGTGACCGCGGGGTCGCCGAAGACCCCGAGCACGTCGTCGCGCAGCTGGAAGGCCTGGCCGAGAGGCAGGGCGACGGCGCTCAGCCCGTCGATGAGGTCGGCGTCGGCGCCGGCGAGGGCCGCCCCGATGTGCAGGGGCCGCTCCACCGTGTAGGAGGCCGCCTTGAACCGCACGATGGTCATGGCCTCCTCAACCGTCACGGTCGGACGGGTCTGGGCGAGGACGTCGAGGTACTGGCCCGCCACGACCTCGGACCGGCACAGGTCGAGGAAGTGCAACGCCTCCGGGACGCGCGGCAGGCCGGACGAGCGCAGCTGCTCGTCGGCCCACGACAGCATCAAATCGCCCAGGAGCACCGCCGTCGACAGGCCGAAGCGCTCGGCGTCCCCCACGGCGTCCTGGCCCCCGGCCCGGTGCTGCGCCTCGAAGGCACGGTGGACGCTGGGGTTCCCTCGGCGGGTGTCCGAGCCGTCCATGAGGTCGTCGTGCACCAGCGCGCTGCCCTGCAGCCACTCCAGCGAGGCGGAGGCCGTGACCACGGCGGGGTCGTCGGGGTCACCACCTGCCACCAGCCAGCCCGCCCGGCAGAACGCCGCCCGCAACCGCTTGCCCCCGGCCACGAACGAGGTCGCCGCGTCGAGGAAGGGGGCCAGGTCGGGGCCCACCGAGACGAGGGCCGCGCGCCGATCGTCGCCGAAGCGAGAGAGCTCACGTGCGACGTCGTCCCGAAATCGGTCAAGGTCGGCTGCTCCCACCGTTCGGACGATACCGTTGGCCCGTGACTGACGGTCCTGCGCCCACGTCCTCGCGATCGCTTCTCGAGGACCTCCGCCACCCACGCCCGTGCGTGTCGTTCGAGTTCTTCCCGCCGAAGGACGATGCGGGCGAGGAGGTGCTGTGGCGCACCATCGCCGACCTCGAGCCGCTCCAGCCCACGTTCGTCTCGGTGACCTACGGGGCCGGCGGCACGAGCCAGGAGCGCACGGTGCGCGTGACGTCGCGCATCGCCGAGCAGTCCCGCATCCGCGCGATCGGGCACCTCACCCTCGTGGGGCAGAGCCGCGCGGAGATCGAGCAGGTGCTCAAGCAGTACGCGAGCGCCGGCATCCACCACGTCCTCGCGCTGCGCGGCGACCCGAAGGGTGGCCCGCGGGAGCCCTGGGAGCCGCACCCCGGGGGCATGGACCACGCGATCGAGCTGGTGGAGCTGGCACGCGACCTGGGTGACTTCTCGATCGGCGTCGCGGCCTTCCCCGAGGGCCACCCCGATGCCGGGGGCCGCGACCCGGACGCCGACGTCCTGGTCGCCAAGCACCGGGCGGGCGCGGAGTTCGCGATCACGCAGTTCTTCTTCCGCGTGCAGGACTACGTCGACCTCGTCGAGCGCACGCGGGCGCGAGGTAGCGACCTGCCGATCGTGCCGGGCATCATGCCGATCCTGAACTTCGGCCAGGTCGCGCGCATGGCCGAGCTCTCGGGGGCGGAGATCCCGCGCGAGGTGCTCGACGTCATCGAGCCGGTCGCCGACGACAAGGACGCCGTGCGCACGCGCGGCATCGAGCTCGCGACGCAGCTGTGCCGCGACCTGCTGGCCGCCGGTGCCCCCGGGCTGCACTTCATCACGCTCAACCGGTCCAAGGCGACGCGCGAGATCTTCGAGACCCTGCGGGGCGAGGGCCTGGTCTGAGGTCTGCTCAGGTGGCGGGACGACGGGGCACGGGACCGAGACGTTCGGCCAGGGCCTCGGTGGCCAGGCCGATCTCCTCGAGGGAGCCGCCCGGGTAGGCGTGGGCCCCGGCCATGAGCAGACCCGGTGGCAGGCGCGGCCCCGGTCGCTCGAGCATCGTGCGCCAGCCCCTCCACTGCCAGCCCCAGTGGCCGAGACGCACCAGGTCGGCCGGTCGCAGGTCGTGGCGCTCGACGACGTGCTCGCGCAGGTCGACGCCCACTCGGACGAGTGCGACGAGGGGGTCCTCGGCGTTGTGGTGCGTGATCGTCCAGCAGCCGGGCGAGGACTCCCACAGCTGCATGGGCGGGTCCGAGTGGATCGCCACGTCCCGGGGGAGGTCGGGGGCGTCCGCCGCCAGGCGGACCAGCGTGCGGTGCGCCGGGATCCGCGGGTGGAGCGTCGGCTCCGGCAGGCCGTCGGGCCACCACGGCGCGCACCAGGCGACGACGTCGGCCTCGACCGGACCGCCGTCGGTGGTCACGCCGGTCACGGACCCCCGGTCGCGGGTGATCCCCGAGGCCGCGGTGTGCAGGCGGACCTCGACCCGACGCTCCTGCAGGCGGGTCGTCAGGGCGTCGGCCAGCGCGGGCATCCCACCGTCGACGGCCCACCGCCCGAAGCCCCTCTCCACGTGGTGGACGACGGCTGCGGCGGCGGGCACCAGGCGGGGGTCGTCGCCGGCCAGGACCACGGGGTCCAGCACGATGCGCCGCAGCTGCCGGTCGTCGAGGACCCGCTGGGTCTCGCGACGCAGCGTGCGCCGCGCCTCGAGGATCCGGCGGGTGGAGCGGTCGAGCGCGTCCTCGTCCGGGACCTGGTTGAGCAGACGTCGGCGCACCGTGTCCCAACGGTCCGACATCGTGTCGAGCCAGGGGCTCCACGGGTCGACCCCGAAGGCCTCGACGAAGGCGTCGACCTGGCCCGACCGTCGGCCCATGGGCAGGTCCATCACCGTTCGGTCGGCGAACACGTGGCGTCGCCCGGGGACGGTCTCGATGGTCAGTGCGGCGTCCAGGGGGCGGCCGGACTTGCGGAACAGGTCCCGCAGCACCCCCGGGAGGGTGAACGTGTCGGGGTCGAGCTGCCACACGCCGTCACCGACCCGGTGACCGCGCAGACGACCGCCGAGCCGGTCGGAGGCCTCGAGCAGCACCACCTCGTGCCGCAGCTTCGCGAGACGCGCCGCGAGCGAGGTGCCGGCGAAGCCCCCGCCGACCACCACGATCCTCGCCATGCCCGCACCCTAGGTCATGCGCGAGGAGCCTCGGTGCGGACCGAGGCGCTGTGACACAGTGGCGCCATGCGTCCGGTGCGTCAGGAGATCATGTGGCAGGCGGTCCTCGACGCGATCGCGGCCGTGCCGGGGGAGGGTCCCTTCGACGTGCTCGACGTCGGAGGAGGAACCGGCGGTGACGCCGTCCGCCTGGCGGCGCTGGGCCACCGGGTGACCGTCGTGGACCCCAGCCCAGACGCCCTGGCGTCCCTCGGTCGTCGGGCCGCCGAGGCCGGCGTCGAGGACCACGTGGTCGGCGTCCTGGCCGACACCTCCGACCTGGGCGAGCACGTCGCCGCCGCCTCCACCGACCTCGCGGTCCTGCACGGCGTGCTCGAGTACGTCGACGATCCCGCGGAGGCCCTGGCCGCGGTGGCCGGCGTCCTGCGCCCGTCGGGCGTGGTGAGCGTGGTCGTGGCCGGACGGCCGGCAGCGGTGCTCGCCCGCGCGATCACCGGTGACTTCGACGGTGCCGCCACGATCCACGGCTCGACGGCGCCGACCTGGGACCTGCGCGCCCAAGGGCCTCGGCGGTACGTCGAGAGCGAGCTCGCGGCCGAGCTGGAGGGAGCCGGGTTCGCCCTCTCCTCCGTGTCGGGACTGCGGACCTTCGCCGACCTCGTGCCCAGTGCGGTGGTCGACACCGAGCCCGGCGCGCGGGAGCGGCTGTACGCTCTCGAGCGACTCGTCCGGTCGTCCAGCGAGTTCTCAGGGATCTCGGGTGGTCTGCACACCATCGCCCGCCTAGACTTGACGTAGTTCCACCTGACCAGGAGGCCCCCGTGCCACTCTCCGACGAAGAAGCCCGCCTGCTCCAGCAGCTCGAGCAGTCCCTTGCGGCCGAGGATCCCGACTTCGCCTCGACGCTGCGCGGGTCCAAGCAGGCGGCGCGCAACCGCAAGATCGCCGTCCTGGCGGGCCTCGGCTTCCTGGTGGGCCTGGGCGTCATGTTCGCCGGTGCGGTCACCGCCACCACCTGGCTCGGTGTCGCCGGGTTCCTCGTGATGCTGGTCGGCGCCTACTTCTTCGTCACGGCCTGGCGCCACGGCCTGGCCGCGTCGCCCGACGCCGCGCCCTCGCGCCCGTCCTCGCCCAAGCCCTCCGGGTCGTTCGTCGACCGCATGGAGGAGCGCTGGCAGCGTCGCCAGGAGGGCGACGACCTCTGACCCACCCGAGCCCGCGACGCTGAGTCGCCGGCCCTCGCACCACCACCCGACGCCGGGTCCCGCACACGCGGGGCCCGGCGTCGTCGTGCGTGCGGGGTCTCGTGCGTCCTCGAGCGGGCGTCGGGGCCCATGCGCCCTCCGTGGGGGCGATGTCGCTCCACCACGCTCCACCACGCGCCCCGGGTCGGCGCGCTTCCCGGTGCAGGGCTGCAATCCCAGCGCCGGACCGTCCTGGCGTCGGGGGAGAGGGCGGGCGGAAAGGTGCCGCGAAACCAGGCGAATCGGCTTGACGGTGGTGGAGTGTGGGGTACTGTGGTGCGAAATGGAGCATTCGTGGCGCGGTGGTCGCACCACGGGGCACGTCGCAGAGGGCGAGGTGGAAGGAGGTGGGCATCGATGCGAACAACTTCTTCGGCACCTACACGCCGCGTCTGGACGACAAGTCCCGCCTGTTCCTGCCCGCCAAGTTCCGCCCCCGGCTCGAGGGCGGCATCGTGCTGACCCGCGGCCAGGAGAACTGCATCTACGGCTGGACGACCGACTCGTTCAGCGCGTTCACCGACCGCATCCGCGAGACGCCGTTCACGAACCGCGAGGCCCGCAACTTCGTGCGCATGCTCTACTCCGGGGCCTCCTCGGAGGTGCCGGACAAGCAGGGACGCATCTCCATCCCGCCGGTGCTCCGCAGCTGGGCCGGGCTCGAGCGCGACGTCGCGGTGGTCGGGGCCATGGACCGCCTCGAGATCTGGGACGCCCGTCGCTGGGACGAGTACTCCTCGTCGCAGGAGGAGCAGTTCTCCGACATGTCGGACGAGGTGATGCCCGGCATCTTCTGACCACGCCCGCAGGGTCCGACCTCCGGCTGTCCGGTCCTGGCATCACTTCCCCGGTGCCAGAGCCGTACGGACGGGGATCAGGCCACACGGTCTCCACCACCCCGCTCCACGTCCAGCACGACCACCCCGCCACACCCCGACCCTCGAGCGCCCGAGGAGGTGCCATGAACCAACGACGCCGTGTCCGCCACGAGGTCGCCGACGCTGCCGTGCTCATGGCCTTCTCCGCCGGCGTGTCCGTGGCGATCGCCGTGGTGCTGGGCGTCGTGGTCGCGCTGACGGCAGGCGCCTCGTGACGACCGAGGAGCCCGGCGGACCCGACGCCCGCCACGTCCCCGTCCTGCTCGACCGCGTGCTCGACCTGCTGGCCCCGGCCATCGAGTCGAACGCCACCACGGGCTCGGGCGGACGGACCCCGGTCGTCGTCGACGCGACGCTGGGCCTCGGCGGGCACACCGAGGCGATGCTGCGCCGCTTCGAGCACCTGCGGATCGTCGGGGTCGACCGCGACACCGAGGCGCTCAGCCGCGCTCGCGCCCGTCTCGCGGAGTTCGAGGACCGGGTCACCTACGCGCACGCGGTGTACGACGAGCTGCCCGAGGTGCTCGCCGACGCCGGCCTGCGCCACGTCGACGGCGTGCTCTTCGACCTCGGCGTCTCGTCGATGCAGCTCGACCTCGCCGATCGCGGCTTCGCCTACGCGCAGGACGCGCCTCTCGACATGCGGATGACGCCGGGCGTGGGCATGACGGCCGCCGACATCCTGAACACCTATCCCGCGGACCGGCTCGCCCGTGTGCTGAGGGTCCACGGCGAGGAGAAGTTCGCCAAGCGCATCGCCGAGGCCGTCGTCGCCGCCCGGGACACCGAGCCGTTCACGCGCAGCGCTCGCCTGGTCGACCTCGTCCGCGACAGCATCCCCGCCGCGGCGCGGCGCACCGGCGGCCACCCCGCCAAGCGCACCTTCCAGGCGCTGCGCATCGAGGTGAACGACGAGCTCGCGGTCTACGCCCGGGCCCTGCCGGCCGCCCTCGACGCGCTCACCGTCGGTGGCCGGGTCGTCGTGCTGGCCTACCACTCGCTCGAGGACCGCATCACCAAGCGGGCCCTGGCCGAGGTCACCACCCTCAAGGTCCCGCACGGCCTGCCCGTCGTCCCCGCCGAGCTGGAGCCGCGGTTCCGTCAGCTCACACGGGGTGCCGAGCAGGCGAGCGACGCGGAGTCCGCGGAGAACCCGCGCGCCCGCTCGGTGCGGCTGCGGGCCGTGGAACGGACCGCGGCATGAGAGGACACGACGTGGCGAAGGGGGAGGGAACGGCATGAGCACGATGCACGCGGCACGTCCGCGCCAGAGGACCACCCGGCAGGCTCGACCCACGAGCCTGCCGCTGCGTCTCGTCGCGCCCGTGCGCAGCCGCGCGAGCCGGGCCCCCTTCGTGGTCGTCGTGCTGACGGTGCTCGGAGCGGGACTCGTGGGTCTGATCCTGCTGAGCACGGTCCTGCAGGCCCAGGCCTTCGAGATCGCGCGACTGTCGACCCGCGCCGACGCCCTGGGCGTCCAGCAGCAGGAGCTGCGCCGCGAGGTCGACCGCCTCCAGGCGCCGGCCGCGCTCGCCGAGCGAGCCATCCGCCTCGGGATGGTGCCCAACGCCAACCCGGCCTTCCTGCGGCCCAGCGACGGCGAGGTCATCGGTGACCCGGAGCCGGCGGAACCGCGCAGCAACGTGACGAGGGTGGACCGATGAAGCGCCAACGACTGACCCGCTCCCGGCTGCGCATCAGCCTCGTCCTGGTGGTGACGCTGTTCTGCCTCTTCGGCGTCCGGCTGTTCTGGATCCAGGGGCTCGACGCCCAGGCCTACGCGGCCATGGCGCGCCAGGCCGGGACGCACACGACGACCATCCCGGCCCCGCGCGGCGACATCCTCGACCGCAACGGCGAGGTGATCGCCACGAGCGTGGACGGTCTGACCCTCACCGCCGACCCGACGATGACGGCGGACAAGGCGCCCAAGATCGCCCGCATCCTCGTGACCTCGCTCGGCGAGGACCGGATCGACTACTTCGAGACGATCGAGAAGCTGCGCACCCCGAAGACCCAGTACGTGGTCCTCGAGAAGAACCTGCCCGCAGCCAAGGCCGACAAGGCGTTGAAGGCCGTCCGCAAGGCCGGACTGACCGGCGTGTTCGGCGAGAGCGTGACGCTGCGCAGCTACCCCGGAGGGAAGCTGGCCGCCAACCTCGTCGGCTACATGAGCCAGACCAAGGAGTCCGACAAGCCGGTCGGCGTCCAGGGCATCGAGCGGCAGTACGACGACCTGCTCACCGGCAAGGACGGCTCGGCCACCTACGAGGTGTCACCGAGCGGTCAGCGCATCCCCATGGCCGACAGCACCGTCGTCGAGATGGAGCCCGGCCAGGACGTCAAGACCACGATCGACCGGGACCTGCAGTGGTACGCCGACCAGCGGCTGGCCGACGCGGTGCGCTCGTCGAGCTCGGACTGGGGGCTCGCCATCACCATGGACGTGCGCACCGGACAGGTCGTCCAGCTCTCCCAGGCGCCGACCTTCGACCCCGAGACGCCCTCGACCCGCAACGACGGGAACACCGTCTCGCGCTTCGTCCAGACCGTGTACGAGCCGGGCTCGGTGCTGAAGACCGTCACCATGGCGGCGCTGGCCGACCAGGGCAAGATCACGCCCGAGACCCAGATCAAGGTCCCCGGCAGCATGACGATCGACAAGTATCCGATCGGCGACTACTGGAAGCACGGCACGATCAACCTGACCGCGGCCGGCGTCATCGCGAAGTCGTCCAACCTCGGCACGATCGTCGCGGCCCAGCAGATGGACAACCAGACGATGCACGACTACTTCCGGAAGTTCGGCTTCGGCGTCGGCTCCGGCGTGGAGCTGCCGGGCGAGTCCAAGGGCATCCTCAAGCCGGCCGCCGAGTGGACCAAGGCCAACCACGCCACGATCTCGTTCGGCCAGGGCATCTCGGTCACCGCGCTGCAGGTGGTGCGAGCCGTCGGCGCCATCGCCAACGGAGGCGTCATGGTCGACCCGTCGGTCGTCAGCGGGTACGTGGACCAGGAGGGCGCCACCACCAAGTCGCGGGAGACGCCCACCCGACGTGTGGTCTCCAAGAAGGCCGCCGCCCAGGTCACCCGCATGATGGAGGCGGTCACGGCCGACGACGGCACCGCCCCCGCCGCGCAGATCCCCGGCTACCGCGTCGCAGGCAAGACGGGCACCGCCTGGCGCGTCAACCCCGTCACGGGACGCTACGTGCGCGGGCAGAACACCGTCTCCTTCATCGGCTTCGCCCCGGCCGACGAGCCCCGGTTCGTCACCTACGTCGTCCTCGACAAGCCCTTCAGCAACGCCGGCGGTGGCTCCACCGCCGCCCCGGTCTTCCACGACATCATGTCGATGGCCCTCGAGCGCTTCGGCGTCACGCCGACCGGGTCGAAGTCCCCGAAGGTCGAGCAGGAATGGTAGGCGGGGCGCACTCGTCGTTCCTCCTCGTGCTCGGTCGCGGCTCCCTCGCTGGCGCTCGGTCACCGCTGCCCGCCTCGGCTGCGCTCGCTGGCGCTCGCTTGCCGTTGGAGGTGAGTCCTGCGTTCGGTGGAGCTCGCTGCCGTTGGGGGTGGGTTCTTCCTTCGCTGGTGCTGGGTTCGCGGCGGGTACCGCACGGTGGGGGTGGAACGGGTTCCGGGGCGGGGTGAGGAGATGGCGGGGACTCGCTACGTTGGAATCGTGACGGACTCCGACGGCTCCACGGCGATCATGCGGACCCGGCCCAGGGAGGTTCGGGCGCTCACCCTCGCGGACGTGGCCGACCACCTCGGCGTGCCGGGGCCCGGGACGCCCGCGGACGCCACGGCGGTCACGGGCATCACGCTCAGCACGCGCACGGTGCGGCCCGGCGACCTCTACGCGGCCCTGCCCGGCGGCCGCGCGCACGGGGCCGACTTCGTCGACTCCGCCGAGACGGCAGGTGCGGTCGCCGTCCTGACCGACGCCGAGGGCGCGTCCCGCCTCTCCACGCTGCCCACGATCGTCGTGGACGGACCCCGGTCGCGACTCGCCGAGCTCAGCGCCTGGTTCCACGACCACCCGACCACGGCGTTCACGACCCTCGGCATCACCGGCACGCAGGGCAAGACCACCAGCACCTACCTGGCCGAGTCGGCCGTCGGCGCCGCCCGCAGCGCGGTCGTCGGCACCATCGGGACCCGGGTGCGGGGGATCGCGGCCGACTCGGCGCTGACGACCCCCGAGGCGCCGGACCTCCAGGCGCTCTTCGCGGTGATGCGCGAGGAGCAGGTCGAGCTCTGCGCGATGGAGGTCTCCAGCCACGCCCTCGTGCAGGGTCGCGTCGACGGCTTCGCCTTCGACGTCGCCACGTTCCTCAACCTCGGACGTGACCACCTCGACTTCCACCGCGACCTCGACGAGTACTTCGCGGCCAAGGCGAGCCTGTTCACCCCCGAGCACGCCCGGCGCGCCGTCGTGAACGTCGACGACGAGCACGGCCGACGCCTCGTCGAGCTGACCGCCCTGCCGGTCACGACCTTCTCGACGGAGGGACGGGTCGCCGACTGGCGCGCGGCCAACGTGCGCCCGCACCGCCTCGGGACGGACCTGGAGGTCCTCGGCCCCGACGGCCTGGAGCTGGAGCTGCACGTCCCCCTGCCCGGCGTGTTCAACGTCGCGAACGCCCTCGCGGTCATCTCGTCGCTCGCGACGGTGGGCCACGACCCGGCCGCGCTCGCCGCCGGCATCGAGACCAGCCGGGGCGTCCCCGGCCGCATGGAGCGGGTCGAGGCCGGCCAGAGCTTCACGGCCGTCGTCGACTACGCGCACAAGCCCGACGCCGTCGAGGCGGTCCTGACGGCCCTTCGGCCGGTCACCGCAGGCCGGCTCGTCGTCGTGATCGGCGCCGGCGGCGACCGCGACCACGGCAAGCGGCCGCTCATGGGCGAGGTCGCGGCCCGCTACGCCGACCTCGTGGTGGTCACCGACGACAACCCCCGCACCGAGGACCCTGCCGCGATCCGCCGTGCCGTGCTCTCCGGAGCCTCCGGTGGCGCTGCCGAGGTCGTCGAGGTTCCGGGACGTCGCGACGCGATCGCCCACGCCGTGTCCGTCGCCGAGCTCGGCGACACCGTCGTGGTGGCGGGCAAGGGACACGAGCAGGGCCAGGAGGTCGGCGACGTGGTCCACCCGTTCGACGACCGGGACGTGCTGCGTGCCCTCATCGAGGAGCACGCATGATCCCGATGAGCCTCTCCGCGGTGGCCCGGGTGGTCGACGGCGTGGTGCACGGCGACGGCGACGTGGTGGTCACCGGTCCGGCCACCCTCGACTCGCGTGCGGTCGAGGGCGGCGGCCTCTTCGTCGCCCTGGCCGGCGAGCACGTCGACGGCCACGACTTCGTCCAGTCCGCGCTCGACGGGGGAGCGGTCGCGGTCCTCGGGTCCCGGCCGGTCGAGGCACCGACCGTCGTGGTCGACGACGTCACGGCCGCGCTCGGACGTCTGGCGCGCCACGTGGCCGACGAGATCGACGCCGAGGTCGTCGCGATCACCGGGTCGCAGGGCAAGACCAGCGTGAAGGACCTCGTCGCCCACCTGCTGGGTCGCGCGGGCCCGACCGTGGCGACGGCCGGCAACTACAACAACGAGCTCGGCGTCCCGATCACGGTCCTGCGGGCCGACCACGACACCCGCTACCTGGTGGTCGAGATGGGCGCCCGTGGGGTCGGGCACGTCGCCCGGCTGTGCGGCATCGCGCCGCCGGACGTGGCGGTCGTGCTGAACGTGGGCAGTGCGCACGTGGGCGAGTTCGGGTCGGTCGACAACATCGCCGTGGCCAAGGGCGAGATCGTGGAAGGTCTGCAGCCCGATGGCGTCGCGGTGCTCAACGCCGACGACGCGCGGGTCGCCGCCATGGCGGCGCGCGTGCCGGCCGGTGCCGCCGTGGTGCGGTTCGGCCGGACCGCCGACGGCCCCGACGACGTGCGCCTGGACGACGTCCACGTCGACGGGCGCGGCGAGCCGGACGTGACGCTCTCACGGGCAGGCCGACGCTGGACGACCCACGTGCCGCTGCCCGGTGCCCACCAGGGCCTCAACCTCGCGGCCGCCGTTGCGGTCGCCGCTGCCCTCGACCAGCGGGTCGACGAGCAGGTGCTCTCGGACTACCGCTCCGCCAGCGCCCAGCGGCTCCAGCGGCTCGAGCGGTCCGACGGCGTCGTCGTGCTCGACGACTCCTACAACGCCAACCCCGAGTCGGTGGTCGCCGCGATCGAGACGCTGCGGACGATCGACGCCACGCGCAGGGTCGCGGTCCTGGGGGAGATGCTCGAGCTCGGCGCCGAGGCCCACCTCCGGCACGTCGAGATCGGCCGTGCGGCGGCCGACGCCGGCCTCGACCTCGTGCTGGCCGTCGGCCAGGGGGCCCGCGGGGTCGCCGAGGGCGCCGGTGCGCAGGCCCGCGAGGTGCCCGACGTCGACGTGGCGCTCACCACACTCCGCGCGTGGCTCGAGCCGGGAGACGTCGTGCTCGTGAAAGCATCGAGGGGAGCGCGCCTCGAGCGCGTCACGGCAGGACTCCTCGACGCCTGACCGGCATACTCGTGCACGACCCTGAGCCCGCCCACGTCCCCCCACCCCCCGAACCGCCGAGAGGATCCCGCCCCCATGCTCGCCGTCCTGATCGCCGCAGCCCTCGCCCTCGTCGGCACCCTCCTGGGCACCCGTGTGGCCATCCGGGTGCTCGTCAAGAAGGGCTACGGCCAGTTGATCCGCGACGACGGACCGACGTCGCACCACGTCAAGCGCGGCACGCCCACGATGGGCGGCACGGTGATCATCCTCGCGTCGCTCGTCGCCTACGCCGTCGCGAAGCTCGTGACCGGCTACGCGCCGAGCGCGTCGGCGATCCTGCTGCTGTTCCTCTTCGCCGGACTCGGCCTCATCGGCTTCCTCGACGACTACATCAAGATCTCCAAGCAGCGCAGCCTCGGGCTGCGCAGCAAGGCCAAGATGATCGGCCAGGTGCTCGTGGGCCTGGTCTTCGCGATCCTCGCCATCGGCTGGGAGGACGAGAACGGCCGCACCCCCATCTCGCACGCCATCTCGTTCACGAGGGACATCCCTGGGACCCAGCTGCCCACCGTGCTGCTCGTCGTGTGGGTGCTGCTCATGATCGCGGGGGCGAGCAACGGCGTGAACCTGACCGACGGCCTCGACGGCCTCGCGACCGGTGCCTCCGTCATGGTCTTCGGCGCCTTCATCATCATCAACGTCTGGCAGTACAACCAGAGCTGTGCGACGGAGGACGTCCTCGGCTGCTACGAGGTGCGGGACCCCCTCGACCTCGCCGTCGTGGCGGCCGCCATCACGGGCGCCTGCTTCGGCTTCCTGTGGTGGAACGCCTCCCCGGCCAAGATCTTCATGGGCGACACCGGCTCGCTGTCGCTCGGCGGCGCGATGGCCGGCTTCGCCCTCATGACCCGCACCGAGCTGCTGCTCGTGATCATCGGCGGCCTGTTCGTCGCCATCACCGCGTCGGTCATCCTGCAGGTGGCCTACTTCAAGGCCACCGGCGGCAAGCGGATCTTCCGCATGGCACCGCTGCAGCACCACTTCGAGCTGCTCGGCTGGGCCGAGATCACCATCGTGGTCCGCTTCTGGATCATCAGCGGCCTCTGCGTCGCGGCCGGGCTCGGCGTCTTCTACTGGGAATGGCTCGCCCGCCTGTGAGCGCGGCACCCACCACGGACGTGGTCGCATGAGTGCCGCGGAGCGTCCCGACGTCGGGTCTCTCGGCCGCGACGACGACTGGTCCGCCGTGCGCGCCGTGGTCACCGGCTTCGGCGTGAGCGGGTTCGCCGCCGCCGACACCCTGCAGCACCTCGGTGCCCACGTGGTCGTGCTCGACGAGAACGCGCCCGTCCCGGGCTCGGCCCACGAGGAGCGAGCCACGCTGCTGGAGACGCTGGGGGTCGACCTGCGACTGCGTGCCGGCAGCACGGCCGAGCTGCCGGACGACGTCGACCTGGTCGTCACCTCGCCGGGCTGGCGCCCGGAGGCGCCGGTCCTGCGGGCGGCGGCCGACCGTGGGCTCCCGGTGTGGGGCGAGGTCGAGCTGGCCTGGCGGCTGCGGGCCGCCGACGCGCCGCCCTGGCTGTGCGTCACCGGGACCAACGGCAAGACCACCACCGTGCAGATGCTCGACTCCATCCTGCGTGCGGCGGGCCTGCGCAGCGCCGCGGTCGGCAACGTCGGCCGCCCCGTGCTCGAGGCGGTCATGGACCCTGAGCCGCTCGACGTGCTGGCGGTCGAGCTGTCGAGCTTCCAGCTGCACTGGAGCGACTCGATCGCGGCCGAGGCCGCCGCGGTGCTCAACGTCGCCGACGACCACCTCGACTGGCACGGCTCGCTGGACGAGTACGCCCGCGCCAAGGGCCGCGTCTACGAGAACGTCGAGAAGGCGTGCGTGTACGCGGTCGAGGACCCCACCACCGAGCAGCTGGTCCGCGACGCCGACGTGCAGGACGGCGCCCGCGCCATCGGGTTCACGCTCGGGGTCCCCGCTCCCGGCATGCTCGGCGTGGTCGACGGCCTGCTCGCGGACCGTGCCTTCGCGCCCGACCGTCAGACCAGCGCCGCCGAGCTGGGCTCGGTGAGCGACCTGCCCGACGACGCACCCCACACCGTGGCCAACGCCCTCGCGGCAGCCGCCCTGGCCCGCGCCCACGGCGTCGAGGCCCGCGCCGTGCGCGACGGGCTGCGTGACTTCCGGCCCGGGCCGCACCGCTCCGAGCTGGTGGCCGAGATCGGCGGCGTCCGCTACGTCGACGACTCCAAGGCGACCAACCCGCACGCCGCGCTCGCGTCGCTGCGGGGGGTCCCGTCGGCCGTCTGGATCGCCGGGGGACTGGCGAAGGGTGCGCGCTTCGACGACCTCGTCGAGGCCGTCGCCGATCGGCTGCGCGGCGTGGTGCTCATCGGTGCCGACCGTGCGGTCGTCGCCGAGGCGCTGGCCCGACACGCGCCGGATGTGCCCGTGACGGAGGTCCTGGCCGGGGAGGATGAGCTCATGGACGACGTCGTCGCGGCTGCTGCAGCCATGGCCCGCCCCGGTGACTCGGTGCTGCTGGCCCCCGGATGCGCGTCCATGGACCAGTTCCGTGACTACGCCGCCCGAGGCGACGCGTTCGCCGCGTCGGTGCGACGGCTCCCCGGAGCGTGAGCGACTCATGAGCAGAGGCGTGAGCACTCATGAGCAGAGGCGTGAGCGACTCATGACCAGCGACGTGAGCGGCCGATGAGCACGACCGATCGCCGCCCGGCCCCCGGTGCAGGCGCCGGAGGTCCGATGAGCGGTGCCCAGCGCCTGCTCGACCGGCCCCTCGCGTCGTACCAGCTGGTGCTCGGGACCACGGCCCTGCTGCTCGGGCTCGGCCTGATCATGGTGCTCAGCGCGAGCTCCGTGCTGTCGCTGCAGGTGTACGGGAACTCCTTCGCGATCGTGCAGCGCCAGCTCGTGCTGGCCGTCGTGGGCCTGGTCGGTGCCTACCTCGTGACCCGGCTGCCGCTCGCGACCCTGCGCAAGCTCATCCTGCCCGGGCTCGTCGTGTCCATCGGCCTGACGCTCGCCACGTTCATCCCGGGCGTGGGCGTGGAGGTGAACGGCAACACCAACTGGATCCCGGTCGCGGCGGGCTTCCGGCTGCAGCCGTCGGAGTTCCTCAAGCTCGCGCTCGTGCTCTGGATCGCCGACCACTACGCGCGCCGGCAGAAGCACCTGGACACGCCGCGCCTGATCCTGCTGCCCATGCTCATCGTCGCCGGAGCGTGTGCCGCGCTCGTCGTGGCGCAGAACGACCTCGGCACGGCGCTCGTCCTCTTCGCCGTCATCGTCGGCATGCTCTGGGTCGCCGGGCTGCCAGGGCGCTACCTCGGCGCGATCGTGGCGTTCGTCGGCGTCCTGTGCGTGTTCTTCGTCGCCACCGCGCCGCACCGCGTGGCGCGCATGCTGAGCTTCCTCAACCCGCTCGCCGACCCGGACAAGGACGGCTACCAGGCCGTCCACGCCATGATGGGGTTCGCACGGGGCGGCTTCGGCGGCGTCGGCCTCGGCGGCAGCCGGCAGAAGTGGGGCTCCCTGCCCGAGGCGCACACCGACTTCATCCTGGCCGTCGTCGGCGAGGAGCTCGGCCTGCTGGGCAGCCTCGTCGTGCTCGTCCTGTTCGTGCTGCTCGCCGTCGCGGGCGTGCGGATCGCCACGCGCAGCCGCGATCCCTTCGCTCGCTACGCCGCGGCCGGCATCACCGTCTGGATCACCGCCCAGGCCATGATCAACATCGCCATGGTGCTGGGTCTGCTCCCGGTCATCGGCATCCCGCTGCCGCTGCTCTCCTACGGCGGCTCGAGCGTGCTGGTCACCCTCGTGGGCTGCGGCGTCCTGCTGAGCTGCGCCACGACGGAGCCGGGGGCCAAGCGCGCCCTCGCCGCCAGCAAGGCCCGTCGCGCCCGACGCAACGCAGCCAGGAGGCGATGAGCGGTGCGCGCCCTGCTCGCCGGCGGTGGCACCGCCGGCCACACCTCGCCCCTGCTCGCCACGGCGGCCGTCCTGCGCGACGAGGGCGTGGACGTCACCTGCCTCGGCACCCCTCGTGGTCTGGAGACCACGCTCATCCCGGAGGCCGGGTTCCCGCTCGAGCTGGTGCCTCCGGTGCCGCTGCCCCGACGTCCCGGGATCGCCATGCTCCGGGTGCCCGGCCGTCTCCGCGCCGCCGTCGCCCAGACGCAGGACGTCTTCGAGCGCGTCAAGCCGCACGTGGTCGTGGGGTTCGGCGGCTACGTGTCGGTGCCGGCCTACCTCGTGGCCCGGCGGATGCGCATCCCCCTGGTGGTGCACGAGGGCAACGCCAAGCCCGGCATCGCCAACCGGCTCGGAGCGCGCTTCACGACGCACGTGGCCACCAGCTTCCCCGACACGCCGCTGCGGCACGGGCGCTACGTCGGCCTGCCGATCCGGCGCCAGATCTCCGGGCTCGACCGCGCGGCCTCGCGTGCGGAGGGCCGCGCGCACTTCGGTCTCGACCCGGACCGTCCGACCCTCCTCGTCACGGGCGGGTCGCAGGGTGCCCGACGCATCAACCACGCGGTCAGCGGGGCAGCGCGTGACCTCGCCGAGGCCGGCATCCAGGTGCTGCACGCCGCGGGTCGTCCCGACGAGGTGGTGCTCGACCGTCCGGCAGGCGCACCGCCCTACGTGGTGGAGCAGTACATCGACCGGATCGACCTCGCCTACGCCGCGGCCGACCTCGTGGTGTGCCGCGCGGGCGCCAACACGGTCACCGAGGTCGCGGCCGTGGGCCTTCCCGCGGCGTTCGTACCGCTGCCGATCGGCAACGGGGAGCAGGCGCTCAACGCCCACCCCGTGGTCCAGGCCGGGGGCGGGCTGCTGATCGACGACGAGGCCATGACGCCGTCGTGGGTCGACCACGTGGTCGTCCCGCTCGTGCAGGACACGGAGCGCCTGGCCGCGATGTCGGCTGCCGCGCGCGACCTCGTGCCGCGCGACGCCGACGTCCGCCTCGCCCGCATGGTGGTCGCCGCGGCCGGACGGCAGCTGGGCCGATGAAGGTCCCCTTCCCCGACTCCGTGCCCGGACCCGACGGGCTGGGCCGCGTGCACCTGGTCGGCATCGGCGGCGCCGGGCTCTCGGCGATCGCCCGTCTCATGGCGCAGCAGGGGGTGTCGGTCAGCGGCAGCGACGCCGCCGACACCGACGTCGTCCGGGCCCTGCGGTCGGAGGGCATCACCGTGCACGTCGGTCACGCGGCCGAGCACGTGGCGGGCGTCGACACCGTGATCGTCTCGACCGCGGTCCGCGAGGACAACCCCGAGGTCGTCGCCGCCCGCGCGGCCGGCGCGCGCCTCTGGCCCCGGTCGGCCGGGCTGCGCTCGGTGATGTCCGGCCGTCGGACCGTCGCCGTGGCGGGCACCCACGGCAAGACCACCACCACCGCGATGCTGACGTGCGCCATGGTGGGCGCGGGCGCCGAGCCGTCCTTCGCGATCGGCGCCGAGGTCGCGAGCCTCGGCACGAACGCCCGGCTCGGCGCGGGACACCTCCTCGTCGCCGAGGCCGACGAGAGCGACGGCGCCTTCCTGCACTACGAGCCCGCCGTGGCCGTCGTGACCAACGTCGACGCCGACCACCTGGACACGTGGGGCACCGAGGAGGCCTACGCCGCCGCCTTCGACGAGTTCGTCGGCACCGTCGCGGAGCTGCTCGTCGTGGGCGCCGACGACCCCGGCGCCGCCGCCCTCGTCGCGGTCGGGCGGGCTCGCGGCCTCGACGTGGTGACCACCGGAATCGACCCGTCGACGCAGGTCCCCGACCACCCCGACGACGAGCTGAGGGCCCGCGACGTCCGTGTCGTCGAGGGCGCCACCACCTTCCTCGTCGACGGCATGGGCCTGTCCGGCCTGCCGGTGCAGCTGGCCGTGCCCGGTGCGCACTACGCCCAGGACGCCCTGCTGGCCCTGGCCGTCGGCCTGCGCCTCGGACACCCGGCCGACGCCCTCGTGGCCGGCCTGGCCACGTACGGGGGAGCCCGACGCCGCATGGAGCGCCTCGGCGCCGTCGACGGCGTCACGGTCTACGACTCGTACGCGCACCATCCCACCGAGATCCGCGCCGACCTGGCGGCCGCACGGTCGCTCGCCGGGGACGGTCGCCTCGTCGTCGTCTACCAGCCGCACCTGGTGAGCCGCACCCGTCGCTACGGCGCCGAGATGGGGCAGGCCCTGTCGTCCGCCGATCGCGTGGTGGTGGCCGACCTGTACCTCGCGCGGGAGGATCCCGATCCCGCCGTCACGGCCGCGCTCGTGGTCGACGCCGTCCACGGACCGCCGGCGTCGGCCGGTGGACCGGTGGAGTCGGTGCACGCGGCGCTCCTGCCCGAGCTGGGCGACGGCGACCTCGTGCTCACCCTCGGGGCCGGCGACGTCACCACGGTCGGACCGCGCATCCTCGAGGGTCTGCGGACCCGCGAGGCGTCGGGAGCATGAGCGAGGAACGGTTCGCCCTCCGGCGCCGACAGGACCGCCGTCGGCGCCTGCTGCGCTGGCTGGGGGGAGTGCTGGGCGTCGCCGCCGTCGTCGGGCTCGTGTGGGTGATCTGGTTCTCGGACCTGCTCGGTGTCCGCACGGTGCAGGTCGAGGGGCTCAGCACGTTGAAGCCGGAACAGGTGCGCACCGCGGCCGACCTGACCCCCGGTACCCCGCTCGCGCGGGTCGACACGTCGGCCGCTGCGGCCCGCGTGGCCAGGCTCGAACGCGTCGAGCACGTCGAGGTCGAGCGCAGCTGGCCGCGCACCGTCACGGTGGTCGTCACCGAGCGGACGGCGGTGGCCTGGACGAGGGTCGACGGCCGGATCCGGGCCCTCGACCGGTTCGGCGTGGACTTCCGCACCCTGTCGAAGGAGCCGAAGGGACTGGTGGAGGTCGCCACGACCGCCACGGAACCACGGCAGCGCCAGCTGGCGCTCGTGGCCGCGGCGTCGGTGGTCTCCCGACTCAGGGCCGACGCGCCCTCCCTCATGGAGCTCGTGCAGTCGGTCGACGCGCCGAGCCGTGACGCCGTCACCCTGGACCTGACGAAGGGCCGCACGGTCACGTGGGGGAGCGCGGCCAAGCCGGAGCAGAAGGTTCGGGTCCTCGAGGCCCTGCTGCGGATCGACGCGACCGGGTACGACGTGAGCGCGCCCGAGCAGCCGACCACGCGCCAGTAAGCCCGGCCGTCGGCCTCGGGAGGGGACACGGACGGCAACGAACCGGCGACACGCGGCGTGTCTGCGAGGTGGCCGTCGCGGTCGCGCGTAGCGTGAGCGTCAGACAGCAGGTTGACATAACTATAACCCTGTCGTTCACGTTAAGACTTACAACCTCACCGGCTCCACAGCTCGGCTCACCTCTCCTGAAAGGCATCGCACATGGCGGTCCAGAACTACCTCGCCGTGATCAAGGTCGTCGGCATCGGCGGCGGCGGCGTGAACGCCGTGAACAGGATGATCGAGGTCGGCCTCAAGGGCGTCGAGTTCATCGCGATCAACACCGACGCGCAGGCGCTGCTCATGAGCGACGCCGACGTCAAGCTCGACGTCGGCCGTGACTCGACCCGCGGACTCGGCGCCGGCGCCAACCCTGACATCGGCAAGCGCGCCGCCGAGGACCACGCGGAGGAGATCGAGGCGGCCATCAAGGGCGCCGACATGGTCTTCGTCACCGCGGGCGAGGGCGGCGGAACCGGCACCGGTGGTGCGCCGGTCGTCGCCCGCATCGCGCGCTCCCTCGGTGCCCTGACGATCGGCGTCGTCACGCGCCCGTTCACCTTCGAGGGCCGCAACCGCTCCGGGCAGGCCGACGCCGGCATCCAGGCGCTGCGCGAGGAGGTCGACACCCTCATCGTCATCCCGAACGACCGGCTGCTGTCGATCAGCGACCCCAACGTGAGCCTGCTGGACTCGTTCCGCCAGGCCGACCAGGTGCTGCACCAGGGCGTCTCGGGCATCACCGACCTGATCACCACGCCGGGCCTGATCAACCTCGACTTCGCCGACGTCAAGTCCGTCATGTCCGACGCCGGCTCGGCCCTCATGGGCATCGGCTCGGCGCGCGGTGAGCAGCGCGCGGCGGTCGCCGCCGAGATGGCCGTCTCCAGCCCGCTGCTCGAGGCGTCGATCGAGGGGGCCCGTGGGGTCCTGCTCTCGATCGCCGGTGGCTCCGACCTCGGCCTGTTCGAGATCAACGAGGCGGCCGGCCTGGTCGCCGACGCCGTGGACCCCGAGGCCAACATCATCTTCGGTGCCGTCATCGACGACGCCCTGGGCGACGAGGTCCGGGTGACCGTGATCGCGGCCGGGTTCGACGGCGGCGAGCCGAAGTCGCGCGACTCCTCCCAGCCGGCGCTGCTCAAGGAGCAGGGTGCCCAGGAGCAGGCCGCCACGCCTCCTCCCACGGCCGAGACCTACACCGGCGGCAAGTACTCCGCGTCCACGCAGGCCGACCCGGTGCCGTCGGGCGACCCCCGCTCCGTGCCGGCCCGCGAGCCGCGCGAGGTGCCCTACGGTGACGACCTCGACATCCCGGACTTCCTGCGCTGAGCAGGTCGGACGCGGGCGGTAGCGTCGACGACGTGTTCTTCCACCGCGACGACCTGGGGTGGGCCGAGATCGGCTTCACCGATGCCTCGACCGACCTGGGGCGCACGGACGACCCCGAGCACGTCGCCACGCGTCGTCGTGTGGCCGAGGGGCTCCGGGGTGAGGAGTCGACCGAGCGGCTCGAGGTGGCGTCGATGCACCAGGTGCACGGGGCCGACGTCGTGTCGGTGCGGCGGGAGTCGCTGAGGGCGTCGTTGCCGGCCCCCACGGCCGACGCGCTCGTCACGCGCGACGTCGACGTCGCGCTCGTCGTGCGCGTGGCCGACTGCACGCCGATCGTCCTGGCGAGCGACATGAGCCCGATGGCTGCCGTCGTGCACGCGGGTCGGGAGGGTCTCGTGCGCGGCGTCGTGCCTGCGGCGGTCCGGGCGATGGTCCTCGACGAATCTCCGTCGCAGCTCCACGCCTGGGTCGGCCCGCGGGCCTGCGGACGCTGCTACGAGCTGCCGGAGGACATGGCCGACGCCGTCGAGTCCGCCGTGCCCGGCACCCGGTCCACCACGTCGTGGGGGACACCCGCGGTCGACGTCGGAGCCGGCGTGGTCTCCCAGCTGCGGGCGCTCGGCGTGACCGTGCACGACATCGGCCGCGACGCGTGCACGATCGAGGACGACCGCTTCTGGTCCCACCGCCGTCAGGGTGACCGGGCAGGCCGCATGGGCGCCGTCGTCGTCCTGCGCCACTGATCGAGGAAGAGGGAGTGCCATGAGCCGTCACGACGAGCTGGCCGCCAACCTGGCCGAGGTGCGCGAGCGGGTCCACGCTGCGTGCGCCGCTGCCGGCCGTGCGCCGGAGGAGGTGACCACGATCGTGGTCACCAAGACCTACCCGGCCTCCGACGTCGCGCTGCTGGCCGAGCTCGGTGTCACCGACGTGGGGGAGAACCGTCATCCCGAGGCCGGCGACAAGCGGGCCGAGCTCGACGACCTCCTCGCCGACGGCGTCACCGCCCCGCGCCTGCACTTCGTCGGGGGCCTGCAGACCAACAAGGCCGGGGCGGTCGCGCGCTACGCGGACGTGGTGCAGAGCGTCGACCGGGCCAAGCTGGTCCGCTCCCTGTCCCGTGGGGCCGAGGCGGCCGCGCGTGACCTCGAGGTGCTGCTCCAGGTCGACTTCGACCTCGCCGACCCCGGCCGCTCCGGCACGGCGCCCGCCGACGTGCCGGCCCTGGCCGACCTGGTGGCGGAGCTGCCCCGGTTGAACCTGCGTGGGCTGATGACCGTCGCGCCCCTCGGAGTGGAGCCGCGGCCGGTGTTCGAGCAGCTGCGTGAGCTCGGTGACACGGTGCGCGCGACCCACCCGGGCGCGGACGTCGTCTCGGCCGGCATGAGCGGTGACTTCGAGGACGCCGTCGCCGCGGGCGCGACACACCTGCGAATCGGGCGCGCGGTCCTGGGGGAGAGGGCAACTCTCCGGTAATCTCACCAGTGTCGTTCACGACACTTCGACCACCCCGCTCACCTGCAAACCACGGAGACATCATGGCTGGCGCAATGCGAAAAGTCGGCGAGTACCTCGGCCTGGTCGAGCAGGCCGAGTACGACGAGTTCGACGACGAGCCCACCGGGCCGATCGCCGTCCGGCGCGACGACGAGCGCAGCGCCGCCGTCGTGCGCACCCCCGAGCGTCGGGCCCAGGTCGCGTCGATCGACGAGCACCGCCGCGCGCCCCGCGCCGTCGAGCCGGCGCCGTCGATGCTCGCGCGCATCGAGACGGTCACGCCGCGCACGTACAACGACGCCCGCACCGTGGGCGACCACTACCGGTCCGGCGTGCCGGTCATCATGAACCTCTCCGAGATCGACGACGACGACGCCAAGCGCCTGGTCGACTTCGCCGCCGGCCTCGTCTTTGCCGTGCATGGCACGATCAACCGTGTCACCGCCAAGGTCTTCCTGCTGTCGCCCGAGAACATCGAGGTGACCGACGAGGACAAGCAGCGCATCGCTGCGGGCGGGTTCTACAACCACGGCTAGGGAGACATGGCACTGAACTCCATCGGGCAGGTCATCTCGTTCGTCCTGCTCGTCTGCATCCTCGTGCTGCTCGCGCGGTTCATCCTGGACTGGGTCCAGCTGTTGGCCCGGTCCTGGCGCCCCAGCGGCGTCGTGGCCGTCCTCTGCGAGGGCATCTACACCGTCACCGACCCGCCGCTGCGCGTGGTGCGTGGCGTGATCCCGCCCATCCGTCTGGGTGGCGCGGCGCTGGACCTCTCGCCGATGATCCTGCTGGTCGTGATCTACATCCTGCAGGCGATCGTCAACCGCACCATGGTGCAGTGACGCGCCGGTGGATCCCGTTCGACTGGGACGGGTGTGGCAGCAGTGAACGGTGACCGAGTACGGTGGGTCAGAACCACAGATCTTGCGACGAAACCACGACACGAGGTGAACTCATGCCCCTGACGCCAGAGGACGTGCGCAACAAGCGCTTCACTCCGGTACGTCTCCGCGAGGGTTACGACATGGGCGAGGTGGACCAGTTCCTCGACGAGGTCGAAGCCGAGCTGGAGCGACTCACCGTCGAGAACGAGGAGCTGCGCGCCAAGGTCGCCGCTGCCTCGACCGGCGAGCCCACCGGCCTGATCCCGGCGATCAAGCCCGAGCCGACGCCGCAGCCCGTGGCCGCCGAGCCCGAGCCCGAGCCGACTCCCGAGCCCGAGCCGGAGCCGGTCGTCGAGAAGAAGCCCGAGCCCGAGCCGGAGCCCACTCCCGCGCCCGTCGTGGCCGCTGCGCCCGCGCGCAACAGCATGGGTGATGCATCCTCGGCTGCGGCCCGACTGCTGGAGATCGCGTCCAACAACGCGGACCAGCTGATGGACCAGGCCAAGGAGGAGGCCGACCGCATCGTCGGTGAGGCCCGCACCAAGGCCGAGCGCCTGACGAACGAGTCGCGCGGCAAGGCCGACCGGCTCGAGACCGACGCCCGCATCCGCGCGCAGAAGCTCGACGACGAGACCAACGAGCGTCGCCAGCAGGCCGTCGCGGCCATCGAGCGGGAGCGCTACGAGCTCCAGCGCGAGGTCGAGCACCTGCGGGCTTACGAGCGTGAGTACCGGGCCCGGCTCAAGAACTACTTCCAGAGCCAGCTCGACCAGCTCGCGGCCAACGAGAACACCCCGGCCCCGGCGCAGAACCAGAACGACGGCTCGCCCCGTCGTCTGCGCTCGCTGCTCGGCGACGAGGACAGCAACGCCTCGCTCTGAGTACCAGCCACCACGCAGGGCCCGCCACCGTCACGGTGGCGGGCCCTCGTGCGTCGCCGGGTCGGTGGCGAGGCTAGGTGTCGTCGGCCTGCGCGTCGCTTGCTGCTCGGGGGTGCGGCCCTGCGGCTACGTCGCCCCGGGGTGGGTCTTCGTTCACTGCTGCGTCGCTGTCGGTGGGCCGTCACCTGCTGCACCGCTGTGGGTGGGTCTTCCCGTGCCGCTGCGTTGCTGTGACCCCGAGGCGGGTCGTTCTCCGAAAGGGCCTCGACCGGAGCAGGACGCCGGGGTCGGACGAGCTCGCGGGGCGCGGCCACGATTCTCCATCTGTGCGGGATCCGCGCACGGTTCTTCCTTCGCGTGGACCGTGCCTCGCGAAGGAAGAATCGTGGCGACGAAAAGGAGCCCGTAGGGGCAGTGATTCTCCCTTCTCGTGGACCGTCCCACGCAGAGGGAGAATCCCTGCCCACCCGCCTCGCCGTAGCCCCCGCCGGACGCAGGATTCTGCGTTCGCGTGCAGAACCCCGAACGATGCTGCGTTGGTGACGGGATCCGGACACGAACGCAGCATCCTTCGACCCCTCACGCGCGAACGCAGAACCTTGCGTCACCGGGAGCCGCGCCCCGAGAGCCCGGCCGAGCCGCCGGTCGAGGCCCTTTCGGAGAGCAGGTCCACTCGCAGCCCCAGCGACGCAGCAGCAGGGAACGACCGGCCCGGAGCAGCGCAGCAGCACGGGAACCTCGCTCCAGCACGGATAGCAAGCCGTGCAGACGTGGGAAAGCCGTGCGGTGCGGGAGATTCCCAGGTCGACCTGGGAATCTCCCGCACCCTCGCGGGGAGGGTCAGGCCTTCGTGACCGCGACGCGGGCGGTCGCGCCGGTGACGTCGATCGGCGTGCCGTCGGGCAGGTCGCCCAGCGAGACCGAGGTCGCCAGGGTCTCGCCCGCGACGAGCGCCTCGTGGGTGCGGACCGCGGCCAGCACGGCGTCGTCGCCGTCCAGGTGGAGCGTGATGCGGTCGGAGACCGACAGGCCGGCGTCGCGCCGGGCCTGCTGCACGCCGCGCACGACGTCGCGCGCCAGGCCCTCGGCCTCCAGCTCCGGCGTCACCGTGGTGTCCAGCGCCACGAATCCGCCGCCCGGAAGCACCGCGATCTCCGTGCCACCGGACGACCCGGCCACCTGCTCGAGCGTGTACTCGCCCTCCTGCAGCTCGATGCCGCCGGACGTGACGGTGCCGTCGTCGGCGACCGACCAGTCGTCGGTCTTCGACCCGCGGATCGCGTGCTGGACGTCCTTGCCCAACCGGGGTCCGGCCGCGCGGGCGTGCACGGTCAGCCGCGACGTGAGCCCGTGTGCGGCCGCCTCGTCGGAGTCGGCCGCGATCAGCCGCACGTGCTTCACGTTGAGCTCGCGGGCCACCACGTCCTCGAAGCCCTCGAGGGCGCCGGGATCGGGCACAGCCACCTCGAGCGACGCGAGCGGGAGCCGCACACGCAGGGCCGAGGCCTTGCGCAGCGCCGAACCGGTCGAGCAGACGGCGCGGACCTGGTCCATCGCGTCGACGAGGGCGTCGTCGCGCACGTAGGCGTCGGCGTCGGGCCAGTCGGTGAGGTGCACCGACCGTCCACCGGTGAGACCGCGCCAGATCTCCTCCGTCGTCAGGGGGAGCAGGGGGGCGACCACCCGGCAGACGGTCTCCAGGACCGTGTGCAGCGTGTCGAACGGTGCCCGCTGCTCGGCCGTGAGCTCCGCACCGGCGTCGGACAGCCAGAAGCGCTCCCGCGAGCGTCGGATGTACCAGTTCGTGAGCACGTCGAGGAACTCGCGCGTCGACTCGCAGGCCTCCGCGATCGCGTAGTCGTCGAGCTGGGTCGTCATGTCGCGCACCCACCGGCCCAGCTTGGCCAGCACGTAGCGGTCGAGCGGGTCGCTCGGCGCCGACGTGAGCGGCTGCCCCTCGTAGCCGGCGGCGTTGGCGTAGAGGCCGAGGAACGCCCAGCTGTTCCAGAGCGGGATCATCACCTGGCGGACGCAGTCGCGGATGCCCTGCTCGGTGACCACGAGGTTGCCACCCCGCAGGATCGGCGACGCCATGAGGAACCAGCGCATCGCGTCGGCGCCGTCGCGGTCGAAGACCTCGGAGACGTCGGGGTAGTTGCGCAGGGACTTGCTCATCTTGTTGCCGTCGGACCCGAGCACGATGCCGTGGCTGACGCACGCCTCGAACGCGGGACGGTCGAACAGTGCCGTGGCCAGCACGTGCAGCGTGTAGAACCAGCCGCGCGTCTGGCCGATGTACTCGACGATGAAGTCGGCGGGGAAGTGGTCCTCGAACCAGTCGCCGTTCTCGAACGGGTAGTGCACCTGGGCGAACGACATGGAGCCCGAGTCGAACCAGACGTCGAGCACGTCGGGCACGCGACGCATCATCGACCGGCCGGTCGGGTCGTCGGGGTTCGGGCGCACCAGGTCGTCCACGTACGGCCGGTGGAGGTCGGGGACGCCGTCCTTCATCGGGAGCGTGCCGAAGTCCCGCTCCAGCTCCTCGAACGAGCCGTAGACGTCGAGCCGCGGGTAGGCGGGGTCGTCGCTCTTCCACACGGGCACGGGGGAGCCCCAGAAGCGGTTGCGCGTGATCGACCAGTCGCGCGCGTTCTCGAGCCACTTGCCGAACTGGCCGTCGCGGATGTGGTCGGGGACCCAACGGATCTGCTGGTTCAGCTCGACCATGCGGTCCTTGAACGCCGTGACCTGCACGAACCACGACTCCACGCCCTTGTAGATGAGGGGCTCGCGGCAGCGCCAGCAGTGCGGGTAGGAGTGGTCGTACGTCTCGCGACGCAGCAGGATCGTGCCCGGGGAGACCGAGCCGGTGCCGTTCTTCAGGTCGTCGATGACGTGCGGGTTCGCGTCGAAGACCTGCATGCCCTCGTAGTCGGTGACCGGCACGGTGAACCGGCCGTCCTTGCCCACGGGCATGACGGCCACGATGCCCTCGCGGTCGGTGACCTCCTTGTCGACCTCGCCGAACGCGCCGGCGCTGTGCACGAGGCCGGTGCCGTCGGTGGTGGTCACGGCGTCGTCGGCGGCCACGACGCGGAACGCGTTCTCGTGACCGACGAAGTAGCTGAACGGCGGGGTGTACGACAGCCCGAGGAGGTCGGCGCCGGTGCCGCGCCAGACCACGGTGGGCTCGTCACCGAGCTCGCGGGCGTAGGCGCCCAGGCGTGCCTCGGCGAGCACCAGTCGAGTGCCCTCGTGCTCGACCGCGACGTAGTCGATGCCGGTGCCGACCATGACGGCCAGGTTGCTCGGCAGGGTCCAGGGCGTCGTGGTCCAGATCATCAGCCGCGCGCCGGCCAGGGGTCCGTCGCCGGTGATCTCGAAGCCGACGGTGACCGCCGGGTCCTGGCGGTTCTGGTAGACGTCGTCGTCCATGCGCAGCTCGTGGTTGGACAGGGGCGTCTCGTCGTTCCAGCAGTAGGGCAGCACGCGGAAGTCCTCGTACACGAGGCCCTTGTCGTGCAGCTGCTTGAACGCCCAGATGACCGACTCCATGTACTCCGGGTTGAGCGTGCGGTAGTCGTTCTCGAAGTCCACCCACCGGGCCTGGCGGGTCACGTACTCCTCCCACTCGCCGGTGTACTTCAGCACCGAGGCGCGGCAGGCCTCGTTGAACCGGTCGATGCCCATCTCGACGATCTCGTCGGTCGTCTTGATGCCGTTGAGGCGCATGGCCTCGAGCTCGGCGGGCAGGCCGTGCGTGTCCCAGCCGAACCGGCGCTCGACCTTGCGGCCCCGCATGGTCTGGTAGCGCGGGACCACGTCCTTGACGTAGCCGGTCAGCAGGTGGCCGTAGTGCGGGAGCCCGTTGGCGAACGGGGGACCGTCGTAGAAGACGAACTCGTTCGAGCCGTCGGCGCCGCCGTCGCGGGCCTCGACGCTCGCCCGGAAGGTGCCGTCGCTCTTCCAGTACGCGAGGACGCGCTCCTCGATCTCGGGGAAGCGAGGGGTGGAGGGGACGGCGGTCGCGGGCTGGTCGGTGCCCGTCTGAGCCTTCGGGTAGGTCATGGCGGCTGCTCCTCGGTGGTCTGCTCTGCTCGAGGACGACCCTGGAAGGACCGCGGTACCACCTCGGTTGCCACCCCCGGACCTGCCGGCTGCGACCACTCGTCGAACGGCTGTGACGGGCCACCCGTCCGGTTCTACTGAGGGCCCGCGAGGGACCCCGTTCTTCCGGAAGCTCGCCGCTGATGACGGCTCGAACGCTGTGCCTGACAGGGTACCCCGCAGGCGGGGGAGCCGGGGCACAGGGCGAAGTTGTGCGGTGGACCTGCCGGGTCTACTGTCTGGCCATGCCCAAGACCACCCTGGCCGTGCGGGCGGACGAAGATCCGTGGACCGCCGACGAGACCGCGGCCATCCGCGTCGAGCTGGAGGACGACCTCCTCCGCCTGCGCAAGGAGCTCGACCTCTCCGCCAAGGAGCTGCAGGACCTGTTGCGGGACGGCGTCGACGGTGCCGGCAACGACCAGGCCGACGTCGGCTCCAACAGCCTCGAGCGTGACGCCGAGATGTCCCTGGCCGCCAACCAGCGCGAGCTGCTGCTGCAGACCGAGAAGGCCCTCGACCGGCTCGGCAAGGGCACCTACGGCGTGTGCGAGGTGTGCGGCGAGGCGATCGGCAAGATGCGTCTGCAGGCCTTCCCCCGCGCCACGCTGTGCAAGGAGTGCAAGCAGCGCGAGGAGCGTCGCTGAGCCGAGCCCGGCTCGTGTGGTGGCACGTGGGACGATGACCCACGACATGCCTGAATCCTCCGACGCGACGCCCGAGCCCTCCAGCGCCGTGCCCGCGCCCCGCCGCCGGGTCCTCCCGCTGTTCCTCGCCGCCGTGGCGGTCGCCTGGGTCGTCGACCAGGTCACCAAGGTCCTGGCCGTCGAGCGGCTGGCCGACCGAGACGAGCCGATCCGGCTCCTGCCCGACGTCCTCGAGCTGACCTTCCTGCGCAACCCCGGTGCCGCCTTCGGCATGGGCGCGTCCATGACGGTCGTCCTCAGCATCGTGTCGGTCGTGGTGTGCGTCGTGGTGGTGCGCATGGCCGCCCGCCTGCGCGACCGGGTCTGGACCGTGGGCCTCGTGCTGCTGCTGGCCGGCGCGCTCGGCAACCTCACCGACCGCATCCTCCGCGAGCCCGGCCCCTTCCGTGGCCACGTGGTCGACTTCATCGACTACGGCGGGTTCTTCGTGGGCAACGTGGCCGACATCTACCTCACCGTCGCCGCGGTCCTCGTCGTCGTGCGCACCTGGCAGGGCGTCGGCCTCGACGGCGCACGCACCGACCCGAAGGAGCGCGCGTGAGCGACACCGACCACGGCCAGCACCCCAGCCAGCACCGCGTGATCTCCGTGCCCGAGGGCCTCGCAGGTGAGCGCGTCGACACGGCGCTCGCGCGTCTGCTGGGTCTCTCGCGCACCCGGGCGAGCGAGCTCGTGGCCGACGGGCTCGTGCTCCTCGACGGCCAGGTGCCCCAGAAGTCCGAGCGCGTCGAGCCCGGCGCCATGCTCGAGGCCACCATCCCGGCTCCGCGGACCGCCACCGTCGTGGCCGAGGTCGTGGAGGGCATGAGCATCGTCTTCCAGGACGACGACATCGTCGTCGTCGACAAGCCGGTCGGCGTGGCTGCACACCCCAGCGTCGGCTGGGAGGGCCCGACCGTGGTCGGGCACCTCGCGGGTGCGGGCGTGCGGATCTCGACGTCGGGCGCACCGGAGCGGCAGGGCATCGTGCAGCGGCTCGACGTCGGCACGAGCGGGCTCATGACGATCGCCAAGTCCGAGCGGGCCTACACGGTGCTCAAGCAGGCGTTCCGCGACCGGACCGTCGAGAAGACCTACCACGCGCTCGTCCAAGGCCACCCCGACCCGCACACCGGCACCATCGACGCCCCCATCGCGCGGCACCCCCGGCACGACTTCAAGTTCACGGTGCGCGCGGACGGCCGTCCGAGCATCACCCACTACGACACGCTCGAGGCGCACCGCTTCGCCTCGCTCCTGACGATCAAGCTCGAGACCGGTCGCACCCACCAGATCCGCGTGCACATGAGCGCGCTGCACCACCCGTGCGTCGGTGACCTGCAGTACGGCGCCGATCCGACGCTCGCCGCCCGGGTCGGCCTGGACCGCCAGTGGCTGCACGCCAAGCACCTCGGATTCGTCCACCCCACGACGGGGGAGCGCGTCGACTTCGAGAGCCCCTACCCCGCGGACCTCGCGCAGGCCCTCGACGTCGTCCGCAGTGCTGACTGACGAGCGCCGCCGATGAGGTACTGGCTCGCGGGAGCCCTCGAGGCGAGGCCGCTGGCCGACGAACCCGACCTGGCCGGCCCGTCGGTGGTGGCCGCCCTGGCCGCGGCCGGTCTCGACCGCGAGGTCGGCGTGGTGGCGATCGATCCCGCGCTGTCGGACACCGCCGCCAACCAGGAGGCGTACGGCGTGCCGCCGGAGGCGCTCGCGAACTGCGTGGTGGTGGGCGGACGTCGTGACGGGCAGGAGCGGGTCGCCGCGTGCGTCGTCCTGGCGTCCACCCGCGCCGACGTGAACGGCGTGGTCAAGCGCGTGCTCGACGTGCGCAAGGCGTCGTTCCTGCCCCACGAGGACGCGGTCGAGCGCACCGGGATGGAGCACGGAGGCATCACCCCCTTCGGCCTGCCGGACGGCTGGCGGGTGCTCGTCGACGCCGCCGTCGTCGCGCAGCCGGTGCTCGTCATGGGTTCGGGTGTCCGGGCGTCCAAGCTGCTCCTGGACGGCTCGGTCCTGGCCCGTGTGCCGGGGGTCGAGGTCGTCGACGGCCTCGGTCGCCGCGCCTGAGCCACGTCGTGGCCGGGGAGCCCGACCGGTCTGGGAAGATGAGCGCATGTCCAGCCAGCGCGTGCGCCAGTCCGAGAAGCTGAGGGATGTCCTCTACGACATCCGCGGACCCGTCAGTGCCCGTGCCGCCGCCCTCGAGGCCGAGGGCCACCGCATCCTCAAGCTGAACATCGGCAACCCCCAGCCCTTCGGCTTCGACGCACCCGCCGAGATCCTCCAGGACGTCATCGCCGCCCTGCCCGGCTCGGCCGGCTACTCCGACTCCCGCGGCATCCAGTCCGCTCGTCGGGCGGTCGTGCACCACTACCAGCTCGTCGACGACTTCCCGGCGATCGACATCGACGACGTGTGGATCGGCAACGGGGTCTCCGAGCTCATCCAGATGGCGTTGCAGGCGCTGCTGGACAACGGCGACGAGGTCCTCATCCCGATCCCCGACTACCCGTTGTGGACCGCGGTCACGAACCTGGCCGGAGGGACGCCGGTCCACTACCGCTGCGACGAGCAGAACGAGTGGAACCCCGACCTCGAGGACCTCGAGTCCAAGATCACCGACCGCACGAAGGTGATCGTCGTCATCAACCCCAACAACCCGACGGGTGCGGTCTACTCGCGGGAGACGCTCGCGGGCATCGCCGACCTCGCCCGCCGGCACGGCCTGGTCCTCATGGCCGACGAGATCTACGACAAGATCCTCTACGACGACGCCCAGCACCACTCCCTGGCCGGGATCGCCCCCGACGTGCTCACCCTCACCTTCAACGGCCTGTCGAAGGCGTACCGGGTGTGCGGCTACCGGGCGGCGTGGCTCGTGGTCACCGGGCCGCTGGAGGGCGCTCGCGACTACCTCGAGGGCATCACCCTCCTGGCGTCGATGCGGCTGTGCCCGAACGTGCCTGCGCAGAACGCGATCCAGGTGGCGCTCGGCGGCTACCAGAGCATCAAGGACCTGGTGCTCCCCGGTGGGCGCCTGGTCGAGCAGCGCGACACGGCCGTCGCGGAGCTGGAGAAGATCCCCGGCGTCTCCGTCGTGCGGCCCAAGGGTGCGCTCTACGTGTTCCCGAGGCTCGACCCCGAGGTGCACCCCATCAAGGACGACCAGCAGCTCGTCCTCGACCTGCTGCTGGCCGAGAAGATCCTGCTCACGCAGGGCACCGGGTTCAACTGGCCCGAGCCCGACCACCTGCGCATCGTCACGCTGCCCTGGGCCGCGGACCTCAGCGACGCGATCCAGCGACTCGGGAACTTCCTCAGCAGCTATCGACAGGACTGACGGGGTGGACCCCGGGACACGCACGACGGCGACGTGGGCGGTGGCCGGCGCGCTGGTCGTCGTGGTGGTGAGCGGTGCGGTCGTCGGCACCCGCGACGTCGGCCGGGCGCTCACGCCCCAGGTCGAGCAGGCCGTGCGGTCGACGGCTCCCGACCAGGTCGGCGTCGAGGTCACGGGTCGCGAGGTCCGCATCGACCCGTGGTCGGCGTCGGACGCGGTGGTGCAGCGGACCGTCGACGCCGTCGAGGACGTGCCAGGGGTGCGCTCGGTGGAGGTGCGTCCGATCGACGTGGGCACGTCGCCGCGGCCGACGTCGACCGCGGAGGACATCGACCTCGCCCTCGAGGTGTCGCCCACCGGGGTGGCGTTCTCCAGCGCGGTCCCCAGCAAGGCCCTGGCCGACGAGATCGGTCGGCGGGTGGCCAGGGTGCGCGGCGTGCCGGTGGCGGTCGACCTGGCCGTGGACACCACGCTCGCGAGGCCGCGCTGGTGGCCGGCGCTCGGTGCGGTGCTCGACGACACCGCCCAGGTCGACGACCTGCGACTGACGATCCGCGACGGCGTCCTCGAGGTCGAGGGGACGACGGCTGCCCCGACGACGCGGGCCCGGGTCGCGGCCGCCCTGGAGGAGCAGCAGGCGGTCGACGACGTGCGGGTCTCGCTCACGGCCGGGGCCACGCGTCTCGGTCGGCGGCAGGCCCAGGTCCTCGAGGGCACACGGATCACCTTCGGGATCGGGAGCGACGTGCTCGGCCCACGAGGTCGCGCCGACCTGGACCGCGTCGCCGCGGTGATGGCACGCACGGACGTCTCGCTCGACGTGCTCGGTCACGCCGGGCCCGCCGACCCCGAGCGGGGTGACTCGCTCGCCGCCGACCGGGCGGCCGTGGTGCGTGCCTACCTCGTGGCGCGTGGCGTCCCGGCCGGTCGCCTCGTCTCCACCGCGATCGGCTCGGGCGACGATCGAGGCATCGACCCCCGGTCGGCGCTGTACCGTCGGGTCGACTTCCGAGTGGAGGAACGCTGATGTCCGTGTACACCGCAGGCGAGATCGTCGTGTGGCTGGTGCTCGCCGCCGCTCTCGGCGTCGCGCTGGGCTGGCTGCTCGGCTCGCGCCGGCGCGCCGCTCCCGGCACCGGGACGGGGTCGACCACGTCCGCCGACCGCTGGACCGTCCCCGGTCCCGAGACGCGGTACGGCTCGTCGGACCCGGTCCGGCCGCGGCCGGCCGCCCAGGCCGCCCAGCCGGCTCAGGAGCCGGAACGTCCCGCCCCGGGCTCGGTGGGCCCCTTCCGCGGCTCGGCCCTGCCCGGACCCGGGGGTGGGTCGCCCGGCCCCGGCTACGAGGTGAAGGCGAACGTCGACTCCCTGACCTACTACCTCCCCGGGTCCCCGGCGCACGCCCGGGTGACCGCGGACGTCTGGTTCAAGGACGCGGAGGCGGCGCGCACGGCGGGCTTCCGGCCACCGCCCTCGCAGGGCTGACCGGTCCTGGAGCCAGC
Source organism: Aeromicrobium sp. Leaf245 (assembly GCF_942548115.1). Taxonomy (NCBI): domain Bacteria; kingdom Bacillati; phylum Actinomycetota; class Actinomycetes; order Propionibacteriales; family Nocardioidaceae; genus Aeromicrobium; species Aeromicrobium sp. Leaf245. The sequence continues at coordinate 1,822,500 of NZ_OW824151.1, forward strand.
TGGTCCGCGATCCGCGACCTTCGGCTGATGCGTTCTGTCCGTGGCTCACGGCATGATCGTCCCAGCGGTCTTCCAGTTCGGAGGACCACCAGGAAGGTGTGCTCATGGCCGACATGATCCGGGCGACCGGTCTCGTCAAGCGCTACAAGGGGGTCGAGGCGCTGTCGGGGCTCGACCTCGCGGTGCCGGAAGGCACCGTCCTCGGCCTCCTCGGGCCGAACGGTGCCGGCAAGACCACGGCGGTCCGCATCCTCGCCACCCTGCTGAAGGCCGACGGCGGCACGGCCGAGGTCGCGGGCATCGACGTCGCGAAGGACCCCGACGGGGTCAAGGCCCGCATCGGGCTCTCGGGGCAGTACGCCGCGGTCGACGAGTACCTCACCGGCTTCGAGAACCTCGACATGATCGGCCGGCTCTACGGACTCGGGCGCTCCGCGTCGCGGACCCGGGCACGTGAGCTGCTCGAGCGCTTCGACCTCGCGGAGGCGGGGGACCGGCCCTCCAAGACCTACTCCGGCGGCATGCGACGTCGGCTTGACCTCGCGGGCGCCCTCGTCGCCGCGCCGCCGGTGCTCATCCTCGACGAGCCCACCACCGGGCTCGACGTGCGGGCCCGCCAGCAGATGTGGGGCGTCATCCAGGAGCTGGTCGACTCCGGCGCCACCCTGCTGCTGACCACGCAGTACCTGGAGGAGGCCGACCTGCTGGCCGACGACATCGTGGTGATCGACTCCGGTCGCGCCATCGCGAGGGGCACCGCCGACGAGCTCAAGTCCCGTACCGGCGGCGAGCGTGTCGAGATCGTGGTCGCCGACCCCGCCCACCGTGACACCGCCGCCAGGATCCTGGCCGGCGTCGCCATCGGCGACGTCCAGGTCGACGCCAACGGCCGCGGGGTGGCCGCACCCGTCACCGACGGCGCCAGGCAGCTGGCGGTGGTCCTGCAGGGCCTGCAGGACGAGCATGTCGCCGTGGTCGACATCGGGCTGCGGCGGCCGACGCTCGACGACGTGTTCCTCAGCCTGACCGGGCACGCCGCCGAGCGCGAGTCCGCCACCGAGACCGACGAGCAGGAAGAGGCATCCGCATGAGCGCCGCCCGGGTCGCGAGCGACGGCTGGGTCGTCGCCAAGCGCAACGTCATCAAGATCAAGCGGGTCCCCGAGATCCTGGTCTTCGTCCTGATCTCGCCCATCATGTTCGTGCTGCTGTTCGCCTTCGTCTTCGGCAACGCCATCGACGCGGGGGAGGGCCTCAACTACCGCGAGTTCCTCATCGGCGGCATCTTCGCCCAGACCGTGGTGTTCGGTGCCACCTTCACCGGGGCCGGCCTGGCCGAGGACATGCAGAAGGGCATCATCGACCGCTTCCGCTCGCTGCCCATGTCCAGCTCCGCGGTGCTGGTGGGGCGGACGACGTCGGACATCATCTACAACGTCCTCTCGCTGATCATCATGGCGCTCACCGGGCTGCTGGTGGGCTGGCGGGCGCGCGAGGGTGTCCTCGACATGCTCGCGGGCTTCCTCCTGCTGCTGCTGTTCGCCTACGCCGTCAGCTGGATCATGGGCTACATCGGCCTGCTGGTGCCCAGCGTCGAGGTGATCAACAACGCCTCGTTCATCGTCATCATGCCGCTGACGTTCGTCTCCAACGCGTTCGTGCCCACGGAGAGCTTCAACTCCTTCCTGCGGCCGTTCGTGGAGTGGAACCCGGTCTCGGCCGTCACCCAGGCGTGCCGCGAGCTGTTCGGCAACACCAGCGCCTCGGTGCCCGTGCCCGACGCCTGGTCGATGCAGCACCCGGTGCTGTACACGCTCATCTGGGTGGTGCTGATCCTCGCCGTCTTCGTCCCCCTCTCGATCCGCCAGTACAACATCGCCGGCTCCCGCTGACGGCCACTGCTCGCACGGAGCAGCCCGCCCCGAGGTGGGCGTCCTGCCGACGTCGCGCGGATCCTGCCGATGTGGCCCGGGCCGGGTTCGTCGGCGGTTACCATCGGTCGGCACGTCACCACCACGTCGGGGAGAAGCATGAACGCGTTGGATCGTCGGACCCTCCTGCTCGGATCGGCGGGGCTCCTGGTCGCGTCGTGCTCCTCCGGGGGCTCCTCGCCCGGCACGGAGGCGACGAAGGGCCCGAAGATCCACCGCCCGAACGCCGGGAACGCGGTCACCCAGGACGACGTCGCCGCGCTGCGCGACCAGCTGAACACCGCCTTCGGCACGGGCGACGTCGAGAAGCTCCTGCAGGTGATCAAGGGGGACGACTACTCCCTCGACGACGTGCGTGCGCGCTGGAGCCGGCGCTTCGAGAACTTCGGCCGGCTCGGCTTCATCGACGGCGAGTGGTACGTGGGCGTGCCGGGCGGGCGCACCCGCAACGGTGCCGGCGGCATCGTCGAGTACGACGGCGACCTCGTCTTCGCCCACCAGGTCCGCGGCGCCGACGGCCAGCAGGTGGTCGAGACCTACCGGGCCAGCTTCCGCAAGGCGGACGAGAAGTCCCCGCTGGAGCTGCTGAGGATCGGCGAGCCGGAGGAGAGCTACGACCCGTCCTTCTGGGACGTCGCCGACATCGACGCGATCGAGACCAAGCACACCTACCTCGCCTTCCGCTCGAAGGACGCGGCCACCGCCAAGCGCATCTCCGGCACGATCGAGGCCGGCGCCAAGCGCGCCTTCGACCTGATGCCACGGCCGAAGGGCGTCGACAAGATCTTCTACGCGCTCACCTGGCCGAAGATCGACGGGAAGCTGTGGGGCGGCGTGGCCGTGGGCGACGCGGACGCCCACGCCTACTACCACCCGTTCCTGGACCCCGAGGAGCTCGCCAAGGGCCAGAAGAAGACGACCTCGGCGAAGGGACTGCCCAAGGGCACCGGCCGGGTCGGCATGCACCAGTCGTCGCTGACCCGCTCCGACTTCGAGGGCGTGGCCTGCCACGAGGCGGTGCACGTGCTGGCGAACCAGTGGATCACGCCCGGCGCCAAGGCCACCTGGGCCGCCGAGGGGCTGGCCACCTGGGCCGACAACGGGACATCGGGGCTGCTGGGCCGGGACGGAGGCCGGATCCGCGGACACTTCGGCCGGTTCGTCGACATCGCCGCCAAGGGCGCCGAGGGGTTCTACGACAAGAACCAGGAGGTCCGGTACAACAACTACGTCTGTGCCGCGGCCGTCTTCGCCTACCTCGAGTCCGAGCGTGGCCGCTCGTCGGTGTTCGACCAGGCCGAGTACTACTACGGCAACCCCGGCCAGGAGGGCTACGAGGGCAAGCTCGACGGGCGCACCCGCGACCTGTTCGACGACACGAGGAAGTGGCTGAACGCATGACGAGGCTCGGGGGATCCCGCTGGACCGTCCGACGGACGTGGGTGGGCCTGGCGTGCAGCGCGCTGCTGCTGGCCGGGTGCACCGGCGGTGAGGACGAGGAGAAGAAGGCCTCGCTCCCGCTGCCCGACAAGCCGCCCGCCGCGGCCGGGCCGGCCACGGGTCCCGCCCTCGAGGCGAAGGCGCTCTTCGCCGCAGCCGACGACCTCGAGGAGCAGGTCGGCTCGCTCGACACCGCGCTCGTCGAGCGTCGCTCCGGTGCGTTCATCAGCGGGTCCACCGCGGTCGGCTACTCCGTCGACGACATCTCCGGCTACGACCTGGAGTCCGGCGACCAGCTCTGGACCGCGAAGCTCGACCTCAAGGGCGGCTCGGTCTGCTTCGTGTCCCAGCCGGACCGGGCCGTGAAGCGGTTCACGGTGGTCTACGGCGACGGCACGTACTGCGCGTCCGTCGCGACCGTCCGCGTGGCCGACGGCAAGGTCCTCTCGAACATGGCCGAGCAGGACCTGGGGGCGAACTTCGAGGGCGAACCGGCGGGTGGAGCGTTCGAGAACCTCCTCACCGTCGACGGCAAGGACTACCTCATCGACATGCGCGGGGTCGTGTGGCGCGCGACCGCGAAGGAGCCCGAGCCCATCGCCCGGCTGAAGGACGACTCCTACTTCGACCTCTTCCCGTCCGCCGACGGGACGCTGCTCGTCGGGTCGCGCCTGAGCGACCCCGAGTGCAACGTCGACGCCTACGAGCTGCCCTCGTTCGAGCCGGTCTGGACCACCCCGGGCGCCACCGCCTTCCCGGACCAGGGGGCCGACTGCGTGGTCTCGCTCTCGCCGGGGGACCCGACCTGGGCCATGCAGCAGATCGGCTCGACGTACCACATGACCAAGCTCGACCCTGCGAGCGGCGAGCCCCTCGGCAGCGCCGAGGCGCCCACCTCACCGCCGGAGAAGCCGCTGGAGGAGGGCACGTTCGACCTCGCGAGCGCCGCCAACCAGTTCGACCGCTCCCTCGCCGTCGGGAAGAAGGGCGAGATGATCTTCGCCCAGGCCCGTGGGCTGTCGCGCTACTCCCTGGAGACGAAGAAGCAGACGTGGGAGCTCGACCTGACGCAGCTGGAGCAGGCGTCCGACGAGCGGTTCCCGCTGCGGACCGTGCTGCCCCAGGGCCTCACCGCCGACGGGTACCTCGTGGCGACCGTCAGCAACGACACGACCACCGAGGTCATCGCCGTCGACGCCGCCAAGGGGACCCTCGTCGGCCGGTGGCCCCTGCCGGAGGAGTACGCGAACGGCTTCCAGGTGGAGCCCGGAGCGACCCTCTACGAGGACGGGCTCGTGCTCACCCGCAACTTCGAGTCCTGGCAGCGGACCTTCGACGGCGTCGGCGAGCTCGAGGCGCCGGAGGGCGACCTCTTCGACATCGGGGTCTTCACGTTCCCCGAGCCCGGCGAGGAGGTCGCACCGCAGGACCGTCCCGTGCCCACCGCCGGCCCGATCGACGTCGACGCCGAGCCGCTGGCCTCCATCGAGGCCGACGACCCCGACGCCACGTCGTCCGTCGGCGCCGTCTACACCGGCTCCGCGGTCGTCACCTACGTGGGCAACCGCCTGCAGGCCTACGACACGAAGGGCAAGAAGACCTGGAAGGGCACCCTCGGCGACGACCCCGAGGCCCGGGTGTGCGCGGCGTCCGACCCCGACCGCAAGGCCACCTCGATCCTGCTCTCGTACCGCGAGGGCGACCGCTGCACGGGACTGATGAGGGTCGGCTCGGGCCAGGGCAAGCAGGTCGAGGTCGACGTGCCGGCGGCCAAGAAGTCCGTCGGGCGGATCGTCACCCACGACGGCACCGACTTCGTGATCGCCGAGGACGACACGATCAACCGCGTCGACGGCGACCGGCTCGTGGAGGTCGCCGACCTCGGGCTCACGCCGTACTACTGGCAGCGCACCCCGGAGGACCCGTCGCTCGTCGTCGTCTCCGCGAAGGACGCCAAGGGTGGTGACTGGACCGTGCAGGCCTTCCGGGCCCCGACGTTCGAGAAGGTCTGGTCCGCCAAGGCGTCCGCCCTGTTCGGCAAGAAGCCCGACGCCGACAACACCGTCTCCCCGTTCAGCGGGAACGGACTCTGGGTCGGCGTGACGTTCGGCACCTACACGGGCCCGGAGTCGAAGCTGTCGGACTCCCTCGTGAAGCTCGACCCGGCCACGGGCAAGGTCGTCGCCAAGACCGGCACGAAGGAGCGGGCGTACGGCGAGCCCGACCTCACGAAGCTCGACCTGACGAGCGCCGTCGTGGGTGGCTACGCCTCGGTCGGCTTCGAGGACGGGTCGGTGGTGATGACGCAGAACGGCGGCATCGTCCGGTACTCCCTCGAGGACGAGGAGATGCTCTGGACCGTCGACACCTCCTCGATCGAGACCTCGATGGAGAAGGCACGCCGCGGCACCTACCTGTCCGAGGACCTGCAGCTCACCGACGGCGGACGCTCGGTGCTCGTCACGTTGTCGAACGAGGTGAGCACCGAGCTCATGACGATCGACGCGAGGAGCGGGAAGATCACCGGTCGGTGGAAGCTCGGGGCCGACGCCCGCAACGGGCTGCAGGTCTCGCCCGACGTGACCCCGTGGAAGGGCGGCGTGGCCCTCACCCGCAACGACTACTCGTGGTCGTCGACGTACGGACCGGACGCCCCGAACGACCCGCCGAAGGGACCGGTGCTCGACGTGGGCCTGTTCGCCCTCGACAAGCCCGCCGCCCCCAAGGACTGATCGTGCCCGGGCCGCCTCGGCGGCCCGGGCGGCCCGCGTGCCTCGGCCGATGCGTCGGGAGGGTCACGTAGGCTGAGGTCCTTCCCCTCCTCCGCCCCTCGGGGCCGTCCGTCCGCCATGTCTGGAGGCGCATCACCCGATGCCGAGCGACTCGTCCTTCGTGCACCTGCACAACCACACGGAGTACTCGATGCTCGACGGTCACGCGTTGCTCGACGGCATGTTCGAGCGCACCGCGTCGCTCGGGATGCCGGCCATCGCGATGACGGACCACGGCAACGTGCACGGCGCCTACGACTTCTGGTCCAAGGCCCGGTCGCACGGCGTCAAGCCGATCATCGGGCTCGAGGCCTACCTGACGCCGGGCACCCACCGCAGCGAGCGGCGCAAGGTCAAGTGGGGCCGTGGTGTCAGCGGTGACGAGGAGGAGGGCGGCAAGGACGTCGCCGGTGGTGGCGCCTACACGCACATGACCATGCTCGCCTCCACCACGGAGGGCATGCACAACCTGTTCCGGCTGTCGTCGCTGTCCAGCCTGGAGGGCTACTACTACAAGCCGCGCGCCGATCGCGACCTCCTGCAGCGCTACGGCACGGGGCTCATCGCCACCACGGGGTGTCCGTCGGGCGAGGTGCAGACGCGGCTCCGCCTCGGTCAGTACGACGAGGCGGTCCAGGCCGCTGCCGACTTCCAGGACATCTTCGGCAAGGGCAACTTCTTCCTCGAGCTGATGGACCACGGCATCCCCATCGAGAAGGAGGTCCGCGACGACCTCCTGCGGCTGGGCAAGCAGCTGGGCCTGCCGCCCGTCGCGACCAACGACTGCCACTACACGCACCCCGAGGACGCCGCCGCGCACGACGCGCTGATCTGCGTCGCGTCGGGCAAGTCCGTCGCCGATCCCAAGCGGCTCAAGTTCGACGGCGGCGGCTACTACGTGAAGTCCGCGGCCGAGATGCGCGAGCTGTGGGAGGACCGCTTCGACATGAAGGAGGCGTGCGACAACACGCTCCTCATCGCCGAGCGCTGCGACGTGGAGTTCACCGAGTCCAACGGCGGCTACATGGCCCGGGCCGACGTGCCGGCGGGCGAGACCGAGGAGAGCTGGTTCGTCCAGGAGGTCTGGCGCGGCATCGAGGCCCGCTACCCGGGCGACGCCCTCACCCAAGCCGTGCGCGACCGGGTCGAGATGGAGCTCGAGGTCATCAAGACCAAGGGGTACTGCGGCTACTACCTCGTGGTCGCCGACTTCATCAACTGGTCGAAGGACAACGGCATCCGCGTCGGTCCCGGCCGTGGCTCGGGCGCCGGCTCGATCGCCGCGTACGCGCTGCGCATCACCGACCTCTGCCCCCTCACGCACGGCCTCATCTTCGAGCGGTTCCTCAACCCCGAGCGTCCGTCGATGCCCGACTTCGACATCGACTTCGACGAGCGTCGTCGCAGCGAGGTCATCCGCTACGTCAGCGACAAGTACGGCAACGACCGCGTGGCCTACATCGCCACCTTCGGCCGGCTCAAGGCCAAGGCCGCCATCAAGGACGCCAACCGCGTGCTCGACTACCCGTTCAACATGGGCGAGCGGATCACCAAGGCGCTGCCGGCCGACATCATGGGCAAGGGCGTGCCCCTCAAGCAGCTGTTCGACCCCCAGCACAAGCGCTACAACGACGGCAAGGAGTTCCGCGACCTCCACGAGAGCGACGCCGAGGTCCGCAAGATCTACGACACGGCGCTCGGGCTCGAGGGCCAGATCCGCAACTGGGGCGTGCACGCCGCCGGCGTGATCATGAGCAGCGAGCCGCTCATCGACATCGTGCCGATCATGCGGCGCGAGCAGGACGGCGCGATCATCACGCAGTTCGACTACCCGATGTGCGAGGCGCTCGGGCTGGTCAAGATGGACTTCCTGGGGCTGCGCAACCTCACCGTCCTCGACGACGCGCTCATCAACATCAGGGCCAACCGCGGCGAGGAGGTCGTGCTCGAGGACCTGACCTTCGACGACCCGGCCACCTACGACCTGCTGTCGCGGGGCGACACGCTCGGCGTGTTCCAGCTCGACGGTGGTCCCATGCGTGCCCTGCTGCGCAGCATGCGTCCGGACAAGTTCGAGGACATCTCGGCCGTGGGCGCGCTCTACCGTCCCGGCCCGATGGGTGCGGACTCGCACAACAAGTACGCCCGGCGCAAGAACGGTCGCGAGAGCATCGAGCCCATCCACCCCGAGCTGGAGGAGCCGCTCAAGGACGTCCTGGGGGAGACCTACGGCCTCATCGTCTACCAGGAGCAGGTGATGGAGATCGCCCAGGTGCTGGCGGGCTTCAGCCTCGGCCAGGCCGACAACCTGCGGCGTGCCATGGGCAAGAAGAAGAAGGAGGAGCTCGACAAGCAGTACGCCGGGTTCCAGGCCGGCATGCTCGAGCGGGGCTACTCCCAGCCGGCCATCACGGCGCTGTGGGAGATCCTGCTGCCCTTCTCCGACTACGCCTTCAACAAGGCGCACTCGGCCGCCTACGGCGTCATCTCCTACTGGACGGCCTACCTCAAGGCCAACTACCCGGCCGAGTACATGGCGGCGCTGCTCACCAGCACCCGCGGCGACAAGGACAAGTCGGCCATCTACCTCGCCGAGTGCCGACGGCTCGGCATCCAGGTCCTGCCGCCCGACGTCAACGACTCGGTCTCCAACTTCGCCTCCGTCGGGGAGGACATCCGATTCGGGCTCGGCGCGATCCGCAACGTCGGCGAGAACGTGGTGGCCGGGATCGTGGCCGGTCGCGAGGAGAACGGCCCCTACACCGACTTCACCGACTTCCTCGACAAGGTCCCCACCCACGTGTGCAACAAGCGCGTGCTCGACTCGCTCATCAAGGCCGGCGCCTTCGACTCCCTCGGCCACCGGCGGCGGGCGTTGACGACCATCGCCGAGGACGCCGTCGACCAGTACATCGACCTCAAGCGCAACGCCGCCATCGGCCAGGACTCCCTGTTCGGGGGCATGGACGACGCGTTCACCGGCGTCACGGTCGCGGTCCCGCAGATGCCTGAGTGGGAGAAGACCCAGCTGCTCGCGTTCGAGCGCGACATGCTGGGTCTGTACGTCTCCGACCACCCGCTCGCCGGTCTGGAGCACGTGCTCAAGGCCAGCAGCGACTGCTCGATCGGCGACCTCATCGCCGACGCCGAACGACCCGACGGCACCACCGTGCGCGTGTGCGGTCTCATCACGGCCGTGCAGCGCCGGCTCAGCAAGAAGGGCGACACGTGGGCCCTCGTGACCGTCGAGGACCTCGACGGCAGCGTCGACGTGATGGTCTTCCCCGGCGCCTACAACCTCGCTGCGCCGGTGCTGGTGCCCGACACCGTCGTGGTCGTCAAGGGTCGCCTGCGCCGCAAGGACGACAGCATCGAGCTGAACGCGCTCGAGGTGACGTTGCCGGCCATGGGCTCGGGCGGACAGTCCGACGCCCCCGTGGTCGTCACCCTGCCGGTGGCGCGGTGCACGAGCGACACGATCGGCAGGTTCAAGCAGGTGCTCGGCAACCACCCGGGCATGACCGAGGTGCACCTGCGCCTCGTCGGCACCGGCACCACCAAGGTCATGCGGCTCGACGACGGGCTGCGGGTCAAGCCGTCCTCGTCGCTCATCGCCGACCTCAAGGAGCTCCTGGGGCCACATTGTCTGGGGTGAGCGGGGGCCACGGTGCCCGCGGCGCGATCGGGCGAGCCGTGCTGGCGGTCCTCGTCCTGCTCCTGGTCTCGGTCGGCGCGGGTGCGCTGTGGATCGGGCTCTCCCGTCCGCCGGAGTGGCTCGTCACCGAGCAGGGGATCGTCCTCACCGAGGAGGCCTCCGGCCTGCAGGTCGGCGTCGAGCTGCTGTTCGTGGCGATCGGGGCCGCACTGAGCCTGGTGTGGGCGGTCGTGGTGGGCTTCGTGCTGCGTCGCCTCGGCTGGGTCCTGGCACCGATCGTCGTCGCCGGCACCCTCCTGGCGTCGGTCGTCACGTGGCGCGTGGGTCTCTGGCTGGGACCGGGCGACCCGGCGGCGACGACGGACCCGCAGATCGGCGACCTCATCCCGGCTCAGCCGGCGGTCGACGCCCTCGCCTCGTTCCTCGTGTGGCCGATCGCCGGTCTGCTCGGCCTGCTGCTCATCACGTGGGCCACCGGGCGTCGTTCCCGCGTCAGCGTGCCAGCGGACCCAGCGTCGCTGCGGTGAGCCGCACCAGGTCCGTCGGTGCCAGCTCGACCTCGAGCCCCCGTCGGCCCGCGGACACGTGCACGGTGTCCCAGTCCAGCACCGACGCGTCGATCGCCGTGCGGAGCCGACGTCGTTGGCCGAGCGGGGAGATGCCGCCCAGCACGTAGCCGGTGGCCTTCTCGGCGCGCTGCGGGTCGGCCATCTGGGCGCGCTTGTGCCCGAGGGCCGCCGCCAGGGCCTTGAGGTCGAGCTGGGCGGTCACGGGCACGACGCCCACGGCCAGCTCGCCGTCGACGTCCGCCAGGAGGGTCTTGAAGATCCGCGCCGGCTCCACGCCGAGGGCCTCGGCGGCCTCGAGCCCGTACGAGGTGGCACGCGGATCGTGCTCGTAGCGGTGCACGCGGTGCTCCACGCCGGCACGTCGCACGGCGGCCAGGGCCGGCGTGGCCTCAGGCTTCGTCGGTCTCACCACGGGGCTCCTCCTCGTGCGGTGGCCGCTCGATGGTCGACCGGACCAGCAGGCCGACGACCAGCGCCCAGAACGCTGCCCCGACGCCGAGCAGCTGCAGCCCCGAGGCGGCGACCAGGAACGTGACCGCGGCGCTCGTCCGCCCGTGCGCGTCCTGCAGGGCCGCGACGATCGACGCGGCGAAGGTGGACAGCAGTGCGAGCCCGGCCACCGTCTCGACGATGCCGGCCGGCGCCTTCTCGGTGACGGCCACGAGGGCGCCCGAGGTGAACGCCAGGACCAGCGCGGTGAGCCCCGCGACGAACGCGGCCACCCACCGGCGGGACCGGTCACCGGCCTGCTCACCGGCGGCGAGCGCGGCCGAGATGGCGGCGAGGTTGATCGCGTGACCGCCGAAGACCGCAGCGACCCCGGTTCCCGCGCCGGTCGTCACCATCGAGGCGCGCCACGGGACGGTGTAGCCGAAGCTGCGCATCACCGCGACGCCCGGGATGTTCTGCGACGCCAGGGTCACGACGGTCAGCGGGAGCGCGATGCCGACGACGGACGCGACCGTGAGCACGGGTGCCGTGGGCTCGAGACGGGGGAGCAGCGACGCGGCCTCCAGCGTGGTCCCCCTGTCGACGAGCGAGACGGCGATGACGACGAGGGCCGTGAGCAGGGCCAGCGGGACGGCCCACCGGGTCGCCCACCGGGTGCCCAGCAGCCACACGACGATCACCGGGCCGACCGCCCAGGGCGACGCCGCGAACGCCGTGAAGGGGGCGAGGCAGAGCTGGAGCAGCACGCCGGCGAGCATCGCCTGGGCCAGCGGGACGGGGATGGCAGCCGCCAGCCGGCCGAGCCACGGCACGAGGCCGGTCAGGGCCAGGAGCACGCCGGTGAGCACGAACGCACCCACGGCGGCGGGCCATCCGCCGGCCACGGGGCCGGTGCTCACCAGCAGGGCGGCACCCGGGGTCGACCAGGCCAGCGTGACCGGCAGCCGTGTCCACAGGGCGAGGCCCGACATGAGCAGTCCGAACGCCACGGTGAGGGCGAACAGCCCGCTCGCGGCCTCGTCGGGCGAGGCGCCGACGGCGCGCAGACCCGCCAGCACGACGGCGAACGAGGACGTGAAGCCGACGATCGCGGTCACGACGCCGGCCACGACGGGCTGCTGCAGGTCGCGTGACGTCACGGGGCCCGATCCTAGGCGCAGGGGTGGTCCCTAGAATCGGTGCGTGATCAGACGCCTCGACCTCCGCCTCGACCCGACCGCCGAGCTGCCCCGTGCGCAGCAGGACGTCGAGCACGCGCTGGAGGTGGTGGCGCCCTTGTGCGAGGACGTCCGAGCCCGCGGCGAGGAGGCCGTCCTCGAGTACGGCGAACGCTTCGACGGTGTGCGCCCGGCGTCGCTGCGGGTGGCTCCGGAGCACCTGGCCGCCGCTCTCGCCGAGCTCGACCCGGCGATCCGGGCGGGTCTGGAGGAGTCCGTCGCCCGGCTGCGCGTGACGTGCGAGGCCGAGCTGGAGCAGACCGTCGTCACGACCGTGGCCGAGGGTGCGACCGTCGAGCGGCGGATCGTGCCCATGCAGCGCGTCGGCCTCTACGTGCCCGGCGGGCTCGCACCGCTGGTCAGCACCGTCGTCATGAACACGGTGCCGGCGCAGGTCGCGGGCGTCGGGTCCATCGCGCTCACGTCGCCCCCGCAGTCGGAGTTCGGCGGGCTCCCGCACCCCACGATCCTCGCGGCGTGCGCCCTTCTCGGCATCGACGAGGTGTACGCCGCCGGCGGAGCGCAGGCGCTCGCGCTGCTCGCTTACGGCAGCGTCGCCACCGGTGGCTCCGTGCAGCCCGTGGACCTCGTGACCGGTCCGGGCAACATCTACGTGGCCGCGGCCAAGCGCTACCTCCAGGGCACCGTGGCGATCGACTCCGAGGCCGGGCCCACCGAGATCGCCGTGATCGCCGACGACACGGCCGATCCCGCGTTCGTGGCGGCCGACATGATCAGCCAGTCCGAGCACGACCCGATGGCCGCGAGCGTCCTCGTGACGCCCAGCGACGCCCTCGCCGACGCGGTCACCGCCGAGCTGGAGCGCCAGGTCCCCACCGCCACGCACGCGGAGCGCATCACCACGTCGCTGGCCGGCCGGCAGTCCGCCATCGTGCTCGTCGACGACCTGGACCAGGCGGTCGACGTCGCGAACGCGTACGCGGCCGAGCACCTGGAGATCCAGACCGCCGACTCGGCGGCCGTCGCCGCCCGCATCGTCAACGCCGGTGCGATCTTCGTCGGCGCCTGGACGCCGGTGTCCCTCGGCGACTACGCCGCCGGGTCGAACCACGTGCTGCCCACGGCGGGCTGCGCCTGCCACTCGTCGGGACTGTCGGTGCGCGCCTTCTGCAAGAACGTGCACGTCGTCACCTACACCGAGCAGGCCCTGCGCAAGGTCGGCCACCACGTCGAGGTGCTCGCGGCTGCCGAGGACCTGCCGTCGCACGGTGCCGCCGTCGGGATCCGTACGGGATCGTCTGCCGCCCAGGGCCCGGCACCCCTGCCGGGGCGCGCCGAGTGAGCGTCCCCGACTGGGTCCCGGTGCGCGAGGAGCTCCGGGACGAGGAGCCGTACGGCGCGCCGCAGATCGACGTGCCCGTGCGCCTCAACACCAACGAGAACCCCTACGGGCCCAGCGAGGCCGCCGCCGACGACATCGCCGCGTCGGTGCGTGCCGCCGCGCTCGGGCTCAACCGGTACCCCGATCGTGAGGCGTGGTCGCTGCGGACGGCCCTCGCCGCCTACCTCACGGCCGAGGTGCCGGCGGCGGACCTCGACGCCTCGCGGGTGTGGGCGGCCAACGGCTCCAACGAGGTCATGCAGCAGATCCTGCAGGCCTTCGGCGGACCCGGCCGCACGGCGCTCTCCTTCGCCCCCACGTACTCGATGTACCCCGAGTACGCGCGCAACACCCACACGAGGTGGGTGGCCGGGCAGCGCCGCGAGGACTTCGGGATCGACGCGGCGGCCGCGGTCGCGCTCATCGAGGCCGAGCGGCCCGACGTCGTGTTCCTGACCTCGCCCAACAACCCCACCGGCACCGCGCTGGACCCTGCGCACACGCGGGCCGTGCTCGAGGCCGCGCCCGGTCTCGTCGTGGTCGACGAGGCCTACGCCGAGTTCCGCCGCGAGGGCACGCCGTCGGCGCTCGAGCTGCTCGAGGAGTTCCCGCGGCTCGTCGTCACGCGCACCATGAGCAAGGCCTTCGCGCTCGCCGGCGGGCGTCTGGGCTACCTGGCCGCGCACGCCGACGTCGTCGACGCGCTGCGCATCGTGCGGCTGCCGTACCACCTGTCGTCGGTCACCCAGGCCACGGCGGAGGCGGCGCTGCGCCACACCGACGAGCTGTTGGCCCAGGTCGACGCCCTGCGCGCCACGCGCGACGCGACGGCTGCCCGGCTCCGGGAGCACCGCTTCACGGTGGCCGACTCGGACGCCAACTTCATCCTGTTCGGTCCGTTCGACGACCGGCACGCCACGTGGCAGGCGCTGGTGGACCGCGGGGTCCTGATCCGCGAAACGGGCCCCCTAGGATGGCTGCGCGTCTCCATCGGGACGCCGTCCGAGATGGACGCGTTCTTCACGGCCTTGAAGGAGGTCACCTCGTGAGCAGCAGAACAGCACGCATCGAGCGGAAGACCTCGGAGTCGCACGTCGTCGTCGAGCTCGACCTCGACGGCACCGGCAAGCACGACATCTCGACGGGTGTCGGCTTCTACGACCACATGCTCACCGCCCTCGCCCGGCACTCGCTGGTCGACCTCACCGTCAAGACCGAGGGCGACCTGCACATCGACGCCCACCACACCGTCGAGGACACCGCGATCGCCATCGGCGACGCGCTGCGCGAGGCGCTCGGCGACAATGCCGGCATCCGTCGGTACGGCACGGCCACGATCCCCCTCGACGAGGCGATCGCCACCTGCACGGTCGACGTGTCCGGGCGGCCCTACTTCGTGCACGCGGGCGAGCCGGAGCGCCAGATCACGGTCGTGATCGGTGGCCAGTACTCCGGGTCCCTCACGTCGCACGTGCTCGAGTCGATCGCGCACCACGCGGGGCTGACGCTTCACATGACGCTGCTCGCCGGCCGCGACCCGCACCACATCGCCGAGTGCCAGTTCAAGGCGCTGGCCCGCGCGCTCCGTGAGGCGATCGAGCCCGACCCTCGGGAGACGGGCATCCCGTCGACCAAGGGCGCGCTGTAGTGACAGACGGCACGGCGCCGGTCGCGGGGCGACCCACGGTCGCGGTCCTCGACTACGGATCGGGCAACCTCCGGTCGGCGGTGCGCGCCGTCGAGCGCGCGGGGGCGGACGTCACGCTGACGTCGGACCCTGCGGTGGCCGAGACCGCCGACGGACTGCTCGTGCCGGGCGTCGGCGCGTTCGCGGCGTGCATGGCCGGCCTGCTGGAGGTCGACGGCGAACGGATCATCGAGCGCCGGCTCATCGCCGGTCGGCCGGTGCTGGGCATCTGCGTGGGCATGCAGATCCTGTTCGGCGAGGGCATCGAGCACGGTGTCCGGACGACCGGGTGCAGGGAGTGGCCCGGCGTCGTGGAGCGTCTCCAGGCGCCGATCGTCCCGCACATGGGCTGGGACACGGTCGAGCCGCCCGAGGGCTCCCGGATGTTCGCCGGTCTCGAGGGGGAGCGGTTCTACTTCGTGCACTCCTACGGCGTGCGGCGCTGGGAGCTCGACGTCGAGGGCACGTCGTTCCGCGCGCCGCAGGTCACCTGGACCGAGTACGGGGGAGACCGCTTCGTCTCCGCCGTCGAGAACGGTCCGCTCTGGGCCACGCAGTTCCACCCCGAGAAGTCCGGCGACGCCGGCCGCCGCCTGCTCGAGAACTGGCTCGCCACCCTCTGACCCGTCAGAGGTAGGTGTCGCACCGAATCCGGCCGTCGGAGGTAGGTGTCGCACCGAATCGGGTGCTGGTGGGGTGCTAGGCCTACCGCTGGCCCGGGCCCGACCGTGGCTCGAGCGCCACGGGGTCGGCCGGCGGCGAGGATCGGTGCTCGCGCAGGTGGAAGCCCAGGTCGACGAGCGTCTTGAGGCCGCAGAGCAGGACGACGGGTCCGATCGCCTCCGCGGGACGGCCGTCGGGACCACCCAGCAGGAAGAACGCCCCGATCACCGACAGGTGCAGCACGACCATCCGCGGGTAGGGGAGCAGCATCGTGCGCGACGGGGTGGCGCGCGCACGCTCGTCGCGGCCGAACCAGTGCAGCGCGAGCGACAGCACGTGGCTCCAGACCAGCACCAGCACCGAGAGGACCCAGAAGCCCGCGCTGCCGGTGAACCCGCCGGTCGCGAAGGCCAGCACGAAGGCGAACACGCCGTGCACGAGGGTGAAGAGGCCGTAGTGGAAGGCGAAGAAGCCCGCCATGACGCGCGGGTCCGGCTCCACGCGTCGGCCGTTCAGGGTCATGGTCAGCCTCGCTGCGTCGTCCTTCGCCCGGGCCGTGGCGATCTTGACGATCGTGACGAGCCAGACGGCCACGTTCTCGATCCAGTACAGGACGAACACGTCGCCGACGCCGAGGTCGCCGCGCAGCACGCCCCAGACGGGCACGAGGTTGGCCACCACGAGCAGCACGGACGAGACGACACGCGGCAGGCCCGGGGGCAGCTGCGACCCGGCGCGCGCGACCGATCCCAGACCCAGCAGGCGGAGCAGCAGCGGCACGGCGACACCCTACGACGCCGCGATCCCCGCGGCCGAGGACCGCCGATACGATCGGCCCCGTGAGTGACTACCTGCAGCTGCTGCCCGCCGTCGACGTCAAGGGCGGCCAGGCCGTGCAGCTCGTCCAGGGGGTCGACGGCTCGGAGAAGCGGTTCGGCGACCCCGTCGAGGCGGCGCTGCGCTGGCAGTCCGCCGGCGCGGAGTGGATCCACCTGGTCGACCTCGACGCCGCCTTCGGGCACGGCCACAACCGTGACCTGCTGGCCCGGATCGTCGGCACGCTCGACATCGACGTCGAGATGTCCGGCGGCATGCGCGACGACGAGTCGCTCGCCGCCGCCATGGCCGCCGGGTGCCGGCGCGTGAACATCGGCACGGCCGCGCTCGAGCACCCCGAGTGGTGCGCGCGAGCGATCGCCGAGTGGGGCGACCGGGTGGCCATCGGGCTCGACGTCCGCGGCACGACCCTCGCCGCGCGCGGGTGGACCCGCGACGGTGGCGACCTGTACGAGACGCTCGAGCGGCTCGACGGCGAGGGCTGCGCTCGCTACGTCGTCACCGACGTCAACAAGGACGGCATGCTGCAGGGTCCGAACCTCGACCTCCTGCGCGACGTGTGCTCGCGCACCGACCGCCCGGTGGTGGCGTCCGGCGGCGTGACCACGCTGGCCGACGTCGAGGCGCTCATGGGTCTGGTCGACATCGGGGTCGAGGGCGCGATCGCCGGCACCGCCCTGTACACCGGCCAGTTCACGCTCGAGGACGCGCTCGCCCTCACGCGCGGTCGCTGAGCAGGTCCACGACGTCCGGCGCCCAGCTCCTGGGCCGTGGCACGCTGGGCCCATGACAGGGGAGTGGGACCGGCTGAGCGCCGACCCGAGCACGCCGGCGGCCGCGACCTTGCGCGCCAGCGACGCCGACCGCGACGTCGTGCTCGGCGTGCTGCGCGACGCGTACGCCGAGGGCCGGCTCGACCGTGCGGAGTACGAACGTCGCGTCGAGGGCGCCCTCGGGGTGCTCGTGGTGGCGGACGTCGTGCCCCTGCTCTCGGACCTGGTCGCTGAGCGACGCCCCGCCGGTACGGCGCGCTCCGCCCGCACCGAGGCGGAGGAGAAGTTCCGGCGTGAGTCGCGCGACTCCCGCAACGGCTGGATCGGTGTCACCGCGCTGACCACCGGGATCTGGGCGGCCACGAGCGCGGGATCGGGCGAGCTGCTCTTCTTCTGGCCGGTCTTCCCGAGCCTCGGCATCGGGTTCGGCTGGTTCATGCACCACCTCAACCGAGAGCAGCGGGTCGAGGAGCTCGAGGAGAAGATCGCCAGGAAGCGCCGCGGGCTCGAGCGCTGACGACTCGTCCGGCGGTCTCAGAGCAGGTCGGAGACCAGGGTGACCAGCCCGTAGACGGACCCGGCGAGGAGAGCCACCAGCACCAGGACGACCACGGCGCACCCCACGGTGTCGCCGAGGGTCCACTCGTCGTCGTCGGCGTCGACGCCCATGTTCGGCGGGGGCAGCGGGTACTGCTGCATGTACTGGGCCAGGTGAGCCTGCGAGCAGAAGCGGAAGGTGTCCTTCGCGCTGTCGACGAACCAGTCGTCACCCCACTCGTCCTCGTCGATCCGACGGTGCACGTTCACGACCATGGCCTCGTCGGAGGTGATGTCGATCGTCGCCCGGCAGAAGAAGCACTGGTAGGTGGTGGCCACGGCGGGAGCCTAGACGGGGGCGCCGATAGGCTCGGCGGGTGAGTCTCGCCGTGCGTGTCATCCCCTGCCTCGACGTCGACGCGGGGCGCGTCGTGAAGGGCGTCAACTTCGTCGACCTGGTCGATGCGGGCGACCCGGTCGAGATGGCACGGGTCTACGACGCCGAGGGCGCCGACGAGCTCACCTTCCTCGACATCACGGCCTCCAGCGGGGACCGCGCGACCACGTTCGACATCGTGAGCAGCACGGCCGAGCAGGTCTTCATCCCGCTCACCGTCGGCGGGGGAGTGCGCACCGTCGACGACGTCGACCGGCTGCTGCGCGCGGGCGCCGACAAGGTCGGCATCAACACCGCGGCCATCGCGCGCCCCGAGGTGATCGCCGAGATCGCCCAGCGGTTCGGCAACCAGGTGCTCGTCCTCAGCGTCGACGCGCGACGTGCCCCGACGTCGGGCGAGGGCGCCCAGCCCAGCGGGTTCGAGGTCACCACGCACGGCGGCCGGCGAAGCGCCGGGATCGACGCCGTGGAGTGGGTCCGCCAGGCCGACGAGCTGGGCGTCGGCGAGGTGCTGCTCAACTCGATGGACGCCGACGGGACGAAGCAGGGCTTCGACCTGGAAATGATTCGGGCGGTCCGCGGCGTTACACAGGTGCCACTGATCGCCAGTGGTGGCGCCGGACGGCTCGAGCACTTCGCTCCTGCGGTCGAGGCCGGTGCCGACGCCGTGCTCGCCGCGAGTGTGTTCCACTTCGGCGAGCTGACCATCGGACAGGTGAAAGAGACCTTGCGAGCAGCGGGACACCGTGTCAGGTAGCGCCCCCAGGCCGGCCCAGGCCGAGGCGGTCGAGGCCGAGGCAGCCCGGACCGAGGCGGTACCGACGGGATCGGGCCAGCTCGGATCGGCCCAGCCCGACCGGATCATGCGCCGCGGATTCGGCCTGCTCGGACGCGGCATCGGCGAGCAGAAGGCGCTGTTCGCGATCTCGGTCGTGGGCAGCGTGCTCTTCGGCGCGATGACCGTCGCCGACGCCTGGGTGCTCGGGTGGGCGACCGACAACGTCATCCGGCCGTCCTTCGAGCAGGGCGAGGTGCTGCAGGGCGCCCTCTGGACCTCGATCGCCCTGTTCCTCGGCGTGGCCGTGCTGCGGGCGCTCGGCGTCATCGCGCGGCGGCTCATCGGCGGCATCGTCTACTACCGCCTGGTCGCCACCTACCGCCGCAAGGTCACCCGTCAGTACCTCGCCCTCCCGATGTCGTGGCACCACCGCCACCCCACCGGCCAGCTGCTCTCCAACGCCAACGCCGACGTCGAGGCCACGTGGGCGGTCTTCATGCCGCTGCCGATGGCGGTCGGCGTCATCGCCATGCTCGCAGCCGCTCTCGTGGCGATGCTCGAGGCCGACTGGGTGCTCACGCTCGTGGGCCTCGTGGTGTTCCCGGCCCTGTTCGGCATCAACGTGTTCTACCAGCGCTGGCTCTCGCCCAAGGTCGCGCACGCCCAGGCCCTGCGCGGCGACCTGAGCGCCGTGGCCCACGAGTCCTTCGACGGCGCGCTGGTGGTGAAGTCGCTCGGTCGCGAGGCCGACGAGACCGCCCGCTTCGCCCGGTCCACCGAGGAGCTGCGCGACGCCAACATCGAGGTCGGGAAGATCCGCAGCATCTTCGACCCGTTGCTGGAGGCCCTGCCGAACCTCGGCATCCTCGCCGTGATCGTCCTGGGCGTCGGCCGCGTGGCCAGCGGTGCCGCCGAGCCCGGCGACGTCGTGCAGGTGGCCTACCTGTTCACCGTGGTCGCCTTCCCGGTGCGTGCCATCGGCTGGGTGCTCGGCGAGCTGCCCCGCAGCGTCGTCGGCTGGGACCGTGTCGAGAGCGTGCTGCAGGCGTCGGGGTCCATGACCTACGGCACCGCCACCCTGCCGGGCGCAGGTGCGGTCGACCTCGACCTGCGGGGAGTCTCCTACCAGTTCGACGACGCCGTGCAGTCGGGCGAGGGCGACGACGTCCTCGACGGCGTCGAGCTGCACGTGCCGCGGGGGTCCGTCACGGCCCTCGTCGGTGCCACCGGCAGCGGCAAGAGCACCCTCACGACCCTGCTCTCGCGCCTCGTCGACCCGCGCTCCGGCACGGTCGAGCTCGACGGTCACGACGTCGCGGGCCTCACCCACCGGGCCCTGGCCGACGCGGTCGCCGTGGTCCCGCAGACCACCTTCCTGTTCGACGACTCCGTCCGTGAGAACGTCACGCTCGGGGCCGACGTCGACGACGCCGACGTCTGGGAGGCGCTGCGGACCGTCCAGGCCGACGGCTTCGTCGCCCGCCTGCCCGCGGGGCTCGACACTCAGCTCGGTGAGCGCGGGACCACCCTGTCCGGCGGGCAGCGCCAACGCCTCGCCCTGGCGCGCGCCCTCGTGCGGCGGCCCCGGCTGCTGGTCATGGACGACGCCACGAGCGCCGTGGACCCCGAGGTCGAGCAGCGCATCCTGCGCGCCCTGGCCGATCGCACGGCCGACGGGGGCGGGCCGACGGTCCTCGTCGTGGCGTACCGCAAGGCCACCATCGCCCTGGCCGACGAGGTCGTGCTGCTCGACGGCGGACGGGTGGCCGAGCGTGGCACCCACGCCGAGCTCATGGCGGGGTCGGCGGTCTACCGCGACCTCGTCGACGCGTACGACCAGGCGAGGGAGGCACAGGCATGACCGCCACGAGCACCGAGGTGAGCCTGCCGGGCGTCACCACCGTCCGGGCGTCCGGTCGCGAGATCGTGCGCCGCGGCCTCGCGCTGTCGCCGGCCATCAAGGACGGCCTGGGACTCACGCTGCTGCTCGCCGTGCTGAGCACGGTGGGCGGCTCGGTGGTGCCCGTGGTCATCCAGCGCACGGTGGACTCGGGGCTGGGTGACGGGGGAGAGACGACCCTGTCCGCCATCGGTCCCTACCTGCTCGGCGCGCTCGTGCTCGTCCTGCTGACGGCGGTCGTCGCCTACTGGATGCGCGTGCGCCTGTTCGTGGCGAGCGAGCGCGGCCTCGCCGAGCTGCGTGTCACGGCGTTCCGCCACGTGCACGACCTCTCGATGCTCACGCAGAACGCCGAGCGCCGGGGCGTCCTCGTCTCGCGGGTGACGTCCGACATCGACCAGGTGTCCCTGTTCCTGCAGTTCACCGGCATCATGATCGTCATCAGCCTCGGCCAGATGCTCGTCGCGACGGTCATCATGGCGTTCTACTCCTGGCAGCTGACCCTCGTCGTCTGGCTGTGCTTCCTCCCGCTCGCGGCCAGCCTGAAGTACTTCGCCGCACGGCTGAGCCGCGCCTACGACACCGTGCGCCGGACCGTCGGCGAGATGCTCGCCGTCGTGGCCGAGCCGGTCGTCGGTGCCTCCGTGGTCAAGGCGCACGCCATCGAGGACCGCACGCAGGCCAGGGTCGACGCGGGCATCCAGCGCAACCTCGACGCCAACGTCCGCGCCCAGAAGCTCGTGGCGGTCACGTTCGCCTCCGCCGGCCTCGTGGGCGGGCTCGCGAACGCCGGTGCCGTGGCCGTCGGAGTGGTCCTCGGCGTGGCCGGTGGCCTGTCGATGGGGACCGTCATCGCGTTCGCGTTCCTCGTCGGTCTGCTCGTGGGGCCCGCGCAGATGGCCACGCAGGTCCTGACCGAGGCGCAGAACGCCATCGCCTCGTGGCGGCGGGTCATCGAGCTGCTCGACACCCCGGCCGACGTGGTCGACCCCGGTCCCGACGGGGTCGGTCTGCCCGACGAGGTGCTCGGCGCCCGGTTCGAGCACGTCGCGTTCGCCTACCCCGACGGCCCGGAGGTGCTCAGCGACGTCGACGTCACGATCCAGCCGCGCCAGCGCGTGGCGGTGGTGGGCGAGACGGGCTCGGGCAAGACGACCTTCGCCAAGCTGCTCACCCGCCTCATGGACCCGGTGCGCGGGACGGTGCGGCTCGGCGACACCGACATCGCGCGGGTCTCCTTCGACGAGCTGCGGCGCCACGTGCTCATGGTCCCCCAGGAGGGCTTCCTGTTCGACGCGACGTTGCGCGAGAACCTGCTGTACGGGCGCGACGACGCGACGGACGTCGAGCTCGTCGCCGCGGTCGACGACCTCGGCCTCACCGACTGGTTCGCGGGGCTGCCGCACGGGTTGGACACACGCGTGGGGCAGAGGGGCGAGTCGCTGTCGGCGGGGGAGCGCCAGCTCGTCGCGCTGGTGCGCTCGGCCCTGGCCGACCCCGACTTCCTCGTGCTCGACGAGGCCACGAGTGCGGTCGACCCGCAGACCGAGCTGCGTGCCACGCGTGCGCTGGAGACCCTGCTCGAGGGACGCACGAGCGTCACGATCGCGCACCGGCTCAGCACGGCGGAGAACGCCGACCGCGTGCTGGTGTTCGACGCAGGCCGCCTCGTCGAGGACGGGTCGCACGACGAGCTGGTCGACGCCGGGGGCGTGTACGCCCGCCTGCACGCCAGCTGGGTGGCGCAGGCCTCGCTCGGGATCGTGCCGGCGGCCGAGTGACCTCTGGGAGGATGGCACCGTGACCTCACTCGACCCAGCCGTGGCCGCCCGGCTCAAGCGCGATCCCGCGGGGCTGGTCCCCGCCGTGGTGCAGGACGCCGGCACGCGCGACGTCCTCATGGTCGGGTGGATGGACGACGAGGCGCTGCACCGCACCCTCACGACCGGCCGGGGCACCTACTGGAGCCGCAGCCGCCAGGAGTACTGGGTCAAGGGCGAGACCTCCGGCCACACCCAGGCCGTGCGCGAGGTGCGCCTCGACTGCGACGGCGACACGCTGCTCGTCGTGGTCGACCAGGAGGGTCCGGCCTGCCACACCGGCGCGACCACCTGCTTCGACGCGGACCGGTTGCTGTGACGGCTGCGTCCGGGCGGCGTCTGTACGCGCCGGTGGTGCTCGGCCTGCTGGCGGTGGGTGGGCTCACCTGGTTGGCACTCGGCCGCACCTGGGCCAGCACCCGGCTGGCCCCGACGGGCCTGCCGCCCGACACGATCGTGGTCACGGGCCGCGACGTCGCCCCGCTGGCCGCCGCCCTGGCCGTCGTCGTGGTCACCGCCGCGCTCGCCGTGCTCGCGACCCGCGGGCGCGGGCGGCTCGTCGTCGGTCTCTTCGTCGTCGTGCTCGGACTCGGCGGTGCTGCCGTGTGCCTGGTCTCGGCGGCCGACGTCGACGCGTCGTTGTCCTCGGCCGCCGAGCAGTCCCCGGCCTTCACGGGCCAGGACCTCGGAGCCGTCTCGAGGTCGTCGTGGTCCTACGTCGCGGCCGCGGGGTTCCTGCTCGCGACCGGCCTCGGTGCCGTGACCGTCCGGCACGGCAGGTCGTGGCCCGCCATGAGCGGCCGGTACGACGCGCCGTCGCGCTCACGCGTCGACGACGACCCGTGGAAGGCGCTCGACGAGGGACGCGACCCCACGCTCTGAGCCATGCGGGACGAAAGTCCTGAATTCACCTGGAGGACTCGTAACTCCCGGGTGCACCCGTCGTTGAGATCTTCGACACCGACGAGCGGTGACGACGGTTGGAGGTCCGATGCGCGTACTCGTGCACGACTTCAGCGGGCATCCCTTCCAGGCCCAGCTGAGCCGGGAGCTCGCGCGGCGTGGCCACGACGTCACCCACTCCACCTGCAACGCCTACGTCTCGGGCAAGGGTCGACTCGAGTCCGCGGAGGGCGAGTCGATCACCTTCGAGACCGTGGGCGACGGCATCGTGTTCGACAAGAGCCGCTTCGTCCATCGTCTGCTCCTCGAGCTGAGGCTGGGGTTCGAGCTGGTCCGCCACGTCCGACGCGTCCGTCCCGACGTCGCCCTCATGTCCAACGTCCAGATCCCGACCCTGGTGGTCTTCGCGGCCGCGATGCTCGTGCTGCGCCAGCCGTGGGTGCTCTGGCACCAGGACGTGTACTCCGTGGCGGTGCGGTCCTTCGCCGGCGCGAAGCTCTCACGCTCCTTCCGTGCGGTGGCGGTCGGCTTCGAGGTCGCCGAGCGGTGGACGTCGCGCCGCGCCCGCGAGATCGTCGTCATCGCCGAGTCCTTCGTGCCCGTGCACGCGGGATGGGGCACGGCCGCCAAGGTGACGGTCATCGCGAACTGGGCCCCGCTCGACGAGATCGTGCCCTGTCCGCGCAAGAACGACTGGGCGGTCGAGAACGAGCTCGACGACGTCGACACGATCCTGTACTCGGGGACCCTCGGGCTCAAGCACGACCCCGCGCTGCTGGTCCAGCTCACCGCCGCGGTGCGCGAGCGCGGCCGTGAGGTCCGGCTGGTCGTCGTGAACGAGGGGCCCGCCGTCCCGGTCCTGCGGGCCGAGGCCGCCGCGCTCGACGTCCCGCTCACGCTGCTGCCGTTCCAGCCCTACGACCGGCTCCCGGAGGTGCTGGCCAGCGGCGACGTGCTCGTGGTCCTGCTCGACCAGCAGGCGGGCGCGTTCTCCGTCCCGTCCAAGACGCTGTCCTACCTGTGCGCCGGTCGTCCCGTGGTGGGACTGATGCCCGAGGAGAACGCCGCCTCCGGGCTGGTGCGCCGGGCGGGCGGGCACGTCGGCCGACCCGACGCCGCCTCGCTCCCGGCAGCGGCCGCGTGGGTCGACCAGCTCCTGGGCGAGCCCGGACGTCGCGACGACGTCGGTGCCGAGGCGCGCGACCTCGCCGAGCAGGAGTTCTCCCTGGCCTCGTGCGCCGACCGCTTCGAGTCCGTGCTGCTGCGGAGCGCGCGATGAGTGCCGCGACGCGGGCCGTCACCGGTCTCGACGTCGGGGTGCGTGACGTGTCGCGGCCCACCGGCGTGCCGCTGGTCGTCGTCGGACCGTTGACCCGCACGGGCCGTGAGCTGGCCGACCGGCACGGCGGGCCGGTGCTCTCCGTCTCGCGTGGCGCGACCGACGCGGCGGCCCTGCGGGCCGCCGGAGCCGACGTGGTCGACGTGGCCGGCGACGAGCTCGCCACGCTGCTCCGTGACGTCGAGTCCGTGGACGTCGCGGTCTGCGCGCTCGGACCGGTGCACCCGGGGCCGGTGGACCTCGTGGGTGACACCGCGGCGACGGAGCGCGACCTCGCCTTCCTGCGCCGGGTGCTGGACGCGGCGGCCGGTCGTCCGGTCCGGCTCGTCCTCGTGTCCTCCGTCGTGGCGCTGGCACCCACGGCCGACCGGCGCTACTACGGGGGCTTCAAGTCCCTGGTGGAGCAGGCGCTCGTAACACTCGTCGCCGAGCACCCCGCCGCGCGCCTCGACGTCCTCTACCCGGGACGTCTCGTCGCCGGCGGCGAGCGCACCCGTCCTTGGCACCGCCTCCACGCCGGTTTCTCCGGCCTCGCGGTCCGCGTCGAGCGATGCCTGCAGGACCGGGCAGCGCGAGCCGGGCGTCGCCGCGTCGTGGGCCTGGACGCCCGTCTGTGGCTGCTCGTGCGGTCCCTCTCACTCGTCGTCTCGGGCGCTCTGCCCGGGCGGATCGACCCACCCCTCGAGCTTGTCGGCACCAAGGAGACCTCCTGATGTGGAAGAAGCGTTCGCTCGACCTGCTGCTGACCGTGGCCGGAGCCGTCGTCTGGGTCCCGGTCGTCCTCACGGTGGCCCTGGCCGTCCTCGTGTCGGAGGGGCGCCCGGTGTTCTACCGGTCACGCCGCCGGGTGAGCGTCGACGAGGTCGTGCTGCTGACCAAGTTCCGCACGATGGTGCGCAACGCCGACAAGCTCGTGAACCGTGAGACCGTGCCGGTCGCGTCCGACACCCGCTTCCTCAACATCCCGGCCGACTCACCGCTCTACACCCGGATCGGTCGCTTCGTGGAGCGCTTCGCGCTCACCGAGCTGCCGCAGCTCTGGCACGTCCTGCGCGGCGACATGAGCGTGGTGGGCAACCGTCCGCTGCCGCAGAACGTCATCGACTGCCTCCGCGAGGAGTACCCGCAGGTCTCCGACCGGTTCCTGACGCGTGCCGGCCTGACCGGCCCGGCCCAGCTCGTCGGCCGCGAGGCGCTCACCGACGGCGAGCGCCTCGAGCTGGAGGCGGCCTACTGCCGCGCCTGCCTCAACGGCTACCAGGCGAAGCTCGACGTCGTGATCCTGGCCGCGACGATCTTCGGGGTCCTCGGCATCGGCAAGCAGCTCGGCCGCCGCGACGTGATGGACCTGATCGCGCGTCACTCCGGCCGCCCCCGCAGCGCCGCCGTCCTGGCGCCCGCTCCCGCGTCCTCGGTGCTCGCACGGTCGCAGCCGTCCTGAGCGACGCCCTCCGGGGCGCACCGGCCGACGCCGATGCGCCCCGGTAGGCTGTCGCCCGTCGTCCCCCTCGCAGGAGAGAGAGCTGCATGTCGCACGGATCGTCGCCCGCGTCCTGGACCGCCGTCCTGGTCTGCCTCGCAGGCTTCACCATCGGCGGGATCGCTCTGATCCCCGAGCCGCACTGGGTGCCCTTCACGATCGGTGTCGTGCTCGCGGTCGCCGCGGGTCCGATCGGCCTGATCATGTCGCGCATGGGTCTGGGCGCCGAGCGCGCACCCGGCCACGGTGACCGGCCGCACGGCGTCGACGAGCACCGCGCGACGACCGACTGACGCTCCCATGAGCCCCGACGTGCCCCAGGGGCCCCGTTACCCGAGCTACCCGGGGGAGCAGCAGCCCGGCGGTGCCGGCCCGACGCACGGCACGCCCTGGTCGCCGCCCGCGCAGCCGGACGTCCGTGCGGGCGTCCAGCCTGGCGCGCCGGCCTTCCCTGGCCAGGCGGACCGCTCGGTCCCGGAGGAGCCCGCGGGGTGGTGGATCCGCGTGCTCGCGTCGTTCGTCGACGGACTCATCGTGCTGGCGCTGTCGATCGTGCCGATCGTCGGCGGGTTCGTGCTGCTCTTCGTCGACGCCGACTACGACGAGGTCACCGACGAGTTCACGAACACCAACCCGTGGGGACTCGTGGTCGTCGGGCTCGGGTTCGTCCTGTACCTCGGGTTCGACCTGTGGAACCGAGGTCTGAGGGTCGGGTACCGCGGACAGAGCCTCGGCAAGCAGCTGGTGGGCGTGCACGTCGTCGGACGTGACGGCGCACCGGTCGGCGCCCTCGAGGGATTCTTCCGGTGGCTCGTCGCCGGTCTGCTGCAGTGGACCTTCATCGGCCTGCTCGTCGACCTGCTCTGGCCCCTGTGGGACGAGCGCAAGCAGACCGTGCACGACAAGGCGATCAACACCTACCCCGTGCGTCGCTGACGTCGGGACACGCCGCGCGGCCGGACGTTGGACGTTCTGCCCAGTCCACGCTTGGATGGACACGAGCCGGGGCGACACCCGGCCCGACCGGAAGAGGACCCATGGAGCCGTTCCCCGCAAGCCCCGAGCCCGAGTACCGTCCCGACGCCAAGGGTCCGGCCCCGGCGTCGGTGCAGAACGCCGTCAAGCTGATCTGGGTCAGCGTCGGCCTCAGCCTGATCTCGACCGTCCTGACCTTCACGATGATCGACGACCTGGTGGACCAGGCCATCGAGAGCGCCGGTTCCGGAACGACCCTGGACCGCGACGCCGCTCGCGCCGGCGTGATGATCAGTCTCGTCATCGGCGTCGTCATCGGCGTCGCCCTCGCCGCGATGTTCGCCTACTTCATCGGCAAGGGCGCCAACTGGGCGCGCATCGTCTACACCGTGCTGGGCGTCATCGGCGTGCTCTTCGGCCTGATGGGCCTGGGCAACCAGCCTGCGCTGCTGCTGGTCCTGTCGATCATCAGCACCCTGCTGACGATCGCCACCGTCTTCCTGCTGTTCCGACCGGAGTCCAACGCCTACTTCAAGAAGGCCTGATCTCCGCGGCGAGACCCGGTTCCTCGTGACGCAGGCACGCGACCTGCTCCGGTCGGGCCCCCTGTGGGGTGGCCTGGCCGGAGCAGTCCTGCTGGGGGTGGTGGCGGTGCGGGACCCGCACGTCCCGGGCGCCTTCGGCGCCTGTCCGTTCCTCGCAGCGACGGGTCTGCCCTGCGCGGGGTGCGGTGGGCTGCGTGCCACGCACGACCTGCTCCACGGCGACGTGGGTGCGGCGCTGGCCCAGAACGCGCTCGCGGTCGGGCTGGTGCTCCTCGCGGCGGTCGCCTGGACGCGGTGGGCCGTCCGAGCCGCCGGGAGGGGGCCGGCCCGCGTCTCGGGCCCCGGCGCCACCACCACGTCGACGGGTGTCTCGTCGACGTTGCTCCTCGTCGTGGGCGTGGTCGTCGTGGTCTTCACCCTCGTGCGGTGGACCCCTGCAGGGGGAGTGCTCGGACCCTGACCGACCCGCGGGGTCGGTGCGGTCTACCCTGGAGGGCAGGAGAAGTGCCGACGACGAGGAGGTGGCCATGACCGTGCTCGACGACATCCTCGAGGGCGTCGCGGCCGACCGCGTCGCACGTCAGGCCACGTGCTCGCTCGACCAGCTCAAGGAGCAGGCGCTGCGCCAGCCCCCGGCGCTCGACCCGATGCCGGCGTTCCGGGCCGACGGCGTGAGCGTCATCGCCGAGGTCAAGCGCTCCAGCCCGAGCAAGGGCGCGCTCGCCGCGATCAAGGACCCCGCCGCGCTCGCCTGCGACTACGCCGCCGGCGGAGCGGCCGCCATCAGCGTGCTCACCGAGCAGCGCCGCTTCGACGGCAGCCTCGACGACCTGCGCGCGGTGCGTGCCCAGGTCGACGTGCCGCTGCTGCGCAAGGACTTCATGACGACCTCCTACGAGCTGTGGGAGGCCCGCGCCGCCGGTGCCGACATGGCCCTGCTCATCGTCGCGGCGCTCGACCAGGAGGCCCTCGTGAGCCTCGTCGAGCGCGCCCGGTCCATCGGCCTCACGCCTCTCGTGGAGGTCCACGACGAGGAGGAAGTCGAGCGGGCGCTCGACGCCGGAGCGCAGCTCGTCGGCGTCAACGCGCGCGACCTCAAGACGCTCGAGGTCAAGCGCGACACCTTCGAACGTCTGGCCCCACGGATCCCCGACGGTGTGGTCCGGGTCGCCGAGTCCGGCGTGCGCGGTCCGCACGACGTGCTCGAGTACGCCCGCGCCGGTGCCCACGTGGTGCTGGTCGGCGAGACCCTCGTACGGGGCGACGACCCGCGGGCCACGGTCGCCGACCTCGTGGCCGCCGGCGCCCACCCCGCCCTGCAGCAGAGGTCCTGACGTGGTCACGACGCCACTGCGGCGATGGTGACGGTCGCCGCGACCCCACCGTCACCCACCGCGCAGCCACGCCAGAGAAGGACCTCATGACCTACGTACAGCCGGACGCCACCGGCCACTTCGGCCGCTTCGGCGGTCGCTTCATGCCCGAGGCGCTCGTCGCGCCCCTCGACGAGCTGGCCGAGGCCTGGGCCGACGCGCAGGCCGACCCCGCGTTCATCGGCGAGCTCGACCGGATGTTCCGCGAGTACGCGAACGTGCCCAGCCCCCTCTACGAGGCGAGCCGGTTCTCCGAGGCCGTCGGCGCACGGGTGCTGCTCAAGCGCGAGGACCTCAACCACACCGGTGCGCACAAGATCCGCAACGTCCTCGGGCAGGCTCTCCTGGCCAAGCGGATCGGCAAGCCGCGAGCCATCGCCGAGACCGGCGCCGGTCAGCACGGCGTGGCGTCGGCCACTGCGTGCGCCTACCTCGACCTCGACTGCACCGTCTACATGGGCGAGGTCGACACCGAGCGCCAGGCGCTCAACGTCGCACGGATGAAGATGCTCGGCGCCGAGGTCGTGCCGGTCACCACCGGCAGTCGCACCCTGAAGGACGCGATCAACGAGGCCCTGCGCGACTGGGTGGCCAGCGTCGACCACACGTCCTACCTGTTCGGCACCGCCGCGGGCCCGCACCCGTTCCCGTCGATGGTGCGCGACCTGACCCGCGGCATCGGTGACGAGGCCCGTCGCCAGGTCCTCGAGCTGACCGGCCGGCTGCCCGACGCGGCCGTGGCCTGCGTGGGTGGCGGGTCCAACGCCATCGGCCTCTTCACGGCGTTCATCGACGACCCCGACGTCCAGCTGCTGGGCGTCGAGGCCGGTGGCGACGGCTACGAGACGGGCCGGCACGCGTCGCCCATCACCGCCGGCGACGTCGGCGTGCTGCACGGCGCCCGCTCCTACCTGCTGCAGGACGAGGACGGCCAGACCATGGAGTCGCACTCCATCTCGGCCGGGCTCGACTACCCGGGCGTGGGGCCGGAGCACTCCTACCTCGCGACCATCGGCCGCGCCCGGTACGTGCCCGCCACCGACGCCGAGGCCATGTCCGCCTTCGACCTGCTCTGCAAGACCGAGGGCATCATCCCGGCGATCGAGACCGCCCACGCCCTCGCCGGTGCGGTGACGCTGGCGAAGGAGCTCGGACCGGACGCCACCATCCTGGTCAACCTCTCGGGCCGCGGCGACAAGGACGTGCACACCGCCGCCGAGTACTTCGGCCTCCTGGACGGCCCGGTCGTGCTCGAGGAAGGCGTGGAGGAGTGAGCGGGATCGACGCCCTGTTCGAGCGCACGCGTGCCGACGACCGCGCCGCCCTCGTGGGGTACCTTCCCGCCGGCTTCCCCGACGTGGACACGTCGGTCGCCGCGCTGACGGCGATGGTCGAGGGCGGGTGCGACCTCGTCGAGATCGGCCTGCCGTACAGCGACCCCGTCATGGACGGCCCCACCATCCAGGCCGCGGCCGAGACCGCGCTCGCGAACGGGTTCCGCACGAGCCAGGCCTTCGACGTCGTGCGACGTGTCGCCGGGACCGGCGCCCCCACGGTCGTCATGACCTACTGGAACCCGGTCGAGCGGTACGGCGTCGACCGCTTCGCCGCCGACCTCGCCGCAGCCGGGGGAGCCGGGCTGATCACGCCCGACCTCATCCCCGACGAGGCCGCCGAGTGGGAGGCGGCGTCGCGCGAGCACGGGCTGGACCGCACGTACCTCGTGGCGCCGTCCTCGACCGACGCGCGGCTCGCGATGACCGCCGACGCGGCGAGCGGCTTCATCTACGCGACCGCCGTCATGGGGGTCACGGGTCAGCGTCAGGAGACCAGCTCGCTGGCCCCCGAGCTCGTCGCGCGTCTGCGCAAGGTCACCGACAAGCCGGTGGGCGTCGGTCTGGGCGTCAGCAACGGCGCCCAGGCCCACGAGATCGCCCAGTACGCCGACGCGGTCATCGTCGGCTCGGCCTTCGTGCGGCTGCTGCTCGACGCGCCCGACGCCGAGAGCGGGGTCGCCGCCGTCGGCGAGCTGGCCCGTGAGCTGCGGGCAGGAGTCGTCCGATGACCGTGTCGTCCGTCGCGGGCCTCGCGACCTCCATCCCCAGCCCGTCGACCGGCGTGTGGGAGGTCGGACCCTTCCCGCTGCGCGCCTACGCCCTGGGCATCATCGTCGGCGCCCTGCTCGCGATCTGGATCGGCGAACGCCGCCTCCAGGCCCGCGGCGGGCGCGAGGGTGCCATCAGCGACATCGCGATCTGGGCCATCCCGTTCGGCATCGTCGGCGCGCGGATCTACCACGTCGTCACCGACCCCGAGCTGTACTTCGGCGAGGGGCGCCGAGCGATCGAGGCGCTCTACATCTGGAACGGCGGCCTCGGCATCTGGGGTGCCATCGCCGGTGGTGCGCTCGGCGTGTGGATCGCCTGTCGCCGCTACGACCTGTCGTTCCTGGCCGTGGCCGACGCGCTCGCGCCGGGGCTCCTCGTGGCCCAGGCCGTCGGTCGCATCGGCAACTACTTCAACTCCGAGCTCTTCGGCCGTCCCACCGACGTGCCGTGGGCGCTCGAGATCGCGCCGCAGAACCGCCCCGACGGGTACGAGCAGTTCGCGACGTTCCACCCCACCTTCCTGTACGAGATGATCTGGAACCTCGCCGCCGCGGCGCTCATCGTCGCGATCGACCGTCGGGTCCGCCTCACGGGCGGTCGGGCGTTCGCGCTCTACGTGATGCTCTACACCGCCGGCCGGTTCTGGATCGAGCAGCTGCGGATCGACACCGCGAACGAGTTCCTCGGCGTCCGGCTGAACGTGTTCACCTCGGTCATCGTGTTCGTGGGTGCACTGGCGTACTTCCTCCTGGCGCGTCGCCGCGGCCGCACCGCCGCAGACGCCGCCTAGCCGCTCCGGTTCGCACCGGGTGCAGGCGTAGGTTTCGTCCCATGAGCACCCCTGAACCGCTGCCGGACCCGGGCGCGGTCTCCCACGAGCACCCGGACGTCAACGGCGGGTGGCTGAGGCCCGCCGTCTTCGGGGCCATGGACGGCCTCGTGTCGAACTTCGCGCTCATCATGGGCGTCACCGGAGGCAGCACCGAGCGCGCCCCGGTGATCATCGCCGGCCTGGCGGGCCTGGCCGCCGGCGCGTTCTCGATGGCGGCCGGTGAGTACACGTCCGTCGCGAGCCAGCGCGAGCTGGCCCAGGCCCAGCTCGCGGTGGAGCGCGACGAGATCGTGCGCAACGGCCCGGCCGAGGAGGCCGAGCTGGCGGCCACCTTCATGGCCAAGGGTGTCGACGAGACCACCGCGCGAGAGGTGGCCCGGCAGGTGCACCTCGACCTGGACCACGCGGTCGCCGTGCACGCCGCGGAGGAGATGGGCATCGACGCCGACGTGCTGCCCTCGCCGATGGTCGCGGCCATGTCGTCGTTCGGGGCCTTCACCGTCGGGGCCCTGATCCCGCTCCTGCCGCTCGTGCTGGGGGCGAGCTCGTCGGTCCCGACCATCGTCGTGTCGCTGCTGGCGCTGTTCGGCTGCGGCGCGATCGTCACGAGGGTGACGAGCCGCGCCTGGTGGTACGGCGGGCTGCGGCAGCTCGTGCTCGGCGGAGCCGCGGCCGGCATCACCTACCTCATCGGCGAGGCGGTGGGGACCCAGCTCGGGTGACGCGCGACCGGTCGGCCCTGCTCGCTCCCGGGTCGTCGTGCCTGTACAGTGACGATGCTGTCCTGGGCCAACGTCGTCCCACGGTCGGGCCACCGCATCGGTGGTCCAGCACCCATCCATGATGACGCGAGAAGGGACCTCTCGGTGAGCGCATCCATTCCTCCTGAGCTCCAGCAGCCCGGCACGGTCGGCCCGACGTTCTCGGCCCCCACGTTCTCGGCCCCCAAGTTCTCGGCACTGCCTGCCGCACAGGGCCTGTACGACCCGGTGCACGAGCGTGACGCCTGCGGCGTCGCCTTCGTCGCCACGCTCTCGGGGATCCCGAGCAACGAGATCGTCAAGCACGGCCTGACCGCGCTGCGCAACCTCGACCACCGCGGCGCGGTGGGCGCCGAGGAGAACACCGGCGACGGTGCCGGCATCCTCATGCAGGTGCCCGACCGGTTCGTCCGGGCGGTCGCGCAGGAGCAGGGGTTCACGCTGCCGGAGGCCGGCCACTACGCGGTGGGCCTGGCGTTCCTGCCGACCGAGCCCGAGGCCGCCGCCGAGGCGAAGCAGCGGGTCGAGGCGATCGCTGCCGAGGAGGCGCTGACCGTCCTCGGCTGGCGTCCCGTGCCCGTCAAGCCCGAGATCCTCGGGTCCATGGCGTTCGGCGCGATGCCGTCGTTCGAGCTGCTCTACGTGGAGTCCACCGATCGGTCGCGCGAGGGCATCGAGCTGGACCGGTTCGCGTACTGCCTGCGCAAGCGTGCCGAGCACGAGACCGGCGTCTACTTCCCGACGCTGTCGTCGCGCACCCTCGTCTACAAGGGCATGCTCACCACCGAGCAGCTCGACGAGTTCTTCCCCGACCTGCTCGACGAGCGCATGGAGTCGGCGCTCGCGATCGTGCACAGCCGGTTCTCCACCAACACGTTCCCCAGCTGGCCGCTCGCCCACCCGTTCCGGTTCGTCGCGCACAACGGCGAGATCAACACCGCACGTGGCAACCGCAACTGGATGCGGGCCCGTGAGGCGACGCTCGAGAGCGAGCTGATCCCCGGCGACCTCAGCCGGCTGTACCCGATCTGCGACCCCGAGGGCAGCGACACGGCCTCGCTCGACGAGGTGCTCGAGCTGCTGCACCTCGGTGGCCGCGAGCTCCCGCACGCCGTGATGATGATGATCCCCGAGGCCTGGGAGAACAACGACGTCATGGACCCGGCCCGGCGGGCCTTCTACGAGTTCCACTCCTCGATCATGGAGCCCTGGGACGGTCCGGCGTGCGTCTGCTTCACCGACGGCACGCAGATCGGTGCCGTGCTGGACCGCAACGGCCTGCGCCCCGGTCGGTTCTGGATCACCGACGACGGTCTCGTCGTGCTCGCGTCCGAGGCGGGCGTGCTCGACCTCGACCCCGCGACCATCACCCGCAAGGGCCGGCTCGAGCCCGGCAAGATGTTCCTGCTCGACCTCGACGAGCACCGCGTCGTCGAGGACGAGGAGATCAAGAACCGGCTCGCCGGCGAGCACCCCTACGACGAGTGGCTCTACTCCGGGCTGGTCCGGTTCGAGGACCTGCCCGACCTCGAGCACATCATCCACACGCACGCGTCGGTCACCCGTCGCCAGCAGGTCTTCGGCTACAGCGAGGAGGACCTGCGGATCCTGCTCGCGCCGCTGGCCCGGACCGGCGCCGAGGCGATCGGCTCGATGGGCACCGACACGCCCATCGCCGCGATCTCGGACCGCCCGCGGATGTTGTTCGACTACTTCAGCCAGCTGTTCGCGCAGGTGACCAACCCGCCGCTCGACGCCATCCGCGAGGAGGTCGTCACGTCGCTCGCCGGCACCATGGGACCGGAGGCGAACCTGCTCGAGCCGAGCCCGGCCTCCTGCCGCATGCTGCAGCTGCCGTTCCCGGTCATCGACAACGACGAGCTCGCCAAGATCCGGCACATGAACAAGGACGGCGACATGCCGGGGTTCAGCGTGCACGTGGTGCGCGGGCTGTACGACGTCAACGGCGGCGGCGAGGCGCTCGCGGCCAAGATCGACGAGATCTGCGCCGACGTGTCGCGGGCCGTCGCCGACGGTGCGCGCATCATCGTGCTCTCGGACCGGCACTCCGACTCCGAGCGCGCCCCCATCCCGTCGTTGCTGCTCACCGCGGCCGTGCACCACCACATGGTCCGCGAGAAGCTGCGGTCGCAGGCCGGCCTGCTGGTCGAGGCCGGCGACGTCCGCGAGGTCCACCACGTCGCCCTGCTCATCGGCTACGGCGCCACGGCGGTCAACCCGTACCTCGCGCTGGAGTCTGCCGAGGACCTGGCACGCGAGGGCAACTTCGTGCGCGACGTCGAGCCCCAGCAGGCGCTGCGCAACGTGGCCTACGGCCTCGGCAAGGGCGTGCTGAAGGTCATGAGCAAGATCGGCGTCTCCACCGTCGCCTCCTACACCGGCGCGCAGATCTTCGAGTGCGTCGGCCTGTCCCACGAGGTCGTCGACGCCTACTTCACCGGCACGTCGAGCAAGCTCGGCGGCGTCGGGCTCGACGTCATCGCCGCCGAGGTCGCGTCGCGGCACGCCCGTGCCTACCCGTCCCAGGGCATCGTCGGCCGCCGGCGCTTCCTCGAGGTCGGCGGCGAGTACCAGTGGCGCCGCGAGGGCCCGGAGCACCTGTTCGACCCCGAGACGGTCTTCCGTCTCCAGCACTCCACCCGGTCGGGCCGCTACGACATCTTCAAGAAGTACACGCAGCGCGTCGACGACCAGTCCGAGCGGCTCATGACGCTGCGTGGCCTGTTCACCTTCAAGGAGGGCGAGCGTCCGCCGGTGCCGATCGACGAGGTCGAGCCGGTCAGCGAGATCGTCAAGCGGTTCTCGACCGGGGCCATGAGCTACGGCTCCATCAGCCAGGAGGCGCACGAGACGCTCGCCGTCGCCATGAACCGACTGGGCGGCAAGTCCAACACCGGTGAGGGCGGCGAGGACCCCGAGCGTCTCTACGACCCCGAGCGTCGGTCCTCGATCAAGCAGGTCGCGTCCGGCCGCTTCGGCGTCACGAGCGAGTACCTCTCCAACGCCGACGACATCCAGATCAAGATGGCTCAGGGTGCCAAGCCCGGCGAGGGTGGCCAGCTGCCCGGCCCGAAGGTGTACCCGTGGGTGGCCAAGACGCGGCACTCGACGCCCGGCGTCGGTCTCATCTCGCCGCCGCCGCACCACGACATCTACTCGATCGAGGACCTCAAGCAGCTCATCCACGACCTCAAGAACGCCAACCCGTCGGCCCGCGTGCACGTCAAGCTGGTCTCCGAGGTCGGTGTCGGCACGGTGGCGGCGGGCGTCTCGAAGGCGAAGGCCGACGTCGTGCTGATCTCCGGCCACGACGGCGGCACGGGCGCGTCCCCGCTGACGTCGCTCAAGCACGCCGGGGGTCCGTGGGAGCTCGGCCTGGCCGAGACGCAGCAGACGCTGCTGGTCAACGGGCTGCGCGACCGCATCGTCGTGCAGTGCGACGGCCAGCTCAAGACCGGCCGCGACGTCGTCGTCGCGGCGCTCCTCGGTGCCGAGGAGTTCGGCTTCGCCACGGCTCCGCTCGTGGTGAGCGGCTGCATCATGATGCGGGTCTGCCACCTGGACACCTGCCCGGTGGGCGTGGCCACGCAGAACCGTCAGCTGCGCGAGAAGTACTCGGGCAAGGCCGAGTACGTGGTGAACTTCTTCGAGTTCCTGGCGCAGGAGGTCCGCGAGTACCTCGCCGAGCTCGGCTTCCGCTCGATCGACGAGGCCGTCGGCCACGCCGAGGTGCTCGACGTCAAGAAGGCCGTCGACCACTGGAAGGCCGCCAGCCTCGACCTGTCGCCGATCCTCTACGTGCCTGCGCTGCCCGAGGGTGCCTCGCTGCGCAACACCACGGTCCAGGACCACGGTCTCGACGTCGCGCTCGACGCCGAGCTGATCAGGCTCTCGGCCGACGCGCTGGAGCGTGGGGAGCCGGTGCGGGCGCAGCTCGCGATCCGCAACGTCAACCGCACGGTCGGCACCATGCTCGGCCACGAGCTGACCAAGCGCTACCGCGGCGAGGGCCTGCCGGAGAACACCATCGACCTGACCTTCCTCGGGTCGGCCGGCCAGTCGTTCGGCGCCTTCGTGCCGCACGGCATCACGCTGCGCCTCGAGGGCGACGGCAACGACTACGTGGGCAAGGGTCTCTCCGGCGGACGCATCATCGTGCGCCCGCCGCGGGACGCACGGTTCGCGGCCGAGGCCCAGATCGTGGCCGGCAACGTGATCGGCTTCGGTGCCACCAGTGGCGAGATCTACCTGCGGGGCAAGGTCGGCGAGCGGTTCTGCGTGCGCAACTCCGGTGCGCGGGCCGTCGTCGAGGGCGTGGGGGACCACGCGCTCGAGTACATGACCGGGGGCACGGTGGTGATCCTCGGCCCCACGGGTCGCAACGTCGCTGCCGGCATGAGCGGGGGACAGGCCTACGTCCTGGACCTCGACCACTCGCTGGTCAACCCCGACATGGTCGAGCTCAACCCGGTCGAGGCGGGGTCCGAGGCGGCCGAGTCGCTCAGGACCCTGGTCGCCAAGCACCACGAGGAGACCGGCTCGGCCGTGGCCGAGCAGCTGCTGGGCGCGTGGGAGCAGTCGCTCGCACGCTTCACGGAGGTCATGCCCGTCAACTACCGCAAGGTGCTCGACGCCAAGGCCGAGGCCGAGGCCGAGGGCCTGTCCGAGGACGACACGACCGCACGCATGATGGAGGTGGCCGCACGTGGCTGATCCCCGAGGTTTCATCACGACCGCCCGAGAGGTGGCACCCCGTCGTCCCGTGGACGAGCGGGTCAACGACTGGAACGAGGTCTACCCCGGTGGGCCCGGCAAGGCGTTGCTCCCGATCATCTCCGAGCAGGCCGGGCGTTGCATGGACTGTGGCATCCCGTTCTGCCACCAGGGCTGCCCGCTGGGCAACCTGATCCCGGAGTGGAACGACCTGGTGTGGCGCGACGACTGGATCGAGGCGATCGACCGGCTGCACGCGACCAACAACTTCCCCGAGTTCACCGGTCGGCTGTGCCCCGCGCCGTGCGAGACGGCCTGCGTCGTCGGCATCAACCGCGAGCCCGTCACCATCAAGAACGTCGAGGTCTCGATCATCGACCGGGCGTGGGAGTGGCGCAACGTGCGTCCCGAGCCCCCGGAGTACCTGACCGGCAAGACCGTCGCGGTCGTCGGGTCGGGCCCGGCTGGTCTCGCCGTGGCCCAGCAGCTCACGCGGGCCGGTCACACGGTGGCCGTGTACGAGCGCGACGACAAGCCCGGCGGACTGCTGCGGTACGGCATCCCCGAGTTCAAGATGGAGAAGGTCCACGTCGACCGACGCATCGAGCAGATGCAGCGCGAGGGCACCGTGTTCCGCAGCGGTGTCCAGGTGGGCGACACGCTCACGGGCAGCCAGCTGCGCGACCGCTACGACGCCGTCGTCCTCGCCATCGGCTCCACGGTCCGTCGCGACCTGCCCGCCCCGGGCCGTGAGCTCGGTGGCATCCACCAGGCCATGGACTTCCTGCCGCAGGCCAACCGGGCCGCGCTGGGTGCCGAGCCGACGACGGACGGGTCGGAGCAGATCCTCGCCACCGACAAGGACGTCGTCATCATCGGTGGCGGCGACACCGGCGCCGACTGCCTCGGGACCTCGATCCGTCAGGGTGCGCGATCCATCACCAGCCTGGAGATCATGCCGCAGCCGGGGAAGGACCGCCCGGAGAACCAGCCGTGGCCCACCTACCCGATGACCTACCGGGTGGCGTCGGCGCACGAGGAGGGCGGCGACCGCGTGTACGCCGTCTCCACCAAGGAGTTCGTCGGCGACGACGACGGCAACGTCTCGGGCCTGCGCATCGTCGAGGTCGAGATGCAGGACGGTCGCTTCGAGGAGGTGCCGGGCTCGGAGAAGGTGCTGCCGGCCCAGCTGGTGCTCTTCGCGATGGGCTTCACCGGCCCGCAGCGCGAGGGTCTCGTCGAGCAGCTCGGTGTCGACCTCGACGAGCGCGGCAACGTCGTGCGCGACAAGGACTTCATGTCGTCGGTGCCGGGCGTGTTCGTCGCCGGCGACGCGGGCCGTGGCCAGTCGCTCATCGTGTGGGCCATCGCGGAGGGCCGCTCGGCCGCCGCGGGTGTCGATGCGTACCTGACCGGTGGGCACAGCCCGCTGCCGCGTCCGATCAAGCCGAACGACCGGCCGATGATGGTCTGAGGTCAGCACGTCACGAGGACTGCGTTCGACGAGGGCTGGGAGCGCTGCTCCCGGCCCTCGTCCGTGCGTGGGACTGGACGGTCGGGAGATTTGTTGCGCCGCACCACAAAGTGACTCGCGGGTACTGGTCCCACGTCGGTAGGGTCGGGGTGTGCGTAGAGCCAAGATCGTCTGCACGCTCGGACCGGCCGTCGGGACCGCCGAGCGCATCCTCCAGCTCGCCGAGGCGGGCATGGACGTCGCGCGACTCAACATGAGTCACGGCGACCATGCCGACCACGAGGAGAACTACGGCCACGTGCGCGCGGCCGCCGAGCGCACCGGCAAGGCGATCGCCATCCTCGCCGATCTCCAGGGCCCCAAGATCCGGCTCGGTCGGTTCGCCGACGGCCCGGTGGACCTCGCGCTGGGCGACCGGTTCACCATCACCGTCGACGACGTGCCCGGCGACGCCGAGCGCGCCTCCACGACCTACAAGGGCCTGCCGGGCGACGTCTCGCCCGGCGACGAGATCCTCGTCGACGACGGCCGGGTGCGGCTGCGCGCCGTGGAGGTCACGAGCACCGACGTCGTCACCATCTGCGAGACCGCCGGGCGCCTCAGCAACAACAAGGGCATCAACCTGCCCGGCGTCGCCGTGAGCGTCCCGGCCATGAGCGACAAGGACATCGCCGACCTGCGCTTCGCGCTGCAGCTGGGCGTCGACTTCGTGGCGCTCTCCTTCGTGCGCAACGCCCGGGACGCCGACGACGTGCGCAGCGTCATGCGCGACCTCGACATCCACCGTCCGGTCATCGCGAAGATCGAGAAGCCCCAGGCGGTCGAGAACCTCGACGAGATCATGGACGCCTTCGACGGCGTGATGGTCGCGCGCGGCGACCTCGGTGTCGAGCTGCCGCTCGAGGACGTGCCGATCGTGCAGAAGCTCATCGTCGAGAAGGCGCGGCGCAACGCCAAGCCCGTGATCGTGGCCACGCAGATGCTCGAGTCGATGATCTCGGCACCGCGCCCCACGCGCGCCGAGGCCTCCGACGTCGCCAACGCGGTGCTCGACGGGGCCGACGCGGTGATGCTCTCGGGCGAGACGAGCGTGGGGGAGTACCCGATCCAGACCGTGCGCACCATGGCCCGCATCATCGAGTCCACCGAGGACCACGGCCTGCCGCGCATGGCCGCCTACACCTGGCAGGCCAAGACCCGCGCCGGCATCATCTGCCGCGGCGCCGCCACGGTGGCCGAGTCCATCGACGCGCGCTACGTCGTCGCGTTCACGACGATCGGCGGCTCGGCCCGGCGCATGTCGCGGTACCGCTCGGCCATCCCGGTCATCGCGTTCACGCCCGACCCGCTCACCCGCAACCAGCTCGCCCTCACCTGGGGCGTGGAGACCTTCCTGGTGCCCGAGGTCAAGCACACCGACGAGATGGTGATGCAGGTCGACAAGCGCCTGCTCGAGGTCGCGCGCTGCACGCAGGGCGAGGAGGTCGTGATCGTCGCCGGTGCCCCTCCGGGCATCCCGGGATCCACGAACGCCCTGCGGATCCACCGCATGGGCGACGCGATCAACCGGGTCGTGCCGGCCTACGCGCACCCCTCCGACGAGGACTGAGTCGCCGCGCGCCGTCGCTCGACGAGCGCCTGTCCGGGTCCCGGCCTACGGTGGGACCATGACTGAATCGAACATGCATTCTGACGGTGACGACACCACTCGGCCCACGGGCGAGGTCCTCGGCGCCGACGCGGGCGGGACCACCGTGAAGGACCCGGAGGACTGGGTGACCGGCGACGAGCCCATGACCGGGGCGCAGCGCAGCTACCTGGACACGCTCGCCCGCGACGCGGGGGAGACGCTGTCGGCCGACCTCACCAAGGCCGAGGCCTCCGAGCACATCGAACGGCTGCAGCAGGAGACCGGCCGCGGCACGTCGACGTGAGCCCCGGCGGTCCGCCGGCGCGGCGGCGCGGGGGGTGGCGCCGGGTGATGTGCCGACTGCGGGACTCGAACCCGCACGCCCTCTCGGACAACGGTTTTTGAGACCGTCGCGTCTACCATTCCGCCAAGTCGGCGCGCCCAGAGCGCCCGATAACCTTCTCACGTGAGCCCCACCCCACCTGAGACGGCCCTCCCCGACGACGCGGCCCGCGACGCCTCCGCCGCGAGGCCTCGCGTCGTCATCGCCGAGGACGAGGCGTTGATCCGCCTCGACCTCGCCGAGATGCTCGAGGAGGAGGGGTACGACGTCGTCGGGCAGGCGGCCGACGGGCTCGAGGCCGTGGAGCTCGCCACGTCGCTCGAGCCCGACCTCGTGATGATGGACGTGAAGATGCCGCGGCTCGACGGCATCGCCGCGGCGACGCGGATCGCCGGCCAGCGGATCGCGCCGGTGGTGATGCTGACGGCGTTCAGTCAGCGCGAGCTGGTCGAGCGTGCGCGCCAGTCCGGCGCCATGGCCTACCTCGTGAAGCCGTTCACCGCCTCCGACCTGGTGCCGGCCATCGAGATGGCCCGCAGCCGGTTCGCGGAGCTGGCCGCCCTGGAGGCCGAGGTCGAGGACCTGAGCGACCAGCTCGCGACGCGCAAGGTGGTCGAGCGGGCCAAGGCCCAGCTGCAGGCTGCGCTGGGACTGAGCGAGCCCGAGGCCTTCGGCTGGATCCAGCGCACGGCCATGGACCTGCGGATGTCGATGCGGACCGTCGCCGAGCGCGTGGTCGAGCACGGCGTCGACGGATCCACTCGTGGGGACGCCGGAGAACTGCCGGAGTGAGCGCGCGGGTTACAACTTGGCTACGAAGCACGACATTCCTGCCAGGCTGACCCCGGTGACCCTGCTGGCGACTAGTTTCGACCTACGGCTCGGCCCGTCGGGGGCCGAACCACAGTTCCCCGGAGGATCAATGAAGCGCAGTACCAGGACCATGCGACTGGCCACGGTCGCAGCAGCGGGCGCCCTCGTGCTCGCCGCCTGCGGTGGTGGCGACGACGGCGGAGACGGCGGCGACGACAAGGCGGCCGCGTCGAAGTCCGACGGCGTCCTCACCGTCGGCTCGCTGCTGCCGCAGACCGGCAGCCTGGCGTTCCTCGGCCCGCCGGAGTTCGCCGGCGTCGACCTCGCCATCCAGGACGTCAACGCGGCCGGGGGAGTCCTCGGCAAGGACGTCAAGGGCGTCAAGGCCGACTCGGGCGACACCGACTCGGGCATCGCCCCCGCCGAGACCGACAAGCTGCTCGACGCCAAGTCCGACGTCATCGTCGGCGCGGCCTCCTCGGGCGTCTCCATGACGGTCATCGACAAGATCATGTCGGCCGGTTCGGTCATGTTCTCGCCCGCCAACACGTCGACCGACTTCGACAACGGCGACTACTCCAAGCCTGACCTGTACTTCCGCACGGCGCCCTCGGACATCCTCCAGGGTGCGGTCATGTCGAACCTGCTGATCGAGGACGGCAAGCAGAACGTCGCCATCCTCGCCCGTCAGGACGCCTACGGCGAGACCCTCGCCGAGGAGATCGGCAAGGGCCTGGAGAACGCGGGCAGCAAGGTCGCTGCCACGGTCTTCTACGGCGAGAACGCGCAGTCCTACGACTCGCAGGTCCAGGAGATCGCCGACGCCAAGCCCGACGCGGTCGTGCTGGTCGCCTTCGAGGAGACCACGACGATCGTGCCGCAGCTGGTCCAGGCCGGCGCCGGCCCGCAGGACGTCGACACGTACTTCGTCGACGGCAACACGGCCGACTACGCGGGCAAGCTGCCCGACGGCACGCTCGAGGGCACCAAGGGCACCATCCCCGGTGCCGAGACCTCGGGTGACTTCAAGGACCGTCTGCTCGAGGTCGACCCCGACCTCAAGGACTACTCCTACTCGGCGGAGTCCTACGACGCGGTCATCGTCTCGGCGCTCGCGGCCATCGCGGCCGACAGCGACGCCGGCGACAAGATCGCCAAGGAGATCCCGGGCATCACGACCGGCGGCGAGAAGTGCACCGAGTTCAAGGCGTGCGCCGACCTGCTCGCCGACGGCACGGACATCGACTACGACGGTGTCTCCGGTCCGATCGAGCTCGGCGAGACGGGCAGCCCCACGGCCGCCTCGATCGGCATCTACGAGTACGGCGCCGACAACACCTACAAGGCGGTCGACTACATCAGCGGCAACATCTGATCCGCTGACGTAGCGCACGTCCCGCACGAGGCCCCCGGGTTCCACCCGGGGGCCTCGTCATGTCCGCGCGTCGGACCTTCCGCCCCGTCCCCACCGTCAGGGAGATTCCCAGGTCGACCTGGGAATCCTCCGGACTGCACGGCTTCCCCTGCAGCTGCACGGGTTGCTCCCCGTGCTTCTGCAGTTTCCCGGGCCGATCCCAGCGTCTCGGCCGAGCCTCCGGACCGCGGTCTGCGCCGTTCCCCGCCCGAGCGGGGACTCGGCGGAGAACGCACCGCGCGCCCTTCATCGGTGGCTCAGCAACCGCACCTGCGCTCCTGACGTGCCAGATCCACCGATGGGGCCGGAGTGCACGGCTTTCCCACGTCTGCACGGTTTGCTTCCCGTGCTTCTGCAGGATTCCCAGGTCGACCTGGGAATCTCCGGCACAGCCCTGAGGCGTCGGGGGAGCGGCGGGGACACGACGAAGCCCCCTGACCGTCGGCCAGGGGGCTTCGTCGTGGGTGGTGCGGTGCGGCGTCAGCTGGCCTTCTTGCCCAGGGTGCCGAGGTAGAGCTCGATGACCTTGGGGTCGTTGCCGAGCGAGCGACCCGTGCCGGAGTAGGCCGAGCGG
Source organism: Aeromicrobium sp. Leaf245 (assembly GCF_942548115.1). NCBI lineage: Bacteria > Bacillati > Actinomycetota > Actinomycetes > Propionibacteriales > Nocardioidaceae > Aeromicrobium > Aeromicrobium sp. Leaf245. The sequence goes on from NZ_OW824151.1 coordinate 1,866,564, forward strand.
CCCTGGTCGAGCACGTAGCCGCGGTCGCAGATCTGCAGGCAGCGCTTGGCGTTCTGCTCGACCATGATGACCGAGACGCCGGCCTTGTTGATGTTGCGCGTCTGTACGAAGACCTCGTCCTGCAGGACGGGGGAGAGGCCGGCCGAGGGCTCGTCGAGCAGCAGCACCTTCGGGTCCATCATGAGCGCCCGGCCCATGGCGACCATCTGGCGCTCGCCGCCGGACAGCGAGCCGGCTCGCTGCTTGCGTCGTTCGCCCAGCCGCGGGAACAGGTCCGTCACGAACCCGAACCTCTCGGCGAACCGCTTGGGTGCCTGGTAGCACCCCATCTCGAGGTTCTCCTCGATCGTCAGGCTCGGGAACACGTTGTTGGACTGCGGCACGAAGCCGATGCCCTTGGTGACCAGCTGGTCGGCTCGCTGGTTGGTGATCTCGGCACCGTCGAGGGTCACGGTGCCCTCGTGGATGGTCACCAGGCCGAACAGGGCCTTGAGCAGCGTCGACTTGCCGGCACCGTTCGGACCGATGATGCCGACGAGCTCACCCGGCTGGCAGTAGAGGTCGGCGCTGTTGAGGATGTTCACGCCCGGCAGGTAGCCCGCGATCAGACCGTCGGCGCGCAGGATCGCACCTTCGGCCCCGGCCGAGTGCTTGGCCTGCTCCTCCGCGAAGTTCGCGTCGCGGGCCGCCTCGCGGCTGGTGCCGTGGCCGGGCTCGTGGATCTCTGACATGTCAGGCCTCCTCGTCGAGCTCGGCCTCGGTGGCCGCCTCGAGCTCGCTCTCGTCCAGCTCGGTGATGTCGGTGTCGTGGTGCGCACCCAGGTAGGCGTCGATCACGGCCTGGTCGGACATGACCTGCTCGGGCGTGCCCTCGGCGACGATCTTGCCCTGCGCCATGACGATGACCCAGTCGGAGATGTCACGGACCATGTCCATGTCGTGCTCCACGAACAGGACCGTGCGGCCCTCGTCGCGCAGCGACTTCACGTGACCGAGCAGCGACTGCTTCAGCGCCGGGTTCACGCCGGCCATGGGCTCGTCGAGCATGATCAGCTCGGGGTCGACCATGAGGGAGCGCGCCATCTCGAGGAGCTTGCGCTGACCACCGGACAGCGACCCGGCGAAGTCCTCGCGCTTGGCGTCGAGCTTGAACCGGGCGAGCAGCTCGTCCGCGCGGGCGGTGATCTCGGCCTCCTGGGAGGACCACAGCGCGCGGAAGGGCGCGGACCAGAAGCTCTCACCCCGCTGGCCCGTGGCACCGAGGCGCATGTTCTCGATGACGGTGAGGCGCGAGAGCACCTTCGTCAGCTGGAACGTGCGCACCATGCCGCGGCGCGCGACCTTGTAGGCCGGCACCTTCTGCAGCGACGAGCCGTTGAAGGACCACTCGCCGGTGTCGGGGGCGTCGAAGCCGGTCAGCAGGTTGAACAGCGTCGTCTTGCCCGCACCGTTCGGGCCGATGAGGGCCGTGATGACGCCCCGCTGGATCTCGACGTGGTCGACGTCGACGGCCTTGAGGCCACCGAACTGCCGGGTGATCGAGGTGCCCTTGAGGATCGGGTCGGGCTTGGCGACGCCCGGCGTGTTCGCGACCCCCGCGAGGGAGTCGACCTGGTTGGTGGTGTCAGCGGGCATCGATCGCCAGCTCCTTCCGGTCGCCGAAGATTCCCTGGGGTCGGTAGATCATCAGGAGCATCAGTCCCAGGCCCACGAGGATGAGTCGCACCAGGCTGGCCTGGATGTCGCTCATCGCCCAGTCGGGGATGAGCGGGTTGTCGCCGGCCGTGGCCTGGCTGAAGAAGGAGCCGATGCCGGCCATGAGGAACCAGAAGATCATCGCGCCGATGACCGGTCCGAGCACGCGGGCCGCACCGCCGATCAGCAGGGCCGTGTAGGCGAAGAACGTCACGTTCGTGGAGTAGTCGCTGGGCACGACCGACGCCTGCTTGAGGGCCAGGAAGAGACCGGCGAGGCCACCGAAGACGCCACCGAGCATGAGGGCCTGCATCTTGTAGGCGAAGACGTTCTTGCCGAGCGAGCGCACGGCGTCCTCGTCCTCGCGGATGGAGCGCAGGACACGACCCCACGGGCTGCGCATCAGCAGCCACACGAGCAGGCAGGCCAGCGCCACGAGCGCCCAGCCGACGGTGAGCGACCAGAGGTCACCGCGTCGGAAGGAGACGATCCCGAGGTCGATGCCCCCGCCGTACGGGTTGAGGTCCTGGAAGGTCGACGCGAAGCCCGTCAGACCGTTCGACCCGCCGAAGACGTCCTTCGTCTCGACCGCGCCGAAGACCAGGCGGAGGATCTCCGCCGTGGCGATGGTGGCGATCGCGAGGTAGTCGGCCCGGAGCCGCAGCGTCGGGACGCCCAGCACGAGGGCGAGCAGCATCGAGGCGACGATGGCCACCACGATGCCGAGCCAGAAGGACTGGTCGAACGTGACGACCGTGACGGCCAGGCCGTAGGCGCCCACGGCCATGAACCCGGCCTGGCCGAAGTTCAGCAGGCCGGTGTAGCCGAAGTGGATGTTGAGGCCGATCGCAGCGAGCGCGAACACGATCGCCTGCGGCCCGAGGGCGGAGGAGAGTGCCGAGTTGAGGATGCTTCCGAAGTCCATGAGAGCCCTTTCAGCCGATCCGCTCGGCGCGGCCGAGGATGCCCTGCGGCCGGATCAGCAGGATGAGGATCAGCACGACGAGCGCGCCGACCTCCTTGATGGACGAGGGGACACCGGGCCACCACCCGATCTCGAGCGTGCCGACCTCGACCATGATCCCGATGATCATGGAGCCGACGAGCGCGCCCCAGATGGTGCCCAGGCCGCCGAGGGTGACCGCGGCGAAGACGAGCAGCAGCAGCTTGAAGCCCATGAGGAAGTTGACCTGGCTGTTGACGGCGAGCAGGCCGCCGGCCAGCCCGGTCAGTGCGGTGCCGAGCACCCAGACCGACCGGATGACGCCGTCGACCCGCAGGCCCGACGAGGCCGAGAGGGCCGGGTTGTCGGCGACCGCTCGCATGGACTTGCCGAGGCGGGTCTTCATGAGGACGACGCAGGTGACGGTCAGGACGACGACCGCGACGCCGATGATCGCGAGCTCCTTGTCCGCCAGCGAGAACGGTCCGTAGGTCTCACGGCTCTGGTTGACGTACTGCGACAGCGAGCGTCGCGAGCCGCCGAACGTGTACTGGAAGATGTTGCGCAGGAAGAGTCCGAAGCCGATGGAGACGATCATCATCGCGATGATCCCGACGCCCTTGCTGCGCAGCGGCTTCCAGAGGAACTTGTCCTGGAGCCAGCCGAAGGCCGCGGACGCGACCACCGCCGCGATGATCGCGAGGATCACGGGGAGGCCGAAGGCGCGGTTGGCGACGTAGGTCGCGATGGCGCCGAAGGTGATCAGCTCGCCGTGGGAGAAGTTCGTCAGCTTCGTGGTGCCGAAGATCAGCGACAGGCCGAGCGCCGCGAGCGCGATGATGAGGCCGAACTTGACGCCGTTGACCATGGCGGCGGCGAACCGCTCGCCGAGCGGCGGGCCGGTCTGCTCGACCACGCCGATCTGGAACTGCACGAAGTTGCCGCCGTCGAGGAGGGCGTTCACGGTGCGCTCGGGGCTCCCGGCGAACTCGATGCCGGCCGGGAGCGAGTCGACGTCGAGGGTGACGACGTAGGTGCCGCGCTCGGGGATCGGGATGAAGGCGCGGCCCTCAGGCCCCGTGACCGCCTCGCCGACCTCCGTGCCGTCCGACGTGGAGGCCGTCAGCGTGGCTCCGGCGATGGGCCCGGCGTCGGCGCCGCTGTTCTGCAGCGTCACGCCCACGTACGGGCCGTCCGGCGGGGTGGCGGCCGCGGTGGGCGCCGAGGGGCTCGTGCTGGGCGATGGCGCGTCGGTCGCCGAGGCGCCGCCGAGCGGCACCAGGACGACCAGGCACGCCAGGATCGCCGACACGAGGACCTTGGATGTCAGTCGCACGCAGGTCTCCTGGAGGTTCGGGCAGCGCAGGTGGCGCCTTCGTCCCGGGGACTATATCCCCGGGAGGGTGGCAGGAGGTCCCATCTGGAGACTCGCCAGGTAACAGTTCTGTGAAGTCGACTCAGGCGAGGGCGACGGCGAGCTGCGTGAGAGCGGGGGCCACCAGCAGGGCGGGCAGCAGGTCGGCCACCGGGAGCTGCTTCAGGTCGAGCAGCCGCAGCGCGACCCCGACGAGGATGAGGCCGCCGGTCGCGCCCACGGCGTCGAGGTGCGCGGCGGGCAGGAGTCCGCCGACGAGGACGCCGAGCCCGGTGAGCGATCCCTGCACCACCAGCACCGAGATCGCGGACGCGAGCACACCGACGCCGAACGCCGCCGCGAAGGCCAGGGCGGCGAAGCCGTCGAGGGTGGACTTGAGCAGCAGCTGCTCGGCGCCGCGGCCGAGTCCCTCGTTCAGCGAGCCCAGGATGGTGAGCGGCCCGACGCAGAACACGAGCGAGGCGATGACGAAGCCCTGCACGAAGCGTTCGCGGTCACCGTCGTCGGGGCCACGGTCGGTGGGGCCGCCGTCGGTGGTGGGGCCGGCGGGATCGCCCAGGGGGACCTGACGGGCGGCCGAGCCGCCGAGGCGGCGCTGCAGGAACCCGCCCAGGTCCTCGAGCCGGTCCTCGAGCCGGGCGAAGGAGCCGATGATCCCGCCCACGGCGAGCGAGCCGAGCACGATCAGCGTCGGCGCGCCGCGACCGGTCGAGGAGGTCAGGGCGTCGCTGTTCACGGCTGCGGCGGCGTCGGCGGCGATGAGCAGCGTGACCAGGCCGAGTGCCGACGTGACGGTCGTGCGGACGCGTTCGGGCAGGCGGTGCCCGACGAGGAGCCCGAGCCCACCGCCGACGAGCACGGTGAGCACGTTGGTGAGCGTGCCTGCCCCGATGAACATGTACGCTCTCCTTCTCGCCGTTGCCGGCGCGACCCACCCCGACGTCGCCCATCGTGGCACTGGCGCCGACCCGGTCCAGACACCACTCCCGCCGAGGACACCATGGCCACTCGTTCACCGATCGTGATGCGCGACGCGGTGCCCGAGGACGCAGCCGCGCTCGTCGAGCTGTGGGCGGAGTCGGCCAAGGCGAGCGACGACGAGGGTGCCGAGGCGTTCTCCTACCAGTCGCTGTTCCGTGAGCCGAGCGTCGCCGAGGCCGCGTCGGCCATCGAGCAGAACCTGGCGAAGCCGGGCAAGCGGATCATCGTGGCCCTCGTCGACGGCGAGATCGTCGGCGCGACGGTGTGCGACCTCAGCACGCTGACGCCGATCACGCTCACGCCGATCCTGCTCGTGACCGACATCCAGGTGTCGCCGCGCCACCGCCGACGCAACGTCGCCGCCACGCTGCTGTCGGCCGCCGCCACCTACGGCGAGGAGCACGCCTGCGAGATCGTCGTGGCGGCCATCCCGCTCATGGCGCGCGAGCCGCACCGCTACCTCACCAAGATCGGCTTCACCCAGGTCGCGGCGGTGCGGGCGATCCAGGCCAGCCGGCTCCGCTCGCGCCTCAGCTCCAAGGCCACGCACTCCAGGGACACCGGCAAGCTCATCGCCGTCCGCCGGACGCTGCGTCGGCGCCAGGACGAGCGGCGCGCCGACAAGGTCTGAGGGTCGAGCCGGGCCGGGCCGGGGTTGGTCTCGGTCTCTCTGGAGCGCTGCCGGTGGGCGTCGTCGCCGCTGCTGCGCTGCCTGAGGTTCGTCTCGACGTGCTGGTGCGCTGCCTGCGGTGGTCGTGGGCTTGCTGCTGCGACGCCTCGGCCTTCGCTGGGGGTGATCTCCGAAAGGCCTCGACCGGGGGGCTGGGTGGGCGCCGCTCCGGGATCGCGGCGTCCGGTCTGGTGCTGCGGGTGACGCACGATTCTTCCTTTGCGCGTGATCGGCGCAGGATTCTTCGTTGGTGCGTGCCATCGGTGGATCCTCCACCGCAGACGGCCTGCAGAGGTTGAGGATCCACCGATGTCGAGGGCGGAAGGGTCAGGGATTCTTCCTTCTCGTGGACCGGTCCACGGGAAGGGAGAATCCCTGCCAGCCCGCGCGGCCAGGCGGCCACGATGCTGCGTTCACGTGCGCAGGCCCGAACGATGCTGCGTTCACGACCGGATCCCGACACGAACGCAGAAGCGTTCGCCTCCCAGCGCGCGAACGCAGAATCCTGCGTCCCCCACACGCGAACGCAGAATCGTGCGTCCCCACGCGTGAACGCAGATTCCTGCGTCCGACCAGCACCCGCCACAGCCCGAGAACCCGGACCGCGTCCCGCGCCGGCCGCCCGGTCGAGGCCCTCTCGGAGACCGATCGGGGCGCGAGCCGCGGCAGCGCAGCAGCGAGCCGAAGCTCCGGCGGGCGACGCGGCGGCGAGCCGAGGCCCTCGCAGGCACCGCAGCAGCTCACCGAAGCCCCGCAGGTGCTGCACCGAGCAGCTGCCGCGATGACCGCGACCGGCGCCGCAGCAGGCCCGAGACGCGCGCACCAACGGTGGCCGCCATCGCCCGCCCCCGCACCCCGAGCCGTGTCGGTCCGAGCGTCTAGAGTCGAGCGCGTGGATCGACTGCTGCTGATCGACGGTCACTCCGTCGCCTACCGTGCCTTCTTCGCCCTCCCCGTGGAGAACTTCTCCACCACCACGGGCCAGCACACCAACGCGGTGTTCGGGTTCACCTCGATGCTCATCAACGTGCTGCGCGACGAGCAGCCCACGCACGTCGGCGTGGCGTTCGACGTCTCGCGCCGGACGTTCCGCACCGAGGAGTACGCCGAGTACAAGGGCAACCGCGCCAAGAGCCCCGACGAGTTCAAGGGCCAGGTCACCCTCATCAAGGACGTGGTCGCCGCCCTCGGGATCACGAGCTTCGAGAAGGACGGCTTCGAGGCCGACGACATCATCGGCACCCTCGCCACCCAGGCGCAGGCCGCCGGCATGGAGGTGCTGATCTGCACCGGCGACCGCGACGCCCTCCAGCTGGTCACCGACACCACCACGGTGCTGTACCCGCGCAAGGGTGTCTCCGACCTCGCCCGCATGACCCCGGCGGCCGTCGAGGAGAAGTACGGCGTCACGCCCGAGCACTACCCCGAGATCGCCGCCCTGGTGGGCGAGACGAGCGACAACCTCCCCGGCGTCCCCGGCGTGGGTCCCAAGACCGCCGCCAAGTGGATCAACCAGCACGGCTCCCTCGAGGCGCTCGTCGCCGACGTGGACGCGGTGCCCGGCAAGGCGGGGGAGTCGCTGCGCGAGCACCTCGACTCCGTCCTGCGCAACCGGCGCATCAACGCGCTCGTCCGCGACCTCGACCTCCCGGCCAAGCCGGCCGACCTGGCGTTCAGCACCGAGTGGAACCGCGACGCCATCCACCAGGTCTTCGACGCGCTCGAGTTCGCCGCGCTGCGCACGCGACTCTTCGAGTACCTCGGTGGCGGCGACGAGGCCACCACCGACGCGGCCTCGGTCGAGGTCGAGGTCGACCTGCCGGGCGAGGGCGGGCTCGCGGCCTGGATCGACGAGCACCTGGGCGAGGAGGCGGTCGGCGTCGAGGTGGCGGGAGTCCTGCGACCCGTCGGCCCCCGCGTCGACACCGTCACGATCGCCACGCCCGGCGGCCGCGCCGTCTCGTTGTCCCCGGAGTCCCTCGGACCCGACGACGACGCCGCCCTCCAGGGCTGGCTGGCCGACCCGGCCCGGCCCAAGGTCATGCACGACGCGAAGGGGCAGCTGCACGCGCTCGCCGCGCAGGGCTGGACGATGCAGGGCCTCGTCGCCGACACGGCGCTCGCGGCCTACCTGGTGCGTCCGGACCAGCGCTCCTACGACCTCGCCGACCTCGCCCTGCGCTCGCTCAAGCGCGACATCGCGGTGAGCGACGACTCCGGGCAGCTCGCGTTCGACGACGACACGGCCGGCGCCGAGGGTGCCGCGCAGCGGGCACGCGCCACCCTCGACCTCTGGACCGTGCTGCGCGAGGAGCTGGAGCAGCAGGAGTCCCTCGGCCTGCTCGACGACCTGGAGCTGCCGCTCGTCGACGTGCTCGCGCGGGCCGAGACCGCCGGCATCGCGGTCGACACCGACCACCTCGACGCGCTGCACGCCGAGTTCACCGAGCGCATGGTGGCCGCGGCCGACGAGGCCTACGCAGCGATCGGCCGTGAGGTGAACCTCGGCTCGCCGAAGCAGCTGCAGGAGGTGCTCTTCGACCAGCTCGACATGCCCAAGACCAAGCGCACCAAGACCGGCTACACCACCGACGCCGAGGCGCTGCAGCAGCTGTTCGTCAAGACCGAGCACCCGTTCCTCGAGCACCTGCTCGCGCACCGCGACGTCACCCGGCTGCGGCAGACCGTCGAGGGTCTGCAGAAGACCGTGCAGCCGGACGGGCGCATCCACACGACCTACTTCCAGACCATCGCGGCCACGGGCCGGCTCAGCTCGGCCGACCCGAACCTGCAGAACATCCCGATCCGCACCGAGTCGGGCCGACGCATCCGCGAGGCCTTCACCGTCGGCGAGGGCTACGAGACGCTCCTGACCGCCGACTACAGCCAGATCGAGATGCGGATCATGGCCGACCTGTCCGAGGACGCCGACCTCATCGAGGCGTTCCGGTCGGGCCACGACTTCCACACCGTCATGGCGGCCAAGGTCTTCGAGCGCGAGCCCACCGACATCGACGGTGGGCTGCGGGCCCGCATCAAGGCCATGAACTACGGCCTGGCCTACGGGCTCTCGGCCTACGGGCTGAGCCAGCAGCTGCAGATCTCCACTGGTGAGGCGCAGGGCCTCATGGACGACTACTTCGAGACCTTCGGCGGGGTGCGCGACTACCTGCACGGCGTCGTCGAGGAGGCCCGCCAGACCGGCTTCACCGCGACGATCCTCGGCCGACGCCGCTACCTGCCCGACCTGGTGAGCGACAACCGCCAACGGCGGGAGATGGCCGAGCGCATGGCCCTCAATGCTCCCATCCAGGGGTCCGCGGCCGACATCATCAAGGTCGCCATGCTCGGCGTCGACGCCGCCCTGCGCGAGCAGGGCCTGCGGTCGCGGCTGCTGCTGCAGGTCCACGACGAGCTCGTGCTCGAGGTCGCCGCCGGGGAGCGCGACACGCTCGAGGCGCTGGTCCGTGAGCAGATGGCCGCGGCGGCCGACCTGTCCGTCCCGCTCGACGTGTCGGTCGGCACCGGACGCACGTGGCACGAGGCCGCGCACTGAACCCTGCGTGGCCCCTCGCGGGGTGGAGGACCGTCAGTGGTCCTGGGTGGTCGTCCGCCCCGGGACGAACCAGACGATGACCGCCAGGACGGCCGAGACCGAGGCCACGGTGGTCACCAGCCCGGTCAGGTGCACGTCGAGCCCGTAGGCTACGCCCACCACCACGGCGGCGCCGGCCCACACGAGCACGACCACTCCGTGCGCGTGGCGGGCGAGAGCGTCGAAGACCAGCAGGTGCACGACGGCCAGGCAGGACCCGGCGAGGGCGAAGAGCCACAGGCGGCCGGCGATCTCCTCGTACTGCTCGCCGCCGACGAGCACGAGCGCGAGTCGTGGCAGCAGTGCCGTCGCGGCGACGGCCACGGCTCCGAGGCCCGCCACGGCCAGCACCGCCTGGGTCCGGGCCCGGCGGGTCTCGTCGCGCGCGAGGTCGGGGAACAGGACCACGCTGACGAACTGCGGGGCGAACAGGGCGGCCTTCGAGAGGATGAGCCCGGCCGCGTAGAGCCCGGCCTCGCCGGCCTCGAACCGGTTGCGGGCCACCAGGGCGTCCAGGCTGCTCAGCACGAAGTAGGCGAGCAGCGCGTGCGAGCCGAGGACGGCCTCGCGCACGAGCGGGCGGCGGCTGATCCCGCGCGGGTGCAGCACGTGGCCGCGCAGGAGCGGGGCGCCCACCAGGACGGGCACCCACGCACCGAGGGCGATGCCCACCATCGCCGACGTCGCCGAGGGCTCCACGAGGAGGGCCGCCGTCCCGAGGACGAGGCGGCCGAGCCCGTTCGCGAGGTAGATCGCCGTGAGCGACCCCCACCGCTCCGAGCCCTGCGCGACCCCGGCCTGCGCGCCCATCACGGTGAGGGGCACGAGGGTCAGCCCGGCGAGGACGATCGGCCACGGCGAGTCGAGGCGCAGCAACGGCACCAGCACCACCGAAAGCAGCGCCACGACGGCGCCCACCGCGAGCGCTGCGGCGGCCGTCACCCGCACCACGACGCCGACGACGTCGGCGCGATCGTCGGGGGCCACGGCGATGCGGCGCGCCGTGACGGCCTGGATGCCGAGCGACACCACGTTGCCCATGAGCAGGATGCCGAGGAGGGCCACCAGGGCGCCGAGCTCGGCAGGCACCAGGTTGCGGGCGGCCGCGACGGTGAACCCGTAGATCGCGACGTTCATCCCCATCATGCCGAGCGCCACCGTCGATCCGCTCGAGAGGCGGTGGCTGGTGCTCGTCACCGGGCAACCCTAGCGACGGCCTGGTTCCCGCGCCTCGCCGAATCGTCCGGCGGGGGGAGGTTGCTCACCTAGTCTGTCCTCGACAAGGGAGGCACATGGCCGCGTGGCGCCGCACGATCGTCCTGCAGTGGAGCCTGCTGCTGGCGGTGCTCGTGGGGCTGCCCTGGTTCCGGCCGGGCTTCGTGCTGTCCTACGACATGGTCTGGGTCCCGCGTCTGGACCTGGGGCGTCCGGACCTGTGGGGGCTCGGTTCGGCCCTGCCGCGCGCCGTGCCCTCCGACGCCGTGGTGGCCGTGCTCGGGGCGGTGGTGGACCCTCAGCTCGTCCAGAGACTGGTCCTGCTCGGTGCCCTGTTTCTCGCCGGGGTGGGCGGCGCCCGACTGGTCGCCACGGCGGGCCTCGCCGGGCGCACGGCCGCGGCGACGATCGCGATCTGGAACCCGTACGTGCTGGAGCGGCTGGCCATCGGCCAGTGGCCCATGCTGCTCGGCTACGCGGCGATCCTGTGGCTCGTGGCCGAGCTGCGCCGCGACGACCCACGGCTGCGCACGGTCGTCCTGGCGCTGGCCGGGACCGCGCTCACGCCCGCAGGCGGGCTCATGGGTCTCGCGGTCGCCGTCCTCGCCGGTGCGCGGTTCGGTCTGGTGCGGATCACCGTGCTGGCGGCGCTGCTCAACGCACCGTGGCTGGTCTCGTCGTTCCTGCGCGGATCGGTGCGGGCGGACCCCGGCGGCGTCGAGGCCTTCGCGCTGCGCTCGGAAGGACTGCTCGGCCACGTCGGCACGGCGTTCTCCCTCGGGGGCATCTGGAACGCCGACGTCGTGCCCGAGGGCCGGGGATCGACCCTCGTGGTGGTCCTGACGGTGACGGTGTGGGCCCTGGCCCTGCTCGGGCTGGGTGTGCTGGCCCGGACCGCTCGTCCCGACCTCGTCGCCGTGCTCCTGGTGGCGGTGGCCGGTCTCGCCGTCGCGTTCACCGGGTGGCTCGCGCCGACGGCCCTGGCGGACCTGGTGGCTGCGTTCGGGCCGGCGGCGGTGCTCCGCGACGGGGCCCGCTACCTCGCACTCGTGGCCCCCGCGCTGGTGGTCGGCTTCGGCCTCGGCGCCGACCGGCTCGTGGCCCTGTCCCGGTCGCGCGGGCTCGCGGCGGCACCGGCCGTCGCAGGCCTGCTGCTGCCGCTGGCCGTCGTCCCCGCGCTGGCCGACGGGTTCGGGGGCCGCCTGGAGCCCGTGCAGTACCCCAGGTCGTGGGAGACCGCACGGCTGGTCGTCGAGCGGTCGACGGTGCAGGGCGACCTCGCGGTGCTGCCCTTCACCGCCTACCGTGCGCCCTCGTGGAACGCGGGCCGCCCGGTGCTCGACCCGGCGGGTCGCTTCTTCGACCGGCCGACGGTGACCGACGACCGGCTCGTCGTGTCCGGCCGCACGGTCGCGGGGGAGGACCCGCGGGCCGCCGCCGTGCGACGCGCCCTGGCGTCCGACGACGTGCCCCGCGCGCTGGCGCGGCTCGGCATCGGGCTCGTCGTGCTCGTCACCACGGCTCCCGACGCCGATCGTGCCGCCCGGTCGGTGCGGGGCCTGGAGCTCCTGGGTGGCACCGACCTGCGGGTGTACGCGGTCGAGGGTGCGAAGGAGGTCGGGGTCGACGACACGGACCGGGCCGTGATGACCGCGGTCTGGGTGGTGTGGGCCGTGGTGGTGGGCGCAGCCCTCGCGGGCAGCGCCACCGGCGCGGCCCGTCGCCTGGGGGGCCTCCTGACGTCGAGCCGCGGCTCAGAGGGGCAGCCGGCGGAACAGCGGCCGCGGCACGTGCCGGAGCCCTGACATGACGCCTCGGAGCGGCTTGGGCACCCACACCTGCTCCCGACCGTCCCGGACCGCGTCGACGATCGCCGCAGCCACGGCCTCCGGCGTCGTGGCCAGGGGAGCCGGCTCGAGTCCGTGCGTCATCGTCGAGTGCACGAATCCCGGACGCACCACGACGACCCGCCCGCCGTGCTCGCGCACGGCCTCCCCGAGGCCCGTGTAGAACGTGTCCATCCCGGCCTTGCTCGAGCCGTAGACGAAGTTCGAGCGGCGTGCCCGCTCACCGGCGACGCTGGACAGCGCCACCACCACACCGTGTCCCTGACGCCGGATCCGTGCCCCGAGCGCCACCCCGACCGTCACGGCGGCGACGTAGTTCACGGTCGCGATCTCGTGCGCGAGACCGACGTCCGTCCAGGCGCGCTCCTGGTCACCGAGCACCCCGAAGGCCACCAGGGCGACGTCGACGTCGCCGGGGACCGCGTCGACCACGGCAGCGTGGCTCGAGGTGTCGGCCGCCTCGAAGTCGACCGGGGTCATCACGCACCCGCGGGCGCGGAGCCGCTCGACCGCGTCGTCGCGCCGCTCACCTGGTCGGGCGGCGAGCGTCACCTCGAGACCGGGCGAGGTACGCGCCCACGCCTCGGCCGTGGCCATCGCGATGTCGGACGTGCCTCCGAGCAGCAGGACGGAGGTGGGGATGCCGAGGGCGTTGATCACGAGGGCCTCACAGGTCGAGTCGGCGGGACAGGTCCGAGCGCAGGACGCGTCGGGGGTCGACGGTGTCACGCACGGCGCGGAACTCGTCGAGCCGGGGGTACATCCGAGACAGCGTGGCCGCCGAGGTGCGCGAGTCCTTCGCCAGGTACAGGCGTCCTCCGGCGTCGACGACGATCCCGTCGAGCCGGTCCAGGAGGGGCTGGAGACCTCGTCGGACGGGCAGGTCCACCGCGACCGTCCATCCCGGGGTCGGGAACGACAGCGGGGCCGGGTCGGCAGCGCCGAACCGCTTCAGGACGTTGAGGAAGGAGGCGTGACCGGACGCCGCGAGCGTCGTGACCATGTCCCGCAGCGCCGACTCGGCGCCGAACGGCACGACGAACTGGTACTGGGCGAAGCCTCGGGGCCCGTAGACCCGGTTCCAGTCGGCGACCACGTCGAGCGGGTGGAAGAACTGGGTCACGTCCTGCAGCTCGTCGACCCGGTGCCGCGGCGCCTTGCGGAACCAGAGCTCGTTGAAGACGCGGACCGTCACCGGGTTCACCAGGCTCGTGGGGGGCACGAGCGGGAAACGGCCCAGCTGGGGAGCGGCCAGCTCGAGACGGCCCGCGGATCGGGCGGCGTCGAGGTCCTCTCGCCGTGCGGCGCGGCCACGGGTGATGACGGAACGGCCCGTCGCCGACCCCCGGGCAGCGGCGTCGAACCACGCGACGGAGTACGGGTACGCGGCGTCGCGCTCGGCCAGTGAGGCCAGCAGGGTCCGGAGGTCGTCGGTGCGCTCGGTGTCGACCACGAACCATGACGTCTCGGCGCGGTGCAGGGCGATCGTGGCCTGCGTGACGATGCCGGTGAGACCCATGCCGCCGACCGTCGCCCAGAACAGCCGGGGATCGGCGTCGTCGGGACGCACGGTCAGCACGTCGCCGGAGGGCAGCACCAGCTCGAGCTCGGTGACGTGCCTGCCGAAGCTGCCGTCGCGGTGGTGGTTCTTCCCGTGGACGTCCGCGGCGATGGCGCCACCCACGGTGACCTGTCGGGTCCCGGGGACGACCGGGAGCCACAGACCGAGCGGCAGGAGCAGTCTCATGAGGCGGTCGAGACTGCACCCGGCCTCCACCGTCACGGTCGCCGCGGCGACGTCGACGTCCAGGACGCGGTCCATGCCGGTGAGGTCGAGGACCGTGCCGCCGGCGTTCTGCGCCGGGTCGCCGTAGCTGCGTCCGAGCCCACGGGCGATCGCGCCGCGTGGACCGCCGGCCCCGAGGGCGGACCGGACGTCGGCGACCGACCGGCACGTCTCGACGGTCGAGACCGTCGGCATGGTCCGGCCCCAGCCGGTCAGGCTGCGCGGCGTCACGAGACGTAGACCCCGACGGCGAAGAGCACGATCCAGGCCGCGGCCAGGACGAGCAGCACGGGATCGCGCATCACCGCGTCCTCGGGCTCCCCGGCGAGGCCACGGTCGATGTCCACCGCGTAGCGCAGCATGCCCAGCACGAAGGGCGCGATGGAGAGGGCCTGCCAGTTCACCGTGGCGTCGGAGGGGATCTCGAAGGCCCACAACGAGTACGCCGTGACGGCGACGGCCGCGGCCGTGCTCCACACGAAGCGCAGGTAGGACTCCGAGTAGAGCGCGAGCGACGGCCGGGTGCCCCCCTCGGCGCCGACACCGAGCAGCTCGGAGTACCGCTTGCCCGCGACCATGAAGAGCGATCCGAACGAGGCGACGAGGAGGAACCACTGCGACAGGGGCACGTCGGCGGCGACGCCCCCTGCGATCGCCCGCAGCAGGAACCCCGAGGAGACGACGGCGAGGTCGAGGACCGGCTGGTCCTTGAGCCAGTAGGCGTACGCCACCTGGACGACGAGGTAGACGAGAAGGACCGCGGCCAGCATGGGTCGCACGGCGACGGCGAGTCCCACTCCTGCCACGGCGAGCACGGCCGCGAAGACGACGGCCGTCGACCTCGACAGCTCCCCGGACGCCACAGGACGGTGACGCTTGCGGGGGTGACGACGGTCGTCCTCGACGTCCACCACGTCGTTGAGCAGGTACACGGCCGCGGCGCACGCCGTGAAGGCCACCAGGGCCGTCGAGACCGATCGGAGCACGGTTCCGTCGGTCAGCACCCCGGCAGCGAGGGGTGCCGCGAGCACGAGGAGGTTCTTGGTCCACTGGCGCGGACGGGTCGCGCGCAGGAGGGGCGCTCGCCGGCGCGTGGAGGTCGTCATGGCACCGCCCAGGGTAGGCGCAGCGAGGTTCGCGCCCTGACCCCGACCGGCTGGTAACATGGTGACGTCTTGAGGGAGGACATCACTGTGGGAACTTCAGCCATCGGCGGCATCGTCGCCTTCTTCGTCGGGTGCGGTCTGGCAGCGGCCACCGCTGTCGGCGTCGTCCAGTCTCAGCAGAGTGCCGGCACCGAGCCGGTGGAGACGTCGAACGTCAACTACGGCAACAACTGACGAACTTGCGACGGGACGGCGTTCGCCGCTCGTCCGACAGGGTCCGGTCCGTGAGGATCGGGCCCTCTTCGTCGTGGTGGGTGCTCAGCCGTCCAGCACGTCGGCGAAGCGCTGTTGCGCCCCCGGCCAGGTGAAGGTCGCCGACTTCGCCCGCGCACCCTCGCCGAGGAAGGTCCGCCACTGGACGTCGCCCACGACCTCGCACGTCGCCGCGACCAGCTCGTCGTGGTCGTCGACGAGAAGTCCGGAGTCCTTGTGGTCGATCGACTCGGTCGTCCCGCCGGCCGACCGGTAGGCGATGGTGGGGGTGCCGTGGGCCCCGGCCTCTCCGACGACCAGGCCCCAGCCCTCCTTGAGCGAGGGGAGCAGCATCACCCAGGCCTCGGCGAGGAGCTCGTGCTTGCGGACGTCGTCGACGTGGCCGTGGAACGTGACGGCGTCGGTGAGCCCACGTCGTGCGACGTAGTCGTGCAGCTCCTCGGACCACCATCCGTCGCCGACGACGTCGAGCGTTGCGCCGGGATGACTCGTCCGCACGGCCTCGAGGGCGTCGACGGCGTGCTCGACCTGCTTGTGCGGGACCAGCCGTCCGAGGACGCAGAGCCGGGCGAGCTCGCTGCGGCCGGCACGAACCTGTGGCGGCGCGGCGGTGCCGTTGTGGACGACCGTGATCCGGTCGTCGTCGACACCCAGCTCGACGAGCTCACGTCGGCTGGCCTCGGACACCGTGACGTACCGGCTGCGCCGGTACAGCCGCGGCGAGAGCCGGCTCTCGATCCACCAGCCCAGGCGGCCGACGACCCCCGGGTACACGACGGGCCACTGCTCGCGGTGCACGTGGTGCACGAGCACCACGACCGGTCGGCGGGTGGCCAGGCGGGTGAAGAACGGCAGGCCGTTCTGCACGTCGACCACGAGGTCGACCCGACCGTAGCGACGCAGGAGCAGGCGCAGCACCGTGACGAGGTAGATGTCGAGCTTGGTGCCCCGACGGACGTAGCGCACACCGTCGACGACCTCGTCGTCCGCCGCCGCGGGGTGCTTGGCGCAGGCGATGGTGACGTGGTGCCCGCGCGCGACGAGGCCACGGGCCATCTGCTCGACATAGAGCTCCGACCCGCCGCCCTCGGGGTTGCGGGTGTCTCGCCAGTTGCAGATCAGGATGTGCACGTCATGCCCGGCCGGGGCCGGTCCTCCCTCGACGCCGACCGAGGTCGGCGCTTCGACGACGCCGAACGGCGCCCCGCGTCCCTCACGCGGTCTCCCGAGTGTACTCGGCCGCTGGTCCAGGGGCTGGGCTATCGTGCCCGGGTGCCTGCGCCGTTCCGACCGTCGACGAGACGATCCTGGAGGCTGTTCCAGGCGTTCCGCGTCGAGCAGACCGATCCCGACCGGTTCTACGGGGCACTCGCCGCCGACTCCGTCGCCCACGTCGCGCACCACACCGACCTCGACGGTGCGTGGGTGCTCGACGTGGGAGGAGGACCGGGCTACTTCGCCCGGGAGTTCCGGGCGGCCGGCGCCCGCTACACCCCCCTCGACGCGGACCTCGGAGAGCTCAGCGGACTCGGGGCGCCCGAGCCGGGGACCGTGCTGGGCAGCGGCATGCAGCTGCCGTTCGCCGACGGCAGCTTCGACGTCACCTACTCCTCCAACGTGCTCGAGCACGTGCCGCAGCCATGGCTCATGGCCGACGAGATGGTCCGTGTGACCCGGCCGGGCGGCCTCGTGTTCTGCTCCTACACGCTCTGGTGGGGGCCGTGGGGCGGTCACGAGACGGCGCCGTGGCACTACCTCGGCGGTCGTCGTGCCGCCCGGCGCTACACGAGGCGGCACGGACGGCCGCCGAAGAACGTCTTCGGCACCTCCCTGTTCGCCGTGACCGCCGCTGCCGGGCTGCGCTGGGCCCGGGGGCGTGACGACGTCGAGGTCGTGGCCCTCCAGCCTCGTTACCTCCCGCGATGGGCCTACGGGGTGCTGCGCGTCCCGCTGCTGCGCGAGGTCGTCACGTGGAACCTCGCGATCGTCCTGAGACGGCGATGACCACACCACTCACCGCGGTCCAGCGGTGGCGCATGGTGGCCGTCTCGGGAGCGCTCGTCGCGCTGGCGTTCGTGCAGGCCCCGGACCGGATCCTCAACGACACCAAGATCGACCTGGCCCTCGCGCCGGGGCGCTTCCTCGAGCGGGCGCTGAGCCTGTGGGACCCGGCCGGCTCGTTCGGGCAGGTGCAGAACCAGGCGTACGGCTACCTGTTCCCGATGGGACCGTTCTTCTGGCTCGGCGACCTGCTGGCGGCACCACCCTGGGTCGTCCAGCGAGCCTGGTGGGCCCTCCTGCTCGTCCTGGGGTTCTGGGGCGTCGCCACGCTGGCGCGGGTCCTCGGCATCGGGACGCACGGGACCCAGATGCTCGGTGCCCTGGCGTACGTGCTGTCGCCCCGCATCCTCACGGTCATCGGGCCCAGCTCGGTCGAGGTGTGGCCGATGGCCACCGCGCCCTGGGTCCTCGTGGCGCTCGCGATCGGGTTGACGCGCGGTGACCCACGTCGGTGGGCCGCGGCGGCGGCCCTCGCGGTCGCGGCGACCGGCGGGGTGAACGCCGCCGCCACGGCCGCGGTCCTGCCCCTGGGCGTCCTGCTCGTCCTGCTGGCCGATCCGGGCCCTCGGCGCCGAGCTCTCATGCTGTGGTGGCCGGCGCTGACGATCGTGGCCACGGCCTGGTGGTGGATCCCGCTGCTCCTGCTCGGAAGGGTGAGTCCCCCCTTCCTGGACTTCATCGAGAGCGCGACGACCACGACGTTCGCGGCTCACCCCTTCGACGCGTTGCGGGGCACCACCAACTGGTTGCCTTACCTGGACGGGACGCAGGTCGCCGGCAACGCGCTGGTCACCGAGCCGCTGCTCATCCTCAACGGCACCCTGGTGCTCGCGCTCGGCGTGTGGGGCCTTGCCCGTCGCGACGTGCCGCATCGATCCTGGCTCGTCGGCGGCACCCTCCTCGGCCTGGTGCTGGTGACGGCAGGCCAGGGCGACGGCGGCTGGGGGAGCGGGACGGTGGCGGGGTGGCTCGACGGCGCCCTCGCACCCCTGAGGAACACGCACAAGTTCGACCTCGTCCTGAGGATCCCGCTGGTCCTGGGCCTCGTGCACCTGGTCGCCCGGGCCCAGCCGGTCACGGTGCGAGGTCTCCGTGTCTCGGGAGTCGCGGTCCTCGCAGTCGCCTCCCTGGCGTCGGCGACCACCCCTGCCTGGACGGCCGAGCTGCCGCGGACCGGTGGCTTCGTCTCCGTGCCGGGCTACTGGGACGACGCGACGCGGTGGATGACGGCCAACACGTCGGGGGAGAACACGCTGGTCCTGCCGGGTTCGGCGTTCGGCGACTACCTGTGGGGCAGGCCGCGGGACGAGCTGGTGCAGGCGCTCGGCACGACGCCCTGGAGCCTGCGCAACGCGGTGCCGCTCGTGCCGCCGGGAGCCATCCGCTCGCTCGACGCGCTCGAGGAGGCCTTCGCCTCCGGGCGCGGTTCCCCGGCCCTCGCCGACCTGCTGAGACGCTCCGGCATCCGGTTCCTCCTCGTCCGCAACGACCTCGCCGCGACCGGCGCCACCGATCCGGAGCTGGTCTACTCCACCTTGTCCTCCACACCGGGCGTGCAACGACGGGCCGGGTTCGGTCCCCGGGTCGGCAGTCCTGCCAGCCAGGAGACCGACGAGGGGGAGACGGTGTTCGTGAACGGTGGACGCCAGTCACGCCACCGTGCCGTCGAGGTCTTCGAGGTCGCCGAGACCTCGGCGTCGACGGCCCGCAGCCAGCAGGCGGACGCGACACCCGTCGTGGTCGGGAGTCCTGCGGCACAGCTGTTGGGCCTGCTGCCGACGGGTGTCGACGTGCTGATGGCCCGCGACGTCCCCGACACCCTCACCCCGCGGCAGGTGGTCCTGACCGACACGGACCGGCGGCAGGAGGTGGCGTTCGGCCGTGTCGTGGACAACCGCTCCGCCTCGCTGGCTCGAACCGATCCCTACCGGATCGAGCGGCCCGTGCACGACTACGTCACCGGCGACGACGAGGCCTGGCAGACCGTGCCCGAGCTCGAAGGTGCCCGGGACGTCGCGGTCTCCTCGTCGGCCTCGGACGTCACCCAGGGTCGGATCGACCAGACGGCTGCGCCGTGGGCGGCGCTCGACGGGGACCCGAGCACGGCCTGGACCGCCGGCGACCTCGACGGGTGGCTGGAGGTGCGTTACGGCCGCGCCGTCTCCACGGAGGGCGCGACGGTCACCCTGCCCAGAGGGGCTGAGCCGAGGACGGTCGAGGTCCGCACCGACCGTGGCGTCCAGACGCTCAGGCTGCGGCCCGGTCGTCCCGCCTCGATCGACGCGGGGACGACACGGACGCTGCGCATCGGGCTGCCCCGACCGGACCTCGATCCGTTGTCCCTCGCCGAGGTCGACGTGCCGCGTGCTCCGCTGTCGCGCCCCCTTCGGCTGCCCGACCTGCCCAAGGCATGGGGCACGCCCACCGACGTGGTGCTCACCGCCGACCCCGGTGACGCCTCGTGCTGGCGCGTCGAAGGTGTCACCCGGTGCGTCCCGGGCCGCGACGGCCGCGGCGAGGACGCATCGATGCTCGACCGCGTGGTGCCGATGGGGGCGGGAGCGGTGTTCGCCTCGGGCATGAGCGTGCTGCCCGTGAACGGCACGGACCTCCAGAGGCTCCTCGCCGGTCCGGTGGAGCCGACGACGAGCTCGTCGGCCTCGTCGGATCCCGCGGCCGGGCCGTTGGCGATGGTCGACGGTGATCCGCAGACCGGCTGGGTGGCCTCGCTCGGCGACAGCGACCCGACGATCACCCTGCGTCTGGACGAGGACGCCGAGGTCTCGCGGATCAGGTTGCGCACCGATCCGACGCTGGCGGCCTCTGCGCCGCGGCGAGGGGTGGTCGAGCTGGACGACGGCGCCCGACAGCGCGTGCGGTTCGACGTCGACGGGCTGGCCGAGCTCGAGCGCCCGGGCGACGCACGACTGGTGAAGGTGACGGTCACCGACGTGTACGTCCGGTCCACCCTCGGTTTCGACGGATCGGGCAGCGGTCTGCCCGTCGGCGTCAGCGAGGTGTCACTGCCCGGCAGCGGGATCGATCCCGCCGAGGGAGCCGCCACCACGGTCGACCTCCCGTGCGGCTCCGGTCCCGACCTCCGGGTGAACGGTGCCCGGTACCCCACCTCCGTCCGAGGGTCGCGCGCCGCCGTCGCGGCGCGAGCCGAGCTCCCCGCCACCGTGTGCGAGGACGGCGGTTCGATCGCGCTGCAGGAGGGTGACAACCGGATCGTGGTCCGGGGCAGCGAGGCCTTCCGACCCACCCTCCTGCGCCTGTCGCAGGGGCCGCGTGCCGACGCTGCCGGCTCCGAGAGCGCCATCGGGCGCAACGGCAGCGGCACCCTGCGGGTCGACGACCTCGGGGAGGGGACGGAGCGCCTCGTCGCCGTCCCCCAGACGGCGAACCCGGGCTGGACGGCCGACGACGCCACGGCCGTGACCGTCAACGGCTGGATGCAGGGGTGGATCACGGACCGGGGAAGCGTCCAGGCGTCGTTCGGCGCCGGCACGGTGTACCGCCTCGGCCTGGCCCTGGGCGCCGTCTCCGTGCTCGGCCTGGTCCTCTGGTGGTGGCGGTCGAGCCCTCGAGGCGCGCCGGGATCCGCGGCGCGACCGCGACCACGGCGGCGCCTGCGCGCGACGGTCCTGGGCCTCGCGACCGTGGTGTCGGTCGGACTCCTCGGGGGATGGACGGGGCTGGCCGCGGCCGGCGTCGGTGCCGTCGTGACCGGACTGCTGCGGGCGCGAGGGACCTGGGTCGCGCCGCTGGCGGTGACGGCGGCGGGGACGGGGTACGTGCTGGCGCCGTGGGGCTCGGCGGGCGGCTGGGCCGGGGCAGAGGCGTGGCCTCAGCTCCTGGTGCTGCTGGCGGTGGGCGCGCTCGTGGGGACGGTCGTGCCGCGTCCCCGGTCCTTGAGCCGCATCGCGGGCCTCTCCACCAGCCGGTAGGCGACCTCTGCCGCGACGACGCTGCCGAGGACCGTCAGGCCGAACAGGGTCCAGCCGTTGCCCTGGTAGAGGGGCAGGTCGAGGGCGGCGGCCACGCCGTGCACGACCAGCAGGTGCAGGCAGAAGATGCCGTACGAGATGTGTCCCAGGTGCCGCAGTGGCCTCCAGGCCATCGCGCGGGCGTACCGGGTGTCGGTCGGACCGAGGACCGACGGCAGGACGAGGAGCCCCGACGCGGTGGCGTACAGGACGCTCTTGACGACCGCCTGGCCCGCCGTCGGCTGCTCGAGCAGCGTCGGCCCCGCCAGCGGCGTCGCCGAGACGGCGAAGGCGGCGGCGGCGAGGGTCCAGCAGACTCCGGGCTGACCGGCGAGTCCTGCGAGGGTCGCGAACCGAGGAGCAGTGCGGCGCTCGAGGTCCACGACCGCGAGCGCGAGCCCCACGGCGAACCAGCCGAGGAACGCCGGGAGCCAGAGGTTCGAGCCGTCCACGCGCGGGGCGACCAGCCCGAGCCAGCACCAGGACGCGAGGCCCGCCCCCGCCAGCACCAGGAGCACGGCCCTCGGGTTCCAGCCACGACGGGCGGACCAGCGGTGCAGAGGCCACAGGAGCAGGGGGAGGGCGAGGTAGAACGCGACCTCGACGCAGAGGCTCCACATGTGCGTCAGGCCGGCCACGAGGTCGGCGGGTGGGTAGACCTGCGTGAGGGTGAGCTGGCGGATCCAGGTGCCCGGCCCGGCGGCGTCGTTCTCCGGCAGTGCGAGGAGCGCCACGACCACGGTGACGACATAGAGGGGGACGATCCGCAGGAAGCGTTTCCAGAGGTAGCGTCCCGCGCGCGGCGAGGAGGTGCCGTCGGCCATGGCGGCGAGGAACGGCTGGCCCAGGAGGAAGCCCGAGAGCACGAAGAAGATGGCGACGCCGATGTCGAGCCGTGCGGTCATCGCCCCGAGCAGACCCTGGGGGTAGAAGCCTGCCCAGAAGCTGGTGTGGGTGGCCAGGACCGCGAGAGCCGCCATGGCCCGGACGGTGTCGAGTCCTGGATAGGTTCGACGCGTGGTCTCAGGCACCGGGCACCACCAAGGGCTCGATGCCGCCGACCGACACGGTGTCGATGCACAGGGCGGCGGTCCCGTCGTTGCGGACGACGAGCTCGTCGAACGCGCCGGCCGACGGCAGGAAGGCGGTGTGGGCTCCCCGGGCGAGATCGAGCTCGCGCGTCACCGTCCCTGCGCGGACCGTGACGTCCAGGTCGGCGCCGGCGAGGTAGCCGAAGGACAGCATGAACGGGAAGTCGAGCACGGGCTGCAGGGGCACCCGACCGGTGGAGCCGGGCTGGATCAGGTACCCGCATCCCTCCCGGGGTCCGGGCAGACTCCTGGGGCCGCCGCCCACGGCCGCGTCGACGACCCGTCCTGCGGGATCGATCATCTCCAGGTCCACGCCCTGGTCGACGAAGTCCAGACGGTCACCCAGCGGCGCCAGCACGTGGGACGCGAGGTTCTTCGGGAACGCCGCCGACCACAGCACGACGTCCGGCACGCCGGTGTCCAGGACCTGACGCGGGGTCGTCGGCGACGTCTGGGACTCGACCGTGGCCAGGTACTCCCGCTGCGGCATGGTGGCCTCCTCGTGCCACGGTCGCACGTAGAGCACGGAGCTGACCAGACCGGAGACCAGCACCACTGCTGCCGTGGCGACGACCCAGCGTCGACGCAGCGGGACGACCAGCACCGCCGGCTCCCGCGGCTCGAGGGACTGGTGCGCTCCCCGGACCGGCATGGTCGCCAGGCCGACGCCGAGTGCGGCCACGGCAGCCAGGTCCGCGAAGTACCGGAGCTCCAGCGCCGCCGACTCCGGACCGAAGGCCGTCGCGCGACCGATCGCGATGATCACGGCGCCGAGGACGGCGTAGCCGAGGACGATCAGCACCGGCCACCAGGCGCGGCGATGCCGCAGACCCTGCCAGACGGTCAGGCCGCCCAGGACGAGCCAGGCCAGCACGGTGAGCAGCAGCGGCGTGTCGACGAAGAGCCTGGGGCCCACGCCACCGGGCTGGCCGAGAGTCGTCCACCACCAGGGACCTCCGAGGAGCGAGGGGACGGCTGATCGGACGAGTGACAGGTCGATGGTGTCCAGCACGACCGACGGTGAGGGAGCAGGCGAGCTCGGCGCGACCGTGAGGTAGATCCACAGGTAGGTCACGGTGAGTCCGCCGGTCACCAGCCAGGCGTGCCAGTAGCGTCCCACCGTCTCGCGGAGTCGCGGGACGAGTCGACGGCTCGAGGCGAAGTAGCAGAACGTGACGACGAGCAGCAGGACCGGGATGAGGACCGACTTGGTGTAGCTCGCGTAGCCGAGGGCGAGGAATGCGCCCGTGAGGACGGCCCGAGACGGCGTCCGGTGCCGCAGGTAGCCGACGTGTGCCGCCACCGCACCCATGAGGGCGACCTGGTGGGGGAGCTGGTTGATGGCCGCGGCCCACCACACCGTGGTGGGGACGGTGGCCGGCGAGAACAGGTAGAGGGCCAGGGGCAGGAGGATGCCGGGTCGGTCGCCGAAGAGCGTCCGGAGCATCCACCAGCAGCTCCCTGCGGCCGCGAGCTGCAGGGTCATGACCTGGACGACGACCGCCCACCACGGGAAGGTCCCGCTGTGACCGACGAGGGTCGTCAGCCATCGGCTGAACGGCATGAAGTGGACGTTGTGGGGCTCCAGGTACCAACCACCTCGATCGATCCCGGTCGCCGTGTCACCGAGGAAGATGAAGTCGTCGGAGTAGAACCAGCTCCCGGTGACGGCCCAGAGACGGAACAGCAGCGCGACGAGCACGAGGGCGAGCGAGGCGATGACCACCCATTCCTCGCGGTCGAACGGACGGCGCCTCATGCCGGGGGCTCCTGGCCGCGGGGGGTGACGAAGCCGACGCGGACGTTGTCGATGCAGACGCTGAGGTTCGCGGAGGCGACCAGCTCGACCTCGGAGAAGTCGCCGTCGCTCAGGAAGAGCATCGTGTGCAGCCCGGACTCGACCTCGACGCGTCGGAACATGTCGCCGACCGTGACGTCGACGAACCCGTCGGCGTTCGCGAGGTAGTCGAGTCGTACCCAGAAGCCACCGGGGACCACCTCCGCCACCTCGATCGTGCGCCGGGCCTGCTGGACCAGGTATCCGCAGTTCTCGACCTCGCCCGGGGCGGCTCGCGGGCCGGCCTCGACGGTGGCGGGGCGGAGCCGGCCCTGCTGGTCGAGGACCTCCAGGTCCGTGCCCTGCGTGACGGCACGCAGCTTCGGTGCCAGAGGAGCCAGCTTCCGCGAGGGAAGGTTGTAGGGCGCGATGACCGGGTTGGCGACCTTGGGCGGGAACGGGACGTCGGCCACCGTGACCGTGCCCTCACGTTGGGCGAGTGAACGCTCGACCTGTGCGACGAACGCACGCTCGGGGAACGCCGTCTCGTCGTCGCGAGCGTGCCACGGCAGCACGTAGGTGACGGTCGAGACGAGCGAGCCGGCGACGAAGAGCACGCCCAGCGTGCGCACGAGGCCCGTCGGGAGCGGAAGCGTGATGCGAGGCACCTCGCGCGGCTCGGGTCCGGTGCGGGCGCCACGGATCGTCAGGAACGCCGCAGCGATGCCGAACGCCCCCACGGCGGCGAGGTCGGCGAAGTAGCGGACCTCGCGGGCGCCCACCTGGCTGCCGAAGGTGGCGGCGCGGCCGGCGAAGACCAGGACGACCGAGGCGAGGCCGTAGGGAACCAGGATCCACAGCACGAGCAGCGCGTTGCGGTGTCGGGCCCACCGGTGCACGACGAGCAGGACGATCACGACCCACGACAGGGCCACGAGCGCGAGTGGCGCCGTCGCGAGGGACTGCGGCGCGCCTCCGACGACGAGGTCAGGGCTGCCACGGTAGGCCAGCGGCGCGCAGTCGGAGGCGGCGATGAACGGGTCGATGCCGCCGGTCCACAGGCGCCATGACCAGGGCCCTCCGGCCAGTCCGCTGCCGATGGTCTCGAGGACGGACGTCTCGACCAGTCGAGGTGCTTCGCAGGCTTGTCGAGGCGGAGCGTCGGTCTGCCGGGAGAGCCAGAGTGCGACATAGCCCGCGAGCAGGAGGCCGAGGCCGAGCCAGGCGGGCCACTGCCGCCCGAGATCGCGGAGCCGCTCGCGCCACGGACCCGCGGTGAACCACAGCAGCGAGATGCCGACCAGCACGGGAACCAGCAGAGGTGCCTTGATGTAGGAGCCCAGGGCGAGCGCCGTGAAGGCGAAGGTTCCGAGCAGTGCGGGCGGGCGTCGTCTGCGGAGCCACACCACGTGGCAGGTGACGGCGCCGAACAGCCCGATGTGGAAGGGGTACTGGTAGATGGCCACGGACCACCAGACCGAGCCGGGCACGGTGAAGGGACTGGCCAGGTAGAAGGTCAGCGGCACCAGCAGGAGTCGTCGGTCGCCGAACAGCACCCGCAGCATCACCCAGCACGCCACCGAGGCCGCGACCTGCATGAGGAGGATGTGGGTGGCGTAGGCCCACCACGCGAAGCCGGCCTTTCCGACGAGCAGAGCCATGGCGAAGCCGACGGGCTGCAGAAGGCTGAAGTGGCTGCGGAAGAGCCAACCCAGGCCGGTCTCCCCCCGAACGACGTCGGCGATGAAGATGTAGTCGTCCCACATGAACCAGCTGCGTGAGGTCGCCCAGCCCCGCAGCAGCGCCTGAGCGCCGATGAGTGCGACCGCGAGCCACGTGGTGGTGCCCACGCGGGGGAGCCGCCGTGCCACGCGACTGCGAGCCGGACGGCTGGCTGCGACGCGCTCGCGTGCTCGTCCCAGCAGGCGGGCCACCGGGTCCGCGGGCAGTGGTTCGTTCATGACGGCGCCACCAGTCCGTACTCGACCCTGGTGACGCACAGAGACGTCCCGGCCGACGCGGTGACCACGACCCGGTCCAGCGGGCGCGGTGCGGCCGCCAGGATCCTGTGCCGCCCGGCGGGTGCCGCGATGCCCACCCTCGTGACCCCGATCCCACCCACGGACACCGTTCCGGGTCGGGCCGAGACGTAGTCGACCGCCACCCACGGACCCAGGACCGTCGGCGGCGTCAGCCTGAAGTCTCGACCCGTCGTGCCCACGGGACGACATCCGCGGACGGCCGGCGCGGCGACGGCCCCCTCGACGGGGACCACGTCCGCGGGGCGGAGGCGACCCGCGTCGTCGAAGGTCTGGAGGTCGGCTCCGGCGAGGGAGGTCGTGTACCGGTCGTCGAGCAGGGCGAAGTAGTTCCTCAGGAGCGCCTTGTCGCCGAGCACCGGCGCCACCACGGTGGACGGGGCGAACACGTCGGCGAGTCGGGTCGCGGAGTGGGACCTCAGGTCCGCGATGGCCCGCTGGTTGACGGTGCGTTCGTCGAACGTCCGCCACCCGTCGGCGTACACCGCCGAGCTGATCAGTCCCAGGAGCACGACGAGACCGACGAGCGTCGCGCGCACCGGGACGGCCGGGACGAGGTCGACCAGGGGGACCGGCCGTCGGCGCGGCGGGTCGGCGACGTCGACGGGGCTGCGCACCAGCGACACGCCGGCGAGCAGCAGCAGCGGCGCGGCGTCGGAGAGGTACTGGACGTGGATGCCGATGCCTTCGCCGCCCAGGAGGCCGATCGTGTAGGCACGTCCGGTGTAGACCAGCACGGCGGAGGCGAACAGGTAGAGGCCGACGGGCCAGAGCACCAGCAGCGAACGCTCGTAGGTGCCCCAGCTGTGCAGCAGGACCACGGCGACGAGCGTCGCGGCCACGACCACCATGACCACGGGGGGGTCCGCGAACTGCACGGGACCCGTCCCGAAGTCGACCCACCGCAAGGGACCGCCGACCAGGGTCGGCAGGAGCGCCTCGAAGAGCTGCGCCTGTGCGAGCTCGACGAACTGGCTCGCCCTCGCCGGCACCGCCGCCTGCGGCCGGGTGACGTAGACGACGAGCCAGGCGACGCTGAGGGCGCCGTAGACCACCCAGGCGACCCGGAAGTCCCGGACGGCCCTCCAGAAGCGGTCCCACGGCCGACCCTCGACCAGCCAGATCAGCGTGAGGGCCGCCACGGTGACGACCACCAGTCCCGTCTTGGCGTACGAGAGGTAGCCGACCGTCAGGAAGACGCCGGCGACGGCGACCCACCGCACTCGACGGGTGCGCGCGTACAGGACGTGCGCCGTCACGACGCCGAAGAAGGCGATCTGGTGCGGGTACTGGTTGATGGCGACCGCCCACCACATGAGGGCCGGCACGGTGAGAGCGGTCGTGCCGTAGACGGCCAGGCCCACCAGCGCGACGCGCCCCGGTCCGAACACCGTGCGCAGCATCCACCAGCAGGCCAGGCTCGCGAGTGCCTGGAGCACGACGATCTCGACGGCGACGGGCCACCACGCGTACGGCTCACTGACGGCGACGACGAGCTTCACCAGCAGGAAGGACAGCGGCATGAAGTGACCCTGGTGCAACCGGGTGTACCAGGCGAGGTCGTCCTCCCCACGCGCGATGTCGGCCATGAAGATGTGGTCGTCCACGAGGAACCAGCTGCGCGAGACGAACACACCCCGGACGACCAGCTGCGCGAGGATGATCAGGAGGGCCGCCGAGGTCACCGCGGAAGGCGGTCGGAGGCGCAGGGTCACAAGGGAGGATCCTGCCACGTGCCCGGGTCCGGCGCGGGCGGCGAGTCGTGACCCTACGGACTGGTAACGTGCCGCTGATCACAACGGCGGAGGGAGCCCCACTGTGGGAAAGAAGCTGGGACTGGTGGCGCTCGTGCTGGGCGCCTTCCTGGTGGTACTGGCAGGTCTGAGCAAGTTCTACATGTACGACCGCCTCGCGGTCGTGCCGGACAACAACCAGACCACGAGCATCTCGCAGACCGCGTCGGGCGAGGACGGTGAGTACCTCGACGTGGGGGCCGAGGGTGGGCCGGCCATCGTGACGGGTCCGCTCAAGTCCACGCGCATCGTCGAGGGCAACGTCGAGCTGAGCGAGGAGGCGTCCGACGAGCTGAACCGCGACGTCGCCGTGTGGGACACGTTCACGTGCACCGACACGCCCGACTTCGACTGCGGCAGCGGCGAGACGCCGCTGAGCAGCACGAAGGACACGGTCGCCTTCGACGCCCACACGGGCGAGACCGTCGACTGGGCCAAGTCGCGCACCGAGTCCGGTGGCACCAAGACGCGCGGTGCGTTCAAGGGCCTCTACTTCAAGTTCCCGTTCGGGACGGAGAAGAAGGACTACATGTTCTGGGACGGCACCCTGAAGGAGGCCACGCCCGCGACGTACCAGGGCGAGACCACCATCAAGGGCCTCGACGTCTACGAGTTCGAGCAGGTCATCGAGCCGACGAAGACCGGGACCATCGCGGTCCCGGGGTCGCTCATCGGCGAGGACCGGCCCACGGTCGTCGCCGACCGGATCTACTCCAACACCCGCACCTTCCTCGTGGAGCCCGTCACGGGCGTCATCATCCGCGGTGGGGAGTCGCAGGACGGCTACCTGGAGCTCGACGGCGAGCGCAAGGCCACGACGACGAAGGCCACGCTCGGCTACACCGACGCCTACATCCAGGAGACGGTCGACGAGTACAAGGGCAAGGCCACGCTGCTGAAGGCCGTCAACTCGACCTTCCCGATCGTGGGTGGGCTCGTGGGACTGCTGCTGCTCGTCCTCGGTGCGGTCGCCCTCGCCCGCGGGCGCAAGGAGAACGGCACGCACACGGCGGCGTAGTCACGCCACCACCGCCTCCGGCGCGCCACCCTCACCGGTGGCGCGCCGGAGGCGTTCGTGCACGGCAGTGGTGGGGTCCCGAGCCCGGGCGACCGGCTCGATACGGTGAGGCCATGCCTGCCGCCGACGACCTCTGCCGCTTCGTGGACGCCTCGCCGTCGCCCTTCCATGCCGTGGCGACGGCGGCCGCGGCGCTCGACGCCGCAGGCTGGTCCCGCGCCGACGAGCGCGACGCGTGGCCCGCCTCGGGCGGACGCGGGTACGTGGTGCGTGGCGGCTCGCTCGTGGCCTGGGACGACACCGCGGCGACCGGGCCGGCCGACCCGTTCCGCATCGTCGGTGCCCACACCGACAGCCCGAACCTGCGCCTCAAGCAGCACCACGACCGCCGGTTCGAGGGCACCGACGTGCTCGCGCTCGAGCCGTACGGAGGACCGCTGCTCACGACGTGGCTCGACCGCGACCTCGGCGTCGCCGGCCGGGTCGTGCTGCGCGACGGATCCGAGCGGCTCGTCCACGTCGACGAGCCCGTCCTGCGCGTGCCCAACCTGGCGATCCACCTCGACCGCGACGCTGCCGGGGCGCCCGACCGCCAGCGTCACCTCGACGCGGTGTGGTCGCAGCGGGGCAGGCCGTTCCTGGCCTGGCTGGGGGAGCGGGAGGGCTTCGCGGCCGAGGACGTCCTCGGCCACGAGCTCATGACGACCGACGTGGTGCCGAGCGGGCGGGTCGGGGCCGACGGCTGGCTGGTCGCCGCCCCACGTCTGGACAACCAGGCGACCTGCTTCGCCGGGCTGGAGGCTTTCCTGACCTCGGGGGCGTCGGGGTCCGGCCCGGTGCCGGGTCAGCGCTCGGTGCTCGTGCTGTTCGACCACGAGGAGGTCGGCAGCTCATCGGAGCGGGGAGCGGCCTCCGACCTCCTGCTCACCGTGCTGGAGCGCATCGTGCTGGCTGCAGGCGGAGCGCGCGACGACCTGCACCGCGCCGTGGCCGGGTCGATCTGCGCGTCCGGCGACATGGCGCACGCGACGCATCCCAACCACGCCGAGCGCCACGAGCCGCTGCACCACGTCGTGCTCGGGGGAGGGCCCGTGCTCAAGGTCAACCAGAACCTGCGCTACGCGACCGACGCCGCCGGCGCGGCGGTGTTCGCGCGAGCCTGCGAGAGCGTCGGCGTCCCGCTGCAGCGGTACGTCCACCGGGCCGACCTGCCGTGCGGGTCGACGATCGGGCCCATCAGCGCCGCCCGCACCGGCATCTCCACCGTGGACTTCGGAGCGCCGCAGCTGGCCATGCACTCGGCGCGGGAGACGATGGCCGCCGCCGACGTGGAGCACTACGTGAAGGCCCTCACGGCCTTCTTCGAGCTCGCCGACTGACGGTCCGGCCGGCTCGCGACCGGCCTGGACGTCACAGGGGCCCCGCCACCCCGGAGCCGAGGAAGATCGCGTACCCTGAGAGATGCGCTGGTGACCTGTGCGTTCCTCGGGACGAGCAGGAGCGTCCTCGGCATGTCCGTCCTGCGGGCTCCGCGGCGCCGTCCACCGGCCGTTCCCGACATCATCCATCCATCGGAGTCCATCTACCTATGAGCATCGCTCCCTCTGCGGCACCGCAGGTTGCGGTCAACGACATCGGCAGCGAGGCCGACTTCCTCGCCGCCATCGACTCGACCATCAAGTACTTCAACGACGGCGACATCGTCGACGGCACCATCGTCAAGGTGGACCGTGACGAGGTCCTCCTCGACATCGGCTACAAGACCGAGGGCGTCATCCCCTCGCGCGAGCTGAGCATCAAGCACGACGTCGACCCCAACGAGGTCGTCAGCGTCGGCGACAGCGTCGAGGCCCTCGTCCTCCAGAAGGAGGACAAGGAAGGCCGTCTGATCCTGTCCAAGAAGCGTGCTCAGTACGAGCGCGCCTGGGGCGACATCGAGAAGATCAAGGCCGAGGAAGGCGTCGTCGAGGGCACCGTCATCGAGGTCGTCAAGGGCGGCCTCATCATGGACATCGGACTCCGTGGCTTCCTGCCCGCCTCGCTCGTGGAGATGCGTCGCGTTCGCGACCTCGACCCGTACATCGGCCAGAAGCTCGAGGCGAAGATCATCGAGCTCGACAAGAACCGCAACAACGTGGTCCTGTCGCGCCGTGCCTGGCTCGAGCAGACCCAGTCGGCCGTGCGCCAGAAGTTCCTCGACGAGCTCAAGAAGGGGCAGGTCCGCAAGGGCGTCATCTCCTCCATCGTCAACTTCGGTGCGTTCGTCGACCTCGGCGGCGTCGACGGTCTCGTCCACGTCTCCGAGCTGTCCTGGAAGCACATCGACCACCCGAACGAGGTCGTCCAGGTCGGCGACGAGGTCACCGTCGAGGTCCTCGACGTCGACCTCGAGCGCGAGCGCGTGTCGCTGTCGCTCAAGGCGACGCAGGAGGATCCGTGGCAGCAGTTCGCCCGGACCCACCAGATCGGTCAGATCGTGCCCGGCAAGGCCACCAAGCTCGTCCCCTTCGGCGCGTTCGTGCGCGTCGAGGAGGGCATCGAGGGCCTCGTGCACATCTCCGAGCTGGCCGAGCGTCACGTCGAGATCCCCGAGCAGGTCGTGCAG
The DNA here is from genome assembly GCF_942548115.1 of Aeromicrobium sp. Leaf245. NCBI lineage: Bacteria > Bacillati > Actinomycetota > Actinomycetes > Propionibacteriales > Nocardioidaceae > Aeromicrobium > Aeromicrobium sp. Leaf245. Next base: position 1,898,423 of record NZ_OW824151.1, read on the forward strand.
ATCGGCGACTCGGTCATGGTCAAGATCATCGACATCGACCTCGAGCGTCGTCGTATCTCGCTCTCGCTCAAGCAGGCGAACGAGACGCAGGCGGCCGAGGGCGACGACTTCGACCCGACGCTGTACGGCATGACCTCCTCGTACGACGAGCAGGGCAACTACATCTACCCCGACGGCTTCGATCCGGAGACCGGCGAGTGGCAGGAGGGCTTCGACGAGGCCCGCGCCGCGTGGGAGAAGCAGTACGCCGAGGCTCACGAGCGCTGGGAGGCGCACAAGAAGCAGATCGAGGAGGCCGAGAAGGCCAACGTCGAGGCCGGCGAGGTCAGCAACTACTCCGCCGGTGGCGAGGTCGAGACGACCGAGGGCTCCCTCGCGTCCGACGAGGCCCTGCAGGCCCTGCGCGAGAAGCTGACCGGCGGCGAGTGATCCACACTCCCACCGAACGACGCTGATCCAGCACACGAGACCCCCCGACCGTCAGGTCGGGGGGTCTCGTCGTGTCCGGGGGTGTGGCGGCATCACCGGACGGTCAGGTGCTGGTCGGGCTCGAACGCGTCCTGGTGGTGGCTGCGGGGCGGGGGACGCGTGCCGTAGCCGTCGAAGGACACGAGGACGGCGAGGGTGATGACGAGGGCGGACAGGGCGAGGAGGAGCAGGAGGATGATCATGGCAGCAATTCTCGCCACATCGGGAACCTGCCACCAGTGGCAGCATCGCCAGTATCAGTCGATTTACTGCCACACCTGTGGCACGCTGGTCCCATGAAGAAGGTCGCGGTCATCGTGCAGGACGGGGTGGAGGCGTTCGGGCTGGGCTCCATCTGCGAGGTGTGGAACGAGCCGTACCACCCGGACGACGACAACCCCGTGTTCGAGTTCTCCGTGTGCACGCCCGAGCCCGGACGGGTCCGCGGCTCGAGCTACGACCTCTTCGTCGAGGAGTCGCTCGACGCCGCAGCCGACGCCGACCTCGTCTGCATCGCCCCCAAGCGCGGCTACCGGGCCCACCACCCGGCGGCCATCGAGGCCGTCCGTGCCGCGGCCGGTCGCGGAGCCTACGTCTCGGCGCACTGCACCGGGGCGTGGCTGCTCGGCGAGGCCGGGCTCCTGGACGGGCGGGAGTGCACGACGCACTGGCGCTACGGCGCCGAGCTCCAGGAGGCGTTCCCGGAGGCGGTGGTCCGCCCCGAGGTCCTCTACGTGCTCGACGACGGCGTGCTGACCGGCGCCGGCTCCGCTGCCGGCATCGACGCCTCGCTGTACCTGATGCGTCGAGTGTTCGGGGCCCGCACGGCCGCGACGGCGGCACGACGCATCGTCATGCCGCCGCACCGCAGCGGGGGACAGGCGCAGTTCGTGCGCACCCCCGTCGGCCAGGTGGAGGCCGAGACGTTGTCGCCCGTGCTCGCCTGGGCGCTCGAGCACATCGACGAGCCGCTGCCCGTCGACCGCCTCGCGGCCCAGGCGCACATGTCGCCGCGCACCTTCGCGCGACGGTTCCGCGACGAGACGGGCACGACGCCGCTGCAGTGGCTCACGAGCCAGCGCATCGCCCTGGCCGAGGAGCTGCTCGAGAGCTCGCCGCTGTCGATCGAGCAGATCGCCGGCCGCGTGGGGTTCGGCAACGCCGCCACCCTGCGCCACCACTTCACCCAGGCGCTCGGCACCACGCCGCAGGAGTTCCGCCGGACCTTCACGTGCCTCGAGGCCGGCTGACCGACCACCGCGGCGCCCAGGGTCGTGGCGCCCAGGGTCACAGCTCCGTGCGCCGCACCTTGCCCGTGGCCGTGCGGGGGAGCGCGTCGAGCCGCTCGTACTCCTTCGGACGCTTCGGGGGCGCGAGCCGCTCCGTCGCGCGCCCGCGCAGGACGTCCTCGTCCACGTCGCCGACGTAGGCCGCCACCACACGCTGTCCCCACCGGTCGTCGGGTCGTCCGAACACGGCCACCTCGACCACGCCGGGGACGTCCTCCAGCGCGGCCTCGACCTCGGCCGGGTAGACGTTCACGCCACCGCTGATCACGAGGTCGCTGCGCCGGGCGTCGAGGTGCACGTAGCCGTCCTCCACCCGCCCGAGGTCGCCGACGGTGAACGCCGGCCCCGCGGCCGTCTCGCGCCACGCGTCGGCCGTCTTGTCGTCGTCGCGCCAGTAGGTGAAGCGTCCCCACGGCGGGACGACGCACCAGAGCAGGCCCTCGTCGTCGACCGTCACGACCCGTCCCGGCCGCGCACGACCGACCGTGCCGGGGTGCTCGCGCCACTCCTGCGCACGGCAGGCGGTCCACTGTCCCTCGGTCGATCCGTAGAACTCCCAGACCGCGTCGACGCCGAAGCGGTCGTGCGCCCACCGGCGGACCGGCTCGGGGCAGGGGGCCCCGGCGTGTGCGACGAGGCGGAACGAGGAGAGGTCGGGGTGGCCGCCGGTGTGGTCGAGGTGCTGCCGCAACCGCTGCAGGTGCGCCGGGACGCAGAACATCGTCGTCGGGCGCACCGTCTCGACGGCGTCGAGGAACGCGGCGGGCTCGAAGCGCGGCAGCATCGCGATGCCGCCCCCGGCCAGCAGGGTCCCGGTGGCGAAGCGCAGGGGAGCGGAGTGGTAGATCGGCGACACCACGAGGTCGACGTCGGTGGCGCAGAACCCCCACAGCTCGCGCTCCTCGGCCACCAGCTGCGCCGCGTCGCCCGCGTCGAGCAGGCCCGACCACACGCCCTTGGGTCGGCCGGTCGTGCCCGACGTGAAGTGCATGGGCCGACAGCGCGGGGCGGCGTCGAGCTCCGTCGGTTCGCCGTCGAGCAGGGCGTGCAGCTCGTCGGCGCTCTCCACGACCAGCGCGGCATCGAGGTCGTCGAGGATGCGCGACCGCTCCCACGGGGTGAGTCGCGGGTCGAGCGGCACCGGCACGACGCCGCTCCGGCAGGCTCCGAGCACGACGCTCGCGTAGTCCGGCTCGCCAGGGCAGAGCAGCACCAGGCGGTCACCCTCGCGCAGCCCACGCGCCCGGAGCGCGCCGGCCACGCGGGCCTGGTCGTGCCGGCTCCGCTCGGCCGTCAGCACCTCCACGTCGCTCTCCCTTCGTGAGAGGTCGGTCACAGCCCCCGCGGGGCGACGGGTGTGGATCGTCACGAGTGCGTGAACTCAGGCACAAAGTATGCTTCAGTGGTTGATCGGTCTTGTCCCCCCTCCGTCTGAAGGTGATCGTCTGTGGCTTCTTCGCGCCACAAGCACGCCGTCCCGCGGCGTGCCGGACGCGGAACCACGTCCCCCGCTCCCCGCTCCACCGCCCCCGCTCGACACAGCAGCCGGCACTCGGCGCCGTCCCCCTGGCGCCGTCAGGTCATCAAGGTCGCCATGCCCACCGTCGGCGCCCTCGCGGTGCTCGGTGCCGCGGTCGCCGTGGTGTCCTCCGACGCCGAGGTCGCGCCGGCCTCGGCCAGCGTCGCCGCCCCGGCCGACGACATCATCACCGAGGCGCTCGCCGACACCCCCGAGGTCAACCGCAGCGCCGAGCGTCCCGAGCTGCCCGACGAGGACACGGTCGCGGTCGACGTGACCGGCCAGAAGGTCGCCCTCGAGGACGGCGTGACGATCCACGCCGACGCCGACTCCGACTCCCCGGTGCTCAAGAAGGTCGACCAGGGCGACGTCCTGGACGTCACCGGCGAGAAGAAGGACGGCTGGAGCGAGGTCGTCTACAAGGGGCTTCCGCGCTGGGTCAGCACGAAGAAGATCGCCGACGACCTCCCGCTCGGCACCGAGCCGTGCCCCAAGCTCTCCGAGAGCGGCATGCAGCCCGACACCGTCAAGGTGTTCCGGGCCGTGTGCGCCAAGTTCCCGGAGATCTCGTCGTACGGCGCGATCGCCGGCCGAGGCGAGCACGCCACCGGCCACGCTCTCGACATCATGGTGCGCGGTCCGCTGGGCGACCAGATCGCCGCGTTCCTGCAGGAGAACCGGGCCGAGCTCGGCATCGAGTACCTCATCTGGGAGCAGCGCATCTGGCGTCCGGCCACGTCGAACAGCTGGCGGGGCATGAGCAGCCGCGGTGGCGACACGGCCAACCACTTCGACCACGTGCACGTCACGACCTACGGCAACGCCGCCACCGGCTGAGCCCGGCTCGTGCACGCATGACGCTCCAGGTCGGTCTCACCGGCGGCATCGGCTCGGGCAAGAGCACCGTCAGCGCGCGGCTGTCCGAGCTGGGCGCCGTGGTGGTGGACTACGACCTGTTGGCGCGTGAGGCCGTCGAGCCCGGCTCCGCGGCTCTGGCGGCCATCGGCGCGCGCTTCGGTGACGACGTGATCGCCCCGGACGGGACGCTGGACCGGCCGGCCCTGGGGTCGGTCGTCTTCGCCGACGAGCAGGCCCGGCGCGACCTCGAGGCCATCACCCACCCCGCCATCCGCGAGCTCGCCGCCGCGCGGATCGCCCAGGCTCCCGCAGAGTCGGTCGTGGTGCACGACCACCCCCTCCTCGTGGAGATGGGGATGGCCGGGCAGTGCGACACGGTGGTCGTGGTCGACGTCCCGACCGACGTCCAGGTCGAGCGGCTCGTCGAGCAGCGCGGGATGACCGAGGCCGACGCCCGGGCCCGTCTGGCTGCCCAGACGTCGCGGGAGGAACGCCTCGCCGTCGCGGACGAGGTGCTCGACAACAGCGGGACCCGCGAGCAGCTCCTCGACGTCGTCGACGCCCTCTGGGAACGCCTCGCCGGCTGACCCGCGTCCGGCACGGTGCGAGGCTCACGCCCGTCTCCGCGACCGTCCGCACATGACGAAGCCGCCCTGTCGGGGGAGGCAGGGCGGCTTCGCGTGGGGTGGCGGTCCCTGAGCGTGTCAGGCCGCCAGGTCGGGGTCGGCGATCTTGCGCAGCGTCACGAGCGCCTGGCGCTCGAGCTGGCGGACCCGCTCGGCGGAGATGCCGTGGCGCTTGCCGATGTCGGCGAGCTTCTGCTGACGGCCGTCGAGCAGGCCGTAGCGGGCTCGCACGATGTCGGCCTCGCGCGGACCGAGGTGGTCGATCAGCGTGCTGATCAGGTGCTTGGTCTCGTCGTCGAGCACCGCCAGGTCGGGACCGGGCGACGTGTCGCGGGCGATGAGGTCACCCAGCGAGGTGTCGCCGTCGTCGTCGACCGGGGTGTCGAGGCTCACGTGGTCGCGACCCCAGGACAGCAGGTCGATCACGCGGTCGACGTCCATGCCGAGCTCCTCGGCGATCTCCTGCGGCTCCGGGTCGTAGCCGAGGGTCCGCTCCAGCGTGCGGCGAGCAGCCGTGACCTGGTTCAGCTCCTCGACCACGTGCACGGGCAGCCGCACGACGCGTGCCTGCTGCGCGATGCCTCGGGTGATCGCCTGACGCACCCACCACGTGGCGTAGGTGGAGAACTTGAAGCCCTTGGCGTAGTCGAACTTCTCGACCGCGCGGATCAGGCCGGTGTTGCCCTCCTGCACCAGGTCGAGCATCGGCATGGCCGAGCGCCCGTACTTGCGGGCGATGGAGACGACCAGACGCAGGTTGGCCTGCACGAACTCCTGCTGCGCACGCTCGCCCTCGGCGGCGATGAACTCCAGCTCCTCGCGGGTAGCGCGCTTGGGCGCACCGCCCTTGGCGCGGCCGACGCGTCCCTCGTCGAGCAGGTGCTGGGCGTACAGCCCGGCCTCGATGCTCCGGCTGAGCTCGACCTCGCGGGCGGCGTCCAGCAGCGGCGTCCGGGCGATCTCGGCCAGGTACATGCCGACGCTGTCCTTGCCCTCGGCGCTCTCGTGCCTCGTTGACGTCATCTGAATACGCCTCCCATCGTGTCTGTACCAGTGCAACGCACCGGATCGCCCTCTGATTCCGCTCTCAGGGTCTTCTTGGCAGGTGTTGGCCGGGGTCTCAGTCCCAGCACGGCGGTCGGTCCGGCACGGGGTGGTGCGCGGGAGGCGCGCGGACGGCTAGGTTGTCCTTACCCAATTCTCAGCATGAAAGGTCTACCCATGGCAGCCGACTTCAAGGCGCTCTCCCGCAACGATCAAGGTGCACTCGTCGCCGGGGTGCTCGCGCTCCTCTTCTCCTTCTTCGGGGCGTACGTCGTGGCTTCCGTGGACGGTGGCGACGACCTGCCGATCTCCGTCGACACGTCGAGCGGGGTGAACGCCTGGAACAGCTGGGCGACCCTCGGCATGCTGCTCATCCTCGTCGCGGTCGCGGTCGTGGCGATCAAGGCCTTCGCCGCGCAGAGCCTGCCGGACACCGTGCCGTGGCGACTCGTGGCCCTCGCAGCCGCTGGTCTCGGCACCTTGCTCGTGATCCTGCGTGCCCTCACCGCCGACGGCGGCGGCAGCTTCGGCAGCGTCAGCGTCAGCGTCGGTCCCGGCTGGTCCGGCTGGCTGCTCTTCATCGCCGCCATCGCGCTCACCGTGTTCACGGCGCTCGCGTTCAAGGACTCCGGCGAGAAGCTTCCCGAGGTCAACAAGAAGAACGACCCGCCGGCGGCCTGAGCCGACCGGTGGTCAGGCGGTGAACGGTGGTCGGTCGTCCAGGGCGACCGACCGCCGTCCCGCCCAGCGCCACACCCGCGCAGTGAGGTCACGGTCCTCGTCGGTGACGAGGTTGCCCATGACCCGCAGAGCGATCGTCATGAGCGTGTGGGACCGCATGCCCAGCGGGCCGAGCGTGGGCAGCAGGCGCGGGACCGTGATGAGCCCCGCGAGGCGCCGTGCGATGGAGAACGCCTCGCCGTAGTGGCCGACGAGGAGCTCGGGCCAGGCCGTCGAGAGGTCGGCCCCCGAGGTCATCAGCTCCGCCCCCACCCGGCCGGTCTCGAGGCCGTAGTCGATGCCCTCGCCGTTGAGCGGGTTGACGCACCCGGCGGCGTCGCCGACCAGGATCCAGTTGGGTCCGGCCACGCCGGAGACCGCGCCGCCCATGGGCAGCAGCGCCGACGTCGGCATCCGCAGCTCGGGGCCGAGCTCCCACTCGTCACGTCGCAGCTCGGCGTAGTACTGCATGAGCGGTCGGATCTGCAGCGCCGCGGGTCGCTTGGCCGTGGCCAGGGCGCCGACGCCGAGGTTCACCTCGCCGCCCTCGCCGGCGGTGCCGAGCGGGAAGATCCACCCGTACCCGGGCAGGAGTGAGGAGTCCTCGTCACGCAGCTCGAGGTGCGAGGAGATCCAGGGGTCGTCGGCGCGGCCGGACTTCACGTACGACCGGCCGGCGACACCGTAGGCGGTGTCGCGGTGCCACTCACGGCCCAGCACCTTGCCCAGGGGGGAGCGGACGCCGTCGGCCACGACGAGCCGGTCGCACCGGACCACGTGGCGCTGCTTGTCCGGTCCCACGGCGAACACGACGCCCGTGACCCGACCCGAGCTGTCGCGCTCGGCGTCGACCGCGCGCGCGTGGTCGAGGGGGCGGGCGCCGTCGGCCAGCGCGACGTCGCGGATCCGCGCGTCGAGCTGGGTCCGGGGGACCGCCGAGCCGTGGTCGGGCAGCGAGCCACCGGGCCAGGGCAGCAGCAGCTCCTGGCCGAAGCCGGCGGCCCGCAGGCCCCGGTTGGTGCCGAAGGAGCGCGTCCACGTGCCCAGGCCCAGCCGGTCGAGCTCGGCGATCGCCCGGGGGGTGAGTCCGTCACCGCACGTCTTGTCGCGCGGGAAGGTGGCGGCGTCGGCCAGCACGACGTCGGCGCCGGCCCGTGCGGACCAGGCGGCGGCAGCGGCTCCGGCCGGCCCCGCGCCGACCACGAGGACGTCGGTGCGCTCGGGCAGGGTCATGCCCCCGATCATCCCACCCCGTGCCAGGATGGCGCGCATGGCCTCACCGTCGTCCGCTCCGTCCGCGGGCCCCGGCACAGTCCGCTTCGCGTCGTCGGGCTCGTCGTACTACGCCGTGGTGCTCGCGCTGTTCTGCACGATCATCGTGGTCTCGAACATCGTGGCCGCCAAGCCCATCGAGATCGGCACGGGCTCGTTCAGCCTCGGCCCGGTCCAGGTCTGGCCCCTGCTCGTGGACGGTGGAGCCGTGCTGTTCCCCCTGGCCTACGTCCTGGGCGACGTCGTGGCCGAGGTGTACGGCTTCCGGGCAGCCCGCCGGGCCGTGCTGGTGGGCTTCGCGTGCGCGGTCCTGGCCGTCCTGACGTTCGCGGTCGTCCAGCGGATCCCGGGCGCATCGTTCTACGCCAACCAGGACGCGTACGAGGCGGTGCTGGGCCCGGTCGGCCAGATCGTCCTGGCCAGCGTGGTCGGCTACGTCTGCGGGCAGCTCACGAACGCCTGGGTGCTCACCCGCATGAAGGCCCGCACCGCAGAACGCGCGCTCGTCGTGCGGCTGGCGTCGTCGACCGGCGTCGGCGAGCTGGTCGACACGTTCCTGTTCTGCGCCATCGCCGCGTCGGCCATCGGCATCACCGGGTTCGGCGGCTTCCTGAACTACTTCGTCGTGGGCGTGCTGTTCAAGTGCGCGGTCGAGCTGCTCGTCATGCCGGTCACCGTGACGGTCATCGCGCGGCTGAAGGCGGCCGAGCCGACGTACTGACGGCCGGTCGGTTCAGCGCGACGCCGCGATGCGGCCGAGCGTCTCGTCGCGCAGGTCGTCGAACGTGCCGTCCTCGATGGCGCCGCGCATCCGGTCGACCAGCCGCACGACGTAGCGCTCGTTGTGGATCGTGGTGAGCGTGGCCGCCACGTACTCCTTGGCCTTGAACAGGTGATGCAGGTAGGCGCGGGTGTAGTGCGCGCAGGTGTAGCAGTCGCAGCCGTCCTCGATGGGCTCGAAGCGACGCCGTGACGCGGCGACCAGCAGGTTCTCGCGTCCGTCGGCGGTGTACACGCGCGACGACCGCGCCACCCTGGACGGGCCCACGCAGTCGAAGGTGTCCGCCCCTGCCTCGACCGCCGCGAACAGGTCGTCCGGCTCGCCGATGCCCAGCAGGTGTCGGGGCCGGTCCTCGGGCAGCTCGTCGGTGACCCATCCGACGATGGTCGCGAGGTTCTCCTTCTCGATGGCGCCGCCGATGCCGAAGCCGTCGAAGCGGGTGCCGTCGACCTCCAGGGCGGCGAGGTCGCGGGCCGCACGGCGGCGCAGGTCCTCGTGCTGGGCACCCTGGACGACGCCGAACAGGGCCGGGGCGGGGGTGCCGGGCCCGGGGCCGCCGGAGGGGCCGGGCCGAGACGCGCGTTCGGCCGCGAGTCGGCCGTGCTCGGCCAGGCACCGGGCCGCCCAGGCGTGCGTGCGGGCGAGGGCCTCCTCCTGGTAGGTCCGGGAGTCGAGCAGGGTCGTGAGCTCGTCGAAGGCGAAGATGATGTCGGCGCCCAGGCGGTGCTGGATGCCCATCGACACCTCGGGCGTGAAGCGGTGCGTGGATCCGTCGAGGTGACTGCGGAACGTGACGCCCTCCTCGTCGACGTGCGCCAGGCGGTCCTTGTCCGTGGCGATCACGTCGGCGGCGTCCGTGGACGCGTCCATCGACAGGGTCTTGCGATAGCCGGAGCCGAGGCTCATCACCTGGAACCCGCCGGAGTCGGTGAAGGTGGGGCCGTCCCAGCCCATGAAGCGGCCGAGTCCGCCGGCGGCCTCCACGACGTCGTCGCCGGGCTGGAGGTAGAGGTGGTAGGCGTTCGCGAGCAGCGCCTGCGCGCCCAGCTCGGCCATCGCCTCCGGCAGGACCGCCTTGACCGTGGCCTTGGTGCCCACGGGGACGAAGGCCGGTGTCCGGATGGCGCCGTGGGCGGTCGTGATGGTGCCGGTGCGTCCGGCCCGCCCGTCGAGTCGGGCCTCGACCTCGAAGAAGGATGGGGTCGTCATGGGTCCGTCGGTCACCGCCTCATCCAAGCACCCCGACGACGGCGTGGTCTCAGCCCAGCCCGTCGAGGCCGCGCAGCAGGTGCCATGCGGGCAGGAGGGCCGCCGTGGTGACGACCACGAACACGGCGTTCCAGAGCGCCGCGGGAAGGTGCGTGAGGCGGGCCAGCACGTCGGCGTCCGACGTGGCGGAGCGGGAGCGACGGCGGCTCGACCACAGCTCGACCGTCGTGCGCGGCCCGCCCACGAGCAGGAAGGAGGCGAGGGCCACGACGGCGAGCTGCTGGACCCCCTCGTCGGTGCGCCAGACGAGGTAGCCCACGACCAGGGCGGCGAGGCCCACGACGAGCAGGCCGAACCAGTTGCGGATGAAGACCAGCATGCCGGTCACGACGGCCAGGGCGATCCACAGCGCCCAGGCGGTGCTGCCGAGCGCGGCCGTGGCGAGCATCCCGAGGCCCAGGGCGGTGGGGGACAGGTACCCGGCCGCCGCCGTCGCGACCATGCCCGGCCCGCGCGGACGTCCGACCGACGTGGTGAGCCCTGAGGTGTCACGGTGCAGACGCACGCCGTTGAGCCGGCGTCCGGTCAGCACCGCGATGAGGGCGTGCCCGGCCTCGTGCACGAGGGTGACGACGTGTCGGCCGGGCCCCCAGCCCCACGGCAGCAGCGCCGCCGCGGCACCGACCGCGACGGGCACCCACGGACTCACGGGTGCCCGCCGGACGGAGGGTTCGGGGCGGCCACGACTCAGGTGGCCGGCCGGTCGACCAGCTCGACGCGGGTGGCGTCGCGCGCCGACTCGCCCAGGGCCGCGGCGAGGCGGTGCATCGCCGCCCCCTCGCGGTGGCGGCTCTGCCGGTCCAGCGTCAGACCGAGGGCCGTGTGCGCCCAGCCGCTCGTCGGCTCGAGCGCGATGAGCCGACGGAAGGCGGCCTCCGCGGGTGCCAGCTGCGCCGCGGCGAAGTGCGAGCGCGCGAGCAGCTCCCACGCCGACGCGTTGTCGGGCACCTCGTCGACCACACGCCGCAGGACCCGCACGGCGTCGCGGGGGTAGCGCGAGTCGAACAGCTCCTCACCCAGGCGGAAGGCCTCGAAGGCGTCCATCGCGGCGATCTTCTCGTCGGACAGGTTCGGGGTCAGGTAGATGGTCATGGGGTCCTCCTCCCAGAGGTCACGGGGTCGTGATCGCGCTGGTCAACGTCGGGTCGGGTCCGTTCATTCCTGGTCGACGGGTGGCTCGGTGGTGGCCGTGGCGGTCGGTGCGGGCGTGGGCGTGGGGGTGGCCGTCGGGGTGGGCGTCGCGGTGGCCGTGGGGCGGCGGGTCGGCGTCGGCGTGGCGGCCGGGTCGGGCGACGAGGACTCCTGCGGCTCGGCGTCCTCGGTGGGCTCGGCCTTGCTCCCACCGCCGAACGGGTTGCCGATCCGGGCGTTGTCGGGATCGGAGCCGTAGGCCTTGTCGGTGACGATCTCGTAGGCGCCCATCGCGAGGCCGGACACCGCCAGGATGATCGCCGTGGTGAGCGCGACCGTCCTCCAGCGGATGGACCGACGAGGGTCCTCGACCACCTCGGCGCCCTTGACCTGCTCGTGGGTGGCCTCGCTCACGGCGGCGAGCGCCTCGGCGGTGTGACCGGGCTCGACGTCGGTCTCGACGAACGTGCCGCTGTCGGTCTGGACGATGAGGGTGCGGCCACGGTCGAGCGTGCTGGCGTAGAAGGTCGACGTGATCGTCACGACGAGGCTGCCGAGCGCCGCGCCGATGATCGTGCCGCCCACGCCCAGCGCCGAGGCGACCCAGGCCGACGTCATCGCGGCGAGAGCGCCGGCCAGGACCTGGAACCACGACAGTCCGCTCAGGAACGAGCGCTCGCGGGTGTCGGGGGAGTCGGGCATGGCGTCCAGGGTAGAGGGGCCGACCCACCCGTCCGAGCCCCGCGAGGACGTTCGGGTCGCGTCGGGCGGGTCCACGCGCCGGGCCACGGCACGCCTCCACGCTTCTGTCGGTCCTGGTTGGGAGACTCGGGCCATGGCTTCCTCGACGGCACTTCTGCTCGGTCTGCTGGTGGGCATCGCGCTCGGTGCGGTGGTCGGTGCCCTGGTGGATCGTGCGCGTCGGCAGGACGTGGTCTGCGGTCACGAGGACCCCGCCGTGGTCGAGGCGCGGCACACCGCCGAGATCAGCGAGCTCCGGCACGACGCCCAGGTGCAGCTGGCCGAGGTCCGGCACGCGGCCGCCGTCGAGCAGGCGCAGCTCGAGAGCTCGCTCGCCTCGGCACGTGCCGCGGTGGAGGCGCGTCTGGCCGCGGTCGCAGCGGAGGCCAAGGAGCTGCGTGAGCAGGTCGGCGTCGCGCAGCAGCAGTACCGCGACGCGGTGGAGCGTCACCGGCGCGAGGAGCAGAAGCGTGAGGCCTCCGGTGCCGCCGAGAGCAAGGTGCTGCAGCAGCTGGCTCCCGTGGCCGCCCAGCTCAAGGGCATGCAGGCCAAGGTCGACGAGCTGGAGCAGCAGCGCGCCGAGCAGCACGGCCAGCTGGCCGAGCAGCTCCGGGTCACCCGCGAGACGGCGGCGCAGTCCAAGCAGGCGGCCGAGGCGCTGTCCGCCGCCCTGAGCAACAACGCCGTCCGCGGCACCTACGGCGAGACCCAGCTGCGCACGCTGGTGGAGTCGGCCGGGCTGCTCAACCGCATCGACTACTCGGTGCAGGAGTCGATCACGGCCGACAGCGGTGCGCGCCGCCCCGACATGGTCATCAACCTGCCCGGGGGCAAGCGCCTGGCGATCGACGCCAAGGTGCCGTACCGCGCGTTCATCGAGGCCTACCGCGACGAGCTCGACGACGACCGGCGCAAGCAGGTCCGCCTCCAGCACGCCCGGGCCGTCAAGTCGCACGTCGACACCCTCGCCTCCAAGCAGTACTGGACCGGGCTGGAGGAGAGCCCCGAGTTCACGATCGCGTTCATCCCCAACGAGGCGATCCTCAACGACGCGCTCGACGCCGATCCCGGTCTCATGGAGCACGCCTACAGCCAGGGCATCGCGCTGGCGACCCCGGTCAACCTCTGGGCCGTGCTCAAGACCGTCGCGCTCACCTGGAAGCAGGAGCAGATGGCCGAGAACGCGCTCGAGCTCGTCGCGCTCGGCCGCGAGCTCTACAAGCGCCTCGGCACGCTCTCGGGCCACGTGTCCAAGCTCGGCCGCACGATCGAGCGCTCCGTCGACGACTACAACAAGCTCGTCGGCTCGCTCGATCGCCAGGTCATCTCCACCGCCCGCAAGCTCGACGCCGTCGACGAGGCCGCCCAGCTCGGCAGCATCGCCACCATCGAGGACACGCACGTGCGGAAGCTGAACGCCCCCGAGCTCGCCGCCGACACGGCGCCGCAGGTCGGGCCTGTCGCGGCGGCGCCCGAGCCGGAGCCGGCCGTGCCCGCACCGCCGGCGGCGGTCGACGAGCAGGACCTCTTCGCCGACCTCGAGCGCGAGGAGCTCGAGGTCGACATGGTCACGCCCTCCGACGCCGAGCGGGGCCGCGACGTCGGCTGACCCGACGTCACGGCTCGATCAGGCGAGTGCCTGCTCGAGGTCGGCCAGCAGGTCTGCGGTGTCCTCGATGCCCACGCTGAGACGCACCAGGTCGTCGGGGACCTCGAGCACGGAACCGGCCGTGGAGGCGTGGGTCATCGCGCCGGGGTGCTCGATGAGGGACTCGATGCCGCCGAGGCTCTCGGCCAGGGTGAAGATGCTCGTGCGGGCGCACAGGTCGAGCGCGGCCTGACGTCCTCCGGCCAGGCGCAGCGACACCATGCCGCCGAACCGGCGCATCTGGCGCGCGGCTGCCTCGTGGCCCGGGTGGTCCGGCAGACCCGGGTACAGGACCGAGGCCACGGCGGGATGGCCGACGAGCAGGTCGACGACCGCCTCGGCGTTGGTGCAGTGCTGCTCCATGCGGACCGCGAGCGTCTTGGCGCCACGCAACGTGAGGTAGGCGTCGAACGGCCCGGGGACCCCGCCTGCACCGTTCTGCAGGAAGCCGAACCCGGCGTCGAGCTCGGCGTCGTCGGTCACGAGCGCGCCACCCACGACGTCGGAGTGGCCGCCCAGGTACTTGGTGGTCGAGTGCAGCACCACGTCGGCACCGAGCCTCAACGGCTGCTGCAGGTAGGGCGAGGCGAACGTGTTGTCGACCACGAAGCGTGCGCCTGCGTCGTGGGCGACCTCGGCCACGCGCTCGATGTCGGCGATGTTGAGCAGCGGGTTGGTGGGCGTCTCGACCCACACGACCTTGGTGGCGGACGTGATCGCGGCGCGCACCGCGTCGACGTCGTTGACGGCCACCGGGGTGTAGGAGATGCCCCACTGCGTGAACACCTTGTCGATGAGCCGGAAGGTCCCGCCGTAGGCGTCGTCGGGGATCACGAGGTGGTCGCCGGGACGAAGCAGGGTCCGCAGGGCGGCGTCGGTGGCAGCCATGCCGGACGAGAACGCCCGGCCGTGCCGGCCGTCCTCCAGCGACGCGAGGTTGGCCTCGAGGGCCGCGCGCGTGGGGTTGCCGGTGCGGGCGTACTCGTAGCCGCCGCGCATGCCGCCGACGCCGTCCTGGGCGAAGGTGCTGGAGGCGTAGATCGGGACGTTGACCGCACCCGTGGCCGGGTCGGGCTCGTGGCCGGCGTGGATCGCACGGGTCGCGAAGCCGCGCGGGTCGAGCTCGTGCTGGCTCTTCTCGTCGCTCATACGTGAACCCCCAGGAGGTCGTGACGGGTGAGGACGCCCAGCGGCTTGCCGTCCTCGATGACCATGACGGCGTCGCTCTCGCCGAGCGCCTCGAGGGCCGCGTCGAGGTCCTCGTTGGCGCCCAGCAGGGGGAGCGGCGCCTCCATGTGCTTGGAGACCGGGTCGGTGAGGGCGGCGCGGCCCTCGAAGACGGCGCTGATGAGCGTGCGCTCGCTGACGCTGCCCGCGACCTCACCGATGACGACGGGCGGCTCCGCGCCGACGACGGGCATCTGGGAGACCCCGTACTCGCGCAGGATCTCGATGGCGTCGCGGATGGTCTCGGACGGGTGCGTGTGCACGAGTGCCGGCAGGTCGCCGCTCTTGCGGCGCAGCACGTCGCCGACGCTGGGGCGGTCGGTCCGGCCGTCGAGCGGCTCGCGCAGGAACCCGTACGACGACATCCAGTCGTCGTTGAAGATCTTGGACAGGTACCCGCGGCCCCCGTCGGGCAGCAGCACGACGACGACGGCGTCGGGACCCTCGCGCTCGGCGACCTGGAGGGCGGCGACGACGGCCATGCCGCAGGAGCCGCCGACGAGCAGGCCCTCCTCGCGGGCGAGGCGCCGCGTCATGTCGAAGGCGTCGGCGTCGGAGACGGCGATGATCTCGTCGGCGATCTCGGGGTCGTAGGCGCTCGGCCAGAAGTCCTCGCCCACGCCCTCCACGAGGTACGGGCGGCCCGTGCCGCCGGAGTACACCGATCCCTCGGGGTCGGCGCCGACGACCTTGACTCGGCCGCCGGAGACCTCCTTGAGGTACCGCCCGGCGCCGGTGATCGTGCCGCCGGTCCCGACGCCTGCGACGAAGTGGGTGACCGTGCCGTCGGTGTCGGCCCAGATCTCCGGACCGGTCGTCTCGTAGTGCGAGGCGGGCCCGGCCGGGTTCGAGTACTGGTCGGGCTTCCAGGCGTTCGGGGTCTCGCGCACCAGGCGGTCGGAGACGTTGTAGTAGCTGTCGGGGTGCTCGGGCGGCACGGCCGTGGGGCACACGACGACCTCGGCCCCGTAGGCGCGCAGGGTGTTGCGCTTGTCCTCGCTGACCTTGTCGGGGCAGACGAAGATGCAGGTGTACCCGCGCTGCTGGGCCACCAGCGCGAGCCCGACCCCGGTGTTGCCCGACGTCGGCTCGACGATGACCCCGCCGGGCTTGAGGGCACCGGAGGCCTCGGCCTCGTCCACCATCTTGACGGCGATGCGGTCCTTGGAGCTGCCGCCGGGGTTGAGGTACTCGATCTTGGCCGCCACCAGGGCAGATCCTGCCGGGACGACGCTGGACAACTTCACGAGCGGGGTGCCGCCCACGAGGTCGACCACGTGATTCGCGATGCGCATGCTGCTCATCCTGCCACCCGGCCGATGCGGGCGACCCCGAGGCGCTGCCGCCGTCACCACGTGGGCGGGCGGCAGCTCCTCACCGGGGTCGGCTCAGACGACGGCGCCGTCGGCGCTGCGTCCGTCGTCGATCTGGGCGTACTTGTCGACGACCTTGGGCTTCCGCTCCGGGTCGTGCGGCCAGCGCTCCTCCAGCACGACCGCCAGGGCGGACGCGGTGAAGATCGTCGACAGGATGCCGATCGACAGGCCGAGGAGCAGGGCGATCGCGAAGTCGGTGAGCGAGTCGCCGCCGAGGACCGCGAGCGCAGCCAGGATGAACATCGCGCCGAGGCCGGTGTTCACGGTGCGGGGGATCGTCTGCAGGATCGCCTCGTTCACGACCTCGCGCAGCTTGCGGCCGCGGTTGTCGCCGGTGTGCTCACGGATGCGGTCGAACACCACGATGGTGTCGTTGACCGCGAGGCCGATGATCGAGAGGACCGCAGCCAGGAACACGCCGTCGATCGGCTTGCCCCACCAGGCGAAGATGCCGACGACCGTCAGCACCACCGACGACATGGACAGCTGGGCCGAGACCGCGTAGGTCCAGCGGAACCGCCACGCGAGGTAGAGCATCTGGGCGGCGATCGCGATGCCGAAGGCGATGAGCGCCTTGTCGCGCAGCTCCTTGCCCAGGCTCGGGCCGATCAGCTCGTCCCTCTCCTTGGTGGCCTCGCCGGCCACGGTCTCGACCGCCTCCTCGACCTGGACGGCCTCCTCGTTGGAGATGTCGTCGAGCCGGACGGTGACGTTCTCGCTCTGTCCGTCGCCGGAGGACTCCTGCACGACGGCACGCGGGAAGCCCGCGTCGGAGACGGCCGTGCGGACGTCCTCGACGTCGGCCGTCTGGGCGGTGGAGAACTCCAGGATCCGGCCGCCGGTGAACTCGACACCGAGGTTGAGACCGCGCAGCAGGATGCCGCTGACCGACACACCGGCGACGACCAGCGTGATCGCGATCCACGTGCCGCTGCGCTTCATCAGGTCGGGACCGCGCTCGTTGAGCCACTTGCGCACGGGTCCGGTGTTGGCGATGCCGGTGACGCCCGGACGCTTGCGCAGCACGGACCGCTTCACGGCCCACTCGGTGAGCACCCTCGCGACGACCAGCGCCGAGAACATCGACGCGATCGTGCCGATGGTCAGCGTCACGCCGAAGCCCTTGACCGGGCCGGATGCCAGGACGAACAGCAGGCCCGCCGCGAGGATCGTGGTGACGTTCGAGTCGAGGATGGCCGACCACGCCTTGTTGAAGCCGGTCGTCAGCGACAGGTGGAGGTTGCCGTTCTTCTCGTACTCCTCACGCGCTCTCTCGAACACGAGCACGTTGGCGTCGATCGCCAGTCCGATGGCCAGGACGAAGCCGGCCAGTCCGGGCAGGGTCAGGGTCGCCCCGATCCAGACGAGCAGGCCGTAGGAGATGGCGGCGTACGTGGCCAGGCCGAGCGTGGCCATGAACCCGATGGCGCGATAGACGAGCACGATGAACAGGCCGGTCAGGATGATGCCGATGATGCCGGCCTCGATGGAGGCGTCGATGGCGGCGGCACCGAGGGTAGCGCCGACGGTGCGCTGCTCGATGACCTCGACCGGCACGGGGAGCGCGCCGCCCTTGATGAGCACGGCGAGGTCGTCGGCCTCGGCCTGCGTGAAGCTGCCCGTGATGCTGGTGCTGTTGCCGCCGCCCGACGTGCACAGGTCGGGCTGGACGGCGGGGGAGGAGATGATGTCCTCGTCGAGCAGGATCGCGACCCGGTTCCCGCCCGCGGTGTTGGCGCAGGCCGCGGCGACGAGGTCGCGCCAGCCCGAACGTCCCTCGCCGGCGAAGTCGACGTTGACGACCCACTGGCCGATGCTCTGCTGCGGCTGGGCGGCCTGCGCGTCGGAGACGCCCTCGCCGTCGATGACCGTGGGTCCGAGCAGGAGCGGCTGGCCCTGCTCGTCGGCGGCGACGACCTGGCCCTCCTCGGGCTCCTGGCCCTCGGTGGCCGGGCTCAGCACCTCGTGGAACGACAGCTGGGCGGTCTGGCCGATGACCTCGGCCGCCTCACGGGGGTCCTGGACGCCCGGCAGCTCGACGATGATGCGCCGGTCGCCCGACTGCGCCAGCGTCGGCTCGGCCACGCCGAGGGCGTCGACGCGGCCGCGGATGACCTCCAGCGCTCGGGCGGTGGACTCCGCGTCGGCCTCGATCCGGTCGGTGCTCTGGGTCTCGAGGACGATCTGGGTGCCGCCCTCCAGGTCCAGTCCGAGGTTGGCCGGCTTGAAGTACGCGAAGGCGAGGGAGGCGGCGAGGACGGCGAAGGCCGTGATCGCGCGCCACAGAGGTGCACGGTTGCTCATGGAAGGACTTTCGAGGTGGTGGCGGCTGCTGGACGGGGACCTCAGGCAGCCGGAGGACCTCGTACGAGCGGGCGCACCGCCTGCCCGGGCACGGGCACGACGGCGTGGACCGGGGCCGCGCCGCGCTCGAGCTCGGGAACCTGGTCCGCCTCGACCGGCGGGAGGGACCACAGGTCGAGGTCCCGGTGGTCGGTGTGGTCGCCGGTGGACCGCACGTGGGCGGCGTGGTGCGTGGCCGACGACGCGTGCACCGTGGTGGCCCGGTGCTGCGGCGACGCCTGCGCGACCCCGACCCCGGCCACGAGAAACAGCCCGACCACGGCGGCGCACACGGCGGCGGCCAGCGTGCGACGGGGTCCAGGCATGCGCTGCAGTCTAGGCGACGTGCGCGTGGAGCCGGTGGACGCGGCCACGGGGGTCACCCGCCTGGTCGGGGTCCTAGTCTCGGTGGCATGGATCTCGCGCAGCGTCCCCTCGGTCATTCCGGCATCCAGGTGCCCGTCGTCGGCATCGGGTGCAACGCCTTCGGCAGTCGGATCGACGCCGACCAGGTGCAGGAGGTCGTCGACGCCGCGATCGACCGCGGCGTGACGTTCTTCGACACCGCCGACACCTACGGGCTGGGAGCGAGCGAGGAGCTGCTGGGCGCCGCGCTGGGCTCGCGACGCGACGACGTCGTGGTGGCCACGAAGTTCGGCATGGACATGCAGGGCCGCAACGGCGACGACGGCGGGCGGCGGGGGAGCGCCGCGTACGTGCGCACGGCCGTGGAGGCCAGCCTGCGTCGGCTCGGCACCGACCACGTCGACCTCTACCAGCTGCACACCCCCGACCCGCTGACGCCGGTCGAGGAGACCCTCGAGGCGCTCGACGCCCTGGTGCAGGCGGGCACCGTGCGCGCGATCGGCTGCTCGAACTTCCAGGCCTGGCAGCTGGTCGACGCCGACTGGCGCAGCCGGTCGGCGGACCTGGCCCGATTCGCGACCGCGCAGAACGAGTACTCGCTGTACAACCGCACGGCGGAGGTGGAGCTGGTCCCGGCGTGCGAGCAGCTCGACGTCGGGCTGCTGCCGTACTTCCCGCTGGCCTACGGACTGCTCACCGGCAAGTACCGGCGCGGCGAGGACGCTCCGTCCGGGACCCGTCTCGCAGCGCAGACGGAGCGGCTCGCCGGGGCCGACTGGGAGCGGATCGAGGCACTGCAGACCTTCGCCGACGAGCGGGACCTCACCCTCCTGCAGGTGGCCATGGGCGGACTGGCGGCCCAGGACGCCGTGACGAGCGTGATCGCCGGTGCGACCCGCCCCGAGCAGGTGCGCGCCAACGCCGACGCGGTCGGCTGGCTGCCGTCCGGGGACGACCTCGCGGCCCTGTCCGAGATCGGGGCCGCACGTCAGTCGTACACGACCTTCGCGCCTTCCTGAGGCGTCGGGGACGGGCCGAGGAGTGATGCGCCGGGCCGGGAAGCGCCTCACGGCGCGTGGCCGCTCGTAGCGGCTTCATTTGGGACCCGGGGCTTGCACCGACCCGGCGCGTGCACCAGCCTAACTCGCTCGCCGGCCCACACAAGCGACGAGCCGACCTGACCTCGTGACACATCCCACGCAGGGCTGCGGTGCCCGTCAGTGCAGGGAGCCGGACCGCTCCAGCGCCGCCGAGCGGCGCAGGTGCTGGGCCATGTCGAGGAGCCGGGCCGCGCTGTGCGCATCGCCGTCGTCGAGCTGTCCGCGACCTACTCCCACGATGTGGGCGAACGCGGCCGCCCGGTCGAGGACGACGTCGAGGTCGGTCACGACGATGCCGCGCACGACGGTGTCGACGAGCGCCACCACCTCGTCGGCGCCCGGGGGCTCGACGACGCCGGCGAGCACCTCGTGGACCGGGGCGAAGCCGCGGCCGGCGGCGAACTCCGCGGCGGCCTGCCGTGGCTGGCGGTGCACCCACTCACGCAGCAGGTACAACCGCCACAGGGCTCCCGAGAGCGTGTCGGGCGCGGCGTGCGACCAGAGCTCGGCGATGACGCCGAGTCCCTCGGCGTCGGAGAGGTGCAGCACCCGGTCCACCAGCTCGCGGTCGTCGCGGTCTAGCGGGCCGCGCACCAGCAGGTGCGCGATGCGGTGACCGGCAGCAGCCACCTCGGCGGGATCGGTGTCGTGCGCGAGCGCCTCGAACAGCTTCTGCCCCGGCAGGGACGGGCGATGGAAGTCGCTCATCGCGGACACCGGGCTGGCATGGGCACCACCGTATCCGCCGGGGTGTAGCCCGCCACCGGATCAGGCCGCCGAGCCGACCGTCGCCGCCGTGCGACGCGGACGCAGGTAGATCCACAGCACCGGGACCAGGTAAGCGACCCAGGCCACGACCTGCAGCACGGTGGGGTTCGGCTGGAAGTTGACGGTCCCCTTCAGCAGGGTCCCGTACCAGCTGTCGGGCGGGATGGTGCTGGACACGTCGAACGCGAGCGTGCCGAGACCGGGCAGGATGCCGGCCTCCTGCAGGTCGTGGATCCCGTAGGCCAGGACCCCGGCGGCGACCACGACCAGCAGCGCGCCGGTGACGGTGAAGAAGGTCGCCAGGTTGATGCGCACGGCTCCTCGGTAGATGAGGTAGCCGAGGCCCACCGCGACGAGGATGCCGCTGATCGCCCCGACGAACGGCTCCGCCGTGTAGCTGCCCGAGATGGTGGCCCAGATGATGGCGGCCGTCTCCAGGCCCTCGCGACCCACCGTCAGGAACGCCACCGTGGCGATCGCCAGGGGTCCGAGCTCGACGGCGGTGGCGAGCTCTCCCTCGAGCTCGCGCTTGAGCCCCCGTGCGGTGCGCCGCATCCAGAAGATCATCCACGTGACCAGCGCTGCGGCCAGGATCGACAGCGTCCCGCCGACGGCCTCCTGCCAGACGAAGGGCAGCTGCTCGAACACGAGCGTGACGACCGTGAACACCACGACCACGAGCGCGATGGCGCCCCCCACGCCGAGCCAGATGTACCGGGCGTCGTGGCGACGGTCGGTCCGCACGAGGTAGGCCAGCAGGATGCTGACGACGAGGCTGGCCTCGAGTCCCTCGCGCAGGCCGATCAGGAAGTT
Organism: Aeromicrobium sp. Leaf245; assembly: GCF_942548115.1. Taxonomy (NCBI): domain Bacteria; kingdom Bacillati; phylum Actinomycetota; class Actinomycetes; order Propionibacteriales; family Nocardioidaceae; genus Aeromicrobium; species Aeromicrobium sp. Leaf245. The sequence goes on from NZ_OW824151.1 coordinate 1,919,782, forward strand.
GGCGAGCACAACGACATGCTACTCAGGTTCGCCTTTCCTGACAGGGCTGTGCCTGTGAGATCGCCTACGGCTGCAGGGCGGCGGCCAGGTCGGTCGCGACGAGCTCGACCTGCCACGGGCGGGCGCCGGCCTCGGCCAGCGCATCGCCGACGTGGGCGACGTCGGGGGTGCTCGGGGGCTCCCAGGCCAGGGCGCGGACCAGCCCGGGGGAGATGAGGTTCTCGGTCGGCAGGTCGTTCTGCTCGGCGATGCGCGCGACGGCCTCGCGGGCGGCGGCCAGGCGTGCCGCGGCCTCGGGGTGCTTGTCGGCCCAGGCGCGCGGCGGAGGCGGTCCCTCGCGGTTCGGCGTGGAGTGCGGCAGCTCGTCCTCCGCCAGGGCCAGACCCTCCTCGACGGCGTCGAGCCACTCCTGGACGAAGCGGCGCGGACCGCGCGAGCGCATGACCGAGAGCTGGCGGAGCGCGGAGGCGTCGCGCGGTGCCTCGCGGGCGATCTCGAGGATCGAGGCATCGGGCAGGATGCGGCCCGGGGTGGTGTCGCGCTGCTCGGCGATGCGGTCGCGCGCCTCCCAGATCGCTCGGACGAGACCCAGGGTGCGTCGACCACGGGCGCGGTGGATGCCGGAGGTGCGACGCCAACGCTCCTCGCGCTGAGGTGCCCCGGTGAACGACAGCAGGGCCTCGAAGTCCTGGGCGGCCCACTCCCGCTTGCCGGTCCTCTCGAGGTCGGCCTCGATCAGGTTGCGCAGCTCGATCAGCACCTCGACGTCGAGCGCCGCGTACTCGAGCCACGGCTCGGGCAGCGGGCGGGTGGACCAGTCGGCCGCGGAGTGCTCCTTGGCCAGGCTGAGCCCGAGGTAGTGCTCCACGAGCGAGGCCAGCCCGACCCGGGGCAGGTTCAGCAACCGCCCGGCGAGCTCGGTGTCGAACAGGGCGGTGGGACGAAGGCCGATCTCGGCCAGGCACGGAAGGTCCTGGGTGGCGGCGTGCAGGATCCACTCCGCGTCACCGATCGCCTCGTCGAGGTCGGTGAGGTCGTCGAACGCGATCGGGTCGACGAGACCGGTGCCGCTGCCGTCGCGTCGCACCTGGACCAGGTAGGCGCGCTGGGAGTAGCGGTAGCCGGAGGCGCGCTCGGCGTCGAGGGCGACGGGCCCGGAGCCGAGGGAGACCCGGGCGCAGTAGTTGACGTAGTCGTCGACGGTGTCGATGACCGGAGGGAGCGGATCACGCAGCTGCAGGCGCGGCAGCGGGGGAGCGACCTCCTCGCTCCCGGGCGTGTCCGACGCGGACGAGCTCAACGACGTCCTCGACGTCGCTGCAGCGGGACCACCCCGGGGCTCAGCGGGGGAAGCCCGGCGAGGGTGCACAGCAGCTCGGACCAGGCCGCGACGTGGGCGCCGACCTCGGAGGTGGGCGTCCACGACGCGCGCACCTCGACCTGGGCGGACCCGGCGTCGTCGGCCATCTCGCCGAACGTCTCGGTGGTGACGACCGTGACGCTCCCGCTGGCCGCCGTGTGCGTGCCGCCGTGGGTCGCGAGCGCGTCGACCAGCCAGCTCCAGCCGACGCTGGCCAGGGCGGGGTCGGCGGCCATCTCGGCCTCGACCTCGGCGCGGGCGAAGGTGACGCAGCGGAACTCGCCGTTCCAGGCGTCGTTGCCCGCGGGGTCGTGGAGCAGGATGAAGCGCCCGGTGGCGACGTCGTCGCCGGCGACCTCCACGTCGCCGCTGAGCGCGTGGGCGTGCGGGGCGATGCGCTGCGGTGCCGGGATCTCGTCGATCGCGACCTCCGGGCGCAAGGGTGCGGCGTGCAGCTGCTCCAGGGCAGCCAGGAACGCTGGAGGAGTGTGATCGATCTCGCTGCGGACGCCCACAGGCCGATCGTAGGCACTCCGGGCCGCGTCGGGGTCCCGACACGCAGGGCCCGGCACCGCGGCTGCACCCTTCGGCCCTGTCCCTGCGAGAATCGGCCGGTGAGCACCTCCCCCTCCGACATCACCGCCGACAGCGACTTCCTGCGCGCCTGCCGTGGCGAGCCCACGAGCCGCGTCCCCGTGTGGTTCATGCGTCAGGCGGGCCGGCACCTGCCCGAGTACCTGAAGATCCGCGAGGGCGTGGCCATGCTCGACTCGTGCTTCTCGACCGACCTGGTCGTGGAGATCACGATGCAGCCGGTGCGGCGCTACGGCGTCGACGCCGCGATCTTCTTCTCCGACATCGTCGTGCCGTTGAAGGCCATCGGCGTCGACCTCGACATCGTCCCCGGGACGGGGCCGGTCATCGCCGACCCGATCCGCCGCCGGGGTCAGCTCGAGCAGCTGCGCCGGCTCGAGCCCGACGACGTCGAGAGCATCGCGGCCGCGGCCCGCGCCCTCGTCGGCGAGCTGGGCGCGACGCCGCTCATCGGCTTCGCCGGGGCGCCCTTCACGCTGGCGTCCTACCTCGTCGAGGGCGGGCCCTCGCGCGACCACCGCATCACCAAGCAGCTGATGTACTCCCAGACCGGCCTGTGGAACGACCTGCTGGAGCGGCTGTCCCACATCGCGGCGGACTTCCTGCGGATCCAGGTGGAGGCCGGCGCGTCGGCCGTGCAGCTGTTCGACTCGTGGGCCGGGACGCTCTCGCCGTCGGACTACGAGACCTACGTGGCGCCCCACTCGCGCCGGGTGCTGGAGTCCGTGGCCGACCTCGGCGTGCCGCGCATCCACTTCGGTGTCGGCACGGGCGAGCTGCTCGACCAGATGGGTGACGTCGGCGCCGACGTCGTGGGCGTGGACTGGCGGGTTCCGCTCGACCGCGCCATCGAGAAGGTCGGCCCGGGCCGGTCGGTGCAGGGGAACCTGGACCCGACGCTGCTGTTCGCGCCGGCCGACGTGCTGCACACGAAGGCCGCGGCGGCCATCGAGCGCGGGCGCAGCGCCCGTGGCCACGTCTTCAACCTGGGGCACGGGGTGCTGCCGCAGACCGACCCCGACGCCGTGAAGGGCCTGGTGGACTTCGTGCACGGGTACGAGCGGGTCTGATGCGCGTCGCGGTGGTGGGCGCCGGCATCGCCGGGCTGACGGCGGCGCTCGACCTGGTCGAGGCCGGGTGCGACGTCGTCGTGCTCGAGGGATCGGACCGGATCGGCGGGAAGCTGCACGTCGACCGGGTGGGCGACCTGCGGGTCGACGTCGGGGCCGAGTCGCTGCTCGCGCGACGTCCCGAGGCCGTCGACCTCGCGACACGGGTGGGCGCCGAGCTCACCCACCCCGCGACCACGTCGGCGTCGATCTGGACCCGGGGGGCTCTGCGGCCCCTGCCGCCGACCGTCATGGGCGTCCCGGCGGACCTCGACGCCCTCGAGGCCTCGGGCATCGTCGCCGAGCGGCCCGTCGGGCACGCCCTCCCCGTGCCCGAGGACGACGTCTCGGTGACCGCCTTCCTGGAGCCGCGTCTCGGCCGGGAGGTCGTGGACCGGATGGTCGAGCCGCTCCTCGGTGGGGTCTACGCGGGGCACGCCGATCGGCTGTCGCTGCGGGCGGCGGCGCCGCAGGTGCTGGCCCTCGGCGAGGACCCCCTCGCGGGCGCCGCTCGGACCCGGGCGGAGACGCGGACGCTGGAGACCCCGGTGTTCGCCGGGATCGTCGGCGGGGTCGGCACCCTGCCGCACCGCGTCGTCGAGCACGGCGGCCTCGACGTCCGGCTGCGGTCGACCGTCCGCGCGATCACCTCCGTCGACGGCGGCTGGGAGCTCCACGTCGGGCCGACGTCGGCCATCGAGACCCTGGCCTTCGACGCCGTCGTCGTGGCCGCACCCGCGCCGGCCGCTGCGCGCCTGCTCGCGGAGGCCGCGCCGCCGGCGGCGTTCTCCCTCGCGGCGATCGACTACGCCTCGATGGCCATCGCGACCTTCGTGCTCGACGGCCCCATCGACGTCGAGGGGTCCGGGTTCCTCGTGCCGCCGATCGACGGCACGGTCGTGAAGGGCTCCACCATCTCGACCCACAAGTGGGCCTGGCTGGCCGAGGTCGCCGGGGACCGCACGGTCGTGCGGGCGTCGATCGGCCGCGCGGGCGACACGGGGGTGCTCCACCAGGACGACGAGCAGGTCGCCCACCTGGCGCTGACCGACCTCGCTGCGGCCTACGGGTCGCTCCCGTCCGTGCAGTCCGCCCACGTGCAGCGCTGGGGCGGCGGGCTCCCGCAGTACGACGTCGGCCACCTGTCGCGGGTGGCGACCGTCGAGGCCGCGGTGGCCCGGGTCGACGGCCTCGAGGTCTGCGGAGCGGCCTACCGCGGCGTCGGGGTGCCCGCCGTGATCGGGTCGGCACGAGAGGCCGCAGCCCGCCTCCTCGCCCGGTAGACGAGCGGGGGAGGATGGTGCCATGAGCGATCGTCTGCCGAACCAGGGAAAGCTGGCCAAGGAGATCAACGAGACCATCCGCTACACGATGTGGTCGGTCTTCAGGCTCGAGCGGGTGCTCGGCGACGCCGACCGTGCCGCCGAGGCGGCGGAGGTCGACGCGCTGGTCGAGCGTCTCGCCGGTGACGACGTGGTGGTCCGTGGCTTCTACGACGTGAGCGGCATGCGTGCCGACGCCGACCTGATGGTCTGGTGGCACGCCGAGACCGCCGAGGCGCTCCAGGCCGCGTACAACGCCTTCCGGCGGACCGCCCTCGGCTCGCGCATGGCGCCGGTGTGGTCCCAGACCGCGCTGCACCGCCCGGCCGAGTTCAACAAGTCGCACGTGCCCGCCTTCATGGCCGACGAGACGGTCCGCGACTGGGTGTGCGTGTACCCGTTCGTGCGGTCCTACGAGTGGTACCTGCTCCCCGACGAGGAGCGCCGCGCGATGCTGAAGGAGCACGGCATGCAGGCCCGCCCGTACCCCGACGTGCGCGCCAACACGGTGGCCTCGTTCGCGCTGGGCGACTACGAGTGGCTCCTGGCGTTCGAGGCCGACGACCTGCACCGCATCGTCGACCTCATGCGCGACCTGCGCGCCAGCACCGCCCGCCGCCACGTCCGCGAGGAGATCCCCTTCTACACCGGCCGTCGCCACGACCCTGCCGACCTCACGGCCCTCTGGCCCTGACCCGTGATCGTGATTCCCATCAGCTGATGGGAATCACGAGCCCACCACGGTCTTCACCCACTCACCATCGCGTGCACGCCAGGGTGAGTGGGTGAGAACCAGGGTGAGCGAGCAGATCAGTCGGGGACCTGGGTCAGGCTGATGCCGTTGATGCAGAAGCGCTGGTCGGTCGGGGTGGGGAAGCCCTCGCCCTCGAACACGTGGCCGAGGTGCGAGCCGCAGCTCGCGCAGCGGACCTCGACGCGGCGCATGCCCATCGAGCGGTCCTCGATGTACTGCACGCGGTCCTCGGCCAGGGGCGCGTAGAACGCCGGCCAGCCGCAGTGCGCGTCGAACTTGGTGTCGCTGCGGAAGAGCTCGGAGCCGCACGCCCGACAGGCGTACGCTGCCTTCGTCGTGTCGGTCTCGAAGGAGGAGCTGAAGGGCCGCTCGGTGCCCGCCTCGCGGAGCACGTGGTACTCGGCGGCGCTGAGCTCGGCGCGCCACTCCTCGTCGGACTTCTCGACGTCGTAGCTGTTCTGTTCCACCTGGTCGGACATGTCTCCAGCCTACGTTCAGGTGCAAGTGTCCACGCGTTCACGAGCGTGTGGGAGGAACGACCCTGTGGACGTGCGACGCGTGGTGACGACCGGACTGCTGGTGACGACGACGGCCACCGTGGCGGCTGCACTCGGTGCCCGTGCGGTGCTGCAGCACCAGGCGGCGGCGGCGCGCGCGGCCATCGGCAAGCCCCTGGGCGAGGACGCGCCGCGCGCCGACCGGGTCTTCAAGAAGCGGCTCGGCGCCACGATCGACCTGCTGGTCCTCGGCGACTCGATCGCAGCCGGGCTGGGTGCCGACGGACCGCGGGGCACCCTGGGGGCGCGGCTGGCGCGTCAGGTCGCCAAGCGGACCGACCGTGCGGTGCGCCTGCGCACGGCCGCCGTGGTCGGGTCCGAGAGCAGCATGCTGGACGCGCAGCTGGCCACCCTTCCGCTCGACTACGTCCCCGACGTCGCGATCGTCGTGGTGGGCGGCAACGACGTGACGCACCGGGTGCCGGTGGCGGAGTCGGTCGGGCACCTCGAGAAGTGCGTCGTGGACCTGCGGGCGAAGGGCAGCGCCGTCGTGGTGGGGACGTGCCCGGACCTCGGCGCACTGACCCCGGTGCCGCAGCCGCTGCGCGCGCTCGGTGCCCGCGCGTCACGCCAGCTGGCGTCGGCCCAGCGCGAGGTGGCCCTGCGGCACGGCGCCTACGTGGTGTCGCTGGCCGACGTCGTTGGTCCGTTCTTCGTCACGAACCCGGACGAGATGTTCAGCCTCGACCGGTTCCACCCCAGCTCGCTGGGCTACAAGCGCACGGCGAAGGCGATGCTGCCGTCGGTGCTGGCAGCGCTGGGCGAGCACGACGAGGTGCCCTTCGGCCACGCCTGGCCGGTCCTCGCCGATCCGGTCAGCGGTCGCGCACCCACCGGGTGAGCAGGGTCCCCTGGACGTCGAGCGCGTGCGCGAGGCGGAGGGGGACGTCGGTGGTCTCGTCCCCGACGGAGATCCGTCGGCCCTCGCCGACCACGAGCACGGGCGAGAGCGTCAGGCACAGCTCGTCCACGAGGTCCAGGGTGGTCAACGTGCCGAGCAGGGACGGCCCGCCCTCGCACAGCACGCGCCGAAGTCCGCGCCGGCCGAGCTCGTCCAGCACCGCGGGCCAGTCGATGTCCGTGTCACCGGTCGTGAGCACCTCGACGCCGGCCGCCTCGAGCGCGTCGACCTTCTGCCCGTCGACGTCGGCCGGCGCCACGACCAGGACCCCGGGCACGCGCAGACGATCGGGGACGTCGAGGCTGCGGCTCACCAGGGCCAGCACGCCGTCCTCGATCGGGCCGTAGTCCTCGGCGCGCGCCGTGCCGGCGGACACGAGGACGACGTCGCAGAGGTCGCGCAGGAGGTCGAAGGCGGCCTGGTCGGCGTCGGTCCCGAGCATGCCGGAGACGCCGTCCGGGCCCTGGGCCGAGCCGTCCACGCTCGACACGAAGTTCACGCGGACCCAGGCCCGGTCGACGTCGGGGTAGGCGTAGAGCGCGGGGTCGATCGTCGGCAGGGCCATGACGCACAGCCTAGGTACGGTGACGCCATGACGCAGACCCTGAGCAGCACGCTGTCGGGCACCACCTCCCTCGCCGACGTCGACTCCAGGTCGACACCCGGCTTCGACGGTGCGAAGGACGACGCCCTCGAGGCCCTCGCTGCACTGGGCCCCGAGCTGGCCGACCTGCAGGAGCGGCTCCACGCCGAGGGCGCCACCGGGGGTGAGCGGTCCGTCCTGCTCGTCCTCCAGGGGATGGACACCTCGGGCAAGGGAGGCGTCATCGAGAAGGTGGTCGGGCTGGTGAGTCCGCTCGGCGTGCGCATCGCCTCGTTCAAGAGACCCACCGAGGAGGAGCTGGCGCACGACTTCCTCTGGCGGATCGAGCAGCAGCTCCCGGCCGGCGGCGTGCTGGGCGTGTTCGACCGGTCGCACTACGAGGACGTCCTGATCGGTCGGGTCCGGTCGCTCGCGGACGCCGACGAGATCGAACGGCGCTACGACGCCATCAACGACTTCGAGCGTCGCTACGTCGACGCCGGGGGCACGCTCCTGAAGTGCCTGCTGCACATCAGCCCGGAGGACCAGGCGGAGCGCCTGGCTGCGCGCCTGGACGATCCCACCAAGCACTGGAAGTTCAACCCGGGCGACATCGACGAGCGTGAGCTCTGGGACGAGTACCAGGCCGCGTACGACCTGGTGCTCCAGCGGACGTCCACGGAGCACGCACCGTGGCACGTCGTGCCCAGCGGCCGCAAGTGGTACCGCAACTGGGCGGTCGGCAGGCTCCTGCTGGAGGCGCTGCGCGGCCTCGACCTGACCTGGCCGGAGGCCGACTACGACGTCGCCGAGCAGAAGCGACGTCTCGGGGAGTGACCTCCCTCAGCCCGTCTTCTTCGCGGTGAGGGTGGCGTCGAAGGTGAGGTCGGGTGTGCCGCGGTAGTTGAGGTGGACGCTGGCGGCGAGGGTGTTGGTGCCGGTGCGGAGGGCGCTGGCGGGGATGGTGACGGTGACGGGTGCGGCGAGGGCTGCGCTGGTGCGGGGTGCGGCGGTGGCGTAGGTGTCGCGGCCGAGGGTGCCGGTGGGCAGGTTCTTGCGGGTGAGCTCGGTGCCGTTGAGGTAGAGGGCGATCCCGTCGTCGGCTCGGGTGGTGAGGGTGATGTCGGAGAGCGTGGTGGGGTCGTCGATGGTGAAGGTGCGGCGGAGCTGGGCGCTGCGGGGGCGGTTGGTGGTGGGGGCGGGGACGTCGATGTTGGTGGTGACGGTGCTGCCGAAGCCGAGGACGGCGTTGCCGGTGCGCCAGGTGGAGGCGTCGAAGCCGGGGGTGTTCCAGGTGGTGGGCAGGGTGGTGTTGTCGTAGCGGTAGATCCACGACGACCCGGCACCGACCAAGGTCGTGGCCACCGGTGTCGGCGGCGGGGGCGGGGGCGCGACCTGCTGCCGTGCGGTGAGGGTGGCGTCGAAGGTGAGGTCGGGTGTGCCGCGGTAGTTGAGGTGGACGCTGGCGGCGAGGGTGTTGGTGCCGGTGCGGAGGGCGCTGGCGGGGATGGTGACGGTGACGGGTGCGGCGAGGGCTGCGCTGGTGCGGGGTGCGGCGGTGGCGTAGGTGTCGCGGCCGAGGGTGCCGGTGGGCAGGTTCTTGCGGGTGAGCTCGGTGCCGTTGAGGTAGAGGGCGATCCCGTCGTCGGCTCGGGTGGTGAGGGTGATGTCGGAGAGCGTGGTGGGGTCGTTGATGGTGAAGGTGCGGCGGAGCTGGGCGCTGCGGGGGCGGTTGGTGGTGGGGGCGGGGACGTCGATGTTGGTGGTGACGGTGCTGCCGAAGCCGAGGACGGCGTTGCCGGTGCGCCAGGTGGAGGCGTCGAAGGCGGGGGTGTTCCAGGTGGTGGGCAGGGTGGTGTTGTCGTAGCGGTAGGTCCACGCCGACCCGGGGCCGACCAAGGTCGTCGGTGTCGTCGTGGGGGGCGGGGTGGTGCCGCTCGTCATGTCGTAGGCGAGGGTGAAGGCGCTGTCGGCGTCGGTCTCGTAGCGGGCGAGCGTGGGGGAGTAGGTGGCGGCCGTGATCGTGTCGGCCGCCGGGTCGAACCGGTAGGTGCGCAGCCAGCCGTCGCCACCGTTGGGGCGGTCCTGGTAGTCGGACAGGATCTGCTGCACCGGGCGGCCGCAGGCGTTGGCGTCGGCGCGGCGGGCCTCGGTGCGGTCGGGCCCGTCGTGCCAGTGGCCGTTGACGACCAGGAAGATCTGGCAGCTCGGCTGCACGAGCTCGTCCCACACCTGCTGCGGCGTGTTGGCGCCGGCGTCGGTGCGGGTGGTCGTGGTGGAACGACCGCCGGCGGTGTGGATGAACGAGTGGGTGGACAAGATCACCCGGTGCTCCGGGTGCGCGGCGAGCACGCCTCGCGCCCAGGCCAGGACGGCGTCGGTGGGGTCGTACTCGAGGCTGAGGAGCATGAAGTCCATGCCTGAGCGCTTGAACGTGACGGCGCTGTTCTTGTTGCCGCGGTAGCCCTCCACGTAGGTCGCGTCGCGTCCGTTCCAGGACGCACCGGTGTACCTCGAGGCCGGGAAGCTCGCGTCGTACCGCACGGCCTCGCCAGTGCTCACGTCCATGTCGTGGTTGCCGGGCAGCACCGCGTTGGGCACGCCGGCGTCGTCCAGCACCTTCATGGAGGTCGACGCCCGTGTCCACTGCTCGGGGATCGGGTGCGTCTCCACCAGGTCGCCCACCTGCGCCACCACTGCGACGTCGAGGTCCTCGGCCTGGTCGGCGATCCACTGCGTCTGCGCGGTGGCGGTGGCGGCGTAGGTGCTCGAGACGGTGTAGCCCTGAAGGTCGGGCAGGACCACGACGGTGAAGGAGGCGTCGGCCTCGGCGCCCGCGGCCGGCGGCGTCGCGCGTGGTGCGACCCCGACGAGCAGACCGCCCGCGAGCAGGAGCGACAGGAGCAGGGGGGTCACGCGCAGAGGGGTCCTCACGTCTGAGAGAGACGTGAGGACCCCGATCGTGACGCGGTGGGTGCAGCGACTACGTGAACAGCGCGTCGAACGACACCAGCTGGACGGCGCCCACGGCGTAGCGCGCCAGGATGACCTCGGCGATCTCCTCGTCGACGCCGAGCGGCTCGGCCACGGCCACGGCACCGGCCTCGTAGGCCAGCTCCTTGACGCGGTCGGGCAGGAAGCCCGGAGCCAGCATGAGCTGGCCGACCGCGATGTTGCGACGCCCGTCGGCCCGGTGGGCCCGGACGGCCTCGCCGGCGGCGGGAGGTGCGCTCGACGCGAACGCGGCGATCGTGGGGAGCTTGTGGTGGGCGCCCCACGCCCGGGCAGCGCGCGCGATGGTGGCGTTGGCGATGGCGTCGGAGGAGCCGGCTCCCGCGAGCACCAGAGCATCCAGCTCCCGGACCCGGTTCTCGCGCAGCACGTCGCGCAGCCGTCGGTCGAGCACGCGGAAGAACGCGGACTCGATGCCGAGCACGTCGGTCACCTGGATCCGGATCCCGTCGTGCCGCGCCCGAGCGGCCTCGGCGGCCTCGGGCACGTCGACCTTCGCGTGGTAGGCCTCGGTGAGCAGGAGCGGCACGAGGACGATCTCGCTGTGCCCCTCGGCCACGAGGCGGTCGACGACGCTGTCGAGGCTCGGCTCGGAGTGGTCGAGGAACGCCGTCGTGACGCGGAGGTCGGGACGCATGCACGACACGAGCTCCGTCAGGGCAGTGATGGTGGCGGCGGACCGCGGGTCGCGGCTGCCGTGCGCCAGGGCGATCAACGCTGGTGCAGTCATGCTGTCCTCCTTCCAGAGGGCTCGGTCGTGCTGGGTGGGGTGGGGGAGAGGATGCCGATGAAGCCGAGGCGGAAGGCGCGTTGACACGCTCGGCACTCCCACTCCCCGTGGGTCTCGCCGTGCGGCCGCAGGTCCTCGTCCGCGCAGTACGGGCAGTGGAACGGCGTGGCCCTGCCTGTCATCGCAGGACCTCCTCGTCGGCGCGCGCGACCCAGCGGGCGAAGGACTCGTCGCCGTCGCGCTGCTCGAGGTAGGTGCGCGAGAGCTTCTCGACGTAGTGGGGGAGCTGCTCGCCGGTGACCTTGTGGGCGCGGAGCTTGCGGCCGAACCCGGCCTCGAGCCCGAGGGCGCCGCCGAGGTGGACCTGGAAGCCCTCGACCTGCCGGCCATGCTCGTCCAGGACGAGCTGGCCCTTGAGGCCGATGTCGGCGGTCTGGATGCGGGCGCAGGAATTCGGGCAGCCGTTCACGTTGATCGTGATCGGCGAGTCGAGCTCGGGCACGCGCTGCTCCAGCTCGTCGACCAGGTCACGGGCGCGCGCCTTGGTCTCGACGATGGCCAGCTTGCAGTACTCGATGCCCGTGCAGGCCATGGTGTTGCGGCGCCACTGCGAGGGCCGGGCGTACAGGCCGAGGGCGGCGAGGGCGTCCACGAGGGACTCGACGCGGTCCTCCTCGACGTCGAGCACGACGAGCTTCTGCATGGGCGTCGTGGCGACGCGGTCGGAGCCGTGCGCCTCGACCACGTCGGCCACCTGGTTGAGCAGCGTGCCGGAGATGCGACCGACCGTGGCGGCCACGCCCACGTAGTACCGGCCGTCCTTCTGGCGGTGCACGCCCACGTGGTCGACCGGGGTGGTGGGTACCTCGGGGGCCTCGAGGTCGACGAGGGAACGCTCGAGGTACTCGGTCTCGAGCACCTCGCGGAACTTCTCGATGCCCCAGTCGGCCACGAGGAACTTGAGCCGCGCGCGCGAGCGCAGACGTCGGTAGCCGTAGTCGCGGAAGATGCTGACGACGCCCTCCCACACCTCGGGCACCTCGTCGACCGGGACCCAGACGCCCACCCGCTGGGCGAGCATCGGGTTGGTCGAGAGCCCACCCCCGACCCAGAGGTCGAAGCCCGGGCCGTGCTCGGGGTGCTCGGCGCCGATGAAGGCGATGTCGTTGATCTGCGGGACCACGTCGTGCCCGGGGTGGCCGCTGATCGCGGACTTGAACTTGCGCGGGAGGTTGGAGAACGCGCGATCACCGATGTAGCGGCTCTCGATCGCCTCGATGGCCGGACGCCCGTCGATGATCTCGGCCTCGCTGATGCCGGCCACGGGGGAGCCGAGGATGACGCGGGGGCAGTCGCCGCACGCTTCCTGGGTGGAGAGCCCGACGGACTCCAGGCGCTCCCAGATCGTGGGCATGTCCCGGACGTCGATCCAGTGGTACTGCACGTTCTGGCGGTCGGTCAGGTCGGCGGAGTCGCGGGCGAAGTCCACCGAGATGTCGGCGATCGTCCGCAGCTGTCGGAGGTCCAGCTGGCCGCCGTCGATGCGGACGCGGAGCATGAAGTAGCGGTCGTCGAGCTCCTCCGGCTCGAGCGTCGCGGTCTTGCCGCCGTCGATGCCGGCCTTGCGCTGCGTGTAGAGGCCCCACCAGCGGAAGCGGCCACGCAGGTCGCCGGGGTCGATGCTGTCGAACCCGCGGTGGGCGTAGATGTTCTCGATGCGGGCGCGCACGTTGAGCGGGTTGTCGTCCTTCTTGGACTGCTCGTTGGCGTTGAGGGGCTCGCGGTAGCCGAGCGCCCACTGGCCCTCACCACGGCGACGACGTGCCGTGCGTGCGGGGGGCGGGGTGGTGCTCGAAGTCATGAAGGTCCTCGGGGAGAGGACGCACGACGGTCGCGTCCGACGGACGGTGTCGTCGCGCGTCGCGGAAGGGTCAGCGGGCGCGCGGATCAGCGACAGATCATCGTGTGCGCGCGGCCGAGGTCCACGTGGAGACGCTCCACGAGCCAGACGGTCTGCGCGATCAACATGCGGACAGTCTGGTCAGGTCGTGGACGCCCCCACAACTGGAATGTCCATCATCTGGACCATGCGTCCAGATGATGGACGTCGGACAGCGTTCCGCCTGGAATGGCGGGTGGAAGAGTGACCTGAGTCACGCAGCGTGCGGGGACACCCAGGAGACCACGAAGGTGCCCAGTGCCGTCCCGACGAGCACGGCCCCGGCGATCACGAGAGCCACGGGCCAGGCGACGACCCCGGCGACGGCAAGCCCCAGCAGGGCGCCCGGGTGCGCCGCGGCCGCGAGTCCCACGCCCAGCACCGCCCCGGAGGTGACCGGCCCGGCGGCGGCCCAGGCCACGGCGCCGGTGTCGGCCGCCAACGTGGTCCACGCCAGGACGAGTCCGGCCACCAAGCCCAGCACACCACCCGTGAGGAGGCCGGGCTCGTCCCACACGAGCGATCCTCCGGGCAGGTCGAGTGCGGTGACCGCCGCGCCTGCTGCCACGGCTCCGACCACCTGGGCGGCCAGCGTCGGCAGGACTCCGCCCACCGCGGCGCGGCCGACCAGGGTCAAGGAGACCAGCTGCGCCGGCCCGGTGAGGGCGAGACCCGAGGTCTCCGAGGTGTCGTGGAAGCCGGCCAGCCAGGCGGCGGCCACGGCGACGACCGCCACCGCGGCCACGGCCGTGGCCGGATCGGTGGCCCGTAGCGACCAGGCGGCGACGGCGGTCGTCAGGGCCGACGTGACGCCAGCGACGGCGAGCGGCTTCACGCGCACGCCCCGGACGGGCGGGCGGCGCGGGCCCGCTCGCCGCGGTTCCGATCGGCGCCGTCCCGATCGACGTGAGGGATCGCCTGGCGCGACGGTGCGCAGCGGAGGGGATGCATGTCGATACCGTAGGGCCATGGCGGCTGAACGGGTAGCACGCCCGGCGGCTGTCGACCTGCTGGCGCGGGTCACGGCACGCACCGTGTCGCGCTGCATCACCCACCGGGTCACCGGGCTCGCGGCCGAGGCCGCGTTCTTCGCGATCCTGTCGTTGCCGCCGCTCGTCTTCGGGCTCGCCGGCACGATCGGCTTCGTCGCGGAGCGCTACGACGTCGCGCAGGTCGACGTGCTCAAGGACCGCGTGCTCGACCTGTCGTCGCAGGCCCTGACCCAGGGCACCGTCGACCAGGTCATCGCGCCGACCCTGGACGAGGTGCTGAGCTCGGGCCGCATCGACGTGGTGTCCATCGGCTTCGTGCTGGCCCTGTGGTCGGGGTCGAGGGCGCTCAACGTCTTCCTCGACACGATCTCGATCCTCTACGGGCTCGGCGGGGTGCGCGGCATCGTCAAGACCCGCGCCCTGTCGTTCTCGCTGTACGTGGTGGCGCTGGCGCTCGCGATCATCGTGGTCCCGCTCGTCCTGGCCGGGCCGGAGGTGGCGGCCTCGATCGTGCCCTCCCAGCTGTCGGTGCTGGAGCCGCTGTACTGGCCGGCGGTGCTGCTCGTCTCCGTGGGGTTCCTCGCGTCGCTCTACCACCTGGCCGTCCCCGTGAAGGTGTCGTGGCGCTCCGGGCTGCCCGGGGCCTTCTTCACGATGGGTTTGTGGATCGGCGGCAGCCTGCTCGTCCGCTGGGCCCTGGGGTTCTCCACGGGCGGCACGTCGATCTACGGCCCGCTGGCAGCTCCGATCGCCGTGCTGCTGTGGTTGTACGTCCTGTCGATCGCGGTGCTCATCGGTGCTGCGATCAACGCCTCGCTCGACGAGCAACGCCACCCCCGCGTCGACCGCTAGGATCGGCGCCTGTGAAGGGTTTGCGGAAGGTGGCTGCGCTCGTCGTCGTGCTCCTGGGCGTGGCAGCGCTGCTGTTCGCCCTGCGGTCCTGCAGCAGCGACGACGACGCCGGTTCCGATCCCGAGTCGACCGCGTCGGCCGAGCCGACCGCGCCCCCGTCGTTGGCGCCGGCCAAGATGTCGACGACCAAGATCGAGCGGACCATCAAGGCGCGTCTGGACCAGAACGCAGGGCGCCCCACCCGCATCGAGTGCCCGGAGCGGGTGACGCAGAAGATCGGCACCACCTTCGACTGCGAGGTGTTCTTCGACGACGAGCCGGACACGGCTGCGATCGCGACGGCCGCGGTCGAGATCGACGGCCCCGACGGCCACTACGTGTGGACGTCGACGCCGAAGTCGCAGGGGGAGTGACCATGTCCGGTGCACGCAAGGTGCTGCCGTGGCTCGTGCTCACGGTGCTGGTCCTGGCCGGCGGCGTCTTCGGGCTGCGGTCATGGGTCGGCACCGAGGCGGCGTCGGACGACTCCGCCTCGCCCGGTGTGGTGAGCGAGTCGGTCGCGCCGACCCCGTCGGCCAGTGTCTCGGCCTCGCCCACAGCGGAGCCGACCCCCAATGAGACCCCGTCGGCCACGCCGACACCGACGCGGACCACCGCGGCTCCGCGGGCCACGTCCGCTCCGCGTCGCACCGCGGCCCCGGCGCCGCGCACCACCCGGACCACCGGCGCCGTCGTGGCGCGCATCAGGTCCTCGCTCGACGCCAAGGGCGAGCCGACGTCGGTCTGGTGCCCGCCTCGGGTGTCCGCGGCCGTGGGGACCACCTTCACCTGCACGGTGGCCTACGCGTCCGCCCCGGCCACGGTCATCGCCGACGCGACCGTGCGGATCACCTCCCGCCAGGGTCAGTTCACCTGGCGGTCGAGCTCGCGGTCCTGACCGACGCCGCGCCGTCCTCGGCGCGTCCTCGGCGAAGCTGCGCGATCCCGGACCCCCGCGCGGGGGTCCGGGACCACTGGCACGCGCAGCTGTGGTCTCAACCAACGGTGCTGCCCTGCACGTTCCCCGGCCCGAGGAGTCCGAAACACACCCGGTCCTGGGGTGCGGACGTCTCGGTCGGGCTCCGGCGCAGGACGAGGCCCGAAGGTGCCGGTCGTCACGGCGTCGGAGCTTCGGCCCGTGGCGTCAACCGCAGGCCCCAGAGGGCTCACATCGGTGTGGTGGACTCCGCGAGGGACCTGCCGTCGACGGGTGTCGGCCTGATGTCCAGGCCGGCGGCTCGGGTCGGTTTCTCGACGGAGACGTCGCCGACGTCGTGGAGCGCGCAGACCGGCACGGCGAAGCGCGCGTCGTCCAGCTCCAACTGCGACAGCGTGGACGCCGTCTCGTGGCAATTGACCTCCGCGCACTTCATGCACCGATGGTGCGCCGGGATCGGCGTTCGCGCCAGTCGCCGTGCCGATCGTTCACCTCCCGGTTGCCAAGGGTCGGGGCGGCGCGGCAGGTCGAAGTCGCGTGGCCGGGAGCCAGTTCAGGACGACGGCGCCCTCGGGCAGGACCATCGCGACGTGGGCCCACCACTGTCCGTCACGTCGCTGCCACGTGATCAGCAGCCCCGGGTAGGGCGCCATGTCCGGGTGCTTCGCGGACGGGGCGACCCAGACGTGCCGGATCCGCTCGGCCCGCTCGAGGTGGTCGGCGGGGGAGCGGTCTCCGTAACGACGGTTGGCGCCCACCGGGCGATCGTACTCGAACAGGTGATCGAATGCGACGGAGCGCCGCTGGACGCAACGAGACGAGAAGGCTCGGGAATCGTCGAGCTTTCGGAGCCTTCCCGTCGTGGGACGTGCGGGTCCGACGCCGGGGCGTGAACGTGGGTGGACCCCCGGCTCGGCATGGGAGTGGGTGAGCCGGGGGTCGTGCGCGCGCAGGTGCATTCCACCATCTGCGCGCTTCACACGCGGTGGGGCGACTGTGAAGCCGTCGCGGGGCGCTGAGGCATGGGGCTGGCGGCGTGGTGCTCGCGGTGTGGGGCGAGCCGGCGCGGGAGTCTCGTGCGGAGAGCCCCACGGCACGTGCACCGCATGAGCGGACGGATCCGCCGTGGGGAGAAAGACGAGAAGGCCCCGGATTCGGCGAGATTCCGGAGCCTTCTCGAAGTGGGCGATACTGGGTTTGAACCAGTGACCTCTTCCGTGTCAGGGAAGCGCGCTACCGCTGCGCCAATCGCCCGAGGGTGGTGCTGTTCAGTTGGTGCGTCGTGTCGAGGTGGGTACGGGATTTGAACCCGTGTACACGGATTTGCAGTCCGTTGCCTCGCCTCTCGGCCAACCCACCGCTGGATGGGTATGGAGACCCTCCGAGCGGACAACGAGATTCGAACTCGCGACCCTCACCTTGGCAAGGTGATGCTCTACCACTGAGCTATGTCCGCATTCGCACCGTTTCCGGCGCGGGAAGAAACATTAGCCGATGGGCTCCGGCGCACCAAACGGGGGGTCGTCGTCGGCGGGGGTACGGTGGCGACATGCGTGCCTGGGTGGACGGACGAGTCCTCGGATCACCGGAAGAACCGGCCATCAGCGTCCTCGACCACGGGCTCGTGGTCGGCGACGGAGTCTTCGAGACGATCGCCGTCGACAGCGGGGTGCCGTTCGCCCTCACGCGCCACCTCGAGCGGTTGGCCGGCTCGGCCGCGGGACTCGGCATCGGGCGCCCCGACCTCGGCCTCCTGCGGGAGGGTGTCGCCGCCACGATGGACGGGCAGGACCTGCCCTTCGGTCGGATCCGCATCACCGTGACCTCCGGCCGGGGCCCCCTCGGCTCGCCGCGCGGCGACCACGGGCTCACGCACGTGGTGGTCACCGAGCCGGCCGAGCGCCCGCCCTCGGTCGCGTCGATCGCCACCGTGCCGTGGCCCCGCAACGAGCGCGGCGCGCTGGCCGGGCTCAAGACCACGTCGTACGCCGAGAACGCGAAGATGGTCGAGGCCGCCCGGGCCGCGGGTGCGTCGGAGGCGGTCATGCCCAACACGCAGGGCCACCTCTGCGAGGGCACGGGATCGAACATCATGTACGTCCTCGACGGCACGCTGGTCACGCCGACGCTGGCGTCGGGCTGCCTCGCGGGCATCACGCGCGCCCTCGCCCTCGAGTGGTTGTCGGCCGAGCTCGACGTCGTCGAGCGCGACGCTCCCATCGAGGTCCTGGCCGACGCCGACGAGGTGGTGCTCGTCGGCACGACCCGCGACATCCAGGCCATCTCCCACGTCGACGGCCGCGCGGTCGGCGCGGCCCCCGGCCCGATCACCCAGCGGGCGCAGGCCATCTGGGCCCGCGAGGCGGCCAAGCACTCCGACCCGTAGGGAACCGAGTGGGACCGCCGCGGAGACGTGCGTTAAGGTTCTGTGCGTCCCCGGGCGATTGGCGCAGTGGTAGCGCGCTTCGTTCACACCGAAGAGGTCACTGGTTCGAACCCAGTATCGCCCACCGACACCGAAGCCCCCGGCCCAGCGCCGGGGGCTTCGTCGTGCGTCCGCAGGGCGCTCCTACGATGGCGGGCATGTCGATCGAGACCGCCCGCGCCCACCTCGCCCGCTTCGGTCGAGGCGACGACGTCGTGGAGACGTCGGGGTCCAGCGCCACCGTCGAGCTCGCTGCCGCCGAGCTGGGTGTCGAGCCGGCACGGATCGCGAAGACGTTGGGCTTCTACGGAGCCGAGCCGGGCACGAGCATCCTCGTGGTGGCGGCCGGCGACGCCCGGGTCGACAACGCGGCGTTCAAGGCCGCCTTCGGCATCAAGGCGCGCATGCTGAAGCCCGACGACGTCGAGGCCCTCACCGGGCACGCCATCGGCGGTGTGTGCCCGTTCGCCAACCCCGACGTCGCCGCCGTGCACCTCGACGCCTCACTACGGCGCTTCGCGTCGGTGTTCCCGGCCGTCGGCAACGCCGCGTCGGCCGTGGAGCTGACGCCAGACGAGCTCGAGGTCGTGGCCGAGCCGGTGGGCTGGGTCCAGGTCACGAAGGACCCCGCGCCGGCGTCCTGACACCTTCGGGTCGATCGACGGAGCCAGGACCGACCCGAACGCGTCAGGACGCGCGCGGGCGCGCTCAGGTGGTCTCGGCGGTGCCGAGGGGGTCGAGCCGGGTCCAGCCGCGGTCGGTGTGGCGCTCGAGCCGGAGCCCGCGCCCCTCGCCCGCGGACGGGCCCTCGAAGGGGTGGCTGGAGCGCCAGGCCACGGCAGCCTGGTCGTGCTCCAGGGATCGCTCGGCGACGACGTCGCCGTCCTCGGTGGTCAGTCGGTAGTCGGCCATGGGTCCACCGTGCACCGGATCACTCGCCCGTGCACTCCGCGTAGGCCTTGCCGTACTCCTCGGTGTCCTGCACGGGCGACGCGGTCGGCGCCTCGATCTGCTCGCCCGGACGGCCGTAGAGCTCGTCGTCGAACACGATGAGCGGCGGCCCGTCGACGCAGTCCGTCACCTCCTGGACCCCGGCCTCCCCGTCGGCGACGCAGAGGTCGTAGTCGGCCGGGAGGTCGTCCCCGGCCTTCCAGACGCTGGAGCAGTCCGGACCCGTGGGCACGGGCGACGCGCTGGCACTCGCTCCGTCGGAGCCGCGTGGCTGGTCCGAGGGACCGGAGCCGCCCGAGGGCTCGTCCGACCCTCCGGACGTGCAGCCGGCGGCGAGGACGGCGAGGAGCAGGATGCTGGCAAGACGACGCATCCCTCGAGGCTAGGCCATCTCGCGCAGGGTCTTCTCGCTCTGGGCCATCGAGGTCAGGACGAGCGCCGTCCGAAGAGCAGGGCGAAGCGCGGCACGCGCATGGAGACCACGGGCCTGCGCCCGGAGAGCAGGCCGAGCACGCCGTCGAAGGTCCACGAGGCACGCACCAGCTGGGCGCTCACCCGCCCGCGCACCGGCGTGACGACCGACCGCCCGGCGCGGGCCTGGGCGATGCGGAAGCCGAGCGGCCAGCGTCCGGGGAGCGCCCGGGTGCGCTCGACGGTGGCTGACGCCAGGCCGAGGCCCTCGTGCCGCCGGCCCGGCTCCACGCGGAACTCGGCGAGGTCCTTCGGGATGGCCCACAGCGCCCGGCCACCGTCGCGGGACGCCTCGCTGTCGACCCAGATCCACGGGATCCACACGCGGAACCTCAGCCCACGGCGCACCAGCACCGTCGCCATGATCTCGTCGTAGGTGAGCGGGCTGGGCTCCTCGTACCGGAAGAACGCCGCCGTCACGACCGCCCGGCCGCGGAGGGTGACGATCGTCGTGCCCGGCGGCGGGGCGGGCAGGTCGGCGGCCGGCACGAGGAACACCGACGCCAGGGCCTGGCCGTGCAGGTCCCACGGCTCCGGGGGGTAGGTCACGTCCATGCGAAGTCCTCCGGCTCCACGGTCCGCACGCGCCGGTGGTACGGGTAGGTCGACCCCGGCCAGTTCGACGTGATCCGGCCCGACGGATGGCGGTACCAGCTGTCGCAGCTGCCCCACACGGAGGACTCGAGCCGTTCCTGGACCTGCTGGTCGTACTCGGCCTCGACCTCGGGGCGCACGTCGACCGCCTCGTAGCCACCGGCCTCCATGCGGTCGAGCACCTGGCGCATGTGTCGGGCCTGCGCCTCGAGCATGTAGATGATCGAGCCGCCACCGAGGTTGGTGTTGGGCCCGTAGGAGACGAACAGGTTGGGGAACCCCGGCACGTACATCCCGAGGTGGGCGTGGGCCCCGTCGGTCCAGCGCTCGGCCAGAGGCTCGCCCCCGGCGCCGCGCACGTCGATCGAGCTCAGGAAGTCCTGCGAGTCGAATCCCGTGCCGTAGATGATCACGTCGACCTCGTGCACGGTGCCGTCGGCGGTCTCGACGCCCTGGGGGAGGACCCGCACGATGCGATCGGCCACGACGTCGACGTGGTCTCGCTCGAGGGTCGGGTAGAAGTTGTTGGAGAACAGGATCCGCTTGCACCCGATCGGGTAGTCGGGCGTCAGCAGCTCGCGCAGGCGGGCGTCCTGCACCTGGCGGCGCAGGTGCGCGAGTGCTGCCTTCTGCTCGACCTTGCCGACCAGGCTGCCCTCGTCGAGGCCGCGTGAGAACTGCTCGCCGAACGTCCACCAGAGCGGGCGCTCCAGGCGGATGCCCGGTCGCCACCAGCGGGGGAGCGGGCCGTCGGGCTTGGGCAGGATGTAGTTCGCCGAGCGCTGGAAGAGCGTGAGGTGGGCGGCGTCCTCGGCGACGTGGGGCACGTACTGGATCGCGCTCGCGCCCACGCCCACGGCAGCGACGCGCTTGCCCGCCAGGTCGACGTCGTGGTCCCAGCGAGCCGAGTGGAACCAGTCGCCGGCGAAGTCCTCGAGGCCCGGCAGGGCCGGCAGGCGCGGCTCCGAGAGCTGGCCGACGGCGCTCACGAGCACGTCGACCCGCTCGACGACCCCGTCGGCGAAGCCGACGTCCCAGGCCTGCTCGTCCTGCTGCCAGTGGGCCGAGACCACCTCGCGGCCCAGCTGGACGCGGGGCGTGATGCCGTACTCGTCGGCGACCCGGTGCAGGTACTCCCGGATCTCCGGCTGCAGCGCGTACCGCTTCGACCACTGCGTGTTGACGGCGAACGAGTAGGAGTACAGGGGTGACGGGACGTCGCACCCGGCACCGGGGTAGGTGTTGTCGCGCCACACCCCTCCGATGTCGTCGCCACGCTCCCAGAGGCGGACGTCGTGGTGGCCGTGCGAGAGCAGCTCCGCTGCCACCGCGATGCCGCCGAAGCCGGAGCCGATGATGCCGACGGATGTCATGACGCCTCCAGGACGTGGACGAGGTGGATGGTGAGCAGGGCGAGGACGTCCTCGCGGGCCAGGGTCCCGCGCTGCAGCCACTCGCGGCACAGTGCCTTCACGTAGGCGGCCGAGGCCCTGAGGCGTGCGCGCAGGTCGGGGGAGTCGGGCAGACCCACGGCGTCGAGCACCAGTCGTGCCGCGCGGTCGTCGGCCTCGTCCACGATCCGCTGCAGGTCGGACTCGCCGCTGAGCTCGGCCGCGCCCGCCGCGGCCACCCAGGCCTGGCCGTAGGTCTGGGCGGCGTCGAGGATCCAGTCCATCGTCACGCGCACGCGTTCCTCGAGCGGCAGGTGCAGGAGGTCGGGCAGCTCGCTGGCCGGCATGAGCAGCGAGTCGCGCATGACGGCGAGGAAGATCTCGCGCTTGGAGCCGAAGTAGTGGTGCAGGAGCCCGCGGGTGACCCCCGCCGCGCGAGCGAGCTCGGCGAGCGAGACGTCGTCGTAGGATCGCTCGGCATACAGCGATCGCGCGGCCTCGACGATCTGGCGTCGCCGGGCGTCGGGCTCGAGCCGGGTGCGGTTGAGGGCGTTCACGGGACGAGTGAACAACGCTATTGGCAAAGTGTCAACAAGCGGGTACGGTGCGGGACATGAAGCACTACGACGTCGTGGTGGTGGGTTCGGGGTTCGGCGGCAGCGTCAGCGCCCTGCGACTCACCGAGAAGGGGTACTCGGTCGCCGTCATGGAGGCCGGTCGACGGTTCGCCGACGACGAGCTGCCCGAGACCTCCTGGCGCCTGAGGCGCTACCTCTGGGCGCCGTGGGCCCGGTGCTTCGGCATCATGCGCATCACGCCCCTGAAGGACGTCCTGATCGCCAGCGGTGCCGGCGTCGGCGGCGGTTCCCTGGTGTACGCCAACACGCTGTACCAGCCGCTCGACGGCTTCTACGACGACCCGCAGTGGGCGCACGTCACCGACTGGCGCGACGAGCTGGCCCCGCACTACGACCAGGCCAAGCGGATGCTCGGCGTGGCCACGTACCCCGGCCACACGCTGCCCGACCGGCTCATGGCCGAGGTGGCCCAGGAGCTCGGCGTCGGCGACACCGTGCACGCGGCCGACGTCGGCGTCCTCTTCGGCGACCGGCCCGGCGAGGACGTCGGCGATCCGTACTTCGGGGGCGCGGGACCGAGCCGCCGCACCTGCACCGAGTGCGGCGCCTGCATGACCGGGTGCCGCCGCAACGCCAAGAACACGCTCGTCAAGAACTACCTGTACCTCGCGGAGAGCGCCGGCGCCGAGGTCCACCCCCTGACGACCGTCACCGACGTGCGGCCGCGGACCGGTGGCGGGTACGAGGTGCGCACCCGGCGGACGGGCAACCGACTGCGCCGACGTCGCTTCAGCGCCGACCACGTGGTCTTCGCCGGCAACGCGCTCAACACCCAGGACCTGCTGCACCGCCTGCGTCGACGGTCGTTGCCGCACCTCTCCGACCGCGTCGGCGAGCTCAGCCGCACCAACTCCGAGGCCGTCCTCTCGGCCCGCGCGAGCGCCAAGGACGCCGACGTCACCCCGGGCATCGCGATCACCTCGTCGTTCCACCCCGACGCCGTGACCCACGTGGAGCCGGTGCGCTACGGCCGTGGCTCCGGGGCCCTCAGCCTGATGAACATGGCGCTGGCCGACCACCGAGGCGGGGGATCGCAGCTGCGCAAGGTGCTGCGCGGCTACCGCGGCCTCGGCCTGCGACGGTCGCTCCGCCTGCACGACCCGCGCCGCTGGGCCGAGCAGTCGATCGTCGTGCTGGTCATGCAGTCGCTCGACAACTCCGTCACCACGTTCCTGAAGCGCGGCCCGTTCGGGCTGCGCATGACCAGCCGTCAGGGCAAGGGCGAGCCCAACCCGTCGCGGATCCCCGTGGCCGACCACGTGGCGCGCGAGCTCGCCGACAAGCTCGACGGCGTGCCGGGCGGCTCCTTCGGCGAGCTGGTCGGCATCCCGCTCACCGCCCACTTCATCGGCGGGTGTGCGATCGGCACGTCGCCCGAGGAGGGGGTCATCGATCCCTACCAGCGGCTCTACGGCCACGACGGCCTCCACGTCGCCGACGGGTCCGCCATCAGTGCCAACCTCGGCGTCAACCCGTCGCTCACCATCACCGCCCAGGCCGAGCGCGCGATGTCGTTCTGGCCCAACAAGGGCGAGCCCGACCCGCGTCCAGCGCTGGGTGAGCCGTACGAGCGCATCGACGCGGTCGCGCCACGGTCCCCGGTCGTGCCCGACGACGCCCCGGGTGCCCTGGTGCTCCCGATGCCGACCGTCAGGCCGGGCGCCCGCGCGCAGGTCGAGGCCTGAACCGACGCGTCAGTCCGGGACGCCCCACGAGTAGGTCTGCTTGACCAGCTTGAGGTACATGAAGGTCTCGGTGCTCATCACGTCCTCGCGGGACCGGATCTTCTCCGACAGCACCGTCAGCAGGTGCTCGTCGCTCTCGCACACCAGCTCGAGGATGAGGTCGAACGAGCCGGCCGTGATGACGACGTAGTCGACCTCCGGGATCTCGGCCAGGGCGTCGGCGAGGGGCTCGAGCGGACCGTTGGCCCGGATGGCGATCATGGCCTCGCGGGCGAAGCCGAGCTGCATCGGGTCGGTGACCGCGACGATGTTGATGACGCCGGCCTCGGTGAGCTTCTGCACGCGTTGGCGCACCGCTGCCTCCGACAGGCCGACCTCCTTGCCGATCGCGGCGTAGGACATGCGGCCGTCGGCCTGGAGCAGCGCGATGATGCGCTTGGCGACCTGGTCGAGCGCGGGTGCGGTCATGCGGAGATCTTCGCCCATGCCTCACCGAGCACGGAACGCAGCACCTGTTCGATCTCGTCGAACTGGGCCTGGTCGGCGACCAGCGGCGGCGCGAGCTGCACCACCGGGTCGCCACGGTCGTCGGCGCGGCAGTAGAGACCGGCGTCGAGCAGCGCCGTGGACAGGAACCCGCGCAGCAGACGGTCGCACTCCTCGGGCGTGAAGGTCTCCTTGGTGGTCTTGTCCTTCACCAGCTCGATGCCGTAGAAGAACCCGTCCCCGCGGACGTCGCCCACGATCGGCAGGTCGAGCAGGGACTCGAGCGTCCCGCGGAACGCACCCTCGGTCGCTCGCACGTGCTCGAGCAGCCCGTCCCGCTCGAAGAGGTCGAGGTTGGCCATCGCGACGGCGCACGACACGGGGTGGCCGCCGAAGGTGTACCCGTGGGCGAAGCTCGTGCCCGTGCGCAGGAACGGCTCGGCCAGGCGGTCGCTCACGATCGTCGCGCCGAGCGGCGAGTAGCCGGACGTCAGCCCCTTCGCGCACGTGATCATGTCGGGCACGTAGTCGTACCGCTCGGCGCCGAACGTGGTGCCGAGCCGGCCGAAGGCGCAGATCACCTCGTCGGAGACGAGGAGCACGTCGTGCGCGTCGCAGATCTCGCGCACCCGCTGGAAGTAGCCGGGTGGGGGTGGGAAGCACCCGCCGGCGTTCTGCACCGGCTCCAGGAACACCGCAGCGACGGTGTCGGGTCCCTCGGCCTCGATGGCGACCTCGATCTGGTCGGCGGCCCAGCGTCCGAACGCCTCCAGGTCGTCCTCGTGCACCGGGGCCCGGTAGTGGTTGGTGTTCGGGACGCGGAAGGTCGACGGCACGAGGGGCTCGAACTGCTGCTTCAGCGTCGGCAGGCCGGTGATGGAGAGCGCACCGTGCGTCGTGCCGTGGTAGGCGATCGACCGGCTGATCACCTTGTGCTTGAGCGGCTTGCCCACGAGCTTGAAGTAGTTCTTGGCCAGCTTCCACGCGGTCTCGACGGCCTCGCCGCCCCCGCTGGAGAAGAACACGCGGTTGAGGTCCCCGGGGGCGAGCGCCGCCAGGCGCTCGGCCAGGTCGATCGCGGTGGGGTGGGCGTAGGACCAGAGCGGGAAGAACGCGAGCTCCTGGGCCTGCCGGGCCGCGGCCTCGGCCAGCTCGCGGCGCCCGTGCCCGGCCTGCACCACGAACAGCCCGGCCAGGCCGTCGAGGTAGCGACGGCCGCGGTCGTCCCAGACGTAGCAGCCCTCGCCGCGGGTGATCACCGGGACGTCGGCACCGTCGGGGGACCTCAGGGGAGCGAAGTGCATCCACAGGTGGTCCTTGGCGGCCTTCTGACGTCGAGCGGCCTCGGGGTCGAGTGGGGTCATGGTTCCTCCGATCACCTGTGAGTATTCGCGACGGATTGCGTCGAGTGCAAGGGTCCTCGCATCTGATTGCGTAACGATCGTGTGACGACTCTTGCGGATTCCGTTGGCGAGGTGCAGAGTTCGGTCATCGTCGGCGGAGCAGAGGAGCGTCATGTCTGAGGTCGAGGGAACCGGGCCGGGCAGCACGACCACGGCAGGCAAGAAGGGTCTGAAGGCCAACGCGATCGGGTTCTGGGAGGGCCTCTCGATCGGGCTCGACGCCACGGCGCCGGCCTACTCGATCGCCGCGGTCCTCGGCTCGATGGTGGTCGTGGCCGGCATCCATGCGCCCGCGGTGATCTGGCTGTCGTTCGTGCCGATGTTCCTCATCGCCGGCGCGTTCCTCTACATGAACCGCGCCGACACGGACTGTGGAACCACGTTCTCCTGGGTCACGCGGGCGATGGGGCCCTGGATCGGCTGGATCGGCGGCTGGGCCGTCTTCACCACCGGCGTCCTCGTGATCGGCTCCCTCGCCGACGTGGCCGCGCGCTACCTGTTCGTCATGGTCGGCGCCGACGACCTCGCCGCGAACCGCACCGTCGTCATCACCGTGGCCGTCGTGATCGTGCTGGTCATGACGTGGCTCTGTGTCCGGGGGACCGAGGCGTCGGCCAAGTTCCAGGTCTGGCTCGTCTTCGCCCAGGTCGGTGCACTGCTGCTGTTCGTCCTCGTGGCGGTCGTGCGTCTGTTCATGGGCAACCTGCCCGCCGGGGCGACCAACCCCGACTGGAGCTGGCTCAGCCCGTCGGGCCTGACCTCCGACCAGCTGGTCAGCGGGCTGCTCATCGGCGTGTTCATCTACTGGGGCTGGGAGAGCGCGGTCAACCTCTCGGAGGAGTCCGAGGACGGTGACACCGCTCCCGGCCGGGCCGGGATCTGGAGCACGGTGATCCTGGTGGTCACGTACCTCGGGGTCGGCATCGTCACCATCGCCGCCGGTGGCGTGGACTTCGTGACCGGCTACGACGACGACGACGCCCTGTTCGGCGCCATCGGGGACCTGGTGCTCGGGCCGTTCGCGTTCATCCTCCTGCTCTCGATCATCACCTCGGGCATCGCGTCCACCCAGACGACGATCCTGCCCGCGTCCCGCGTCTCCTTGTCGATGGCGAGCGCCGGGGCGTTCCCGAGGATCTTCTCGCGCATCCACCCGAGCTACGGCACGCCGTCGTTCAGCACGTGGTTCATCGGCGGCGTCGCGATCCTCTGGTACGTCGGCGCGAGCGCGGTGAGCGACAACTTCCTGTTCGACTCGATCTCGGCGCTCTCGCTCATGATCGCCTTCTACTACGCCCTCACCGGCGTGGCGTGCGCGATCTACTGGCGACGCCGCCTGTTCACGTCGGTCAAGGCGTTCCTGCTCATCGGGGTCGGCCCGCTGGTGGGTGCCGCGACGCTCTTCTACCTGCTGTTCGAGTCGGTGCGCTCCCTGGCCGACCCCGAGGCGTCCTACAGCGGCACCTCGGTGCTGGGCGTGGGTCTGCCGCTCGCGATCGCCGTGTTCTTCCTCGGACTCGGTCTCGTGCTCATGCTCGTGTGGCGGTTCACGGTGGGCGCGGCGTTCTTCAGCCGCAAGGGCTTCGAGACGGTCTCGGACGCGGTGGCCCTCGCTGCTCTGGGACCGACGCGCCCGGGCGCGGCGCTGCCCAAGGACGGGGAGTGACATGAGGATCCTGCTGGTCGGCTCCGGTGGCGTGGGGGCGGCGTTCACCGCCATCGCCGCGCGACGCGACTTCTTCGAGACGATCGTGGTCGCCGACTACGACCAGGCGCGTGCGGACAAGGCGGTCGACGCGCTCGACGACGACCGCTTCGTCTCCGCACAGGTGGACGCGTCGTCCGCCGACGCCGTCGCGACGCTGTGCCGCGACCACGGCGTCACGCACGTGATGAACGCCGTCGACCCGCGCTTCGTCATGCCGGTCTTCGAGGGCGCGCACGCGGCAGGCGCCGACTACGTCGACATGGCGATGTCGCTGTCGCGCCGGCACCCGGAGGAGCCGTACGCCAGGGTCGGAGTGAAGCTGGGCGACGAGCAGTTCGCGGTCGCCGACCAGTGGGAGTCCGACGGTCGTCTCGCCCTCGTGGGCATGGGTGTCGAGCCCGGGCTCTCCGACGTGTTCGCGCGCTACGCCGCCGACCACCTCTTCAGCTCCATCCGCGACCTCGGCACGCGCGACGGCGCCAACCTGGCCGTCCACGACGAGGACGGCAACGAGCTGTTCGCCCCCTCGTTCTCCATCTGGACCACGATCGAGGAGTGCCTCAACCCGCCCGTCATCTGGGAGAAGGCGCGCGCCGACGAGCCCGACGGCGGCTGGTTCACGACGCCGCCGTTCTCCGAGCCCGAGGTCTTCGAGTTCCCCGAGGGGATCGGACCGGTCGAGTGCGTCAACGTCGAGCACGAGGAGGTGCTCCTGATGCCGCGCTGGGTCGATGCCGAGCGCGTGACGTTCAAGTACGGCCTGGGCGAGGACTTCATCAACGTCCTGCGCGCCCTGCACGACGTCGGCCTCGACCGGACCGACCCCGTGCAGGTGGCGTCGGCCGACGGCCCGGTCATGGTCTCCCCGCGCGACGTGGTGGCGGCCTGCCTGCCCGATCCGGCCACCATCGGTCCGCAGATGACCGGCAAGACGTGCGCCGGGCTGTGGGTCACCGGTGTCGGCAAGGACGGTGAGGAGCGCGAGACGTACCTCTACCACGTGGTCGACAACGAGTGGGCGATGCGCGAGTACGGGCACCAGTGCGTCGTGTGGCAGACGGCGGTCAACCCGGTCGTGGCGCTCGAGCTGCTCGCGAACGGCACCTGGAGCGGCGCCGGCGTGCTCGGCCCGGAGGCCTTCGACGCCGTGCCGTTCCTGGACCTGCTCAGCGAGTACGGCGCCCCGTGGGGCCAGCGCGACTCCTGAGGTCGTCCTGACCTGCGAGGACCGGCGCGGGCCCCCTAGGGTGGTGGCAAGCAGCACGGCCCAGTCGTAGGGGTCGTCGAGAACCGAATGGAGCACCGCCATGTCCGTCACCGTGCACGTCGCCGTCGAGGCCGGGGCAGAACCCACCTCCCAGACCGTGGACGACGGGACGAAGGCGTGGCAGCTCTTCGCCGAGCAGCCCGACGTGGTCGTCGCCCGCATCGACGGTGAGCTGCGTGACCTGTCCACCGTCCTCGTCGACGGGTCGACCGTGGAGCCCGTCGCCATCGACAGCCCCGACGGCCTCGACGTGCTGCGCCACTCGGCCGCCCACGTCATGGCGCAGGCCGTGCAGGAGCTCTTCCCGGACGCCAAGCTCGGCATCGGTCCGCCGATCACCGACGGCTTCTACTACGACTTCGACGTCGAGGAGCCGTTCAAGCCCGAGGACCTGCAGGCCATCGAGTCGCGGATGAAGAAGATCGTCAAGGAGGGCCAGCGGTTCGACCGTCGCGAGATCAGCGACGACGACGCCCGCACCGAGCTCGCCGACGAGCCGTACAAGCTCGAGCTCATCGGTCTCAAGTCGCAGGCCGGCTCCACCGAGGGTGCCAGCGTCGAGGTGGGCGAGGGCGGCCTCAGCATCTACGACAACGTCAAGCGCGACGGCTCCCTGGCGTGGAAGGACCTGTGCCGCGGCCCGCACCTGCCCACCACCAAGCGCATCCCGGCCTTCACGCTCATGCGCTCGGCCGCCGCCTACTGGCGCGGTGACGAGAAGAACAAGCAGCTGCAGCGCATCTACGGCACCGCCTGGCCCACCAAGGAGGCGCAGGAGGACTACCTGCACCGCCTGGAGGAGGCCCAGCGTCGTGACCACCGTCGGCTGGGCACCGAGCTGGACCTCTACAGCTTCCCCGACGAGATCGGCTCCGGACTGCCCGTCTTCCACCCGCGCGGTGGCGTCATCAAGCGGGAGATGGAGGACTACGTCCGTCGTCGGCACATCGAGGAGGGCTTCGAGTACGTCGGCACCCCGCACATCGCCAAGGAGGGGCTCTTCCACACCTCCGGCCACCTGCCCTACTACGGCGAGGGCATGTTCCCCTCGCTCGACGTGGACGGCCAGGAGTACCGCCTCAAGGCGATGAACTGCCCGATGCACAACATCATCTACCGCTCGCGGCAGCGGTCGTACCGCGAGCTGCCGCTGAGGCTCTTCGAGTTCGGGCACGTCTACCGCAACGAGAAGTCGGGCGTCATCCACGGCCTCACCCGCGTGCGCGGGTTCGCGCAGGACGACTCGCACTCGTACGTCACCCCCGAGCAGGCGCCCGACGAGATCCGCCACCTGCTGAACTTCATGCTGAGCCTGCTGCGCGACTTCGGGCTCGACGACTTCTACCTCGAGCTGTCCACCCGCGACGACCGCAAGGACAAGTTCATCGGCTCCCACGAGGACTGGGAGGTCGCCACGCAGGTGCTCGCCGACGTGGCCGCGGAGACCGGCATCGAGCTCGTGCCCGACCCGGGAGGAGCGGCGTACTACGGCCCCAAGATCTCGGTCCAGGCCCGTGACGCCATCGGCCGCACCTGGCAGATGGGCACCGTGCAGTACGACTTCAACCAGCCGTCGCCCGAGCGGTTCAACCTCGAGTACGTGGCCGCCGACGGCACCCGCCAGCAGCCCGTGATGATCCACTCGGCCAAGTTCGGCTCGATCGAACGGTTCCTCGGCGTGCTCGTGGAGCACTACGCGGGCGCCTTCCCTCCGTGGCTCGCCCCGGTGCAGGCCGTCGGCATCCCGGTCGCGGAGCGCCACGCCGAGTACCTGTACACCCTGGGCCAGCGACTCAAGGGTGCCGGCATCCGGTTCGAGGTCGACGACTCCGACGAGCGCATGCAGAAGAAGATCCGCACCGCGCAGACGCAGAAGGTGCCCTTCATGCTCATCGTCGGCGACAACGACGTCGAGGCCGACGCCGTCTCGTTCCGCTACCGCAACGGGGAGCAGGAGAACGGCGTCCCGGTCGACGACGCGGTGCGCCGCATCCTCGAGGCCGTCGCGTCGCGCGAGCAGGTCTGACGAATCGCCACGCAGGGCGGTGCGGCGACCTAGTCTGGCCCCGTGATCAGGGGGATGCTGGCGGGTGCCGTCGCGCTCGCGATGGTGACGTCGACGGTCCCGGCGTCTGCCGCAGAAGGTGAGGCGTTGCTGCGTCTCGGGATGAAGGAGCGATGCGTGGCGCCCGGCCAGGGCTACCCGCTCGCGTCGGTGACGGTGCACTCCGACGCGGCCCCCGTCGCGGGTGCCACCGTGGAGTGGCGTCAGGACGGGACCATCCTGCACACCGCGGTCACCGACGACCATGGCGTCGCGCAGGCCGAGGGCGTGCAGGCCGTCCGCACCGACGAACCGGTGATGGTCACGTCCGTGGACCCGGCGAGCGGTCGGTCGGTGACCCTGCCCGACCGGGTGCGTGACACCGGGGTGCTGGCCTCGGCGGGCTGGGTGCGGCGATTCGTCGTTCCCTCCTCCGTGGTGCGCCCGCTGGACGTCGGAGGGGCCGGGCCGAGGGAGTGGACGGCGAAGGCCGACCTCTCGTGCACGACACGGCCGGTTCCCGGGGCGCTCGTGGACGTGCTCGCGACCGGTCCCGAGGACTCAGAATCCATGCTGCTGGAATCCCTCCCTCCCGACGAGGATGGGGAGTGGCGCTTCTCCGGCTGGGCGACCTTCGGCGGCCCGACGACGTTCACCGTCCGCAGCCGGACGCCGGACGGTCACGTCCTCCACCTCGGTCGCCGCGCCGGCGACCTGGCGCCTGAGGCCACCTGGATCAACACCTCTGTCACGGGCGTGCGCAGCGAGCTGATGGCGTCCACCCTGCTGACCCGGGGAACGACCTACACGACCCGGGCCGAGCTGGTCGCCGACGGCGGGGACGGGCGGCGGCGCGGTGCGCTGGACCGGGTGGTCGACGTCACCTTCGTGGACCGGGTGACCGGTCGCTCCACCAGTCTGTCCCCGCTGGTGGTCGCCGACTTCGACGGAGAGATCGCGCTCGACAGCTCCCACCGGGCGACCAGGTCGGGCACGTACCACTTCTCCTTCCGCGGCACGAGGGCCGAGCAGGGCGCAACCGCCACCCTGAGGGTGCGCCTCCGCCCGAAGATCAGCGGCTGGCCGGTGAAGCGGATCGCGGCCAAGCGGTCGACGACCCTGCGTCGCACCGTCACGATCGCCGAACACGAGAACGCCCGCGCCGAGCTGCGCGTCTGGAACCCGCGGTACCGCGCCTGGGACCCCGTCGGCGGCCTGCGCACGATCGACGCCAGGGGTCGCTTGACGTTCACCGTGCCGAAGGTCAGGGGGACGAAGGGCTACCGACTCGTGATCGGGGACGTGACGTCCACCCGGGGTGGCGGACACGCGTTCGACCCGGTCGCGACGACGAAGACCTGGACCGTCACCCGGCGCTGAGCGACGTCTCGGTAGGTTGTCCCGGTGACTGCAGACGACCGCCTGGAGCGCCTCTGGGTGCCGTACCGCATGTCCTACGTGCGGGGCGAGGAGCCCGAGCCCGACGACTCCTGCCCGTTCTGCCGCATCGCCTCCGGCGGCCGGCAGTCCGAGCTCGTCGTGCACCGGGGGACCCACTGCTTCGTGGTCCTCAACCTCTACCCGTACAACCCGGGGCACCTCATGGTCGTCCCGAACCGGCACGTGGCCGACTACACCGACCTCACCGAGGACGAGACCTGCGAGGTCGCCACGCTCACCCAGCAGGCCCTGCGCGCCGTCCGCGCCGCCTCGAACCCGCACGGGTTCAACGTCGGGCTCAACCTCGGGGGAGTGGCGGGCGGCTCGCTGTCGCAGCACCTGCACCAGCACGTGGTGCCCCGATGGTCCGGCGACGCCAACTTCATGACCGTGCTCGGGCAGACCAAGACGCTCCCGCAGCTGCTCGAGGACACCCGCGACCTCCTGGCCGACGCCTGGCCGGGGGAGACGCCCACGACCGAGGACGACGCCTGATGCTCGAACGCTTCCGCCAGTTCTGGACGAACATCTGGTCGCCCCTGGCCGACCTGCTGCTGCGCCTGGGCGTCAAGCCCGACCACGTGACGATCGTCGGCACCCTCGGGGTCAGTGCCGGCGCGTTGTGGTTCTTCCCGCGCGGGCAGTTCTTCGTCGGTGTCATGGTGGTCACCGCGTTCGTGTTCAGCGACCTCATGGACGGCTACATGGCCCGCAAGTCCGGCCAGTCGTCGAGGTGGGGGGCCTTCCTCGACTCGACGCTGGACCGGGTCGGCGACGCTGCGGTGTTCGGCGGCCTCCTGCTCTACTACACGCGCGCCGACGCCGACACCACGCTCGGCCCGGCCGACCTCTACCTCGGCCTGAGCCTCGCCTGCCTCGTGCTGGGCAACCTCACCTCGTACGCGCGGGCCCGCGCCGAGAGCCTGGGCATGCAGGCCAAGGGTGGCATCGCCGAGCGGGCCGACCGTCTGGTCGCGATCCTCGTGATGACCGGGCTGAACGGTCTGTTCGGGCTGCCCGTCCTGACCGAGATCACGCTGTGGGCGCTCGCCCTCGCGAGCCTGGTGACCGTGTTCCAGCGCATGGCGATCGTGCACCGGCAGGCCTTCCCGCCCGCCGGGACGGAGTCCTGACCGTCTTCCGCCGAACGTGACATCGCGAATGTGACATCACTCTTGACACGTAGAGATCGGGGTCACATACTCGCGGTATGACCCTCATGGACGAGCAGGACCTCGACCGCACCCAGGACGCGCTGGCCTCGCTGACGCGCAGCGAGTACGAGGCCACGCTGACCCAGCTGTCCCAGGCGTCGGTCGACCGTCACTTCGACGCCTTCGTCGACGTCCCGTGGGACCACCCGGACTTCGCGATCGACCCGACCGACGCCCACTGGGTGCTTCCGGAGGCCGACCCGCTCGGTGCCCACCCCTGGTACAAGTCGCTCCCCGTCGAGCGGCAGATCGAGATCGGGATGTGGCGCTACGCGAACATCTTCAAGGTCGGTCTGCAGTTCGAGAACCTCCTGATCCGCGGGATCATGCAGTACGTCTTCTCCCGCCCCAACGGGTCGGCCGAGTTCCGCTACCTCACCCACGAGGCCACGGAGGAGTGCCACCACACGCAGATGTTCCAGGAGTGCATCAACCGCATCGGCGCCGACGTCCCGGGCATGCCGCGATGGATGCGGGCGATCCACGGGATCATCCCGCTCATGGCCTCGCGGTACCCGCTCGGCTTCTTCATCGCGGTGCTCGCGGGCGAGGAGCCGATCGACCACACGCAGAAGAAGATGCTGCGCGAGGGCGCCACGATCCCGCCGGTCATGCGCCGCATCATGCAGATCCACGTGGCGGAGGAGGCGCGGCACATCTCGTTCGCGCACGCCTACGTCATGCGCAGCGGCCCGAACCTGGGAAAGGTCGACCGGTGGGTCATGTCGATGCTGTTCCCGATCATCATGCGGATCGCGGGCGACCTCATCCTCGTGCCGCCGAAGGAGCTGCGCACCGAGATGGGCGTGCCGAAGGAGGTCGTCAAGGAGCTCTACTGGGACGCTCCGGAGTCGCGCGTGTTCCTCTCCGAGCTGTTCAGCGACGTGCGCATGCTGGCCGAGGAGTCCACGCTCATGACACGGTCCTCGCGGCGCATGTGGCGCTGGCTCAAGATCGACGGTCGCCCGGCCCGGTACCGCAGCGAGCCGCCCGCGCGTCTGGCCGACCCCGCCTCGGTCGACCCCGTCTCTGTCGACACGGTCTGACCCGTGACCCACGTCGTCACGCAGCCGTGCTGCGGTGACGCGGCCTGCGCCTTCGCGTGCCCCGTCAACTGCATCCACCCCACGCCCGACGAGCCGGACTTCGCCACGGCCGAGATGGTCTACATCGATCCTCAGGCCTGCGTCGACTGCGGAGCCTGCGTGAAGGCATGCCCGGTGGGGGCGATCAAGCCGGAGTCGCGGCTCACGGCCGACGAGCGGGTGTTCGTCGAGCTGAACGCGCTCTTCCACGCCGACTCCGACGTCGGCAACGGGCTCGAGTCGCCGACCCGCCCGGCGCAGGCGCCGGTTCCGCCGGTCGTGCGCATCGACGGGTCGCGACGCTTGAGCGTGGCCGTCGTCGGTGCCGGTCCGGCCGCGCTGTACGCGGCCGACGAGCTGCTCAAGCAGCGTCAGGTGCGGGTCCGTGTCCTCGACCGGCTGCCGACCCCGCACGGACTCGTCCGGGCCGGCGTCGCACCCGACCACCAGCACACGAAGGACATCGGGCGACTGTTCGAGAAGATCGAGTCCCACCCCGGCTTCGCGTACGAGCTCGGGGTCGAGGTCGGGACCGACGTCACGCACGACCAGCTGCTCGCCACCCATGACGCCGTGGTCTACGCGACGGGCGCGGCCGTGGACCGGCGGCTCGACGTGCCGGGGGAGGACCTGCCCGGCAACGCGACCGCCACGGACGTGGTGGCCTGGTACAACGGACACCCCGACCACGTGGAGGCACCGCTGGACCTGTCGGGGGACCGCATCGTGGTGGTCGGCAACGGCAACGTGGCGCTCGACGTCTCGCGGGTGCTGCTGAGCGATCCGGAGTCGCTCGCGAGCACCGACATCGCCGACCACGCCCTCGACGCCCTGCGCGTCAGCAGGGTGAGGGTGGTGGAGGTGCTGGCGCGACGTGGTCCGGCCCAGGCGGCCTTCACCGTCCCCGAGCTCGTCGGGCTGCTGCACCACCCCGACCTCGACGTCGTCGTGCCGCAGCGCGAGCTGCTGGACGGGGACGACGTCAAGAGCCGCCTCCTGCGGGAGGGGACGGTCGCCGAGGCCGACCCGGCTCGACGGCACGT
The DNA here is from genome assembly GCF_942548115.1 of Aeromicrobium sp. Leaf245. NCBI lineage: Bacteria > Bacillati > Actinomycetota > Actinomycetes > Propionibacteriales > Nocardioidaceae > Aeromicrobium > Aeromicrobium sp. Leaf245. The sequence continues at coordinate 1,955,308 of NZ_OW824151.1, forward strand.
CGTCCTGCGCTTCCTCGTCGCACCGGTGGCGGTGCTGGGGGACGGGTCCGTCACCGGGCTCGAGGTCACGCGCACGAGTCTCGTGACGGGACCCGACGGCGTGGTCGCAGCGGTGCCGACCGGCGACCACGACGTGATCCCCACTCGGGCGGTGCTCCGCTCCGTGGGGTACCGGTCCGCTCCGGTCCCGGGGGTGCCGTTCGACCCGGTGACCCATCGCATCCCGAACGTCGGCGGACGCGTGCTCGACGTGCCGGGCGGTGACGTGCTTCCGCGCACCTACGTCGTGGGCTGGGTCAAGCGCGGTCCGTCCGGCTTCATCGGCACCAACAAGTCGTGCTCGCTCGAGACCGTCAACCACCTGCTCTCCGACGTGGCGCAGGGACGGATCGAGGCCGTCGACCGGCCGGAGCCGTTGCGGGCGACGGCCGGTGTCCTCGACCGCGAGGGCTGGCTGCTGCTCGACGCGCACGAGCGCGAGGCGGGGCGCAGGGCAGGACGTCCACGTCGCAAGGTGGTGGACCGGCGCCGGATGGTGGACGTCGTCGAGGCCGCCAGAGGCGGCCGATAGACTCGAGGGGTGAGCAACGAGCAGACCCCCTCCACGTCCCCCGACGGCACCAGCCCCCAGTCGACCGGTACCGCGCGCGTCAAGCGCGGCATGGCCGAGATGCTGAAGGGCGGCGTCATCATGGACGTCGTCGACGCCGAGCAGGCGCGCATCGCCGAGGACGCCGGCGCCGTGGCCGTCATGGCCCTCGAGCGCGTCCCGGCCGACATCCGGGCCCAGGGCGGCGTGGCGCGCATGAGCGACCCGGACCTGATCGACGGCATCGTCTCGGCGGTCTCGATCCCGGTCATGGCCAAGGCCCGCATCGGGCACTTCGCCGAGGCGCAGGTGCTGCAGAGCCTGGGTGTCGACTACATCGACGAGTCCGAGGTTCTCACGCCGTCGGACTACGCCAACCACATCGACAAGTGGGCCTTCAACGTCCCGTTCGTGTGCGGTGCGACCAACCTGGGCGAGGCGCTGCGTCGGCTCACCGAGGGTGCGGCCTTCATCCGCTCCAAGGGCGAGGCGGGCACGGGCGACGTGTCGAACGCCGTCACGCACATCCGCACGATCACCGGCGAGATCCGTCGCCTGCAGTCGCTGCGCGAGGACGAGCTGTTCGTGGCCGCCAAGGAGCTCCAGGCGCCGTACGAGCTGGTCAAGGAGGTCGCGGAGCTGGGCAAGCTGCCCGTCACCCTCTTCACCGCCGGCGGCATCGCGACCCCGGCCGACGCCGCGCTCGTCATGCAGCTGGGCTCGGAGGGCGTGTTCGTGGGCTCGGGCATCTTCAAGTCCGGCAACCCGGCCCAGCGTGCCGAGGCGATCGTCAAGGCCACCACGTTCTACGACGATCCCGACGTCGTCGCCAAGGTGTCGCGCGGCCTGGGTGAGGCCATGGTCGGCATCAACGTCGACGACATCCCCGAGCCGCACCGCCTCGCCGAGCGCGGCTGGTAGCCGCACCCGGTGGCGGGTGTGCCGCCCCTGTCTTTGGGATTTGTCTCCTACTTTTCACGAATGCCCATGTGACGCAGATCTCACGTCCCATGCTCGAGGTGAGGGCTCGTCCCTCGTGCCGGCGTAGGGAGCGCCGCGCCTCGAGACATGGGAGCACGCGATGAAGAACTCGACCAAGGGTGCGCTGGCCGCAGGTGCGGCTGCCGTCCTCCTGCTCGGTGGCGCCGGGACGCTGGCGTACTGGAGCGATGCCGTCGACCTTCCCGGCGGGACCGTCACCTCCGGTGAGCTCAAGCTGCTGAACGAGTCCTGCGACGCCGACTGGGTCTACGCCGTCGGCAGCGCGAGCGTGGGCGAGCCCGTGAACCTCGTCGTCCCCGGCGACGTGATCTCCAAGGAGTGCGAGTTCGAGGTCGTCGCCACGGGCGACAACCTGAGTGCCGACCTCGTCGTGCCGGGCACCGCCACGTTCACCTCCGTGGCCCCCGCCGCCCCGAGTTTCGACGCGACGGTCGCGGCCACGTACGCCGACGCCGGCGGCAATCCTCTGCCCGCCACGATCACCGACGCGAACGACGGTGTGATCACCGCGACGATCAGCGTCACGTTCCCCTACGGCACGGCGGAGGACGATCCCGATCCGGTGAACATCAACGACACCCAGGGCGTGACGGCGACGCTGGACTCCATCACGGTCTCGGTCGAGCAGAACGACCCGAACTGATCGTCGGCGGTGTCCCCGTGCGCCTCTGGTGTCGGATCGCCGTCCAGGCCGTGGCCTGGACGGTGATCCTCGCCGTCGGTGAGTCCCTGGGCGCGGCGGTCGTCGTGCCACGACTGGTCGGCGCCACGCCGTACACCGTGCTCACCGGCTCCATGCGCCCCGCGCTGCCGCCCGGGACGCTCGTGGTGGTCCGGCCGGTCGAGATGGACGACATCTCCGTCGGGGACACCATCACCTACCAGCTGCGGTCGGGGGAGCCCACGGTGGTGACCCACAGGGTGGTGGGCTCGGGGGTGAGGACCGACGGGACGGCGGTGCTCACGACACGTGGCGACGCCAACCAGGTCTCCGACGCACGTCCGGTCCGCCAGGAGCAGGTGCGTGGTCGGGTCTGGTACGCGGTCCCGCACCTCGGACGCCTCAGCACCGCTCTCGACCCGGTGCAGCGACGGACGGCGGTCCACGCCGTGGCAGCCGGTCTCCTGCTCTACTCCGGATGGATGGTCGTGGCCGGTCTCGTCGCCCGCAGCGCCCCCGGACGCCGCAGCGCCGCGAAGGAGCAGTCCCGGTGAGGCGCGCCCGACTCCTGCTCGCCGGCCTCGCGACGACGACCCTCCTCGGGGCCTCGGTGGCGTACGCGGCCGACGAGATCGGGCTCAGCGACGACGGGGTGACGTGGTCGTCCGGTCTGGACGCGCCTCTCTTCGATCCTGACGTGCGGTGGGTTCCGGGTGACTCGCGGACGGAGAGCTTCTACGTCCGCAACGAGGGTCCGAGCGGTGCCTCCCTGACCATCGAGGCCCGCAGCGCGGACGAGGACGACCTGCTCGCCGACGACGACATCGACCTGCGGGCGCGGGCGGACGGCGGGGCGTGGGTGGAGCTGCGCAACGGCGTCGCCTCCGCCCGCCTCACCGAGCGGGAGATCGAGCAGGACGGGGTCGTGCAGGTCGACGTGAACGCGACGTTCGACCCGACGTCGACCAACCGGTCCCAGGTCCGGCGCCTGGCGCTCGACCTCCGTGTGCGGCTGGCCGACGCCGCCGGTACCGACGGGGAAAGTGACGCCGACGCGGACGGCGGGGCCGATGCCGATCTCGACGGATCGGGCGTCGACGCCGATCTCGACCCGCCCGAGGGCGAGGAGGCCGCCGGAGCCCTCCCCGGCACGGGCACGACGACCGAGGGGTGGATCCTGCTGCTCGGCGCCGCCCTCGTGCTCGGTGGGACCTCACTGGTGGTTCGCCGGCGCGGTCACGAGGGGGTCGGGCGATGAGCCGGCATGCAGGACCGCGGCGCGGCAGGGCGCGAGAGCGTCGAGGATGGGTCCGGGTCCTTCTCTCGGCGGGGCTCGTGCTGGGACTCGGCTCGCTCAACACCATGGCGTCCTGGACCGACGACGCCGCGCTCGACGTCGGCACCATCCAGGCGGGTTCGCTCGACCTCCTGATCGCCGGGAACCTCCCGGGCCAAGGGGGCACCACGACGACGCCCACGCTCGGTCTGACGGGCATGGTCCCGGGCGAGAGCATCGCCGTGACGGTCCCGGTCCAGCGTGCCGCGAGCACCGGCGGCTTCACCTACACGGCGAGGGCGACCGCGGCGGGAGCGCTCGCCCCCTACCTGCGGTGGACCGTCACCGCCGGGTCGGCGGGCACGGCCAGCAGCTCCGGACTGAGGACCAACACGTGCGGCGGGACCGCCCTCGTCACGAACGTGACGCTGTCTGGGTCGTCCAGCGACGTCATCGCGTCGGCTCGGACCCTCTCCGGCGCCACCATGAGCGAGAACGTCTGCATCCGTGTGGAGCTCCCCAGCGGCACCGCCAACGCGGCTCAGGGTCTGTCCGCCACCGCCTCCTTCGTGTTCGACGCGACGCAGCTGAGCTGATCACCGTGCTGGAACGCGTGCGTCAGACGGTCCTCTGGGTGGGGGCCTGCCTGGGCGGTCTCTGCGTGCTGTGGGCGGCAGCGACCCACGTGCTCGGGCTCACGCCCCTCGTCTTCACCTCGGGGTCGATGGCCCCGCAGATCGCTGCAGGCGACCTCGCCCTCGCCGAGTCGACCCCGGCGCGAGCGGTCGCGGTCGGAGACGTCGTGAGCGTGGTCAACGCCGCCGGTCGGCGCGTCACCCACCGCGTGGTCGACGTCGACCCGGTCGACGCCGGCTCGGTCGTGCTCTCGTTGAAGGGTGACGCGAACGCCCGTCCGGACGCCGAGGCCTACAACGTCGAGCAGGTGGAGCGCGTCGTGACCTCCGTGCCGGCCGCGGGCCACGTCGTCGCGGCGGTCGGGACGCCGGCCGGGCGCTTCGCCGCCGGCGCCGGCCTGGGCCTGTGCCTCGTGCTCCTGGTGCCCTGGCGTCGTGGTGGTGGTCCCGAGGTCTCCCGTGCGGGGGAGCACCGGCGTGCACGCCCGAACCGCGCGCGTCGATCGGTACCGTACGCGGGCCGCGGTGCCGCCGTGCTGGTCGCTCTCGCCCTGGCGGCGCCGTCGTCCTCGAGGGCGGTGCCGACCGACGCGTCGTTCACCGACGACGGCACGCTGACGGCCACCTCGTCCGCCCGCACGATCGTCTCCCAGGCCCAGCCGGTCTGCACCAACGTCGACGGGGTGCTGGTCCTGGGCAACATCGCGCGTGTGACCTGGAGCCAGGTCGCCGCGGACCACGAGTACGCCTGGGTGCTCCGGCGCACCGACAACGGCACCGCGGTCGCCTCGGGGACGGCCGGGACGGGCCAGGCCGCCGGGACGACCGTCCAGGTGGATCTCGGCACCGGGCTCATCGGCACGAACACGAACTACGACCTCGTCGTGACGGCCAGGCTCACGTCCTCACCCACCTGGGTCGCCGCGACCTCGACCACGACACCGGTGCGTCGCGCCAGCGTCCTCATCATCGGGGCGGCCTTCCGGTGCGGGCACGCCTGAGGCGCCACGCAGGCGTGGCGGACCACCTCACTACGCTGTCCCGGTGATCTCACCGACCATCGGCGTCTTCGCCCTGCAGGGCGACGTCCGCGAGCACGTGCAGGCCCTCGAGGCGCTGGGCGTCCGGGCCGTCACGGTGCGTCGCGAGGAGGAGCTCGACCGCGTCGACGGATTGGTGATCCCCGGCGGGGAGTCCACCACGATGATCAAGCTGGCCGACGTCTTCGGCGTGGCCGAGGCGTTCCGGCGTCGGATCGCGGACGGGCTGCCCACGTTCGGCACGTGCGCCGGGATGATCATGCTGGCCGACCGGCTCGTCGACGGTGCCGAGGGACAGGCCACCTTCGGCGGGCTCGACGTCACGGTGCGGCGCAACGCCTTCGGTCGGCAGGTCGACTCCTTCGAGGCCGACGTCGACTTCACGACCTTCGACGACCCCGTCCACGCGGTGTTCATCCGCGCCCCCTGGGTGGAGGAGGCGGGCCCGGGCGTGGAGGTGCTGGCCGCGGTCCCGGTCGGCCCGGGTGCCGCGGCGGGCGCGACGGACCGTGCTGCCGATAGGATCGTGGCGGTCCGGCAGGGTTCGGTGCTGGCGACGTCGTTCCACCCCGAGGTGGGAGACGACCTGCGCCTGCACCGCCTGTTCCTGGACCTCGTGACGACGTAGGGATCCGCCACCCGCCGGGGTGGCGCGGAAAGGGGCAGGGGATGTCAGGCCACTCCAAGTGGGCGACGACCAAGCACAAGAAGGCCGCGATCGACGCCAAGCGCGGCAAGATGTTCGCCAAGCTGATCAAGAACATCGAGGTGGCGGCACGTCAGGGCGGGCCCGACCCCGACGGCAACCCGACGCTCTACGACGCGATCCAGAAGGCCAAGAAGTCGTCGGTCCCCAACGACAACATCGACCGTGCGGTCAAGCGCGGCGGCGGCATCGGCGAGGACGCCGTCGACTACACGACGATCACGTACGAGGTGTACGGCCCGAGCGGCGTCGCCCTCCTGGTGGAGTGCCTCACCGACAACAAGAACCGGGCCGCCATGGAGGTCCGCACGGCGGTCAGCCGCAACGGTGGCAACCTCGCCGACCCGGGCTCGGTGGCGTACATGTTCCACCGCAAGGGCGTCGTGCAGGTGCCGGCCCAGGACGCCGGCGAGGACGACATCCTCCTGGCGGTGCTCGACGCGGGTGCCGAGGAGGTCAAGGACCACGGCGAGGCGTTCGAGGTGATCAGCGAGGCGTCCGACCTGGTCGCGGTCCGCACCGCGCTGCAGGACGCCGGTCTGGACTACGACTCCGCGGAGGCCTCCTTCGTCCCGTCGGTCGAGGTGCCGGTCGACGTCGAGGGCGCCAAGAAGGTCATCAAGCTGGTCGACGCGCTCGAGGACCTCGACGACGTCCAGAACGTCTACTCCAACGTCGACATGAGCGACGAGGTGCTCGCCGCGCTCGACGAGGAGTAGGTCCGCCAGGAGCATCGGACGTCGGTGCCGGCGGGAGGTGCGTCGGTCGGCGTGGCGTCCGGTGGGGCGTCGGGGGAGCGGGTTATCGTTCGAACATGCGTTCTCCCACGCGTGTGCTCGCGGTCGATCCCGGGCTCACCCGCCTCGGCCTCGGCGTCGTCGAGGGCTCGGTCGGTCGACCGCTGCACCTCGTCCACGTCGACGTGCTGCGCACCCCTGCCGACCTCGACACGGCCAAGCGCCTGCACCGGCTCGAGCAGGGGCTCGAGGAGGCGGTCCGGCTGCACCGTCCGACGGTCGTCGCGGTCGAGCGGGTGTTCAGCCAGAACAACGTGCGCACCGTCATGGGCACCGCGCAGGCCAGCGGCGTGGCCATGCTGGTCGCCGCGCGGCACGGCATCGACGTCCGCCTGCACACGCCCAGCGAGGTCAAGGCCGCCGTCACCGGCAGCGGTCGGGCCGACAAGGCCCAGGTGGCCGCCATGGTGGTCCGGCTGCTCCGGCTCGCCGAGGCCCCGAAGCCGGTCGACGCCACCGACGCGCTGGCCCTGGCCATCTGCCAGATCTGGCGCGGGGGAGCGCAGAACCGCCTGCAGCAGGCGCAGGCCCAGCTGAAGGAGTCCGTCCGATGATCGCCCACGTGCGCGGCGAGGTCGCCGCCCTCTCGCTCGACTCCGCGGTCATCGACGTCGGCGGTCTCGGCCACCACGTCTACTGCACGCCGGGCACGATCGCGCGGCTGCGGCTCGGGGAGCAGGCGCAGCTGGCCACGTCGCTCGTGGTGCGCGAGGACTCGCTCACCCTCTACGGCTTCGCCGACACCGAGGAGCGCGACATGTTCGTGCTCGTGCAGACGGCCAGCGGGATCGGTCCCAAGGTGGCCCAGGCCATGCTCGCCGTCCTCCCGCCGGACCGCTTGCGACGCGCCATCGCCGAGTCCGACCACGCCGCGCTCACCTCCGTCCCGGGCATCGGTCGCAAGGGCGCCGAACGCATCGTGGTGGAGCTCAAGGACCGGGTCGGTCCCGTGCTCCCCACGTCCGCCGCGCCGGGAACCTCCGCCGCGCCCTGGCGTGCCCAGGTCCTGCAGGCCCTCGAGGGTCTCGGGTGGTCCACCCGCGACGCCGAGAAGGCCATCGAGTCCGTCTCCGACGCCGCAGGCGACTCGCCCGACGTCGGCCAGCTGCTGCGGCTCGCCCTCCGATCGTTGTCCAAGGCGTGAGCGGCGTGCACGACGACTCCTACCCCGAGGCATCCGCCTACGACGTCGACGGGCTCGACGCGGTCCTCGCCGAGGCCACGCCCGACGACCGGGCGTTCGACGCGGCGCTGCGTCCTCGCACGCTCGAGGAGCTCGTCGGCCAGGAGCGCGTGCGCGAGCAGCTGTCCCTCGTGCTCGAGGCGGCCCAGGGGAGGGGGCGGACCCCCGACCACGTGCTGCTGTCGGGCCCGCCCGGCCTGGGCAAGACCACGATCGCCATGATCATCGCCCACCAGCTCGGCGCCCACCTGCGGCTCACCAGCGGGCCCGCGATCCAGCACGCCGGCGACCTCGCGGCGATCCTCTCAGGCGTCGACGAGGGCGACGTCCTGTTCATCGACGAGATCCACCGCATGTCGCGCCCGGCCGAGGAGCTCCTCTACATGGCCATGGAGGACTTCCGGGTCGACGTCATCGTCGGCAAGGGCCCGGGTGCCACGGCCATCCCCCTGGAGATCCCGCCCTTCACCGTCGTCGGGGCCACCACCCGGGCCGGTCTGCTGCCCGGACCCCTGCGCGACCGGTTCGGCTTCACCGCCCAGCTGGACTACTACGAGTCGGCCGAGCTCAAGCGCATCGTCGAGAGGTCCGCGCGACTGCTCGACCTGACGATCTCCGACGACGGCTCCCACGAGATCGCGTCCCGCTCGCGTGGGACCCCGCGCATCGCCAACCGCCTGCTGAGGCGGGTGCGTGACTACGCCCAGGTGCGCGGTGACGGCACCGTGGGGCACGGCGAGGCCCGCAGCGCGCTCGCCCTGTACGAGGTCGACGACCTCGGTCTGGACCGTCTGGACCGGGCGGTGCTCCAGGCGCTGTGCGCCAGCTTCGGCGGGGGACCGGTCGGCATCAGCACGCTCGCGGTCGCCGTCGGTGAGGAGCGCGAGACCGTCGAGGAGCTCGCCGAGCCCTTCCTCGTGCGCCTGGGCTTCCTCGCGCGGACGCCTCGCGGGCGCATCGCGACGCCCGCTGCCTGGCGGCACCTCGGTCTGGCGGCGCCCGCCGGGACCGACCAGCTGCCGCTCGACGACGCCGCGGACCCGGTCTAGAGGCACCTGCTCGACCCGGGCGCCGTCCGTGGAAGCATGGACAGGGCCGCCGGGCTTGGTTGCATGTCTAAACTACTCCCTGGCCCCGTGCCAGGTCCGCTGTGCGGACGTCATTCCCTTCGACGGAGCAATCTCGTGTCCGATGTCTACAGCTTCATCCCGCTCGTCCTCCTGCTGGTCATCTTCTACCTCCTGGTCATGCGCCCCGCGCGGGCTCGCCAGAAGGACTACCTCGCCACCCAGACCGCGCTCGAGCCGGGCCGCCGGGTCATGCTCGCCAGCGGCATCTTCGGCGAGCTCGTGTCGCTGGGCGACACCGAGGCCGAGCTGCGCATCGCCCCGAACACGGTGATCACCGTCAACCGCCAGGCCGTCGCGAAGGTCGTCGACCCGAGCCCGACCACCGAACCGGAGAGCCCGACCGACTGATGGCCAGACCCGCGCCCCGTCCCGGCAGGAGCACTGCCGGCATCCCGCGTCCGCGACGCACGCTGCTGCTGTTCCTCGCCCTCCTGCTCGCCCTGTTCGGACTGCTGGCAGGGCTCGACCTCAAGGACGGCGGCGGGGTCTGGAAGCCCAGGCTCGGGCTCGACCTGCAGGGCGGCACCCGGATCACCCTGCAGGCCGAGGCGTCCTCCGGTGACGTCACGCAGGCCAAGCTGCAGGAGGCTCGGGACATCATCGACCAGCGGGTCAACGCCACGGGCGTGAGCGAGGCCGAGGTCTCCACGCAGGGCGGCAACCAGGTCGTCATCGAGATCCCGGGGCAGCGCAAGGGCAACATCGTCGACGAGGTGGGCCGCACCGCCCAGCTGCGCTTCCGTCTGCTCTGGGGGTCGGGGCAGAGCGCGGCCCAGGCACCGGACCAGAAGGCGGTCGCGGCGGCGGCCAAGACCGTGAGCGCGGCGGACTGGTCGAAGCTCTCGCTCGACCAGCTCATCGCCGCGGAGACCCAGGGTCTGGACTCGCTGCCGAAGGACTACGCCTCGGCCGCCGAGGCGCTGCAGACCGAGCTGGCCGGGTTCCGGTGCACGAAGGACGACCTCGCGGTCGACGACGTGCCGGACGAGCCGATCGTCTCGTGCGACCCGTCCACGGGCGAGACGATGATCCTCAGCCCCACCGTCATCGAGGGCACCCAGGTCAAGAGTGCGGACGCCGTGGTGCCCCAGGGCTCCGTCGAGTGGGTCGTGGCGATCGAGCTGCGCAAGGCCGGGACCGAGGCCTTCGACGCCATCACCGACGCGCTCTACCAGCAGGAGCAGGCCGGCAACCAGGCCGCGTCGCGCTTCGCGATCGTGCTCGACGGCGAGGTGCTGAGCGCACCGACCACCAACGGCCACTTCACCAACGGAAGCTCGCAGATCTCCGGCGGGTTCACGCAGTCCACGTCGCAGTCGCTGGCCAACCAGCTGAAGTACGGGGCACTGCCGCTCACCTTCGAGGTCAACGGGGTGTCCGTCGAGGGCCCCTCGCTCGCGGGTTCCCAGCTGGAGGCCGGCATCGTCGCCGGGGCCATCGGGCTCGTGCTCGTGATGGCGTACCTGCTGCTCTACTACCGCGCGCTCGGGCTCGTGGCCATCGGCTCGCTGCTCGTCGCCGGCGCGTCCACCTACGCCATGGTGCTGCTGCTCGGGAAGTCGCTCGGCTTCACGCTGACCCTTCCCGGCATCGCGGGCCTCATCGTGGCCATCGGCATCACCGCGGACTCGTTCATCGTCCTGTTCGAACGGATCCGTGACGAGGTGCGCGACGGCAAGTCGCTGCGCCTGGCCGTGGAGTCCGGCTGGGAGCGCGCGCGTCGCACCATCCTGGCCGCGGACGGTGTCTCGCTGCTGGCGGCGGTGATCCTGTTCATCTTCGCGATCGGCGTCGTGCGCGGGTTCGCCTTCGCGCTGGGTCTCACCACGGTGATCGACGTGATCGTGGTGTTCCTGTTCACCAAGCCGCTCATGTCGCTCCTGGCGCGCACCACGTTCTTCGGTCGCGGCCACAAGCTCTCCGGCTTCGACGCGGCCCATCTCGGCATCGGGGACCGGGCCGTCGACCGCACCGGACCGGTCCGCCGTCCGGACCGAGCCCCGACACCCGGCAGCACCACGGGAGGACGATCCTGATGGGACGCATCAGCAGCTTCGGCCAGCACCTCTACACCGGGCGGGTCTCGGTCGACTTCGTCGGACGTCGTCGGCTCTGGTACTCGATCTCCGTCCTCATCATCGTCGCCTCCACGCTCGGCTTCGTCGTGCAGGGCTTCAACCTCGGCATCGAGTTCAAGGGCGGTGTCGAGCTGACCGCCAAGGTGCAGAAGGCCGACGCGGCCACCGCCGACGCCCTCGCCCAGGCGATCGAGGACGCGAACGTCCCCGCCGCGGGTGACCCGATCGTCACGACCTCCGGCTCGGACACCGTCCGGATCGACGTCCGTGCCCTCAGCCAGGACGAGACGTCCGTGCTCGAGAAGGCCCTGACCGACGCGGGCGCGCAGGAGGTGAGCCAGAACCTCATCGGGCCCTCGTGGGGCAAGCAGGTGGCCACCAAGGCGCTCACCGGCCTCGCCGTCTTCCTGGTGGTCGTCGTCATCTTCATCGCCGCCTACTTCCGCGACTGGCGCATGTCGCTCGCTGCGCTCGTGGCGCTCGCCCACGACGTGCTCATCACCGCGGGCGTGTACGCCTGGTCCGGCTTCGAGGTCACGCCCGCCACGGTCACCGGCTTCCTGACGATCCTGGGCTACTCGTTGTACGACACCGTGGTCGTGTACGACAAGGTGCGCGAGAACACGCACGGCGTGCTCGCCTCGTCCCGTCGTACCTACGCCGAGCAGGCGAACCTCGCCGTCAACCAGACGCTCGTGCGCTCGGTGAACACGTCCGTCACCGCGCTGCTGCCCGTCCTGGCGTTGCTCGTCGTCGGCACGTTCGTGCTCGGGCAGGGGCCGCTGAAGGACCTCGCCCTCGCGCTGTTCATCGGCATGGCCGCGGGGACCTACTCCTCCATCTGCATCGCCACACCGCTCGCCGTCCAGCTGCGCGAGCGTGACCCGGCGGTCGCGGCCCACACCGGGCGCGTGCTCGCCCGGCGCGAGAAGGACGCCGCGACGCCCAGCGCGGGCGAGGCGGTGCCGGTGGCGGCCGGGGCGGGAGCGGGAGGTCGTCGCCAGCCGACGCGAGGTCCGCGGTCGTCGCGCAAGCGCGGTGGCAGCGGCCAGGGCCGGGCGGGTCGGTCCTGAGCTCTCAGGCGACCATGACATGCTTGCGCGCATGAAGAAGCTCGCTCTCGCCGGCGCCGTGCTCGCCGCCGCCACGACCCTGACCGCCTGTGGATCCGGGAGCAGCGCCTACTGCTCCGACCTCAAGTCCGCCACGAAGGAGTTCGACTCCCTCGAGGGCAGCGACCTCGGGCAGATCGACAAGGCCTTCGCCACCTTCCACAAGCTCGCGGACGAGGCCCCCTCCGACGTCGAGTCCGACTGGAAGGTGCTCGACGACGGCATCACGTCGGTCGAGAAGTCCCTCGACGACGCGGGCATCAAGCTCGAGGACCTCGCGAAGGTCCAGCAGGGCGAGCTGCCCGAGGGCGTCGACATGGCCAAGCTCCAGGGCCTGGCCGCCGACTTCCAGAAGCTGAGCGACGAGAAGTTCACGAAGGCCTCCGACGCCATCGAGAAGCACGCCAAGGACGAGTGCGACGTCGACCTGAGCGGCAACGGCTCCTGACGTCCATGGACGCGGCCACGGCCATCGACGCCTGCGTCCGGCCGGTCGAGGACTGGCCGGCGCAGGGCGTCACCTTCCGTGACGTCACGCCCCTGCTGTCGAACCACGAGGCCTTCTCGGCCGTGTCGGCGGCCCTGCGCGACGCCGTGCGCGACCTCGATCCCGACGTCGTCGTGGGTGTCGAGGCGCGTGGCTTCATCTTCGGCGCACCGCTGGCCCTCGAGCTCGGCGTCGGCTTCGTCCCGGTCCGCAAGCAGGGCAAGCTGCCGGCCGACACCCACAGCGCCACGTACGCGCTGGAGTACGGCGAGGCCACGCTCGAGATCCACACCGACGCCCTGGCGCCCGGTGCCCGGGTGGTCGTCGTCGACGACGTGCTCGCCACCGGGGGCACGCTGGTCGCGGCCGGCGAGCTCGTGGCGGCGTGCGGCAGCACCGTCGTCGGCAACGTCGTGGTCCTCGAGATCGGCGCGCTCGGTGGCCGGGACGTGCTCGCCGGCACGCCGCTCGTCAGCCTGCGCCGCTACTGACCCCTCGCTCGTCGACCCCGCGATCCGTCAGGACACCCATGAACCCCCGTCACACCCGAACCATCGCCCTCGTGCTCGTCGCGATCCTGGTGCTCGGCGCCGCGGCCACGCTGCTCGACGTCCTGCTCTGAGGTCGGGTCCGTCCCGTGACCGCGGTGATCGGGCCTGTCCTACGATGGAAGGCACGACAGGAGCACTGAGTGGCTGAGCGCATCGACACCGACCACGGCGGAGCCGCCGAGACGGCTGCGCCGCCGGAACCTGCCCGCGTCGACCAGGCACCGGCCGGTGCCCGCGTGCGCAGCCGCCTGGCCCGCATCGGGGGCCGGTCGACGCCGCAGAACCCGGTGCTCGACCCCTTGCTCGCGGTGTACCGCGAGAACCACCCCAAGGCCGACGTCGACGTCATCCGCAAGGCGTACGAGATCGCCGAGCGCATGCACGAGGGGCAGACCCGCAAGAGCGGCGACCCCTACATCACCCACCCGCTCGCGGTGTCCACCATCCTGGCCGAGCTGGGCATGACCGGTCCCACCCTGTGCGCGGCGCTCCTGCACGACACGGTGGAGGACACGCCCTACACGCTCGACAAGCTCCGCGTTGACTTCGGCGACGAGGTGGCCCTGCTCGTCGACGGCGTGACCAAGCTCGACAAGGTCAAGTACGGCGACTCCGCGCAGTCCGAGACGATCCGCAAGATGGTCGTGGCGATGAGTCGCGACATCAGGGTCCTCGTCATCAAGCTCGCCGACCGCCTGCACAACATGCGCACGTTGCGCTACCTGCGGCAGGACAAGCAGGAGCGGATCGCGCGCGAGACGGTCGAGATCTTCGCCCCCCTGGCCCACCGGCTGGGCATGAACACCATCAAGTGGGAGCTCGAGGACCTCGCGTTCGCGACCCTGCACCCCAAGGTCTACGACGAGATCGTGCGCCTCGTGGCCGACCGGGCACCGTCGCGGGGGCAGTTCCTCGAGCGCGTGATCGGCGACGTCGAGTCCGACCTGCGCCACGCCAAGATCAAGGCGACCGTCAGCGGCCGCCCCAAGCACTACTACTCGATCTACCAGAAGATGCTGGTGCGCGAGCGCGAGTTCACCGACATCTTCGACCTCGTCGGCGTCCGGATCCTCGTCGACACCGTGGCCGACTGCTACGGCGTGCTCGGCGTCCTGCACGCCCGGTGGAACCCCATCCCCGGCCGCTTCAAGGACTACATCTCGGTCCCGAAGTTCAACATGTACCAGTCGCTGCACACGTCGGTGATCGGTCCGCAGGGCAAGCCGGTGGAGCTGCAGATCCGCACCCGTGCCATGCACCGTCGCGCCGAGTACGGCGTGGCGGCGCACTGGAAGTACAAGGAGGACGGGAGCGCGAACCCGTCCACGGCCAAGGGTGCCAGCCCCGGCAGCGACGACATGGCCTGGCTGCGCGAGCTGGTCCAGTGGCAGTCCGAGACCGAGGACTCCGTCGACTTCCTCGACAACCTGCGCTTCGAGATGAACAGCGTCGGCGTGTATGCGTACACGCCGCGCGGCGACGTGATCCAGCTCCCGGCCGAGGCCACGCCCGTCGACTTCGCCTACGCCGTGCACACCGAGGTCGGTCACGCCTGCATCGGTGCACGCGTGAACGGACGTCTGGTGTCGCTGGAGTCCGAGCTCAAGACCGGTGACGTGGTGGAGGTCTTCACGTCCAAGTCGCAGGACGCCGGACCCAGCCGCGACTGGCTCGAGTTCGTCAAGAGCCCGCGAGCCCGCAACAAGATCCGGCAGTGGTTCACCAAGGAGCGTCGCGAGGAGGCGATCGAGCGCGGTCGTGACCTCATCGCCAAGCAGATGCGCAAGGAGAACCTGCCGCTGCACCGCATCTTCAAGCACGACACGCTCGACGCGATCGCCAAGGACCTCAACCTGCCCGACGTGTCGGCGCTCTACGCCGCGGTGGGGGAGAACAACGTCGGCGCGCAGAACGTGGTGGAGCGGGTCATCTCCCTCTCGGGCGGGCGCGACGGTGCCGAGGAGGACCTCGCGGAGGCCACCGTCATCCCCGGCAGCGGCTCGCGCCGCCAGCGGGCCGACGGCCAGGCAGGCGTGCTGGTCGAAGGCGTCTCGGGCGACGTGATGGTCAAGCTCGCACGCTGCTGCACCCCGGTCCCGGGCGACGTGATCGAGGGCTTCGTGACGCGTGGCTCCGGCGTGTCGGTGCACCGCAGGGACTGCGTCAACCTGCAGTCGCTGAGGTCGCAGCCCGAGCGGCTGGTCCCGGTCCAGTGGGCGCCCAACGCGCACAGCACGTTCCTCGTGGCGATCCAGGTGGAGGCGCTCGACCGGCCTCGTCTGCTGAGCGACATCACGCGGATCATCTCCGACCAGCACGTGAACATCCTGTCCGCCGCGCTCTCCACCGGGCGCGACCGAGTGGCCAAGAGCAAGTTCAGCTTCGAGATGGGCGACCCCAAGCACCTCGACCACGTGCTCGCGGCCGTCCGCACCATCGAGGGCGTCTTCGACGTCTACCGCGTCACGCAGTGACGTCGGCGGGGTGACCGGCCGCTCGGTGGTCACCGGGTGGTCACCCGCTCGTCGCTTCGCTCCGTGACGCTCGGGCCATGACCTCGGGGGAGATCGACCGTCGCACCGCCGTCCGTTCCGCGGCCCTGGCCGCACTCACGACCGGCGGGGTGCTGCTCGGCGGCGGTCCCGCGTCGGCGCGTGGCGTACCGACACTGGTGCGTCGCGGCAGGCCGGAGCTCACGCACGGTGTGCAGGCCGGTGACGTGCACGCCGGCCAGGCGACCTTGTGGGGGCGTGCGGACCGTCCGGCGCGTCTCGTGGCCGAGATCTCGCGCGACCCGTCCTTCCGGCGTGCCGTGACCGTGCAGGGACCGCGCGTGACGCCCGAGACCGACCTGACCGGGCAGTGGGCCGTGCGCGGCCTCCCGCCGGGCTCCGACGTGCACTACCGCGTGCGTGCCGTCGACCTGCACGACCCGCGGCGCTCCGGACGTCCGGTAGCCGGCCGCCTGCGCACGCTCGGCGGGTCCCGACGGGACGTCCGCTTCCTGTGGTCCGGAGACGTCGCGGGGCAGGGGTGGGGTGCCAACCCCGAGTACGGGGGCTACCGCATCGCCGACGCGATGGCGCGGCGTGACGCCGACTTCTTCCTGTGCAGCGGTGACACCGTCTACGCCGACGGGCCGCTGCAGCCCACGGTCACGCTGCCGGACGGGCGCACCTGGAGGAACCTCGTGACCCCGGAGAAGGAGAAGGTCGCCGAGACCCTGGCCGAGTTCCGCGGCCAGTACCGCTACAACCTCGAGGCCGACAACTGGCGGGCCTTCCTGGCGAGCACCGCCCAGGTGACCCAGTGGGACGACCACGAGGTGACCAACAACTGGTACCCCGGCGAGGTGCTCGACGACCCGCGGTACACCGAGCGTCGGGTGGACGTGCTCGCCTCGCGTGCCCGCCGCGCCTTCCACGACTACGTGCCGGTGGCCGAGATCTCGCCCGACCGCGTGGGGCGCGTCTACCGCGTGCTGCACCAGGGTCCGCTGCTCGACGTGTTCGTGCTCGACATGCGCACGCGCAAGGACCCCAACACCGCCAACGACGAGACCCGACGCGACGGCGGCGTGCTGGGGGAGGAGCAGACTCGGTGGCTGGTCCGCGAGCTCCGTGCGTCGCGCGCCACCTGGAAGGTGATCGCGGCCGACCTGCCGATCGGCCTCGTGGTGCCCGACGGCGCGGCGGCGCAGGAGGGCATCGCCCAGGGCGACCCCGGTGCTCCTCTCGGTCGCGAGCAGGACGTCGCGCGGGTGCTCACCGCGCTCCAGGACGCGGGCATCCGCAACCACGTGTGGCTGACGGCGGACGTGCACTACACCGCCGCCCACCACTACTCGCCCGACCGCGCGAGCTACCAGAGGTTCGACCCGTTCTGGGAGTTCGTCTCCGGGCCGCTCAACGCCGGTGCCTTCGGTCCGAACGCGCTCGACGACACCTTCGGACCGCGCGCCGAGTTCGTGAGCGCCCCGCCCGTGGCGAACACCGGTCCCGCCGGCGGCTACCAGTTCTTCGGCGAGGTCGAGATCGACGCCCGCACCCGTGCCCTGACGGTCACGCTGCGCGACGTCGAGGGCCGGGGCCTGTACTCACGCACGTTGGAGGCGCAGCGTCGCTGAGTCGGCTCTCGTCCCTCGGGTGAGCCGTCCGGCTTCGTCGCCTCGTGCGGCCGGGTCAACGCTTGCTGCTGCGTCGCTGTGGCTGCAAGTCGGGGTGGTCTCCGAAAGGGGCCTCGACCGGAGCGGTGGGACTGGGCCGGGTGGGTCTGCGGGGTGTGGCTGGGTTCTCGCTTGCTGCTGCGTCGTTGTGGCTGCGAGTCGAGTCGGTCTCCGAGAGGGCCTTGACCGGGGCGGTGAGTCTGGGCTCGGGTGGGTTTGTGGGGCGTGGCTGGGTCCTCGCTTGCTGCTGCGTCGCTGAGGCTGCGAGGCGGGTCGGTCTCCGAAAGGGCCTTGACCGGAGCGGTGAGTCTGGGCTCGGGTGGGTCTGCGGGGCGCGGCCTCGATTCTCCTTCTGCGCGGGATTCACGCACGATGCTTCCTTCGCGTGGACCGTGCCTCGCGAAGGAAGCATCGTGGCGACGAAAAGGGCCCCGAACGGGCAGGGATTCTCCCTTCTCGTGGACCGTCCCACGCAGAGGAAGAATCCCTGCCCACCCGCCGCGCACCGGCGCCCCCGGCGGACGCAGGATTCTGCCTTCGCGCGCGGTAGCCCGAACGATGCTGCGTTCACGACGGGATCCGACCACGAACGCAGCATCCTTCGACCCCCCACGCACGAACGCAGAACCTTGCGTCCACCCGAGCCGCGCTCCGAAAGCTCACCCGAGCCCGGACCCGTCCGCCGGTCGAGGCCCTTTCGGAGAGCAGGTCCACTCGCAGCCACAGCGACGCAGCCGCAAGGAACGACCCACCAGCAGGAGCGCAGCAGCAACGAACGACCCACCAGCAGCAGCGCAGCAGCGGCTGGGGCGCAATGGCACCATCCATCGAGCGGACGCGCGCGAACGCAGAATCCTGCGTGACCCGGCCGCGCCGACAACCCAGCCGACGCCCAGCTCAGCTGTAGTCGGACGCGGCCTTCTGGGCCATCGCGAGGAACGACTCGTTCGACTCCAGCTTCTGCGTCAGGTCCTTCACCTTGCGGGCGTCGCCGGCGGCCTCGGCCTTGGCGAGGGACTCGCGGGTCTCGTCGATGGCGCGCTGAAGCTTGCCGATCATGTCGTCGGCGCGGGCCGACTTCTCCGGGTCCGAGCGCTTCCACTCCTGCTCACCGGCGGCACGTACGGCCTGCTCGACCGTGCGCAGACGCCCCTCGAGCTCCTTGACCCGGCCACGCGGGACCTTGCCGGCGGCCTCCCAGCGGTCGGCGATGTCGTGCAGCGCCTTGCGGGCGGCGTCGAGGTCGGTGATCGGCAGCAGCGCCTCGGCCTCGACCAGGATCTGCTCCTTGACCACGGCGTTGGCGGCGAACTCCTCGTCGAGCGCGGCGTTCGCGGCGTCGCGGGCCTGGAAGAACACGTCCTGGGCGGCTCGGAACCGCTTCCAGAGCTTGTCCTCGACGTTGCGCGGGGCGGAGCCCGCCTTCTTCCACTCGGTCATGAGGTCGCGGTACTTGCCCGACGTCGGACCCCACTCGGTCGAGGACGACAAGGCCTCAGCCTCGACGATCAGCTTCTCCTTGACCTTCTGCGCCGCCTCGCGCTGGGTGTTCTGCTCGGCGAAGTGCGTCTTGCGCTTGCGCGTGAACGAGGTGCGGGCGGCGCTGAAGCGGTGCCACAGCTCGTCGTCGGCGGACTTGCTGAGGCGGGGGAGCGCCTTCCACTCCTCCAGGAGGGCACGGAGCCGGTCGGCCCCGGCGCGCCAGTCCTGGCCCGAGGCGATCTTCTCGGCCTCCTCGACGATGCGGGTCTTGGCCACGCTCGCCTCGGCCACCTTGGCCTCCCGCTCGGCCCGACGCTCCTCGCGCTGCTTCTCGATCGCGGGAGCGAGCGCGTCCAGGCGCGCGTCGAGCGACGCGAGGTCGCCGATCGCGGCGGCGTCGGCCACCTCGCCGCGCACCTTGGCGACGGCCTTGGCCGCCTCGTCGGGCGACAGCGCACCGGTGGTCAGGCGCTTCTCCAGCAGGTCGACCTCGGTCTCGAGGCCCTCGAAGCGGCGGACGTAGAAGGCGAGACCCTCGGCAGGTTCTCCCACCTTCCACTCGCCGATCTCGCGCTCGGAGTCACCGGTCTTGACGAAGACCCTTCCTTCGGCGTCGACGCGGCCCCACGGATGCTCGGCGGCAGAGGTCATGGCGACAGTCTAGGAGGACACCACCTGGGCGTGACCACCCCGGCATCGCCTGGGCGTCGCCGCCGCGGACGAACCGCCGGGCGATCCGACGTCGCAGCCCCGCGTACCCTGTGGTGCGTGCTGCTCACGTCCTTCCCCGCCGGCCCGCTCCAGGCCAACTGCTACGTCGTGGCCCGAGGTCCCGGCACCGGCTGCGCCGTCGTCGATCCGGGCATGGACTCGATCGAGGGCGTGCGCCAGGTCGTCGCCGAGCACCGGCTGACGGTCGACGCCGTGCTCATCACCCACGGCCACTTCGACCACATGTGGTGCGCGCAGGACGTCGCCCGCGAGCTCGAAGCACCGGTGTGGATCCACCCCGCCGACCGGCACCTCCTGGCCGACCCCATGGCCGCGATCTCCGGACCGTCGGCGGCGATGCTGCGCGCCCAGTTCGGCCTCGACGACCTGCCGGAGTTCCGCGAGCCCGACGACGTCCGCGACGCGGTCGACGGTGCGGTGGTGGAGGTCGACGGGCTGCGGATCAGCGTCGACCACGTGCCCGGGCACACCCCGGGCACCGTCTACTACCGGGTGGACTGGGACGGTCCCGAGGATGTGTCGCAGGTGATGTTCTCCGGCGACTTCCTGTTCGCCGGGTCGATCGGCAGGACCGACCTCACCGGCGGTGACCACGACCAGATGCTCACCAGCCTGCGCGAGCGCATCCTCCCGCTGCCGGACGACGTCGTCGTGCTCCCCGGGCACGGGCCGCAGACGTCCATCGGACGTGAGCGGGCCACCAACCCCTTCCTGTCCGAGCTGAAGGAGGCCTGACGTGGCGAAGCTGAGCGGGTTCCCCGAGCTCCTGCCCGCCGACCGTGCGGTCGAGCTGGCCGTCACCGACGCCCTGCGTCGCGTGTTCGAGCTGCACGGCTTCGCCAACGTGGAGACGCGGGCGGTCGAGCCGGTCGAGACGCTGCTGCGCAAGGGCGAGATCGACAAGGAGGTCTACGTCGTGCGTCGCATCCACGACGACGCCTCCCCAGGAGCGTCGTCGTCGCGGTCCGACGCGCTCGCCCTGCACTTCGACCTCACCGTCCCGTTCGCGCGCTACGTGGTCGAGAACGCCGGCAAGCTGGAGTTCCCGTTCCGGCGCTACCAGATCCAGAAGGTCTGGCGGGGCGAGCGACCGCAGCAGGGTCGGTTCCGTGAGTTCACCCAGGCCGACATCGACATCGTCGGCGACGGCACCCTGCCCTTCCACGCCGACGTCGAGGTCGCGCGGGTGATGGCCGAGGCACTGGCGGCCGTGGCGTCGGTCCTCGGTCTCGGCGCGGGGGCGACCCCCGGCGGGGGTGCCGGGCTCCGGGCGGCTCCGGAGGAGCTGTTCACGCTCCAGGTGAGCAACCGCAAGGTGCTCGAGGGCTTCTACCTCGGGCTCGGGGTGGCCACGCCGACCGCCGTCATGCAGGTCGTCGACAAGCTCGACAAGCTGCCGGGCGAGAAGGTCCTGGAGCTCCTGGCCGAGGCCGGTCTCGACGACGCCTCCGCACGGGCCTGCCTCGCGCTCGCCGAGATCAGCACCGAGGACACCTCGTTCGTGGAGCGTGTCCGCGCGCTGGGCGTGCAGCACCCGCTGCTCGACGAGGGCCTCGACGAGCTCGCCTCCGTGGTGGCCGCGTGCGCCGACGTCGAGGGCGTCCGGGTCACCGCCGACCTCCGCATCGCCCGAGGCCTGGACTACTACACCGGCACGGTCTTCGAGACCCGCATGAGCGGCCACGAGCAGCTCGGCTCCGTGTGCTCCGGCGGCCGCTACGACGAGCTCGCCTCCGACGGGAAGCGCACGTACCCGGGCGTCGGCATCTCGCTCGGACTCTCGCGGCTGCTGGTGCCCCTCGTCGCCGACGGGCTCACGAGCAGCCGGCCCGTCCCGTCCGCCGTGCTCGTCGCGGTGACCGACGAGGCGTCACGCGCCGCGAGCGACGCTCTCGCGCAGCGGCTGCGCGCCCGTGGCATCCCCACCGAGGTGTCCGCCGCCGCGCAGAAGTTCGGCAAGCAGATCCGCACCGCCGAGCGCCGCGGCATCCCGTACGTCCTCTTCCCGGGCGAACCGCCTAGTGTCAAGGACATCCGCACCGGCGACCAGGTCGAGGTCGACCCCGACACCTGGACGCCCCCCGCTCACGACCTGACGCCCACCGTCGTCGGGACCCCCCTCTCGAAGGAGACCTCGCCGTGATCCGCACCCACGACGCCGGAAGCCTGACCGCCGCCAACGTCGGCGACCAGGTCACCCTCGCCGGATGGGTCGCGCGCCGACGCGACCACGGCGGCGTCGCATTCATCGACCTGCGCGAGGCCAGCGGCGTCGTGCAGGTGGTGGTGCGCGAGGAGGTCGCCCACCAGCTCCGCTCGGAGTTCTGCCTGAAGATCGTCGGCACCGTCGAGAAGCGTCCCGAGGGCAACGAGAACGCCGCGATCCCCACCGGCGAGATCGAGGTCATCGCGAGCGACGTCGAGATCCTCAGCGCGTCGGCTCCGCTGCCGTTCCCGATCGACGAGCACGTGGAGGTGGGGGAGGAGGCGCGTCTGCGCTACCGCTACCTCGACCTGCGCAGGCCCGCCCCTGCCCACGCCATCCGGCTGCGCAGCAAGGTCAACGCCGTGGCCCGTCAGGTGCTGGAGCGTCACGACTTCGTCGAGGTCGAGACGCCCACCCTCACCCGCTCCACGCCCGAGGGCGCACGCGACTTCCTCGTGCCCGCGCGCCTGCGCCCCGGCAGCTGGTACGCCCTGCCGCAGAGCCCCCAGCTGTTCAAGCAGCTGCTCATGGTCGGCGGCCTGGAGCGGTACTACCAGATCGCGCGCTGCTACCGCGACGAGGACTTCCGTGCCGACCGTCAGCCGGAGTTCACCCAGCTCGACATCGAGATGAGCTTCGTCGACCAGGACGACGTGATCGCCCTGGCGGAGGAGGTCTACGCCGAGCTCTGGAAGCTCATCGACGTCGAGCTCCCGCGCCCGTTCCCGCGCATCACGTACGCCGACGCGATGCGTCGCTACGGCTCCGACAAGCCCGACCTGCGCTTCGACCTCGAGCTCGTCGAGCTGACCGACTACTTCAAGGACACCCCGTTCCGGGTGTTCCAGGCTCCGTACGTCGGTGCCGTGGTGCACCCCGGCGGTGGCTCGCAGGCACGCCGCACGCTCGACGGCTGGCAGGAGTGGGCCAAGCAGCGCGGTGCGCGTGGTCTGGCCTACGTGCTCGTCGGCGAGGACGGGACGCTCGGCGGCCCCGTCGCCAAGAACCTGTCCGAGGCCGAGCGCGACGGACTGGCGGACGCCGTCGGAGCGAAGCCCGGCGACGCCATCTACTTCTCGGCCGGTCCGGTCAAGCAGATGCGCCAGCTGCTCGGTGCCGCGCGCATCGAGATCGCCCGCCGGGAGAACCTCATCGACGAGTCGGCGTGGGCGTTCTGCTTCGTCGTCGACTGGCCGATGTTCGAGGCGGTGAGCGACCTCGACTCCGGCGACGTCGCCGTGGGAGGTGGCGAGTGGACCGCCGTGCACCACGCCTTCACGGCGCCCCAGGACCCGGCCACGCTGGCCGATCCGGGCAGCTCGATCGCCCAGGCCTACGACATCGTGTGCAACGGCAACGAGGTCGGTGGCGGGTCCATCCGTATCCACCGTCCCGACGTGCAGAAGCGCGTCTTCGAGATCATGGGCATCGGCGAGGAGGAGGCGCAGGAGAAGTTCGGCTTCCTGCTCGACGCCTTCGCCTTCGGCGCCCCGCCGCACGGCGGCATCGCGTTCGGGTGGGACCGCACCGTCGGCCTGCTGGCGGGCACGGACTCCATCCGCGACGTCATCGCCTTCCCGAAGTCCGGTGGCGGCTACGACCCCCTCACCGCCGCCCCGGCCCCCATCACGCCGGAGCAGCGCAAGGAGGCCGGCGTCGACGCAGTGCCAGACGAAGAGGGGCCGGAGCCCGAGGACGACGAGGTCGACACCACGGCCTGAGACCGGCCGGGGCCCGGACGCGTCAGCCGACGTGCTTGGACCAGCGAGGAGCCACCACCGTGACCACGGGTGGTGCAGCGAGCAGGTGCTCGGACGCGGCGAGGTACGCGAGGTAGGCCGGGTCGTGCAGGAACGCGGCGGCGTGCTCGGCGTCCGTGTACTGCTGGTAGACCATCACGGCGTCCGGGTCGCCGGCCACCTCGGTGTAGACGTACGCCTCGTGGTGGGGGTTCGCAGCGACGGCGTCCGGCATGTGCGCCTCCCACGCGGCGACCAGCTCGGGTCGTCGACCGGGTCTTGCCTGGTGCCTGAGGAACAGTCCGTGACTCATGCGGCGAACGCTAGGGGCCGCCACCGACAGGACCTCGGCGAGCGGACGACCCGGAGGTGCCTGCCCCTCAGCCGAGCAGGTGCCTGACCCGTGTCCACCCCGGATCGGGTGTGCTCGCGGCCCGGAGGCCGTGGTCATCGGCCCAGCGCGTGACGTCGTCGGCGGCGTTCTGGTCCTCGCCGTCGGTGTAGACGTGCAACGTGCGGGTGCCGTTCGTGGTCACGTTCGCCAGCACCAGTCCGCGCGGCTCCATCGTCGCCGCGAGCGAGTCGTCCAGCGCCTGCAGGCGGCCGAGGTCCCCCGGCGAGGGGAGACCACGCTCGTCGGGTGCGAAGGTCGCGGTGAGCGCGTGGTGCAGGTCGAGCGTCGGCCGGTCGATCCAGCGGGCACCCGTCCGGGCGAGCGCGAACACCGGGCGTCCTTCGGCGTCCTGGCCGGACAGCGCGGACCACGCGTCGGGGTCACGCTCGGCGGTGCAGACCGCCACTGCGGCCCGCAGGTCGTCGACGGACCGGGGCGACGCCGGGGCGGTGGTCGACGGCTCGACCCTCCCGACCCAGCGCGCCACGTCGTCCTCGCCGAGCGCCCAGTCGAGCACCATGAAGGTGACGGGGCCGTGCACCCGTTCCGGGAGGTCGGCGAAGGCCGGATGGTGCACGCCGACATGCACGCGGAGGTCCTCGAGGTCGGTCTCGACGTGGAGCACGACCGCCGAGAGGTCGACCGCGGCCCCGTCGACCTCCAGGACGGCGCCGAACGCCGCGGGGTCGGCCTCGACCGCGGGCGCGTACTCCCACGTCGTGTCCGCAGGGGGAGCGGCCCGGAACCAGCGCTCCGCGGCCGGGCGCGCCGCTGCGAGCCCGCCGGCGGAGACGGTCAACCGGTGCTCGGCGGAGCGGCCGGGACCGAGGTGCCACGTCAGGTCGGGGTCGATCGCGGAGAGAAGTCCGTCGAGGGCCGCGTGCTCGGGCCCGGCCTGCGCCGGGTCGAGGTGCCGGCCGTCGTCGGCCCACCAGCCCCAGAAGGCGCCGACGGGAGTCGGCGCCGGTGGAGCGTCGTCGTCGGGAGAAGGTCGTGAGAACAGGCCCATGATCACCAGCCTGGCCCATGGGCCCCGACGGGCACGGCGTCCGGGGGTGTCGGCGTCGGTGACTAGGCTCGTGGGGTGAGCGACGACGGACTGTTCGACCTTCCTGCGGCGGACGACCGTCCGACGGCGCGGTCCGGCGGGGGTGCCGGGCCGTGGGCGGCGAACGGAACCGACTCGTCGGGCTCGCTCGCCGGCAACGCTCACTCCTCGGCGCCGCTGGCGGTGCGCATGCGTCCGCGCACGCTCGACGAGCTGGTGGGCCAGCAGCACCTGCTCACCCCCGGATCGCCCCTGCGGCAGGTGATCGACGGCGACCAGCCGCTCACCATCCTGCTGTGGGGCCCGCCGGGCACCGGCAAGACCACGATCGCCTCGCTCATCAGCAACCACACGAACCGGCGCTTCATGGAGGTCTCGGCCGTCTCGGCGGGGGTCAAGGAGGTCCGCGACGTCATCGCCGGTGCTCGCCGGGCCCTGCAGAACGGCGTCGAGACCGTGCTGTTCGTCGACGAGGTGCACCGCTTCTCCAAGGCCCAGCAGGACGCGCTCCTGCCCGGGGTCGAGAACCGGTGGGTCTCGCTCGTGGCCGCCACCACGGAGAACCCCCACTTCAGCGTCATCTCGCCGCTGCTCAGCCGTTCGCTCCTGCTGACCCTGCAGTCGCTCGACGACGACGACGTCGCCACCATGATCGACCGGGCGGTCGAGGACCCCCGCGGTCTCGGTGGGGCGGTCTCCCTGAGTGACGACGCCCGCGACCACCTCGTCCGGCTCGCCGGGGGCGACGGCCGACGTGTCCTCACCTACCTCGAGGCCGCCGCCGGTGCCACGCTCAGCCAGGGTCGCATCGAGGTCACGGTCGACGACGCGGCGCTCGCGGTCGACAAGGCGGCGGTGCGCTACGACCGGCAGGGTGACCAGCACTACGACGTCACGAGCGCCTTCATCAAGAGCATCCGCGGGTCCGACGTCGACGCCGCCCTGCACTACCTCGCTCGCATGATCGAGGCGGGGGAGGACCCGCGCTTCATCGCCCGGCGGCTGATGATCCACGCCAGCGAGGACATCGGCATGGCCGACCCCACGGCGCTGCCCGTGGCCACGGCCACGGCCCAGGCCGTCGCCATGATCGGGTTCCCCGAGGCTCGCATCCCGTTGGCCCAGGCCGTGATCCACCTGGCCACGGCCCCGAAGTCGAACGCCGTGGTCCAGGCCATCAACGCCGCCCAGACCGACGTCCGCGCCGGCCGGGTGGGTGCCGTCCCGCCGGCGCTGCGGGACGCGCACTACGCAGGTGCCAAGAAGCTCGGCCACGGGCACGACTACCGCTACGCGCACGACGACCCGCGCGGTGTCGTCACCCAGCAGTACGCACCCGACGACGTCGACGGCCGCGACTACTACGAGCCCGGACGCCACGGAGCCGAGGCAGCCGTCGCCGAGCGACTCGCGCGCATCCGCGCCATCCTGCGCGACCGTTGAGCGGCTCGACGGGACCGCTGCGGCGAACCAGTGGCGCCGGTGCCGTCCTCGTGTGACAGTGAGGCAACCTTCTCGTCCTGTCTCGGAGACCTCCATGGTTCACGCCCGCCGTCGCGCGCGCCTCGCAGTCCTCTGCCTCGTGCCCTCGCTGGCGCTCGTGGCCGGCGTCGTCCCTGCCGCCGCGGAGTCCACGCCGGCCCCGCCCACCTCGGCCCCCGCGTCGACCCCGACGACGAGCGACGAGTCGTCGGACCCCGAGGAGGCGGCCGTCCCCGTCGAGCCCGGGACCACCGAGGAGTCCGAGCCGGGTGCCACGATCGACGGCACCGAGCCCACGCCCCAGGCGGACGAGCCGCCGCCGACGCCGGACCTCGTCCCCACGACGGTCGTGCTCGAGCGCGCCGCCGGCACCACGTCGCCCCAGGAGCCTGCACGCGGGACCGTCCGGGTGACTGCCGACGGCGAGCCGCTGGCCGGCGCCCGGGTGAGGGTGGTCGCCGACGGTGCGAGCGACACCTCGGTCGACGTGACCACGGGGACCTCGGGTGCCGCGACCTACGCCCTCAGCGGTCTGCGGGCGGGAACGTACCGGCTGCGCGCCGAGCTGCAGGAGACCGGGACCCATGCCGGATCCCGGTCCGCCGAGGCGACCGTCGTCGTCCAAGCGGGTCGTTGGGTGAGCCTGCTCGTCAACAACGGCTTCGGGACCCGGGTGCTGACCCGCGAGAACTTCTGGCTGCGCGGACGGGTGCTGACCACCGCCGGCAAGCCCCAGCCGCGTGTCACGGTCGCGCTGTACCGCTACGCCGGCTCGGGTCGCACCAAGGTGGCCACCGTGCGGACCAACGCCTACGGCTGGTTCACCTGGTCGCCCGCCGACCGTCGCGCCGGGACCTACCGCGCGCAGGTCAGCGGCACGCGCTACTCGGCGAAGCAGACGGTCCGCATCGGCACGGGGGAGCGGACGCTGCTGTCGCGGGAGGCGTCCCTCGCCTTCCTCCTCGGCGAACGACGCACGGGCACCCACACCGGCAGCGGTCGGTCGTGGCGCGGGTACACGAAGGGCGTCCTGATCCAGTCCGGCGGCCGCACGTGGGTCGTCCGGGGACGACTGACGTCCGAGCTGTCCGCACGGGGCGGTGCAGGAGGCTCCCTGGGTGGGCCCACCGGCGACGTGCGCTGCGGTCTGCCCGAGGGCGGATGCCTCCAGCAGTTCCGTACCGGCGCGATCTACACCAACAGCAAGGCCAAGGACACGCTGACGTCGGCCGTCTCGTCGACGCTCGGGGCCGCGGACCTGCTCGCCGTGGCGCGCTCCCAGGTCGGCTACCGCGAGCCGTCCCCGCGCAAGAGCAAGTACAACAAGTGGGTCGGGCGGACGGGACGCTACGACCCGTGGTGCGGGTTCTTCGTCTCGTGGCTCGCGCACGCCGGGGGCAAGCCCGGCTCGATCATCAAGGCCACGTCGTACAAGAAGCTCCTGGACGCCGAGCGCAAGCGCGGTCGGACCTCGCAGACCGCGAAGGTCGGACGGCTGGCGTACATCGGCTACTTCAGCAAGGGCACCCCGTCGCACGTCGGCATCGTCACCAAGGTCTCGAGCAGCCACGTCTGGACCATCGAGGGCAACGTGTCGGCGGGCGGTGGCCAGAAGCACCCCCGCGGAGTCCACGTGGTCAAGCGGACGAAGTCGCGGATCGTCTTCTACGCCGACCCTCGGTACTGAGGCCCGTCCGGTGGCGGGACCGTCCCCGCGCGCGGCGACGCCGCACCCGTCCCTAGTAACCTCGAGGTCATGTCCGCCGACGTCGCCGTCCTCGTCGCCACCGCGGTCCTCGCGGTCGTGACCGTGGCGGCCGCGGTCGTGGCGGTCGTGGCCGCACGCCGGGTCGCCCGTTCGGCCGGTGCCGTGGCTCCGGCCCCCGGACCTGCGGCCGACCAGGACACGGCGCCTCGACCGGCGTCGGTGCAGCGTCCGGCTGCGCCGGCGGCGCAGCACGAGGACACCACCGCGCTCGCGGTGCGGCCCGCGGTGCTGGAACCTCGCGTCGTCGAGGGTCGGGTCGTCGTGCCGCCCACCCAGGACCAGGTCGTCGAGGCCGCGCTCAGCCGACCGCAGGTCCGGTTCGCCGTGGTCGTCCAGGGTGTGGCTCACGCCCTGAGGCCCGAGAGCCGCGACCGGATCGGCGCCCTGATGCGCCGGGAGTACAGGAACCGCCGACGTGACCGGCTCCGGGCCGGACGCCGGGCCGCTCGTGCGGCCCACGCCTCCACGGCACCGCCGACGCCCTCGGACCAGTGGCTGGGGGAGCGATGAAGCCCCGCGCCGTCTGGTTCGTCGCCGGCTCGGCCGTGGGGGTCTACGCCAGCGCCAAGGCCCGGCGGGCCGCCTACCGGGTCTCGATGCCCGGACTCATCGACCAGGCCGCCGCGCTCGGCACCGGGTGGCGGGCCTTCGCCGACGAGGTCCGCGACGGGATGTCCACCGCCGAGTCCCGGCTCGCCGACCAGATCACGCCACCCCGACCCTCGCTCGAGGTCACGGCCGCGGACCAACCAGCCGCGGACCGCCCCGAGCTCACCGACGAGAGAGACCACCCCTGATGGAGACCGCAGAGATCCGGCGCCGATTCCTCGAGCACTTCGAGGCCGCCGGGCACACCGTGGTGCCCTCGGCCCCGCTGCTGCTGGACGATCCCAACCTGCTGTTCGTCAACGCGGGCATGGTGCCGTTCAAGCCGTACTTCCTCGGCCAGGAGACGCCGCCCTACGGCACCGCCACCAGCGTCCAGAAGTGCGTGCGCACCCTCGACATCGAGGAGGTCGGCAAGACCACGCGGCACGGCACGTTCTTCCAGATGAACGGCAACTTCAGCTTCGGCCAGTACTTCAAGGAAGGTGCGATCACCCACGCCTGGCGCCTGGTGACCGGCCACGTCGACGACGGGGGCTTCGGCTTCGACGCCGACCGGGTGTGGGTCACGGTGCTCGAGGGCGATGACGAGTCCCGCGCGCTCTGGAAGTCCGTCGCGGGCCTGCCCGACGAGCGGATCCAGGACCGGGGTCTGCTCGACAACTACTGGCACATGGGGGTCGCCGGTCCTGGCGGCCCGTGCAGCGAGATCTACATCGACCGCGGCCCCGAGCACGGGCCCGACGGCGGCCCGGTCGTCGACGAGGACCGCTTCCTGGAGATCTGGAACCTCGTGTTCATGCAGGAGGAGATCACCAACGTCCGCGCCAAGGACCAGTTCGACGTCGTGGGCCCGCTGCCGAGCCAGAACATCGACACCGGGATGGGCCTGGAGCGCGTCGCCTACCTGCTGCAGGGCAAGCAGAACCTCTACGAGATCGACGAGGTGTACCCCGTCATCGAGCGCGCGTCCGAGCTGACCGGACGGGCCTACGGCGCGAATCACGAGGACGACGTCCGGTTCCGGGTCGTGGCCGACCACGTGCGCAGCGGGCTCATGCTGATGGGCGACGGCGTGACCCCCGGCAACGAGGCGCGCGGCTACGTGCTGCGGCGCCTGCTGCGGCGCGCGGTGCGGTCCATGCGTCTGCTGGGCTTCGAGGACCCCGCCCTGCCCGAGCTGCTCCCGGTCAGCAAGGACCGGATGAAGGCGTCGTACCTTGAGCTCGAGGCCGACTTCGCCCGCATCTCCCAGGTCGCCTACGCCGAGGAGGACGCGTTCCGGTCCACCCTCGGCAAGGGGACGCAGATCTTCGACGTCGCGGCGCAGAAGGTGAAGGCCGAGGGCGGGAGCGGCCTGTCCGGCTCGGCGGCGTTCACGCTGCACGACACCTACGGCTTCCCGATCGACCTGACGCTCGAGATGGCCGAGGAGCAGGGCCTCACGGTCGACGCCGAGGGGTTCCGGTCGCTCATGGCCGAGCAGAGGGCCCGGGCGAAGGCCGACGCGAAGGCCAAGAAGGGCGTCCACGCCGACACCACGGCGTACCGCGCGGCCCTCGACGCGAACGGTCCGACCGACTGGCAGGCGTACACGACCCTGTCGACGGAGTCTCGGGTCCTCGCGCTGCTGAGCGAGGGCGCAGCGACGCCTGCGCTCGGTGCGGGGAGCGTGGGCGAGGTCGTCCTGGACCGGACGCCGTTCTACGCGGAGTCCGGCGGCCAGAACGCCGACGCCGGCACCATCACGTGGACGTCGGGCGGGGGAGGCAGCGCCGAGGTCCTCGACGTGCAGCGGCCCATCAAGGGCCTGGTCGTCCACCAGGTGCGCGTGCTCGAGGGCGAGCTCGTCGTCGACGAGACGGTCTCGGCCGACGTCGACCGGGAGTGGCGCACCGGAGCGCGTCAGGCGCACTCGGGCACGCACGTCGTGCACGCGGCGCTGCGCGAGGTGCTGGGCCCCACCGCGCTGCAGTCGGGCTCGTACAACCGACCCGGCTACCTGCGTCTCGACTTCGGTTGGAACGGGGCGCTGTCGCCCGAGCAGCTGCACGACGTCGAGCACGTGTCGAACCGGGCGCTGCGCGAGGACCTGCTCGTCTCGGCCCAGTACATGACCCTGCCCGAGGCCCGCGAGTGGGGCGCCCTCGCGCTCTTCGGCGAGACGTACGGCGAGCAGGTGCGCGTGGTCGAGATCGGCGGTCCCTGGTCGCGTGAGCTCTGCGGTGGCACCCACGTGGAGCGGTCCAGTCAGATCGGCACCGTCGTCATCACCTCGGACGGCTCGGTCGGCGCCGGCAACCGTCGCATCGAGGCGCTCACCGGCATCGAGGGCTTCGCGTACCTGGCCAAGGAGCGCGACCTCGTGCTGCAGCTCACCGACGTGCTCAAGGCGCGGCCGGAGGAGGTGCCGGCGCGGGTCGGCGACCTCGTGGCACGGCTCAAGGCCACCGAGAAGGAGCTCGAGAAGCTCAGGACCGCGCAGCTCCAGGGAGCGGCCGGCGACATCGCCGCTGCCGCGGCCGACGTCGACGGGGTCTCCGTCGTGACGCACCGTGCCGAGGGTGTCGGAGGGGGCGACGTCCGGTCGCTCGCCCTCGACGTCCGCGGCCGCCTGCAGGACCGGCCCGCCGTGGTGGTGGTCGTCGGGACCGCGAACGACCGGCCCTCCGTGGTCGTGGCCGTCACGCCCGCAGCGCAGGAGCGCGGGCTCTCGGCCAACACGCTGGTGGGGGTCGTCGGTGAGCGCATCGGCGGCAAGGGCGGCGGTAAGCCCGACGTCGCGCAGGGCGGAGGCACCGACGTCGGCGGGATCGACGCTGCGTTCGGGGCGGTCGTCGAGGCCGTGCGCGAGACGGTCTCTCGGTGAGGCAGGTCCGATGAGGAGGGGACGTCGACTCGGTGTCGACGTCGGCGACGTCCGCATCGGCGTGGCCGTGTGCGACCCCGACGGGCTCGTGGCCACGCCGCTGGAGACGGTGGCCGCCGGACCCGACGCGATCGGCCGGCTCTCCGCCCTCGCCTCCGAGGTCGACGCGCTGGAGCTCGTGGTCGGTCTCCCGGTGTCGCTGAGCGGGCGCGAGGGTCCTGCTGCGGCGAAGGTGCGGGTGTTCGCCCGCGCTCTCGCCGACACGGTCGCGCCCACGGTTGTCCGGCTGTTCGACGAGCGGATGTCTACGATGACTGCGGACAGCCTGCTCCGCGAGGGCGGGCGGTCAGGGCGGTCTCGACGCTCGGTGATCGACCAGGCTGCGGCCACGGTCATCCTGCAGACCGCCCTGGACACCGAACGGACCCGGGGATCGGCCCCGGGCGAGACGATCTGAGGTCGACGTGAGTGACAGCGGACTCGACATCCTGGGCGCCGACAGTGGTGGGCGACGCGCCACCAAGGCCGGCGGCCGGCGTGCCCCCCGCAAGCGCGGACCCCGCTGGGGACGCATCCTGCTGGTGCTCGTGGTCCTGGCCGGCCTGGTCTTCGCCGGCAAGGTCGTGTGGGACAAGGCCGGCTCGTACCTGAACGGACCGGAGGACTACTCCGGCCAGGGTAGCGGTGAGGTCGTCGTCGAGATCCCCGCCGGGTCGGACGGCCAGGCGATGGCGTCGATCCTGGCGAAGCAGGACGTCGTGGCCAGCGCCGAGGCGTTCTACCAGCTCTCGCTGAACGACGAGCGCTTCGCGACCATCCAGCCCGGCTTCTACCAGCTGCGGCGCAAGATGTCGGCGGAGTGGGCGATGCGTGAGCTCACCGACGCGAGCAACCGGGTCGAGGGCAAGGTCACCATCCCCGAGGGCTCGCGGGTGGGCCAGATCGTGAAGGCGATCGCCGCCGGCTCGGAGATCAGCGAGGACGAGGTCACCGCGGTCCTCGACGACCCGAAGGACCTCGGCCTGCCCGAGGGCGCCAACGGCAACCCCGAGGGCTACCTCTTCCCGGCGACCTACACCGTCGAGCCCGGCACCACGGCGCTCGAGCTGATGCAGCAGATGGTCAAGAAGACCCTCGAGGTCGAGGCCGACCTCGACATCGACGCCCGTGCCAAGGCCCTCGGGCTGTCGAAGGAGGACGTCCTCACGATGGCGAGCATCCTGGAGTACGAGGCGGCCCGCGACGAGGACTACCCCAAGGTGGCCCGGGTGCTCTTCAACCGGCTCGAGGACGGCATGCCGCTGCAGCTGGACTCCACGGTCTCGTACGTGAGCCAGCGGGAGGGCGACGTGTGGACCACGCCGGAGGAGCGTGCGAACCCGTCGGAGTACAACACGTACCAGAACACCGGGCTGCCGCCCGGTCCGATCGGCTCACCGGGCGAGAAGACCATCGAGGCGGCCCTCAACCCCGCCGACGGCGACTGGTTGTACTTCTTCGCCGACAAGGAGGGCGTCACGATCTTCAACACCGACTTCGCCCAGCACAACGCCGACTGCCAGAAGGTCTACGGCGCCGGCTCCTGTGGTGGCTGACCCGCGCACCGGGCGGCCCGCTCGTCGCCGCTGTGCGGTGGTGGGCCACCCGGTCGCGCACTCCCTCTCGCCGGTCATGCACCGTGCGGCCTACGCCGAGCTCGGCCTGGACTGGACGTTCGACGCGGTCGACGTCGAGCCGGCGGGACTCGGTGCGTGGGTCGAGCGCCTCGACCCCACGTGGCGCGGCCTCGCCGTGACCGCCCCGCACAAGCGTGACGCGCTCGAGCTGGCGGACGACGTCTCCGACGTCGCCGCCGCCGCGGGTGGGGCGAACACCCTGCTGCTGGCCGACGGCGTGGTCCGCGCCGACAACACCGACGTGCCCGGCACGCTCGCTGCGCTGCAGGAGGCCGGCATCGCCGACGTGCCGCTCGTGCGTGTCCTCGGCGCGGGTGCCACGGCGTCGTCGGTCGCCCACGCCGTGGTGGGGCTGGGTGCCCGCCGGATGGAGCTGGTCGTCCGCGACGTGGCGCGGGCCGAGACGACCGCGGCATCGGCGCGTTCGGCCGGGCTCGAGGTGGTCGTGCGCTCGAGCGACGCCCCCTTCGTCGACGTCGCGGACCTGCTCGTCTCCACGGTGCCGGAGGACGCGGCCGGTGCCCGGTCGCACGAGCTGGTCGAGTCCGCCGCCGCGGTCTTCGACGTCGTCTACGACCCGTGGCCGACCCGCCTGCTGCTCGCGGCGCAGCAGGCCGACCGTCCTGCGGTGTCCGGGCTCGACCTCCTGGCCCACCAGGCCGTGCTGCAGCTCGCCCTCATGACGGGCTCGCGGGTCGAGGTCGACGTGCTGCGCGACGCCGCGCTCGCGGAGCTGTCGGCCGCGCGCGACGTGCCCTAGGGTTGCGGCCGTGCAGACCCTCCACGTCGTCGCCACCGCCGTCGGTGCGGGGGTGCTCGGCCTGCTGGGCCCGCACGTGATCTCCCGGCTGCCCGAGCCGGAGCCGGACCCCTCCGAGGTCGACGAGCCCCCGAAGCCGCTCTACGTCGACCTCGCCCGACGCCCTCGACTCGCCCCGGCGCTCGCCCTGGTGGCGGCGGTGCTGGCGCTCGTCGCCGCGCTCGGCATCGACGAGCCGCTGCTGCTGCCGGCCTGGGCGGTCTTCGCCGGCGTCGGCACGTGGCTGTCGTTCATCGACCTGCGCACCCGGCTGCTGCCCTACGCACTCACGCTGCCGCTGCACGTGGTGGTGCTCGTGCTCGTCGGCCTGGCGTCGCTCGTGGCCCAGGACCGGTCGATCATCCTCAAGGGGCTGATCGGCAACCTCGTGCTCTACGGGGTCTTCCGGCTCATCTACGCCCTCGGCCGGTGGATCAGCCAGCCGTTCGGGTTCGGCGACGTACGGATCGCGGGCGTGATCGGCTTGCTGCTGGGCGCGCTCGGTGCCGCCGAGACGCTGTACGGCGGCTACGCGGGGTTCATCCTGGGCGCCGTCGTCGGGCTGGGGCTGTACGCCACGGGACGGATCGGACGCCGTGACCCGTTCGCCTTCGGTCCGTACCTCGTCGTGGGGGCCTTCCTCGGCCCGCCGCTGGTGGCCCTGCTCCGCTGACGGCGCGTCAGTGGGTGAGCTTCAGCCCGACGATCCCGGACACCACCGCCAGCAGGCACAGCACCCGCGCCACGGACACCGGCTCGTCGCCCTGCGCCATGGCCCAGGCGGCGGTGAGTGTGGCGCCGATGCCCACCCACACGGCGTACGCCGTCCCGGTCGGCAGGTCACGCATCGCCCACGCGAGGCCGACCATGCTGAGCACGAGGGCGACGCCGAACACGAGGCTCGGGACGAGGCGGCTGAAGCCGTCCGAGCGACCGAGGGCCGTGGCCCACACCGCCTCCAGCACTCCTGACCCGACGAGCACGATCCAGCTCATGACGACTCCTGACCTGCCGTCTTTGCGCTGATCGGGTACGGCAGCCTCGTCCGAGCCCCCAGGGAGCGGGCGACCCCATCCTGGCACAGCCGGGCAGGCCCTCCCTGCCGGCCCGACAGCTCCTGACAGAATGACCCCCATGCTTCGATGGCTGACTGCCGGAGAGTCCCACGGACCCGCGCTCGTCGCGATCCTCGAGGGACTCCCAGCCGGCGTGCACGTGACCAGCAAGGACGTGCAGGACGCGCTCGCCCGGCGCCGCCTGGGCTACGGGCGGGGCGCGCGCATGAGCTTCGAGGCCGACGAGCTCGAGGTCATCGGCGGCCTGCGGCACGGCGTCAGCATGGGCAGCCCCGTGGCCCTGCGCATCGGCAACAGCGAGTGGCCGAAGTGGGAGCAGGTCATGTCGGCCGACCCGGTCGACCCCGAGGTGCTCGACGGGCTCAAGCGGGGCGCTCCGCTGACCCGGCCGCGACCCGGCCACGCCGACCTCGCCGGCATGCAGAAGTACGGCTTCGACGAAGCCCGTCCCGTGCTCGAGCGGGCCAGCGCCCGCGAGACCGCCGCCCGCGTCGCGCTCGGCGAGGTGGCGGCGAAGTTCGTCGAGCAGACCACCGGCGCCACGATCCTGTCGCACGTCGTCGAGCTGGGCACCGTCACGGCGCCCGCGGGCCTCGTGCCGAGCGCCTCGGACGTCGAGGCGCTCGACGCCGACCCGGTGCGCTGCTTCGACGCGGCCACCAGCGAGGCGATGGTGGCCGAGATCGACGTGGCCCACAAGGACGGTGACACCCTCGGCGGCGTCGTCGAGGTGGTCGTGGAGGGCCTGCCGCCCGGCCTCGGCTCGTACACGCACTGGGACCGGCGCCTCGACTCCCGGCTCGCCGGCGCCCTCATGGGCATCCAGGCCATCAAGGGCGTGGAGGTGGGCGACGGGTTCGAGCTGGCCCGTACCCGCGGATCGCTGGCCCACGACGAGATCGTCCCGACAGACGACGGCATCCGCCGCGTCTCCGGCCGCTCCGGCGGGACCGAGGGCGGCATGACCACGGGCGAGCTGCTGCGCGTGCGTGCCGCCATGAAGCCGATCGCCACCGTGCCGCGGGCCCTGCGGACCGTCGACGTGGCCACCGGCGAGGAGACGCGTGCCCACCACCAGCGTTCCGACGTGTGCGCCGTCCCGGCCGCCGGCATCGTGGCCGAGGCCATGGTCGCGCTCGTGGTCGCCGACGCCATCACCGAGAAGTTCGGGGGCGACTCGGTCGAGGAGGTCCGACGCAACGTCGAGGCCTACCGCGACCACCTGAGGTTCCGTTGAGTCCGGTCGTCGTCCTGATCGGCGCACCCGGCGCCGGCAAGACCACGGTGGCCCAGCTGCTGGCCGAGGCGCTCGGCACCACGGTGCGCGACACCGACGCCGACGTGGAGACCACGGTCGGGACCAGCGTGCAGGACCTGTTCGTCCAGCGAGGCGAGGCGCACTTCCGCGACCTCGAGGCAGAGGCGGTCGCCTTGGCTCTGGAGGAGCACGACGGTGTGCTGGCGCTCGGCGGTGGTGCGGTGATGCACCCCCGGACGCAGGAGATGCTGCGCGGCGAGCGCGTCGTCTTCCTCGACGTCGGGCTGACCGCCGCGGCCCAGCGGGTGGGGCTCGGGACGAACCGCCCGCTCCTGCTGGGCAACGTGCGCGCCACGCTGAAGGCGCTGCTCGACGCCCGGCGCCCCCTGTACCAGGGCCTCGCGGTCCACACGGTCGTCACCGACGACCTCGACCCCACCGACGTGGCCGACCTCGTCCGACGCTTCCTCCAGGAGGAGATCCACCCGTGACCACCCGCATCAGGGTCGAGACCGCAGCCCCCTACGACGTCGTCGTGGGCGCGGGCGCGTCGGCCCGCCTGGCCTCGCTCGTCGGCGACGACGTGAGGCGGGTGGCGATCCTGCACCCGGCGGTCCTGCGGGAGCGTGCAGCCCGGCTGCGCGCCCAGCTGATCAGCGAGCAGGCGACCGACACGGTCGACGTGCACCTCGTCGAGCTCCCCGACGGCGAGGCCGCGAAGACCGCCGAGGTGCTGCAGTACTGCTGGGGCGTCCTCGGCACGACGGGGTTCACGCGGTCCGACGTGGTCGTCGGGTTCGGCGGGGGAGCCACCACGGACCTCGCCGGGTTCGTGGCGGCCAGCTGGTTGCGCGGCGTGCGGTTCATCAACCTGCCGACCACCGTCCTCGGCATGGTCGACGCGGCCGTGGGTGGCAAGACCGGCATCAACACCGCCTCGGGCAAGAACCTGGTGGGTGCGTTCCACGAGCCGGTCGGCGTGCTGTGCGACCTCGAGCTGCTCACGGACCTGCCGTCGGCCGAGCTGCGCAGCGGCCTGGCCGAGGTCGTCAAGTGCGGCTTCATCGCCGACCCGTCGATCCTGGAGCTGGTGGAGGGGGCGGGGGCCGCGACGGTGCTCGACCCGACGTCGCCGATCCTCGCCGAGCTGGTGGCCAAGGGCATCCGGGTCAAGGCCCGGACCGTGGCCGGCGACCTGCGGGAGACCGGTGGATCCCGCGAGGACGAGGCGTCGATCGGCCGGGAGGCGCTCAACTACGGGCACACGCTCGGCCACGCGATCGAGCGCGAGGAGAACTACTCCGTGCGCCATGGCGAGGCCATCAGCGTGGGCATGGTCTTCGTGGCCGAGCTGGCGCAGCGGCACGACCTCATCGACGCCGACCTCGTGCAGCGTCACCGCGACGTGCTCGGCTCGCTCGCGCTGCCGACCACCTGGGCCGGGGCCTTCACCCCGTTGCTCGCGGCCATGCGCCTCGACAAGAAGACGCGGGGCGACCAGCTGCGCTTCGTCGTGCTGGAGGACCTGGGACGCACGACCATCCTGGCCGGCCCCGACGAGACCACGCTGCGCGACTCGTTCGCCGCGCTCACGAGCCGATGACGGCGCCCCTGGGCACCACGCCGGGCGCCGACGACCTCGCGCGGCGACGACGTCGGGTGGGAGCCGCGCTCTCGAAGGCAGGACGCGACGGCCTCGTCGTCACGACGCTCGTCAACGTGCGGTACCTGACGGGGTTCACCGGCTCCAACGGTGCGCTCGTGCTGCACGCCGACGGAAGCGGGGTCTTCCTCACGGACGGTCGCTACCGGGACCAGGCCGCGCAGGAGGTGCCGGGGCTCGAGCACGTCATCACCCGCGACCTCGTGGGCGTCGCCGCCGAGCGGATCACCGCGTCCGGGCAGACGTCGTGGGCGGCCGAGACGCACGCGCTCAGCGTGGACGCGCACGCCCGCCTGGTCGAGGCGGCCCCGGCGGTCACGCTGGTGCCCGCCGGCCGGCTCGTGGAGGACGCTCGCACCATCAAGGACGACACCGAGGTCGCCGCCCTGCGGGAGGCGTGCCGGATCTCCACGGCGGCGCTCGAGGGGCTGTGGGCCGGCCCGCTGGTGGGTCGGACCGAGCGCGACGTGGCGCGTGACCTCGAGTGGCGCATGCTCGAGCTCGGCGCCGAGGCCGTCGCGTTCGAGACGATCCTGGCGTCCGGCCCGAACACGGCGGTCCCGCACCACCACCCGACCGACCGGGTGCTGCAGCCCGGCGACCTGCTCAAGACCGACTTCGGTGCCCGCGTCTCGGGCTACCACGCCGACTGCACGCGAACCGTCGTGCTCGGCACCGCCGACGCCTGGCAGCGGGAGGTGCACGCGGCCGTGCGGGCCTCCCAGGCCGCCGGGGTGGACGTGCTGCGCGAGGGCCGTCCGGTGGCCGAGTCCGACACCGTCGCGCGTGGCGTGCTCGCCGACGCAGGCTGGCTCGAGCACTTCACGACCGGGCTCGGGCACGGGGTGGGCCTGGAGATCCACGAGGACCCGTTCATCGCCGCCTCGCACGCCGGTACACTGGCCAGTCGCACCACCTTGACCATGGAGCCGGGCATCTACGTCCCGGGCCGCGGGGGAGTGCGCATCGAAGACACCGTCCTCGTCACGTCGGCGGACCCGGGAACCCCCGAGGTATTGACCGACCTGACCACCGAGCTCCTGGAGATCGCCTGATGGCCACCACGAACGACCTGAAGAACGGCATGGTGCTGAACATCGACGGCCAGCTCTGGACCATCGTCGAGTTCCAGCACGTCAAGCCGGGCAAGGGCCCCGCCTTCGTGCGCACCAAGATGAAGAACGTCGAGTCCGGCAAGGTCGTCGACAAGACGTTCAACGCCGGTACCAAGGTCGAGACCGCGACCGTCGACAAGCGCGACATGCAGTACCTGTACAACGACGGCTCGAGCTACGTGTTCATGGACGTGCAGACCTTCGACCAGATCGAGATCCCCCCGGAGGCCATGGGCACGGCCACCGACTTCCTGCTGGAGAACCAGAACGCCGTGGTCGCCACGAACGAGGGCCGTGTGCTCTACGTCGAGCTCCCCGCGTCGGTCGAGCTGCTCATCGAGCACACCGACCCGGGCCTGCAGGGTGACCGCTCCAGCGGAGGCACCAAGCCCGCGCGTCTGGAGACCGGCCGCGAGATCCAGGTCCCGCTGTTCGTCGGCTCCGGCGAGAAGATCAAGGTGGACACGCGCGACGGTGGCTACCTCGGTCGCGTGAAGGCCTGATGGGCGCCAGGACCAAGTACCGCAAGCGGGCGCTGGACGTCCTCTTCGAGTCCGAGATGCGGGGCGTCCCCCTCGGCGGCACCCTCGCCGCCCGGCTCGAGACGAACGACCCGCCGGTCAACCCGTACACGGTCCAGCTCGTGGAGGGCGTGGCCGCGCACCAGGAGAGCATCGACTCCCTGATCGCCGAGCACGCGCGGGGCTGGACGCTGGACCGGATGCCCGGCGTCGACCGCAACATCGTGCGCGTGGCGGTCTACGAGATCCTCCACGTCGACGACGTGCCGGGTCCCGTGGCCGTGAGCGAGGCCGTCGACCTCGCGGCGGACCTGTCGACGGACGAGTCGCCGAAGTTCGTCGGTGGCCTGCTGAGCCGCATCCTCGAGGTCTCCACCCCCGCCTGAAGGACCCGTCGCCACGCCCACACCTCGAGATCATCGGTGGGCCGGACGATGTCGCGTTAAGTTGCACATGCGTCCCACGTCGCTACGGTCGTGGGAACCGAGACGGGGTCCGGAGGTCCTTGCGGCCGCCCTCGTCCTGACGAGAGGCGACGCGTGAGCTTCATCGAGTTCGTCCAGGAGCGGTGGTCCGTGCTGTCGTTCCTGGCCTACCAGCACCTCAGCCTGGTGGTGCAGACGTTGGCGATCGCCACGCTGCTCGCCATCGTGCTGGGCGTCCTGGCCTACCGGTCCTCCTTCGGGACGTCGATCGCGCAGGCCCTGTCCTCGGTCGGTCTGACCCTGCCGTCCTACGCGCTGCTCGGCCTCCTGGTCGGCGTGGTGGGCATCGGCGTCTTCCCGTCGGTCATCGCCCTGGTGTTCTTCGGCTTCCTGCCCATCCTGCGCAACGTCATCGTCGGTCTCACCGGCGTCGACCAGGCTCTCGTGGAGTCGGCGCGGGGGATGGGCATGGGACGGCTGACGACCCTCGTGCGGCTCGAGCTGCCGCTCGCCTGGCCGGTGATCATGACCGGGGTCCGCGTCTCGGGGCAGATGCTCATGGGCATCGCCGCGATCGCCGCGTTCGTGCTCGGCCCGGGGCTCGGCGGCTACATCTTCTCCGGCATCTCCCGTACCGGCGGCGCCAACGCGACCAACTCCATCCTGGCGGGCACCCTCGGCGTCATCGTGCTCGCCGTCCTGCTCGACCTCGTCCTGAACCTGCTCACCCGCGTCACGACCTCGAGGGGCATCCGTGTCTGAGACCACCCAGCCGTCCACGCCAGAGACCGACACCGAGCCCGGGCGGTCCTTCGGCCAGCGGATCCTGCTCGAGAACGTCACCAAGCGCTACGGCGGGCAGGCCGACGCCGCCGTCGACGACGTGACCATCGAGATCCCCGCCGGCGAGATCGTCATGCTGGTCGGCCCGTCGGGCTGCGGCAAGACGACCACCATGAAGATGATCAACCGCCTGATCGAGCCGACCAGCGGCAAGATCTTCATCGGCGACGAGGACGTCACGCACCGCAACGCCGACGACCTGCGCCGCCACATCGGCTACGTGATCCAGGGCGCGGGACTGTTCCCGCACTACACGGTCGCCGAGAACATCGCGATCGTCCCGCGCCTGCTCGGCTGGAAGAAGGACCGCATCGCGGCCCGGGTCGACGAGCTGCTCGAGCTGGTCAACCTCGAGCCCGCGCAGTACCGCGACCGCTACCCGCGTGAGCTCTCCGGAGGCCAGCAGCAGCGCATCGGCGTGGCGCGCGCCCTGGCCGCCGACCCGCCCGTCCTGCTGATGGACGAGCCGTTCGGCGCGGTCGACCCGATCACGCGTCAGCGCCTGCAGGACGAGCTGCTGCGGCTGCAGGAGGAGCTGCGCAAGACGATCGTGTTCGTGACCCACGACTTCGACGAGGCGGTCAAGCTCGGCGACCGGATCGCGATCCTCGACGTCGGCTCGCGCATCGTCCAGTACGACACGCCCGAGGCGATCCTGGCCGCACCGGCCAGCGACTTCGTCGAGGGCTTCGTCGGCCACGGCGCCGCGCTCAAGCAGCTCACGCTCACCCGCGTGCGCGACGTCGAGCTGCACGAGGCCGCCGTCGCCCAGGTCGGTGGCGACGCCACGGCCGCGATCCAGGACGCCCGCGCGAAGGGCCGTGAGTGGGTCATCGTCCTCGACGACCAGCAGCGTCCGCAGCGCTGGGTCTCGGTCAAGGAGCTCGAGCGGGCGGGCTCCCTCACGGGCATCTCGCGCGACCGTGACCTCGAGGTCGTCAGCACGGCCTCGACCCTCAACGACGCGCTCGACGAGATGCTCACGTCGTCGCACGGCGTGGTGGTCGTGACCGGTCGGCGCAACTCCTACCAGGGCGTCGTCCGGGTCGAGACGATCATGCAGGCGATGCAGCAGATCAGCAGCGCCGCCGCCGAGGCGCGTCCGGTGGAGCCGTGAGCGCCGCCACCGCCGCTCCGGCCGTCGCCGGGGAGGCCGCCACTCCGACCGTCACTGTCGACCGACCGGGGATCGCGCGGTGGATCGGGCAGCCGCTCGTCGTGGTCGCCGCGGTCGCCGGCTGCCTGGTGTACGTGAACACCGCCTCGATCACCGACGTCGAGCGTCGCTCGCTGACGGCCGGCAACCTGCTCGACCTCACGCAGCAGCACCTGACGATCAGCCTGATCGCCACCGCGCTCACCTGCCTGATCGCCATCCCGCTCGGGATCGCGCTCACGCGCGGGCCGATGCGCCGCTACTCCAAGCCGATCATCACCGTCGCCGGGTTCGGCCAGGCTGCGCCCGCGATCGGGCTCATCGCGCTCGGTGCCGTGATCTTCGACGTCGGCCGCACCGGGGCGATCGCCGCCCTCACGGTCTACGGCATCCTGCCGATCGTGGCCAACACGGTCACGGGGATCGATGGTGTCGACCGGCGTCTCGTCGAGGCGTCGCGGGGGATGGGCGTCTCGGCCCTGGGCACCCTCATGAGGGTCGAGCTGCCGCTGGCGCTGCGCGTGATCGTCGCGGGCGTCCGCACGGCGCTGGTGCTCATCGTGGGCACGGCCGCCCTCGCATCGTTTACGGGAGCCGGGGGACTCGGCGACCTCATCACCACGGGCATCAAGCTCCAGCAGAACGTGACGCTGGTCGTCGGGGCGGTCCTGGTGGCCGCCCTCGCCCTGTTCATCGACTGGCTGGCTCGTCTCGTGGAGATCGCGGCTGCGCCGAAGGGAGTGGGCTGACATGCGTCAGCACCCCAGCAAGAAGATCGTCGGCACCGTCGCCGGGCTGCTCTGCCTGGCCCTCGCCGGCTGTGGCCTGCAGTCGGCCTCCGGCGCCGTGCTCGGTGCCGAGCCGGGGACCATCAAGCCGGTGAAGTCACTCGAGGACGTGCCGGTCACCGTCGCCGCGAAGGACTTCACCGAGCAGCTCGTGCTCGGCAACATGATGTCGACCGTGCTCAGCGTGGCGGGCGCCGACGTGACCAACCTCAGCAACACCCCGGGCAGCTTCGGTGTCCGGCAGGCGCTGCTCGACGGTCGCGTCGACATCTCGCCGGAGTACACCGGCACCGGTTGGATCAACTACCTCGGCAACGACAAGCCCGTGAAGGGCGAGGAGCAGCAGTACAAGGCCGTGTACGACGCCGACCTGAAGAACGGTCTGACCTGGCTGCCCTACGCACCGATGAACAACACGTACGCCTTCGCGATCGCCGAGAAGAAGGGCGAGGAGCTCGGCATCACCAAGCTGTCGCAGCTGGCCGACCTGCCCCCGGAGGAGCTGACCTTCTGCGTCGAGAGCGAGTTCGCCAAGCGCGACGACGGCTTCGTCCCGATGCTCGAGGCCTACGACCTCACGGAGTCCGACCTCGCCAAGGTCACCAACCTCGACACCGGCGTCATCTACACGGCGACCGCCAACGGGACCTGCAACTTCGGCGAGGTGTTCACCACGGACGGCCGGATCCCGGGTCTGGACCTGAGGGTGCTCGAGGACGACCGCGAGTTCTTCCCCCTCTACAACCTGAGCTTCGTGGCGAAGACGTCCTTCCTGGAGAAGCATC
This sequence comes from Aeromicrobium sp. Leaf245, assembly GCF_942548115.1. Lineage (NCBI taxonomy): Bacteria > Bacillati > Actinomycetota > Actinomycetes > Propionibacteriales > Nocardioidaceae > Aeromicrobium > Aeromicrobium sp. Leaf245. Next base: position 1,999,151 of record NZ_OW824151.1, read on the forward strand.
CGGAGGTGGCGGACATCTTCGCGCCTGTGCTGTCGAAGCTGACGAACGAGGTCATGCTCGAGCTCAACGCGAAGGTCGACGTCGAGGGGGAGGACCCGGCGATCGTGGCGCGGGACTGGCTGAAGTCCGAGGGACTGGTGAAGTAGGGCTGTTCCCGGCTCCGCCGGTCAGCGCAGGTCGAGCCTCATGAGGACTCTCGGGAAGTCGGCGAGGGTCGACGTGGTCTCGGCGGCCTGCGTGAACCCGGCGGCCTCGAACAGCGCCTTCGTCCCGACGTAGGCCATGGTCAGGTCGACCTTCTCGCCGCGGTTGTCGACGGGGTAGCCCTCGACCGCGGGGGCGCCCTGCTCGCGGGCGAGGTCGACCGCGCCGGCCAGCAACGCGTGGGAGATCCCCTGCTTGCGGTGGCCGGGACGGACGCGGATGCACCAGATCGACCAGACGTCGAGGTCGTCGACGTGCGGGATCCTCCGGCTGGTCGCGAACGACGTGTCGGCGCGGGGATGCACGGCGGCCCACCCGACGACCTCGCCCTGCTCGTCGTAGGCCAGCACACCGGGCGGTCCCTGCTCCATGAGCTCACGCACCTTCTCGCCCCGTGCCTCGGCAGCGAGCTCGCGGTTCTCCTTGGACGACGTGAGCCGGTAGCTCAGGCACCAGCACACGTTCGCGTCCGGTCGCTTGGGACCGACCATGGTGCGGACGTCCTCGAAGCGGGTGGCGGGGCGGGTCGTGACGGCCATGGGAGCCAGTGTGCCGCGCGCGACGGACGATTCCGGTGTTCCCGGGCGCCGTGGTGCACCATGGCTCGATGAGAGCCCGCGCCGTCCCGCTCGTCCTCGCCGCCCTGGTCCTGGGCGTGGCGGCCGTCGTCGTGGTGCTCCACGGCCGTGGCGTCGGCATCGAGGTGCTCACCGGGGACTTCCGGGACACGCGGTACTACGAGGTCCTGTACGACGACGACGCGAGCGCCGAGGACGTCGTCGAGGTCGCCGAGGCCCCCAGCGGGATCGCCGAGATGGACGACGGCACCGAGGTGCGGCTCTACGGGATCAACGACCAGGAGGGCGGCGACGCGGAGAAGGCGGCGGTGCAGGTCCGGCGCCCCGGCGCCGACCCGGTGGCCAAGCTCGTCCCCACAGCCCTGGAGGTGACGGCCGTCGGAGACCACGCGGTGCTCCACTCCCTCTCCGGCGAGGTCACGACCGTCGAGCCCGACGGTGCGCTGCGCGAGATCACGCGCAACGGCACGGGTGCCGACGGCATGATCGTCCTCGAGGGGTACGAGCCGGCCGACGGCGTGGAGCCCGGGGACGTCCTGGTCGGCAACGACCAGGTGGTCACCCTCTACCGACCGTCGACGCGCACGGTGCACGAGGTGCCCTTGCCGAAGGTCGACCCGGACATCCTCCCGGACGTCGAGATCGCGGACGGGCGGATCTGGCTCGTGGAGTCCGAGCCGCTGAAGGTCTCGGTTCGCTGGTCGACCGATGGTGAGGAGTGGTCGGGCACGGAGTACGTTCCCGAGCCGCGCACCGGCCCCGCGGGGACCTCGGCGCACGGCGACGCGCTGGCGATCGTCGACTCGACCGCGACGGACATGGCGTTCTCCGCCCGGACGCTGCACGTCGTCGAGGACGGGGTGGTCCGGTCGCTCGACCTCCCCGAGCGGGTGGACGACGGGTACCTGGGCTGGTCGGTCGACGGCGAGGTGCTCATCGGCTACGAGCAGACCTGGTTCCGCGGCGGGCCGGAGGGGTTGGAACGGTTCGACGTCCCGGGGGACGTGTTCGCGATGGCCTTCGCCGGGAAGGACCTCGTCGCGCTCGGCGACGACGAGGCCTGGACCAGCCCCGACGGCGGGGACTCCTGGGACGACCTCGACGACTGAGTGTCGGCGGCTCGTGCCGGCGATCGGACCGCGTCAGCCGGCTCGGGCGATGCGGATGTGTCTGCCGGTGCGGTGGGTGCGCAGGGTGCGGCCGATCTCGTGGGTCGTGGGATCGATGCTGAAGTAGCCCTGGTGGACGAGTGCGTGGCATCGGGGACAGAGGCCGATGAGGTTGGCGAGGTCAGTGGTGCCGCCGTGGGACCAGTACTCGACGTGATGGACGTGCACGATCGGTCCGTTGCAGCCGAGTCCGCCGCAGCGTCCGCCTTGGCGGGTGACGACGGCCTTGCGTTGGGCGGGGGTGGCGAGGCGTGCGGTGCGGCCGACGTCGAGGACGGAGTGCTTGCCGGCGGTGAGGATCGGGGTGAGGGAGCTGTCGCAGAGCATCTGCTGGAGCTGGGCCGCTCCGATGGTCCCGAAGCCGGCGAGGTCGGCGGTCGTGGTGTCAGCGTCCTGGGCGAGGTCGGCGAGGTCGAGCGTCAGTGAGACGTGGGGTCGGACGCCCTTGTCCTGGGGAAGTCCGGATTCGAGGATGCTGCTGAGCATCTGGTCGAGGGCGGTGACGCGGCGTTCGTTGACGGGGCGGTCGTCCTCGGCGCAGGTGGGTGCGGAGAGCGACTGCAGGACGGTCTTGAGCTTGGTGCCGGTGTCGAACGACAGGAACCCGGTGACATGAAATCCCTCGCCGACGGCGGAGAGCTTGATGTCGTGCTTGGCCATGCCCTTGATCCAGGCCTCGTCGAGGTCGTCGGGGTGGGCAGCGTCGCGGAGCTTCTTGACCGCCTGGCGCATCTTCTTGGGCTCGGCCTTCGCCGCGAGGTCCAGCATCCAGTCCATCGAGACCTCCACGACCGCAGGGTCGATGTGACGACTTGCGTAGGTGAACGCGTCGACGTGGTCCAGCGAGATGGCCCCGGCGGTGGCGAGGTCGGCGAGCTCGGGCATGTCGTCCAGCGTCCGGGCCGACCTGCTGAGCTGGGAGGCGTCCTTGACGTCGAGGTGCAGCTGATCGCGCAGCCAGTTCTTCACGCTCGAGCAGCCCTCGGCCTCGTGGTCGCCGTGCTCGGCCATCTCGGCGACCAGGTCGACCTTCGCCGCATCGATCGCGTTCTGCACGACCTGCAGCAGCCGCAGCGCATCGGTGGTCGTCGGGTACTCACGCAACGCACGCGCAGCAGTGGCCAGCTGCTCGGCGACGTGCTGCGTAATCATGAGTCCACACTACCGAACACATGAGCGATACTCCAGGGTCGAAAGTCTCGGAAACTACTGAGGTTGCAGCACTCCTCAGGTGTGTGTCGAGACCGACGAAGCCGCGTGCGCAGGAGGAGAAGCGTGCTTCTAGCCGCGTCTACGCGTTCGGTGTCCGGGTGGCGACGGGCCGCGCTCGAGGGGGGAGTGCTCGCTGCTAGGCTCGGACACGTTCCACCCGACATCCTTTAACCACCGTCCCGTGAGGCGGAGAAGGAGGTCAGACATGGTCGTGCCCGACGGCACATCCGGTCCTGACGCTCGTGCAGCCACCCCCTCCGACGTGGGGCGCACCGTCCTCGACGAGACCGACATCTCCCGGGCTCTCACCCGGATCACGCACGAGATCCTCGAGCGCAACCGCGATGCCGACGGTCTCGTGATCCTCGGCATCCCCACCCGTGGCGTGCCGCTCGCGAAGCGCATCGCCGCTCGCATGAGCGAGGTGGAGGGGCGCTCCATCAACGCAGGCGCGCTCGACATCACGATGTATCGCGACGACCTGCACAGCGGCCCCGTCCGGTCGCTGGAGCACACCGACATCCCCGACGACGTCGACGGCCGCACCGTGGTCCTCGTCGACGACGTGCTGATGAGCGGTCGCACCATCCGCGCCGCGCTCGACGCGCTCGCGGACCTCGGCCGTCCCAGGGCCGTCCAGCTCGCCGTGCTCGTCGACCGCGGGCACCGTGAGCTCCCGATCCGCGCCGACTTCGTGGGCAAGAACCTGCCGACGTCGCTCACCGAGAAGGTGCGCGTGCGCCTCGCGGAGGCCGACGACCGGCCCGACGCCGTCTCCATCGAGGGAGGCGCGGCATGAAGCACCTGCTCAGCGCCGGCGACCTCGACCGTGACGAGGCGGTCCACGTCCTCGACACCGCCGAGGAGCTCCTCGGAGTGGCGCAGCGCCCGATCAAGAAGCTGCCCACGCTGCGCGGGCGCACCGTGGTCAACCTCTTCTTCGAGGACTCGACCCGCACCCGCATCAGCTTCGAGGCGGCGGCCAAGCGGCTCTCCGCCGACGTCATCAACTTCTCCGCCAAGGGGTCCAGCGCCTCCAAGGGCGAAGGCCTGAAGGACACCGCGCTCACGCTCCAGGCGATGGGCGCCGACGCCGTGGTCGTCCGGCACGGCGCGTCGGGTGCCCCGCACCGGCTCGCGCACGAGGCATGGACGAAGGGCGCGGTGGTCAACGCCGGCGACGGCACGCACGAGCACCCCACCCAGGCTCTGCTCGACGCGTTCACCATGCGCCGCCACCTGACCGACGATGCGGCGAACGGCACCGGCGCCGACCTGTCCGGCAAGCGCGTCACCATCGTCGGCGACGTGCTGCACAGCCGGGTGGCGCGGTCCAACGCCCTGCTGCTGCACACGCTCGGCGCGCACGTCACGCTCGTCGCGCCGCCCACGCTGCTGCCCGTCGGCGTCGACACCTGGCCGGTCGAGACCTCCTACGACCTCGACGAGACCCTCGAGGGCACCGACGCGCTCATGATGCTGCGGGTCCAGGGGGAGCGGATGAACGACGCCTACTTCCCGAGCGCCCGCGAGTACAGCCGTCGCTACGGTCTCGACGTCGCCCGCATGAACCGACTGCCCGACCACGGGATCGTCATGCACCCCGGCCCCATGAACCGCGGCATGGAGATCAGTGCCGACGTCGCCGACTCCGGCCGCTCCGTCATCGTCGAGCAGGTCACGAACGGCGTCGCCGTCCGCATGGCCGTCCTGTACCTGCTGCTCGGCGGCTCCCAGAACCAGAACGAAGGAACGGCATGACCTCCTACCTCCTGCGAGACGCCCGTCCGCTGGGCGGCGACCCCGTCGACCTGCTGCTGCGCGACGGCGTCATCGTCGAGATCGGTCCCGACCTCGACGATGACGGGGCCGTCGTGGTCGACGCCGAGGGCCTCGTGGCCCTGCCCGGTCTCGTCGACCTGCACACCCACCTGCGCGAGCCCGGCCGTGAGGACGCCGAGACGGTGCTCACCGGCACGCAGTCGGCAGCACGCGGCGGCTTCACCTGCGTGCACGCCATGGCCAACACCTCGCCCGTCGCCGACACGGCCGGCGTGGTCGAGCAGGTCTGGCGGCTCGGCCGCGAGGGCGGCTTCTGCGACGTCCAGCCCGTCGGCGCCGTTACCGTGGGCCTCAAGGGCGAGCGACTCGCGGAGCTGGGCGCCATGGCCGACTCCGCCGCCGGCGTCCGGGTGTTCTCCGACGACGGCATCTGCGTGTCCGACGCCGTCCTGATGCGCCGCGCGCTGGAGTACGTCAAGGCCTTCGACGGCGTGGTCGCCCAGCACGCGCAGGAGCCGCGGCTCACCGAGGGCGCCCAGATGAACGAGGGCGCGCTGTCAGGCGAGCTCGGCCTCGTCGGCTGGCCCGCCGTGGCGGAGGAGGCGATCATCGCCCGCGACGTGCTGCTGGCCGAGCACGTCGGCTCGCGGCTGCACGTCTGCCACCTGTCCACCCGCGGGTCGGTCGAGATCGTCCGCTGGGCCAAGAGCCGCGGCATCGACGTGACCGCCGAGGTCACGCCGCACCACCTGCTGCTCACCGACGACCTCGTGCGCAGCTACGACCCGATCTTCAAGGTCAACCCGCCGCTGCGCACCGCCGACGACGTGGCAGCCGTGCGCGAGGGTCTCGCCGACGGCACGATCGACATCGTCGCCACCGACCACGCACCCCATCCCATGGAGGACAAGGAGTGCGAGTGGTCTGCCGCCGCCTTCGGGATGATCGGCCTGGAGACCGCGCTGTCCATCGTGCAGGAGTCGATGGTCGACACCGGCGCCCTCTCCTGGGAGCAGGTCGCCGAGGTGCTCTCGGCGCGTCCGGCCCGCATCGGCCGCGTGCGCGAGCACGGCCGCCCGCTCGCCGTGGGCGAGCCGGCCAACGTCGTGCTCTACGACCCCGCAGCCACCCGCACCGTGGTGCCCGGGGACACCGCGTCGCTGTCACGCAACACCCCCTACGCCGGGCGCGAGCTGCCCGGCCGCGTGGTCGCCACGTTCCTGCGCGGCGTCCCCACCGTCCTGTCCGGCGAGCTGACCGAAGGAGTGCACGCATGACCCAGATGTCCACCACCCGACCGAGCGGGGCGCGCCGTGCGCCCGTTGCTGCCGTGCTCGTCCTCGAGGACGGTCGCACCTTCCGTGGCGAGTCGTTCGGCGCGGAGGGCACCACGATCGCCGAGATCGTGTTCGCCACCGGCATGACCGGCTACCAGGAGACGTTGACCGATCCCTCGTACCGCGGCCAGGTCGTCGTCATGACCGCCCCGCACATCGGCAACACGGGCGTCAACGACGAGGACTTCGAGTCCCGTCGCGTGTGGGTCGACGGCTACGTGGTGCGCGACCCCTCCCGTGTCCGCAGCAGCTGGCGGTCCAACCGCTCGCTCGACGACCTGCTCGGCGAGCAGGGCGTCGTGGGCATCAGCGGGGTCGACACCCGCGCCCTCACCCGCCACCTGCGCGAGCGCGGTTCCATGCGCGCCGCGATCAGCACCGAGCCCCAGCACACGGGCGGCTCGGTCGACGCGCTCCTCGCCCTCGTCCAGGCGGCCCCGTCGATGGAGGGCTCGAGCTTCCTCGACGACGTCACCACGCCCGAGCCGTACGTGGTGGAGGCCGTGGGGGAGAAGCGCTTCACCGTGGCCGCGATCGACCTCGGCATCAAGGGCATGACGCCCCGACGCATGGCCGAGCGCGGCATCGAGGTGCACGTGCTGCCGGCCTCCTCCACCATCGACGACGTGCTGGCCGTGGGACCCGACGGGGTGTTCATGTCCAACGGTCCGGGCGACCCTGCCACGGCCGACCACGTCGTGGGGGTCCTGCGCGAGGTGCTCGAGCGCCGCATCCCCTACTTCGGGATCTGCCTGGGCAACCAGATGCTCGGCCGCGCCCTCGGTCGCGGCACGTACAAGCTCAAGTACGGCCACCGCGGCATCAACCAGCCCGTGCAGGATCGCACCACCGGCAAGGTCGAGATCACGAGCCAGAACCACGGCTTCGCGGTCGACGCCCCGCTCGAGGGCACCTTCGAGACGCCCTACGGCGACGCGCACGTGACCCACGTCGGCCTGAACGACCAGGTGGTCGAGGGCGTCGCGCTCGTCGACGGCCCGGCCTTCAGCGTCCAGTACCACCCCGAGGCGGCCGCCGGGCCGCACGACGCGGCGTACCTCTTCGACCGGTTCGTCCAGCTCATGGCCGACCACGCACCCGGGCACACCGGCAGCGACTCCACCACTCCTGGGAAGGACGGCGCCTGATGCCCAAGCGCACCGACATCTCGTCGATCCTCGTGATCGGCTCCGGCCCGATCGTCATCGGTCAGGCCTGCGAGTTCGACTACTCCGGCACGCAGGCCTGCCGCGTGCTCCGCGAGGAGGGGATCCGGGTCATCCTGGTCAACTCCAACCCGGCCACGATCATGACGGACCCGGAGTTCGCCGACGCCACCTACGTCGAGCCGATCACGCCGGAGTTCGTGGAGAAGGTCATCGCCAAGGAGCGTCCCGACGCCCTGCTCGCGACCCTGGGCGGGCAGACGGCGCTCAACGCCGCCATCGCCCTCGACAAGGCCGGCGTCCTGCGCAAGTACGACGTGGAGCTGATCGGCGCCTCGGTCGAGGCGATCGAGAAGGGCGAGAACCGTGAGTCCTTCAAGAAGATCGTCGAGGACCTGCCGAAGGAGTGGGGTGCCGAGGTGGCCCGCTCGGTCATCTGCCACACCATGGACGAGTGCCTCGCCGGAGTCGACGACCTCGGCGGCTACCCCGTCGTCGTCCGGCCGTCCTTCACCATGGGCGGGTCGGGCTCGGGCCTGGCGTACGACGAGGAGGACCTGCACCGCATCGCCGGCTCCGGCCTCGCGCTCAGCCCCACCACCGAGGTGCTCCTGGAGGAGTCGATCCTCGGCTGGAAGGAGTACGAGCTCGAGGTCATGCGCGACACCGCCGACAACGTGGTGATCGTGTGCTCCATCGAGAACTTCGACCCGGTCGGCGTGCACACGGGCGACTCGATCACCGTCGCTCCCGCGCTCACGCTCACCGACGTGGAGTACCAGCGCCTGCGCGACATCTCCCTCGGCGTCATCCGCGAGGTCGGCGTCGACACCGGCGGCTGCAACATCCAGTTCGCCGTCGACCCGGCCACCGGACGCATCGTCGTCATCGAGATGAACCCGCGCGTCTCGCGGTCGTCGGCGCTGGCGTCGAAGGCCACCGGCTTCCCGATCGCCAAGATCGCGGCCAAGGTGGCCATCGGCTACACGCTCGACGAGATCCCCAACGACATCACCCGCGTCACGCCCGCGTCCTTCGAGCCGACGCTCGACTACGTGGTCGTCAAGGTCCCGCGCTTCGCGTTCGAGAAGTTCCCGGCCGCCGACTCCACCCTCACCACGCACATGAAGTCCGTCGGCGAGGCGATGGCGATCGGTCGCAGCTTCACCGAGGCGCTCCAGAAGGCCCTGCGGTCGCTCGAGCGCCCCGACGCGGAGTTCGACTGGACCAAGGAGTGGGTCGAGCTCGACAAGGACGCGCTGCTCGAGGAGATCGGTCGCCCGCACGACGGTCGGCTCAAGAAGGTCATGGACGCCATCCGCGCGGGCGCCACGCCCGACGAGGTGTTCGAGGCCACGAGCATCGACCCGTGGTTCGTGGACCAGCTGGCCCTCATCAACGAGGTCGCGACCGACCTCATCGCCGCCGCCGAGCTGTCGCCCGTGCTGCTGCGTCGCGCCAAGCGGCACGGCTTCTCGGACCGGCAGATCGGTCGCATCCGCGGCATGTCTGCCGACGTCGTGCGCGGGGTGCGCCACGCCCTGGGCGTGCGGCCGGTCTACAAGACGGTCGACACGTGCGCCGCGGAGTTCGCGGCGAGGACGCCGTACCACTACTCCTCCTACGACGAGGAGACCGAGGTCGAGCCGCGCGAGAAGCCGGCTGTCCTGGTGCTCGGCAGCGGCCCGAACCGCATCGGCCAGGGCATCGAGTTCGACTACTCCTGCGTGCACGCGGTGCAGGCCCTGAGCGCGGTCGGCTACGAGACGATCATGGTCAACTGCAACCCCGAGACCGTGTCGACGGACTACGACACGGCCGACCGGCTCTACTTCGAGCCGCTCACGCTCGAGGACGTGCTGGAGGTCGTGCACGCCGAGGAGCAGGCCGGCCCGGTCGCCGGCGTCATCGTGCAGCTGGGTGGACAGACCCCCCTGGGCCTCGCCGCCGGGCTGGAGGAGGCGGGAGTCACCATCGTCGGGACGCAGCCGTCGGCCATCGACCTCGCCGAGGAGCGGGGCGCGTTCGGCCAGGTGCTCGACGCCGCCGGGCTCGTGGCTCCCAAGAGCGGCATGGCCACCACGTTCGACCACGCGAAGCAGATCGCCGACGAGATCGGCTACCCCGTGCTGGTGCGTCCGTCGTACGTGCTCGGCGGTCGAGGCATGGAGATCGTGTACGACGAGCAGACCCTCGGCGACTACATCACCCGGGCCACGGAGATCACCCCCGAGCGCCCCGTGCTCGTCGACCGCTTCCTCGACGACGCCATCGAGATCGACGTCGACGCGCTGTACGACGGCACCGAGCTGTTCCTCGGCGGCGTGATGGAGCACATCGAGGAGGCCGGCGTGCACTCCGGCGACTCGGCGTGCGCCCTTCCGCCGATCACGCTCGGCAACCTGGAGATCGACCGCATCCGCGAGGCCACCGAGGCCATCGCCCGGGGCGTCGGCGTGCGCGGCCTGGTGAACATCCAGTTCGCGCTGTCGTCGGACATCCTCTACGTCATCGAGGCCAACCCGCGGGCGAGCCGCACGGTGCCGTTCGTCTCCAAGGCCACGGCGACGCCACTCGCGAAGGCCGCGGCGCGGATCATGCTGGGGGAGAGCATCGCCGACCTGCGCGCCGAGGGCCTGCTCCCGACCGACCGCGACGGCGGACGGCTGCCGGACGACGCGCCCATCGCGGTCAAGGAGGCCGTGATGCCCTTCAACCGGTTCCGGACCTACGAGGGCACGTACGTCGACACCCTGCTCGGCCCGGAGATGCGCTCCACCGGTGAGGTCATGGGCTTCGACACGACGTTCGGCACCGCCTACGCCAAGAGCCAGGCGGGTGCGCAGAACGGCCTGCCGACGTCGGGCAAGGTGTTCGTGTCGGTGGCCAACCGCGACAAGCGGCACATGATCTTCCCGATCAAGCGACTGGCCGACCTCGGCTTCGAGATCCTGGCCACGAGCGGGACGGCCGTGGTGCTCGCCCGCAACGGCGTGAAGGCCACGGTCATCCGCAAGCTGCAGGAGGAGCCGCTCCCGGGCCAGGAGCCGTCGACGATCGTCGACAAGATCCGCGACCAGGACGTCGACCTCATCATCAACACCCCGCACGGCATCTCCGGTGGGGCGAACGCACGTGTCGACGGGTACGAGATCCGCACGGCCGCCGTGGCCGAGGGCATCCCGTGCATCACGACGGTGCAGGGCCTCGCCGCCGCGGTTCAGGGCATCGAGGCGCTGCGCGAGCAGCGGGTGGGCGTCCGGTCGCTCCAGGAGTGGGCCGAACGCTTCGAGCCGGCCGCTGCGGCGACGTCGGGGGGCGCCTCGTGAGCTTCGGTTCCCGCGCCCGCGCGGCGATGGACGCCTACGGTCCCGCCTGCATCGGCATCGATCCGCACGGGGCGCTGCTCGAGGCGTGGGGCGTGGGGGACACCCTCGAGGGCCTCGACCGGTTCGCGGCCGCCTGCGTGGAGGCGTTCGCGGGCCAGGTGGGCTTCGCCAAGCCGCAGTCGGCGTTCTTCGAGCGGTTCGGCGCACGGGGCGTGTCGATCCTCGAGCGCACGCTGCAGGACCTGCGGCACACCGGCACCCTCACGATCCTCGACGTCAAGCGTGGCGACATCGGCTCCACCGCCGAGGCCTACGCCGACGCGTACCTCGACGAGGACAGCCCCTTCGCCGCCGACGCCGTGACCGTGAGCCCGTACCTCGGCTTCGGCTCGCTCAGGCCCTTCCTCGACGTGGCCGAGAAGAACGACGCCGGCGTGTTCGTGCTGGCGCTGACCTCGAACCCCGAGGGTCCCGAGGTCCAGCACGCCGCCTCGGCCTCCGGCCGGACCGTCGCCGGTGACGTGCTGGCCGCCCTGCGTGCCGCCAACGAGGGTGCCTCCCCGATGGGCTCCTACGGCGCCGTCGTCGGCGCGACGATCGGCGAGACCGACGAGGACCTCGACGTCAACGGACCGCTCCTCGCGCCCGGCTTCGGCAGCCAGGGCGGCACCGTCGACGACCTGCGCCGGATCTTCGGCGACGTCGCGCACCTGGTGCTGCCGTCCACCTCGCGGCAGGTGCTGTCGGCCGGTCCCGACGTCGACGCGCTGCGTGCTGCAGCCGTCGCCGTGAACGAGTCCCTGCAGTTGTAGGCTCACCCTGACCACCGCGCGTCTGCGCTGGTCAGAGCACCCGCATCGATCCGAGGAGACCTGCATGACGCGCCCTCGCGTGAAGCACGCCGCGACCGCCGTGGCGGCGACCCTGGCCGGTGTCCTGCTGGCAGGCTGCGGTGGGCAGAGCCCCTACTGCGGGGCCGTGGAGAAGAACGCCGAGACCCTCAACTCGTTCGGCAAGACGCGGACCGACGCGGCGTACACCTCCTACTCCAAGACCTTCAAGAGCATCGCCAAGGACGCGCCCGCGGGCGTCAAGGACGACTGGACGACTCTGGCCAAGGTGACCGACGGCGTGCTCGCCGCGCAGAAGGAGGTCGGCCTGCCGCTCGAGGACATGCGCGACGAGAAGGTCGTGGCCGAGCTCGACGATGCGCAGCTCAAGACCCTCAACGACGCCTACGAGGCGTTCAACGCCACGGCCGACCAGCGCACCGCGGTGGTCAAGAACGCCAAGACCGAGTGCGAGATCACCCTGAAGTGATCGCCCTGCATCCATCGACGTCGTGGCGCGCAGGCGTCCGGCAGGAGAGAGGTAGACCATCGTGGCCCTCCCACAGCTGACGCCCGAGCAGCGGCAGGCCGCGCTCGCGAAGGCGGCACAGGCCCGCCAGGTGCGCGCCGAGGTCAAGAACCGGCTCAAGCACTCCGGTGCCAGCCTCGCCGACGTGATCGCCGAGTCGCGGGTGGACGACGTGATCGCCAAGCTGAGGGTCAGCGACCTGCTGCAGTCGATGCCCGGCGTCGGCAAGGTCCGCGCCCGCGAGATCATGGACCGCATCGGCATCGCCGACAGCCGTCGGCTCCGAGGCCTCGGCGTCAACCAGGTGCAGGCACTCCTGCGCGAGTTCGGCAGCCGTGAGCGCTGACGGTTCCCCTGCCCGTTCCAGGCTCGTGGTGCTGGCCGGGCCGACGGCGGTCGGCAAGGGCACCGTGGCGGCCTGCGTCCGTCGCGAGCGGCCCGACATCTGGATCTCCGTCTCCGCCACGACCCGCCCACCGCGGCCGGGCGAGCAGGACGGGATGCACTACCACTTCGTGAGCGAGGCCGAGTTCGACCGCCTCGTCGAGACCGACGGCCTGCTGGAGTGGGCCGTGGTGCACGGTCGCCATCGGTACGGCACGCCCCGCGAGCCCGTGGAGCAGCGACTGAGCGCCGGGAAGCCGGCCCTGCTCGAGCTGGACCTCCAGGGTGCGCGCCAGGTCCGCGAGGCCATGCCGGAGGCGCTGATGTGCTTCCTGGCGCCCCCGTCGTTCGAGGAGCTGGAGCGTCGGCTGCTGGGACGGGGCACCGAAGGACCCGAGGAACGCGCCCGTCGGCTGCGCACCGCGCACGAGGAGCTGGCGGCCGAGAGCGAGTTCGACGTCACGATCGTCAACACCGACGTCCCGGCCGCGTGCCAGGAGTTGATAGGCTTGTTCGAGGGCCCGCGCCAGAACGACGCCGCGAGTCCGGACCAGACTTCTTCCGCCATCCATCACAGCGAGGCACAGTGACCAGCACGCGTTCCGTGGCCGAGGGCATCACGAACCCGCCCATCGACGACCTGCTCGACAAGGCCGACTCCAAGTACAAGCTGGTGCTCTACAGCGCCAAGCGTGCGCGGCAGATCAACGCCTACTACTCCCAGCTCGGCGAGGGCCTGCTCGAGTACGTCGGCCCGCTCCTCGAGACCGAGGTCCAGGAGAAGCCGCTGTCCATCGCCCTGCGCGAGATCAACGCCGGTCTCCTGACCGCCGAGGACATCGACGGCTCCGAGGCCAACAGCACCGGGACGGTCAAGCCCGAGAAGGCCTGAGCGTCCGCTCATGACGGATCCCGCGGCCGGGGGGCCGGACCGACCTCGCGTCGTGCTCGGCGTCGCGGGAGGCATCGCCGCCTACAAGGCGGCCTCGTTGCTGCGCCTGTTCACCGAGTCCGGTCACGACGTGCGCGTCGTGCCCACTCGGTCCGCGCTGCAGTTCGTGGGTGCCCCCACGTGGGAGGCGCTCAGCGGGCAGCCCGTGTCCACGGAGGTGTTCGCCGACGTCCACGAGGTGCCCCACGTGCGGCTCGGCCAGCAGGCCGACCTCGTCGTGGTGGCACCCGCCACGGCCGACCTCCTGGCCAAGGCCGCCCACGGCCTGGCCGACGACCTGCTCACCAACACGCTGCTCACGGCGCGCTGCCCCGTGGTGCTGGCCCCGGCCATGCACACCGAGATGTGGGAGCACGCCGCCACCCAGGCCAACGTCGAGACGCTGCGCTCGCGCGGCGTCGTGGTGATCGAGCCCGCCGCCGGTCGGCTCACCGGCAGCGACACCGGCAAGGGTCGGCTTCCCGAGCCCGACGAGCTGTTCGCGGCCTGTCGAGCCCTGCTCGACGCGCCCACCCAGGACCTCGCCGGCCTGCGCGTCGTCGTCTCCGCGGGAGGAACCCGCGAGTTCCTCGACCCGGTCCGCTACCTGGGCAACCGTTCGTCCGGGCGCCAGGGCGTCGCGATCGCCCAGGCCGCGCTGGCTCGGGGCGCCACCGTGCGGCTGGTCGCCGCCAACGTGTCGGTGCCGTTGCCGGCGGGGGTCGACGTCGTCGAGGTCGTCACCACCGCGGAGCTGCAGGCCGCCGTGGTCGACGCGGCCCGATCCGCCGACGTCGTGGTCATGGCCGCCGCGCCCGCCGACTTCCGGCCCGCCGACGTGTCGGGCCACAAGATCAAGAAGCGCGACGACGGCCGGACGCCCGTCATCGAGCTCGTCGAGAACCCCGACATCCTCGCCGGGCTGGTGCGCGACCGCGCCGGTGACGCGACCCCGTTCGTCGTCGGCTTCGCCGCGGAGACCGGCGACGACGACGGGAGCGTGGCCGACCACGCCCGGGCCAAGCTCGAGCGCAAGGGCTGCGAGCTGCTGGTGGTCAACGACGTCAGCGACGGCAAGGTGTTCGGCCAGGAGGACAACGAGGCCGTCATCCTCGGCTCCGACGGTGCCGAGGTCGCCGTGCCGCGCGGTCCGAAGAGCGCCCTGGCGCACGCCGTGTGGGACGAGGTCGTCCGCCGCTCGGGACGGCGGAACGTCACGGCCTGAGCGTCGTTACACTCCCCGAGGAACCACCTGTCGCACGCGTCCCGGCATCCGCCGGCGCACCGTACGCGCACCCCACCCCATCAGGAGAGATCGAGTGAGCCGCTTCTTCACGTCCGAGTCGGTGACCGAGGGCCATCCCGACAAGATCGCCGACCAGATCAGCGACAGCGTGCTCGACGCGCTGCTCGCCGAGGACCCCAAGAGCCGCGTGGCGTGCGAGACCTACGTGACGACCGGCCTGGTGCTGGTCGGCGGCGAGGTCACGACCGAGGCCTACGTGGACATCGCGCGGATCGCCCGCGACCGGGTGCTCGAGATCGGCTACGACTCCTCCGTCAAGGGCTTCGACGGTGAGTCCTGCGCCGTGCAGGTGACGCTCGACGCGCAGAGCGCCGACATCGCCCAGGGCGTCGACGCCGCGTTCGAGAACCGCGCCGACGGCTCGGTCGACCCGCTCGACCTCCAGGGCGCGGGCGACCAGGGCCTGATGTTCGGGTTCGCGATCGACGAGACCCCCGAGCTGATGCCGCTGCCGATCACGATCGCGCACCGCCTCGCCGAGCAGCTCACGGCGGTCCGCAAGGACGGCACGCTGCCCTACCTGCGCGCCGACGGCAAGACGCAGGTGACCATCGAGTACGGCGACGACGACAAGCCCAAGCGCGTCGAGGCCATCGTGGTGTCCACCCAGCACGAGGAGGGCATCGACCTCGACGGCCAGCTCCGTGGGGACATCAAGAAGCACGTCATCGACGCTGTGCTCGCGCAGTACGACATCGACTCCAGCGACTACAAGCTGCACGTGAACCCGACGGGCCGCTTCGTCATCGGCGGCCCCATGGGCGACGTCGGCCTGACGGGTCGCAAGATCATCGTCGACACCTACGGCGGCTACGCCCGCCACGGCGGCGGCGCGTTCTCCGGCAAGGACCCGAGCAAGGTCGACCGCTCCGCCGCCTACGCGATGCGCTGGGTGGCCAAGAACATCGTGGCCGCCGGCCTGGCCACCAAGGCCGAGGTGCAGGTCGCGTACGCGATCGGCGTGGCGCACCCGGTCGGCTTCTACGTCGACACCTACGGCACCGAGACGGTCCCGGTCGACAAGATCCGCGAGGCCGTGCTCGAGGTCTTCGACCTGCGTCCCGGCGCGATCGTCCGCGACCTCGACCTGCTGCGCCCGATCTACGCGCAGACCGCCGCGTACGGCCACTTCGGCCGCCCCGGCCTCCCGTGGGAGGACACCGGCCGCGCCGAGGCCCTGAAGGCCGCCGCGCACGCCTGACCTTCGTCCCTCGACCGCCCGTCGCCCCTCGTGGGTGGCGGGCGGTCGTGCGTGCGGCGTGACCCCGGCGCGATCTCGGCCTGCGACTGCTTCTCTCGGCCTCTTCTGGTGGTGGGTCGCGCGAGGGCCTCGAACGGGGATCCGGGTGCGCGCGGGGCTGGGTTCTCGGGGCTTCGTCGGGTGAGGGGTAGGTGGCCCGCGTCACGTCGGGGGTCCAGGTAGGACACCCGCGGACACGACGCCGCTATCCGCGGGTGGCCTACCTCTGGGGGCTCCGGTAGCGCGGGCCACCTACCGCTGACCCAGCCGGACCCCGAGCCCACCGTCCGGACCGCCTGGTAGACAGTCCGCGTGACCACCGGCGACCAGCTCGAGCTCCTCGCGGCTCCCGAGCCCGTGCCGCCGTCGGTGCCCCTCGAGGAGGGTGCCGACGAGCGGTCGGGCGAGGTCGCGCCGGTCCGCATCGCGCGGGTGGCGGTCGACACCCCGTTGCCGCACCTGGACCGGCTGTTCGACTACGCCGTCTCGCCCGAGCTCGACCCGCAGCCCGTCCCCGGGTGCCGGGTCAAGGTCCGCTTCGCCGGGCGCGCGACCGACGGCTACGTCGTCGGCCTGGGGGAGACGACCGCCCACGAGGGACGGCTCGCGCCGCTCACCAAGGTCGTCTCGGCCGAGCCCGTGCTGAGTGCCGAGGTGCTGGGACTGGCCCGCGAGGTGGCCGACCGCTGGGCCGGCACGCTGTCGGACGTGCTGCGGCTGGCGGTGCCACCGCGCCAGGCCAAGGTCGAGGCCCGTCCCTCGGTGCCGCGTCCGGACGACGACCTCCCGGGCGTCGACGACGAGGTCTGGCACCTCTGGCCGGACGGACCGGGCTTCCTCGGCGCGCTGGAGTCGGGCGCCTCTCCCCGTGTGGTGTGGGAGGCGCTGCCCCTGCGCGACCCCGCCGTCGCGGTCGCGCAGGCCGCTCTCGCCACCCTGCGGTCGGGGAGGGGGACGGTGGTCTGCGTGCCCGACGCTCGCGAGCTCGACCACTGGGACGCGGCACTCACGTCGGTCCTCGGCCACGGGCGCCACGTGGTGCTCTCGTCGGGCCAGAAGCCGGCCGAGCGCTACCGGTCGTTCCTCGCCGTGGCGCGGGGCGAGGTGTCGATCGTGCTGGGCACGCGAGCCGCCGCGTTCGCGCCCGTGCACGACCTGGGTCTCGTGGCCGTCTGGGACGACGGTGACGACCTCTACGTGGAGCCTCGGGCGCCGTACCTGCATGCCCGCGAGGTCCTGCTCACCCGGGCCGTGCGCGAGGACGCCGCGGTGCTGGTCGGCGGCTACGCACGCACGGCCGAGGCGCAGTCGCTCGTCGGCTCCGGCTGGGCGCGGTCGATGCGGGCCGAGGCCGTCACCCGACGCCGTGCGTGGCCCCGTCTCGACGTCACCGACGGCAGCGTGGCCGGTGGCGCGCCGGCACGCCTGCCGCACGAGGTCTTCGCCGCGGTGCGCCGCGCCGACGGCCCGGTGCTGGTCCAGGTGCCGCGCCGGGGGTACCGCACGTCGTTGAGCTGCCAGGACTGCCGGACCCCGGCCCGCTGCGCGGCGTGCGACGGCCCGCTCGCGCAGGGCGGTCGCGGCGCCACCCTGGCCTGCCGGTGGTGCGGCACCGAGGCCCCCCGATGGACGTGCCCGACGTGCGGCTCCGCCCGGCTGCGCGCCCCCGTCGTCGGCCAGCTGCGGACGGCGGAGGAGTACGCGGCGGCCTTCCCCGACCGTGCGGTCGTCACCTCCGGGGGTGCCGACGTCCTGGCCGAGGCACCGCCCGGCGACGTGCTCGTCCTCGCCACGCCGGGTGCCGAGCCGCGCGTCGAGGGCGGGTACGCGCTCGTGGTGCTCATGGACACCTGGCTGGCGCTGGGCCGCGACGACCTGCGGGTCGGCGAGGAGGCGCACCGGCGGTGGTTCAACGCCCTGGCGCTCGCGCGCGAGCGCGCCGCGGCGGTGGCGGTGGGCGACCCGGCCACGCTGCAGGGTCTCGTCCGCGCCGACCCCGCCGGCCTGGCCGAGCGCGAGCTGGCCGAGCGCGCCGAGGCGCACCTGCCCCCGGTCGCGCGCGTCGCGGTGGTCGAGGCGCCGGCCGACGTCGTCGCCGAGCTCGCGTCCAGGTCCTGGCCCGGAGCCACCGAGGTGCTGGGCCCGGTCCCGGTGCCGACGCGGCCGGGGGAGCCGGAGCATGACCGACTGGTGCTGCGCACACCGCGCCGCGACGGCCCCGCGCTGGCGGCGGCCCTGAAGGACCTGCAGTCCGCGCGCTCGGCGGCCAAGCTCCCGCCCCTGCGGGTCAGGATCGATCCGCACGCCTTCTGACCCCGGCACGTCCTGCCCGCACGGCCGGCGTGGGCGCACGCCCTAGACTCGGCCGACGTGAGGATCGTGTTCGCAGGTACCCCCGAGACCGCCCTGCCCTCGTTGGAGGCGCTGGTCGAGAGCCGGCACGACGTGGCGGCGGTGATCACCCGCCCCGACGCCCGCCAGGGCAGGGGCCGCACCCTGCATCCCTCGCCCGTCGCGGCCCGCGCCGAGGAGCTCGGGATCGAGGTGCTCAAGCCCGCTCGTGCCGACGACCCGGCCTTCCTCGACCGCCTGCGCGAGATCGGCCCGGCGTGCTGCCCGATCGTCGCGTACGGCGCGCTGCTGCGACGCGAGGCGCTCGACGTCCCGGAGTACGGCTGGCTCAACCTGCACTTCTCGGTGCTGCCCGCCTGGCGTGGTGCCGCACCGGTGCAGCGCTCGATCATGGCCGGCGACGAGGTCACCGGTGCCACGGTCTTCAGCCTCGTCGAGGCGCTCGACGCCGGACCGGTGCTCGGCACGATCACCGAGCGCATCCGCGAGGACGACACCGCCGGGACCCTCCTGGACAGGCTCGCGCACGAGGGTGCCCGACTGCTGGTCGATGCGATCGACCACGTCGAGGACGGTGACGCCGCGGCGGTGTCGCAGCCCGACGACGGCGTCTCCTACGCCTCGAAGCTCAGCACCGACGATGCGCACGTCGACTGGACCCGCCCGGCCTTCGCGGTCGACCGCCAGGTCCGCGGCTGCACTCCTGCTCCGGGTGCGTGGTCCGTGCTGGGGGACCAGCGGATCAAGCTCGGACCGGTCACGCCGACGTCCGAGGACACCCTCGCGCCGGGTCAGGTTCAGGCCGGCAAGCACGAGGTGCGGGTCGGCACCGCCACGACCGACGTGGTCCTCGGTCAGGTGCAGCCCACCGGCAAGCGAGCCATGTCGGCTGCTGACTGGGCGCGCGGCACGGCGATCGAGCCCGGCGTGGTGCTGTCATGAGGAGGATCTCGTGAGCGACCCGTCCCGTGGCGTCGCGTACGACGTGCTGCGGGCGGCCGACGAGCGCGACGCGTACGTCAACCTCCTGCTGCCGCAGCTGCTGCGTGAACGCCGCATCGAGGGGCGCGACGCCGCGTTCGCGACCGAGCTGGTCCACGGCACGCTGCGCCTGCGGGGCACCTACGACGCCGTGATCGACTCCCTCGTCGACCGACCTCTCGACCCAGAGGTGCGCGACGTGCTGCGGCTCGGTGCCCACCAGGCGCTCTCGATGCGGGTCCCGTCGCACGCCGCCGTCTCCACGAGCGTGAGCCTCGTGCGACGGGTGGTGGGGCACAAGACGGCCGGACTGGTGAACGCGGTCATGCGCAAGATCGCGGCCGACGACCTGGACACGTGGCTCGACCGCCTCGTGCAGGGTCGCGCCGGCGACGACGCGCTCGCCGTGCGGTACTCCCACCCGGCGTGGATCGTCGATGGTCTGCGGACCGCGCTGCGGTCCGTCGACGCGGCCGACGAGCTGGAGCAGCTGCTCGCGGCCGACAACCTCGCGCCTCGCGTCACGCTCGTGGCTCGGCCCGGTCTGGTCGACCCCGCGCGGCTGCCCGGGCGGCCCGGCTCGGTCTCTCCCTACGCGCGCGTGCTCGACGGGGGAGACCCGGGCGACGTCGCCGCCGTGCGGGACGGCCTGGCCGGTGTGCAGGACGAGGGGTCGCAGATGGTCGCGATCTCCGTGGCGGAGGCGACGCTCGAGGGACCGGACGCCCGGTGGCTCGACCTCTGCGCCGGACCCGGTGGCAAGGCGGCCCTCCTGGGGGCGCTCGCCGCACAGCGAGGTGCGCACCTCGTCGCCAACGAGGTCCAGCCGCACCGGGCCGAGCTGGTGCGGCAGGGTCTGCGCGCCCTGCCCGACGTCGACGTCACCGTCCACGACGGCCGTGAGGGTCCGTGGGAGCCCGGTTCGTTCGACCGCGTGCTCGTGGACGCACCCTGCACCGGGCTGGGCGCACTGCGCCGACGTCCGGAGTCGCGCTGGCGACGCTCGCCCGACGACCTCGCCTCGCTCGTGCCGCTGCAGCGCGACCTGCTGCGGCGTGCCGTCGAGCTGACGCGTCCTGGCGGGGTCGTCGGCTACGCCACGTGCTCGCCCCTGGTGGAGGAGACCCTCGAGGTCGTGGAGTCGGTGGGACCCGGCGTCGCCGCGCTCGAGTCCGTGCACCGCTGGTGGCCGCACCGCGACGGCACCGACGCGATGTTCCTCGCGATCCTCCGCCGCCGCTGACCGGCGGGAACGGGGCGCCACTACGCTGTCGGCCATGGCCATCCAGATCACGCCGAGCCTGCTCAACGCCGACTTCGCGAACCTGGCGGGTGAGGCGGCACGGATCCCGACGGCCGACTGGCTGCACATGGACGTCATGGACAACCACTTCGTGCCCAACCTGACGCTCGGCGCACCGGTCATCGAGGCGCTCAGCAAGGCCTCCGCCCAGCCGATCGACGCGCACCTGATGATCGCCGACCCCGACCGCTGGGCACCACAGTTCGTGGAGGCCGGAGCGGGCAGCGTCACCTTCCACGTGGAGGCCGCGCACGCGCCCGTGCGCCTGGCCCGCGAGATCCGCGCGCAGGGTGCCCGCGCGTCCATGGCGCTCAAGCCGGCCACCCCCATCGAGCCGTACGCCGAGCTGCTCCCCGAGCTCGACATGGTGCTCGTCATGACCGTCGAGCCCGGGTTCGGTGGTCAGAAGTTCCTCGACCTGTGCCTGCCGAAGATCCGCCGCACGCGTGAGCTCATCGAGCGCACCGGCGGCGAGATCTGGCTGCAGGTCGACGGCGGGGTCTCCGTCGAGACCATCGAGCGGTGCGCCGATGCCGGTGCCGACACCTTCGTCGCCGGCTCCGCGGTGTTCGGCGCCGACGACCCCGGCGCCATGGTCGAGACGCTGCGCGGGCTCGCCGACTCCGCCTGCCGCCACTGAGTCGGACGCCTCGGGACGTGGTCCCGGTCTCTCATCGGGAGACGGCGGCCGAGGCTCTCGTGCGCCCGGCTACACTTTCGCCGTACGAGCAACAGCTCGCGTGTTCCGGGGTCGGTGCAATTCCGAGCCGGCGGTCATAGTCCGCGACCCGCCCTCCTTCGGGAGGATGGTTGAACCGGTGGAACTCCGGTACCGACGGTGAAAGTCCGGATGAGAGGCACACGCGGGGTCTGGCGCCGGGTCCGCGCGGACCCGTGCACCCGACCCGACGACCCCGGATCGGCGAGCCCGACCGGAGGACACGATGGGCACCGAGGCTGGACGCACGGGCACCGAGCAGCAGGCCATGCGCATGGCGATCGACGCCGCGCGCTCCGTGGCCAGCGCGCTCCCGAACCCCCGGGTCGGTTGCGTGCTGCTGACTCCCGCAGGAGAGCGGCTGGCGGTCGGTCTGCACCGAGGTGCGGGGACGCCGCACGCCGAGGTCGACGCCCTCCAGCAGGCCGGTGACGCCGCGCGTGGGGCCACGGCGGTCGTCACGCTCGAGCCGTGCGCGCACACCGGGCGCACCGGGCCGTGCGCCGAGGCGCTCCTGGAGGCAGGTGTGGCCCGGGTCGTGTTCGCCCAGACCGACCCGAACCCCGAGGCCACAGGTGGCGCCGACCGCCTGAGGGCGGCCGGCGTCGAGGTCGAGTCCGGGCTGCTCGCCGACGAGGCCGCCGAGCTGAACGTGGAGTGGACCTTCGCCCTCACCCACGGTCGCCCCTTCGTCACCTGGAAGTACGCCGCGACCATGGACGGCCTGAGCGCCGCTCCCGACGGCTCGAGCAAGTGGATCACCTCGGCCGAGGCCCGACGCGACGTGCAGCTCTTCCGCGCCGGTGCCGACGCGATCATGGCGGGTACCGGCGCGGTCCTGGCCGACGACCCGCGCCTGACCGTCCGCGACGCCGACGACCTCCCGCTCCCGTACGACCGCCAGCCCTTGCGCGTCGTGGTGGGGGAGACCCACATCCCCTCGTACTACCGGGTGTTCGACCGGGTCGCGCCGACGTTGCTCGTGCAGAGCCGCGAGCCCGACGAGGTGCTCGCGAAGATGGTCGAGAACGGCGTCCGGCACGTGTGGCTCGAGGGCGGTCCTCGCCTGGCCGGCGCGTTCTGGAACGCGGGCCTGGTCGACCGGGTGATCGGCTACATCGCTCCCGCGATGCTCGGCTCGGGCCGGGCCGCGCTGGAGGGCGAGGCCGCCACGCTGGCCGACCTGCGTCCCATCGACCTGCACGACGTCGCGCGGATCGGCCCCGACATCCGCATCATCGGCACGCCGGGCCGTGCCCCACGTGAGGAGATGCCCTGATGTTCACCGGTCTCGTGGAGGAGAAGGGCGTCGTCACGGCGATCGAGTCGCTCGGCGACTCCGTGCGCCTCTCGGTGCGCGGCCCCGTCGTCACGGCCGACGCGACGCACGGAGCCTCGATCTCCGTGAACGGCTGCTGCCTCACGGTCATGGACCAGTCGTCGCAGGAGGGGGACGGCGACGTCTTCAGCGCCGACGTCATGGCCGAGTCGCTCGACCGCACGTCGCTCGGTGGCCTGGAGGTCGGTGACGAGGTCAACCTCGAGCGCGCCATGCAGGCCGGTGCGCGGATGGGCGGGCACATCGTGCAGGGGCACGTCGACGGCACCGGGGCGCTGATCGACCGCACGCCGAGCGAGCACTGGGACGTGCTGCGCTTCTCCCTGCCGGCCGAGCTGGCCCGGTACCTGGTCCCCAAGGGCTCGATCACGGTCCAGGGGGTGTCGCTCACGGTCGTCGAGGTCGTCGACGCCCCCGGCGGGGGTGCCAGGCCGTGGGCGGCGGACGGACCGGACGCCTGGTTCTCGGTCTCCCTCATCCCCACCACCCTCGCGGACACGACGCTCGGCACCCTCGCCCCCGGCGACCGGGTGAACCTCGAGGTCGACGTCCTCGCCAAGTACGTGGAGCGGCTGCTGGCCGCCCGCCTCCCGAAGGAGCAGCAGTCATGACGACGTATTCGGACGCCGGCGGCGACACGGTCCGCCTCGACAGCATCGAGCGGGCGATCGCCGACATCCGCGACGGCAAGGCCGTCGTGGTGGTCGACGACCCGGGCCGCGAGAACGAGGGCGACATCATCTTCGCCGCGAGCAAGGCCACGCCGGAGCTGATGGGCTTCCTGGTGCGGTACTCCAGCGGCTACGTGTGCGCACCCGCGCCGGGGGCGATCCTCGACCGGCTCGGCATCCCGCTCATGACGCCGCACAACCGCGAGATGATGCGCACCGCCTACACGATCTCGATCGACGCCCGCGACGGCATCACCACGGGCATCTCGGCGGCCGACCGGGCGCGCACGGTCCGGGTGCTCGCCGACTCGGCGACCGAGCCGTTCGAGCTGGTCATGCCGGGCCACGTGCTGCCGCTGCGTGCGAAGGAGGGCGGCGTCCTGGCGCGCGCCGGCCACACCGAGGCCGCGGTGGACCTCACCCGGCTCGCGGGCCTGACGCCGGTCGGCGTGATCGGCGAGGTCGTGCACGACGACGGCACCCTCATGCGGGCGCCCGCCCTGCGCGCGTTCGCCGACGAGCACGACCTGGCCCTCGTCTCGATCGAGGACCTGCAGGTGCACCTGCGTCTGCACGAGTCCCAGGTCGAGCGGCTCGCCACGACGACGCTCCCCACCGAGTTCGGCACCTTCGCCGCACACGGCTTCCGCGACACGATCGACGGGGCCGAGCACGTGGCCCTCGTGCACGGAGACCTCGCCGCGGCGGCCGCCGAGGGTGCGAGCGTGCTGGTCCGTCTGCACTCGGAGTGCCTGACCGGTGACGTGTTCGGCTCGCGGCGCTGCGACTGCGGGCCCCAGCTCCAGGCGTCCATGGCGGCGGTCAAGGCCGAGGGGGCGGGCGTCGTGGTGTACCTGCGCGGTCACGAGGGCCGAGGGATCGGTCTGCTGCACAAGCTGCAGGCCTACGCCCTGCAGGACGCCGGCCGTGACACGGTCGACGCCAACCTCGCCCTGGGGTTCGGCGAGGACGAGCGCGACTACGCCGCCGGCGCGCAGATGCTGCGCGACCTCGGCATCGGCTCGGTCCGGCTGCTCACCAACAACCCGGACAAGGCGACGCAGCTGGAGGCCTACGGCGTGAAGGTGGCCGAGCGGATCTCCCTGCAGATCCAGCCGACCGCCGAGAACATCCAGTACCTGAGGACCAAGGCCGAGCGGATGGGTCACGACCTGCCCGACCTGGGCCTCGACGAGACGACGGGAACGACGGCATGAGCGGACACGGAGCACCCACCCTGCAGGTCGACGCCACGGGGGCCCGCGTGGCCGTCGTGGCCTCCAGCTGGCACGACCAGGTGATGGACGGCCTGATCGCGGGCGCCCAGCGCGCCCTGTCGGACGCCGGGGTCACCGACGCCACGCTCGTGCGGGCTGCCGGTTCGTTCGAGCTGCCGCTCGTCGCCCAGGGGTGCGCGGCGGCCGGCTTCGACGCGGTCGTGGCCCTCGGCGTGATCATCCGAGGCGGCACACCTCACTTCGAGTACGTCTCGGCCGCAGCCACCGACGGCCTCGCGCGGGTGTCCCTCGACACGGGTGTGCCGGTGGGGTTCGGTCTGCTGACGTGCGACACCGAGCAGCAGGCGCTCGACCGCGCCGGGCTCGAGGGCAGCGTCGAGGACAAGGGTCGGGAGGCCGCCGAGGCCGCGCTGTCGACCTGGGCGACCCTGCGCACGCTGGCGTCCCTAGACTGAGGTCACCATGAAGACCTTCGACGACCTGTTCGCCGAGCTCGCCGCCAAGGCCAGCGACCGGCCCGAGGGCTCGCGCACCGTCGCCGAGCTCGATGCCGGCGTGCACGCGATCGGCAAGAAGCTGGTCGAGGAGGCCGCCGAGTCCTGGATGGCCGCCGAGCACGAGGGCCCCGAGCGCACGGCCGAGGAGATCAGCCAGCTGCTCTACCACGCCCAGGTCATGATGATCGCCGCCGGCATCTCGCTCGACGACGTCTACGCGCATCTGTGACGACAGCGGATCCAGCACCTCCTCGGGCCGTGCCGCTGTCGTGCGATCCGGCCACCGTCCCCCGTCGTGGCGGACGCCGGTCGGGCCCGACCTCCTTCGTCAGAAAGTCACCACCATGCTGAGAGTGGCCGTTCCCAACAAGGGCGCCCTGTCCGACGCCGCCAGCCAGATCCTCGCGGAGGCGGGCTACCGCCAGCGCCGCAACACCAAGGACCTCGTCCTCGTCGACGCCGAGAACGACGTCGAGTTCTTCTACCTGCGACCCCGCGACATCGCCGTCTACGTGGGGGAGGGCACGCTCGACGTCGGCATCACCGGCCGTGACCTCCTGCTCGACTCCGCGGCCCCGGCGGCCGAGCAGATCGGCCTGGGCTTCGGGGCCTCGACGTTCCGCTTCGCCGCGCCGACCGGCTCCATGTCCGCGATCGCCGAGCTCGAGGGCAAGCGGATCGCGACCTCGTACCCCGTCATCGTGCAGGACTACCTGAGCGCGCGCGGGGTCGCGGCGACCGTGGTCCGCCTCGACGGTGCGGTCGAGTCCTCCATCCGCCTCGGCGTGGCCGACGCGATCGCCGACGTCGTCGAGACCGGGAGCACGCTGCGCCAGGCCGACCTCGCGGTGTTCGGCGACCCGATCCTCTCGTCCGAGGCCGTCCTCATCACGCGCGGCGAGGCAGGAACGGGCGAGCCCGACGGGTACGCCGTGTTCAAGCGTCGTCTCGACAGCGTCCTCGTCGCCCGGACGTACGTGATGATGGACTACGACATCCGCGTGGAGCACGTCGAACGGGCGGTCGAGCTCACGCCGGGCATCGAGTCGCCCACCGTGTCCCCGCTCCATCGTGAGGGCTGGGTCGCGGTGCGCTCGATGGTGCCGCGCGACGCCGCCCAGAAGATCATGGACAGCCTCTACGAGCTGGGCGCCCGCGGCATCCTCGTGACCGACATCCTGGCGTGCCGGGTATGACCACGCACCGTCCCGGCGGGACCCGCTACGTCGCCTACGGGTCCTGCGTGGCCCTGGTGGCGATGTCGGTCGCGATCACCTTCGCGCTGCCGCAGGAGATCCGGTCCCAGGTCACGCTCTCCCAGGCGCTCACGCTGTACGGCTCCATCGCGGTCTTCATCGTGATCCTGCACGGCATCGGTCGCAGCCGGGTGACGGTGTCCGACGACGAGCTCGAGGTCGTGAACGGGTACCGCACGCACCACGTGCCGTGGAACCGGGTGAAGGGCTTCGCCTTCGGCGAGGGCGCACCCTGGCCCACCCTCGTGACGGTCGACGACGAGAGGCTGATGCTGTTCGCCCTGCAGGGCACGAGCGGCCACGGCCGGGTGCGTCAGGTCGTCGACGACCTGGTGCGGCGCGTCCCGTGACCGGTCGCTCGCTGGCCGAGCCGGCGTTCCCCGACGACGACGGACGACTCGATCCTCGCCTCGGCGCTGCCCTGGGCGACACGGTGGCCGTCCTGGCGGTCCTCGGCTCCGTGCGCGTCTTCGTGCCCGTGGTCGCCACGCTCGGCGCCGCGAGCCAGGCCGCCGGCCCCGAGGCCCTGACCAGCGGGGACAAGGACGCCGACATGGCCGCGGTGCTGATGACCGGCGCCGACGGCCGCCAGGCGCTTCTGACGTTCAGCAGCCTCGATGCGATGGCACGGTGGAACCCGCAGGCCCGACCGGTTCCCGTGTGGGGCCAGGCGGCCGCCGTGGCGGCGCAGTCCGAGGGCGCCACGGCGCTGCTGCTCGACCTCGGCTCCCCGCACTTCCAGGTCGTGGAGACCGACGACCTGCGGCACCTGGCGGCGGGGGACCGGTTGGTCTCCACCGACGTCGGCCACGCGTGGGTGACCGGAGGCTGACGAAGGTCGCGACGGCCGGTGCGCCGGTGCGGCGGCTGTCGTCCTGGTGGTGCGCTGCCGCGGGCGACTGATCCTCCGGTGCGGTGTCGCACGGGTCCTGCCCCGGTGGGTCGAGACCTCTGCGGCAGCGCAGCGGCGGGGCGAGCCGAGGCAGGGCAGCAGCGAGCAGGACCTCCTCACGCGCTCTCGGCCGCCCGAACCCCGGCGAGCGGGACGGTGATGTGCACGGCGGCGTCGTGCCGCTCCACCCGGGCGACGAAGCCCGCCGCGCCCACGGCACGCAGCAGCATGTCGTTCGATCCCGCGGACACGAACGTGAGGTGCTCGGCGCCCTGCGCCTTGGCGTGCCGTGCGGCGTGCTTGACCAGCAACGTGCCGAAGCCGCGCCCCTGCCAGGCGTCCTCGACCAGCAGCTGGAAGACCAGTCGGTCCTCGAGCGGCTCGAGCACCCCGTGACCCACCAGGTCGAGACCGACCTGGACGACGATCGCGAGGCCACGCTCGGGAGTCACCAGCCGCCGTGCCATCCGCGTCGTCATCGGCATGCGCAGAGGGACCTGGTAGCGGGTGTAGAGGGTGTCGACGCTGCACCGCTCGTGCAGTGCCGCCACGGCCTCGATGTCGGCGAGTCCGGCCAGGCGGACCAGCGGCATCGGGTGGCGGGGCGAGGGTGCGATGAGGGGCACGTCGACGCCGGCGTCGCTCACGAGCGACAGCAGGGCCTGCGCGCGCGCCCGCTCGACCGCGGTGAAGGGGACAGCCCGGCTGATCCGCAGGGCGCTGCCGTTGCGGCGCCGCAGGTCCAGCACGTCGTGGCCCGCGTAGTCGGCCACGTCGGGCGGCTCGGTGGCGAGCAGCTCGGCGAGCACGTCCTCGACGTCACGTCCCTCCTCCAGGACCTGGTGGACGGCGTCCAGGTAGCGCGTCGGCGTGTCCAGCACGGCGTCCTCGTCGGCACGGGTGACCGCGACGGCGGTGCCCCCGGCCCCGACGAAGAGCTCCGCGAGGCCGACGTCGGTCCAGTCGTCGCCGGCCTCCACGACGAACTCGTCGGTGACCGTGGGACGGGTCGAGAAGACCTGCATCCCGACGATGTTCACGTCGGCCTCGCCGCACGCCAGTGCGATCCGGCCCAGCAGACCGGGCCGATCCGGGAACGTGGCCCTGACCCTCCACCTCATCTCGACACCTCCTGCGCCCATGCTGGGCGGCCGGTGTTGCCCGTCGACGTCCGCCGTGTTTCGCCCGGATGTCGGCTGTTCCGGACCGCGGCCGAGGGGTGCCGGCGCGCCGATTTTCACGAGGGCGCGAGGGTTTGCTATCCTGGGGGAGAAGTGGAGGCCCACCTCCCACCTGCTCGATCCGCGGATCGGGGGGTACCTCGGCCGGTACGCCCGGCCGAGCGACGCTGTTCGGTTCGCACCGACGGCGTGCATCGGTGGCCTCCGTCCTGTCGGACGGGGGCCATTGTCGTGGGCCTCCTGGACACAGACCACAGGAGGATCCATCAGCACAGAGCTGCGCGTCAACGACCGCATCCGCGTACCCGAGGTCCGGCTCGTCGGACCCGGCGGTGAGCAGGTCGGCATCGTTCGCATCGAGGACGCCCTGCGCCTCGCTGCCGAGTCCGACCTCGACCTCGTCGAGGTCGCCCCGACGGCCCGCCCCCCGGTGTGCCGCCTCATGGACTACGGCAAGTTCAAGTACGAGGCCGCCCAGAAGGCACGCGAGTCACGACGCAACCAGACGAACACCATCATCAAGGAGATGAAGCTTCGTCCGAAGATCGACCAGCACGACTACGACACCAAGAAGGGTCACGTCGTGCGGTTCCTGAGGGCGGGCGACAAGGTCAAGATCACGATCATGTTCCGCGGCCGCGAGCAGCACCGACCCGAGCTCGGGTACCGCCTGCTGCAGAAGCTGGGCGAGGACGTGGCTGACCTCGGCGTCGTCGAGGCGCACCCGCGCCAGGACGGCCGCAACATGACGATGGTGCTCGCGCCGCTGAAGAAGAAGTCCGAGGCCCAGGCCGAGGTCAAGGCCGAGAAGGCCAAGACCACCGCTGAGAAGACCGCGGAGCGTGAAGCCGAGGCGGCCGCCGACAAGGCGCACCGCGAGGCCCAGAAGAAGACTGCGACGCCGAAGAAGCCCCGGCGTCGAAGCGAGAACCTCGACCCAGACATGGAGGCATGAGATGCCGAAGTTCAAGCCCCACTCGGGCATGAAGAAGCGCGTCAAGATCACCGGCAAGGGCAAGCTCCGTCGCGAGCAGACCGGCCGCCGGCACCTCTTGGAGCACAAGCCCAGCACCCGCACGCGCCGTCTCGACGGCACGGTCGACGTGTCCAAGGCCGACACCAAGATGGTCAAGAAGCTGCTCGGTCGCTGACCGCACCCCACCCGAAGGAGAACCCCTATGGCACGCGTCAAGCGTTCCGTCAACGCGCAGAAGAAGCGCCGCGAGACCCTCGAGCGGGCGTCCGGCTACCGTGGCCAGCGCTCGCGCCTGTACCGCAAGGCCAAGGAGCAGGTCACTCACTCCCTGGTCTACAACTACCGTGACCGCAAGGCCAAGAAGGGCGACTTCCGTCGTCTCTGGATCCAGCGCATCAACGCTGCCGTCCGCGCCGAGGGCCTCACGTACAACCGCTTCATCCAGGGCCTCAAGGCCGCGGGTGTCGAGGTCGACCGCAAGATGCTCGCCGAGCTGGCCGTCAACGAGCCGGCCGCGTTCAGCGCCCTCGTCCAGGTCGCGAAGGACAACCTTCCGGCCGACGTGAACGCGCCCAAGGAAGACGCGACGGCCTGACCGCCCTCGCACCGACGCCCGTGGCAAGCCCCGAGCACACCGTGACCGTCCGCAGCGGACGGATCAAGCGTGCTCGACGGCTTGCCACGCGGCGTTTCCGGGCCGAGACCGGCGAGTTCCTCGCCGAGGGCCCGCAGGCCGTGCGCGAGGCCCTCGCCGTGCCCGACGTGGTGCTCGAGGTCTTCGCCACCGCCGCGGCGCAGGAGAGGCACCCGCTCCTGCACCAGGCGGCCGACGCCGCCTCCGTCACCTGGACGGTGGTCGACGACGAGGTGCTCGCCGAGGTCGCCGACGCCACCACGCCCCAGGGCATCGTGGCCGTGTGCCGCACGGTCGTCAGGGGCCTCGAGGCCGTGCCGGACGAGGCGCGTCTCGTGGTGGTGTGCCACGACATGCGCGACCCCGGCAACGCCGGTGCGGTCATCCGGTGCGCCGACGCCGCCGGCGCGGACGCCGTGGTGCTGTCGGCCGACAGCGTGGACCCCACGAACCCGAAGGCCGTCCGGGCCGGTGCCGGCAGCCTGTTCCACCTCCCCGTCGTGGTCCACCGCGACCACGGCGAGGTGCTCGAGGCGCTTCGGGCACGCGGTCTCCAGGTGCTCGCCACCGACGGCGACGCCGACGTCGACCTCTTCGACGCCGATCGCGAGGGCTCGGGTCTCGACCTGGCCGCCCCGACGGCCTGGGTCATGGGCAACGAGGCCCAGGGACTGCCCGCCGAGGTGCGCGACGCCGCCGACCTCGCCGTGGCCGTGCCGATCCTCGGCCGCGCCGAGAGCCTGAACCTGGCCACCGCAGCCGCGGTGTGCCTCTACGCCAGTGCGCGTGCCCAGGGAGATCGATGACCACCACCGTCCTGCAGTGCTGCCTGAACGGGTCCCGCGACGTCGACGAGCACCCCGGGGTGCCGGTCACCGCCGAGTCCTGCGCCGCCGACGCCGCCGCCGTCGTCGCCGCCGGCGCCCAGGACCTGCACGTGCACCCGCGCACGGGCGACGGACGCGACAGCCTCGAGCCGGCCGACGTCGCGCACTGGGTCGAGGCGGTCCGCGCCGTCGTCGACGTCCCGGTGGGGGTCACCACGGGTGCGTGGGCCTGGACCGGTGGGACCTCGCCGGCCCGCGCCGTGGCCGCGTGGACGGTGCTGCCCGACCACGCGTCGGTCAACTGGCACGAGCGCGACGCCGTCGACCTCGCGGCGGCGCTCGTCGACCGCGGCGTCCAGCTGAGTGCCGGCCTCTGGACCGAGGACGCGGCCCGCGACTGGCTCGCCTCCACGTGGCGCGAGCACACGTCGGTGGTGCTGCTCGAGCTGGCCGACGCCCCCGACCAGCGCGAGACGGCCGAGGCGCTCCTGGAGCTGGTGCGTCCGACCGGCATCCCGGTCCTGCTGCACGGGGAGGGCCGCTCGGCCTGGCCGATGCTGGACCTCGCGGTCGAGCTCGGGGTCTCCACGCGCATCGGGCTGGAGGACGTCGTCGAGGGCCCGGACGGCGAGCACGTCGACGGCAACCTCGCGCTCGTGGAGCTCGCGTCGGCACGCGGCGCTCGTCGCGAGTAGTTCATTCGTACTAGATTCCTTCCATGGACCTCGACGACTTCCCCGACGGCGTGGTCATCGCCGGTGCGGACGGGATCGTCGAGTACGTCAACGGACGCATCGAGAAGATGGCGCGGGCCGCGCCGGGCGAGATGCTCGGGATGCACCTGTCCGACGCCATGCCGTTCGACGACCTGAACGGCAACAGCTGGTACGACTCCACCCACCCCTACGACGGGCTGAACATCCGGAACCGGCTCTCCGAGCAGTCCTGGTACTCGCCGCGGGGCAGCGAGTACCTCGTGACGGCCCGGCTGGTGCGTGACCGGCCCGGCGGCACGGTGGTCAAGGTCATCGCGAGCGTGCGCAACGCGAAGGTGCGCAACCAGCGGGACCGTGAGCGGTCGGACCTGGTGGCCACCGTCGCCCACGAGCTGCGGTCGCCCCTCACGGGCATCAAGGGCTTCACCGCCACCCTCCTGTCGAAGTGGGACCGCTTCTCCGAGGAGCAGCGCCAGTTCATGCTCGAGACGGTCGACTCCGACGCGGACCGCCTCAGTCGACTCATCACCGAGCTCCTCGACGCCGCCCGCATCGACGCAGGCCGGCTCACCCTGCGTCGCGGACCCGTGAAGCTCGACGAGGTCGTCAGGGGAGTCCTGCGCAGCGCCTCGGCCGGTGGTGAGCCCTTCGAGCTCTCCACGATCGGCGAGCCGCACCTGGTGTGGGGCGACGCCGACCGGATGACCCAGGTGGCCACCAACCTGATCGAGAACGCCATGCGGCACGGGCACGGTCTCCGGAAGGTCGTGGTCGAGCACCTGGGCGAGGACGACGCCGTCGCCGGAGGTGGGGGAGCGGTGCTGGAGATCCACGACCAGGGGCCCGGCATCCCCGAGGAGATGCGCCAGCGCGTGTTCAGCCGCTTCTGGCGCTCCGGTCCCGGGGCGGGCAGCGGGCTCGGCATGTACATCGTGCGCGGCATCGTCGAGGAGCACGGCGGCCGCATCGAGATCGGCGATGCCGAGGGTGGTGGCGCCTGCATCCGGGTGTGGGTGCCCGTGAACGAGCCCGACGCCCTGACCGACTGACCCGTCGCGACCGATCCGGGCCCGGCCACCGCGACCCGGGCCGGTCCCGCTGGACGGCCGGCTCACTAGACTGCTCGCGTGTCCGCCCCGAACTCCGACTACGACCCCGTCGAGGTCGCCGCGCTGGGCGAGGCCGAGGTCGCGCGCGTGCGCGACGCCGCCCTCGCCGCGATCGCCGCCGCCGACTCCCTCGACGCGCTCAAGCAGGTGCGCATCGCCCACACCGGCGACCGCTCCCCGCTCGCGCTCGCGAACCGCGAGATCGGCGCGCTCCCGCCGCAGGCCCGCAAGGACGCGGGGCAGCGGATCGGACAGGCGCGCGGGGCCGTCAACCAGGCCCTGGCTGCTCGCTCCACGGAGCTCGAGTCGCTCGAGGAGGAGCGGCGTCTCGCCGAGGAGACCGTCGACGTGACGCTGCCGACCGACGTCGAGCCGATCGGCGCCCGGCACCCCATCACCACCATCCAGGAGCACGTCGCCGACATCTTCGTCGCGATGGGCTGGGAGGTCGCGGAGGGCCCCGAGGTCGAGGCCGAGTGGCTCAACTTCGACGCGCTCAACCTGGGCCCGAACCACCCGGCGCGCACGATGCAGGACACGTTCTGGGTCGAGCCGGAGAGTGCCGCGCTGGTGCTGCGCACGCACACGTCGCCGGTCCAGGCGCGCACGATGCTCACCCGCACCCCGCCGATCTACGTCGTCTGCCCCGGCCGCGTCTACCGCACCGACGAGGCCGACGCCACGCACATGCCGGTCTTCCACCAGGTCGAGGGCCTGGCGATCGACCGCGGCCTGTCGATGGCGCACCTCAAGGGCACGCTCGACCACTTCGCCGCCGCGGTCTACGGGCCGGGGATGACCACGCGGTTCCGCCCGTCCTACTTCCCGTTCACCGAGCCGAGCGCCGAGGTCGACCTGCTCTGCTACGTCTGTCACAACGCCGCGGACGCCGTCGCCGACTGCGGCACGTGCCGCGGCGAGGGCTGGATCGAGTGGGGCGGCTGCGGCGTGGTGAACCCGCGCGTCCTGGTCGCCTGCGGCGTCGACCCCGAGGAGTACTCGGGCTTCGCCTTCGGGATGGGGCTGGACCGCACCATCACCAGCCGGTACGACATCGCCGACCTGCGCGACCTGTGGGACGGCGACATCCGCTTCACCCAGCCGTTCGGAGTTGGTCTGTAGACATGCGTGTCCCTGTGGAGTGGCTGCGGTCGCTCGTCGAGCTGCCGCCTGCCGTGACGACCGAGCAGATCGCCGACCGGCTGACGATGTACGACCTCAAGCTCGAGGAGATCGTGGGCGGCGGCATCACCGGGCCGCTCACGGTCGGGCGCGTGCTCGAGGTGCGTCCCGAGGAGCAGAAGAACGGCAAGACCATCAACTGGTGCCGCGTGGACGTCGGCCCCGAGCGGAACGAGCCGTCGGTGCCCGACGCACCGGGCGAGGACGTCCCCTCGCGCGGCATCGTGTGCGGTGCGCACAACTTCGGCGTGGGTGACCTGGTGGTCGTCTCGCTGCCGGGCACCTACCTGCCCGAGCTGGGCTTCGAGATCGGCTCGCGCAAGACCTACGGCCACGTCTCCGACGGCATGATCTGCTCCACCAGGGAGCTCGGCCTGCCCGACGACGAGACCACCGCCGACGGCATCCTCGTCCTGGCCGAGGGGTCGGCGCAGCCGGGCGACGACGCCGTGGCGCTGCTGGGCCTGGGCGACCAGACCCTCGACCTCGAGGTCAACCCCGACCGCGCGTACGCCCTCAGCCTGCGCGGCGTGGCCCGCGACGCCGCGCTCGCGTTCGACGTGCCGTTCACCGACCCCGCCGACCGCCCGATGCCTGCGGCCGACGTGCCCGCGTACCCCGTGCGGGTCGAGGACTCCGAGGGCTGCCCGGTCTTCACGACGCTGGTCGTCACGGGCGTCGACCCGACTCGTCCCACGCCCGCGTGGATGGCCCGTCGCATCACCGACGCCGGCATGCGGTCCATCTCCCTGGCCGTCGACGTCTCCAACTACGTGATGCTCGAGCTGGGCCAGCCCAACCACTGCTACGACCGCGACACGGTCCGCGGCGACATCGTCGTGCGGCGCGCACAGGCGGGCGAGACGCTGACGACGCTCGACGACGTCGAGCGCACGCTCACGCCCGAGGACCTCGTGATCGCCGACGACTCCGGTCCCATCGGTCTGGCCGGTGTCATGGGCGGCGCCTCGACCGAGCTCTCGGACACGAGCACGTCCGTCGTCGTCGAGGCCGCGTACTGGGACCCGGTGACCATCTTCCGGGCCGTCAAGCGGCACCGCCTGCCCTCGGAGGCCGCCAAGCGCTACGAGCGCGGCGTCGACCCCGAGCTCACGCTCGTCGGGGCGGCCCGCGTGGCCGAGCTGCTGGTGGAGCTCGGGGGCGGCACCCTGGAGCCCGGCGCCACCATGGTCGGCGAGCCGCCGGCGCGCACGGCCGTCACGGTCCCCGTCGACCTGCCCGCCCGCATCAGTGGCGTGCCGATCTCGGTCGACGACGCCCAGCGCACGTTCGAGCGCAACGGCTGCACGGTCGAGCGGGAGGGCGACGTCCTCCACGTGACCCCGCCCAGCTGGCGCTTCGACCTGAACGACCCCTACGACTTCGTCGAGGAGGCGCTGCGGACCGCAGGCTACGACCAGGTGCCGTCGGTCCTGCCGACGCCCACCGGCGGTCGTGGCCTGACCCGCCACCAGGAGCTGCGTCGGCGCGTGGGCCACGTGCTGGCCGGCGCCGGACTGGTGGAGGTCACCACCCTGCCCTTCGTGGGCGAGGCGGACCTCGACCGGCTGGCGCTCCCCGCCGACGACGTCCGTCGCCGTCAGGTGCGGCTGGCCAACCCGTTGTCGGCGCAGGAGCCCGGCCTCACGACCACGCTCCTCGTCGGCCTGCTCCGCTCGGCCGCGCTCAACGTCGGCCGCGGTCACGAGGCCGTGCAGATCAGCGAGATCGGCCGTGTCTTCCACCCACGCCCCGGCGCTCCCGCAGCGCCGATCTACGGCACGGACCGCAGGCCGACGAGCGACGAGATCGCCGCGCTCGACGCGGCCCTGCCCGACCAGCCGTTCCATGCCGGGTGGGTCCTGGCCGGGGAGCGGGAGCGTTCCGGCTGGGCCGGACCGGGGCGGGCGGCCACCTGGGCGGACGCCGTCGCGGTGGCGCGCCGACTCGCGGACGCCCTGCACGTCGACCTCACGGTCGAGCAGGCCCAGGTCGCGCCGTTCCACCAGGGACGTTGCGCTGCTCTGGTGCTCGACGGTCGCGTGGTCGGGCACGCGGGTGAGCTCCACCCGTCGGTGCTCAAGGAGTACGGACTCCCGGCGCGATCGGTGGCGGGAGAGGTGGACCTCGACGCGCTGCTCGCGGCGTCGCCCGAGGTCGGCCCGCGCCCGGACTTCTCGACCTACCCCGTGGCCAAGGAGGACCTCGCCTTCATCGTCGACGCCGGCGTGACGGCCGAGGCACTGCGCTCCGCGCTCGCCGCGGCCCACGAGGTGGTCGAGTCGGTGCGACTGTTCGACGTGTACACCGGGGCACCGGTGCCCGAGGGGCAGAAGTCGCTCGCCTTCGCAGTGCGGCTGCGCGCCCCGGACCGCACCCTCAAGGACGCCGAGATCGCCGAGGCCCGTGCTGCGCTCGTCGCGGCGGGGGAGTCGCTGGGGGGCGTGCTGCGCTGAGGCCCGTCCTGCGGTCGCGTCGGTCTGGGTCGGTCTCGTCCTGCGGCTGCGTCGGCACGGCCTCGCCCGGGCCCGGCCTCCGAAAGGCCTCGACCGATGGCTGGGCGGTGCTCGATCGAGCTCTCGGGATCCGGCCGGGCGCGGTGGATGGGGCGGAGGTGGGTGGCGCGCGGAATCGTAGGAGCGGAGGTAGGTGACGCGCCGAATGGGGCCTTCAATCGACGCGCCACCTACCTCTGGCGACCAGGATCCGCGTGCCACCTACCTCTGACGGCCGAGAGACCCGCAGCCCGAGAGCTCGGACGGCCCCAGACCGTCCGTCCGGTCGAGGCCTTTCGGAGACCGGGCCACGAAGTGTCGAGGCAGCGCACCCGCAGGCCGGTGAGAGCCGCAGCGGCACCGCGCCCACCCCCACTGCAAGACCTTGCAGACCTGTGCAAGAATGTGAGGCATGTCCAAGGTCCTCACGTCCCTGCCCGTCGGCGAGCGCGTCGGCATCGCCTTCTCCGGAGGGCTCGACACCTCCGTCGCGGTCGCCTGGATGCGCGACAAGGGCGCCGTGCCCTGCACGTACACCGCCGACATCGGCCAGTACGACGAGCCCGACATCTCGGGCATCCCCGGCCGCGCGATGCAGTACGGCGCGGAGCTGGCCCGGGCCATCGACATCAAGAAGCCGCTCGTCGAGGAGGGCCTGGCGGCGCTCGCCTGCGGTGCGTTCCACATCCGCTCCGGCGGTCGCACGTACTTCAACACCACCCCGCTCGGGCGTGCCGTCACCGGCACGCTGCTCGTGCGCGCCATGCACGAGGACGGCGTCGACATCTGGGGCGACGGGTCCACGTTCAAGGGCAACGACATCGAGCGGTTCTACCGGTACGGCCTGCTGGCCAACCCCGCGCTGCGGATCTACAAGCCCTGGCTGGACGCCGAGTTCGTGCACGAGCTGGGCGGACGCACCGAGATGAGCCAGTGGCTGACCGAGCGGGACCTGCCCTACCGGGACAGCCAGGAGAAGGCCTACTCCACCGACGCCAACATCTGGGGCGCCACCCACGAGGCCAAGACGCTCGAGCACCTCGACGTCTCGCTCGAGACGGTCGAGCCGATCATGGGCGTCAAGTTCTGGGACCCGTCGGTCGACATCGACACCGAGGACGTGACCGTCACCTTCGAGGCCGGGCGTCCCGTCGCGATCGACGGCGACACCTTCGGCGGCGACCCCGTGGCCCTCGTGCACGCGGCCAACACGATCGGCGGCCGCCACGGGCTCGGCATGTCCGACCAGATCGAGAACCGGATCATCGAGGCCAAGAGCCGCGGCATCTACGAGGCCCCGGCCATGGCGTTGCTGCACATCGCCTACGAGCGGCTCGTGAACGCGATCCACAACGAGGACACCATCGCCAACTTCCACGCGCACGGACGTCGGCTCGGGCGGCTCATGTACGAGGGACGCTGGCTCGACCCGCAGTCGATGATGCTGCGCGAGTCGGTGGAGCGCTGGATCGCCTCGCTGGTCACCGGCAGCGTCACCCTGCGGCTGCGCCGGGGCGAGGACTACTCGATCCTCGACACGCAGGGCGAGAACTTCTCCTACCACCCCGACAAGCTGTCGATGGAGCGCACCGACAACGCGGTCTTCGGTCCGACCGACCGGATCGGGCAGCTCACGATGCGCAACCTCGACATCGCCGACTCTCGCGCGAAGCTCGAGATGTACGCCGGTCAGCCGCTCGACCAGGGCCAGGTGCTCGTGGAGAACGGCACGCTCTTCGGCGAGCTCCCCGCCGGTGGTGCGATGCGGATCGAGGCCAACCCGGCGGCCGGGTCCGACACCGAGCAGGCGCTCGACGCGGCCGCCATGGAGCTCGGCACCGACTGACCGACGCGCCCACCCGACCGATCGAACCTGACAAGGTGGACCGATGACGACCTTCACAGCAGCCGTGGCCGGAGCCAGCGGCTATGCCGGCGGCGAGGTGCTGCGGCTCCTCAGCGCCCATCCCGACGTCGAGATCGGTGCGGTCACCGCCGCGTCGAGCGCCGGGTCGCGCCTGGGCGAGCACCAGCCGCACCTGGTGTCGCTCGCCGACCGCGTGATCCAGCCGACCGACGCCTCCACGCTCGGCGGGCACGACGTCGTGTTCCTCGGCCTGCCGCACGGCGAGTCCGGACGCATCGCGGCCGAGCTCGGTGACGACGTGCTCGTCATCGACTGCGGCGCCGACCACCGTCTGGAGAGCGCGGAGGACTGGACCGCGTTCTACGGCAGCGAGCACGCCGGCACGTGGCCCTACGGCCTGCCCGAGCTGTTCGTGGGCACCGGCCGCCAGCGTGACCACCTCGCCGGTGTCCGCCGCATCGCCGTCCCCGGCTGCAACGTCACCGCCGTGACCCTCGGCCTGCAGCCGGCCGTCTCCGCCGGGATCGTGGCGGCCGACGACCTCGTGGCGGTGCTCGCCAACGGCTTCTCCGGCGCCGGCAAGGCGCCCAAGGCCCACCTGCTCGCCTCCGAAGGATTGGGTGCCGCCTCGCCCTACGGCGTCGGCGGTGTGCACCGGCACGTGCCCGAGATCGTGCAGAACCTGACGAAGGCCGGCGGCGAGGGCGTGACGATCTCGTTCACCCCCACGCTCGTCCCGATGGCCCGCGGCATCCTCGCCACGTCCACGGCGCGGCTCGCCGACGGCGTCGACGCGGCTCGGGTGCGGGCCGTCTACGAAGAGGCCTACGGCGGCCCGGGCCAGGGCGAGCCGTTCGTCCACCTGCTGCCCGAGGGCCAGTGGCCCACCACGGCCGCGACGCTCGGCGCGAACACGGCGCAGCTGCAGGTCGCCGTCGACGAGGCAGCCGGCCGGCTCGTCGTGACGAGCGTCATCGACAACCTGGTCAAGGGCACCGCCGGCGGCGCCATCCAGTCCATGAACCTCGCCCTGGGTCTCCCCGAGACCACGGGCCTGACGACCACGGGGGTCGCACCATGAGCGAGCGTCAGCTGGGGGCACCACCCTGCACGGAGCGAAGCGGAGTGCTTGGGGGCGTGAACGAGGAGCACCTCATGCCGGCACTCTCGTACCGTGCTCTTCCTTCGGGGGTGGCGGCATGAGCGTGACGCGTGCGCAAGGCTTCCGGGCAGCCGGCGTGGCTGCCGGCCTGAAGTCCACCGGCGCGCCCGACGTGGCGCTGGTCGTCAACGACGGCCCGTCGACCGCCGCTGCCGCCGTCTTCACGAGCAACCGCTGCCGCGCGAACCCCGTGATCTGGAGCGCCGAGGCGATCCGCACCGGGTCGGCACGGGCCGTCGTGCTCAACTCCGGCGGAGCGAACTGCTACACCGGCGCGGAGGGGTTCCAGCTGACCCACGCCACCGCCGAGCTGGTCGCGGAGCTCCTGTCCGACGGGGGTTCCGGGCCGCGGGCGGAGAACGGCGCCGTCGGGGCCATCGACGTGCAGGTGTGCTCGACCGGCCTGATCGGTCTGCTGAACGACCGCGACGACCTGCTGGCCGGCGTGCGCGCGGCGCACGCCGAGCTGTCCGACGACGGGGGAGCGGCGGCCGCGACGGCGATCATGACCACGGACTCGGTCTCGAAGCAGGCCGCGGCGGAGGGCAGCGACGCCGAGGGGCGGACCTTCACGGTCGGCGGCATGGCCAAGGGAGCCGGCATGCTGGCGCCGGCCCTGGCGACCATGCTCGTGGTCGTCACCACCGACGCCGACGTCGACGCCGCCACGCTCGACACCGCGCTGCGCGGTGCGACGCGGGTGACCTTCGACCGGCTCGACTCCGACGGCTGCCAGTCGACCAACGACACGGTGCTGCTGCTCGCCAGCGGCGCCTCGGGTGCGACGCCCTCCGTCGAGGCGCTCACCGAGCAGGTCACGGCGGTGTGCCACGACCTCGCGCTGCAGCTGCTGGCCGATGCCGAGGGTGCCGACCACGAGATCGCCATCGAGGTCCTCAACGCCGCGACCGAGGACGACGCTGTCGAGGTCGCGCGCTCGGTGGCGCGCAGCAACCTGTTCAAGACGGCGATCTTCGGCAAGGACCCCAACTGGGGCCGCATCCTCGCCTCCGTCGGCACGACCGGCGCGGCGTTCGACCCTGCCGACCTCGACGTCGCGCTGAACGGCGTCTGGGTCTGCCGCGACAGCGGTCCGGGCGAGTCCCCCGACGCGGTCTCGCTCGAGGACCGCGCCGTGACGGTCACGATCGACCTGAAGTCGGGCGAGAGCACTGCCACGGTCTGGACCAACGACCTGACGCACGCCTACGTGCACGAGAACTCGGCCTACTCCTCCTGAGGACCACCATGACGACACCCGACGACACCCCCCAGACCGACGACGCCACCCAGGCCGACGCCGAGCCCGAGGCCGGTCACAGCCGCGAGGAGTGGCAGGAGCACACCGAGAAGGCCGCCGCCCTCGCCGGCGCCCTGCCGTGGCTGAAGCGCTACCACGGCAAGGTCGTGGTGGTGAAGTACGGCGGCAACGCCATGACCGACGAGTCCCTGAAGCAGGCGTTCGCGGAGGACATCGTGTTCCTGCGCCTCGCCGGCTTCAAGCCGGTCGTCGTCCACGGCGGCGGACCGCAGATCAGCTCCATGCTCGACCGGCTCGGCATCGAGTCCGAGTTCCGCGGTGGCCTGCGGGTCACCACGCCGGAGTCCGTGGACGTCGTGCGCATGGTGCTCACGGGCCAGGTCGGACGTGAGCTCGTCGGCCTGCTCAACCGGCACGGCGCCCTCGCGGTCGGCCTCTCCGGCGAGGACGCCGGTCTGTTCACCGCGACGACCACCCGTCCGGTGATCGACGGTGTCGAGACCGACATCGGACTCGTCGGCGAGGTCACCCACGTGCGCCCGGAGGCCGTGCAGGACCTCATCGACGCCGGGCGGATCCCGGTCGTCTCCACCGTCGCGCCCGACGCGTCGGGCCAGGTCCACAACGTCAACGCCGACACCGCGGCGTCCGCCCTGGCCGTCGCGCTCGGCGCCGAGAAGATGCTCGTGCTCACCGACGTGGAGGGGCTGTACCGGGACTGGCCCGACAGCACCGACGTCATCGGCGAGATCTCCCCGGAGGCGTTGCGCGAGATCCTCCCGGGGCTCGCGTCGGGGATGATCCCCAAGATGACGGCCTGCCTGAAGGCCGTCGAGGGCGGCGTCAAGGGCGCCACCGTGGTCGACGGCCGCGAGCCGCACGCCGTCCTGCTCGAGATCTTCACCGACGAGGGCGTCGGCACCCAGGTGCTGCCCGGCGTCGAGACCCGCATCCGTACCGCGCTGTACTCCACGAGCGCACCGAAGGAGCCCTCGTGACCGGACAGCAGGACCAGACGTCGGCCCGGGCCGACCTCCCCTTCGCCTCGCAGGGTCGCCCCGAGAGCGGC
This sequence comes from Aeromicrobium sp. Leaf245, assembly GCF_942548115.1. Taxonomy (NCBI): domain Bacteria; kingdom Bacillati; phylum Actinomycetota; class Actinomycetes; order Propionibacteriales; family Nocardioidaceae; genus Aeromicrobium; species Aeromicrobium sp. Leaf245. The sequence goes on from NZ_OW824151.1 coordinate 2,040,874, forward strand.
GACTCCTGGACCGAGCGCTACCGCGGCGCGGTGATGAACACCTTCGGCGACCCCCAGCGGGTGCTCGTGCGCGGTGAGGGCAGCACGGTCTGGGACGTCGACGGCAACCACTACCTCGACCTGCTCGCGGGCATCGCCGTCAACGCCCTCGGACACGCCCACCCGGCGATCGTGAAGGCCGTCACCGAGCAGCTGGGCACCCTCGGCCACGTGTCGAACTTCTTCACCACCGAGCCGCAGGTGCGCCTCGCCGAGCGCCTCGCCGCCCTGCTCGACGCGGGCGACGGCGTTCCCGTGCGCACGTTCTTCGCCAACTCCGGCACCGAGGCCAACGAGGCCGCCTTCAAGGCGACCCGTCGCACGGGCCGCACCACGGTCGTCGTGGCGGAGGGCAGCTTCCACGGCCGTTCGATGGGCGCGCTCGCGCTCACGTCGAAGGCCGCCTACCGCGAGCCGTTCGAGCCGCTGCCCGGCGACGTGCGCTGGGTGCCCTACGGCGACGCCGAGGCCCTGTCCGCAGCGGTCGACGACACCGTGGCCGCCGTGCTCCTGGAGCCCATCCAGGGCGAGGCGGGCGTCGTCGTGCCGCCCGACGGGTACCTGGCGCACGCCCGCGCCGTCACGCACGAGCACGGCGCGCTGCTGTGGATCGACGAGGTGCAGACCGGTGTCGGGCGCACCGGCGCGTGGTTCGCGTTCCAGGAGTCCGGCATCGTCCCCGACCTCGTGACGCTGGCCAAGGGTCTCGGCGGCGGGTTCCCGATCGGTGCGTGCATCGGCGTCGGCGAGGCCGCCACGCTCCTCGGTCCGGGCAACCACGGCACGACGTTCGGCGGGAACCCGGTGGCCTGCGCCGCGGCGCTCGCAGTGCTCGACACGATCGAGGCCGATGGACTGCTCCAGCACGCCGTGGCGCGAGGCGACCAGCTGGCGTCCGTGCTCGAGCAGCACCCCCGGGTCGTCGAGGTCACCGGCCGCGGCCTCATGCGCGGCGTGGTGCTCACCGAGCCCCGCGCGGCCGACGTGCAGAAGGCCGCACTCGACGCCGGGCTCGTCCTGAACGCACCCACGCCCGACCGGCTGCGCATCGTCCCGCCGCTCGTGCTCACCGAGGCCGAGGCGGCCCACGCGGCGACGACGCTGTCGGCGGTGCTCGCGGAGGTGCTGGCATGACCCGCCACCTGTTGCGCGACGACGACCTGACGCCCGCCGAGCAGGCCGAGGTGCTGCAGCTCGCGCTGCGGATGAAGGCCGAGCCCTTCGCCCACCGACCGCTCGAGGGCCCGCGGTCCGTCGCGGTGGTCTTCGACAAGTCGTCCACCCGGACCCGCGTCTCGTTCTCCGTCGGCGTGGCCCAGATGGGTGGGCACTGCGTCATCCTCGACGCGGCCACCACTCAGGCGGGCCGGGGCGAGCCGGTGGCGGACACCGCCCGGGTGCTGGGCCGCATGGTCGACGCCGTCGTGTGGCGCACGTACGCGCAGGCGGGCCTGGAGGAGATGGCCCGGCATGCCGGCGTGCCCGTCGTGAACGCGCTGAGCGACGACTTCCACCCGTGCCAGCTGCTGGCCGACTGGCTCACCGTGCTCGAGCACAAGGGTCCGCTGGCGGGCCTGACGGTGGCCTACGTCGGGGATGGCGAGAACAACATGGCCCACTCCTACGTGCTGGGCGGTGCCGTGGCGGGCATGCACGTGCGGATCGGTGCGCCCGACGGGTACGCGCCGGCCGCGCACGTCGTCGCGGACGCCGAGAAGGTCGCCGCGTCCACCGGGGGATCGATCCTGCTCACCGACGACCCCGCCGAGGCCGTCGCCGGTGCCGACGTCGTCATCACCGACACCTGGGTCTCCATGGGCCACGAGGCAGAGAAGGCCGAGCGGCAGGCGATCTTCGGTCCGTACGCCGTCACGGGTGCGCTGCTCGAGCACGCCGACCCCGACGCGATCGTCATGCACTGCCTGCCGGCCTACCGCGGCCTCGAGATCGCCGAGGACGTGCTGGAGGGACCCCGCAGCGTCGTGTGGGACGAGGCCGAGAACCGTCTGCACGCTCAGAAGGCGCTGCTCGCCTTCCTGCTGGAGCGGTCCTGAGGAGCGCGTGGCCGTGAGCATCCCCGACACCAAGCCCGCGCGCCAGCGGCTCATCATCGACCTGCTCGGGCGGACGGCGGTGCGCTCGCAGGCCGAGCTGGTCGCGCTGCTGCAGGAGCACGGCGTCACGGCGACGGCCTCCACGGTCTCGCGCGACCTCGTCGACCTCGACGCCGTCCGCGTGCGCAACTCCGCGGGAGCGCTGGTGTACGCCGTGCCGGCCGAGGGGGGCGACCGCACACCGCGCGCGGCCGAGGACGGGCCGGCGTCGCAGCAGCGCCTCTCGCGGTTGCTGCGCGAGCTGCTCGTGTCGGCCGAGGCGTCGGCCAACCTGGTCGTGCTGCGCACGCCGCCCGGCGCGGCGCAGTTCCTGGCCTCCGCCGTCGACCACACCGGGCAGGCCGACGTGCTGGGCACCATCGCCGGCGACGACACGGTCATGATGATCTGCCGTGACCCGGACGGCGGCGCCGCCGTCGCGGCCCGGTTCACCGAGCTCGCCGAGCTCCCCACCGACACCCGATCCACGAGCGAGGGGACACCATGAGCGACACCGACGACGACCTGACCCGCCCAGCCGCGGGCGACGACGCCGGAACGGGAGACTCCCGCCTGTGGGGCGGTCGCTTCGCCGGCGGCCCGTCGCCGGAGCTGACCGAGCTCTCGCGCTCGACGCACTTCGACTGGCGGCTCGCTCCGTACGACCTGCGTGGCTCGCGGGCGCACGCCCAGGTGCTGCACGCCGCAGGCCTGCTGACCGACGACGACCTGGCCGCGATGCTCCAGGGGATCGACGCGCTCGACGCCGACGTCGCCTCGGGCGCGTTCACGGCCGACCCGGGTGACGAGGACGTGCACTCGGCGCTGGAGCGCGGGCTCGTCGAGCGACTCGGGCCCGATCTCGGCGGACGCCTGCGGGCGGGTCGCTCCCGCAACGACCAGGTCGCCACGCTGTTCAAGATCTACCTGCGCGAGCACGCCCACCGGATCGGCGACCTGCTCCGGGACCTGGTGACCGCCCTGGCGGACCAGGCCGAGCAGCACCTCGGTGCGCCCATGCCGGGACGCACCCACCTGCAGCACGCCCAGCCGGTCCTGCTGTCGCACCACCTCCTGGCGCACGCGTGGCCGCTGGTGCGCGACCTCGACCGCCTCGCCGACTGGGACGACCGCGTGGCCGACGACTCGCCGTACGGGTCGGGCGCGCTGGCCGGGTCCTCGCTCGGGCTGGACCCCGAGAAGGTCGCGGCGAGCCTGGGGTTCACCGGCTCCACCGCCAACTCGATCGACGGCACGGCCGCACGCGACTTCGTGGCGGAGCTGGCCTTCGTCCTCGCCCAGGTGGGTGTCGACGTCTCCCGGCTGGCCGAGGAGATCATCCTCTGGAACACCAAGGAGTTCGACTTCGTCACGCTCGACGACGGGTACTCGACGGGGTCGAGCATCATGCCGCAGAAGAAGAACCCCGACATCGCCGAGCTCGCCCGCGGGAAGGCCGGTCGGCTGATCGGCAACCTCACCGGGCTGCTGGCCACGCTGAAGGCCCTGCCGCTGGCCTACAACCGCGACCTCCAGGAGGACAAGGAGCCGGTCTTCGACTCCGTCGACACCCTCGAGGTCCTGCTGCCCGCCTTCACCGGCATGGTCCGCACGCTCACGTTCCACACCGAGCGCATGGCCGCCCTGGCTCCCCAGGGGTTCGCGCTGGCCACCGACGTCGCCGAGTGGCTCGTCCGTGAGGGTGTGCCGTTCCGCGTCGCGCACGAGCTCTCGGGGGCGTGCGTGCAGGAGTGCGAGCGCCGAGGGATCGAGCTGTGGGACCTCAGTGACGACGACTTCGCCCGCATCTCGCCCCACCTCACGCCCGGCGTGCGCAGCGTCCTGTCGCTCGAGGGCTCCATCTCCTCGCGAGACGGCCGCGGCGGCACCGCGCTCGTCCGGGTCACGGAGCAGCTCGCCGAGGTCCGGGCGCGGGTGGCGCAGTGACGGCCCCGCGCTTCCCGCTCGTCCGGTTCCGCGAGGGGTACGACGCGGGGGAGGTGGACGCCTTCCTCGCCGACGTCGAGCCGAGGGTGACCGGCCGAGCGGACGGCTCGGTCGCCGCCCTGATCCGCGAGGCGCGCTTCACCCCCGTGCGACTCCGCCAGGGCTACGACATGGGCGCCGTGGACGCCCACCTCGACGTACTGCACGCCCGGGCGGAGCGGGGCTCGCCCCGCGCCTGATCGAGGTCCCGCTCGCCGGGTCCACGTCGTTCACCGACCGTTCACGGGGGTCCGGCAGCATGCGCGGGTGCTCGACAGCGTGAGGGTCCCGGCCACGTTCCTGCGGTCGGGCCGCGCCGCACCTCCTCGGACCCTCGTGGACGTCCTGACCGCGACGGCCGACGCCCACGGCAGCGAGCCCGCCCTCGCGTGCGGCGACGTCGTGCTGACCTACGACCAGCTGCTCGAGACCGCCGGTGCCCTCGCGGACGAGCTGGGCTCGGTCGGTGTCGGCCGCGGAGCCCGGGTCGGGGTGCGCGTGTCCTCGGGGACGACGGACCTGCACGTCGCCATCCTGGGCGTCCTCCTCGCGGGGGCGGCCTACGTGCCGATCGACGTCGACGACCCGCCGGAGCGCGCGGCCACGGTGCTGCGCGAGGCCCAGGCCGACGCGGTCGTGACCGACGGCCTCGTCGTGCGCCGCCTCCGGGACGAGGTGCGCGGGTCCGGCGCGGTCGAGCCGCCGCGGCTCGAGGACGACGCCTGGATCATCTTCACGTCGGGCTCCACCGGCACGCCGAAGGGCGTCGCCGTCACGCACCGCTCCGCCGCTGCGTTCGTCGACGCCGAGTCGGTGCTGTTCTGCCAGGACGCCCCGCTCGGTCCCGGCGACCGCGTGATGGCCGGCCTGTCCGTCGCCTTCGACGCCTCCTGCGAGGAGATGTGGTTGGCGTGGGGGCACGGCGCGTGCCTCGTCCCTGCGCCGCGCTCGCTCGTCCGCAGCGGCGCCGACCTCGCCCCGTGGCTGGTCGCCAACGACGTCAGCGTGGTGTCCACCGTGCCCACCCTCGTGCTCATGTGGCCGCCGTCGGCCCTCGACGCGGTGCGGCTGCTGATCCTCGGCGGCGAGGCGTGCCCACCGGAGATCGGCGAGCGCTTCGCCACCGCCGAGCGCGAGGTGTGGAACACGTACGGACCGACGGAGGCCACGGTGGTGGCGTGCGGCGCGCGCCTGCAGCCCGGCGAGCCCGTGCGCATCGGACTGCCGCTGGAGGGATGGGACCTCGCGGTCGTCGACGACCAGGAGCAGCCCGTGCCGCCGGGGGAGACCGGGCAGCTCGTCATCGGTGGGGTCGGGCTCGCCCGCTACCTCGACCCCGAGAAGGACGCCGCCACCTACGCGCCGATGCCCTCGCTCGGCTGGGAGCGCGCCTACCGCAGCGGTGACCGCGTCGTGCTCGACGAGGACGGTCTGCTCTTCGCCGGACGGGCCGACGACCAGGTCAAGATCGGCGGCCGTCGGATCGAGCTGGGCGAGGTGGATAACGCGCTGCTGGCCCTGCCCGGCGTCGAGGCGGCGGCCGCGGCCGTCCGCCGCTCGGAGGCCGGCAACAGCGTGCTCGTGGGCTACGTGGTGGCCGACGCGGGCTTCGACGCCAAGGCCTCCCGGCCGCTGCTGCGCGAGCGGCTCCCTGCCGCGTCCGTGCCGCGGATCGCCGTCGTCGACGCGATCCCCGTCCGCACCTCGGGGAAGGTCGACCGCGACGCGCTGCCGTGGCCGCTGGAGTCGACGACGACCACGGCCCTCGACGGGACGGCCGCGCTGGTGGCCGACGCCTGGACCCGGATCCTCGGCTCGGCCGTCGGCGGGCCCGGCGACGACTTCTTCGAGGCCGGAGGGTCGAGCCTGACGGCGGCCCAGCTCGTGGCCCGGTTGCGCGAGACACACCCGGAGGTGACCGTCGCCGACGTGTACGAGGCCCCGACCGTGGGTGCGCTCGCCGCCCGGCTGGACACCCTGACGACCCCGGCGGTCGTGCAGGCGCGCGAGGTGCGTCCCGTGCCGCGCCGGTCCGCGCTCGCCCAGCTGCTGCTCCTGCTGCCCCTGCGGGCGCTAGGCGGGCTCGTCTGGATCGCCTGGCTCCTCGTCGGCGTCCAGGTGCTCGCGGTCGGCACCGGCGCACCCTGGTGGCCGGAGCCGGGCTGGCCGGCGGCGGCCTGCGCGGTCCTGGTGCTGCTCCCGCCCGTGCGGGCGCTGCTGGCCGCAGGGCTGGTGCGGCTCCTGCTGCGTCCGCTCACGCCCGGCACCCATCCGCGTGGCGGGCGTGTCCACCGTCGACTCTGGGCCGCCGAGCTCGTCGTCGAGGAGCTGCGCGTCGGGTCGCTCGCCGGCGTCGGGGCGCTCAGCCTGTTCGCGCGCCTGCTCGGCGCCAAGGTGGGGGAGGGCGTCGACCTGCACGCCATGCCGTCCCTCACCGGGCTGCTGACCCTGGGGCGCGGATCCACCGTCGAGCCGGAGACGGACCTGTCGGGCCACTGGGTCGACGGCGACCGGTTGGTCGTCGGCCCGGTGCGCGTGCGGGCCGAGGCGCGCGTCGGCGTCCGCAGCACCCTGGGTCCGGGTGTCGTGGTCGGACGGGGCGCCGAGGTCGGCGCGGGGTCCACGGTGCTCGCGGACGTCCCCGACGACGTCTACGTCTCGGGCGCGCCGTCCGTGCGCGTCGGGGAGGCGCGTGGTCCGGCCGAGCGTCACACGGCCCCGCGCCGGCGCGGCTGGCCCACCGCCTACGCGCTCACCGGGGCGGCCCTGTCGGCCGTGCCGGTGGTCGCGGTCGGGCTCACCGCGGTCGCCGTCGTGGGTGCGGCCTGGACGGTCGGCGGCCGGCCGGACGGCCTGGTCGCGGCGCTCACGCAGCTCGCCCTGCTGCTCCCGCTCGTGGCGGTGCTGTCCCTCCCGGTGCTGGCCGGACTCGTGTGGGCCGTCGTCAGGCTGGCCTCGCGCGGGGTGGTCGCGGGGGTGCACCCGATCCACGGCCGAGCCGCGTGGAGCGCCTGGACGGTGCTGCGCGTGCTGGACAGTGCCCGCGAGTGGCTGTTCCCGCTGTACTCGAGCAGCCTGACCCCGGCGTGGCTGCGGGCGCTCGGCGCCGACGTCGGTCGCGACGTCGAGGCCTCGACGGTCCTGATGCTGCCGACGCTCACGTCGGTCGGTGACGGTGCCTTCCTCGCCGACGACACGATGCTCGGCATGTACGAGCTGGGAGGCGGCTGGCTGCGCGTCGAGCAGGTCAAGGTCGGCCGGCGTGCCTTCGTCGGCAACTCCGGCATGGCCGCACCCGGCCGGAAGGTCCCCGCCCGCGGCCTCGTGGCGGTGCTGTCGGCGGCACCGCGGCGCGCCAAGGCGAAGAAGGGGTCCTCCTGGCTCGGGAGCCCGCCCACCAAGCTGCGGCGGGTCGTCGGCGACGTCGACGAGGGCCGCACCTACGAACCGGGCCGACGTCTGCGCGTCGCGCGGGGCGCCCTCGAGCTCTGCCGCGTGCTGGCCGTCGTGGCGTCGGCCGCGCTCGGCCTCACCGCCGCCGCTGCCCTCCTGCTCGTGGCCGACACCGCGGGCTGGTGGCCGGCCGTGCTGGTGGCCGGTCCGGTGCTGCTGGTCGTGGGCCTCGTCGCGGCCGCCGTGGCGACGGCGGCCAAGTGGATCCTGGTGGGCCGCGTCCGGGTCACCGAGCACCCGCTCTGGAGCGGGTTCGTGTGGCGCAACGAGCTGGCCGACACGTTCGTGGAGGTCGTGGCCGCGCCGTGGTTCTGCCGATGGGCCCTCGGGACCGCGGCGCTGCCGTGGTGGCTGCGCAGCCTCGGCGCCCGGGTCGGACGCGGTGTCTGGTGCGAGACGTACTGGTGGCCCGAGCCCGACCTGGTGACGGTCGGCGACGGTGCGACGGTCAACCGGGGGTGCGTGGTGCAGACCCACCTCTTCCATGATCGGATACTCAGCATGGACGAGGTGCGGCTGGATGCAGGGGCCACGCTCGGCCCCCACGGCGTGGTGCTTCCTGCTGCGCGGATCGGGCGCCACGCCCGCGTCGGGCCGGGATCGCTGGTGATGCGCGGTGAGCACGTCCCGGCCGGGACCAGCTGGGTCGGCAACCCGATCGGGCCCTGGACCGACGCGACGGCACCCGCGTGAAGCGCGGCTCCGGCGACGGATCCGTCGACGAGCGCTACGTCCCGCACCACGGCGACCCGACGTACACGGTCACGCACTACGACCTCGTGGTCGACTACGTGCCCGAGTCCAACCGCCTGACCGGCACCGCCGTCCTCCAGGTCCGGGCCGTGGAGCCGCTGCGGCGGCTGCGTCTCGACCTCAACGACCTGCGCGTGCAGAAGGTGCTGGTCGACGGCGTCCGCGCCACGTACCGGCAGCACCGGGCCTGGGTGTCCGTCGAGGTCGGCCACGAGCTGGCCGCCGGCGAGGAGGCCGAGGTGCTCGTCGCCTACGGCGGCCGTCCGCACCCCATGCGAGGCCTCGACGGCGACGCCGGCTGGGAGGAGCTGGAGGAGGGATCGATCGTGGCGTCGCAGCCGCACGGCGCGCCCTCGTGGTTCCCGTGCAACGACCTGCCGTCGGTCAAGGCGCCGTTCCGGATGGAGCTCTCGGTGCCGCAGGCCTTCAGCGTCGTCGCCAACGGCCTGCCGGGGGAGACCCGCCGCACCGCCGGACGCACGGTCCAGGTCTTCGACCAGCCCGAGCCCATGGCCACCTACCTCGCCACGGTGCACGTGGGCGACTTCGTCCAGGTCGACCAGGCCACGTCGCCGGTGCCCGTGGGCATCGTGGTCCCGCCCGACCGCCGCGAGCAGGCCGTGGCCGCGCTCGCCGACCAGCCGGCGATGGCGGCCTACTTCCACGGCGTCTTCGGGCCGTACCCGTTCGGCCGCTACCTCGCGGTGGTGACGCCCGACGACCTCGAGATCCCGCTCGAGGCGCAGGGACTCTCGATCTTCGGGCCGAACCTGCTGCACGACGGCTGGGACGCCCAACGGCTCATCGCGCACGAGCTGGCCCACCAGTGGTTCGGCAACAGCGTCACCCTCGGCCACTGGAACGACATCTGGCTGCACGAGGGCTTCGCCTGCTACGCCGAGTGGCTGTGGTCGGAGGAGTCCGGGCGCGAGAGCGCCGACGAGCAGGCCGCGCACCACCACGCGAGGCTCGCCGAGAAGGACCAGGACCTCCTGCTCGCCGACCCGGGCCCGGACCTCATGTTCGACGACCGCCTCTACAAGCGCGGCGCCCTCGCCCTGCACGCCCTGCGCAGGACCGTCGGCGACGACGCGTTCTTCGACGTCCTGCGCACCTGGACCGACCGGTTCCGGTACTCCAACGCCACCACGGCCGACCTCGAGCAGGTCGTCACCGACGTCACCGGCTCGCCCCGCACCGACCTGTTCGACGCCTGGGTGAGAGGCACCGACCTCCCGGACCTGCCGTGAGCGGCACGGACGACGTCGGCGCACGGGCCGTGGGCCTGCTGGGACGTGAGCTCCACGGGCACGACGTGACGGTGCGCATCACCGAGGTCGAGGCCTACGGGGGCGTGCTGGACCCCGCGTCGCACGCCTACACCCGGACGGAGCGTTCGGAGATCATGTACGGCCCGCCCTGGCGGCTCTACGTCTACCGGTCCTACGGGATCCACTGGTGCGCGAACGTCGTGACCGGTCCGACGGAGCAGGCCGCCGCGGTGCTGGTGCGGGCCGGCGAGGTCGTCCACGGCACGGACGTGGCGAGACGGCGACGGGGCGAGGTGGCCGATCATCGGCTCGCCCGCGGACCGGGGAACCTGGCCCGGGCCCTGGGCATCAGCGCCGCGGACCTGGGCAGCGACCTGCTGGACCCGTCGTCGGGCGTGCACCTGGGGCCGGAGCGCGGCGTCGAGATCGACGTGGCGCAGGGGCCGCGCGTGGGCGTGGCGAAGGCGGCCGACGTGCCGTGGCGGTTCTGGATCGCGGGGGACCCGACGGTCTCGGCCTACCGGCGTTCCCCGCGTGCCCCGCGGCCGTGATCGAGGACGGTCCTGCCGGGTTCTGCTCGCGTCAGTGACCGAGGCGCTCGAGCAGCCGGTCGAGGGCGACGAAGGCCCCGACGAAGATCGCGCTGACGACGGACCAGCCGGCGTGCGGACGCGCGACGACCTGCGTCCGGGGGAGCGTGGCGACGGGCTGCATGCGGTGAAGCCTGCCACAGGTCCTCGGCATTGGGAAGGAGAAAGGCCCGACTGACCTGGGTCGAAGGTCCCGCGTGCGACCCTCGAGCAGGCCGTCAGGCCCGCCGGTAGCGGCGTTCCGGCCGACCCGCACCGCCGTAGCGCAACCTGACCTGCGCCTGGCCCGTGCCGACGAAGTGCTCGAGGTAGCGACGGGCGGTGACGCGGGCGAGCCCCAGCCGCTCGGCCGCGTCGGTCGCGGACAGGTCGTCGCTCCCGTCGAGCAGCCCCTCCACGAGTCGGGCCGTCTCGCGGCTCAGCCCCTTGGGCAGCGCGGCCGCGCCCGAGGAGGCGCGCGCCGCGCCGAAGGCCCGATCGATCGCCTCCTGGTCGGTCTCCCCGTCGCCGAGAGCGCGCAGTGCGCCTCGCACGCGGTGCAGGCGCTCCACGAGGTCCTGCTGCTCGAACGGCTTGACCACGTACTGCATGGCACCGCCGGCGAGTGCGGCCCGCACCGTGTCGGCCTCCCGCTCGGCCGTCACCATGACGACCCCGGCGCGACTGCCCTCCTCGCGCAGCCGCGCCAGCACCTCGAGTCCGCCCAGGTCGGGGAGGTGGACGTCGAGCAGCACCAGGTCGGGGTCCAGGTCCGCGGCGAGCCGCAACGCCTCCTGGCCGTTGGCGGCGACGCCCACCACCTCGAACCCGTCCGCCAGCTCCACGAACCGGGCGTGCAGACGGGCCACCATGAAGTCGTCGTCGACGACGAGGACCGACGTCACGAGGACTCCCAGGGCAGCACCACGCGGAACAGGCTAGGCCGCGCCTCGTCGATGGTCACCGACCCGCCCCGTCGCTCGCACAGCAGACGCACCAGCGCGAGGCCGATCCCGCGGCCGCCGAGGACCTCCGGCTTCGTCGAGAACCCTCGGACGAACACGGTCTCGCGCAGGTCGCGGGGGACCCCGTCGCCGGAGTCCTCGACCTCGATCACGAGCGCGGTGTCGTCCGCGCGTGCGTCGAGCCGGACGCGGGCCTGGGTCCGGCCCCGGCAGGCGTCGATGGCGTTGTCGACCAGGTTGCCCAGGATCGTCGTCGTGTCGGCCGAGAGGTCGGGAGGCAGCGGCGGGACCTCGCAGTCCGGCGCGATCTCGAGCAGCACGCCCGCCTCGTCGGCCTGGCTGCTCTTGGCGATGAGCAACGCGGCCGTCGCCGGGTCCTCGACGTGGTCGGCGACGTCGCTCTCGCGGTCGGCGCGGACGCCGACGATGCGGGTCACCAGGGCCCGCGCCTCGTCCGGCTCGTCCAGCTCCAGCAGTCCGGAGATCGTGTGCAGCTGGTTCGCGAACTCGTGCGTCTGGGCGCGCAGAGCGTCCGTGATCGACAGGTTGGAACCCAGCTGCTGCTGCACCGCCACGAGCTCGGTGCGGTCGCGCATCGTCACGACGCTGCCGACCCCCTCGTCACGGGTCGCCGCGCGACGTCGGTTCAGCACCAGGACGCGTTGGCCGGTGACCACCACGAGGTCGCTGGCGTCGGCGGGATCGACGAGCAGCTGCGCGAGGTGCGGCTCGAGCCCGAGGTCGCCCACCGAGCGGCCGAGGGAGGCATCGTGCAGCCCGAGCAGCTCCAGGGCCGCGTCGTTGACCATGGTCACCCGGCCGGCCGGGTCGAGACCGAGGACACCCTCGCGGATGCTGTGCAGCAGGGCCTGGCGGTGGTCGGCGAGCCTCGCGAAGTCGCGGGTCCCGAGTCCGCGCGTGCGGCGACGGACGATGCGGGAGACGGCCCAGGACCCCAGGATGCCGAGGCCGGCGCCCACGCCGAGGAACAGCGCGAGGTCCGGTGCCGCGTTGCTGGCCCGTTGCCAGGAGGAGGGGTACGTCTGCTCGACCAGCACGGCTCCGGCGAAGGTCCCCTCGTCGTCGAGGACGGGTGCGTGCCCGGTCAGCACGCGGGCACGGTCGGTCGTCACCGACCCGGTCCAGCCGCGTCCCTCGAGGACCCTGCTGTCGCCGAGCGCGGCGGTCGTCCCGACGAGAGCCGGTCGCGTGGACGCCACCACCTTCCCCCGCCGGTCGACCACGGAGGCCACGTCGGCACCGGAGAGCGAGACCGCCCGGTCGACCGCCGGAGCGAGCTCGCGCGCCGCGTCGGTCGACCCGACCCGGTCCCGCACGACCGCCACGTTGGCGAGGTACTCGGCGGCGGACCGCAGCCGCGCCCCGCGGTCGTCCTCGAAGGACCGGGTGGCCTGCTGGAAGGAGAGCACGCCGACGATCACCAGCACGAGCGCGACGACGGCGAGCTGGAGGACGAGGAACTGACCGGCCAACGTACGTCGACCCGGTCGCGGCGACCACAACGAACACAACCTCCTTTGCGCACCCAATCGTGACGCAGGCCACGTCTGCGTCCATGCTCGGGTCGACCCACCAGGAGGTGTGATGGCCGACACAGGTCAGCGACGACCCGCACGTCGCCCCCGCAGGACACCGGACCGACGCCGCCGCTCGGCGGTCTTCGTGGCCCTCGTGCTCGCGATCGTCACCGCGCTCAGCGGTTGCGGCGTGACGCGCGGCGGCGACGACCCCGACAACCGGCGGCTGCGCATGATGATCCCGAACAGCCCCGGAGGTGGGTACGACCTCACGGGCCGTGCCGCGGCCCAGGTCCTCGAGGAGGACGGCCTCACCGGTCGGTTCGAGATCACCAACGTCATCGGCGCCAGCGGCACCGTCGCCATGCAGCGGCTGCTCAACGAGCGCGGTGCCGACGACCTCATGATGCTCATGGGGCTGGGCGTGGTGGGCGCGACCTACACCAACGACTCGCGTGCTCGCGTCTCCGACGCGACGCCCATCGCGAAGCTCGTCGAGGAGCAGGAGGGACTGCTCGTCCCGGCCGACTCGCCGTTCGAGACCGTCGACGACCTGGTCGAGGCGTGGAAGGCCGACCCGCGGTCCGTGACCGTCGGCGGCGGCTCGTCGCCCGGCGGTCCCGACCACCTGTTCCCGATGCAGCTGGCCCAGGAGCTGGGCATCGACCCGAACGACGTCAACTACATCGCCTACGACGGCGGTGGCCCGCTCACGACCGCCCTCCTGGGCGAGAAGATCCAGGTCGGCACGTCGGGCCTCGGCGAGTTCCAGGGTCAGATCGACGACGGCTCGCTGCGCGTGCTCGCGGTCTCCGGCGACGACCGGCTCGAGGGCATCGACGCCCCGACGCTCACCGAGTCCGGCATCGACCTGGTCTTCACCAACTGGCGCGGGATGCTCGCGCCTCCCGGGATCGACGACGAGACCCGCGCTCTCCTGACCGAGCTGCTCACCGAGATGCACGGCACGAAGGAGTGGCGCGAGGCGCTGAAGCGCAACGGATGGATCGACGCCTTCGCCACGGGCGAGGACTTCGAGACCTTCCTGACGGAGCAGGACGAGCGCGTCGAGTCGACGCTGAAGGAGCTGGGGCTGTCATGACCACCACCCATGAGACGGCGACGGGCCCCGACGGTCCCCGGCTCGTCGACCGTGCCCAGTACGGGCTGGCGGCCTTCCTCGCCGTCGTCGGTGTCGTCGTCGTGGTCGACGCCACGGGCCTGCGACCCGGCTTCGCCGACCAGCCGGTGCAGCCGTCGCTGTTCCCCTACGTGGTCGGCACGGCCCTGGTCGTGCTGGCCGTCGCCCTGGCCGTGGCCACCAGTCGTGGCTCCGTCGCCGAGCCGGAGGGCGGTGAGGACATCGACCTCACCGAGCCCAGCGACTGGGTGACCGTTGCCAAGCTCGCCGGCGTCTTCCTCGCCAACATCCTGCTGATCGGCGTGCTCGGCTGGGCCATCACCGGCGCCATGCTGTTCGCCGGCTGCGCCTGGGCGCTCGGCAGTCGCACGCTCCTCAAGGACGTCGCGATCGGAGCCGCCCTGTCGCTGCTCACCTGGTACGGCTTCTACGTGGGCCTCGGTCTGCCGATCCCGGCCGGTGTCCTGGACGGGGTGCTCTGATGGACATGTTCATGGACGGGCTCGCCAACGCGCTGACGCCCGAGAACCTGCTCTACGCCGTCATCGGCGTGCTGCTCGGCACGATGGTCGGCGTCCTGCCCGGCATCGGCCCGGCGATGACCCTGGCCCTGCTCTTCCCGATCACCTACACGGTGCCGGTCGACAGCGCGCTGATCATGTTCGCCGGCATCTACTACGGCGGCATGTACGGCGGCTCGACGACCTCGATCCTGCTCAACACACCGGGGGAGTCCTCGTCGGTGGTGACGGCCATCGAGGGGAACCAGATGGCCAAGCGCGGCCGGGCCGCGCAGGCACTCGCGACCGCGGCCATCGGGTCGTTCGTCGCCGGCACCATCGCCACCGCCCTGCTCGTGCTGTTCGCGCCGAAGGTCTCCTCCTGGGTCGTCGACCTCGGGGCGCCGTCCTACTTCGCGATCCTGCTGCTGGCCCTGCTCGCCGTCTCCGCGGTGCTCGGCTCGTCGAAGATGCGTGGGTTCATCGCCCTCTTCCTCGGCCTCACGATCGCCCTGGTGGGCACGTCGACCGGACAGGCGCGCCTGACCTTCGGCAGTCCTCTGCTCGCCGACGGGCTCGACGTGGTCGTCGTCGCGGTGGCGATCTTCGCGATCGGCGAGGCCCTGTGGGTCGCGGCGCACCTGCGCCGACGTCCTCTGCAGGTCATTCCCGTCGGCCGTCCCTGGATGGACCGCAAGGACTGGGGCCGCTCGTGGAAGCCGTGGTTGCGCGGCACGGCGTTCGGCTTCCCGTTCGGCGCCCTGCCGGCCGGTGGCGCCGAGGTCCCGACCTTCCTGTCCTACATCACCGAGCGCAAGCTCTCCAAGCACCCGGAGGAGTTCGGCCAGGGCGCCATCGAGGGTGTGGCCGGCCCGGAGGCCGCCAACAACGCGTCGGCGGCCGGCACCATGGTGCCGCTGCTCGCCATCGGCCTGCCGACCACGGCCACGGCCGCGATCATGCTGAACGCCATCCAGTCCTACGGCATCCAGCCCGGACCGCAGCTGTTCGCCAACGAACCAGGGCTCGTCTGGACGCTCCTGGCCAGCCTGTTCGTGGCGAACACCCTGCTGCTCGTGCTCAACCTGCCGCTGGCGCCGGTCTGGGCGAAGCTGCTGCGGGTGCCCCGGCCCTACCTCTACGCGGGCATCCTCTTCTTCGCCTCGTTGGGCGCCTACAGCGTGAGCTTCGAGCCGTTCGACCTCGCCCTCCTGCTCGTGCTGGGCTTCCTCGGCGTTGCCATGCGACGCTTCGGGCTCCCGGTCCTGCCGCTCATCGTGGGTGTCATCCTCGGCCCGTCGCTCGAGAACCAGCTCACGCAGGCGCTGGCCCTGTCCGGCGGCGAGGTCTCGACGCTGTGGAGCGAGCCCGTCGCGAAGATCGTGTACGTGGTCCTGGCGCTCGCGCTGGTCGCCCTGGCGGTCTCGACCGTCCGCGGCCGGTCCGCTCGCCGTCCCGAGAAGCAGGAGGTGTCGGCATGACGTCGACCGTGGTGGTGGCCTACAGCCCGGACGAGTACGGCGAGGCGGCCCTCGAGGCCGGCGCCGAGGAGGCGGGACGGCGAGGTGTCCCCTTGGTCGTCGTCAACGCGACGCGGGGCGACGCCTACGTCGACCCGCACTTCGCCGACGCCGACACCGTCGCCCGCCTGCGGGAGCGGCTGGGCGAGGTCGAGGTGCTCCAGGAGGTCGTCTCCGACGTCGGGGGCGAGGTGGTCCGCGTCGCCGAGGAGCGCGACGCCGAGCTCGTGGTGGTCGGGATCCGGCACCGCTCGCCCGTCGGCAAGGCCCTCATGGGCAGCGTGTCGCAGCGGATCCTGCTCGACGCGCGGTGCCCGGTCCTGGCGGTCAAGCCGCGCGACTGAGCCGTCGGTCCGCGTGTGCGGTCGGGGGCGCCGGAGGTCCGGCGCCCCGTGCTCACCTTGCGGGAGAAGGTCCTGGTCGCGGACCGCGCGGCACGGCGCGACGCGCGCGGCCCGTTGGGGTCACTCGTGCGACGGGTCGGCCACGGGGGCGTCCGGCAGGGCGCACACGCCGTCCTCGCAGGTCGCCGCGTCGTCGGCACCCACCATCTGCAGCGGCCCGCTCACGCCGAGCCCTCCGCCGCCTGGCGCAGGGCGCCGAGGAGGACCTCGGGGTCCTGGGCGCCGGAGACGCCGAGCCGGTCGTCGAGCACGAAGAAGGGGACGCCACGGATGCCGAGCTCGAGGGCACGCTGCTGGTCCGCGCGGACGTCGTCGAGGTGGGCGCCACTCTCCAGTGCCGCCACGACCTCCTCGCGGTCCAGGCCGACCTCCGCCGCCAGGTCGGCCAGGTCGCCGACCCGACCCACGTGGCGTCCCTCGACGAAGTAGGCGGCGAGCAGCCGCTCCTTCATGGCCGCCTGCTGCCCGTGGGACCAGGCGAGGTGCAGGAGCTGGTGCGCCAGGACCGTGTTGGTGTGCTGCAGGGCGGCGAAGTCGTAGGCGAGACCCTCGTCGGCCGCCACGACCGTCATCTGGTCGAGCATGGCCACGACCTGGTCCCGCTGCATCCCCTTGTGCCGCGCGAGGAAGTCGACCTCGTCGCCCTCGAAGTCCACGGGGGTCTCGGGGGAGAGCTCGAAGCTGCGGTAGGTCACCGACACGTCGCCGCCCTCGGCGCGGAAGCGCTCGACGGCCTGCTCGAAGCGGCGCTTCCCGACGTAGCACCAGGGGCACGCCACGTCGGACCAGATCTGCACGTCCACGGTCATGGCCGCGTCAACGACGTCGGAGCGTCGGATGTTCCCTCACCAGATCGATCGCAGCGGCTTGACCCGGTCCATCAGCCAGGCGATCGCGAACGACACCACGAGCGTGATGACGACGGCCACCGGGATGCCGATGACCGGCGAGTCCTGGTACAGACGGCCCGTCGGTCCCTCGGTGCGCACCAGGTGCAGGACGAGGGCGTGCACCAGGTAGATGCGGTAGCTCACCGCGGAGAAGATCCCGATCCACCGTGGCGCAGGCCTCGTCCGCGTGGACGGACGCGTCATGAAGGTGAAGACGCCCGCCGAGAAGAGGAGGACGGGCAGGTTCAGGTTGTCGTAGCCCCACAGCGACGGCTCGGGCTCGGCCTGCTGGCGCCACACCGCCAGCACCACCCAGACGAATCCCACGAGCGCCACCCCCGCGGGCACGACGGCAGGGACGCGGGGTGCGTGGTGGTAGAGCAGGAAACCCAGCAGGAACACGCCGACGTAGCCCGTGGGGACGACGTCGATGAAGCCTCCGTACACGGTCGGCGTGCCCGACCAGAGCAGCGGGAGGAACCGCTGGAGCAGCTCGATGCCGAGGATCAGCGCCACCGCGTAGACCAGGAGGGGGCGGCGCTCGGCCGCCGGCCGGGCGGCGATCGGTCGCAGGAGCGGTGTCAACAGGTACAGGCCGACGAGGACGTACACGAACCACAGGTGGTAGGCGACCGGTCCGCCCAGGGCGTCGCGCACGATCTGCACGGGCGCGGACGGGTCGGGCTCGCCGGCCGACCCGTTGATCAGCTCGGCGTCGCCGGTTCGCGAGGCCCACACCGCGAAGCCGACGTAGACCAGGCTCCAGGTCAGCAGGGGCACGGCGACCTTGCGGGTCTGGCGCACCAGGTCGAAGGAGCGCTCCGGCACCAGGAGCAGGGCCGCGGAGATCATGAAGAAGCAGTTGACGGCGAACCGCCCGGCCGAGTCGTACACGTTCGCGGCGTTGACGTCGGAGAGGAACGCGGTCTGCTCGCCCAGACGTGGGCCGATGACGCCCGCTCCGCCGTGCAGCAGGACGACGCCGACGGTGGCGAGGACCCGGAGTCGGTCGAAGGAGTGAACGCGTCCCTGAGCCATGGCCGCGAGTCTCCCACAGGCGGCCGAGGGCGGACGCGGGTGCAGTCGACGACGGCGAGCCGGGGACAATGGGCCCGGACCCACCCGTTCGACCTCCCAGGAGCTGTTCCGTGACCACTGCCGGAGGATCCGTCCTCGACGACCTGATCGCCCGCGGCCTCGTCGCGCACTCGACCGACCTCGAGGCGCTGCGAGCCGAGATGGACGCCGGTCCGATCGTCTACTACGTCGGGTTCGACCCCACGGCGCCGAGCCTGCACGTGGGCAACCTCCTTCAGGTCCTCACCGCTCGGCGACTCCAGCGAGCCGGCCACCGGCCGATCCTGCTGGTCGGCGGCTCGACCGGCCTGATCGGGGACCCCAAGGAGGCAGGGGAACGGGTCATGAACCCCCGCGAGACGGTTGCCGGGTGGGTCGAGCGCATCCGTGAGCAGGTGAGCCGGTTCGTCGACCTCGACGGTGATCGCGGCGCGATCCTCGTCAACAACCTCGACTGGACCGAGTCGCTCGGGACGATCGACTTCCTGCGCGACGTCGGCAAGCACTTCCCGGTCAACCGGATGCTCGCCCGCGACGTCGTGAGCAGCCGGCTCGAGAGCGGCATCAGCTACACCGAGTTCAGCTACGTCCTCCTGCAGTCGCTGGACTACCTCGAGCTGTTCCGCCGGCACGGCTGCGTGCTCCAGACCGGAGGCAGCGACCAGTGGGGCAACATCACGGCCGGGGTGGAGCTGGTGCGGCGGTCCGAGGGGCGACGTGTGCACGCCGTGGCCACGCCGCTCATCACGAAGGCCGACGGGACGAAGTTCGGCAAGACCGAGAGCGGCACGGTCTGGCTGGACCGCGAGCTCATGAGCCCCTACGCCTTCTACCAGTCCTGGATCCAGGCCGAGGACGCCAAGGTGGGGGAGTACCTGCGCCAGTTCACGTTCCTGGACGTCGAGGAGATCGCGTCGCTCGAGGCCGAGCACGCCGAGCGACCGGGGCTGCGGCTGGCGCAGCGTCGGCTCGCAGCCGAGGTGACCGCGCTGGTGCACGGCCCCGACGAGGTGGCGGCCGCCGAGCTGGCCTCGACGGCCCTGTTCGGCCGGGGCGAGCTCGCCGACCTTCCCGAGCACACGCTGGCCGCAGCCCTGGGGGAGGCCGGCGTCGTGGAGCACGACCCGTCGGACTCGGTGACGGACGCGCTCCTGGCCGCGGGACTCGTCGAGTCCCGCTCTGCCGCTCGCCGCGCCGTCGCCGACGGCGGCGCCTACGTCAACAACGAGCGCGTCACCGACCCCGAGCAGGCCCTCGGCGAGCTGACCACCGTGCACGGCTCGTGGCTCGTCCTGCGACGCGGAAAGCGCCAGATCGCAGGCGTGAAGCTGCGCGCCTGAGCGACGTGGGCCTCGTCACACGGCGTCGATTTGACCCGTCGAGACGCGCTTTTGTACGGTTCTCATGTTGCACCGCACGACGGGGAGCAAGGCCGACAGGCCGGGCGCCCGGGGCGGAGCAGCCGCTCGAACCGAAACGGTCAACGCCAGGGCATCACTGCCCGGAGACTGGCCGCCGACAACGGAGAGCGAGTGGCACGACCCGGGTTTGACCCGCGGTTCGGGGCCATGTAAGTTAGACGAGTTGCCCCGGTGGGGCAGGCCCGCACGGGCCGAACCACTGGTGTGCGTCTGATCCTTGAGAACTCAACAGTGTGCCAAAAGTCGACGAGATAATCAGTAGTAACCCTCGTCTGTGGTGTCGGGGCCCTTGTGGTCTTGATGCTGTGGCGAGTTTTGAAATTCCGACAATTGACTGTCAGCAGTCAGTTCTCAGGAATCAAACCATGTAGTGATGTAGCTCCCTTTGGGGGTGCATTTTCAACGGAGAGTTTGATCCTGGCTCAGGACGAACGCTGGCGGCGTGCTTAACACATGCAAGTCGAGCGGTAAGGCCACTTCGGTGGTACACGAGCGGCGAACGGGTGAGTAACACGTGAGCAACCTGCCCTTCTCTTCGGAATAAGCGTTGGAAACGACGTCTAATGCCGAATATGACTTCCTTTTGCATGATTGGAAGTGGAAAGCTCCGGCGGAGAGGGATGGGCTCGCGGCCTATCAGCTAGTTGGTGTGGGTAATGGCCCACCAAGGCGACGACGGGTAGCCGGCCTGAGAGGGTGACCGGCCACACTGGGACTGAGACACGGCCCAGACTCCTACGGGAGGCAGCAGTGGGGAATATTGGACAATGGGCGAAAGCCTGATCCAGCAACGCCGCGTGAGGGATGACGGCCTTCGGGTTGTAAACCTCTTTCAGCGGGGACGAAGCGAAAGTGACGGTACCCGCAGAAGAAGGACCGGCCAACTACGTGCCAGCAGCCGCGGTAATACGTAGGGTCCGAGCGTTGTCCGGAATTATTGGGCGTAAAGGGCTCGTAGGCGGTCTGTCGCGTCGGGAGTGAAAACTCAGGGCTCAACCCTGAGCGTGCTTCCGATACGGGCAGACTAGAGGTATGCAGGGGAGAACGGAATTCCTGGTGTAGCGGTGGAATGCGCAGATATCAGGAGGAACACCGGTGGCGAAGGCGGTTCTCTGGGCATTACCTGACGCTGAGGAGCGAAAGCATGGGGAGCGAACAGGATTAGATACCCTGGTAGTCCATGCCGTAAACGTTGGGCGCTAGGTGTGGGGACCTTCCACGGTCTCCGTGCCGCAGGTAACGCATTAAGCGCCCCGCCTGGGGAGTACGGCCGCAAGGCTAAAACTCAAAGGAATTGACGGGGGCCCGCACAAGCGGCGGAGCATGCTGATTAATTCGATGCAACGCGAAGAACCTTACCTGGGTTTGACATATACCGGAAAGCTGCAGAGATGTAGCCCCCCTTGTGGTCGGTATACAGGTGGTGCATGGCTGTCGTCAGCTCGTGTCGTGAGATGTTGGGTTAAGTCCCGCAACGAGCGCAACCCTCGTCCTATGTTGCCAGCACGTCATGGTGGGGACTCATAGGAGACTGCCGGGGTCAACTCGGAGGAAGGTGGGGATGACGTCAAGTCTTCATGCCCCTTATGTCCAGGGCTTCAAGCATGCTACAATGGCCGGTACAAAGGGCTGCGAAACCGTAAGGTGGAGCGAATCCCAAAAAGCCGGTCTCAGTTCGGATTGGGGTCTGCAACTCGACCCCATGAAGTCGGAGTCGCTAGTAATCGCAGATCAGCAACGCTGCGGTGAATACGTTCCCGGGCCTTGTACACACCGCCCGTCACGTCATGAAAGTCGGCAACACCCGAAGCCGGTGGCCCAACCCTTGTGGAGGGAGCCGTCGAAGGTGGGGCTGGCGATTGGGACGAAGTCGTAACAAGGTAGCCGTACCGGAAGGTGCGGCTGGATCACCTCCTTTCTAAGGAGCACTTGGCTGTCCGGCTTGTCCGGGGGAGTCCATTGCACTGTTCGCAGGCGAATGTTCTGCGCAGTGCAGCTCACTAGTGGACGTCGACTATTTGGCCGGCTGTGGATCGATCGTCGTCAGTACATCTCCCTTGGGAGAACGGAACCTCGACGTGAGGACGCAGTTTGGCTTGGCGCACTGTTGGGTCCTGAGGGATCAGCTTCGGCTGTATTCCTCGGACCGTACCTACCGACGAACCGCTCGCTGTTGGTGAGCAGGCGTCGATTCGGGTGCGGGACCGAACGTATCTTGAGAACTTCACAGTGGACGCGAGCATCTTGTAGCAACAACAAGCTACTAAGTGCACATGGTGGATGCCTTGGCATCGAGAGCCGATGAAGGACGTTGGAGTCTGCGAAAAGCCCCGGGAAGGTGACAACCGACCTGTGATCCGGGGATGTCCGAATGGGAAACCCACCTGGAGGAAAGTCCAGGTACCTCTGCCTGAACACATAGGGCAGCTGGAGGGAACGCGGGGAAGTGAAACATCTCAGTACCCGCAGGAAGAGAAAACAACCGTGATTCCGGAAGTAGTGGCGAGCGAAACCGGAAGAGGCTAAACCTCAGTGATGTGATAGCCGGCAGGCGTTGTCACTGGGGGGTCGTGGGGCCGCAATGCTGGTTCTGCCGAATCAGCGAAGAGTCACAAACCATGAGTGAAGTGGAAACCGACTGGAAAGTCGTGGCGTAGAGGGTGAGACCCCCGTACACGTAAGCTCATGGCTCTTTTGCGTTACCCCGAGTAACACCGAACCCCTGAAATTCGGTGTGAATCTAGCGGGACCACCCGTTAAGCCTAAATACTCCTCGATGACCGATAGCGGACTAGTACCGTGAGGGAAAGGTGAAAAGTACCCCGGGAGGGGAGTGAAAGAGTACCTGAAACCATGTGCATACAATCCGTTGGAGCTCTTCCTTGTGAAGGGTGACAGCGTGCCTTTTGAAGAATGAGCCTGCGAGTTAGCGTGGTGTAGCGAGGTTAAGGCGAGGGCCGTAGCCGTAGCGAAAGCGAGTCCGAATAGGGCGTTTGAGTTGCACCATCTAGACCCGAAGCGGAGTGATCTATCCATGGGCAGGTTGAAGCGCGGGTAAGACCGCGTGGAGGACCGAACCCACCTAGGTTAAAAACTGGGGGATGACCTGTGGATAGGGGTGAAAGGCCAATCAAACTCCGTGATAGTCTGGTTCTCCCGAAATGCATTTAGGTGCAGCGTTGCGTGTTTCTTGCCGGAGGTAGAGCACTGGATGGGCTAGGGGGCCTACAACTTACTGAACTCAGCCAAACTCCGAATGCCGGTAAGTGAGAGCGCAGCAGTGAGACTGCGGGGGATAAGCTCCGTAGTCGAGAGGGAAACAGCCCAGACCATCAGCTAAGGTCCCAAAGAGATTGCTAAGTGGAAAAGGATGTGAAGTCGCAGAGACAACCAGGAGGTTGGCTTAGAAGCAGCCACCCTTGAAAGAGTGCGTAATAGCTCACTGGTCAAGTGATTTCGCGCCGACAATTTAGCGGGGCTCAAGCAATCCACCGAAGCTATGGCATTCGTACATGTACCCGGCCCTTTGGGGTCCAGGTGTGCGGATGGGTAGGGGAGCGTCGTGTGGCGAGCGAAGCGGCGGGGTGACCCAGCCGTGGACGCCACACGAGTGAGAATGCAGGCATGAGTAGCGAATGAGGAGTGAGAAACTCCTCCACCGAATGACCAAGGGTTCCAGGGTCAAGCTAATCTTCCCTGGGTAAGTCGGGACCTAAGGCGAGGCCGACAGGCGTAGTCGATGGACAACGGGCTGATATTCCCGTACCGGCACTGAAGCGACCCTGCTGAATCCAGTGATGCTAAGTGCCCGAAACTAGCCTCCAGCTCCTTCGGGAGCATTGGCTAGCAGAGCGCATGACCCGAACTGGTACTAGGCAAGCAATGGTGTGACGCAGGAAGGTAGCTCAACCGCGGCGATGGTAGACCGCGGCCAAGGTCGTAGGGCGAACGGTAGGCAAATCCGCCGTTCATGTGCCTGAGAGCTGATGGGGAGACGATTTAGTCGAAGTGAGTGATCCTATGCTGCCGAGAAAAGCATCTAGCGATGTTTCAGAGCCGCCCGTACCCCAAACCGACTCAGGTGGTCAGGTAGAGAATACTAAGGTGATCGAGTGAATCATGGTTAAGGAACTCGGCAAAATGCCCCCGTAACTTCGGGAGAAGGGGGGCCGGATTCGTGAGTGGACTTGCTCCACGAAGCGTTGAAGGCCGCAGAGACCAGGCCCAAGCGACTGTTTACTAAAAACACAGGTCCGTGCTAAGTCGAAAGACGCCGTATACGGACTGACTCCTGCCCGGTGCTGGAAGGTTAAGGGGACGTGTTAGCGCAAGCGAAGCACAGAACTTAAGCCCCAGTAAACGGCGGTGGTAACTATAACCATCCTAAGGTAGCGAAATTCCTTGTCGGGTAAGTTCCGACCTGCACGAATGGAGTAACGACTTGGGCGCTGTCTCAACCATGAACTCGGCGAAATTGCACTACGAGTAAAGATGCTCGTTACGCGCGGCAGGACGGAAAGACCCCGGGACCTTTACTATAGTTTGGTATTGGTGTTTGGTTCAATTTGTGTAGGATAGGTGGGAGACTGTGAAGCCCGGACGCCAGTTCGGGTGGAGTCATCGTTGAAATACCACTCTGATTGAACTAGATATCTAACCTAGGTCCATTATCTGGATCAGGGACAGTGCCTGATGGGTAGTTTAACTGGGGCGGTTGCCTCCTAAAATGTAACGGAGGCGCCCAAAGGTTCCCTCAGCCTGGTTGGCAATCAGGTTTCGAGTGTAAGTGCACAAGGGAGGCGACTGTGAGACTGACAAGTCGAGCAGGGACGAAAGTCGGGACTAGTGATCCGGCGCTGGCATGTGGAAGCGGCGTCGCTCAACGGATAAAAGGTACCCCGGGGATAACAGGCTGATCTTCCCCAAGAGTCCATATCGACGGGATGGTTTGGCACCTCGATGTCGGCTCGTCGCATCCTGGGGCCGTAGCAGGTCCCAAGGGTTGGGCTGTTCGCCCATTAAAGCGGCACGCGAGCTGGGTTTAGAACGTCGTGAGACAGTTCGGTCCCTATCCGCCGCGCGCGTAGGAAACTTGAGAAAGGCTGTCCCTAGTACGAGAGGACCGGGATGGACGAACCTCTGGTGTGCCAGTTGTTCTGCCAAGAGCACGGCTGGTTGGCTACGTTCGGAAGTGATAACCGCTGAAAGCATCTAAGCGGGAAGCACGTTTCAAGATGAGGTTTCCCACTGGTTTATCCAGGTAAGGCCCCCAGCAGACCACTGGGTTGATAGGCCGGAAGTAGAAGTGCAGCAATGCATGGAGCTGACCGGTACTAATAGGCCGAGGGCTTGTTTCTTACAAGATTACTGCGCGTCCACTGTGAGGTTCCCGAGATATGAGTCGGGAACATGCTCGATCAGGTCCCCGCCGGGGCTTGTTCGGGTAGATCGATTGATATCTCCATAGAGTTTCGGCGGCCATGGCGAAGGGGAAATACCCGGTGACATTCCGAACCCGGAAGTCAAGCCCTTCAGCGCCGATGGTACTGCGTGGGAGACTGCGTGGGAGAGTAGGACGCCGCCGGACAATCATTAGCGCGAGGCCGCTCCCTTCAGGGAGCGGCCTCGCTGCATTTCAGCAGGAGTCGGAATGAGTGAGCAGAAGGGCCCCCGTGGTGGGGGCGCAGGTCGAGACGGCCGACGTGGATCGACCGGTGGTCGAGGCGGATCGAGCGGTCGGCCCGGTGCCGGCGGTCGGTCGGGCTCGGGCGGCCGTGGTCGTGACGAGAGCCCCCGTGGTGGGCGTCCTGGACAGGGGCGTTCGGACGGAGGGCGGCGAGGCGACGGTGCAGGGCGCCCGGAGCGTCGTGACACCCGGGGGCGACCCGGGACGGGCGGCACCGGCCGTCGTCCCGAGCGCGAGGAGCGCACGGTCGACCAGGTCGTCTACGACGGTCCGCCGATCCCGGACGACGTGTCGGCGAAGGACCTGGACCGGTACGCCCGCGACCAGCTGCAGAACCTGCCGGCCAAGCTCGCCGACCGGGTCGCGCGCCACCTCGTGATGGCGGGGCTGCTCGTCGCCACCGACCCGGAGACGGCCTACAAGCACGCGCTTGCGGCTCGGGCCCGAGCGCAGCGCAACGGCCTCGTCCGCGAGGCGTGCGGCGAGACCGCGTACGCCGCCGGCAAGTTCGCCGAGGCGCTGTCGGAGCTGCGCGCTGCGCGTCGCATGAACGGACAGCTGCTCTACGCGCCCATGATGGCTGACTGCGAGCGTGCCATGGGACGACCGGAGAAGGCGCTGGCCTACGACACCCCGGACATCCGGGCCGCGCTGGACGACGCCGGCGGCGTCGAGCTGACCATCGTGGTCGCGGGCGCCCGACGCGACCTGGGTCAGGTCGACGCTGCGCTCCGTCTGCTCGAGACCGAGTCGCTGAACAGCAAGAACCGGTCCGAGTGGGTCGCTCGCCTGCGCTACGCGTACGCGGACACGCTCCTGGCGGCCGGCCGCCAGGAGGAGGCCGTCGAGTGGTTCCACCGGGTCGTGGCGGTCGACGGCAACAAGATCACCGATGCCGAGGAGCGCCTCTCCGCGCTGTCGTGACCTCTGCGCGCGAGCGCACCGCAGGGCCGGGCCGTCGTCCACAGGGACGATGCGCCCGGCCCTTCGTCGTCCACAGGGCTCGCCGGATGGCTCGGCCCGCGACGCCGACGCGGCCACGCTGGGGGGATGACTGAACCACAGCACCACAACCACGTGGCCCTGACCGGGCGGGTGTCGGGGACCCCGGAGGCACGCACGTTGCCGAGTGGCGACGAGATCGTCACCTTCCGCCTCGTCGTCCGTCGCACGAGGCCGCGGCGCGGCACGGCCCGGTCGGCGCAGACCGTCGACACGATCGAGTGCGTGGCCTGGTCGTCGCGCCTGCGTCGGACCTGCGCGCGGCTGCCGGACGGCGCGGTCGTCTCGGTCACGGGCGAGCTGCGTCGCCGGTTCCAGCGCGGGTCCGGCGGCGCCCAGAGCTGGTACGCCGTCGAGCTGACCACGTGCTCCCGGTCGCCGGCGGCTCAGTAGGCTCGTGCCATGCCGCTCCGGAGCACCGACGTCCCGCTCTGCGACCTGCACGACGTCGTGATGCTCGACCTCGACGGGGTGGTCTACGTGGGGGCCGACGCGGTCGACGGCGCCGCCACGGCCCTGCAGACGGCCGTCGAGCGGGGCCTCCGACCGGCCTACCTGACGAACAACGCGTCCCGGCCGGCCACCGTGGTGGCCGACCACCTGCGACGGATCGGCATGCCGGTCCCGGACGACGCCGACGTGGTCACGTCCGCACAGGCGGTGGCCCGTCTCATGGCCGCCGATCTCGCGCCGGGAGCACGGGTCCTCGTGGTCGGTGGCCCCGGGCTGAGGGAGTCGCTGGAGTCCGAGGGTCTGGTGCCGGTCGACGGTCCCGACGGCGAGCCGGTCGCCGTCGTCCAGGGGTTCCACCCCGACATCGGCTGGTCGGACCTCGCGGAGGTCGCCTACGCCGTCGGCCGCGGCCTGCCGTGGTACGCGAGCAACCGTGACCTCAGCATCCCCACGCCGCGCGGGACCGCGCCGGGCAACGGCTCGCTCGTTCAGGCGGTCGCCAACGCGACCGGCCTCGAGCCGGTCGTCGCCGGCAAGCCCGAGCGGCCCCTGTTCGACGAGACGGTCCGGCGGACGGGGGCACGTCGACCCCTCATGGTCGGCGACCGGATCGACACCGACATCGACGGCGCCACCGCGCTCGACATCCCGTCCCTCGCCGTGCTCACCGGCGTCAGCGACCTCCAGGAGATCGCCGGCCTCGACCCGCGGCGTCGTCCCACCTACGTGGCGACGGACCTGCGGGGTCTCGTGGAGACCCACGAGCACGTGGCCGTCGACGGTGACGTGGCGCGGTGCGGTCGGGCTGCGGCCCGCCTCGACGGCGACGTGATCCGGCTGACCGACGGCGACCCCGCCGAGACCGCGTCGGTCCGCGCCCTCCTCGGACTCGCCTGGGCGACGCGCGACACCCGAGGGAGCGACGCCGACCTCCGACTCGTCGACGGTCTGGGAGGATGACGAGGTGAGCGAGCACAGCGACCGCCCGACCGTCGCGTCCCACGGCGACGAGGCACCCGACGTCGATCCCGCCGGCGATCCGGTGGCGGACCTCGTCGCGCGGGCCCGCGAGGCGTGCTCCGGCCACCCCGAGCTCCTCGAGCAGCTGGACCACCTCGACCGGCTCGACGAGGTCGAGCTGTCACGCCGACCCGAGGTGCTCGACGCCGCGCACCGCACGCTGCGCGAGGTGCTCGCCGGCGCGGGACGGCCGGACCCGCGATCGTGACCCGCCGCGTCCGGCTCGACTCCGAGCTCGTGCGACGCGGCCTGGCCCGCTCCCGGGACCACGCGGCGCAGCTGATCGAGGACGGCCGCGTGCGCGTCGGCGGTCAGCGCGCCACGAAGCCGGCCACCCAGGTGGGCACGGACCAGCCCGTCGTGGTGAAGGACGGCGACGACGCCGGCTGGGCCTCCCGCGGAGCCCACAAGCTCCTGGGTGCCCTGGCTGCCTTCGAGCCCGGAGGACTCGAGCTGGCAGGTCGACGCTGCCTCGACGCCGGTGCCTCGACCGGTGGCTTCACCGACGTCCTGCTGCGACGTGGCGTCCGGGAGGTCGTGGCGGTCGATGTCGGCTACGGCCAGCTGATCTGGAGGCTGCGGGACGACCCACGGGTCCAGGTGCACGACCGCACCAACGTGCGCGCCCTGACCCGCGACGACATCGACGGCCCCGTCGACGTGGTCGTGTCGGACCTGTCGTTCATCTCCCTTACCGTGGTCATGCCCGCGCTGACCGCCGTGTGCGACGAGAAGGGTGACATCGTGCTGATGATCAAGCCGCAGTTCGAGGTCGGACGCGGGAACCTGGGAAAGAACGGCGTCGTCCGCGACCCGGACCTGCACGCCGACGCGGTGCTGCGCGTGAGCGCCTCGGCGCGCGAGCAGGGGTGGGGCACGCAGGGACTCGCCGCGAGCCCGCTGCCCGGTCCGGCCGGCAACGTCGAGTACTTCTGCTGGCTGCGGCACGACCCCGATGCCGCTGCGCCGGCACGCTCCGACGTGATGGACGTGATCGCCGCCGGGCCGCTCGGCTCCCGTCCCGGCGACGAGGTCGACGGATGAGCGAGCGCCGCATCCTGCTCATCGTGCACACCGCCCGCGCCGAGGCCACCTCGCTCGCTGCCCGGTTGGCGACCGACCTACGAGGGGCCGGGCTGGCCGTCTGCGTGCTGGAGTCCGACCTCGACGAGCTGCAGGCCGCCGGCATCGGGGAGGTCGGAGTGATCCCGGCCACCGAGGGCGCGGCCGCCGGGTGCGAGCTCGCGATCGTCCTGGGCGGTGACGGCACCATCCTGCGCGCCACCGAGATCTGCCGTGGCACCCTGACGCCCGTCCTGGGCGTGAACCTGGGCCACGTGGGCTTCCTGGCCGAGGCCGACGTCGAGGACCTCCAGGCCGTGGTCCAGGGCGTCGTCGAGCGGTCCTACCGGGTCGAGGAGCGGCTGACGGTGGAGGTCGAGGTCACGGTCGGGGGCGAGGTCGTCGCCACGAACTGGGCCCTCAACGAGGCCACCGTCGAGAAGGCCTCCCGGGAGCGCATGCTCGAGCTGGTCGTGGAGATCGACGACCGACCGGTCTCCCGGTGGGGGTGTGACGGCGTGGTCTGCGCGACCCCGACCGGCTCGACCGCGTACAACTTCAGCGCAGGGGGCCCCATCGTGTGGCCCGAGGTGGAGGCACTGCTGCTCGTGCCGATCAGCGCCCACGCCCTCTTCGCCCGCCCGCTCGTCGTCTCGCCCGCCTCGACCCTGGCGATCGAGGTCGTGGGGGAGACCACCGCGGGGGTGCTGTGGTGCGACGGCCGCCGCGCCGCCGACCTGCCGCAGGGCGCTCGGGTCGAGGTCCGTCGCAGCGGTACGCCGGCGCGCCTCGCCCGGCTGCACGAGGCGCCGTTCGCGGACCGGCTGGTGCGCAAGTTCGACCTCCCGGTCGCGGGCTGGCGCGGCGCCGCCGAGCAGCGCGGGGTCGAGCGACGGGGCGGGGGTCGCTGATGTGGCAGCACCTGCGGCTCAGCTCCCTCGGCGTCATCGAGTCCGCCGAGCTCGAGCTCGACTCCGGCTTCACCGTCATCACCGGTGAGACCGGTGCCGGAAAGACGATGGTCGTCACGGCACTCGGCCTGCTGCGTGGTGGTCGCGCCGACCTCGGGCTCGTGCGTCACGGAGAGCGTCAGGCGCGTGTCGAGGCGAGCGTGGAGGTCGCGCCCGGCTCCACGGTGGGTCGGATCGTCGACGACGCCGGGGGAGCGGTCGACGACGACGTGGTCGTCCTGGGTCGCGTGCTGTCGGCGCAGGGACGGTCGCGGGCCTTCGCCGGCGGAGCGACCGTGCCCGCAGCCCTGCTGGCGGAGATCACCGACGAGCTGGTCGCGGTGCACGGGCAGTCGGACCAGCACCGCCTGCTGCGCGGACCGGCCCAGCGCGCGGCTCTGGACGCCTTCGCCGGTGAGCCGCTCGCGGACCTGCTCGCGGAGTACACCCCGCAGCACGCCCGGCTGAAGGCGGCGCACGCTCGGGTGCGCGAGCTCACGGAGCACGCCCAGGAGCGTGCCCGCGAGCTCGACCTCCTGCGCCACGGGCTCGCCGAGATCGAGGCGGTCGAGCCGCTCGAGGGCGAGGACGACCAGCTCGTCGCCGAGGAGGGGCGCCTCGCCCACGCCGAGGCACTCGCCCGGGCCGCCCTCGCGGCGCACGAAGGCCTGGCGGGCGACCACGGGACGGCCGCGCGCGACGTCGTGGCCGTCGCCACCGCGGCCCTCCAGGACGTCGCCGGCCACGACCCGACGCTCGACGACCTCACGACGCGGCTGCGCGAGGTCGGGATCCTGCTCGACGAGGTGTCCGCCGACCTGAGTGCGTACGCCGACGGGGTGGAGGTCGACCCGGCACGGCTCGCGGCCGTCCAGGAGCGCCGGGCGGCGATCGTCTCGTTGCAGCGCAAGTACGGGCCCGGCGTCGCCGACGTGCTCGCGTGGCAGCAGAAGGCCGCCACGAGCGTGGAGGACCTGGACCACGACGACCAGGCCATCGCCGAGCTCGAGGACGAGATCGCACGACTGACCCCGCAGGTCCACGACCTCGCGCGGCGGATGAGCGAGGTCCGGTGCGAGGCGGGGGAGCGGCTGGGCGCCCTGGTGTGCGAGGAGCTCGCCCAGCTCGCCATGCCGTCGGCCCGACTCGAGGTGGCGGTCCGCGTGGCCGACGACGCCGTCCTGTCCGCGCACGGCCTCGACGAGGTCGAGCTGCTGTTCGCCGCCAACAACGGTGCCGCGCCGCGGCCGCTGGCCAAGGGAGCCAGTGGCGGTGAGCTGTCGCGACTCATGCTGGCGCTCGAGGTGGTGCTCGCCGACCGGACCACGGTCCCCACGCTCGTCTTCGACGAGGTCGACGCGGGCATCGGCGGTCGCGCCGCGGTCGAGGTGGGCCGCCGGCTGGCCCGTCTCTCGCGCGGCCCCCAGGTGCTCGCGGTCACCCACCTGCCCCAGGTGGCGGCCTTCGCCCACCACCACTTCCACGTGACCAAGGACGACGACGGCAACGTCACGTCCAGCAGCGTGGTGCGTCTGGACGGCCAGGCGCGCGTCGACGAGCTCGCCCGCATGCTGGCCGGCCAGGACGACTCCGAGGCCGCCCAGGCCCACGCACGCGAGCTGCTGGACCTGGCGCGGCAGCAGTAGCCGACGCGGTGGTGGGCCGGGGACGCGCCGGGCCTGCGCTGCGCGGCCGAGGCGGGTCCCCGTGCCACGATGGACGACGATGTCTCGACGAACCCGCCCCTCCGAAGGTGCAGCCGACGACACGACCGACGACATCGTCGGCGTCGTGCGCTTCGCCCGCACCGGTGACGCCTCCTCCAAGGCGCTGCGCGACGGCGACATCGCCGTCGTCGACCTGCCCGACCTCGACCGCGGCCAGGCCGAGGCCCTCGTGGCCCGCAACGTCCGCGCGGTCCTCAACGCGGCGGAGTCCTCGACGGGCCGCTTCCCGAACCTCGGCCCCCAGGTCCTGGCCGACGCCGGCGTCACCCTCATCGACCACGTGGGCGCCGGCATCTGGTCGCGTCTGCGCAGCGGCGACACGGTGCGGATCGCGGACGGCAAGGTCTTCAAGGACGAGGTCCTCGTCGCGCAGGGCCACATGGTCGACGACGCGACCCGCTCCCAGCGGCTCGGCGTCGCCGAGCGCGACCTCGCCACCCGCCTGGGGTCCCTCACCGCCAACGCCTCGGACCACCTCGAGCGCGAGCGCGAGCTGCTGCTCGAGGGTGCGCGCATCCCGCGACTCCCGACCCGCCTGCGCGGTCGGCCGGTCGTGGTGGTCTCGCGCACGTACGGATGGCAGGACGACCTCAAGCGGATCCGACGCTGGATCAGGGACTCCGGCGCCGTCGTCGTCGGCGTGACGGCGGGAGCCGACGCGTTGATCGACGCCAAGATCACGCCCGACGTCGTCATCGGCCACCTCGACGACCTCTCCGACCGGGCCCTGCGCAGCGGGGCCGACGTCGTGGTCGTGACGTCCTCGGGACGCAGCGAGGGGCACGAGCGGTTCGAGCGAGCCGGTGTCGACGTCGCGACGTTCACCGCCTCCGGTGCGCCGAGCGACCTCGCGATCCTGCTGGCCGACTCCAACGACGCACCCGTCATCGTCGAGGTCGGCGCACCCCGCGGGCTGGTGGAGTTCCTCGAGCGGGGCACCGCCGAGGTCGCCAGCTCGTTCGTCACCCGGCTGCGCGCGGCGAGCACGCTCGTCGACGCGCGTGCCGTGGCCCACTTCACCCGACGCACCATGCCCGCCTGGCCCGTGCTGCTCGTCCTGGTCGCGGGGGTGCTGGCCGTCGTCGCGGCGATCGGCGTCACCCCGACCGGTCGCGACTGGTACGACGCGCTGGGCGACAGCCTGGGCGATCTCCGAACCTGGCTCGAAGGACTGCTGTAGATGATCACCTTCCGGTACCACCTCGTCTCGATCGCGGCCGTGCTCCTCGCACTGGCCGCCGGTGTCGCACTCGGAGCGGGCGTGCTCGACGAGTCGCTCTCGGCACCCGAGGACGGCAGCGCGAGCACCGGCGGCGACGCCGCGCTGGCCTCCTTCGAGGACGGCTACGCGGCCCGGACCTCGTCCGGCCTCATCGACGGGTCGCTGGACGACCGTTCGGTGGTCGTGCTGACGCTTCCCGGCGCACGCGACGACGAGGTCGCCGGTGTGCGCCGGGACCTCGAGCGGGCCGGTGCCACGGTGACCGGGACCGTGGGCCTGACCGCGAAGCTCATCGACCCGGGCAACCGCCAGTTCGCCGAGAGCGTCGCCGAGGAGGCGGCCCCCGACGCCAGCGGCGAGGGGTACACGCGGGTAGGCGCGGCGCTCGGCAGCTCGGTGCTGGGCGATGCCGGCGGCGAGCTCGACGAGACGGCGCGCACCGTGGCGTCCGCCTTCGACGAAGGTGGACTCACGGCCGCCGAGGAGGCGCCCGACGCCTTCGCCGACCTGGCCGTCGTCGTCACCGGTCCGTCGCGCGTCGGTGACGCCGCCGAGGTCCTGTCGGGACTGGTCCGGTCGATCGCGGGCTCCGGTTCCGGTGCCCTCGTCGCGGGCCCGTCGTCGGCGAGCCGCGAGGGCGGGGCCGTCGACGTGGTGCGGCGGGAGGCCTCGCAGGTCTCCACCATCGACGTGATCGACTCCGCGGCCGGGCGCGCGGTCACGGCTCTCGCGCTGGCGCGGGCCGCCGACGGCGAGACGGGCTCCTGGGGCACGTCGCGCAGCAACGACGGACCCGTCCCCGAGTAGCACGGACCCGCGCGGCGCGTCGCGCCCGGGCTGGTCACGGGCGGGGTCGGGAGCGGCTACACTGGAATCCCGTGGAGCAGTGACGGCCCCGGCCGGCCCGCACGGATCGTCCGACACCCTCGCTGCGCCGCATCCAGGCCCACGACCACGGGAGTCACCTTGCAGGGCAGCGCCGTCACCAAGCACGTCTTCGTCACCGGCGGGGTCGCCTCCTCGCTCGGCAAGGGGCTCACCGCCTCGTCGCTCGGCCGACTGCTGAAGTCCCGCGGTCTGCGGGTCACGATGCAGAAGCTCGACCCCTACCTCAACGTCGATCCCGGGACGATGAACCCGTTCCAGCACGGCGAGGTGTTCGTCACCGACGACGGGGCCGAGACCGACCTCGACATCGGCCACTATGAGCGCTTCCTCGACGAGGACCTCGTGGGTCGCGCGAACGTGACCACCGGACAGGTGTACTCCGAGGTCATCGCCCGGGAGCGCCGCGGCGACTACCTCGGCGACACCGTGCAGGTCATCCCGCACATCACGAACGAGATCAAGGACCGGATGCTCGCCATGGGCGGGCCCGACGTCGACGTCGTGATCCACGAGATCGGCGGCACGGTCGGCGACATCGAGAGCCAGCCGTTCCTGGAGTCGGCCCGCCAGGTGCGCCACGAGATCGGCCGCGGGCACGTGTTCTTCCTGCACGTGTCGCTGGTGCCGTTCATCGGCCCGTCCGGTGAGCTGAAGACCAAGCCCACGCAGCACTCGGTCGCGGCGCTGCGCTCGATCGGCATCCAGCCCGACGCCATCGTCTGCCGCTCCGACCGCGAGATCCCCGAGTCGGTCAAGCGCAAGATCTCGCTCATGTGCGACGTCGACACCGAGGCCGTCGTGACCGCGAGCGACGCCCCCTCGATCTACGACATCCCCAAGGTGGTCCACCGCGAGGGTCTCGACGCCTACGTCGTGCGCCGTCTCGACCTGCCGTTCCGCGACGTCGACTGGACCGAGTGGGACGCGCTGCTGCGCCGGGTCCACCAGCCCGCCGACGAGGTGACCATCGCGCTGGTCGGCAAGTACGTCGACCTGCCCGACGCCTACCTCTCGGTGGCGGAGGCGCTGCGGGCCGGTGGCTTCGCCAACGACGCGAAGGTGAACCTGCGCTGGGTGCCGTCCGACGAGTGCGCGACCGAGTCGGGTGCGGCACGGCACCTCGGCGACGTCGACGGCATCTGCGTGCCCGGCGGCTTCGGCATCCGTGGCATCGAGGGCAAGATCGGTGCGCTGCACCTCGCCCGGACCCGCGGCATCCCGACCCTCGGCCTCTGCCTGGGCCTGCAGTGCATCGTGATCGAGCACGCCCGGAACGTGGCCGGCATCCCCGGGGCGAGCTCCACCGAGTTCGACCCCGACGCGAGCGACCCGGTGATCGCCACCATGGCCGAGCAGCACGCGTTCGTCGAGGGCGCCGGCGACCTGGGCGGCACCATGCGGCTCGGCCTGTACGAGGCCGCCCTGGCGCCCGGCAGCATCGTGGCGGGCGTCTACGGCGCCGACAAGGTCGAGGAGCGCCACCGGCACCGCTACGAGGTCAACAACGGCTACCGCGACCAGCTCGAGCAGTCCGGACTGGTCTTCAGCGGCACCTCGCCCGACGGCACGCTCGTGGAGTTCGTCGAGCTGCCGGCCGACGTGCACCCGTTCTACGTCGCCACGCAGGCGCACCCCGAGCTGCGCTCGCGTCCCACCCGCCCGCACCCGCTCTTCGCCGGTCTCGTGAAGGCCGCCCTCCAGCGCCAGCGCGAGACCCGGCTGCCCGTCGACGAGCCCGCCGCGCACGGCGTCGAGGCCGACGCAGGCGCCCCGACGGCCTGACCGGATGACCCTCTCGTGAGCGCGCACCCGACCCTGCCGGGAGAGCTGGTCGACGACGTCGCCGATCGACCCGCCACGTGGCCGGTGGCCTCCAGCGATCGGGTCTACAGCAGCGCGTACCTCGACGTCGACGTCGACGTGATCGTCGACCCGCAGGGGGACGAGCACTCACGCGCCGTCGTGCGCCCGAACGGCGCCGTCGGCGTGCTGGCGCTCGACGAGGACGACCGACTGCTGCTCGTCGTGCAGTACCGACACCCCGTGGCCGCACGGCTGGTCGAGCTCCCTGCCGGCACCCTCGACGTCGAGGGGGAGGAGCCCCAGGAGGCTGCGGCTCGCGAGCTCGCGGAGGAGGCCGACGTGGTGGCCGCCGAGTGGGCGCCGCTGATCTCGCTGCTGTCGAGCGCCGGGTACACGAGCGAGGCCTGCCAGATCTTCCGGGCCAGCGGTCTCAGCGCGGTCCCCGAGGACGAGCGGACCGAGCGGCGGGCCGAGGAGGCCGGCATGGAGCAGTGGTGGGTGCCCTTCGAGAAGGTCGTCGACGCCGTGCTCGACGGGAGCGTGCGCGACGCGACGATGTGCGCCGCGGTGCTCGCCGAGGCCGCCCACCGTCGGTCCCGATGAGCGACGGGTCCACGACCGGGACCGGCGACCTCGACCGCTCGATCCTGGACTACGTGAGCCACCTGGGGGTCGAGCGCGGCCTGGCCGCCAACACCTTGGCCAGCTACCGCCGTGACCTGCGGCGGTACCGCGAGCACCTCCACGGTGCCGACGTCCACGACGTCGCCGACGTCACCGAGACCGACGTGCTGGCCTTCCTGGCGGCCCTGCGCACCGGGAACGACGAGCATCCACCCCTGGGCGCCTCCAGTGCGGCGCGCGCCGTGGTGGCCGTCCGGGGGTTCCACAAGTTCTGCCTGCGTGAGCAGCTGGTGGCGCAGGACGTCACGGCCGCGGTCAAGCCGCCGCGACCGGCCTCCAGGCTTCCCAAGGCGCTCCCGCTGGCCGACGTCGAGGCGATCCTCGAGGCCTCCGGTGCGGCGGGCACCAGCCTGGCCAAGCGCGACCGAGCCCTGCTCGAGGTCCTGTACGGGACCGGGGCCCGCATCTCCGAGGCCGTCGGTCTGGACGTCGACGACGTCGACCTCGAGGAGGGCGCCGCCCTGCTGCGCGGCAAGGGTGGCAAGCAGCGGCTCGTGCCCGTCGGATCCTTCGCCAGAGGTGCGATCACCGACTACCTGACCGTCGCGCGGCCGGGGCTCGTCTCGGTGACGGGCACCGGTGGCGCAGCCCTGTTCCTCAACGCGCGAGGTGGACGGCTGAGCCGGCAGAGCGCCTGGACGGTCCTGGTGCGCGCCGCCCGCGCGGCCGGCGTCGGGGTCGACGTCTCGCCGCACACCCTGCGCCACTCCTTCGCCACCCACCTGCTCGACGGGGGCGCCGACGTGCGCGTGGTGCAGGAGCTGCTCGGGCACGCCTCGGTGACGACCACGCAGATCTACACGCTCGTGACGGTCGACCGGCTGCGCGAGGTCTACGCGACGTCGCACCCCCGCGCTGGCTACTGAGTGCTGGTGACCGAGTGCCGGTCACGGTGCGCCGGTCTTCGGGCGCCGGCTGCCGAGAGCCACCCGCGGATCGCGATACAGTGACACGACGATCGCCGGGCAGGCGACCAACGCGGTGTGAAGGAGACAGATGAGCGACGACCTCGGGCCCACCGGACGCCCACGACCGGACTTCCCCGAGCCGTCCCCCCGCCGCGGTGGGCAGCCTGCGCAGATCATCGCGATGTGCAACCAGAAGGGCGGCGTGGGCAAGACCACGACCACGATCAACCTGGGTGCCGCCCTCGTCGAGGCCGGCCGTCGGGTGCTGCTGCTCGACTTCGACCCGCAGGGGTCGCTCACCGTCGGGCTCGGCTTCAACGCCCATGAGCTCGAGCAGTCGATCTACCACGTGCTGATGGACCGCGAGCTCACGCTCAAGGACATCGTCCTCGAGACCGCGGTACCCGGCCTCGACCTCGTCCCGGCCAACATCGACCTCTCGGCCGCCGAGATGCGCCTGGTGACCGAGGTCGGTCGTGAGCAGGTGCTCGCCCGTGCTCTGCACCCCGTGCTGCACGACTACGACGTGGTCCTCATCGACTGCCAGCCGTCGCTCGGCCTGCTCACGGTGAACGCCCTCACGGCGGCCGACGGCGTGATCATCCCGCTCGAGTGCGAGTACTTCGCGCTCCGGGGCGTGGCGCTGCTCAAGGAGACCATCGAGAAGGTGCGCGACCGCACGAACTTCGACCTCAAGATCATCGGTCTGCTCGGCACCATGTACGACGGGCGCACCCTCCACGGCCGCGAGGTGCTGCAGACGCTCGTGCAGGGGTGGGGCGACCTGGTCTTCCACACCGTCATCCGGCGCACCGTCAAGTTCTCCGACGCCACGGTCGCGGGTCTGCCGATCACCGAGTTCGCGGGCGGGTCCCCGGGTGCCGCGTCGTACCGCCAGCTGGCCCAGGAGGTGCTGCATCGATGCCCCGACGCGTGAGCATGCCCGGGGCGGACGAGCTGTTCCGCCCCACCGCCCCCGCGTCGCAGGCACGCAAGCCCACCGGCGGGGGTGCGGACGGCCCGCCGGCACAGGGGCGGGACGACGCGTCGCAGGCCGCGCCGCGTGACAGCGGGCGGGTCAAGCACGACGAGAAGATGACGGTGTACGTGACGTCGGCCGAGCTGCTGGCGATCGAGCAGGCGCGGCTCGGGCTGCGCGGCACCGTGGGGCGCAACGTCGACCGCGGCCGACTCGTGCGTGCCGCCATCGCGCTGGCCTTGGAGGACCTCGAGATTCGGGGCGAGGAGAGCGACCTCGCCCGTCGCCTCGGCTCCGCATGAGCCTGCCGGTCGACGAGGCCGGCCTCGACACGGACGGCACGGACGGGGTCGACGAGGGGAAGGGCTTCCACG
Organism: Aeromicrobium sp. Leaf245; assembly: GCF_942548115.1. Taxonomy (NCBI): domain Bacteria; kingdom Bacillati; phylum Actinomycetota; class Actinomycetes; order Propionibacteriales; family Nocardioidaceae; genus Aeromicrobium; species Aeromicrobium sp. Leaf245. Next base: position 2,079,252 of record NZ_OW824151.1, read on the forward strand.
TCGACGTCGGGGTCTTCGAGGGACCGTTCGACCTCCTGCTCTCGCTCATCTCCAAGCACCAGCTCGACATCACCGAGGTCGCGCTCTCGACCGTGACGTCCGAGTTCATCGGCTACGTGCGCGAGCTGGGCGGCGACCTCGAGCAGACCACGCAGTTCCTGGTGGTCGCCGCGACGTTGCTCGACCTCAAGACCGCGAGACTCCTGCCCCAGGCCGACGTGGAGGACGAGGAGGACCTCGCCCTCCTGGAGGCGCGCGACCTGCTGTTCGCCCGCCTCATGCAGTACCGGGCCTTCAAGCAGGTGGCGCGGTTCGTCGCGGACCGGCTGGCCACCGAGGGGCGCCGCCACCCCCGCCAGGTCGGTCTCGAGCCGCGCTTCGCGGCACTGCTGCCCGAGGTGATCGTGTCCGTCGGGCCGGACGAGCTGGCCGCCCTGGCCGCGCGGGCGCTCGAGCCGAGGCCCGAACCGATCGTCTCGCTCGCCCACCTGCACGCGCCCACCGTGAGCGTGCGGGAGCAGGCCCACCTCGTGGTCGACCGGCTGCGCCGCGAGCGGAGCACCACCTTCCGAGCGCTGACGGCCGACGCCGACCTGATGACCACCGTGGCGCGCTTCCTGGCCCTGCTGGAGCTGTTCCGCGAGGGTGTGGTCGGCTTCGAGCAGGCCACCCCGCTCGGCGACCTGCACCTGCGCTGGACCGGCACCGACGACGCGGACGTCGACATCGACGTCGGCGACGAGTTCGACGGCGGCCCGGTCGAGGAGCCCACCGCACCGACCACCCCGGAGGACGACGATGTCTGAGGACACGACCGAGACCCCGCTGGAGACCTCCACGCAGGACGGGACCGACGACGGGGGCCGTGAGGCCCCGGAGCCGGGGAGCCCGGCCTCGGACCCGTCGCTGCCCCGAGGCCCGCACGAGCTGGAGCTCGAGCTGCTGGAGCTGCGGCCGGCCCTGGAGGCCGTGCTCATGGTCGCCGACCAGCCACTCGACCACCTGACGCTCGCGCAGGCCGTCGGCCACCCGCCGGCCGAGGTCGAGGCGGCGCTGGGGGCGCTCGCCGCGGAGTACGACGAGCAGGCGCGCGGCTTCGAGCTGCGCAACGTCGGCGGAGGGTGGCGCTACTTCACCCGTGAGACGTTCGCCCCCGCGGTGGAGCGCTTCGTGCTCGACGGCCAGCAGGCCAGGCTCACCCAGGCGGCGCTCGAGACCCTGGCCGTGGTGGCGTACCGGCAGCCGATCAGCCGGTCGCGCATCTCGGCGATCCGCGGCGTGAACGTCGACGGCGTGGTCCGCACCCTCGTGACGCGCGGACTGCTCGAGGAGGCCGGCACCGACAGCGAGAGCGGCGCCTTCCTCTACCGCACGACCAGCTACTTCCTCGAGCGGATGGGGCTGGCCTCCCTCGCCGAGCTCCCCGACATCGCGCCCATGCTGCCCGAGATCGAGGAGATGGACGACGAGGTCGTGTCCGTGACGGCCCCTGCGGACGCTGCTGGACCCGAGGACGCGATCGACGACCCGCAGCCCGAGGAGCAGGACGGCGCGCCCGCCCCCGAGTCCGACGAGGTGCCGCATGAGCAGCGGTGAGGTCGAGGGCGTGCGCCTGCAGAAGGTGCTCGCGCAGGCCGGCGTGGGCAGTCGGCGTCGCTGCGAGGAGCTCATGGCCACCGGCCGGGTGGAGGTCAACGGCGAGGTCGTGACGCAGATGGGGGTCCGCGTCGATCCGCTCGCCGACGTGGTGCGCGTCGACGGCCGACGCATCCCTCCGCCGTCGGACCACGTGTACCTCGTGCTCAACAAGCCGCGCGGCGTCGTCTCGAGCATGGCCGACGAGCAGGGGCGCCGGGACCTCACGGAGTTCGTGGCCGGCCGCGAGGAACGCCTGTTCCACGTCGGCCGTCTCGACACGGACACGTCGGGGCTGCTCCTGCTGACCAACGACGGCGACCTCGCCCACCGGCTGGCCCACCCCTCGTTCGAGATCACCAAGACCTACGTGGCGCTCGTCGAGGGCGCCGTGGGCGACTCCGTGGGTCGGAGGCTGCGTGCCGGGGTGGACCTCGACGACGGGGCCGCCTCGGTCGACCGCTTCGTGGTGAAGGACCGCGGGCGGGGCCGTTCGCTCGTGGAGCTCGACCTGCACATGGGGCGCAACCGGATCGTGCGGCGGCTGCTCGACGCCGTCGGGCACCCGGTCGTGGAGCTCACGCGGACCAGCTTCGGACCGGTGCGTCTGGGCGGTCTGGCGGTCGGTCGGTCGCGCGAGCTGTCACGCGAGGAGCTGGGGGACCTCTTCGATAGCGTGGCCCCATGACGTCGCTGCCCCCCACCCTCGTCGTGGGCTGTGGCCTCATCGGCACCTCCGTGGCTCTCGCGCTGCGTGAGCACGGGATCGACGTGCACCTCACCGACCGCGACCCCGAGCACGTCGCGGCCGCCGTCGAGCGGGGTGCAGGCAGTCCGGAGCCCGTGCGCGACCCCGCCCTCGTGGTCGTGGCCGTGCCGCCCGGTGCCACCGCGGCTGCGGTCCGCGAGGCGCTGGAGACCTTCCCCGAGGCCGTGGTCACCGACGTGGCGAGCGTCAAGGGCAGCGTCGTCCGCGCGCTCGACCGGACGGGTGGGATCGACCGCTACGTCGGCAGCCACCCGATGGCCGGCAGCGAACGGTCCGGTCCGCTGGCCGCCTCGGCGCGGCTCTTCGAGGGCCGTCCGTGGGTGATCACCCCCGTCGACGGGGCGAGCGACGCCGCCGTCCGGCTGGTCGAGGAGGTCGCCGTCATGCTCGGTGCGGTCCCGATCGTCATGGAGGCCGACGCCCACGACCGTGCGGTCGCGCTCGTCTCGCACGTGCCCCAGGTGCTGTCGACACTGGCGGCGGCACGCCTCGTCGACGCGCCGCCGGCGCACCTGGCCCTCGCCGGCCAGGGGCTGCGCGACGTGACCCGCATCGCCGGCAGCGACCCCGCGCTGTGGCGCGACATCATCTCCACGAACGCCGCCGAGATCGGCCAGGTCCTCGGTGCCGTGCGCGACGACCTCGACGCCATGATCGCGGCGCTGGACGACCGCGACGCCGTCGGCACGGTGCTCGAGGCCGGTCGTGCCGGGACCCGGTCCATCCCCGGCAAGCACGGCGGGGATCCCGTCGAGCTCGTCGTGGTCAACGTCCAGATCCCCGACACGCCGGGGGCGCTGTCGCGGCTCTTCGCGCACGTGGGGGAGTCGGGCGTCAACATCGAGGACCTGCGCATCGACCACGAGCTCGGTCGTCCGGTCGGCCTCGTCGAGATCTCCGTCGCGGCCGATCGGGCCGACACCCTGGTGGAGCGCCTCGCCGACCAGGGTTGGTCGGCCTACCGTTGACCCGTCCCACCTCGTCCCTCACCACGAACCAGCACCCCAAGGAGTCATCCCCTGTGAGCAGCACCCTCGTCGTCGCCGTCGACGGACCGTCCGGCTCGGGCAAGTCGAGCACCGCGCGGGGAGTCGCGACGCGACTGTCGCTGGCCTACCTCGACACCGGGGCGATGTACCGCGCCGTCACGTGGGCGCTGCTCCAGCGCGGCACCGACCTCGGTGACCCCGACGCCATCGCCCGCGACGCGGCCGACGTCCAGATCGTCTCGGGCACCGACCCGCAGGCCCCCACCATCACGGCCGACGGGACCGACGTGTCGCAGGCCATCCGCGAGGACGACGTCACGGCGCACGTGAGTCCCGTCGCGGCGGTCCCGCAGGTGCGGACGCTCCTCGTCGAGCTGCAGCGCCGGGTCATCGCGTCGGCGGACCAGGGCATCGTCGTCGAGGGACGCGACATCGGTTCCACCGTCGCGCCCGACGCGGCCGTGAAGGTCTACCTGGTGGCCGACGCCGAGGCACGGGCGGCCCGCAGGGCCGCGGAGCGCGGGGGCGCGGACCAGGAGGCCACGGCCGCCTCGCTCGCCGCCCGCGACCGGATCGACTCCACGCGCGCCACGTCGCCCCTGACCCGCGCCGACGGCGCCGTCCAGATCGACGGCACCCACCTGAGCCTGGAGGAGGTCGTCGACGCCGTCGCCGCCCTGGTGGAGGAGGCCCGGACGGCGTGAGCGAGCACCTCCTCTCCGCAGCGCGGGGGAGTCGCCCTCCACAGGGCCTCCCGGAGACCGGGCTGCGGGTGCTCCGACCGCTCGCGCGGCGGTACCTGGACCGCCGGTGGGACGTGCGTCAGCGCGGTGAGCACCGGGTGCCCGACGACGGTCCCGTGATCTACGCGAGCAACCACATCGGGTGGCTCGACGGTCCGCTGCTCATCCTGTGCACCCCCAGGCCGGCCCACGCCCTGGTGAAGGTCGAGGCGTTCGAAGGTCGAACCGGACGCCTGCTGCGGTTCGCCGGGCAGATCCCGCTGGACCGGTTCCGACGCGACGTCGGGGCCCTGCGGACCGCGGCGCAGGCGCTCGCGAGCGGCCAGTCGGTCGTCGTGTACCCCGAGGGCCTGCGCGGGGCCGGTGACGTGGCCCGGACGAAGGACGGCGTCGCCTGGCTCGCGATGGTGAGCGGCGCCCCGGTGGTGCCGGTCGCGATCTTCGGCACCCGAGCCCCGGGTGAGCCCTCCGAGAGCAGGCCCGAGCGTGGTTCTCGCATCGATGTCGTCTACGGTGAACCCTTACGGATCACGCCCGTCCCGTGGCCCCGCACGCGGGCCCACGTGGCCGAGGTCGGGCGTCGGATCACCGAGCACCTGCGGCACCACGTCGAGTGGGCCGCGGCCACCGGGCACCTGCAGCTGCCCGGCCCCCTGCCCCGAGGAAGTACCGATGTCTGACACCCCCGCCCGCGAGCCGGTCGACCCCGCTCTGCCCGTCCTCGCGATCATCGGCCGTCCGAACGTCGGCAAGTCGACCCTCGTCAACCGCATCATCGGACGCCGCGAGGCCGTCGTCGAGGACGTCCCCGGCGTCACCCGCGACCGCGTGCCCTACGACGCGGAGTGGAACGGCAAGGCCTTCACGGTCGTCGACACCGGCGGCTGGGACCCCGACGCACGCGGACTCGCCGAGCGCATCGCCGCCCAGGCCGAGGTGGCCGTCCAGGCCGCCGACGCCGTGCTGTTCGTCGTCGACGCCACGGTCGGCATCACCGACGCCGACGCGGCCGTCGTCAAGATCCTGCGGGCGGCCAAGAAGCCGGTCGTGCTCGCGGCGAACAAGGTCGACGACCAGCGCAGCGAGCTCGAGGCCGCATCGCTCTGGAACCTCGGCCTGGGCGAGCCCTACCCCGTCTCGGCCCTGCACGGTCGTGGCAGCGGCGACATGCTCGACGCCATCCTGGCCGTCCTGCCCGACGCGCCGCCGGATCGCGACCCCGAGCTCGGTGGCCCGCGTCGCGTCGCCATCGTCGGCAAGCCCAACGTCGGCAAGTCCAGCCTGCTGAACCAGCTGGCGGGGGAGTACCGCGTCGTCGTGGACGACGCGTCGGGGACCACGGTCGACCCGGTCGACGAGCTCGTCGAGCTGGGCGGTCGCGAGTGGCGCTTCATCGACACCGCCGGCATCCGCCGTCGGGTCCGCGAGGCCTCCGGACACGAGTACTACGCCAGCCTGCGCACGTCCACCGCGGTGGAGCGCGCCGAGGTGGCCGTCGTGATCGTCGACGCCAGCCAGCCGTTCACCGAGCAGGACATCCGCATCGTCACGTCGGTGGCGGAGACCGGCCGGGCCCTCGTCGTGGCCTTCAACAAGTGGGACCTCGTCGACGAGGAGCGGCGCTACTACCTGGAGCGCGAGATCGAGCGTGAGCTCGTGCAGGTGCAGTGGGCGCCGCGGATCAACTTCGCGGCCCGCACGGGCTGGCACGTCGACCGTCTGGTGCGGGCGCTCGACGCCGCGCTGGAGGGGTGGGAGACCCGCATCGGCACCGGTGCGCTGAACGCGTTCCTCGGCCGCCTCGTGGCCGAGCACCCGCACCCGGTGCGTGGTGGCAAGCAGGCCAAGATCCTGTTCGGCACCCAGGCGTCGACGGCGCCGCCCACGTTCGTCCTCTTCACGTCCGGCAAGCTCGAGGCCGGCTACCTCCGGTTCGTCGAGCGTCGGCTGCGCGAGGAGTTCGGGTTCGTCGGTACGCCCATCCACATCCAGCAGCGTCCTCGCGAGAAGCGCGGCAGGCGCTGACCCGAGGTGCCGCCGCGCTCACCCCTGCCGCCACGCCACGGGCTCGGTGCGGCCTGGGTGCGCACGCCCGACCACGACCGCACCTCTCCGGCCCCCGCGCCGACGCTGGGCGCGTGGTTGCGCGACCGGTTGCCCGAGCGGGTCGACGTCGAGGCGATGCTCGAGGCGGGTCGCTTCGTGCTGGGCGACGGCACACCGCTCGTCGGTGACGAGCCCTACCGCCCGCACACGTTCGTCTGGTTCCACCGCGACCTGCGCGACGAGCCCGAGGTGCCGGGCGACATGCCGGTGCTCCACGAGGACGACCGGCTGCTCGTCGTCGACAAGCCGGCCTTCCTCGCCACGATCCCGCGCGGGCGCCACGTGCGCCAGAGCGTCGTGGTCCGACTGCGCGACCAGCTCGGCCTGCCCGAGCTGACGCCCGCGCACCGGCTGGACCGGGTGACGTCCGGGGTCCTCGTGCTGGTCAAGGAACGGCGCTGGCGGGGCGCCTACCAGTCGCTGTTCGCCCGCCGGGAGGTGCAGAAGACCTACCTGGCGCTCGCTCGGCACGACCCCGGGCTCTCGCTCCCGCTGACCGTGAGCAACCACGTGCGCAAGGACCGGGGCACCCTGCGTGCCGAGGTGGTGCCCGACGCCCCGGTGAACGCGGTGACCCACGTCGACCTCGACGAGGTCCGCGGCGGGCTCGCGGTCTACCGCCTGAGCCCGGCCACGGGCCGCACCCACCAGCTGCGCCTGCACCTGTGTGGGCTGGGTGTCCCGATCGTCGGGGACCCGCTCTACCCCGACGTGCTCGACCTGCCCGTCGACGACATGAGCACGCCGTTGCAGCTCCTCGCCCACACGCTGTCCTTCGACGACCCGGTCGACGAGCAGCCACGGACCTTCACGAGTCACCGGAGCCTGCCGCTGACCGTCGGCGACCGATGACCTCGCGCCGGGGCGCCGTGCCGTGTGGGGTAGGGTTGCGGAGGTTCATCGGGCTGTAGCGCAGCTTGGTAGCGCACCTGACTGGGGGTCAGGGGGTCGCAGGTTCAAATCCTGTCAGCCCGACCGAGGAAACCGCAGGCCAGAGGCCGTTCCCGCTCGTCGCGGGGGCGGCCTCTGCCTCGTTCTCAGCCCGTTCCTGCGCCGGCACGGGACATCGAGAGGGAGTGGACGATGACCAAGGACGACGACCTCACGCTGACCGTGGGCCGGGAGACGCTGGTGATCCGCCAGCGCTACGAGACGTTGAGCATCGTCAACGACGTCCTCGTCGCCCTCTGGTTCCTGGTCGGGAGCATCCTGTTCCTCTGGGAGTCCACCACCACGATCGGGACCTGGTTCTTCGTGGCCGGGAGCGTGGAGCTGCTCGCGCGGCCGCTCATCCGACTTGCGCGGCGCGTCCACCTGCAGCGCGCCGGCGATCCCAGCGGCCGGGACGACTTCCTCGACGGGTGATTCACTCGCCCGGTGACGCCCGGCCCGGGTGAGGGCACTCCGCGCACGACGGAGCTGCGAGGGCGTCGAAACAGGAACGACATCACCGCTTATCGCGGCTTTGTTCCGGACGTGACCAGCCTGAAACGACAGCCAGGCTGACTTGAGTCATGGCCCGCTCGCAGCTCGACTCCCATCGCCACATCGGTGCGCTGCCGGCCTACCCGTTCTACGGGGGCCCGGCGATCCGCGCCGACGTCACGGCGAAGGCGACCGTCGCCGAGTTCGTCGCCACCCTCGACGCCGAGGGCACGGATCGGGCGCTCGTCCTGCCCAACTACGGCGTCCCCGTCCCCGACGCGGCCTTCGACCTCAACCCCCTCGCGATCGAGGCCGCCCAGAAGGACGACCGCATCAGCTGCGGCCTCTGGGTCTCGCCGAAGGCCTCGGACGCCACCCGCAACGACGCCGCGCTCGCGCTGGTGGGGGAGCAGGGCGTGAAGGCGCTCAAGACGAGCTTCCTGCTCGGAGGCAGCCCGTCCGACCCCGACTGCGCCGAGCAGATCGACCGCATCTTCACGACGGCAGCGGCCCACGACCTCGTGGTCCACGTGCACACGTCGCCGGGCGCGGCGTCCGACGTCGACGAGGTCGGCACGCTCGTGGAGCGGTACGGCGACGACACCAAGATCCACCTGGTCCATCTCGGTGGTGGCATGAGCGGCCACATGAAGCTGATCGGCGGTCGTCTCTTCGACTGGATCGAGGCGGGCAAGCAGGTCTACACCGACACGTCGTGGACCATCGGCTTCGCGCCCGCCTGGCTGGTCCAGGAGATCGAGAGGCGCGGCGTCGGCCACGACCGCATCCTGTTCGCCACCGACGCCCCGTGGGGCGACTTCGAGGGCGAGCACGCGCGCCTGTCCGCCGCGGCCGGCGACGGCGAGCTCGCCGACCACTTCTTCCGCCGCAACTTCGAGGCGCTCTACGGCACCTAGCCCCCAGTCCCTGGACCACACCGACGTGGCGCCAGTGCACGACCGACCGCAGGACCCGACCGCAGCACCGATCATCAGGAGAACCCGCATGACCGACATCGACGACCAGATCGCCGAGAACATCGCCAAGTCGCTCGCCGAGATCCCGCACCCCTCGCAGCCGAAGGGCACGAACCTCTACGGCTCGACCAAGCTGTTCCCCGACTACCAGGCCGAGGACGGCGAGTCGTACTTCACGCTCGTGCACGGCATCCCGCACGAGTCGTCGGTCAGCTTCGTCGCGATCCTGCAGGCCACGCGCGCCCTGCGGAAGGGCTTCGACTCCGCGATGTACTTCTACGGACCCGGCACGCTCGCCTGCATGGCCACCCGCGGCTTCCCGACGACCGGGGACGCCGGCTTCCCGGGCGAGCTCAACATGAACGCCTCGCTCGAGACGTTCATCGGGGAGGGCGGCACGGTCTACTGCTGTCGCTTCGGGCTGGCCCTGCACGGACTCCGCGAGGAGGACCTGATCGAGGGCGTCATCCCGGCGCACCCGCTCGACGTGCAGGACGCGCTGATCCACTACGCCCGCAAGGGCGCCATCATCAACTCGACGTACAACCTCTGAGGCGGCCGGGATGACCGCACCGTCCTCCGAGGAGACGCGCACCAGCACGCGGGTCGACGTCGCGATCCAGGGCATCCGCCTGCTCGACGCCCCGCTCACCCGCCCCAACGGCGCGGGCCCGAGCGCCGACGGGCACGTGCTCCTCGACGGGATCGGTGCGGCCATCCCGCTCAACCCCCGCAGCCCCTACTCCGTCGACGGAGGACGTCTGCTGCTCGACGGCGCCGACACCGGGCTCGGTGTGGAGGCGGTGTCCAGGCCGGCCTTCTACGACCTGACGACCTCCGACGGCACAAGCATGGAGAAGATCGCCCGTCTCCACGCCGCGAACGTGCTCGCCACGACGGTCGTGCAGACCTGCATGCGGTACGACGAGTCGGACCGCTGCCGCTTCTGCGCGATCGAGCAGTCGCTGGAGCAGGGCACGACGATCGCGGTGAAGACGCCGCAGCAGGTCGCCGAGGTGGCGAAGGCCGCCCACGACCTCGACGGCATCACCCAGATGGTCATGACCACCGGCACCTCCCGAGGACGCGACCGAGGTGCGACCCACCTCGCCCGCTGCGTCCGGGCGGTCCGCGAGGTCCTGCCGGACCTGCCGATCCAGGTGCAGATCGAACCGCCGGCCGACCTCGCGTCGATCACCCAGCTGTACGACGCGGGCGCCCGGTCCATCGGGATCCACGTCGAGTCGATGGACGACGAGGTGCGGCGGCGCTGGACCCCGGGCAAGGCCACGGTGTCGATCGACGAGTACCGCGCAGCCTGGCGCGAGGCCGTGCGCGTCTTCGGGCACAACCAGGTCTCCACCTACTTGCTCGTGGGGCTCGGCGAGGACCCCGACGAGCTCGTCGCCGCGGCGCAGGAGCTCATCGACATGGGTGTCTACCCCTTCGTCGTCCCGTTCCGTCCGCTCGCGGGCACGCTCGCCACCGACGTCGACCACGCCCCGGCACCGGCCGCGTCGAAGGTCGGCTCGGTGACGATCCGCGTGGCGGCGGCGCTGCGTCGTTCCGGGATGGCCGGGTCCGACCAGGCCGCAGGCTGCGCCGCGTGCGGCGCGTGCTCCGCCCTCAGCTGCGAGGGGGCCTGACATGACCGTCGACAACGGGATCCTCACCGGCATCCGCCGTGTCCCCGTGGCGGCCACGGAGGCCTTCATCGTGGTCGAGGCCGGCCCGCCGGAGATCGACGCGTACCGACGGCTGCGACGCGAGGTGTTCGTCCGCGAGCAGGGACTGTTCGAGGGCCACGACCGCGACGACGCCGACGACGACCCCCGCACCGTCGTCCTCGTCGCCCGCACGACGGACGGCGAGGTGCTCGGCGGCGTGCGGTTGCACCCGGCGCCGCACGCGTCGACCGCCGGCCGCGACATCGGCTGGTGGCGCGGGAGCCGCCTCGCCGTGCTGCCGGCGGCGCGTCACGGCGTCGGCGTCGGTGCCGCACTGGTGCGGGCCGCCTGTGCCCGCGCCGAGGCGGCAGGCGCCCTGCGCTTCGACGCGCAGGTCCAGGCCCGGCACGCAGCGCTGTTCACGCGGCTCGGGTGGGAGGTCCGGGGCGACGTCGACCTGCTGGGGCAGCCGCACGTCCTCGTCGACTGGCCCATCGGTCGGGTCCAGAGGCTCGCGACCGCCACGAAGGCGCCGCTCGGTGCCCTCCTGGCCGGGCTCGACGGGCCGGCCGGGTTCCGCGGGGACGACGGCGTCCCCGTGCCGGGCTCGGACCTGGTCGCCGCGTGCGACGCGATCCTGCCCTCGATGGTCGAGCGCGACCCCGAGTGGGCCGGCTGGTGTGCGGCGCTGGTCAACCTCAACGACCTGACGGCGATGGGCGCCGCACCGGTCGGTCTGCTCGACGCCGTGGGCGCCCGGGACGCCTCGTTCGCGCAACGCATCGTGGCCGGGCTCCGCTCCGCGGTCCAGGCGTGGGAGGTGCCCGTGCTCGGGGGCCACACCCAGCTCGGGGTGCCGGCCGCCCTGTCGGTCACCGCCCTCGGACGCACGTCGCGCCCGGTGCCCGGCGGGGGAGCGAGCCCCGGCGAGGCGCTGCGACTGACGGCCGACCTCGGCGGAGGCTGGCGACCTGGCTACACGGGAGCCCAGTGGGACTCCTCGTCGCACCGCACCGGCGAGCAGCTGCGAGCCCTGGGTGGCGTCGTCGGCTCCCTCGCGCCGACGGCGGCGAAGGACGTCAGCATGTCCGGCCTCGTCGGCAGCACGGGCATGCTCGCCGAGGCCAGCGGTGTCCGCGCCCTGGTCGACGTCGAGCGCGTGCCGACACCGCGGGGCGCCACGCACGGGGACTGGTTCACCTGCTTCCCCGGCTTCGCGATGGTCACCACGGATCGACCGACGGCGGACGCGGGCGACCTGCCCGGGTTCGTCACCTCAGAGGTCTGCGGCGAGATCACCGCCGGGGCCGGGGTCGGGCTGCGCTGGCCCGACGGAGTGGTGACGGAGGCCGTCCGCGGTCCCGTCACCGGAATGGGAGCAGCATGACCACCTTCGCAGCCGTCTCGGAGAACTTCGGGCGCGACGTCGACCAGAACCTCAGGCGCATCGCCGAGCTCGCAGCGTCCGCCCGCGGACGCGGGGTCGACCTGCTCGCCCTGCCGGAGGCCTGCCTCGGCGGCTACCTGTCCGTGCTCGGCCGGGGCCGGGACGGCAGCCACGACGAGCAGCCCGAGTCGCTGCCGCCCGTCATGGACGTGGAGGGTCCCGAGCTGCGTCGTGTCGCCGAGATCGCCGGCGACATGACCCTCGTCGTCGGCCTCTGCGAGTCCGACGGGGCCACCCGGTACAACAGTGCGGCGATCGTCACGGGGGACGGGGTGCTCGGCGTGCACCGCAAGGTGCACCAACCCCTCGGCGAGGGCTCCTTCTACGCGGCGGGCGAGACCTTCGAGGCGTTCTCGACGCCGGTCGGCCGCCTCGGCGCCCTGATCTGCTACGACAAGGCCTTCCCCGAGGCGGCGCGCGCCCTGGCCCTCGACGGGGCGGAGGTCGTGGCCTGCATCTCCGCCTGGCCGGCCTCCCGGACGGCGACGGCGGACGACCTCGCCGACGATCGCTGGACGCACCGCTTCAACCTGTTCGACAGCGCGCGGGCCCTGGAGAACCAGATCGTGTGGGTGGCCTCGAACCAGGTCGGCACCTTCGGCTCGCTGCGGTTCGTCGGGAGCGCGAAGATCGTCGGTCCCGGCGGCGACGTCCGGGCGACGACGGGGACGGACGGCGGCACGGCCGTCGCGAGTCTCGACGTCCGTGCCGAGCTCGAGGGTGCACGACGGGCCATGTTCCACCTCGGTGACCGGCGTCCGGAGACCTACCGGGAGCCCGTCCATGCCTGAGATGACGTTCTCGGTGCGCTGGCCCGACGGACGGATCGAGCCGTGCTACTCGCCCTCGCTCGTGGTGCACGACCACCTCGAGGTCGGCCGGACCTACGCCGTGGAGGAGTTCGTCCGACGTTCCTCCGAGGCGCTCTCGGTCGCGAGCGAGCGGGTCCGGGCGCGGTACGGCTTCGCCTGCAGCGCGTCCGACGCCTCGCGCGAGCGCATCGAGAACGCCGCGTCGGCGTTCGCCCCCGACGCGAGCGTCGAGGTCGTCGCGATGCACCCGCCCCTGCCAGGAGGACCCGCATGACCATCCCCGTCGCGATCGTCGGAGCCGGGCAGGCCGGGCTCTCCGTCAGCCACCACCTCATGGCGCGGGGCGTCGAGCACGTGCTCCTCGAGGCCGGCACGCCCGCCCACGAGTGGGCGGACAGCCGGTGGGACAACTTCACCCTGGTGACCCCCAACTGGCACTGCCGTCTCCCGGGCTACGCGTACGACGGGCCCGACCCGGACGGGTTCATGACCCGCGACGAGGTCGTCGCCTGGCTGGACGGGTACGTGCGCTCGTTCGACCCACCCGTCCGGGACCACACCCGCGTCGTGGAGGTCCGGGAGCGGGAAGGGGGCGGGTTCGTCCTCGACCTCGAGACCCCCGACGGCCCGGAGTCGATGGAGGCGCAGGACGTCGTCGTGGCCACCGGCGGCTACCACCGTCCGATCGAGCCGGCGTTCGCCCGGGCCATCGACCCGTCCATCGTCCAGCTGCACTCGCAGGAGTACATGCGGGCCGACCAGCTGCCGGCCGGTGCCGTGCTGGTGGTGGGGACCGGCCAGTCCGGTGCACAGATCGCCGAAGACCTCCACCTCGAGGGCCGCCAGGTCCACCTCGCACTCGGCAACGCACCCCGGGTGGCACGGACCTACCGCGGTCGCGACTGCATGACCTGGCTCGCCGACATGGGGCTCTACGACACGGCCGTGCAGCAGTACCCGGGCGGGCTCGCCGCGCGCGAGAAGACCAACCACTACGTCACCGGACGCGACGGCGGGCGGGACATCGACCTGCGCGTCTTCGCACGCGAGGGCATGCGTCTCTACGGTGCCGTCGTCGACGCCCGTGGCACCTCCCTCGACGTCGCGCCGACCCTGACGGCCTCGCTCGACGCGGCCGACGCCGTGTACACCTCCATCCAGCGGGACATCGATCGCTACATCGAGCGCGAGGGCATCGACGCCCCCGTCGAGGATCCGTACGCGCCTCCCTGGGCGCCCGCCGAGGACCCGACGTCCCTGGACCTCGCCGCCGAGGGGATCACGTCCGTCGTGTGGGCCATCGGCTACCGGCCCGACTACCGCTGGCTCCGCGTCGGGGTGTTCGACGGCACGGGACGACCCACCCACACGCGGGGCGTGACGTCGGTGCCCGGCCTGCACTTCGTCGGCCTCCCGTGGATGCACACCTGGGGGTCCGGGCGCTTCCTCGGCGTCGCGGCCGACGCCGGTCACGTGGCTGACTGCATCACGGGTGCCCTCCGCCCGGTGGTGCAGGAGGCCTGACGTGCGGATCGGCGCGGTCGCCGCCCACTTCGGGCGCGACCTCGACCGGGGCCTCGAGAAGATGCAGCGGATCGTCGACGACGCCCGGACGAGCGGCGTGGAGCTGCTCGTGTTCCCCGACGCCACCCTGGGTGGCTACCTCACCGACCTGCGGCACCCGTCCGCCGACGCGATGCCGCCCGCCCTGCGCGAGGACGCCTGGCAGATCGCCCGCGTCGTGGAGATGGCGGGCGACATGGTGGTCTGCTTCGGCTACACCGAGGAGACGACGCGGGGCGAGGAGGTCGTCCACCACAACGCGGCGCTCTGCGTGACCGGCGACGGGGTGCTCGGACGTCACCGCAAGGTGCACCAGCCCGCGGGCGAGGCGCTGGCCTACCGGGCGGGGGAGCGGTTCGGTGCGTTCGACACCCCGGTCGGCCGGCTCGGCATGGTGATCGACTACGACAAGACGTTCCCCGAGTCGGCCCGGTCGCTCGCCCTCGACGGCGCCGACGTCGTCGCCTGCCTCTCGGCCTGGCCGGCGAGCATCACGGACCGCGCGTCCCGTCTGCCTCAGGACCGCCAGTCACGGTTGTTCGACCTGTACGACAGCGCGCGGGCCGCCGAGAATCAGGTCGTGTGGGTGTCCTCGAACCAGACGGGGGTCATGGGCGGCCTGCGGTTCCTCGGCCAGGCCAAGGTCGTCGGCCCGGGCGGGGACGTGCTCGCCCGCACCTGGTCGAAGGGTGCCCTGGCGGTCGCCGAGGTCGACGTCCAGCACGAGATCGCCCGGTCACGCCGAATCCTCCACCACCTCGAGGAGCTGACGCCGAGCAGCTACGTCACCGATCGTCGGGGACGCTGATGCGCGTCGCTCTGCTCACCTACTCGACCAAGCCCCGCGGCGGCGTGGTGCACACCCTCGCCCTGGCCGAGGCGCTGGCCCGCCAGGGCTGCGACGTCGACGTCTGGACCTTGGCGCGCGGAGGTGACCGGACCTTCTTCCGATCCGTCGACCCGGCCGTCGGCGTCCACGCGGTGCCGTTCCCGGAGGTGCCGGCGGAGGGCGTCGGGGCCCGCATCGTCCGCTCGATCGACACGCTGGCCGCCGCGCTCGCCGACGTCTCCTACGACGTGGTCCACGCCCAGGACTGCATCAGCGCCAACGCCGTGCTGGCCGCCGGGCTGCCCTGCCTGCGCACGATCCACCACCTCGACACCTTCACCACCCCCGAGCTGGTGGCCTGCCACGACCGCGCCGTCGTCGAGCCGAGCGGGCACGTCTGCGTGTCGGAGACGGTGGCGATGGAGGTCGCGGCGCAGTTCGGCGTGCGACCGGTGGTCATCCCCAACGGCGTCGACGCCGCGCGCTTCGCTCGCGCGGCCGGGCCGGACGCCGCCGCCTCTCGAGGTCGGTGGCAGGAGGAGCTCGGACCGTACGTGCTCGCGCTCGGCGGCATCGAGCCCCGCAAGGGCAGCATCGACCTGCTGGAGGCCTTCGCGCTCATCCGCCGCCGACGCCCCGAGATGCGCCTGGTGTTCGCGGGCGGCGAGACGTTGTTCGACTACCGCGACTACCGCGCCGCGTTCGACCGGCGGGCGTCCGAGCTCCACCTGCAGCCCGCCCTGCTCGGCGTGGTCGACGACGACGAGCTCCCGTCCCTGGTGGCCGCGGCGTCGGCCATGGCGTTCGTGTCGACCAAGGAGGGCTTCGGTCTCGCCGCGATGGAGGCGCTGGCCGCCGGGGTGCCGGTCGTCGCCCGCGACCTGCCGGTGCTCCGCGAGGTCTTCGGTGACGCCGTCGTCTTCGCCTCGGACCTGATGAGCATCGCGGGATCGCTCGCAGACGTGCTCGAGAACCCGCCCGACCCGGAGACCGGTCGGGTCCTGGCGCGCTCGTCGTCGTGGGAGGCGGCCGCGTCCGCCCATCTCGACCTCTACGCGCGACACGCAGGGCGGGCATGACGGTCAGCATCGGTCGCGCCCTCGACGTGCTGGCCCAGGAGGCACCCGACGCCGTGGCCGTCCGGCACGGCGACGTCACCATGACCCGACGCGAGCTGGACCTCGACACCACGCGCCTGGCGCGCCGGTGGTCCGACCGGGTGGGCCAGGACGACCTGGTCACCGTCGCGCTGCCGAACGGCCTCGACTTCGTGCGGGCCTGCTTCGCCGCCTGGAAGCTCGGTGCGACCCCACAGCCGTTGTCGACCACGATCGGGGCGGAGGAGCGTGACCGCGTCCTCGAGCTGGCCGGGCCGGCACTCGTGGTCGACCAGCCGATCGGCGTCGTGGACGGCGACGACGCCCCCGTGCCGGACCGGGTCGCGGCGTCGTGGAAGGCCCCGGTCTCGAGCGGGAGCACCGGTCGTCCGAAGCTCGTGCGCGCCGCCGCAGCGGGCACCGTCGACCCGCACGGGCCGGTCGCCGAGTTCGTCCCGCGCGACGCCGTGCAGCTGGTCGCCGGCCCGCTGACCCACGCCGCCCCGTTCGTCTACGCGATGCGGGGCCTGATGACGGGTCACGAGGTGGTGCTGATGTCGGGCTTCGACCCCGACGCGTGGCTCTCCCTCGTCGCCGAGCACCGGGTGACCTGGGGGATGCTCGTCCCGACGATGATGCACCGCATCCACCGACTGGGTCAGGACCGTCTCGACGCCGCCGACGTCTCGTCGCTGGACTCGGTGCTGCACCTCGGGGCGCGGTGTGCGCCCTGGCTCAAGCGCGCTTGGATCGACTGGCTGGGGCCCGACCGGGTCGTCGAGGTCTACGCCGGGACCGAGTCCCAGGGGATCGCGACGATCTCGGGACGGGAGTGGCTCGACCACCCGGGGTCGGTCGGTCGGGGCTGCGGCGGCTCCCGGTTCCGCGTGGTCCGGCCGGACGGGTCGGACTGCGACCCCGGCGAGGTCGGCGAGATCGTCATGCGTCGGGACGCGCCCACGTACGAGTACGTCGGCGCCCGACCGCAGGTGCGCGACGGCTGGCACACCCTGCGCGACAGCGGCCACCTCGACGCCGACGGGTACCTCTACGTCGGCGACCGCCTGGACGACGTCATCGTGACGGCCGGGGGACCGGTGCAGCCCGCCGACGTCGAGCAAGTGCTCGATGCCCACCCGGACGTGGCTGGATCCGTGGTCGTCGGACGTCCCGACGAGGAGCGCGGCGAGGTGGTGCATGCCGTCGTGCAGACCACCGCGAGCGTCGCGGAGCTGACCAGGTGGGTCGCCGGTCGGCTCGACCGGGAGAAGCGCCCACGCTCATGGGAGGTCGTCACGGAGTCGCTCCGGTCCGACACCGGGAAGGTGCGGCGGCGCGACTGGCGGGAGCGGTACGTCACCGCGGGGGCGCAGCGGGGCGACCGTCGCGGCGAAAGTGACGAAAGTCCTGCAGCGCCCGGGACCTTCGCCTAGGCTCGCACCGACGTCGTGCCGGGAGGCACTGGGAGAGGCGTCACGGGAGATCATCGTGTGGAGTCGTGTCAGCGCTGCCGTCGTGGGAGCCGTGCTCGTGGTGGGACTGCTCGGCGTGCCCGCGGAGGCGGCCGCCAAGCCGTCGAAGGTCGGGCTCATCACCTTCACGGGTGCGAGCCTCAGCGGGACCAAGGCGTCGCTCTCGCTGCGCTGGCCCGCGGCCCGCAACGCCAGGTCGTACGAGCTGTTCATCTCGCCGTCCTACAGCGGCGTGCTGAAGGCCAAGGTCTACAAGCGCACCAGCAAGACGTCGATCACCCTCGCGGGACTGAAGCGGGGCGCGACGTACTTCATCACCGTCCGCGGCGTGAACGGCTCGACGAAGGGCGCCCGCGCCTCGCGGGTGGGACGGACGACGATCGTCTCGCAGGGATCCGGCGCCCACGCGCCTCGGAGCGTGACGACGTGGAACCTGTGCACGGAGAAGTCGGGCTGTGTCTCCGGAGGCGGAGCGTGGTCGCGTCGCCAGGCGGCCTTCCAGGCCTTCGTGAAGGCCCGCAAGCCCTCCGTGCTCGCCCTCCAGGAGTCCAAGGTGCTCGCCTCCGGACGTCCGACCGCCGTGCCCGACTACACCCGCGCGGCCTACTACTCCAGCAAGTCCTTGTTCCTGGACTCCTCCGTCTACGGCGTGGTGACCAAGGGCGACACCACCCGCGACGAGATCGATGGCACCCTGCGCGAGTGCCGCGAGGCCGACGACGGACGGTACGGCTGCTTCTCGCTCGGTGGAGGCAAGTACGCGGTGTGGGCCGAGGTCGAGGACCTGGCCACGGGCCAGCACGTGATCTACGTGAGCGTGCACCTCACGAGCGGCAAGAGCGACGCGGCAGCGAGGACGCGCCGGACCGAGGTGACCAGGCTGGTCGACGCTGTCGCGAAGGCCAATCCCGACGGTCTGCCCGTCGTGCTGGCGGGTGACTGGAACAGCCACCGCAACCGGTCGAACGACTGGCAGGCCTCGGTGCTCCGCGCAGCGGGGTATCGCGACGCCTTCGACCTCGCCCGCAGCGTGGGCCGTCAGCACCACAACAGCTACAACGACTGGGAGACCTCCCCGACCACGTCGGTGACCTGGGGTGACCACGTCGACAAGGTGTGGGTCGTGCCCGGTCGGTCGGTCGTGAGCCGCTGGGAGAACGCGGCGCCGATGGCGGGGACCCGCTACGCCGCGCCGCTGGTCTCCGACCACAACCCGGTGCTGGTGCGCGTCTCGCTCGACTGACGGAGCGCGCGCACGGCCCATATTGCATCGTCCGCGATGTAATCTGGCCCGATGACCGATCCCACGGTGTCCGACCTGCTCTGCTTCGACCTGTACTCCACCTCGCGCCAGATGACGGCCGCGTACCGGCCCATCCTGGACGAGCACCACCTGACGTACCCCCAGTACCTGGTCCTGCTGGCGCTGTGGGAGCGGGACGGACAGAGCGTCAAGGACCTGGCGGCGCGTCTGCACCTCGACTACGGCACGCTGTCGCCGCTGGTGAAGCGGTTGGAGGCGCACGGACGCGTGGTGCGCGCGCGCAACCCCGCCGACGAGCGGTCCACCCTCGTGACCCTCACCGAGGAGGGCGCCGCGCTGAGGCCCCTCGCTGCGCGCATCTACGCCCACGGCGCCGAGATCCTCGACATGAGCGAGGCCGACCTCGTGATGCTGCGGCGGCTCGTCGGCACCGTGCGGGAGCGCCTGAGCGCGGCCGCGGGAGCCTGAGCGCATGGAGCCCGAGCGCCTCGACCTCGTCCGGTCCGTCGTCCTCTTCGTCCTGGCGGCCGTCGCCGAGATCGGCGGTGCATGGCTGGTGTGGCAGGGCGTCCGCGAGAACCGCGGCCTGCTGTGGATCGGTGCCGGCTTCGTCGCGCTGGGGATCTACGGCCTGGTGGCGACCCTGCAGCCCGATGCGAACTTCGGCCGGATCCTCGCCGCGTACGGCGGCGTGTTCGTGGCCGGCTCGCTGCTGTGGGGCATGCTCGTCGACGGCTTCCGGCCCGACCGCTGGGACGTGCTCGGTGCCACGGTCTGTCTCGTGGGGGTCGCGGTGATCATGTACGCACCCCGCGAAGCCTGACCCGCGCCGCGTCCGGGCGGCGTCGGACGGCAGGATGGTCGCGTGAGTGAACTCGCCGCCGATGCAGACCTCGCTGTCAGGCTCGTCACGGAGGCCGCCGCGCTGGCCGCCCGGATGCGGGCGGGCTCCGACCTCGACGTGCGCAGCAAGACCTCCGTCTCCGACGTGGTCACGGCGGCCGACCACGCCGCCGAGGCGCTCGTCGTCGAGGCGCTGCGGGCGGAGCGGCCGGACGACGGGCTGCTGGGCGAGGAGGGCACGGACGAGACCGGTTCGTCCGGCCGCCGCTGGGTGATCGATCCCGTGGACGGCACCTACAACTTCGCCAGTGGCTCGGACTACTGGTGCTCCGCCGTCGCCCTCGTCGACGGCGACGAGCTGCTCCTCGGAGCGGTGGCCCACGCGCGGGACGGGGTGCTCGTCGGAGGTCCCGGGACGCCCACCACCTGGAACGGTCGCGAGGTCGGACCCATGGCCGACGACGAGATCCGCCTGGTCGGCGCGGCCACCTACCTGCACCCGGGGAACGTGGGCGACGCGCACGTGCGCGACCCGTTCCTGCGTGCCGCGGCGCTCCCGGCCACCCTGCGCATGCACGGCTCGGGGTCGATGGACCTCGTCGGCGTGGTGACCGGACGACTCGGTGCCTGGTTCCAGCACAGCACCCCCGCGTGGGACTGGCTGCCCGGTGCCGCGCTCGCCAGGGGTGCTGGTGGCGTGGCGGAGCAGGTGGCGGTCGACGGGCTCACCTGGTCGGTGGCCGGTGGGCGCCGGAGCGTGACCGCCCTCCGAGACGCGCTGGAGGCGGCGCCGTGACGGCCGGGGCCCGTGCGGAGCGAGCCGTCGCGGTGTTCTGCGGATCCAGCCTCGGGTCCGACGCGGCGTACGGCGACGCGGCCGCCCAGGTGGGCCGCACGCTCGCCGAGCGCGGCGTCACGGTGGTCTACGGCGGTGGCCGGGTGGGACTCATGGGGGTCGTGGCCGACGCCGCGCTGTCCGCCGGTGGCCGGGTGGTCGGCGTCATCCCGCAGTCGCTGCACGCGCGAGAGCTCGCGCACACGGGCGTCACCGAGCTGCACGTGGTCGAGACGATGCACGAGCGCAAGCTGCGGATGTCCGAGCTGGCCGACGCGTTCCTCGCCCTCCCCGGCGGCGCCGGCACGCTCGAGGAGATCGCCGAGCAGTGGACGTGGGCCCAGCTCACCATCCACGCGAAGCGGTGCGGCTTCCTCGACGTCAACGGCTTCTGGTCCCCGATCCGCCTGATGCTCGACCGGATGGTCGCCGAGGGCTTCGTCCGCCCGGAGCAGCAGGACATCGTCACGGTCGACGACGACCTGGAGCGCCTGCTCGCCCGCCTCGCCGAGCCGCCGGGCTGGACCGACAAGTGGGGCGGCGCGCTGCCGACCCCGACGCCGTGAGCGACCTGTCTCCGTCACCGCCCGACCGACCCGTCATCGAGGTCGTCGCGGCGCTCGTGAGCGGTCCGGACGGCCGTACCCTGCTCGTGCGCAAGCGCGGCACGGGTCTGTTCATGAACCCGGGCGGCAAGCCCGAGCCGGGTGAGGCGCACGTGGCGGCACTGCGCCGCGAGCTGGCCGAGGAGCTGGGGCTCGACGTGGCCGCCGGCGACCTCGTTCCCCTCGCCACGATCCGAACCGTGGCGGCCAACGAGCCCGGTCACGACCTCCTCGCGCACTGCTTCACGCTGCGTCTGGACGATCCTCGGCACGCTGCGGCCGCAGAGATCGAGGAGGCGCGGTGGGTCGACCCCGCCGACCCGGACGTCGCGCTCGCTCCCTTGGCGTCGGACCACCTCCTGCCGTGGCTGGTCCGGGGGCTCTGAGCCGGTCGGGCTCACCGGCCCCGGAAGCGGTCCATCTCGCGGCGTTCACGCTTGGTCGGGCGACCGGCCCCTCGCTCACGTCGGGGCATCACGAGGCGTTCCTCGCGGGGCGGAGGGGGAGGCGAGTGATCGGTGTAGCACTCGACGGCGACGGCCGCACCGACCCGCTTGAGCAGCACCCTGCGGACCACGACGACACGGGGACCGCCGGGCGTGGTGGCCTCGACGCGGTCACCGACGTGCACGGCCTGCGACGGCTTGGCGCGCTTGCCGTTGACGTGCACCTGGCCGCCCTTGCAGGCGGTCGTGGCGGCCGACCGCGAGGCGAACAACCGCACCGACCACACCCACACGTCGGCGCGCACGCTCGTCGGCTCCACCCGTCCAGCGTAGATCCCGGGATCTAGGCTAAAGCCATGACACGACCCGACGAGGCGGAGACCATCGAGATCGCCGGCGAGATGATCCGGCTCGGGCAGCTGCTGAAGTTCGCCGACGTCGCCGAGTCGGGGGCCCAGGCCGGTGAGCTGGTCGCCTCGGGCGACGTGCGCGTCGACGGCGAGGTCGAGACCCGGCGCGGACGTCAGCTGCACGCCGGTTCGGTGGTGACGATCGCGACCCCGCAGGGTGCGCGGGTGCTGCGTGTCGAGACGGGCTCCGGCGACGGCGACGTCGACGTGCCCTGGTGAGCCGCACCGTGGAGGTCGTCGCGGACCGGGACCGGCCCGGCGCCGCCACCGTGCGCGTCGACGGCACGGAGCAGTCGTACGTCGACCTGGACGATCCCACCCGCCTGGAGTTCGACTACGTGCGTCGCATGGCCGACGTCGTCGACACCTCGTGGCCGGCCGGCGAGCAGGTGCGCTCGCTGCACGTCGGGGGAGCGGGCATGACGCTCGCGCGGTACGTGGCCGTCACCCGCCCCCGCTCGCGCCAGCTGGTGCTCGAGCCCGACGCCGCCCTCACCGAGCTGGTGCGCCGCGAGCTGCCGCTGCCCGAGCGCAGCGGCATCCGCGTGCGGCCGCAGGACGGTCGCGCCGGCGTGGCCAGCCTGCGCGACGAGGCCTACGACCTGGTGGTGGTCGACGCCTTCGACGGCGCCCGCGTGCCGGCCGACCTGGTGACCCGCGAGTGGTACGCCGACGTCGCGCGCGTGGCGGGCTCCAGCGGGATCGTCCTGCTGAACCTCGCCGACCGGGCTCCGTTCGGCTTCGTGCGCAACGCGCTGCGGGCGATCGAGACATCGCTCCCGCACCTGCTCGTGAGCGCCGAGCCGGCCACCCTGAAGGGACGACGCCACGGCAACGTGCTGGTGGTCGCGTCCCGGTGCCCGGTCGATCCGGGCCCGCTCTCGCGTCGTGCGGCCAGCTCGCCGTTCCCCTACCGGGTCCTCGACACCGCGCAGGTCCGGGACAGGCTCGCCGGGGGAGAGGCCTTCACCGACGAGCGCACCGAGCCCTCACCCGCACCGCCCGGCGGGGCGACGTTCTTCTCCTGACGCCCCGAGGAGTGCTCAGACGAGCCGCTCGCGCCACGCGGCGGGATCGCCCACCTGGAAGGCGGCGGCGTCGCCGAGCCCTTCGCGCTCCCACGTGACCACCAGCAGGTCCTGGCCGGACGAGCGGCCCATGAACGTCCGTGAGACGGACGCGGACGTGACGGTGTCCCGCGGGACCACCACGTCGCGGCCGGCCACGAGGGTGACGAACGCCAGGTGCTCGGGCCCGAGCAGCAGCGAGCCGATGCCACGGACCTGGGTCTGACGGTCCGACGCCACGGCGAAGAGGACGGCCTGCTCCGTGTGCTCGGGGCGGAGCTCGGCCACCCGACGCCGGTGCTGGCGGCGCAGACGCACCACGCGGACGACGGCCGCCGCGACCAGCAGCAGGACGAGACCTGCCACCAGGCCGAGCACCGTCAGCAGGACGTCCATGCCGGTCCGCTCAGGCCTTGAGCGCGCGCTCGAGCGCGTCGACCGCGTGGTCGATCTCGTCGCGCGTGATGACCAGCGGGGGAGCGATGCGCAGGGTCCGCTCGTGCGTCTCCTTGCACAGCACGCCCTCGTCGCGCAGCGCCATGGACACCTCGCGTCCGGTCTTGGCCATCGGGTCGATGTCGACGCCCGCCCAGAGTCCGCGGCCCCGGACCTCGGCGACGCCCTGGCCGACGAGGGCCTGCAGGCGGTCGTGCAGGTGGCGACCGAGGTCGGCGGAACGCTCCTGGAACTCCCCGGACGCCAGCAGCTGCACGACGGCGCGCCCGACGGCACAGGCCACCGGGTAGCCGCCGAAGGTCGAGCCGTGCTGGCCGGGCTTGAGCACTCCCAGGACGTCGGCGCGGCCGACCACGGCCGAGACCGGGATGATCCCTCCGCCGAGCGCCTTGCCGAGCGTGTAGAGGTCGGCGCGGACGTCCTCGTGGTCCAGCGCGAACAGGCGTCCGGTGCGGGCCAGGCCCGACTGGATCTCGTCGGCGATCAGCAGCACCTGGTTCTCGGTGCACGCCTCGCGGACGTCGGCCCAGAATCCCTCGGGCGGGACCACCACGCCGGCCTCGCCCTGGATCGGCTCCATGAGCACGGCCGCCGTGTTCGGGCCGATCGCGTCGCGCACCGCCTGGGCGTCGCCGTAGGGCACCGTGACGAAGCCGGGGGTGAAGGGACCGTAGTTGTCGTGCGCGGCCGGGTCGTCGGAGAACGAGACGATCGTGGTGGTGCGACCGTGGAAGTTGTTCGTGGCCACGATGATCTCGGCGGCGTCGAAGGCCACTCCCTTGACCTCGTACGCCCACTTGCGGGCCACCTTGATGGCCGACTCCACCGCTTCGGCGCCCGTGTTCATGGTGAGCACCATCTCGGTGCCGGTGAGCTGGGCGAGCTCGCGGCAGAACGCCCCGAACTGGTCGTTGTGGAAGGCCCGCGAGGTGAGCGTGAGCCGGTCGATCTGCTCGTGCGCGGCCCGGACGAGGTCGGGGTGACGGTGACCGAAGTTGAGAGCCGAGTAGCCGGAGAGGAAGTCGAGGTAGCGCGTGCCCTCGACGTCGGTGACCCAGGCGCCCTCGGCCTCGGCGATCACGACGGGCAGCGGGTGGTAGTTGTGCGCCCCCCACTGGTCGTCGAGCGCGATGATCCCTGCGGTGGTCTGCGTGTCGGACATGGCCACCACGGTAACGGCCGCCGCCAGGTCGCCGATGCCCCTGGCCTAGGGTCGTGCCGTGTCGATGATGCCCACCGTCAGCCCGCGGGGCGCCGCCGTGCGTGCGCTCCGGTCGGTGCTGGTGGGCCTGACCGTGGCCCTGTGCGGCGCCACGGCGCACGTGGGTGCCGGGGGAGAGGTCGGGGCAGGAGCCCTGCTCACGGTCGCGGTCGTCGCCTCGGCGACCACCGCACTCCTGGCCGGACGTCGGCTCACGACCGGCCAGCTCGTCGGTCTGCTGGCGCTCGGCCAGGTGGGCCTTCACGTCCTGGGGTCCGGATCGGGTCCGCACGACGCCTCGATGGTCCTCACGCACGTGGTGGCCACGGGCGTCAGCCTGCTGGCGCTGCGCCACGCCGAGGACCTCTGGTGGCGTCTGGCCGACGCCGTCGGCGACGTGCTGGCCGTCCCGCAGGTCTTGCCCGTGCCTGTCGTCGACCACGTCGTCCGGGTGACGACGACCGTCCACCGCGGTCGTCGGGTGGTCCGGACGGTCAGGAGTCGCGCGCCGCCCTCGGCGGCGTGACCGACCCGACCGTCCTGCACCACCCGTTCCTGCACCACCCGGAGGTTCCTTCATGTCCATGCACCACTCGCGTCTGCCTGCCCGGCTGACCGCCGCTCCACTCCTGACCGCCGCCGCCGTCCTCGCCCTCGCGGGACCGGCCTCGGCCCACGTGTCCGTCTCCTCGCCCGACGCCGCGCGCGAGGGGTACGGCAAGGTCGTGTTCCGCGTCCCCACCGAGTCCGACACGGCCGACACCACGAAGCTCGTCGTCACCCTCCCCGCCGACACCCCGTTCCTCCACCTCACCGCGCAGCCCAAGCCGGGGTGGAAGGTCTCCATGCAGGAGGGCACGCTGCCCGAGCCCGTGGAGGTCGACGGCACCGAGATCACCGAGGCCGTCCGCACGGTCACCTGGACCGCCGAGGGTGACGGCATCGCACCCGGTGAGTTCGACGAGTTCGCCCTCTCCGGCGGCCCCTTCCCCGACGCCGACTCGGTCCGGTTCGCCGCCGAGCAGACGTACGACGACGGCGAGGTCGTCGACTGGGACCAGGTGCAGCAGGGCGACGAGGAGCCCGAGAAGCCCGCCCCGACCCTCACCCTCCTCGCGGCCTCCGCCGACGCCCACGGCTCCGGTGGCCACGGGGCGGGTGCAGACACCGACGAGGCCTCGAGCGCGAGCGACGACCAGGGAGGCCCCGACACATGGAGCAGGGTGCTCTCCGCTGCAGCGCTCGCCGTCGCCGCGCTCGCCCTGCTGGGTGTCGTGCGGCAGGATCGACGCCGTGCGTAGATCTGTCGGTCCTCTCCTCGCGGCGCTCGTCGCGGCCCTCGTGGTCGCGGTGCCCCTGCCGGCGAGCGCGCACGCCGCGCTCGTCGGCACGGACCCGCGCGACGGCGCCGTGCTGGAGACGGCGCCGGCGTCGGTCACCCTCGAGTTCAACGAGCCGGTGACCCGCTCCGAGCTCGTGCTGACCGCGCCCGACGGGTCGCGCGTGCCCCTCGAGGTGTCCGCGCGCGACCGCGAGGTGACCGGCAGCGTCGGCGCGGACGCCGAGGCCCAGCGCGGCACGTACACCATCGCGTTCCGGGTGGTCTCGGCCGACGGGCACCCGATCGCCGGGACGTCGGAGTTCGAGACCACGTCGGGCCGGGCCGTCGAGCAGGTGGACCAGGTGCAGGACGACGAGTCGTTCCTGCACCGTCACGCCGAGCACCTCTGGTGGGCCGTCGGTGGTGGCCTGGTGGCCGTCGGCCTCATCCTGTGGCCGCTCCTCCGCCGACGCAGCGAGGTCGACTCGTGAGCGTCCTGCGGTCGAGCGCGGCGGCGTTCCTCGTCGCCGCCGCGGCCTGCGTCGCCGCCCTGAGCCTGGGCGGCGGCGCGCCCCAGCCCGTGCCCGAGGGTCTGCCCGACCCCGGGCAGCTGGTCGGGTGGGGCCTGCCGCTGCTCAGCGTCGTCTCCGACGCCCTGCTGGTCGTGCTCATCGGCCTGCTGCTCGCCGCAGTGTTCCTCCTGCCGTCGTCGAGCGACGTCGTGCAGGGCCTCAGCGTCGACGCCGTCCGTGGGGCCGCCCGCGCAGCCGCGGCGTGGTCGGTCGTGGGTGTCGCGCTGTACGTCCTCACCGTCGCGGACGTCTTCGCCCGCACGATCGGGTCGATCACCTTCCCTCTGCTCACCGAGCTGGCGACCACGTCCACGGGCGGCGTGGTCCTGCTCCAGGTGGTGGTCGGTGCCGTGGCCTGGGGCGTCCTGCGGTGGACGATCTCCGTCCGTGCCCTGGCGGTCGGCCTCGGCATCGTCCTCGCCTCCCTCGTGCCCGTCTCCTTCGCGGGTCACTCGGCGCAGTCGGGGTCCCACGACCTCGCGGCCCTGAGCCTGCTGCTCCACCTGGTCGGCGTCTGCCTGTGGGTCGGCGGCCTCGTCGCCCTGACCTGGGTGGCGTGGCGGGGGAGCAAGCGCCTCACGCCCGCGCTCCGTCGCTTCTCCAGCCTCGCGCTGTGGGCCTTCGTGATCGTCGGGGTCTCGGGCGTGGTGAACGCCGCCGTCCGTCTGCGCAGCGTCTCCGACGTCGTCGGCACCGGGTACGGGCAGCTCGTCATCGCCAAGGTCGTGGCGCTCGTGCTGCTCGGCTGGTTCGGCTGGGTCCAGCGGCGACGCCTCGCGGACCGCGACGCGGGGTTCCTGCCGATCGCCGCCTCCGAGGTGCTGCTGATGGCGGCGACGATCGGGCTGGCCGTGGCGTTGTCGCGCACCCCGACCCCGGTCGGAGACGTGCTGACCTCCCCGGCGCAGGAGCTGCTCGGCGGACCGCTGCCGCCGGCTCCCGACGCGCTGCGCCTCGCCTGGGGGTGGTCCGCCAACGGTCTCGGACTGACGATCGTCGCGCTCGGCGCCGCGCTGTACCTCCGTGGTCTGTGGACGCTGCGCCGTCGTGGGGTCCACTGGCCGGTGGGCCGCACGATCTCCTGGTTCGTCGGGCTGCTCGTCGTGGCCTGGAGCACCGTCGGAGGGCTGGGGGAGTACTCGCACGTGCTGTTCAGCGCCCACATGGTCTCCCACATGCTGCTCTCCATGGTGGCGCCGATCTTCCTGGTGCTCGCCGCGCCGGTGACCCTCGCCCTGCGCACCCTCCCGGGCCCGCGCCAGCCGGGTGACGTCTCGCCACGCACCCTGCTGACGTCGTTCCTGCACTCACGGCTCATGGCGTTCCTGACCCACCCCGTCGTGGGTCCGGCCCTGTTCGTCGGCAGCCTCTACGCGCTGTACTTCACCCCGTTGTTCGGGTTCCTCATGCGCGAGCACTGGGGTCACACGGCGATGGAGGTGCACTTCCTGCTGGTGGGCTCGCTGTTCTACTACGTGATCATCGGCGTCGACCCCTCGCCGCGACGCCTCCCGCCGCTCGCGCGGTTCGGCGTCATGCTCGTGACGCTGCCGTTCCACGCGTTCTTCTCGATCGCGATCATGTCGTCGGCGACCGTCCTCGCCCAGTCGTACTGGACGACGCTCGAGCGGCCCTACAGCACCGACCTGCTGGCCGACCAGTACCTCGGCGGCAGCATCTCGTGGGCGCTCGGCGAGGTCCCGCTGATCCTGGTGATGATCGCCCTGCTCGCGCAGTGGTTCCGCTCCGACCAGCGGGAGGCCCGGCGCCTCGACCGGGCGGCCGACCGCGACGGCGACGCCGAGCTCGCGGCGTACAACGCCCGGCTCCAGGACCTCGCCGCCCACGGCAAGCGGCGCGACCCGGACGCCTGACGCCCCGCGCTCGGCCCGGACGCACCGACCCGGACGCACCGGGGCCCCGCACCGACCTCGGTGCGGGGCCCCGGTGACGAGGGGGAACAGGTCCTCAGAAGATGACCTGGCCGCCGCTCGTGGCTGCCGTGAAGCGCTCCTGGGCGTCGGCCCAGTTCGCGATGTTCCAGAACGCCTTGACGTAGTCGCCCTTGACGTTGAGGTAGTCGAGGTAGAACGCGTGCTCCCACATGTCGAGCTGGGAGACCGGGATCAGCGTGGCCGGGATGTTGGCCTGCTGGTCGTACAGCTGCACGATGACGAGCTTCTGACCGAGCGTGTCCCAGGCCGTGATGGCCCAGCCCGATCCCTGGATGCCCAGGGCCGTGGCCTCGAATTGCGCCCGGTAGGCGTCGAACGAGCCGAAGTTGTCGTCGATGGCCGCGGCAAGCTCGCCGGTCGGCTTGTCGCCGCCCTCGGGGGACAGGTTCTTCCAGAAGATCGAGTGGTTGATGTGACCACCGAGGTTGAACGCGAGGTTCTTCTCGAGCAGGTTGATCGTGTCGTACGACCCCGCCGCGCGGGACTCCTCGAGCTTCTCGAGGGCCGTGTTGAGGCCGTTCACGTAGTTCTGGTGGTGCTTGCTGTGGTGCAGCTCCATGATCTTGCCGGAGATGTGCGGATCGAGTGCGCCGTAGTCGTAGGGCAGCTCGGGCAGGGTGTAGTCGGCCACGCGTCCTCCTAGGTCGGGGCACACGTGGTGCCCGCGGTTTCGAATCTGGTCGTGCTCGTTCAGTCTGTCAGTCGCTCCCGCACGCGCAAGAGCGGCCCGCCATGCGGACGCGGGGAGCTTTCGTCGCGCCGGTCCGGGACGTCCCCGTCCGTGCGGTGCGATGCCCTAGGCTGATCCCCGCGATGACGGAGCAGCAGGAGGATCGACGTGGGTGAGGACAGGGTTCTGACGATCCCGAACCTGCTCAGCGTGGTTCGGATCGTCCTGCTGCCGGTCTTCCTCTGGCTGGTGCTCGTGCCCGAGGCCGACGTGCTGGCCCTGCTCGTGCTCGTGGTCTCCGGCATCACCGACTACCTCGACGGCAAGCTCGCCCGGCGCCTCAACCAGACCTCGAAGATCGGCGCGATCCTCGACCCCGTCGCCGACCGGCTCTACATCCTCGCCGTCGTCGTCGGGCTCGCGCTGCGCGACATCATCCCGTGGTGGCTGGCGGTCATGCTGCCCCTGCGCGACGTCTTCCTGTTCAGCCTGGTGCCGTTCCTGCGCACCCGGGGCTACAGCTCCCTGCCGGTGCACTTCCTCGGGAAGGCCGCCACGGCGGGTCTGCTCTACGCCTTCCCGCTCCTGCTGCTGGGCGACGGCAGCGGCACGGTCGCCGACCTCGCCGACGTCTTCGGCTGGGCCTTCGCCATCTGGGGCGTGGGTCTCTACTGGTGGGGCGGGGTGCTGTACGCCTTTCAGGTGCGCCGGCTGCTGGCCACCACCGAGCGCGTCCCGCGCTGAGGTCGCTGGGTGTCCGCCGTCCGTCCCGCCGAGAACCTGCTGGAGCAGGTGGCCGAGAACGCGCTCGACGACGACTACTACGTCGTGCGGGCGGGGGAGCCGTACGGCGACCGCTCCGCGACGACACCCGCGGTCGGTGTCGTGGTGGCGGTCCTCGCGGCGCTGCTGACCATCACGGCGGTCCAGACGCAGAACGACCGGCCCGGGTCCGACCTCGAGCGGCGCACCCTCGCCGCCGACGTGGCCGACCGGCGTGACGTCCTGGCCGCCCGCCAGGGTGCCGCCGAGGCGTTGCGCGACCAGGTCGCAGCGCTCCAGGGCGGCGCCGGCCCCGAGACGTCGACCGACGTCGCCTCCGACACGGTGCTCGCCGGGGGCAGGGCGCTGCGCGGCACGGCGCTCGTGGTGACCATGGCGGGCAGCCCGGACGGCGAGCGCGCGGGTCGCCTGACGGTGCAGGACCTGCTGACCGTGGTGAACGGGCTCTGGTACGCCGGTGCGGAGGCGATCTCGGTGGGTGGCCAGCGCCTCACGTCGGAGTCGGCGATCAGCAGCATCGACGGCAACCTCACCGTCAACTTCTCGCGCATCGAGGTCCCGGTGCGCATCGTCGCCCTGGGCGACGGGGCCTCCCTGCGCTCCCGGCTGGAGTCCAACCCGGCGGGACGGTACCTCGCGGGTCGGGCCGACAGCGTCGGCATCTCCGTGGGCATGGCACCATCGGACGACGAAGAGGTGCCGTCCGCGCCCGAGGAGCAGACTGGCCTGCGCCGCGCCGAGCCACTGCCGGCGTCGGCGGACGACGCGCGAGGGGAGGGCTGAGCATGATCCCGGTGCTCGGACTCGTGGTGGGCGTGGCGCTCGGGCTGTTCCTGCAGCCGGAGGTGCCGTTGTGGCTGCAGCCGTACCTGCCCATCGCGATCGTCGCCGCCCTCGACGCCGTCGTCGGCGCGCTGCGCGCGCTCGGGGAACGACGCTTCGACGACCGGGTCTTCGTGGTCTCCTTCATCTCCAACGTGTTCATCGCCGGCTTCATGGTCTTCCTCGGCGACCAGCTCGGCGTGGGCTCGCAGCTGTCGACCGGCGTGATCGTGGTGCTGGGCATCCGCATCTTCGCCAACGCGGCGGCCATCCGGCGCAGGATCTTCCATGCCTGAGTCCGACGACGCCACGCCCGTCGCCCAGGAGTCCGGCAACCGGTTCGCGTCGCAGGCCGTGGTGGCCCTGCTCGTGGGCGCCCTCGCCTTCGGTGTCACCGTCCAGGTCCGTCAGGACGACTCGACCGACTTCGGGTCCTTGCGGGGGATCGAGCTCGTCGAGCTGCTCAAGTCGGTGGACGTCGCGAACGAGCGCCTCGCGGCCCAGATCGACGACCTGACCGCCACCCGCGACCGGCTCCTGAGCTCGCGCGGCGACTCCGGCGAGGCCGAGGACGTGGCGCGCCAGCGGGCCGAGCAGCTCGCCGTGCTCGCCGGCTCGATCGGTGCCACGGGCCCCGGCGTCCGGCTCAGCATCGACGACGCCGACGGCGTGGTCGACGCGGGACTGGTGCTCGACGTGCTCCAGGAGCTGCGCGAGGCGGGGGCCGAGGCGATCGTCGTGAACGAGACCGCCCGCGTCGTGGCGCAGACCTACGTGCTCGACGACGAGGACGGCCTGCGCATCGGAGGTCGCCAGGTCACCAGCCCGTACGTGATCGACGTCATCGGGGATCCCGGCACCCTGGACGAGGCGGCGTCGTTCCGCGGCGGCATCATCGACATCCTCCGCGCCCGCGGCGCCCAGGCCTCGGTGGCCCGGCGCGACACCATCACCATCACGGCCCTGGCTGACGTGAAGACCCCCGAGTACGCTCGTCCCGACGTCGGCGGCTCGTGAACCGGCCCCAGCTGATCCCACGACCCCACCCCACCACGACAGCACTGACCAGGAGCGACGCGTGATCCCTGAGGACCTGTACTACAGCGAAGAGCACGAGTGGGTGCGCGTCGAGGGCGACGTCCTCGTCGTGGGGATCACCGACTTCGCGCAGGACCAGCTCGGCGACATCGTGTTCGTCGACCTCCCCGACGTCGGCGACGACGTC
The DNA here is from genome assembly GCF_942548115.1 of Aeromicrobium sp. Leaf245. Taxonomy (NCBI): domain Bacteria; kingdom Bacillati; phylum Actinomycetota; class Actinomycetes; order Propionibacteriales; family Nocardioidaceae; genus Aeromicrobium; species Aeromicrobium sp. Leaf245. The sequence goes on from NZ_OW824151.1 coordinate 2,111,258, forward strand.
CAGTCCGGGTCCGTCGTGGGCGAGCTCGAGTCCACGAAGTCGGTCAGCGACATCTTCTGCCCGGTCGACGGCGAGGTGGTGGCCCGCAACGAGAGCCTCGACGGGGCGTCGGAGGTCATCAACTCCGATCCCTACGGCGAGGGCTGGCTGTTCAAGGTCCGCCCCGCCGACGATGACCCCACCGAGGCCCTGCTCGGCCCCGAGCAGTACACCGCTCTCGTCTCGTCCTGACCTTCGCGGAGGGGCCCTGGGCGACCGTCCACGGGTGCTAGGTTGGACACCTGAACCTCGACCTCGGGGTCAGACATGGTCCCACCGTCCAGCCCACGCCCAGCACACGTACAGCCAGGAGTGATCCGATGTCCTCGCCCGGTCCCGAGCACGGCAACATCCCGGACGAGACGACGCACATCCCGTTGATCGACGCCGACACCGAGGAGATGTCGTCGACCGACGTCGCCGCGGTCGAGAACCTGCCGCTGGGCAGCGCGATGCTGCTCGTCCAGCGTGGTCCGGGTGCCGGTGCACGGTTCCTGCTCGACACCGAGAAGGTCTCGGTCGGGCGTCACCCCGACAGCGACATCTTCCTCGACGACATCAGCGTCTCGCGGCGTCACGCCGTGTTCGCCCGCGCGGGCCAGGGCTACGTCGTGAGCGACCTCGGCAGCCTGAACGGCACCTACGTGAACCGCGACCGCATCGACGGCGACATCACGCTCGGCGGCGGCGACGAGGTCCAGATCGGCAAGTACCGGCTCATCTACTTCGCCGGCGCGCAGCGAGGCCAGGCGTGACCCAGCCGCTGCCCGAGCTCGCGCGGCTCGGCATCGGCAAGGTCCTCGCCGAGCTCCGCGAGGAGTTCCCGTCGCTCACGATCAGCAAGATCCGCTACCTCGAGCGCGAGGGTCTGCTGGAGCCCGAGCGGACCCCCTCGGGCTATCGCAAGTTCTCCTTCGACGACGTGGAGCGGCTGCGCTTCGTGCTGCGCCAGCAGAAGCGGTACTGGCCCCTGAGCGCGATCCGTCAGGCCCTCGACGAGATGGACCGAGGTCTGGTCCCGCAGACCGACATCGACGGCAACATCCGCGTGCCCGACGTCTCGAGCGACGCCGACGGCCTGCCGACGCCCGCGGCGTTCCTGGAGGGACGCAGCCGGGTGCGGCTGAGCCGGGCGGAGGTGCTCGAGAGCTCCGGCGCCACCGAGGAGCTGCTCGAGCAGGTCGAGCAGCACGGGCTGCTGGCCCGCCGACCCGGCCAGAGCGCCTACGACGGCGACGACCTCGTCGTCGTCGACGCGGTGGTCCGGCTGGCGGCCCTCGGGGTCGAGCCGCGCCACCTGCGCGCGGTCGTCACCGCCGCCGAGCGCGAGTCCGACCTGCTGGCCCGCGTGGTGCCCGAGCGTCGTCGGCGGGAGGACAAGGCCGCCGCTGCCGAGCAGCTCGGTGAGCTCGCGGCCCTCACCATGCGCCTGCACACCGTTCTCCTGCGCCACCACCTCCGGGACTGACGCCGTGCGTGAGCTCGACGTGGTCGGCGTCCGGGTGGAGATGCCCACGAACCAGCCGCTCGTGCTGCTGCGCGAGAGCGACGGCGTGCGCTACCTGCCGATCTGGATCGGTGCCGTCGAGGCGTCGGCCATCGCCTTCGCCCAGCAGGGTGACGCGACGCCCCGCCCCCTGACGCACGAGCTGATGCAGCGGGTGGTGGAGGTGCTGGGCGACGAGCTCGACGAGGTGCGCATCACCGACGTGCAGGACGGCGTCTTCTTCGCCTCGCTCGTCTTCGGCTCGGGCGCGACGGTCGACGCCAGGCCGTCGGACTCCATCGCGCTCGCCCTGCGGACGGGTGCGCGGATCGTGTGTGCCGAGGACGTGCTGGACAAGGCCGGCATCGCCTCGACCACCGACGAGGACCAGCAGGTGGAGCGGTTCCGTGCGTTCCTGGACGACGTCGAGCCCGAGGACTTCGCCTGAGCGGTCGGACGACCGGATGAACTCTCAACCCTCGCGTGAGGGTTGCGACACGCCGGTGAACGCCGATGTGATTGACCGGGGACACCCGCGGGCCTACCGTGAGACCACTGCCGCAAGCGAACACCGTTGTAGTTTCGCCGAGGTGGTCTTTCTTCTCCCCATCTGGAAGGCCAGACCCATGATCGAGCGACGCGACGACGCCCCGGCTGCTGCGGAGGCCGCCGAGGCCGCTGCGCAGGCTGGCGACCAGGGTCTGCTGTTCACCGACGACCTCGAGCCACTGCCCCGCAACACCGGGTTCCGCGGCCCCACGGCCTGCAGCGCCGCCGGCATCACCTACCGCCAGCTCGACTACTGGGCACGCACCAAGCTCGTGGAGCCGACCGTGCGGTCGGCCACCGGCTCGGGCACGCAGCGGCTGTACTCCTTCAAGGACATCCTGCTGCTCAAGATCATCAAGCGACTGCTCGACGCGGGTGTCTCGCTGCAGCAGATCCGCACGGCCGTCGAGCACCTGCGCGAGCGCGGGACCGACGACCTCACCCAGGTCACGCTCATGAGCGACGGCGCGAGCGTCTACGAGTGCCGTTCGGCCGACGAGGTCATCGACCTTCTCCAGGGTGGCCAGGGCGTCTTCGGCATCGCCATCGGTGGTGTCTGGAAGGAGATCGAGGGCACGCTGCACGAGCTGCCGAGCGAGGTCTCCGTCTCCGACGACACCGCGGCCGACGAGCTCGCCGCGCGTCGCCGCGCCCGTCTGACCAGCTGAGGGCCCGCCTCGCCACTCACCCGTGCCGTCGCTGGTACCGTGAGCGTGCTGTCGAGCACGCGTGGGAGAGATCGCCCAGGCGGCGCCGAAGGGGCAATTCCTCCCCGGAACCTCTCAGGCACCACGGACCACGCGGACAAGGCGACCCTGAAGCACCCGTTCCATCGGGGGTGACAGGTGGGGAGGGACCCAGTCGACGACCCCTGGAGCCCTCTCATGTCCTCTGACCGCCCCGCCCTCGACAGCACCGCCCTCGACAGCACCGCGTCCCCCGACCGGCCGCCGTCGGTCCCGGCGGCCCTGCGCCGCGACACCGACCACTTCGTCGACCGTCACATCGGACCGCGCGCGAGCGACCAGCAGGCCATGCTGGCCCGGATCGGCCACGACTCCCTCGACTCGCTCATGCGGGCCGCTGTGCCGGAGAGCATCCGCGCCTCGGCTCCGCCCGCGCTGCCCGAGGCCCTGGGGGAGCCGGAGGCGCTCGCGACCCTCAAGGCCCTCGCGACGCGCAACAACCCCGGCGTCTCGATGATCGGGCTCGGGTACCACCCGACCGTCACCCCGGCCGTGATCCGCCGCAACGTCCTCGAGGACCCTGCCTGGTACACGGCGTACACCCCCTACCAGCCCGAGATCTCGCAGGGACGGCTCGAGGCGCTGCTCAACTTCCAGACGATGGTCGCCGACCTCACGGGTCTGTCGACGGCCAACGCCTCCCTCCTCGACGAGGGAACGGCCGCCGCCGAGGCCATGACGCTGGTGCGCCGCGCCGCTCGGGGCAAGGACCTGCGGCCCCTCGTGCTCGACTCGCGCCTGCTGCCGCAGACGATCGCCGTGGTGCGCACGCGTGCCGAGGCGCTCGACATCGAGCTGCTCGACGTCGACCTGGGCGTCGACGACGTGCCGGCCGACGTGGCGGGCGCGATCATCGCGTACCCGGCGGCCGACGGTGCCGTGACCGATCCCAGCCGAGCCATCGAGGCGGTGCACGCCGCCGGAGGGCTCGCCGTCGTCGTGGCCGACCCGCTCGCGCTCGTCCTGCTGCGCTCGCCGGGGTCGCTGGGTGCCGACGTCGTCGTCGGGTCGTCCCAGCGCTTCGGCGTGCCGATGTTCTACGGCGGACCGCACGCCGGCTTTATGGCGGTGCGCGACGGCCTGGAGCGACACCTGCCCGGGCGACTCGTGGGAGTCTCGGTCGACAAGGCGGGCCGACCCGCCTACCGGCTGGCCCTGCAGACGCGTGAGCAGCACATCCGCCGGGAGAAGGCGACGTCGAACATCTGCACCGCCCAGGTGCTGCTCGCCGTCACGGCGTCGATGTACGCGGTCTACCACGGCGCGGAGGGCCTGCGGCGGATCGCCGACCACGTGCACACCACGGCTGCCACGCTCGCGGCGGGTCTGGTGGCCGGTGGCGTCGAGGTGCTCCACGAGTCGTTCTTCGACACGGTCGTGGCCCGTGTGCCGGGCGAGGCCGACGCCGTCGTCGGCCGGGCTCGCTCCGAGGGGCTGCACCTGCGCCGCGTGGACACCGACCACGTGGCGGTGAGCACGTCGGAGGTGACCACCCTCGGCCACCTGCAGACCGTCTGGCGGGCCTTCGGGGCCGACACCTCGCACACGGCGCCCGCCCCGGCAGCCCTGCCCGACGCCCTGCTGCGCGACGACGCGATCCTCACGCACCCGGTGTTCTCCGAGCACCGCAGCGAGACGCAGCTGCTGCGCTACCTGCGCACGCTGAGCGATCGCGACTACGCCCTCGACCGCGGGATGATCCCGCTCGGCTCGTGCACCATGAAGCTCAACGCCACCGCCGAGATGGAGCCGATCAGCTGGCCCGGCTTCGCCGACCTCCACCCCTTCGTGCCGGCCGAGGACGCCGCCGGCATGATCGAGCTGGTCGAGACGCTCGAGTCCTGGCTCGCGAGCGTCACCGGCTACGCGGCGGTCTCGGTGCAGCCGAACGCCGGGTCCCAGGGCGAGCTGGCCGGTCTGCTGGCCATCCGGGCGTGGCACCGCAGCAACGGCGACGAGGCCCGCGACGTCTGCCTGATCCCGAGCTCGGCCCACGGCACGAACGCCGCCTCGGCCGTCATGGCCGGCATGCGCGTGGTCATCGTCAAGGCCACCGAGGTGGGCGAGGTCGACCTCGAGGACCTGCGCCGCACGTGTGCCGAGCACGCGGACGACCTCGCCGCGATCATGGTCACCTACCCGTCGACCCACGGGGTGTACGAGGACGGCATCACCGAGCTGTGCGACGTGGTCCACGCAGCCGGCGGCCAGGTCTACGTCGACGGCGCCAACCTCAACGCCCTGCTGGGCCACGCCGAGCCGGGCACGTTCGGTGGCGACGTGTCGCACCTGAACCTGCACAAGACCTTCTGCATTCCGCACGGCGGCGGCGGACCGGGCGTGGGCCCGGTCGCGGTGGCCGAGCACCTGGTCCCGTTCCTGCCGAGCCACCCGCTGCACCCGGTCGCGGCACGCCGTGAGGGGATCGGTGCCATCAGTGCCGCCCCGTACGGGTCGGCCGGCATCCTGCCGATCCCGTTCGCGTACGTGTCGATGATGGGGGCGCAGGGACTGACCGACGCCACGTCGGTGGCCGTGCTGTCGGCCAACTACGTCGCCGCACGGCTGAAGGACGCCTTCCCGGTGCTCTACACCGGACGGTCCGGGCTCGTGGCCCACGAGTGCATCCTCGACCTGCGCGGCATCGCCAAGCAGACCGGGGTGAGCGTGGACGACGTGGCCAAGCGGCTCGTGGACTACGGCTTCCACGCCCCCACGATGAGCTTCCCGGTGGCCGGCACCCTGATGGTCGAGCCCACCGAGTCCGAGGACCTGGCCGAGCTGGACCGCTTCTGCGACGCGATGCTCGCGATCCGCGCCGAGATCGACCAGGTCGCGGCAGGGGAGTGGCCCGAGGGCGACAACCCGCTCGCCCAGGCGCCGCACGCCGCACGTGAGCTGCTCGACTGGCAGCACGCCTACCCGATCGCCACGGGCGTGTTCCCGACCGGCAGCACCCAGGACAAGTACTTCCCGCCGGTGGGCCGCATCGACCAGGCCTACGGCGACCGCAACCTGGCCTGCTCGTGCCCGCCGATCGAGGCCTTCGCCTGACGGCGCCGGGACCTCAGCGTCGGTCGGCCGCGTCGCCCCACCAACGGACGACCCGGTCGACCACGACGGAGGGGTGACGCACCCACTGCACGTGGTCGGTGGTCCCGCCGTCGGGGGTGGCGTCCTGCGTGTACACCCAGCGGGTGACCGCCGACGGCTCGCAGAACAGCTCGATGAAGCGCTTGTTGGCCGCCGACACGGCGTAGGCGTCGGCCTGGAGGTGCACGACGAAGGTCGGCGTCGACACCTTGGACGAGGCGTCGAACGGAGGCTCGCCGGTGCGCACGAAGTGCGCCCACTCCCGCATGAGCGTGGCGGCACCGGGTGCGCCGAACGCAGGCTTGGGCAGGTGCCCCAGGACCCGGGCGAGGACGGGGATGGCCGAGGCGAACGCCAGCATCGGCAGCCCTCCGTAGGGGTAGTACCGGTGGTGCGGGACGGAGGCGCCGACGAGCACGAGGCCGTCGGCCGTGCGTCCGGGGTCGGCGCTGCTCTGCAGGCCGATCGCGAGCTGCGCCCCGAGGCTGTGGCCCATCAGCAGGACGGGGCGCTCGGGGTCCTCACGACGGGCGGCCGAGACCGCGTCGGCGAGGTCGGCGATCTCGTCGCCGTAGGACCAGTCGGCCGAGCGGGAGGCGACCGGGGTGTCCGGCTCGAAACCTCGTCGGCCGAGCGCGCGCGCCTGCCACCCCACGTCCTCGAAGGCGGCGACGAGGGGCCGGTAGAAGCGCGACGGCACGGCCATGGCGGGGGAGACGAGCACGATCGGGTCGGACACGAACGTCATCGTGACGTACCGCGCCGACCGGCCGACCGCCAGGGTCGAGCAGGGGCGTCGAGCCTCAGGCGTCCATCTCGGCGACCGGGTCGGTCGTCGGGGCCGGCGACCCTCCGTCGGGCTCGACGGTGACGGCGAACGCGTCGGCACCGCTGATCGACTTCGCGTACATCATCCCGGCTCCGCGTCCGAGGACGCCGACGGAGCGCGGGATCCCGTCGTGCATCGCCCAGACCTGGTAGACGTGGTCGTCGTCGAGCGTCTCGAGATCGGTGCCCATGACGACGGCCGCGTCGTGCGACGGGGAGGCGACGATGCGCATCGTGCCCCCGGTGCGCACGCTCCCGTCCAGCATGGTCGCGTCGTCGGCCACCATGACCGCGCTGATGCCTGCGGTGTCGGCCCGCAGCTCCTCGGCCCGGTCGTGCTCCACGAGGTACCCACCGACGGACACCGCGGCCACCAGGAAGGACGCCGCGACCAGCAGGCGGGGCACGGCTCGCCGCACCCGGCTGTGCTGGGCGATCGACGTGACCACCGGCCGCTCCTGGGCGGTGGTGGCCACCTCGGCCAGGAGCCGGTCGCGCAGGGCGAGCGGCGGACTGTCGGCCTCGGCCTCGGCCAGGCGTGCAGCGGTCAGGTGGAAGCCGCGGAGCTCCTGCCTGCACTCGGCACACTGGTCGAGGTGGGCCTCGAAGCGGCCCCGCTCGTGGGGGTCGAGGGCGTCGAGCGCGTACGGCGCGGCGAGTCCGTGCAGATCGGTGGTCATGAGGCCTCCACCCCGAGGCAGTCGCGCAGGCGGATCAGCCCGTCGCGCATGCGGGTCTTGACGGTGGCCGGGTTGGCGTCGAGCACCTGGGCGACCTCCGCGTACGTGTATCCCTGGTAGTACGCGAGGTTGACGGCCTCGCGCTGCAGGTCGGTGAGTCCCTCCAGGCAGCGACGCACCTGCTCGTGCTCCAGCCGCACCGTGACGGTCTCGAGCACCTGGTCGTGGTCGACGCCGGGGGACCAGTCGTAGCTGTTCTCGCGGTTGGTGGCGGCCTGGTCGTGCCGGACGGCGTCGACCGCGCGGCGGTGGGCCAGCGTCAGCACCCAGCTCTTGGCACTGCCACGGGCCGGGTCGAAGCGGGCGGCGGTCTGCCAGACCTGGAGGAAGACCTCCTGGGCGACCTCCTCGGCCCGCGCGGGGTCGCGGATGACCCGGCGGGCCATCCCGAACACGGTGGCACCCAGGGCGTCGTAGAGAGCGGCGAAGGCCGTCTCGTCCCCTCGTGCGACGAGGACCAAGAGGTCGTCGGGCTCGACGGGTTCCTGGGACTCGGGAACGGCGGCGAGCCGATCGGCTGCTGACTGGCTCATGCGCGACTCCTTCCCGAACAAGCTTCTACGTGCCATTCGCGGCTGCCTTCGAGTCGGATGGGTGGTGCAGGGGAGGAGTTCTCACAACATCCTAGGCGGGACCCTCTGCTCGCCCTGCGACCGTGGTCCCGCTGTGCCACCGTGGACGCATGGACGCCGAGCAGCGATCGGGTCGCCTGGACGACGTGCACGTCCCCCAGCGGCCGAGGGCCGTCGTGCTGATGCTGCACGGAGGCCGGCAGCAGAGCGAGGAGCCGGTGCGCAACCGGCACGCGAGCTGGTGGCGGATGGCCCTGCTGTCGAAGGCGTTCGCGCGCACCGCTCGCCGAGAGCACCTGGCGGTGCACCTGCTGCAGTACCGCGCACGCGGATGGAACGACGCGGCCCGCCCGTGGCCCGTGGCCGACGCGCGCTCGGCTCTCTCCGAGCTCCGCGAGCGGCACGGCGACCTGCCGGTCGTCCTCGTCGGGCACTCGATGGGTGGGCGCACCGCGTGCCGCGCGGCCGACGACCCCTCGGTGGTCGGTGTCGTGGCCCTGGCGCCGTGGCTGCCGCAGGGTGAGCCCGTGGGCGCGCTCTCCGGACGTGCCCTGCACGTCCTGCACGGCACGATGGACCGGTGGACGTCGGCACGGCTCAGCGCCGACTTCGTGGAACGTGCTCGACGGGTGGCCACCGAGGCCACCTGGGAGTCGCTCGCCGGCGCCGGGCACTACATGTTCCGGCGGGTGCGGGCCTGGAACGCGTTCGTGGAAGACTCGGTCCTGCGGATCGTCGGCGCACGGGCGGACGGCCGCCACGACCACGACGACGACGCCACCAGAGGACCAGCCTGACGTGACCGACACGATCGCCTACGGCGTGGCACTCCTCGCGACCGTGGTGGCCGTGTTCGCGGCGGGCCACACGGTCCGGGACGCCCCGTTCGGCAACCCGCTCTTCTACGCCGTCGCCGTGCTGGAGGTCGTGCTCCTCGTGGTGATGGTCGGGGCCTTCGTGGCGCTGGCCGGCACGGACCGCGACGTCGCGGGTGGGCTCTTCGTCTCCTACCTCGTGACCGTCGTGGTGATCCCGCCGGCGGCCGTCCTCTGGGGGATCGCCGAGAAGAGTCGCTGGGGCACGGGGGTCGTCGTGGTGGCGCTCCTGACCGTGGCCGCCCTCATGGTGCGGCTCCTGGGCATCTGGAAGGGAACCTATGTCTGAGTCGTCCGCCCCGTCGCCGGGTCGCACGTCCACCGGGCCGGGCCGCGCCCTCGTCGCCGTCTACGCGGTCTTCGCCGTCGCGGCCACGGCACGGTCGGTCTACCAGCTCCTCGTGAAGGCGGACGAGGCCCCGGTGGCCTACACCCTCTCCGCCGTCGCCGGCGTCGTCTACGTCGTGGCGACCGTGGCGCTCGCGACGGACCGGCACCGGCTGGCCGTCGCCGCCGTGGGCTTCGAGCTGGTGGGGGTGCTCGGCGTCGGTGTGCTGTCGCTCGTCGACGGTGCGCTGTTCCCCGACCAGACGGTGTGGTCCGACTTCGGTGCCGGGTACGGGTACATCCCCCTGGTGCTGCCGTTCGTGGGCCTGTGGTGGCTGCACCGCACCGCGGGCCAGGCTCAGTCCAGGCCGCAGGCCGACCGCACGTAGTCGAGGATCGCGGTCCGGCGCTGCCGGTCGAGCGGCAGGACGAAGGTGGTCCCGTCGGCTAGACCGGGAGCGGAGACCTCGACGGGGACGAGGCGACCCACCTTGTCCTCGGCGATCGCGTGCGGGTCGCAGCGCGCCGGCTCGAGGACGGGGTCGGCGCGTACCGGAGCGCCACCGACCGCCACGTCGGTCGCGGACCCACGGGTGGGCCGGACGAGCGGCGTGGGGCGGTAGCCCACGATCCGGACCGCGCTCGCCCGGTCGCGCGGCGTGAGCGTGACCGGGATGCGCAGTGCACCGCCGTCCTCCACCGGCAGGCCGACGTCCAGCCGCGCGGCTCCTTCCAGCGTCGCGCGGGCGCAGTCGCCGTCCAGGACCCGCGTCACGGCCCCGTAGCGGTCCTCGACGGCGAGGGTGGATCGTCGTTCGCCGCCGTCACCGACCCGGTAGGTCAGGGTCACGGTGTAACGCGTCGTGCCACCGCACCGCCCACGGGGGAGCGTGACGACCACGTCGGTGTCGTACCCCGCTCCCACCGTCTCGGTGCCGGTCCAGACGACGGCGCGGGAGCGGCTGGAGGTCAGCACCAGGTCGGAGACGACCAGGTCGCGGTCGCTGCGGTTGCTGATCCGCACGAACGCCCCACGGTCCTGACGCTGCATGCGGCCCTGGTCGACGAGGGCGCTCACGCCGTCGGGCAGTGGAGCGTCCTGCGGGTCCGGGCTGCAGGCCGGGAGGAGCGCGGCGAGCAGCGCGACGCCACCGACGACGACGACGCGGGCGGACCTCATGTCGTCATGGTGACGTGTGGTGGGGGTCGTGTCAGGAGGCCCAGTCGGGGGAGAGCCGCACGACCTCGCCCACGACGGTGACGGCGGGGGAGCGGACTCCCCGCTGGACGCAGAGGTCGGCGATCGTGCCGAGGGTGCCGACGGTCGTGCGCTGGTCGGGGGCGAAGCCACGCTCGACCACCGCCACCGGTGTGCCGGGCGCGTGCCCCGCCGCGACGAGGCTGTGCGCGCTCTCGGCGAGCCGGCGCACGCCCATGAGCATCACGATCGTGTGGCCCGGGGACACGGGCAGCTCACCGAGCTCGTCGTGGGCCGTGACCACGCTGAACCCCGTGGCCACGCCGCGATGGGTCACGGGGATGCCGGCAGCCGCCGGCACGGCGATCGCGCTCGTGACCCCGGGGACGACCTCCACGGCCACCCCGGCGGCCTCGCACGCCAGGCGCTCCTCGCCGCCGCGACCGAGCACGTAGGGATCCCCGCCCTTGAGCCGCACGACGACCTTGCCGGCGCGGGCGCGCTCGACGAGGAGCCGGTTGATCTCGTCCTGCGGGACCGGGTGGTGGTCGGGCAGCTTGCCCACGTCGATCACCTCGACGTCGGCCGGCAGCTCCGCGAGCACGTCGAGCGGGGCGAGCCGGTCGACCACCACGACGTCGGCCTCGGCGAGAAGACGCCGCCCGCGCGTGGTCAGGAGGTCGGCGCTGCCGGGGCCCCCGCCCACGAGGGCCACGAAGCCCTCGGGGTGGTGGGTCCGGTGCCGCAGCGGGAGGTCGCCGGACTGCAGGGCCGCCGCGACGGCGTCGCGCAGCGTGGAGGCTCGACGGGCGTCGCCACCGCCGCTGACCGCGACGTGCACGTCGTCGACCGCGGCGACCGCCGGCATCCAGGCGGTCGCCCCGTCGGGGTCGCCCCCCTTCAGGCACCACACGCGTGCCTGCTCGGCGTCGGCGGCCACCTGGTCGTCGACCGGGGTGTCGGTGGCGGTCTGCACGAGCCAGGCGCCGTCGAGGTCGCCCGGGCGGTACCCACGCTCGATCCAGGCCAGTCGGCCCTCGACCGCGAGCTCCCGGATGCGTGCGCTCACCGTGGGGGAGACCACCACGAGGTCGGCCTCGGCTGCCAGCAGGGCGTGGACCCGTCGGGTCGCCACGTTGCCACCCCCGACGACCACCACACGGCGTCCCTCGGGGCGCAGGGTCAGCGGCAGCGGCATGATCAGACCGAGGCGGTCGCGAGCAACGCGTCGCCGACCATGCCGGCCGCGAGGGTCGTGCCGTCCTGGGCGTCGACGAGCAGGAACGAGCCACCTGCGCGGGCGTGCAGGTACTCCTCGGCCGGGACGGGCGAGGCCAACCTCAGGCGCACGTGGCCGATGTCGTTGAGCTCCAGGCGGTCGGCCGCGTCGAGGCTGGCGGTCTCGAGGTCGAGCCGGCCGGTGATCTCGGTGACCATCGCCTGCACCGTCCTGGTGCCGTGCTTCACGAGGACCTTCGTCCGCGGCGCCAGCGAGTGGTCGGCGAGCCAGGCGATCGTGCCGTCCACGTCCTGGGTGAGCGACGGGACGCTGCGGGAGGTGACGATGAGGTCTCCGCGCGCGACGTCGACGTCGTCGGTGAGCCGCAGGGTGACCGACTGCGGTGCGAAGGCCTCCGTCAGCTCGCCGTCGGCCGTGTCGATGGCGGCGACGGTGCTCGTGCGGCCGCTCGGCAGCACCGTGACCGGGTCGCCCGGGCGGACGAGACCCGACGCGATCTGCCCCGCGTACCCGCGGTAGTCGCGGTGCTCCTCGCCGCCGGCCGCCTGAGGCCGGATGACGAGCTGGACGGGGAAGCGCAGGGGCTCGGAGTGCGGCTCGCCCGCGGGCGAGAGCGTCTCCAGGAACGTGAGGAGGCTCGGGCCGTCGTACCAGGGGGTGCGCACCGACCGCTCCACCACGTTGTCGCCGTCGAGGGCGGACACCGGGATCGTGGTGACGTCGGTGAGACCCAGGGACGCCGCCGAGGTGACGACCTCGTGCGCGACGCGCTCATAGGTGGCCTCGTCGAAGCCGACCAGGTCGATCTTGTTGACCACCACGACCACGTGCGGCACCCGCAGCAGCGACGCGACCGCGAGGTGCCGACGGGTCTGCTCCTGCAGCCCCTTGCGGGCGTCGACGAGCAGCACCACGACGTCGGCAGTGCTGGCGCCGGTGACGGTGTTGCGTGTGTACTGCACGTGCCCGGGGCAGTCAGCGAGGATGAACGACCGCTCGGCGGTCGCGAAGTACCGGTAGGCCACGTCGATCGTGATGCCCTGCTCGCGCTCCGAGCGCAGGCCGTCGGTCAGCAGCGCCAGGTCGGCGGAGGCGAGGCCGCGGTCGCGGCTGACCCGCTCGACGGCGTCGAACTGGTCGGCGAGCACCGACTTGGAGTCGTAGAGGAGTCGACCGACGAGCGTCGACTTGCCGTCGTCGACGGAGCCGGCCGTGGCGAGCCTGAGCAGCGTCTTGGTGGGAAGCGTCTTGGTGGGAAGCGTGCGCATCAGAAGTACCCCTCCTTCTTGCGGTCCTCCATGGCGGCCTCGGACGCGCGGTCGTCGGCCCGGGTGGCTCCCCGCTCGGTCAGACGCGTGGCCGCGACCTCGACCACGACGTCGTCGACGGTGGCGGCGTCGCTCTCGACCGCACCGGTGCAGGACATGTCGCCGACGGTGCGGTAGCGGACCAGTCGGCGCTCGACGGTCTCGCCGGGCCGCGGCTGCGAGACGTCGCTGACGCTGACGAGCATCCCGTCGCGCTCGAAGACGTCGCGCTCGTGCGCGTAGTAGAGCTCCGGCAGCGCGATGTCCTCGGCGGCGATGTACTGCCAGACGTCGAGCTCGGTCCAGTTGCTCAGCGGGAAGACCCGCACGTGCTCACCCGGACGGTGGCGGCCGTTGTAGAGGTTCCACAGCTCGGGGCGCTGGTTGCGGGGGTCCCACTGGCCGAACTCGTCGCGCAGGCTGAACACCCGCTCCTTGGCGCGGGCCTTCTCCTCGTCGCGACGGCCGCCGCCGAAGACCGCGTCGAACTTGTGGTCGGTGATCCCGTCGAGCAGCGGCTGGGTCTGCAGCTGGTTGCGGGTGCCGTCGCTGCGCTCGCGAAGACGGCCGTCGTCGATGTAGTCCTGCACCGACGCGACCTCGAGGCGCAGGCCGAGCCGCTCGACCGTGGCGTCGCGGAACGCGAGCACCTCGGGGAAGTTGTGCCCCGTGTCGACATGCATGACCGGGAACGGCACCGGCGCCGGCCAGAAGGCCTTGGTGGCCAGGTGCAGCATGACGACCGAGTCCTTGCCGCCGGAGAAGAGCAGCACGGGCCGCTCGAACTCCGCCGCCACCTCGCGGATGATGTGGATGGCCTCCGACTCCAACCAGGAGAGCTGGTCGAGCCGGTAGGTCGGGCGGCCGGCCGTGCCGGGCGCCTCGTCGACGACGGTCATGCGTTCCTTCTCGATCTCGGTGGTCGCGCGGGGGTGCTCACGTGTGCAGGCCGCACTCGGTCTTGTCGACGCCGGCCCAGCGGCCGGCGCGGGGATCCTCGCCCGGGGCGACCCGCCGGGTGCACGGCGCGCACCCGATGGAGGGGTAGCCGTCGTTGACGAGCGGGTTGACGATCACGTCGTGCTCGTCGGCGTAGGCGAGCACCTCGTCGAAGGTCCACGCCGCGAGCGGGTTTACCTTGACCAGCTGGTTCTTCTCGTCCCAGGTGACGAGCGGCGTGTCGGCACGCGTCGGGCCCTCGTCGCGGCGGACGCCCGTGATCCACACCTCGTACGCGCCGAGGGTGCGGGTGAGCGGCTCGACCTTGCGCAGGTGGCAGCACAGGCCCGGGTCGCGGGCGAAGAGGTCCTTGCCGTGCTCGGCGTCCTGCTCGGCCACGCTCTGGCGCGGCTTGACGTCGACGATCGTGAGCTCCATCGACGACTCGACGGCGTCGCGGGTGCCGATCGTCTCGGCGAAGTGGTACCCCGTCTCGAGGAACAGCGTGTCGACCCAGGGCAGGTGCTGCGCGACCACGTGGGGGAGCACGGCGTCGGCCATGGAGCACGCGACTGCCGTGCGGTACCCGAACTCCTCCGCGACCCAGGCGAGCACCGCGCGGGTGCCGTCCGGGCCGGCCGGCTGGTCGGCGAACCGGGCCTCGGCCTGCTCGGCGACGGCGCGCAGGGTGGCCGGGTCGCGTCGCGGGCCGAGCACGGCCTCGCGGGTGCGGTGGTGCTCCACGCGGGCCTCGTCGTGGGCGACCTGACGGGCGCGACGCTCGGCGAGCGTCGGTCCCGCGGGCGGGATGGTCTCGGACATGGTCCCAGCGTAGGCGGGGGTCCCGAGCGGTGAGAGCGGTCGCCGCATCGTGGACAGGTGCGCTAGGACACCTCGACGGGCACGCGGTCCATGGCCCGGAAGCGACGGTCCACGACCGGCGCCAGCGTGGTCACGAGGTAGAGCACGCCGGCCACCAGGAGGGCGGCCCGCAGGTCCAGCAGGGCGAGCAGGGCGCTGCCCACGAGACCCCCGAACGGCATCAGGCCCCAGGCCACGGCGGTCGACATCGCGCCGACCCGGCCCACGAGGTGCCGCGGGATGCGCTCGAAGAACACGGCTCCCACGACCGGGTTGAGGAACCCGGAGGCGAGTCCGGCCACGGCCATGACGACCACCGGTGCCGAGGTGACGTCGGACCAGGCGAGCACGGCGAACCGGGGCAGGCCGCACACCACGAACGCGACGACGTAGACGGCGAACCGGGGCATCCGGTCGGCCCACGCGGCCGCCACGAGCGAGCCGACGACCGACGTCCCCGCCATGACCGCGAGCAGCAGTCCCACCGCGCCGACCCCGGGCCCGGTCTCGACGGCCCAGACGGGCAGGAGGACCGCGGTGAACGCGACGTCCAGCAGGTTGGTGAACGCGATCATGACCGTGAGCGCCAGGATCACGGGGTCGCGGCGCAGGAACTGCCACCCCGCGCGCAGCCGCGCGAGGTAGGAGTGGGGATCGTCGTCGGCCGGCACGCCACGGCCGACCGAGCGGGCTCCGAGGCCCAGGACGACAGCCGCGAGCGCGAGCCCCGCGGCATTCACGGCCAGGGCGTCCGCGGCGCCCACGAGGGCGACCAGGCCCGCTGCCAGCGCCGCGCCCACGAGGCTCGAGGTGCGCTCGACCGTGGACGCCAGCCCCGTGACGCGCTCCATGGGCTGTCGCGTGGACTCCGCGAGCACCGGGACGAGGCTGTGCCGGGCGGCGTCGGCCGGACCGCGCAGGGCGCCGGTGGCGGCGACGAGCACGAGGAGTGCGGGGAAGGAGAGCGCGTCGAGATGGTGCAGCGCGGGGATGGCGGCGACCGTGAACGCGCTCGCGGCGTCGCAGCCGACCGCCACGCGCCGGGCGCCGAGGCGGTCGATGGCCGGCCCCGACAGCACCTTCGCCACGACGAGGGGAGCGAGCTCGGCGAAGGCCACCACGCCCGCCGCGGTGGCGGAGCCCGTGGTCGTGAGGGCGAGCCAGGGGAGAGCGACCGCGGCCAGCCGCGTCCCGGTGAGCGCGAGGGCGTCGGCGAGCAGCCAGGCGGCCAGGACCCGCCGACCCCGGTCGGTGAGCGGACGCCTGGTCACGTTCCCGTCACGCTCCCGGGCCAGGGGTTGGCGTGCAGGCGCACCACGACGGGACGGGCCTCGGGGTGGTCCTCGTCCTGCACCTCCTCGAGCACCGCCTCCAGCCGTTCGACGAGCCGCTGGGCCGTCTCGGGGCGCAGGCGCCGCACGTAGTCGCTCAGGGTCGAGGCCGAGCGCCAGGCCTGGGGCAGCAGAGAGAACTCCTCGACGGCGCGCTGCATCTGCTCGGCGTGCACGACCGCGACCGCCTGGGCGAAGGCGTCGACGGCTGCGAGCTCGTCGGCATCGCGGGGGCTGCCGGTCGACGTGCTGCGGTGCGAGGCACGCCACCGCCGGGTCCGGGCGTCGACGTCGTCGCCGGCGTCCTCGACGAAGCCGTGCACCGCGAGCTGGCGCAGGTGGTACGAGGTCGCTCCCGACGACGTCCCGGTCCGCGCGGCGAGCTCGGACGCGGTGGCGGGTCCCTCGAGCCGCAGCAGACCGAGCAGGCGCAGGCGCAGCGGGTGGCTGAGGGCTCGCAGTCCCGTGGGGGACGGGGTGACGCTGTCGGCGGTCGGGAGGTCGCGCTCGTCGGTCACGACGCGAGCCTAGATCACAAAGGAGTCTTTGCAAAGATCTCTTGGCAATCGTGGTCGCGGTGACGGGGGTGACCGGACGCCACCGGGCTCGTAGGGTCGAGCCATGGCGCGCTACCTCGAGATCCACCCGGAGAACCCCCAGCCCCGCGCGGTCGAGCAGGCCACCGCGATCCTGCGCGACGGCGGTCTGATCGCCTATCCGACGGACTCCGGCTACGCCCTCGGCGCCGCGCCCGGGAACCAGGAGGCCCTGGACCGGATCCGCAGCATCCGTCGGCTCGACGACAAGCACCACTTCACGCTCGTGTGCAAGGACTTCGCCCAGCTCGGCCAGCTGGTGCACGTCGACAACGCGATCTTCCGTGCCGTCAAGAGCGCGACGCCCGGCCCGTACACGTTCATCCTGCCGGCCACCCGCGAGGTTCCCCGGCGGATGCTGCACCCGAAGAAGAAGACGGTGGGCGTGCGGATCCCCGACCACGTGGTCGTGCGCGCGCTCCTGGAGTCGCTGGGGGAGCCCATCCTGTCGAGCACGTTGATCCTGCCCGACCACGACGAGCCCATGACCGAGGGCTGGCTGGTGAAGGAGGAGCTGGACCACCTCGTCGACGCGGTGGTGGAGTCCGGCGACGTGGTCGCCGAGCCCACCACGGTGGTCGACTTCGTGGACGGCGTCCCCGAGATCGTCCGCGAGGGCGCCGGCGACCCCGACCGCTTCCGATGAGCGGACCGGCCACCTTCGTCCTCGTCCCCGGCGCGGGAGGGGCACCGTGGAGCTGGAGCCGGCTCACCCCGTTGCTCGAGGCCGCCGGCCACCGGTGCGTGGTCGTCGACCTCCCCGGTCCGGACCCGACGGTCGACCTCGACGGCTACGTGGCGTTGGTCGTCGACGCCATCCACTCGGCGCGGGAGACGCCTGGACCCGTGGTGCTCGTCGGTCAGTCCTTCGGCGGGTTCAGCACGTCGGCGGCCGCCGCGCGCGAGCCGGTCGACCTGCTGGTGCTGCTGAACGCGATGATCCCGTCCCCGGGCGAGTCCGGCGGCGCGTGGTGGTCGGCCGTGGGCCTCTCGGGCGCCCGGCGCGAGGCCGAGGCGGCGGCCGGTCGCGATCCTCAGGCTCCTTTCGACCCGCTCGCGGTCTTCTTCCATGACGCCGCCGACGACCTGCTGACCGAGGTCGCTGACCAGGACCGCGACGAGTCCGACGCCTCCTTCGGGTCCGTCTGGCCGGCCGACGCCTGGCCCGACGTCCCCACGGTCGTGCTCGTCGCCGACGACGACCGGCTCTTCCCGCCCGACTTCCAACGACGCGTCGCACAGGAGCGGCTCGGCCTGGGGGTGACCGAGGTGCCGGGCGGCCACCTCAACGCCCTGACCCGACCGAGCGAGCTCGCCGAGGAGCTGGTGAGGATCGCCCGCTCAGCGGGTCGCTGAGGTGCGGCGACCGGCGATTGCGACGAGCGCGGAGGCCGCGGTGAGACCGGCGAGCAGCAGCATCGTCTGGGTGCCGTCCAGCCACGACAGCAGCAGGGTCGCGAGGTACGGCGCCGCGAAGCCGACGTAGGTGAGGCTGTAGAAGACGGCGTTCACGGTGGCCAGGTCCCGTGCCGGGGTGATCGTCTCGACCGTCCGGAGTCCGGCCACCAGGACGAAGCCGTAGGCCGTGCCCAGCAGCATGCAGGCCGGGACGACCAGCCAGGACGCGCCGGTGGTGGCGGCGAGCGCCCCCACGCCGAACCCGGCCACACCCGCTCCCATGCCCACGGCGAGCGTGACGCCGGTGGCGAGCCTGCGGCCGTACGGCTGCAGCGCGACCCCGGTGCCGAGGGTCAGGAAGACGAGCGCCCCGACCAGCGCGTAGGCCGGGCCGGGGACGTCGACGACCGCAGGCAGCGTGGCGAAGGCGAGGGTCGCCGTGCCGAACACCCACGGGGCCGTCGGCACGACCTGGGTCAGGAACCGGCGCGAGCCGAGCACCTGACGCAGGGTCGCGGCGTCGGGATCGCTGGTGGCGACGTCGTCCGGATCGGGCTCCGGCGCCGGACGCAGGAGCACCGCGACCGCGACGGTGAGCACCAGGTGCGGCACGTACGGCAGCACCGTGGGCGCCGGTGCCCACTGCGCCAGCACCCCGGTGACGAGCGGACCGGTGCCGAACCCGGCCGACAGCGCGATCGCCGCCCGGCGCGCACCGGTGCCGGGCGCGGCGTCGGACAGCTCCTTGACCCACGCGGTGCCGGGTGCGAACGCGGCGCCGCTCGCGACGCCGGCCAGGAGGCGACCGACGAGCAGCAGGGTGAGCGAGTGCCCGCCCACCATCAGGACGACGGTGGCGACGAAGGACAGCACGAGCACCGGGCGCAGGACGCGGCCGCGTCCGATCCGGTCCGAGACCGGGGCCACGAGCAGCAGGGCGGGGACCAGCCCCACCGCGTAGGCGCCGAACAGCGCGGTGACCTGACCGGCGGTGGCTCCGTCGACCTCCCGGTACACCGGCAGCAGGGCGGCGAACTGGTTCGCGCCCCATCCCACGGCGAAGAGCGCGAGCGCGGCTCGGAACCAGGACGGCACGACGCCACGCTACGCGCGGCGTCGGTGAGATCCCTCAGCGGGCGCGGTGGTCGACGCGTGACATGCGGGCCCCGTGCCGCTCGACCCGGACGTGTGGGCTCAGCTGCATGAGGCGCAGCGCCAGGAAGCGGTGGGGCCGGAACGGCTCCAGCACCTCCGCCACCTCGTGGTCGTGCTCGAGCCGGTGACCGAGCAGGGCGGTCCCGACCGTGCTGGCCAGGTGGTAGTCGCCGAACGGCACCGCGTCGGTGTCGCCGAAGGCCCGCGAGCCGACCTCGGCCGCGGTCCAGACGCCGACTCCTGGCAGCGACCGCAGGGCGGCCGAGGCGTCGGTGGGCTCGCGGTCGGCGAGTCGCTCGAGGGACTCGCCCAGACGCGTGACGGCCTGCACCGTCCGGTACCGCTTGGGGTCGACCCCGGCCCGGTGCCACTCCCACGAGGGCAGCGCCGCCCATGCCTCGGCCGTCAGCGGCAGCCGCATGCCCGACGGCGCCGGACCCGGCGGGACCTCACCGTGCCGTGTGAGCAGCTGGCGCCACGAGAGGAAGGCGTCGGCACCCAGGACCTTCTGCTCGATGATCGCCGGGACGAGCGCCTCGACCACCCGACGGGTGCGGGGTACCCGGAGCCCGGGGTGTCGTCGATGGGCGTCGGCGACCACGGGGTGGGCCAGGGGAGGGCGGTGCGGCTGGTCCCCGCCGAGGCACGCAGGCAGCTCGTCGAGCACCTCGGCCGCACCCGGACCCCACGCCACGGCCTCCACGACGTGAGCGTCCAGCTGGCGCAGGTGGAGCGTGGCCGGGCCCGACGGCGGTCGCGTGGCGCGCCAGATCTCGGCACCCCGGCCGCGGAAGGCGGGGTCGGCGGGGCCGCGACGCAGGGTCGACAACGTGCGCCAGACGTCGAGGGGTGCGGTGCTGCGCCAGGTGCGGCCCAGCCCCTCGTCGGTCACGCGCCGCCGCGTCGGGCGCGGAGGCGATCGCGCCACGACACCCGCCGGGGCGGGGGAGGGGTCGGGCGTGCCGCAGCCCGCCGGCGCAGGCGCTCGCGCCAGGCGCGCACCTCGTCGTCGACGTCGCGGGTCGGGGTGATGACCGGCGGACCGCCCTGGAGCTGGCGTCGTGCCTCGACGACGCGACGGTTGAAGTCCGCGAGCATCTCGCGGACGCGTTCCTCCGAGCCGGTGGAGTCGAGGAGGTCGTCGAGCTCGGCGTCCTCCTTGCGCAGCGCCAGGGCGGGCGGCAGGACGCCGGAGACGTTCTCGCGCTCGATCAGCTGCTTGAGCCACCAGTCGGGATCGTGGCGGAAGACCCGGGGCGGCAACGGCTTGCCGGCCAGCGGCAGGTCGTCGAAGTCGCCGCGGGCGATCGCGGCTCGGATCTGGCCGTCGACGTAGAGAGCCTGGTCCTCGGGGCGCCGCCCGCGTGCGGGGCCCGCGCCCTCGTCGCCCTCGTCAGCGGCGTCCGGGTCGGGAGCGCGCGACGTGTCGGGCGCCGGGTCGTCACCGAGGCGGTAGTGCGCCGCTCGGCGCCGCGGGTCGTCGGACATCGTTCCTCCTGCCACCACTCTAGGCAGGAGGAACGACACCGGCCGCTCGGCCGATCCTCAGTCGACGTCGTCGTCGACCCAGTCGAGGGTCTTGGTGACGGCCTTCTTCCAGCTGCGGTAGTACTTCTCGCGCTCGTCCTCGGGCATCTGCGGCGTCCACCGCTTGTCCTCGCCCCAGTTGGTGCGGATGTCGTCCTCGTTCTCCCAGTAGCCGACGGCCAGACCCGCGGCGTACGCAGCGCCGAGCGCGGTGGTCTCGGCGACCTTCGGGCGGACGACGTCGACGCCGAGGATGTCGGCCTGGAACTGCATGAGGGTCTCGTTGACGACCATGCCGCCGTCGACGCGCAGCTCGGTGAGCGGGACGCCGGAGTCGGCGTTCATGGCGTCGAGCACCTCGCGCGTCTGGTACGCCGTGGACTCCAGCACCGCCCGGGCGATGTGGCCCCGGTTCACGTAGCGCGTCAGGCCCACCAGGGCGCCACGTGCGTCGGGGCGCCAGTGCGGGGCGAACAGGCCCGAGAACGCCGGTACGAAGTACGCCCCGCCGTTGTCGTCGACCTGCTTCGCGAGGTCCTCGATCTCCGGCGCGCTGCCGATGAGGCCGAGGTTGTCGCGGACCCACTGCACGAGGGACCCGGTGACCGCGATGGAGCCCTCGAGCGCGTACACCGTGGGCTCGTCGCCGATCTTGTAGCAGACGGTGGTGAGCAGCCCGTTCTCCGACGGGACGGCCTCGGTGCCGGTGTTGAGCAGCATGAAGTTGCCGGTGCCGTAGGTGTTCTTGGCCTCGCCCTTCTCCAGGCAGGCCTGCCCGAAGGTCGCGGCCTGCTGGTCGCCGAGGATGCCGGCGACCGGGGTGCCGTTGAGGATGCCGGGCTTGCACTCGCCGTACACCTCCGAGCTCGACCTGATCTCCGGCAGCATCGACAGCGGGATGTTCATGTCGGCGGCGATGCTCTCGTCCCACTGCAGGGTCTCGAGGTCCATCAGCAGCGTGCGGCTCGCGTTGGTGACGTCGGTGACGTGGACACCGTCGTTCTCCGCGCCGCCCGTGAGGTTCCACAGCACCCAGGTGTCCATGTTGCCGAACAGCAGCTCGCCGGCCTCGGCGCGCTCCTGGGCGCCCTCGACGTGGTCGAGGATCCAGCGGACCTTGGGCCCGGAGAAGTAGGTGGCCAGCGGCAGCCCGACCGTCTCCTTGTAGCGGTCGAGCCCGCCGTCGGCTGCCAGGCCGTCGACGATCTTCTGGGTGCGGGTGTCCTGCCAGACGATCGCGTTGTAGATCGGCTGTCCGTTGGACTTGTCCCACACGAGGGCGGTCTCGCGCTGGTTGGTGATGCCGACGGCGGCGATGTTCTTGCTGTTGAAGTTCGCCTTGGCCAGGGCGCCGCCGATGACGTCGCGCGTGTTGGTCCAGATCTCGAGCGCGTCGTGCTCGACCCACCCGGCTCGCGGGAAGATCTGCTCGTGCTCGACCTGGTCGACGGCCACCACCGATCCTGCGTGGTCGAAGATCATCGCGCGGGTCGAGGTGGTGCCCTGGTCGATGGCGAGGACGTACGTGTTGTCGGCCATGCTCGAATCTCGATTCTGTGTGGGGTCGGGGTGCGGGTCAGACGTAGTTCGCGGCGGCGGCCAGGAGGCCTCCGAGGATGCCACCGATGGCGGGTCCGACGACAGGGATCCAGGAGTAGGACCAGTTGCTGTCGCGCTTGTCCTTGATCGGCAGCACGAAGTGGGCGATGCGTGGGCCCAGGTCGCGCGCCGGGTTGATGGCGTAGCCCGTGGGACCGCCGAGGCTGGCGCCGATGCTGACGACGAGCAGCGCGACGGCCAGGGGGCCGAGCTCGGTGGGCGTCTTGCCGAACGCGATGATCACGAACACGAGGACGAAGGTGCCGATGATCTCGGTGATGAGGTTGGAGGACGTGCGCGCGATCTGCGGTGCGGTGCAGAAGACGCCGAGCTTGTCGTCCGGATCGCTCTCCGGGGCGTCGAACTGGTCGCGGTAGGCCAGCCAGCACAGCGTGGCGCCGAGGAAGGCGCCGAGCAGCTGGGCGGCGAGGTACACCAGCACCTTGACGGCGGTGTTGCCGCCGAGGTCGTCGCCGGACGCGACGAGACCCAGTGTCACGGCGGGGTTGATGTGCGCGCCGGACTTGTAGGCGACGTAGACGCCGGCGAACACCGCCAGGCCCCAGCCGAAGCTGACCATCAGGAAGCCGCCGGCGTTGCCGTTCGTCTTGGCCAGCGCGACGTTCGCGACGACGCCGCAGCCGAGCAGCAGGAGCGTGGCGGTGCCCATGACCTCGGGCAGGAAGATGTCTGTGAGCACGTGGTCCCCCCGGCCGACCCGACAGACTCGTAGCCCGCTCGGTGCGGACGTCCCCCGAGACGCCTCGGTCGGTGTGGGTCGAGCCTATCGTGACCCCCGTCACATCGCGGTGTGGGTGCGGCGTCGCCGGGACCGGGAGGATGTTCCAGGTCAGGGAGTCGAGCCGTCGGGTCGTGACCTCCGGGGTTGCGCGCTCGTTGGGGGTGATGACATCGATCGGGGGTCGCGAGGAGGTCGTCGTGCCCGTCCTGACCTTCGACATGCCTGCGGACTCCGGGGCGAGCCTGTGCGTGTCGACGCGACTGCTCGTGCGGGCCCCCGAGGTCGAGCTGTGCTGGCTCGAGGGTGACGAGGGCGTCCTGGTGCTGCGCCTGGAGTGCGACGAGAGCGACGTCGCGGTCCTTCGGCACCACGTGCTGACGGCTCACCCAGCAGTCGTGGACGCGGCGTCGCCGGGGGAGGGTCCTCCGGCACGTCCCGAGGCGCGGCGCGGCGTCGGTCGGCATCGGCGCTGACGTCGGCTGTAGACGCCTCGTCAGGCGGCGACGTACTCGAAGGCCCCCGTGGCTGGGTAGTGCTCGGCGAGCACGACGACGGGTTCGGTCCTCCTCGTCCAGGCGCGGGTGAAGGCGGTGCGTCCGGGCACGGCGCGTGTGGGCAGGTGCCATCGGGTGGTGCCGTCCTCGTCGTGGTCGACGGGGAGTGCTCCGCGGGTCTTGAGTCCGTGGTGGGGGCGACATCGTGGGTGGAGGTTGCCTGCGGTGGTGGGTCCGCGGTCTGGGTGGTCGGGGTCGAAGGGTTGCTGGTGGTCGAGGTCGCACGCTTCTGCTGGTTTGTCGCAGGTGGGGATGTCGCAGACGCCGTCGACGAGCTCGAGGGCGCGGCGGAGTGGGGCGGTGGGGAAGCGGCCGAGCTCGGTGACGTCGAGGATGCCGCCGGCCTCGTCGGTCAGGAGGCGACTGAACAGCGTGCCGGGCTGCGTGGCGAGCTCGCGGACCAGTGTGGGGTCGATGGCGTGCTGGCCGTCGCCGGTGACGGCGGGTTCGTCGTCCAGGCCCAGCAGGGTGGCCAGGGAGACGGTGATCCCGACGTGGAACCGGCCCCGGCCGGGGGCGTCCGCGGTGCGACCCAGGAGCCGGTCGGTCAGGACGTCGGCGCGGGCCTGGGACAACCGTCGGTCGTCGTCGGGGTCGTCGGCACGTTGCGCTTTGGCGGCCAGGGACAGCTTGCGCTCGATCAGCAGGGCGTCGTGGGTCGGGATGAACGCCTGGAGCAGGCTCATCCCGTCGTCCATCGCCGTGATGGTCACGTGGCGCTGGGCGGTCGCCTCGCGGCGGCGCCGTGCAACGTTCTCGGCCTCGACCCGTGCCACGAACCGGCGCAGCCAGCCCTTGAGCTGGGACAGCGTGTGGGTCGTGGCGTAGGGGACCACGGACTCGTCGAGCAGCTCCACCGACGCGACCTCGTGCAGGCGCCACCGGGCCGAGGCGATCGCGCGGGCCTTCGCCCGATCGAGCTCACCGTCGCTGTGGGCGGCCCACACCGTCGGCAGGTCCGCCGTGAGGGTCCTGGTCGTCGCGACCAGGTGCGCGACGAATCCCGACGCGACCTCGAGCTCGACCGCGACCTCCAGGATCGCGACCTGGCGGGCGTCCTCGGCCGAAGCAGCGCTCCGCCCGGCCGCGACCGCGTCGGACCGACGACCCTCCACGAACGCCAGCACCGTCGCAGCCTGCGCAGCCTCGGCCCGCCACAGCACCCGCGACGCATCCGTCGCGAGGCCGAGGAGAGAGTCCGTCGAGGTCATGTAACGAACATAGATTCGACGTCCGACACCGAGTTTCGCCGCGTTCGCCTCGGTGCCAAAAGCATCGGGGGGAGTGGAGCTACCCGTCCGCGCTTCTCAGGCTCACGTCGAGGCGGGTCATGAGTCGGGCGACCGGAGTGCGACCCGTCGGCGCCGGGGGATAGCGGCGCAGGATCGCCACGAGCGCGGGGGAGACGAGGCGTCGGGTGTCGTCGCCGCGGGAGTCGACTCAGGCGTCCTCGGCCGAGGTCGAGGCGCGCTGCTCCACGGCGATGAAGACCTTCACGCTGTCGTACGTCGCCACGTCCGTCGGTGCGAGACGCACGTCGGCCTCGCTGCGAGCCGCTAGACGTGTCGGCTCGCCGACAGGGGAGACCGTGAGAGCTTGTTGCGACTCCCCCTCGGCGGGGCGGTTCCAGGTGATCCCCACGAGGCGGACCACGTAGTCGCTTCTGCCGGGATTGCTCACCCTGGCCGTGCGAGCCTCGTACGGACGGTCGACCGGCTCTCCCTGGGCATCCAGGAAGTCGACCTCGGGATAGGCCGTCCCGGCGTCCTCGGCGGTGCGCATCCCTTCGACCGTGACCTCGACGTCCTCCACGTCGCCGGACCCGGGGCCCTCGAAACGCAGGATGTCGAGCACCTCGTAGTTCGCCGGCGCGACGACCAGACCTCGATCGCTTCCGAACACCGTGGTCACCGAGACATCGGTCATCGGCTCCGAGTCCGAGTCAAGTGCCACGAAGGACAGGGTCGGAGCTGCGGAGAGGGTCCTGGACGTGTTGGTGATCGTGAGCGTCTGGTCGATCGTTCCCTCGTCGGAGACGCCGGAGTAGGCGAACCGCAGGTCGACCGCATCGTCTGCGGGCTGGTTGGTGGAGCTCTCACTCGGGTCGTTCGACCCGGTGCAGCCGGCGAGGGCGAGCGACAGCAACGCGACGGTGATCGTTGTCCCTGAACATCGTGCGACTCTAGAGGCCGGATCGTCCCTCGGCTCGCCTGGACGGAGCGAGCACGGCTTCGCTGGGTGGTTCGGGTGCGCCCGGGAGTGGAGGAGCGCACTTGACAGTTGACAGATGGGTTGTCACTTTTGCCAGG
Source organism: Aeromicrobium sp. Leaf245 (assembly GCF_942548115.1). NCBI lineage: Bacteria > Bacillati > Actinomycetota > Actinomycetes > Propionibacteriales > Nocardioidaceae > Aeromicrobium > Aeromicrobium sp. Leaf245. The sequence goes on from NZ_OW824151.1 coordinate 2,137,269, forward strand.
GTTCTGTCGTCCGAGTTCCCCGCAGTGACGTCTAGACCCCGACTCCGCGATTGTCAGATTGGTTGTCACGGATCGCTGGACCAGCGGGTCTGGGTCAAGTTTGTCACTTAATTTGTCGCGTCTGGGCGCGTCCAGACGGAGGGTTGGGTTACGACCACCATTGAGGCGCTGATCCAACCGTGAATCGCCTAGCGAGGTGCCACTCGTCATGCTGGTCGGGAATGTCGCGTTCGCTGAACTCGCGAGGCGGTTCGACGGACAGGCGGCTGTCTAGCCGAGATGCTCGGGCACTGGCGTCGATAGGAAGCTGAAGATTGAGATCGATCTTCCGTGCTCGAAGGAGAGGGTCCCCCTCACCGGGGTCAAGTACGTGTTCCCCGCGAAGACGGAGTTCTCCCGGACCGCTGACTGCGACACTTGAAGTACTCGAACGCCACGGGACCTCTCGATGAACCTGCCCCGGCTTGGCGACATTCACAACATAGGGAGCGCGTTCGGTAGTGAACTGGAGAGCCATCACGTCGGCGTTGCCAGACACCAGTACCCGCAACCACGTCGGCTCGGGAGATGGACCGTCAAAGTGCTTTCGAACCGCATTCCACCAGTTCGCCGGTTCGACGCCCGAGGTACTTCCGATGCGCCGACGACGCTCGTCGAGGCCGATGACCCAGAGAATCGATTCACCGCCAGCAGCGTTCGCGTGGCCGGCGATACGGCGAGCAACATCATGATTAGCGGATGGCCATAGGGCCTTGAGTTCGATGCGGTCGTCTTCGACTTGTCGGCCCGCGATTACGGCTTCAACGATGGCACCGACGCGAGCCTCCAACATCTGCAACTCCATAACGGTCAGGTCTAGCAGATGAAGGACCCGGTGACTGGTGCCGCGTTTGGCGGCATAGTTCGCGTCCTGAGCCCTCGCGATGGCTCCTGGGCGTCGCTGCGCGCTAGTCCCAGCAGGGGGCACCGCTTACTCGATGCCCTTGACGCCGATGAAACGATCGATCGCATGGCCGTTTGCGACGCGCCCTGCCCCAGAGCGTGACGCGAGCGCGGTCTTCCGACATGCGCGGAGAGGAGAGCGGGCCGTACGCGCGGCGGTTCGCGTTGTGCGGAGCGCTGGCGCGGGCCGCTGCGACCGGAACAGAATCAAAGCTATGTCGCTTCGTTGACAAAAACTGTAAGTTGTCACACCATGGCAAGGGTGTGCTGATGTGCAGACAACTGGGCATCGCACTGTCAAACCCAATCTCGTGTTGGTGCGACCTGTCCTCTCGGAAGCTAGACGTCCGGGGGCGAGTGGCAGCAGCGACCTGGACCGCGGCGAAAGGACACCTGATGCCGAGCCTCCCGTCGGTGAGCGGCGTTCGCGTTGCTCCTGTCCGTCGACGAGGCTTGCGCGACGATGACCTGGCCTCGGTCACGTACTCATCCGTCACGGCCGTCGGGCCCATGAGCAGTGCGGAACACAGATGAGTCAGTCGCCGGCAGCCTTTCTCGACGCGACGGAGTTCCTCGATATCGAGCACGCAGCTGTCCGCGAGTTCACTGCAGCTTCGATCGAGGGCGCGAGAACCGACCGTGAGAAGTCGGTTCGCCTCTTCACCGCAGTCCGCGATCAGATTTGGTACGACCCCTACTCGGCGTCGGAAGACCCTGCTCACTACCGAGCGAGCTTCGTCCTAGAAGCAGGGCGTGCCTATTGCGTTCCGAAGGCGGTGCTGCTGACCGCGGTGTGCCGGGCCGCCGGGATCCCGGCTCGGCTTGGCTTCGCCGACGTCCGTAATCATCTGCAGACTGACTCGCTGCGCAGCCTCATGAGCGGGTCGGACTTGTTCGTCTATCACGGTTACAGTTCACTGTTCATCGACGGCAGGTGGGTCAAGGCGACGCCGGCGTTCAACACCGAGCTGTGCGCCCGATTCGGAGTTCCCCCGGTCGAGTTCGACGGCGAGCACGACGCGCTGATGCACGCCTTCACCGCCGATGGAACCCAGCACATGGAGTACGTCCAGGATCGCGGCGTCTTCGACGACCTGCCGCTGACCGACATCCTGACGGAGCTTCGTCGTTCCTACGGGTCGCTGATGGTCGCCTCCGCGGAGCGCGTGACGGATGAGTTCACCGATCCTCCAGCCACGAGCGCGTCGTCCGATGACAGTTCACGTCCTCTTGACTCGCCGGCAGATCGCCGATGAGCACGACCGCTGCCGGGTTGCTCGGCCACGACCGCCGCCGGGTCACTCGGCGCAAGGACCCCGCCACCCCATCCGTCATGCCCAGTCCGCGGCTCAGCTGAATGTGAGGCCCGCGGCACCTCTTCGCCGCGAAGCCTGAGCCGCCTCCTTCTGCCCCTGACCTACCGAGATCTGCCAAAGGACGTCACATGTCAGACACCGCGCTCATCCAGGACTACCCCCACCAGATGGGCGGCCACTGTGGCTCTGGTGCTCTGCGCGACCTGCTGCACTGGAACGGGCTGGGATGGGAGGGCCCGCCACGCGAGGGCCTGGTCTTTGCGCTCGGCGGTGCTCTGGGTTTGTCGTACGTGCGATCGAGTGGCCTGATGCCTCCGGTCTACCTGGTGGGTCGGGGCTCAGACTTCGAGGTCGATCTCCCCGTGCGCCTGGGAGGGAAGGTCAAGGTCCTGACGACGGACGATCCCGAGGAGGGATGGACGTGGGTCCGCGACGAGGTCGACGCCGGCCGTCCCAGTCTTGTCTGGGGTGACATTGCCGAGCTCCCGTACCTGCGGGTCAAGCTCCAGATGAGCCGTCACGACATCGTGGTGATCGGCTACGACGAACGCCAGCGCGTGGCGTATGTGGTGGACAACGACCGGGCCGACGTTCAAGAAGTCCCACTCGAGGCCCTGGCGCGTGCGCGGTCGTCGAAGTCCTTCCCTGAGCCGACGCGCCACTGCACGTACCGGATCACTTGGCCTGAAGTGCTGCCCGAGCTTTCGGAGGTCGCGGCCGAAGCGTTCCAGCAGTCCGCATCGCGGATGAGCCACCCGTCGGGTCCGGGGATCATCGATCTCGCGGCGGCAGGCCACGGCGCCGAAGGCCTCGCCGGGGTGGCGCTGCTGGCCTCCGATGTGCAGACCTGGGTCGACCTTCCGGCCGACGAGCTCGAGGTGCTGCTGTTCAGCCTGAGCGCGTTCGTCGAGAAGGCCGGGACCGGGGGCGGACTGTTCCGCCGCTTGCTCGCCGACGGTTGTGAGGACGTCGCCCGATTGACCGGAGACGCTGCAACCGCTGACCTTGCCGAAGCGGCCAGCCGGTGCGCGCAGGCGTGGACGCAGACTGCGCGCGCCGCAGTGCAGCGCGACGTCGACACCCGAGCTCGCGCCGAGGCGGTCGCCGAGGCAGCCAGCGCCTTGCCCGACCTCGAGGCGAAGGTGGTCGAGTCACTGGAAGCGGCCGCCGAATCCTTGGCGGCTGCGGATCGTTGAGTGTTGAGGTGACAGGCGAGATGGACGTGCGGCGCCCTGGTGGCAGTGACCCGACCCTGAGTAGCGACGCTGAGATCCGAAGAGCGGACGCGGAGCTCTTCGCGCAGTGGACATCCCATCTCGCAGCTCAGGAGGCCGTGGCTATCGGCCAGACGCTGCCTCCTCATTCGCAGGAATGCGTCGGGTGCGGACCAGCCAATCCTGCAGGTCTCGGCCTGCAGGTGGTGCGCACGGCGGACGGGGTTGAGGCGGTCCACAGCTTTTCTGACGCTCACGTCGGTGCACCTGGCATCGCCCACGGAGGCGCTGTCGCGCTCGCTTTCGACGACCTGTTCGGCTTCACCCTCTACACCGTCGGTGCACTTGCAGTCACCCGCAGCATCACGGTCGAGTACCAGGCGCCTTTCCGTCTCCACCACCCGTACACGTTCCGCGCGCAGTTGAGAGAGCGGAACGGTCGACGGCTTCTCCTGCACGCTGAAGCGTGGGACAACGTTGGACGTATGGCGGGTTCGGCCACGGCGACCTTCGTGGTGGTCGGTGCTGGTCACTTCGCCTCAGGCGGGCAGCGGCCTGACGGAGAAGTCGATTAACGCCGGCCGGGCTGTGGTGACTCGATCGTTCGGTCCACGGTTCCCTCCGCGGTGGGGTGCAGCGTGGTGGACCGCGTTCCTGGTCTGTAAGCCCGTGCTACTGGTGGTGCGTCGTCGGGACTGGCGCGGCCTCGACAACATCCCCCAAGAGGGAGGCGTGGTGCTCGCCGTCAATCACGTCTCGGAACTCGATCCGTTGCTCGTGGCTGAAGCGGTGCTCGCCACGGGACGGACTCCGGCTTTCCTGGCCAAGAGCAGCTTGTTCGACAGCGCGATCGTGGGTCGGTGGTTCCGAGCCGCCGGGCACGTCCAGGTAGACCGCGACCATGGTCGCGGCGGATTCGATGCCGCCCTGGAGGCGCTTCGCGCGGGCACTCTCGTCGTGGTGTACCCGGAGGGGTCGATCACCAAGAACAACGACGGCCGTCTGATGGGGCTGAAGTCGGGAGCCGTGCGACTCGCGCTCGAGTCAGGTGCACCGCTGATTCCGGTGGCGCAGCTCGGAGCTCAGCAAGTCCTCCCGGCATACAGTCGACGGCCGCGGCTTCTCAAGCGGCCCGTGGTCACGATCGACGTCGGTCAGCCTCTGGGGTTGGACAACCTTCGCAGGCGCGGATCCGGGCCGGAAGTCGTGCAAATCGGGACCCGCCGCTTGACGAACATCCTGACGACCATGATCGAGGATCTCGTGCGAGGTCGGCGCCCCGTGTGAAGCCCTTTGGCGGGCGTCTGGCCGCTGAACGTCGGGGCGCCACCTCAACCGACGGACAGGCCGAGGAGCTCCTCCCGATGCACGGGAGTTCGCTGAGTGATGGCTCGTTTGCTGAACATGAAGTCGCGCGGCCGGTTGACGCAGTCGGCGGCGATGAGCTCGCCCTCGCGCAGGTAGAAGCAGGCGAAGTCGCGGTCGCACGCCGGGTCGCCGCTCAGGATCACCTCGTCATACCCAGTGTTGAGGCCGGCGATCTGGAGCTTGAGATCGTACTGATCCGACCAGAACCATGGCAGAGCGGCGATCTCCTTGGATTTGCCGCACATCGTCGCCGCGGCCACCTTGGCCTGCTCGCCCGCGCTCGACACTGACTCCAGACGAATCCGGCGGCCGTATCGGGCAATGTCGCCGCTGGCGCAGTCGCCAGCGGCCACGATGTCCGGATCGCTCGTGCGTGCTTGCGAGTCGATCAGGATGCCGTTGTCCACGGTCAGGCCTGCTGCTGCGGCAAGCTCGACGTTCGGTTCGACACCGATTCCGACGATGACCAGGTCGGCGGGGATCGATTCGCCCGTGGACAGGACCACCTCGCGGACCTGGACGTCGCCGGCGAGTGCGTGGACGAGAGCTCCGGTCCGGATGGTGACCCCCTCTTCGCGGTGGATGCGATCGAAGAACGCCGAGACTGCGGGCGCCGTGACGCGCTCGAGGACCCGCTCGGTGGCCTCCAAGACGGTCACCTCCAGACCGAGGGTCCGAAGCGAGGCGGCCGTCTCGAGTCCGATGTAGCCGCCTCCGACGATGACTGCGCGACGGGCAGTGGTGGCGGCGTCCCGGATCAGTTCGACATCGGCGGCTGTGCGCAGGTAGAAGACTCCCGCCAGATCGGCCCCTGGCGCCGGAAGTCGCCGGGCGCGAGCGCCGAGGCACAGCGCGAGCTTGTCGAAGGTCAGGGTCTGCCCGTTGCTCAGCCCAAGCTGTCCCGCCGAACGGTCGATCGCCTCGACCGTGACGTCCATCAGCTTGATGTCCTGCTTGGCGTAGAACTCGGAGCTTCGGATCGCTAGGTCTTCGAGCGTGCTCCTGCCGGAGAGGTAGGCCTTCGACAATGGGGGTCGTTGGTAGGGCAACGCCGACTCGTTGCCGATGAGGATGATCTCTCCGTCCCACTTCTCCTGGCGCAGACTGGCCGCGAGCTGTGCTCCGGCGTGGCTCGCCCCGACGATCACCGCTCGGGGCAGTGTCATGTGCTGGTCTTCGGTGTGAGCTGGACCATCAGCTTGCTGATGCCTCGCACGAAGTTCGACTGCACATATTCCGGTTCGCCGACGACCTGGATGTTCTCGAAGCGCGGCAGCAGCTCCTCCCAGAGGATCTTCAGCTGCAGCTCGGCCAACCGGTTCCCCATGCAGCGGTGGACGCCGAAGCCGAACGAGATGTGGTTGCGCGCGTTGGCTCGGTCGATGATCAGGTCGTCGGCGCGGTCGAACAGCGCCTCGTCGCGGTTTCCGGAGGCGTACCACATGACGACCTTGTCGCCCTTGCGGATGAACTGGCCGTTGAGCACGACGTCCTTCTTGGCGATACGGCGCATGTACGCGAGCGGGGTCTGCCAGCGGATGATCTCCGAGACCATGTTGGGAATCAGGTCGGGATTCGCCTTCAGCTTCTCGAACTGGTCGGGGAATCGGTTGAGCGCCAGGACTCCTCCGCTCATCGAGTTCCGGGTGGTGTCGTTGCCGCCGACGATCAGCAGCGTGAGGTTGCCAAGGAATTCCATTGGGCGATCGATCAGGTCCTTGGTGTCCTCGTTGCTCTGCAGCATCGTGATCAGGTCGAAGCCGGGAGCTTCGCCAGCGGCAGTCCGCGCGGCCTTGTCGCGCCAGAGGGCGCTCAAACCGAGCGCCGCGTCCCGCATGCCGCGAAACACCTTGTCGTTGTCGGAGGGGCCACCGTTGGCCTGCTCCATCGAGGACGCGAGGTCTGACCATTCGACCAGCTTGTGGCGCTGCTCGTAGGGAAAGTCCAGCAGCGTGGCAAGCATCCGCGCGGTGAGCTCGACCGAGACGTTGCTGACCCAGTCGAACGGTTGGTCCACGGGCAACTCGTCAAGGACCTCCTGGACGCGTGATCGGATGAGCCCCTCCATCTCGCGAAGATTCTTCGGGGCGACGACACCTTGGACAGCTGCTCGCTGGAGGTCGTGTCGGGGAGGGTCCATCGCGATGAACATCTCGACGTCGAGAAAACGCGGCGGCGTGCCGATGATGATGAACGGCTCGGCGGAGAAGGCGTCGTGGTTCTTGTCGACAGCCACGATGTCGGCGTGGCGGGTGACGGACCAGAACGGTCCGAACGGGCTGTTCGCCTGGTAGTGAACCGGAGCCTCCTTGCGCAGCCGCTCGAAGTAGGAGAGCCAGCGTCCCTGGCGGTACATGAACGGGTTGCTGACGTCGATGTCGGTCAGCTCCACGTCCTCCACCGGGGGGATCGGCTCCTCGACGAACATCTTCTGGCCGTTCGTGCCGGTCACCCAACGGCGGGTCTTGTCGTAGAGGTGCGCACCCTGGATCTGGCGGTCGACCGGGATGGTCGACTGGACCCTGGTGGAGATGGCTTCTGAGATCTTCATGGCGTGGCTTCCGTCTCTCTCGTCGTCACAGCTGAAATTCGGGCAGTTTGACGGTCAAGCCGTCCCACGAGGGGCAGACCGACATCTGGCACGCGAGCCGGGAAGTCGGCTGCCGCTCGGGGTTCATCGCGAGCATTGCTTCTTCTTCAGCTCCGGACAGGCCGACCTGCTCGGACCACTGGGGGTCGACGACCACGTGACAGGTCCCGCAGGCAGCCTCTCCGCCGCAGTCCCCGTCGATGCCCGGGATTGCCTCGTTGACCGCGACCTGCATCAACGACTGGCCCTCCTCCAGCGGGGCTTCGTACTTCTCGCCGTCGTGCGACACGAAGGTGACAACTGCCATGTGAGTCTCCTGAAGAACTGTCCCGGGCGTGATGAACTTCATAAGAGTGTTGCCGGGTCCGACAGCGGTGGCTATGGTCACCGAAGTCAATACCTTGTGATTTCGGCTCACGAAGAGACGAGAGGGTGAACATGGTCGAGCCGTGCGTGCCGCCGCTTGCATTCGTGCAGCTGCTCGCGGGCGAAGCGCTGGAGCCGGACGCCGTCGCGCGGTTTCGCCGCGTCATGGCTCGCGAGGGAGTCAGCGAGTCGACGATGGTCGAACGCGATGTCCAGGCGCCGCTGCGCTGGTTTCGAGAGGTGTATCCGGCACTTGACTCCGCCCAAGCCACCCATCTCGGACGTGCGTGCGCGGCGCAGGCTCAATTGACCACCTTCGGGCCACTGAGCCTGCCGTTGGTCAGTGCAGGCTCGGTCGCGGAGATCGTGGAGCTGCTGACCTACCTGCCGTTGATTTCGACCGCTCTCAGTCCTCAGCTGCATCACTCCGATCACGGTCTGACCGTCGGTTTCACCGGACATACCGGTGATCCGGACCTGGATCGGTTGGTGATCACTTATTGCGGATCGGCACTCGTGCGACTGCTGAAGCTGCTCGTCGGTGACATGTCGGCCGTCACGCTGCACCTGGCTTGGTCGGCGCCTGCAGACCTGGCCGGTCATCCGGATGTGCTGAGTGGCCAGCTGGCTTTCGATGCCCCGATCTCATTCCTCCGGGTACCTGCTGAGACCCTGAGCGAGGTTTGTCGGTTCTCCGATCCGATCGCCTACCGGCACGCGATCGCCGAGCTCGAGAAGGCTCTCGAGCTCCGGAATGGGCCTCTGTCGTTCTCACGGACCGTGAGGCTTCTGGTGGATGAGGGCGACGTCCTGAGAAGCAGCCGATCGGTCGCCGATGAGCTGTCGATGTCGGCCAGCACTTTCAAGCGGCGACTTGCCGGTGAGGGAACCACCTTCCGTGAGCTGCGCGAGACCTCCCTGCGAGAGCGGGCGGTACTGCGTCTGCTGGAGCGAACGGCGACGGTGAGCGAGATTGCCAGCGACCTTGGCTACAGCGACCTTGCCAACTTTTCGCACGCGTTCAAGCGATGGACCGGGAAGTCTCCGCGTCAGTTCCAGCGCGAGCAGGGAGTTCGGTGATACCCGGGCCCTGCCGGATATGTCTGGTCAGCGGACGGTGACGGTGGGGTCGACACGTCGGGGCGCGTCGGCGGGCTCCGATCGACGCAGTCCGAGGTACCGAAGTGCCACCTCGGAGATCTGCTGGCCCGTGGCCTCGGCATCCGCGCCCGGGAGGGCGAGGTGGCTGACGGCAAGTCGGACGAGGGCGTCGGTCGCGTTCTGGACGTCGACGACGTCAAGCTGAGGAAACTGCTGATGCATCCAAGCCGCCAGGGCATCGCTTGCGACGTCGAGCAGACGCCCTGAGGTCGTGATGAGGGGCAGCATGCCCTTGCGGGCGTCGAGAGCGCTGGTCTCCAGCGCCGGATCGCGGTGTGAGACGAGGACTGCCCGCAACAACGGGCTCCTCTCCGCCTCGGTCAAGGTGTACTGAACCGCCGCCTGGATGCCGCCCGCGGCGTCGGTCGGGTACGACGCCAGAAGATTCTTGATCCCCGCAAGGAAACGGTCGGCCTCGTGAAGGACCAGCGCTTCACCCAGCGCCTGCTTGTCGCCGAACTCCTTGTACAACATGGCGCGCGGGGCACCGATCAGGATCGCAATGTGTCCCACCCGGACCTTGTCCCAGCCCTTTGCCACGGTCTCGACGTACGCCGCCTCCAAAGCACGTCTCCGCAGATGGGCTCGGTACGACTCCCGAAGCGGCGTGGGCATGGACAAATCCTAGGCGATTGTTCATCCGTCGACAGTGACTCGAGCGGAAACTAGCGATGCATCGATGGTCATTCGAAGACACTGGTGTGTCCGAAAACCTAGCGCCGAAACTTTCGGCCCCTGAAACCTCGAACGGTTCTGGCGCGGGTTACCGACTCCCTTCGGTGCCGAACGCCGCAAAGGACCGATTACGGACTTGGGTGAGCGCCGCCCCGAGGCTGCGCTGTTGAACCCCGAGACGACCACCGAGCGCGGCGCCACGACCGACACCGGATAGGTACCCGGGCGGGCGGTGCCGGATTCAGTCGCGACGCGGTCACGACATTACGAGCGGCTTCCCCGACGTCGCGGACGCGGCGGCCGCGATGTTGCCGGCCGGCACGGTCCTGGACGGTGAACTCGTCGTGTGGGGTGATGGGGCGCTCGACTTCGGCGAGCTGCAGCGCCAGCTCGCCTCACGCGGCGCCACCCGTCGTGTCGGGTCTCGGCCGCCAGCGACGTTCATGGCGTTCGACGTCCTGCAGAGCGATGGCGTCGACCGGCGCGCGCACATCCTGCGCGATCGCCGGCACGTGCTCAAGGAGCTTTTGGCCGATGTGCGGCCGCCGATCCAGCTTGTGCCCCAGACCGCCGGCGTCGACGAGGCTCGCGACTGGCTCGAGCGGTACACCGCGGCGCAGGTCGGGATCGAGGGCCTGTGCGCCTGGCACGCACTGGCGTGCTGTTCCACCACATCGTCGGCACGTCATATGCGGGGCAAAGGTCGAAGACAGAACTGTCGAGAGTCGTTGGTTCAACCATAGCGGCGGGTTTGATGGGGGAGCGGCGGTCCCACGTCAAGCGCTATCTGGGTCGTGCGCCGTGTCGCCGCGTCCTCGGTCGTATCCTGCGACACCGCCTTCAAACCAAGCGTGCACAGCCAGGTGGACCAGGGTGAGTTGAATGTTCTCGCCGCGACGTAGGGATGCCTCGGCCGTCCGGACCAAGTAGTCCAGGACCGGATTGTCCGGATCTGGGAACGGGGGATCGGGCATGTGTGCGTCGGCTCGGGGATCGGACCACGCGCCGCGATCGGCGTTCTGGCGGGCGGTGTGCGCCGCGACGTCCAAGGCCAGCTGAGCGTCGGTGCGGAATGTTCTCGACATGCCGAGATCCTTGATCGAGATCAGCCGTCGACGCTCAGAGCGAATCGCACATGACAACTAGTTGGCAAAAGATGACAACCAACTTGGCAAAATGACACCTTTCCTGACAACTGACAGCACTGGGCGCCGTGAGGCGTGCCACGATCTCCACTACTTGACATAATGTGCATTATCGGAGCGTCGTCAGCGTGGGCGAGAGGGGCCTGTCGGGGCCACTGCGCCGACGTGGTCGGCGAGCTCGCTCGCCCACCGGCGCACGTCGTCCGGATCCTCCGCCACGACGCTGCGACAGTGCGGCAGGACGGCACCGAGCTCGTCGGCGGTCTCCAGCGGGTGCGCCGGGTCGGCCGTCCACGCCAGCACCAGTGTCGGGACGTCCAGCGTCGTCAGGGACGACCTGGACGGCAGGTCCGACGACGCCGCGCCGCGCAGCACCGTCGGGAGCAGGCTCGGTGGCACGTCGGGCAGGGTGTCGGGACGCCCGCGGGTCGCCGGAGGCTGCGGAGCGCCTGCGCCGGCGGCCATCCAGGCCGCCACGCCGCTGGACTCGACGAGCCGCGCCGCCCACTCGTACTCCGACGCCTTCGACGCGCGGGTCCGCCAGCCGGTCGGTGGGATCATCAGCGTGAGGGTCGCGAACCTGGCCGGGTCGCCGAGGGCGGCGTACAGGAGCGTCCCCGTGCCCATGGAGGCCCCGATTCCGTGCACCACTTCCCCACCGAACACGTGTTCGACGAGCAGGTGGAGGTCCTCGGCCAGGTGCGGCCAGCAGTAGTCGCCGATGCGGTCGCGGCCGGTGGACCGACCGTGCCCGCGGGCGTCGTAGCGAAGGAGTCGCACGCCCTCGAGCCCACCCGCGACGTCGAGCCCCAGGACCGCCTCGCGGCGCCGGCTCGACGTGAGGCCGTGCAGCGCCACCACCGCAGGCCCGTCCGCACCGGTCACGTCGAAGTCGAGCGTGGCCCCTGGTACCGCGAACGACGACACGGTGGCTGCTCCTCGTGCTCGGCTCCCCTGACGGCCCAGGCTACGACGACCGGGACGCTCCGAGCGCCTGCGCGACCCCACGTGTGACCGAGCCGACACGGCCCTGCCCTGACCGGTGGCTCGAGCGGCCTAGAGTGAGCCGCATGCGGCTGACCCATGTGGCCCACCTCCGGCTGCCGTTCGGTCGCATCGTGGGCTACGACCTCGACGTCGGACCCGTCGGCGAGCAGCTGCCGATCTCGTTCGACCAGGCTCGCCACGTGGGCCTGGGCGACCGCGCCGGGTCGTGGATGGCGATCACCTTCCGCCCGCCCGACGTGGACCGCGACACGCTGGCCGCGGCCTGGCTGTCGGTGGTCCGGCGCCACGGCACGCTTCGCTCGGTCTTCTCCCCCGCCACCTCCGACGAGCCCGACGCGGGTCCCACGCTGCACGAGGTCGAGCTGGGGCCCGGGCGGTGGCGGGAGCACGCGGTGGGTCCCGGCACTCGGCTCAGCGACGCGATCCGCGGGGTGCTCGACGAGCACTGCACGCCGTTCTCGTCGCCCTCGCACCGGCTGTGCGTGGTCGAGTCGCATGACCGGCCCACCGTCGTGGTCGCCGCGGACCACGCACACGTCGACATGTGGTCGTTGCTGGTCGTCGTGCGGGACCTGCAGCGCGCGCTCGCCGGAACCCTCGACGACGCGGCTCCGGCGCGACCGTTCGCCGACCACACCGCCGCGCTCGTCGAGCGTGAGCGCGCACCGCAGTCGGTGCGCGAGCGATGGAACGAGGTCATCGAGGCGTGCGGCGACACCATGCCGCGCTTCCCGCTCCCGCTGGGCGACGTGGAGCGACCGGTTCCCGAGCGGGTCGAGCTGCGCGACGTGCTCGACGTCGACGCCCTCGCCTGGCTGTCGCGAGGGGCGCGCGCCCGTACCGTGTCGACGCTCGCGCTCGTGACCTCGGCCCTGACCCAGGTCACCCGCGACCTGGCCGACGCTCCCCTGCGCGCCGTGTTCCCGGTCCACAGCCGGTACGAGGACACGTGGCACGACTCGGTCGGGTGGTTCATCACCAACGCCGTCCTCGACTCCCCCGACGCCGACCCCGTGGCGTGCGCCGCGGCCGTGAAGGAGGCCATCGGACTCGGTTCGTGGCCGCTCGAGGACGTGTTCGCGCCTTGGGGCGGCATGCCGCAGTCGCCGGGGATGTTCGCGATCTCGTGGCTGGACCTGCGGCGGCTGCCGGTGCACGTCGACCACGTGGGGCTCGAGGCCCAGTACGTGAGCGCGGCCGGGCGCACCGACGGCGTCATGGTCTGGTTCGTGCTCGACGAGGCGGGGATGCACCTGCGGTGCCGCTACCCCGACACCGAGCAGGCGCGGGCGAGCGTCGGAGGGTGGCTGGACGAGGTCGTCGACGAGATCCGCCGCGCTGCGCGCGACGCCGGGGCGACGCTGGAGGTCGACGGTGCGCTGCTCCAGGTGGGACGGGCCGAGCGGCACGACGTGCCGGCGATCCTCGCGCTGCTCGCGGACGACCCGATCGGCGCGACACGCGAGCTGGCCGACGCGACCGCCTACGAGGACGCCTACGACGCCCTGGTGCGCGATCCGTCCCAGCTGCTCGTGGTCGTGCGCGACGGCGACACGGTGGCGGCCACCGCGCAGCTGACCGTCATCCCCGGGCTGTCACGGGGCGGCGCCACACGGCTGCAGATCGAGGCCGTGCGGGTGGCGTCAGCGTGGCGCGGCCGAGGGCTCGGTGGTGCCCTGCTGGAGTGGGCGCACGAGCACGGACGTGCCCGCGGTGCCGTGCTGAGCCAGCTGACGACCGACACGTCGCGCGTCGACGCCCGCCGGTTCTACGAGCGCCTCGGATACGAGGCGAGCCACCTGGGGCTCAAGCGTCCGCTCTGAGACCGGACCGGCCCCGGGTGGGGCGTGACGGGTCGGTGCGTGCCGTGGCGAGCACCGCGAGGCCGCACGCCAGCACGACGAGGCCGAGGCCCGCGACGGCGCCGACCCGCTCCCCCAGCACGACGACACCCAGCACCGTGGCGCAGAGCGGCTCGGCGAGCGTCAGCGTGGCGACGTCGGCGGCGGGCAGGCGTGCCAGCCCCCAGCCGAACAGCAGGTACGCGACCGCGGTGGTGACCACGCCGAGCCACAGCACCAGCAGGAGCCCGGGCCCGCTCCAGAGCCATGGACCGGCCAGCAGCACGAGGGCGGGGAGGCTGACGACGCCGGCCGTGCCGAACAGGACCCCCATGGTCCGGCCCGACGACCAGCCGCGGCCGAGCAGCTCCTTCGCCGCGAGCGTGTACAGCGCGTAGGAGGCGCCGGCTCCGACGGACCACCCCACCGCGGAGCCCGCGACCGCCGACCCCGACGCGAGGCCCGACACCAGCACCACGCCCACGATGCCGAGGGTCGTCGCCACGCCCCACCGGACGCCGGGCACGCGACGGCGCAGCACCGCCTCGAGCGCGCCCGTCACGACCGGTGCGGACCCGAGCGCCACGACGGTGCCCACGGCGACGCCGTTGCGGGCCGTGCCCTCGAAGAACGTGGGCTGGTAGGCCACGACTCCTCCGGCGCCGACGGCGACGACCACCCAGGCGGGCATCCTCGCGCCGGCGGGAGACGGTGGAGCGACGCCGGTCGCCCGGCCCCGGGACAGCCACGTCGCTCCCAGGGCCAGGAGGGTGCCGCCCAGGGCGATGCGGGCCAGCCCCACGGCGACGGGCGACCCGGCCACGTCAGCCAGCTCCTGCGCGGTCCCGGTGGTCGCGAAGCACAGCGCGGCGAGGACGATCGCGCCGACGGCCCGCCCTCGGGGTGCGCCGTCAGGCATCGACGTAGCCGGCCAGGTGCTCCCCGGTGAGACCGGCGCGGGCGGCGACCAGCTCGGCCGGGGTTCCCTCGAAGACCACGCGGCCGCCCTCGTGGCCCGCGCCCGGACCGAGGTCGATGATCCAGTCGGCGTGGGCCATCACGGCCTGGTGGTGCTCGATCACGACGACCGAGCGACCGTCGTCGACGAGCCGGTCGAGCAGCCCGAGCAGGTTCTCGACGTCGGCGAGGTGCAGGCCGGTGGTGGGCTCGTCGAGCACGTACACCTCGCCGGCGTCCGACATCTGCGCGGCCAGCTTCAGCCGCTGGCGCTCACCGCCGGAGAGGGTGGAGAGCGGCTGCCCGAGCGTCAGGTAGCCCAGGCCCACGTCGACGAGGCGCGCGAGGATCTTCTGGGCAGCGGGGACGCGCCCCTCCCCCTCGGCGAAGAACGCCTCCGCCTCGATGATCGACATCTCGTGCACCTCGGCGATGTCCTTGCCCCCGAGGGTGTGCTCGAGCACCTCCGCGCGGAACCGACGGCCGCCGCACTCCTCGCACGGCGACTCGACGGTCGCCATGACGCCCAGCTCGGTGATGATCACGCCGGCGCCGTTGCACGTGGGGCAGCCGCCCTCGGAGTTGGAGCTGAACAGCGCCGGCTTCACCCCGTTGGCCTTGGCGAACGCCTTGCGGATCGGCTCGAGCAGGCCCGTGTAGGTGGCGGGGTTGCTGCGTCGGGACCCCTTGATGGCGCCCTGGTCGATGACGACGACCCCGTCACGCCCGGTGATCGAGCCGTGCACGAGCGAGCTCTTGCCCGAGCCGGCCACGCCGGTCACCGCGCAGAGCACGCCCAGTGGCACGTCGACGTCGACGCCCTGCAGGTTGTGGGTGTCGGCGCCGCGGATCTCCAGGTGGCCGGAGGGCCGGCGGACGGTGTCCTTGACCCGGGTGCGGTCGTCGAGGTGGTGACCCGTCACGGTGTCGCTGGCCCGCAGTCCGGCGACGTCGCCCTCGAAGCAGATGGTCCCTCCGCCGGAGCCGGCTCCGGGTCCGAGGTCGACGACGTGGTCGGCGATGGCGATCGTCTCGGGCTTGTGCTCGACGACGAGCACGGTGTTGCCCTTGTCGCGCAGCTGCACGAGCAGCCGGTTCATCCGCTCGATGTCGTGGGGGTGCAGGCCGATGGTGGGCTCGTCGAAGACGTAGGTGACGTCGGTCAGCGACGACCCGAGGTGCCGGATCATCTTGGTCCGCTGCGCCTCGCCGCCCGACAGCGTCCCGGCGGGGCGCTCCAGGGAGAGGTAGCCCAGGCCGATGTCGGTGAAGGAGTCGAGCAGGTGCTGCAGGCCCTTGAGCAGCGGTGCGACCGACGGCTCGTCGAGCTCGCGCAGCCACTCGGCCAGGTCGCTGACCTGCATGGAGCAGAGGTCGGCGATGTTCCTGCCCCGGATGCGGGACGAGAGCGCCTCGGGCGTGAGGCGGGTGCCGTCGCAGTCGGGGCAGGTCGTGAACGTGACCGCACGCTCCACGAACCGACGCACGTGCGGCTGCATGGCCTCGAGGTCCTTGCTCAGCATCGACTTCTTGACCTTGGTCAGGACGCCCTCGTAGGTGAGGTTCACCCCGTCGACCTTGATCTTGGTGGGCTCGCCGTGCAGGAGCGTCTGCAGCTGGTCCTGGGTGAACTCCCCCACGGGCGTGTCCATCGGCAGGCCGGCGCCGGCGAAGATGCGGCCGTACCAGCCGTCCATGCTGTAGCCCGGGACGAGCAGCGCGCCGTCGGCGAGGGTCTTGCCGGCGTCGTAGATGGCCGTGAGGTCGAAGTCGTTGACCGACCCCATCCCCTCGCAGCGTGGGCACATGCCGCCGAGGTAGACCTCCTTGCGCGCCACGCGCTTCTCGACCCGGCCGCCCTTCTCGGTCTGCATGACGCCGCTGGCGGTGCGGGTGGGCACGTTGAACGCGAAGGCGGTCGGCGGGCCGACGAAGGGGTCGCCGAGGCGGCTGAACAGGATCCGCAGCATCGCGTTGGCGTCGGTGGCGGTGCCGACGGTGGATCGCGGGTTGGCGCCCATGCGTTCCTGGTCGACGATGATCGCCGTCGTGAGCCCCTCGAGGTGGTCCACCTCGGGCCGCGCGAGCGACGGCATGAAGCCCTGCAGGAACGCGCTGTAGGTCTCGTTGATGAGGCGCTGGGACTCCGCGGCGATCGTGCCGAACACGAGCGAGCTCTTGCCCGAGCCCGACACCCCCGTGAACACGGTGAGCCGACGCTTGGGCAGGTCGACGCTCACGTCCTGGAGGTTGTTCTCGCGGGCGCCCTGCACGCGGATGACGTCATGGGTGTCGGCGGTGTGGGCCATGGGCCCAGGCTAGCGATCCGCGGGACCGCCGGTTGCCGTCCGCGCCCAGCATCGGAGCCGTGGCGAGCCACCTGGCATCCTCGTGCGGTGAGCACTCCCCACCGTGTGGTCCAGCACGTCGCCCGCGTGCTGCTCGGCGCCTTCCTCGTCCTCGCCGGGGTGGCGCACGTCGTGGCGCGCGAGGAGTTCCGTGCGCAGGTTCCGTCGTGGTTCCCGGTCGACGAGGACCTCACCGTGCTCGCGTCGGGTGCGGTGGAGCTGGTCCTCGGTCTGGCGGTGCTGCTGGCACCGGCGGCACGGCGGGCGCTCGTCGGGCTGCTCGTCGCGACCCTGTTCGTCCTGGTCTTCCCGGGCAACGTCGCGCAGTACGTGGAGGGGGTCGACGCGTTCGGCCTCGACACGGACCGCGCGCGGCTCGTCCGCCTTCTCTTCCAGCCGCTGCTCGTGCTCTGGGCGCTGTGGTCCTGCGGAGCGTGGCCCCGCGCGGCGCGACCCCGCCCGGGGCGCGACACGTGACGCCCGCCGTCCGAGCGGCGCGCAACGCCGTCGCCGTCGTCTTCGCCCTCAACGGGTTCATGTTCGCCAGCTGGATGGCGCGGCTCCCCGCGGTCCGTGACGCGCTCGGGCTGTCCCCTGCCCAGCTCGGCCTGCTCCTGCTCGCGATCTCCGCCGGGTCGCTGACCGGCCTCCCGCTCGCCGGAGCCCTGTGCGACCGGTTCGGCGCCGCCCGCGTGGTCGCCGTGTCCGCGGTCGTCGTCGCCCTGGCGCAGACCGCCGCGGCCGCCGGAGCGGAGTCGGGCGTCGCGCTCGCCGCCGCGGTGCCGATGGCCTTCATGGGCTTCGGCATCGGTGCGTGGGACGTGGCGATGAACTTGCACGGCGCTCGTGTCGAGCAGCACATGGGCCGTACGGTGATGCCCCGCTTCCACGCAGGCTTCAGCCTCGGCACCGTGGTCGGTGCGGGGCTGGGCGCCGGTGCCGCGGCGCTGGACCTCGACCTGCGCGTCCATCTCGCGGCCACCAGCACGATCGGTCTCGTGGGCGCGCTCGCGGCGGTCCGGGCGTTCCTGCCCGGCCACGAGGACCACGGCGAGGATCCGCAGGGCGCACGGTCCGCGTCGGCCTGGACGGAGCCGCGCACGCTGCTCATCGGCCTGATGGTGCTGGCTCTCGCCTTCACCGAGGGCACGGCCAACGACTGGTTGGCGGTGGCCCTGGTCGACGGCTACGACGTGCCGGACTGGGCCGGTGCTCTCGGCTTCGGCGCCTTCGTCACGGCGATGACGCTGGGCCGGGTCGTGGGCCCGGCGCTGCTCGACCGCCACGGTCGGGTGACGGTGCTCTGGTCGACGATGGGACTGGCCTTCGTCGGCGTGCTGCTCACCGTGCTGGCGCCCGTCCCCGAGCTCGCGGTCGTCGGCATCCTGCTCTGGGGCCTGGGCGCCTCGCTGGGGTTCCCCGTCGGCATGAGCGCCGCCGCCGACGACCCACGCCGCGCCGCGGCCCGGGTCAGCGTGGTCTCCACGATCGGGTACACCGCCTTCCTGGCCGGCCCGCCCCTGGTCGGCTTCGTCGGCGAGCACTCCGGCACGCTCCAGGCGCTGCTCGTGGTGGCCGCCCTGCTGGTCCCGTCCGCGCTCGTCGTTCCTGCTGCGCGGGAGCGCCGCACGCCCTAGCGTGCCGTCATGGGTACTGAGGAGGCCGCCCGCGGCGGCGACGACCGGTCCGTCTTCGACCGCTTCGTGGAGTCGGCGGAGTCGGTGGTCACCCGGGCTCCGTTCTTCCTGGTGTGCGCCGGCATCGTGGTGGCGTGGGCGGTCAGCCTGCCGCTCTGGGCCGACCTGAAGGCGTGGCAGGTCGCGATCCACACCGTCGCGAGCGTCCAGTCGCTGTTCCTGCTCGCCCTGCTGGAGAACGCCGGGCGGCGGGCCGAGGAGGCGTCGCAGGAGAAGCTCAACGTGATCGCCGAGGCGCTGGCCGACCTGATGGAGTCACGGGCGCGCGACGACGAACGGCTGGGCGAGTCGGTGCAGCGCCTGCGCGACGCGGTCGGTCTCGAGGACCGGCACTGACGGCTCAGGCCAGGAGGAAGGTCCGTAGCGCCGAGGCGAAGGCGTCCGGCTTCTCCGAGTGGACCCAGTGGCCGGCGCCCTTCACGGTCACGAGGCGGGTGCGGGGGAACAGGGTGCGCATGTGGTGGGCGTCGTCGTCGCCGACGTAGTCCGACCGCTCCCCCGCGAGCCAGAGGACGGGCCTGTCGAAGGTCCCGTCGATCTCGGGGAAGCCGCCGATGACCGGCAGGTCCCGGCGCAGGAGGGCGAGGTTCGCCATCCAGCGAAACCCTCCGCCCTCGCTCGGGGGGATCGATCGCAGGTTCTGCAGGAGGAACCCGCGCACCGTGTCGTTGTCGATCCGCTCGCGCAGCTGCTCGTCGGCGTCGCCGCGCCGCGCGAGCGTGTCGAGGTCGAGCGAGGCCAGGCTGTCCAGCAGGTGCTCGAACTCCCCGGCGCCGTCGCTCGGAGCAGGGGCGATGTCCACCACGACGAGTCGGTCCACGAGGTCCGGGTGACGCAGGGCCAGCACCATGGCGACCTTGCCGCCCATGGAGTGCCCCACGACGTGGGTGCGACCCCCCGACGCCCACCGCTCGCTCAGGAACGCCGCCACCTGGTCGGCCACGTCCACGTAGTCGACGGAGTCGGTCCACGCGGAGTGGCCGTGGTTGGGCAGGTCGACGAGGAGCGAGCGCAGCTCGGGCTGCAGCGCCTTGGCGGCCTGCGTGAAGTTGCGGCCCTGGCCGAAGAGTCCGTGCAGGAAGACGACCCGCTCCCCCGTGTCGCCGACCTCGCGGGCGTAGATGGCGTCGGTCACGGACCCAGGGTAGATCGGCGGTGAGGACCGTCCGCACGTGCCGTCCTAGACGAGTGCCCGTGCGATCGCGTCGGCCATGAGGTCCATCCAGCGACGCGCCTGGCGCAGGTCCGCCGGGTCGAGGAAGTAGTGGTCCTGACCGGGGACGACGTGGTGCTCCACCGGGATGCCCACGTCGGCGAGACGCCGCGCGTAGGCGTCCCCCTCAGCCCGCAGCGCGTCGTGCTCGGCGGTGACGACGAGCGCCGGTGGCAGCCCGTGCAGGTCGTCGGCGAGCAGGGGTGACGCGTACGGCTCGCTGCGGCGTGAGGCGTCCTTGAAGTACGTCGCGCGGACGAGCCGGACCGTCCGTTCGCTGATCATCGGTCGCGGGACCGTGGCGGGCTTGTGGGTGGTCGAGACGTCGAGCGACGGCACGCCGAGCAGCTGCAGACGCGCCGGCTGGTGCCCCTGGTCCCGGGCCTGCAGGCAGACCGACGCGGCGAGGTTCCCGCCTGCACTGAAGCCGCCGACCACCAGGCGGCGTCCGTCGAGGCCCTGCGTCCCGGCGTTCTGGGCGACCCACTCGACCACGTCGTGCGCCTGGTGGTGCGCCACCGGGTACCGGTGTCTCGGCGCCACGTCGTAGTCCACGTTCACCACGGCCGCACCGGTCGTGGCGACGACGTGCCGGGCGAAGAAGTCGTCCATCGCCGCGTGCCGCATGAGGAAGGCCCCACCGTGGAGGTGCACGTAGACGCCTGGCGCCGAGGGGGCGTCCACGGAGCGCGCCGCGTGCCGGCCCGCCGTGGGTCGGTAGACGTAGCAGCGGACGGTCCCGTGCCGGGTCGGCACCCGCCAGGTCTCGGGGTCCTCGACGTCGGCGCCGGAGATCTGCAGGGCGTCGCCGTAGCGCACCGTCAGCGGTGCGGTGAGGTTCATCAGGAGCGCCGTGGCGTCCGCGTACCAGCCCATGTGTGCCATTCGACACCGCGCTGCGTCCGGATCGGCGCAGGTGCATCATGGGCGTGTGAGGATCACGAGACTCGGACACGCCGCCCTCCTGCTCGAGACGTCGGGGGCGAGGGTGCTCGTCGATCCGGGCGCGTTCAGCCTCGACGCCGCCTTCGAGCTGAGCGACCTGGACGCCGTGGTCGTCACCCACCAGCACCCGGACCACCTGCACCCGGCGCGCGCCGCCGAGGTCGTGGCCGCCAGCCCGGGGGCGGTCTTCCTGGCCGATCCCGAGACGGCCGAGCAGCAGGGCGGACCGTGGCGCGCGCACGCCGACGGCGTGGTCACGCAGGTCGGCGACATCACCCTCACCGGCGTCGGTGCCCGGCACGCCACGATCCTGCCCTCGATCCCGGTGGTCGCGAACGTCGGCGTGCTCGTGGAGGGCCCGAGCAGCGACGGCGGGACGACCACGCTCTTCCACCCCGGCGACTCCTACGAGTCGACCCCGGCCGGTGTCGACCTGCTGGCGCTGCCCCTCAGCGCCCCCTGGGCGAGGATCAGCGACACGGTGGCCTTCCTGTCCGGCGTCGCGCCGCGCGGCTTCCTGCCCATCCACGACGCGACCATCGCCGACGTCGCCTACGACCTGTACTGGAACCACGCCGTGAACCACGGCGGGGTCGACGCCGAGCAGGCGCACCGCCTCGCCCCCGGCGACACCCTCGACGCCTGAGGTGGAACGCCCCCTCCTGCGGGCCATGACGGTCCCGCTGATGCTGCTGGTCGGTGCGCTCGTCACGCTGCAGTCGCGTGTCAACGGCTCGCTCGCCGGCCAGCTCGGTGACGGTCTGCGGGCCGGCGCCCTGGCCGCGGTCGTGAGCTTCGGCAGTGGTTTCCTCCTGCTCACGCTGGTGGTCCTGTCGCACCCGCGCCGACGGGCCGGGCTGCTGCGGGTGCGCGACGCCCTGCGGCTCCGCAGGCTGCGGCCGGTCGAGCTGCTCGGCGGCCTCGGCGGGGCCTTCTTCGTGGCGAGCCAAGGCATCGCCGTCGGCATCATCGGGGTGGCTCTGTTCATCGTGGCGTTCACGGCCGGTCAGTCGGTGGCGTCGCTCGTGGTCGACCACGTGGGGCTCGGACCGGGCGGCCGGCAGGCCGCGTCCCGACCGCGGGCGATCGCCGCCCTGTTCGCCGTCGCCGCGGTCACGGTCAAGGTGCTCGGCGACCTCGACGGCACCGAGCTCGGGCTCTCCCTGCTGCTGGCGTCCCTGGCGCTGGTGGCCGGGTGCCTGCAGGCGGTGCAGCAGGCGCTGAACGGTCGGGTCTCGGCGATCGGCGGTCCTCTCGCGACGACGTGGAACAACTTCGTCGTCGGCACGGCCGCTCTCCTGGTGCTGCTCGTGGTGAGCCTGGCCCTCCCCGGCCGGATCGACGGCTTCCCCACGCAGTGGTGGTACTACGTCGGCGGCGTCCTCGGGGTCGGCTTCATCGCGATCTCCGCCGTGGCCGTGCAGATCCACGGTGTCCTCGTGCTGGGGCTGTGCTCGATCGCCGGCCAGGTCGTCGCGGCGGAGGTCGTCGAGGTGGTCGATCCCGACGTCGCGGTGTCCCCTCTGGGCCTGCTCGGCGGGGTCCTGGCCGTGCTCGGCGTGGTCGTGGCGCTCGTCGCACGTCGGCCCCCGCGGACGTGACCTGACCGTCGTTGTCTTATCTCACAACTGAGATAGTGTGGTCAGGTGACTTCACGAGACGACTACCTCGCCCGCATCGGCACCCTCATCCGCGACGCGCGTCAGCACAGCGGTCTCACGCAGACCGAGCTGGCCACGCAGCTGCGCACCAGCCAGAGCGCGGTCAACCGGATCGAGAAGGGCCAGCAGAACCTGACCCTCGAGATGATCGCGCGCATCGGCACGGCGCTCGACTCCGAGATCGTCAGCGTCGGCACGTCCGGCCCGAGCCACCTGCGGGTCAAGGGCGGCACGCGGCTCTCGGGCTCGATCGACGTCAAGTCCAGCAAGAACGCCGGTGTGGCGCTGCTCTGCGCGTCCCTGCTCAACGAGGGAACGACGATCCTGCGCAAGGTCGCGCGGATCGAGGAGGTCAACCGGCTCCTGGAGGTGCTGTCCTCCATCGGCGTGCGCACCCGCTGGCTGGGTGACGACGGCGACCTCGAGCTGGTCGTCCCGGCCGAGCTGGACCTCGCCGCGATGGACGAGGCCGCGGCCCGGCGCACCCGCAGCATCATCATGTTCCTCGGTCCGCTCATGCACCGCGTGGAGCAGTTCGAGCTGCCCTACGCCGGCGGCTGCGACCTCGGCACGCGCACCGTCGAGCCCCACATGACGGCACTGCGCCCGTTCGGGCTCAAGGTCGTGGCCACCGAGGGCAGCTACCACGTCGACGCCGCCCGCGGCGTCGGGCCGGATCGGCCGATCGTGCTCACCGAGCGCGGCGACACCGTCACCGAGAACGCGCTGCTGGCCGCCGCCCGCTTCGACGGCGTGACCGTGATCCGCAACGCGAGCCCCAACTACATGGTCCAGGACCTCTGCTTCTTCCTCGAGAAGCTCGGCGTGGGCATCGAGGGCATCGGCACGACGACCCTGCGGGTCACCGGCAAGCCGAAGATCAACACCGACGTCGACTACGCGCCGAGCGAGGACCCGATCGAGGCGATGAGCCTCATCGCCGCCGCGATCGTCACGCAGTCCAGCATCACCGTGCGCCGCGTCCCGATCGAGTTCATGGAGATCGAGCTCGCCCTCCTGGAGGAGATGGGACTGCACTACGACCGCAGCGAGGAGTACCCGGCCGAGAACGGCCAGACCAGGCTCGTCGACATCACCACGCACCCCTCGTCGTTGCGGGCACCGATCGACAAGGTGCACCCGATGCCGTTCCCGGGCCTCAACATCGACAACCTGCCGTTCTTCGCGGTCATCGCCGCCACGGCCGAGGGTCAGACCCTGCTGCACGACTGGGTCTACGAGAACCGGGCGATCTACCTGACCGAGCTCAACAAGCTGGGCGCGCGGGTCAAGCTGCTCGACCCGCACCGGGTCCTGGTCGACGGACCGACGCACTGGAGCGGGACCGAGATCGTGTGCCCGCCGGCGCTGCGCCCGGCCGTCGTCATCCTGCTGGCCATGCTCGCCGCCAAGGGCACCTCCGTGCTGCGCAGCGTGTACGTCATCAACCGTGGCTACGAGGACCTGGCCGAGCGGCTGAACGCCCTCGGTGCGCAGATCGAGACCTTCCGCGACATCTGACGACGAGGGCGTCCCGCGGACCCTGCGGGCGCTAGCGTGAGGTGGTGTCCAGCCACCCGTACCTCGACGCGCCCCTCCCCCTGGCCCTGGCCCACCGCGGTGGCGCCCTGCTGCCGGTGAACGGGGGCCTGGAGAACACGTTGGCAGCGTTCACGAACGCGGTGGCGCTCGGGTTCCGCTACCTCGAGACCGACGTGCACGCCTCGCGGGACGGCGTCGTCTACGCGTTCCACGACGAGCACCTGGGTCGCCTGACCGGGGTCGACACGCCCCTGGCCGACCTGACGGCCGAGGAGGTCGACGCCGTGCGGGTGGTCGGCAAGGAACCGGTGCCGCGCCTGGCGACGTTGCTGGAGGCCTTCCCGCACGCGCGGTTCAACATCGACGTGAAGTCCGACGCCGCCGTCGTCCCGACGGTCGAGGTCATCCGTGCTGCCGGGGCGCAGGAGCGGGTCTGCCTCGCCTCGTTCTCCGGCCGTCGCCTGGCTCACCTCCGCCGGATCTGCCCCGAGGCCGCCCGCTCGGCCGGGCCGCTGGAGGTCGCGGCGCTGCGGCTGGGTCCCGTCGCGGCGATCCGCCGGTACGCCGCCCGGCGCGGTGTCCACTGCCTGCAGGTGCCGGTGCGCAGGGGCCCCGTGACGGTCGTGACGCCACGATTCGTCCGCCACGCGCACGCGACCGGCCTGCAGGTGCACGTGTGGACCGTCGATGACCCCGACGAGATGCGATGGTTGCTCGACATCGGCGTCGACGGCATCGTCACCGACCGTCCCGACGTCCTGCGCGACGTGCTGACCGAACGAGGAGCCTGGCCACGATGAGCACCGGACGTACGAGTCACGCTGACGGCGGCGGGGCGGTCGCCCGCAGCACCAGCCGGGGCCAGGTCCTGGCCTGGTCCTTCTGGGACTGGGGCTCGGCCGCGTTCAACGCCGTGATCGTCACGTTCGTGTTCTCGGTCTACCTCACCGACGGCGTCGGCAAGGACCTGCCCGGACCGGTCTCGGCCAGCACGTGGCTGGCGTGGTCGATCGCGGCCGGCTCCCTCGTGATCGCCGTCCTCGCCCCCGTCCTGGGCCAGCGGTCCGACGCGGGCGGGCGGCGCAAGCGCTCCCTGGCCCTGCTCACGGGCGCCGTCGTCGTCCTGATGGCCCTCATGTTCTTCGTGAAGGACGACTACCACTACCTGTGGCTCGGCCTGCTCCTGATCTCGCTGGGCATCGTGCTGTTCGAGCTGGCCCAGGTCCCCTACTTCGCCATGCTCCGCCAGGTGTCCACGCCCGAGACGGTCGGCCGGGTGTCCGGGCTCGGCTGGGGCTTCGGCTACCTGGGCGGCATCGTGCTGCTGATCATCGTGTTCGTCGGGCTGATCAGCGGCGACGGTGGCCTCCTCGGCGTGACCACCGACGACGGGCTCAACATCCGGCTCGTGGCGATCGTGTCCGCCGTCTGGTTCCTCGTGTTCGCGCTGCCCGTGCTGCTGTTCGTCCCCGAGCTCCCGGCCGAGGCGAGCCCGCTGCCCCGCACCGGCTTCGTCGACTCGTACCGCGTGCTGTTCGCCGAGGTGCGGACCATGTGGCGCGACGACCGCGAGACCCTCAAGTTCCTCATCGCCAGCGCCCTCTACCGCGACGGTCTGGCCGGGGTGTTCACCTTCGGTGCGGTCATCGCCGTGTCCGTGTACGGCTTCACCGACGAGACCGTGATCCCGTTCGGCATCGTGGCCAACGTGGCCGCGGCGGGCGGTGCGATCCTGGCCGGTCGTTTCGACGACCGTGGAGGGCCGCGTCGCGTGGTGGTGTTCTCGCTCGTGTCGATGATGGTCGTGGGCACGGTGCTGCTGTTCGTCGAGGGCAGCACGGGATTCTGGATCTTCGGGCTGCTGCTGTGCCTGTTCGTCGGTCCGGCCCAGTCGGCGTCCCGCACCTACCTGGTGCGCCTCACGGCGGTCGGCAAGGAGGGCCAGAACTTCGGCCTCTACGCCATGACGGGGCGTGCCGCGTCGTTCCTCTCCCCCGCCCTCTTCGGGCTCTTCGCCTTCATCGGCGGTGACGACCGGTGGGGCATCGTCGGCATCCTCGTGGTCCTCGCCGCCGGGCTCGCGGCCCTCTTCCTGGTCGCTCCCCAGGTCCGCGACCGCGCACTCGAGGTGCGGTGACGACGTACTCAGGGGAATCTCAAGGGGGTGCCCTACGTTGGTACCGATGAGAGGAGTGACCCATGGCTGAACGAGCACTGCGCGGGGCCCGGCTGGGTGCCCAGAGCTTCGAGGACGAGCGCGGGGTCGAGATGGCCCCTCGTCAGGAGATCGAGTACGTCTGCGACGACGGACACACCTTCACGGTGACCATGTCGGTCGAGGCCGAGGTCCCCTACGAGTGGGAGGACCCGAAGACCGGCCGCATCGGCAAGCAGGCCGACGTCGCGGAGCCGGCGAAGAAGGAGGAGAAGGCGGCGCGTACCCACTGGGACATGCTGCTGGAGCGACGCTCGGAGTCCGAGCTCGAGGAGATCCTCACCGAGCGCCTGGAGCTGTTGCGCTCCGGCGAGATCGGCCCGCCGCACCTGCACCGTCGCAAGCGCAAGACGGCCTGACGGCCCGTCGGGCTTAGCCCGACCCGTCCGAGCCCGCCCCGAGACCCCGGTCCTGCACCGGGGTCTCGTGCTGTCCGGGTCCGGCGTCACCGGGGCGGGGCAGCGCGGCCCGGGCGAGCGGTCCCACCCGCAGCCGGCGGGGCACCCGGCGCGCGAGGCCCCAGAGGGTCACGCGCCACAGCGCCTCGCGCACGATCGCCGAGCTCATCTTGGACCGCCCGAGAGCGCGCTCGACGAAGGTGACCGGCACCTCCACGATCCGCAGTCCTGACGCGTGGACCCGGCGCGTCATGTCGATCTGGAAGCAGTACCCCTGCGAGGCGACGCCCGCGAAGGCGATCCGGCGCAGCGTGTCGGCCCGGAAGGCACGGAAGCCGGCGGTGGTGTCGTGCACGGGCAGGCCGAGCGCGAGGCGGGCGTACATCGTGCCGCCCCGCGAGATCATCCGTCGGTGCCACGGCCAGTTGACCACCGAGCCCCCCGGGACCCAGCGCGAGCCGATGACGAGGTCGGCCGACGCGACGGCGGCCAGGAGGTCGGGCAGCTCCTCGGGCAGGTGGGAGCCGTCGGCGTCCATCTCCACCAGGACGTCGTAGCCGCGGTCCAGGCCCCAGGCGAAGCCGGCCCGGTAGGCGGCTCCGAGCCCGTCCTTGCCCGTGCGGTGGAGCACGTGGACGGCGGGGTCGCGCAGCGCTCGCTCGTCGGCGAGCCGGCCGGTGCCGTCGGGCGAGGCGTCGTCGACCACGAGGACGTCGGCGTCGGGGACGCAGCTGCGGAGCCGCTCGAGGGTGCCGGGCAGGCTCTCCGCCTCGTCGTAGGTCGGCATGATCACCAGGACGGTCACGACGACGTCCTCCGGACCGCGCGACGGCGGTGCAGGATGCCGAGGACCCAGCCCAGCAGACCGATCGACACCAGCGCCACGGCGGGCCAGCGGCCCGCGGCGGTGGCCGGGGTCGTCCCGGTGGCCGTGCCGACGTCGGCGACCAGCGTGGCGGGCTCCTCGGTGGGCGCCTGCTGGACCACGCGCCCGTCGGCGTCGACGATGCCGCTGATGCCGTTCGTCGACGGCACGACGACCCAGCGGCCGGTCTCGATCGCGCGGAGCCGCGAGATCTTGAACTGCTGCGCGGGCTGCGACGTGCCGGTGAAGCTGGCGTTGCTGGTCTGGACCACGAGCATCTCGGCCCCGCCGCGCACCGCGTCCTCGACGATGCCGTCGTAGGCGATGTCCCAGCAGATGGTGTCGCCGACGACGACGGACCCGGCCTGCAGGTCGCCCGCCCGGTCCCCCGGCAGCATGTCGCGCGGGATGTCGCGGTCGAAGCGCGGGACCAGCCCACCCAGCTCGCGACGGAACGGCACGTACTCGCCGTACGGCACGAGCCTGCGCTTCACGTAGACCTCGCCGGGGCCGTCGCCGTTCCAGACCACACCGGCGTTGTAGGCGGTGTCGTTCGTGGGGCCGTCGAGGATGGCGCCCACGAGGATCGGCGCACCGATCCGTTGCACCAGGGACTCGATGCGGGCGGCAAGCGCCTCGTCGGCGAAGGGGTCGACGTCGAGCGCGTTCTCCGGCCAGATGACGAGGTCCGGTGCCTGGGTCCGCCCGGACTCCACGGCCGTCGCCAACCTGCTCGTCTCGGCGAGGTGCAGCTCGCCGATCTCGCCGCGGGGCCAGGTCAGGAAGGCGCCCGGCGTGTTGCCCTGGATCGCGGCGACGCGCCGCTCCGGACCCGGGTCCGCGAGCCCCGTGGGCAGGAACAGCCCGCCCAGGATGACGGCGACGACGACGGCGACGGCCGCGGTCCGACGCAGGACGCCGGAACCGGCCAGCACGACCAGCATCGCCGCGAGCACGAACAGCAGGGCGGACGTGCCGGGCATCCCGACGAGGCGCGCGTACGGGGCGAGCGGGGTGTCGATGGACGTGTGGGCCAGGCGTCCCCACGGGAACCCGGAGAACGGGAAGCCGCCGCGCACCTGCTCGCCCAGCACCCAGGCGGCGGCGCCCCACACGGGCCACCAGGGCAGCCGCAGCGCCGCGCGGAGCGGCAGGGCGATGACGGCCAGCAGCACGGTCTGGGCGACCACGAGCGCGACGTAGGCCCCGCTGCTGACCGCGTTCATCCACCAGATGAGCGGCGCCATGAAGGCGAGTCCGTAGACCGCGCCCGTGGTCATGACCGCGACCACGCGAGCCTCCGCCTGGCGGCGCAGCACCCAGACGAGCAGGGCCACGCCGACGACCATCGTGTACGGCACGGACCACGGGTCGAAGGCTGCCGCGCTGAGCAGTCCGGAGACGGCCGCCAGCACGGCGGCCAGGTACCACCTCATCGGGGTGACCGTCTCACAGGACCGTGAGCGCGCGCGGTGCGTGGTTGAGGACCTCGAGGCCGTCGTCGGTGCAGACCGCGATGTCCTCGATGCGGGCGCCGAAGCGCCCCTCGAGGTACACGCCGGGCTCGATGGAGAACGCCATGCCGGGCTCCAGCACGAGGTCGTTGCCCTCCACGATGTAGGGCTCCTCGTGCGTCTCGGTGCCGATGCCGTGCCCGGTGCGGTGGATGAACAGGTCGCCGAGGCCGGCGTCGACGAGTACCTGGCGGCCCACGGCGTCGACGGACTCCGCGGTGACACCCGGTCGTGCGTGCTCGCGCTGTACGCGCTGGGCCTCCTCCAGCACGGCGTACGCCTCGAGGTACTCCGCCGGGGCGCTGCCGCCGGCGAGGTAGTTGCGGGTCGAGTCCGAGCAGTAGCCGGCCGCCGTCGTGCCGCCGATGTCGACGACCACGGGGTCACCCAGCTCGATCGTGCGGTCGGAGACCTCGTGGTGGGGCGACGCACCGTTGGGGCCGGAGCCGACGATGACGAAGTCGACCTGCGCGTGCCCCTCGTCGACGATCGCGCGGGCGATGTCGGCGCCGACCTCGCGCTCGGTGCGTCCCGGACGGAGCCACTCCCCCATGCGGGCGTGCACGCGGTCGATGGCGGCGCCCGCGTCGCGCAGTGCCGCGATCTCGTCGGTGTCCTTGCGCATGCGCAGCTGGGTGAGCAGGGGGCCGGCGAGGCTGACCCGGGCGAACCGGTCCTGCAGGGCCAGGACGCGCTCGGCCCACATCTGGTTGTCGACCGCCACGGTGGCGTCGGAGGGCAGGAGCGAGGCGACGAGGGCGTAGGGGTCGTCGGTCTCGCCCCAGGTGGCGATCTCCACGTCGACCCCGGCGGCCTCGGCGGCCGCCCGCTCGAGCGCGGGCACCACGAGGGTCGCGGGCCCGTCGGCGGGCACCACCAGGCAGGTCAGACGCTCGAGCGGCTTGGCGTGGTAGCCGGTCAGGTAGCGCAGGTCGGCGCCGGGCGTGACGAGCACGGCTCCGACGGACTGGGCACGAGCGAGCTCTTGGGCGCGGATCCAGCGAGAAGTCACCCGGCGAGCCTACGTCGTGGGCCAACGCAGGACCTTCGACAGGTGCCACGACGGCCATCGTCACCTAGGGTGAGGCGTACATCACATCGAAGGATCGGGGGGTCCCATGCGCAAGATCGTCGCTGCCACCGCAGCCGTCGTCCTGTCCGCCGGGCTCGTCTCCGCGTCACCGGCAATCGCCGGCGGCTCGAAGGGCGAGGTCGATACCACCAAGCTGACCAAGGCGGTGCAGGTCAACGGGGTGCTCCAGCACCTGCGCCAGCTGCAGACCATCGCCAACCGCAACGGCGGCAACCGCGCGTCCGGACTGCCCGGCTACGACGCGTCGTCGGCCTACGTCGCCAAGACGCTGCGTGCGGCGGGCTACACCGTGCGCAAGCAGACGTTCACCTTCCCGTTCTTCGCCGAGAACAGCCCGGCCACGCTGACCCAGCTCACGCCGGGTGAGAAGACGCTCGAGACGGCCGTGTTCACGTACTCCGGGTCGGGCTCGGTCACCGGCACGGTCGTGCCGACGAAGGACGTCGTCATCCCGGCCACGCCCGCGCCGAGCAGCACCTCCGGGTGCGAGGCGTCGGACTTCGAGGCAGCCCCCGCGGATCCCGCGATCGCGCTGGTCCAGCGCGGCACCTGCGACTTCGGCGTCAAGGCGGCCAACGCGAAGGCCGCCGGCTACGACGCCGTGATCATCTTCAACGAGGGCAACCCCGAGCGCACCGAGCTCGCCGTGGGCACGCTCGGCACCCCGATCGACGTCCCGGTCGTGGGCCTGTCCTACGACGACGCCGTCGCCCTCGTCCAGGACGCACGCTCCGGCGGCGCCACGGCGAGGGTCACGACGGACACGGTGACCGACCTCGAGCGTGAGACGCACAACCTGATCGCCGACTGGCCGAAGCGCACGAAGAACGACGACCAGGTCGTCGTGGTCGGTGCCCACCTGGACTCAGTCCCGGAGGGCGCGGGCATCAACGACAACGGCACCGGCACCGCGGCGATCCTCGAGATCGCCGAGCAGATGGCCAGGACCGGCTACACCAAGAAGGCACAGCGCCCCGTCCGCTTCGCCTTCTGGGGTGCCGAGGAGCTGGGCCTGCTCGGCTCGCAGCACTACGTCGACACGCTGTCCGACGCGAACCGGTCGAAGATCTACGCGAACCTGAACTTCGACATGCTGGGCTCGCCCAACTTCGTCCGGCTGGTCTACGACGGGGACGGGTCCGCGTTCGGCGCTGCCGGTCCCGCCGGGTCGGGCCAGATCGAGAAGGTCTTCACCGACTACTTCGACGGCTCGGGCCTCGAGACCGATCCCACCGCGTTCGACGGCCGGTCCGACTACGGACCGTTCATCCAGTACGGCATCCCGGCAGGCGGCCTGTTCAGCGGTGCCGACGACGTCAAGACGCCCGAGCAGGCTGCGATCTACGGTGGGACGGCGGGCGAGACGCTCGACCAGAACTACCACTCGGCCGCCGACGACATCACCAACATCAACACGACAGTGCTCGGCCAGCTGAGCGACGGTGCGGCGCACGCGACGGCGACGTTGGCGCTGTCGAAGAAGGGTCTTTACGGCGACGCCGCGCGGGCCAAGGTCCGCACGAGCGCCAAGAAGGCTCCGGCCGTCACCCAGGGGCCGCAGGCCCAGCGTTGACGACGCGGCGGTCGTAATCGCCGCGTGTCGGAACACCTTTGCCCTTTCGGCCCCGCCGAAAGGGCAAAGGTGTTCCGAGACCTGGAGTAGGAGGATTCACGTGAGCGAATTCCTGCGCCCCGTGACCGTCACCTCGGTACCGCCAAGGTCGATGTCT
Organism: Aeromicrobium sp. Leaf245; assembly: GCF_942548115.1. Classification (NCBI taxonomy): domain Bacteria; kingdom Bacillati; phylum Actinomycetota; class Actinomycetes; order Propionibacteriales; family Nocardioidaceae; genus Aeromicrobium; species Aeromicrobium sp. Leaf245. Next base: position 2,169,073 of record NZ_OW824151.1, read on the forward strand.
GGGGCTGCTCTCGAAGCTCGGCATCGATGATTGGTCGACGTAGTTCACAGTGGCGATCAAGCTTGAGTCTCTGGGTCTATGGATTCCTCGTAGCCTGGGCCGGCGAGTCTGCGGACCTGCCGTTCGAATGGCCTCGACATCGAAGAGGGTTGACTTGACGGACCACGTCGAACCACTCTCACTCACGGGCACGTCGCGCTGCGGCGTGACGTCGGCTGTCGAGGTTTAGGCCATTTGTCGTTCCGCTGAGTGCGCGGCTACAGCTTGGAAGGGCGCGGCACGCTCAGTTGATGACCTGCCTTTACGCGCGGCTCTAGACGCGCCAGCGCTGCTCTCGCGGCTTCCGCAATCTTGTCCGAGGATTCAGTATTGGACTTCGATAGCGCTTTTGCCATGCCTTCTTCCAGTGCCTTCACTACCCCCGTTGGCATCTCAGCGTCCATCCCGCCCAAGTCGATTTTGGGTGGGACTGAGAGCTCCGGATCGTCCCACGATTCCAGATTTCGAAGACCCGCTACGGCGGCATTCAGAAGAACGGGCTCTTTGAGCGCGAAGTCCGCAATGAGATGGATAGTCGCGACCTGCTCACCCACGCCAACAGGATGGGGACGGGGCTCGACCGGTCTTCCATGTGCTGTGGCAAACAGTGTGACGAACTGCCGTGAAGTCTCCAGACGCCTCCGCAAGCCTAGGTCACGGAAGCCCACGAGTGCGGCGCCAACTGCAGCCGCTGACGGGACGAGAGCGAGGATCAACAGTTGCCAGAAGGGCATGCGCCAACCGTAGACCTTGCTCGGACCTACGTATTCGGCAAGCCACGTTGAGAAGCGAGTAGCGGACAATTGCAGCGCCGCGCTCGCGCCATAGGGTCAGTACATGACCGTCGGCGCTGAAAAGCTTCTCCTCCTCGACTCCGCCAGCCTGTACTTCCGCGCGTTCTACGGCGTGCCCGACTCGTTCAAGGCGCCCGACGGGACGGTGGTGAACGCGTTGCGCGGGCTGCTCGACTTCGTCTCGACCCTCGTCGACCAGCACTCCCCCGACGCCGTGGTCGCGTGCTGGGACGACGACTGGCGTCCGCAGTGGCGGGTCGACCTGCTGCCCTCCTACAAGACCCACCGGGTGGCCGAGGTCGCCGACCCGACCTCGGGCGAGCTGGTCGCGGAGGAGTCGCCGGAGCTGCTGAGCCCGCAGGTCCCGCTCATCGCCGAGGCGCTGGGCATCCTCGGGATCCCCGTGGTCGGCAGGCAGGGCGCCGAGGCCGACGACGTCATCGGCACGCTCGCGCAGGCGTGGGACGGGCCGGTCGACGTGGTCACCGGCGACCGCGACCTCTTCCAGCTCGTCGACGACGACGCGCAGGTGCGCGTGCTCTACACCGCGCGAGGGGTCTCGTCGGCCGACGTGGTCGACGCCGCGTGGATCCGCGCCAAGTACGGCGTGGAGCCGCAGCAGTACGCCGACTTCGCCACCATGCGCGGCGACACGTCCGACGGCATCCCCGGCGTCGCCGGCATCGGCGAGAAGACCGCCGCGACGCTGCTGGGCGAGTTCCACGACCTCGACGGCATCGTCGCGGCCGCCCAGGACCCGGACTCCTCGATCAAGCCGCGGGTCCGGCAGTCGCTGCTGGACACCCGCGACCTGATCGACGTCATGCGTCAGGTCGTGCGGGTGCGCGACGACGTGTGCGGCACCGACGTCGTGCGGCCGCTGGCGCCGCTGTCCCCCGAGCAGCGCGACGCCCTCGAGGCGTTCGGGGCGCGGTGGGGCCTCGGTGGCGTGCCGGAGCGTCTCGTGAAGGCGCTCAGCCGCTGAGCGAGGAGTAGGCCACCACACCGCGTCGCAGGCCGTCGAGCGTCTGCCGGGCGGTCGTGCGCAACGGTCCGGGGCCGGCGGCGTCGGCGACCTGCGCGACGAGGTCGATGAGCTGCTTCATGGCGCGCACGAAGTCACCGGCGGCCATGCCCGTGGTGCGCAGGACCTCGTCGAGCGGTGCTCCACCGACCCAGGCCGACGCGGTCTCCGCGAACCCGAAGTCGGGCGTGGACAGGAAGCGGACCCGGTTCCGACGCTCCAGGGCCTGCAGGTCGGCGCACAGCGCGAGCATCGTCTCCGAGACGTCGAGCGTGCGTCGGTCCGGGAACCGAGGGGCGGGCGGGTCGTCGATCCTGCTCTCGAAGGTGAGGCCCGACAGCACGGCACCCAGCTGGCCAGCGTCCAGACCGTCCCAGACCCCCTGCCGCAGGCACTCGCTGACGAGCAGGTCCAGCTCGCTGTACAGCCGCTGCAGGCGACGGCCGTCGGTGGTGACCTCGTCGCCGTCGAGATAGCCGAGCTCGTCGAGGACCTCGCACACGTGGTCGAACTGGCGCGCCACGGTGTTGGTGCGCTGCTCGATGCGGCGCCGCTGGTTGGCGGTGTCGCGCTCGAGCTTGGTGTAGCGCTCGGCCCATCGGGCGTGCGCCTCGCGATCGGGGCACGCGTGGCACGGGTGCTCCTTCATCGCCCGCCGCAGCTCGGCCACACGCGGGTCGGTGCGCTCGTCCGCGACCCGCTCGGTCGGGCGGTCGGCGTGGTAGCCGGTGTCGTTGTGCCAGCGCAGGCCCTCGGCGCGGTCCCGCAGCGAGGACGCGAGGTCGCGGCGCGCCTGGGCATTGCGCGCGTTGAACGACTTGGGGATCCGCATCCGCGTGATGGGCTCCACCGGCACCGGGAAGTCGATCGTCCCGAGACGCCGCGAGTGGCGGCTCGCCGTGAGCACGAGCGGACGAGGAGCCTCCGGAGACCCGCTGACACCGGGGTCGAGCACGACGGCGAGCCCGGCGAACTTGCCCCCGGGCACGTTGATGACGTCGCCGACCTTGAGCGCCGCCATCGACGCGACGGCCTCCTGGCGGCGGTCCGCCTTGCGCTGGCGTGCTCCGGAGGACTCGACGTCGCTCAGCTCGCGGCGCAGCGCCGCGTACTCCAGGAAGTCTCCGAGGTGGCACTGGGCGGCCTCGCGGTAGCCGTCGAGCGCGTCGTCGGCCTTGCGGATCTGGCGGACCATCCCCACCACGGCGCGATCGGCCTGGAACTGGGCGAACGACTGCTCGAGCAGCTCGCGTGCCGGCCGGCGGCCCATCTGGTCGACCAGGTTGACCGCCATGTTGTAGGAGGGCCGGAACGAGGAGTTGAGCGGGTAGGTGCGGGTGGAGGCGAGACCGGCGACCTGCCGGGGGTCGAGCTGGGGCTGCCAGAGCACGACACCGTGCCCCTCGACGTCGATCCCGCGTCGTCCGGCCCGCCCGGTGAGCTGCGTGTACTCCCCCGGCGAGACGTTGACGTGGGCCTCTCCGTTCCACTTCGTCAGCCGTTCGATGACGACCGAGCGTGCGGGCATGTTGATGCCGAGCGCCAACGTCTCGGTGGCGAACACGACCTTGACGAGCCCGTCGCTGAACAGCTGCTCCACGACCTCCTTGAACGCGGGCAGCATGCCCGCGTGGTGCGCGGCGACTCCTCGCCCCAGACCGTCGCGCAGCTCGTGGAAGCCGAGGACGTGCAGGTCCTCGTCGGGCAGGTGCGCGCACGCCTCGTCGACCCGCGCCTCGATCTCCTTGCGCTCGTCGGGCGTGGTCAGCATGATGCGCGCGTCGAGCACCTGCTGGACGGCGGCAGCGCACCCGGCCCGGCTGAAGACGAAGACGATGGCGGGCAGCAGGCCCTCGGCCGCGAGCTTCTCGACGACCTCCACCCGGCTGGGCGTGCGGTGCCGGCTCTGCGGCCGCTTGCCGCCCTTGGCCGGCCGGCCGCGACCGCCGCCCTTGCGTGCGCGGTCCAGCTGCCAGTCCTGGCGCGCCATGCTCTCGAGCTGGCGGTTGACGCGGGGGCCCTCGTCGGACGACCCGCTCGAGCCGGGTCGGGTCTCGGCCGTGTCGTCCTCGAACAGCGGGAACAGCTTGCGACCCACCAGCACGTGCTGGTGCAGAGGGACCGGGCGCCGCTCCTCGACGATCGTGGTGGTGGAGCCCCGGACCTCGCTGAGCCAGTCGCCGAACTCCTCGGCGTTGGAGACCGTGGCCGACAGCGAGATCACGCTGACGGGCTCGGGCAGCCCGATGATGACCTCTTCCCACACCGCCCCGCGGAACCGGTCCGCGAGGTAGTGCACCTCGTCCATGACGACGAAGCCGAGCCCGTCGAGGGTGCGCGAGCCCGCGTAGAGCATGTTGCGCAGCACCTCGGTGGTCATGACGACCACCGGAGCCTCCCCGTTGACGGTGCTGTCGCCGGTCAGCAGCCCCACACGGTCGGCGCCGTAGCGCTCGACCAGGTCGTGGAACTTCTGGTTCGACAGCGCCTTGATCGGCGTGGTGTAGAAGCACTTGCGCCCGGTCGCGAGGGCGAGGTGCACCGCGAACTCACCGACGAGCGTCTTGCCGGAGCCCGTCGGAGCCGCGACCAGCACCCCGCGCCCGTCCTCGACCTCGTGGCACGCCTCGACCTGGAAGGGGTCGAGCGTGAAGCCGTAGAGACCACGGAACTCGGCGAGGTGGGGGTGGCGACGCGAGGCCGTGGCCTGGGCGAACTTCTCGGCCGGGCTCGTCATGCTCCCCAGCCTACGGATCGCGGCTACGGAACGAGGACGCGCAACGCGGCGGGGCGCACACGCGTCGTCATCGGAAGAGGGCCGAGACGCTCGCCGTCGCCGTACGCGACGATGCCCGGGCACTCCAGGACGGCCTCGCGGACCAGGTGCCGCTCGAACTCCGGGAGGTCCACGTGCGTCCCGCGGTACAGCCGCGGGAACACGCGGACGAGCTTCGTCTTGCTGACCGGCCTGATGATGCAGACGTCGAGCAGGCCGTCGTCGAGCACCGCTCCCTCGGCGATCCTCAGTCCCCCGCCGAACGACGGTCCGTTGCCCACGGCCACGAGCATGGCCTCGGTGTCGAGCCGGACGCCGTCGAGGGTCAGCGTGAACGACAGCGGGGAGAACGCGCGGAGCTCGGCGAGGATCGCGAGGTTGTAGCGCATGTTGCCGCGGGGCCAGCGCATGGCGTTGGCGCGCTCGTTCACCTTGGAGTCGAAGCCCGACGCCACGACGGTGACGACCGGCCCGTGGTCGGTGTCGGCGAGGTCGATCGTGCGCGTGCGGCCCGACAGGACGACGTCGAGCGCGGCGTCGGGGTCCCCCACGGGGATCCCGAGCGACCGTGCGGTGTCGTTGCCGGTGCCGGCGGGCAGCAGGCCGACGGTGACGTCGCGCGCGGTGAGCGCCGGCAGCACGTCGTGCAGCAGGCCGTCACCTCCGACGACGAGCACCAGCTCCGATCCCGCGTCGACCTCGGCCGCGACGGCAGCGCGCGCCTGGGCGCCGTCGGCGCTGTGCACCCGCACCACGTCGTGACCGGCGCGGGTCAGGCGGTCCCCCGCCTCCCGCGCGATCTGCTCGCCCCGCTGCTTGCCCGAGACCGGGTTCACGACGAGCGTCACGAGCATGGCCGCAGCCTAGACCCCGCGCAGTCGCAGGATGGTCAGTCCTCGTCGAGGCGTGACGGTCCGTCGAGCGGGGAGGCGTCGTCGTCGGCGGTCGCGTCGACGCGCTCACGTCCGCGCCGCCGATCGGTGATCTTGGTGATGATCTCGGCGATGAGGTAGAGCACCGTCATGGGCGCGGCCAGGAAGAGCATGGTGAGCGGGTCGGTGGTGGGCGTCGCGATCGCGGCGAACACGAAGATGCCGATGATGGTCCAGGGCCGTGCCGACGCCAGCTGCTTCGCCGACACGATCCCGAGCCGGTTCAGCATGACCACGACGAGCGGGATCTCGGCGGCGACGCCGAAGACCAGCAGCATCTTGATGATGAAGTCGAAGTACTCGGCTCCGGTCACGAGGCTCCCGAACCCGTCGGGCACGAACCCGATGAGGATCTCCATCGCCTTCGGCAGGACGACGTAGGCCAGGGCGGCGCCACCGACGAACAGCGGGGCGCCGGTGCCGGCGAGGATGGCCGCCCACTTCTTCTCGTGCCGGTGCATCGCCGGCAGGATGAACGCCCACAGCTGCCACAGCCACAGCGGGCTCGAGGCCAGCAGGCCGAACACGAGCGAGATCTTCAGCTGGAACTGGAACGCGCCGCCGACGCCGGTGATGACCAGCTCGGACTCGATGCCCTGCGTCTGCAGGATCGGCCGCATGTCGTTGTACGGCTGGGTGAGGAAGTCCAGGATCGGGCCGTAGAAGACGAACCCCAGGATCGTGAAGACGAGGATCGCGAGCACGGCACGCGTGAGGCGCGTCCGGAGCTCGCGGAGGTGCTCCACGAGCGGCATGGTGCCGCCGGTGGCCCCGGACGGCGTGCCGCTGATCGCGGCCAAGCCTTAGCCCTGCTCGGGGGTGGAGTCGCGGCGCACCGGCTCGGGGCGCACCGTGAGGTCGTCGGCGACCTGGTCGGGGCGCACCGTCGGGTCGGAGGCGGCGGCCACGTCGGCGTCGTCGCGCTTGTCGTCGCCGTCGTTCAGCTCCTTGACCTCGGACTTGAAGATCCGCAGGGCACGTCCGGACCCGCGCGCGAGCTCGGGAAGCTTGCGGCCGCCGAACAGCAGCAGGACCACGCCGAGGATGAGGAGGATCTCCGTAGGGCCGATCTGCCTGAACATGATGTCTCTTTCGTCGGGTGCGGTCTCAACCATCGTACGCGGCGAGTGCTGAACGTGCCGTGTCCATCACCTGTCCGCGAAGTGTGCGTGGCTCGACGACGTGCACCGTGCCGCCGTTGCGCAGCACGAGCCGACGCAGCCAGGCCTCGTCGCCCCCGTACAGGCGCACGCGGCGACGGCCGTCGACCTCGCCGAGCTCCTCGACCTGGTAGTACTCGGTGAGCCAGTGCGCAGCCGGGTCGAGGTCGAGGACGGCGGACGGGGTCTGGTCGCTCACGGAGAACAGCTCGTCGCCGAGGTCGCGGGCGGTGGCGTCGTGGCGCTCGACCGCCTGGCCGGTGTCGACGGCGCGCGTGATGCGGTCGAGCCGGAAGAACCGGACGTCCTCGGCGCGCAGGCAGTAGGCCTCGAGGTAGGTGTGGCCCTGCCGGGCGAACAGCTGCTGCGGGTCGACCTGGCGGGTCGTGACGTCGTCGCGGGAGTCGGTGGCGTAGTCCAGCTCGAGCCGGCGGCCGTCGGCCAACGCGGCCGCCACGGTGTCGCGGATGGCGGGATCGACCTCGGCGACGTGCACGTCGACGGCCTCCACGGCGGTGTCGCCGGCCACGGCGGTCTCCAGCTTGGCCAGGGCGGCGTCGACGATCGGCAGCTGAGGACCGGCGGCCGACGCGCGCAGGGTGCGCAGCGCGGCGACGAGCGCGATGCCCTCGTCGGCGGTCAGGCGCAGGGGTCGGGACAGGAACTCGGCGTCGCGGATGTGGATGACGTCGTCGCCCTCGAGCGCGGCGAGGTCGACGTCGATGAGCTCACCGGCGTACTCCCCCACCCCGGTGAACATGAGCAGGCGCAGGTCGTCACGGATCTGCTTGGGCGGGACACCGAACTCGCGGGCGACGTCGTGGACCGGCACCCCGTCGTTGCCCTGCAGGTACGGCACGAGCGCGAGCATCCGTACGACCTGCTGCGCGGAGCGGTTCGTCGGTCGGCTCACGACGCCGCCCCCGTGGCCTCGAGCACGGCGCGCAGGCGGCCGATCACCTGGTCACGGAGCTCCGGCGGGTCGAGGACGACGACGTCGGGCCCGTACGAGGCGATCTCGGCGGCCAGGTCCCAGCCGGTGGAGAACGGGACGACGAGCTCGTCGCGACCGTCGTCGCCCGGAGTGACGGAGGCGGCGCTGCGGCGCAGGGCGTTGGCCCGGGCCGTCGCGACGCTGAGGCGCGCGGTGCGGTCGGACGGACGGGGGAAGAGGGCCGTGGCGGCCGCGGAGACGACCTCCTCGGCCGGGCGCTCGAACGCGCCGGGCTCGCCGTCGTGCTCCAGGTCGCCGACGACGCGGGAGAGGCGGAACATGCGCGGCGCGTCGCGGTCGACGTCGTGGCCGACGAGGTACCAGCGGCCACGCCAGGACAGGATCCGCCACGGCAGGACCCGCCGCTGCGTGGCCTCGGCGCCGGGGCGCCGGTACTCGAAGCGCACGGGGATACGACGGGTGGCGGCGTCGAGGGCCGCCTCGAAGGCCGGCTCGTGCGCCGACAGCTTGGGCTCGGCCATGCGCAGCACGTCGGTGTCGACCGCGACGCCGGCGGCCTTGAGCTTGACGAGGGCCGACGTGGAGCTGGTGGCCAGGCCGGCGTGCTCCCACACCTGCGCGGCCAGCCCCAGCACGGCGGCCTCCTCGCGGGTGAGGTCGAGGTCGGGCAGCTCGGCGGCGTCGCGTCGGATCCGGTACCCGGGCTCGTCGTCGAAGTACTTGTCGTTGGTGCCGGTCTCGACGGCGATGCCGAGCTCGCGCAGCTCCTCCTTGTCGCGCTCGAACTTGCGCTCGAAGGCCACCTGGGTCGAGGCGCGGTAGTCCGCGATCGCCTGGCGGATCTGTTCCTTGGACAGGTACTGACGGGTGACGAGCAGGGTGAAGATGAGGTTCATCAACCTCTCGGTCTTGCGGTCGGCCACGCCCCCAGCATGTCAGACGGTCAGGAGGCGTCCAGCAGGTCGATCGCGAAGGTCAGCGTGTCGCCGGGCTCGATGCCGCTGCCCTCCTGCGGGCTGTCGCCGTAGGCGGAGTCGGCGGGACACACCAGGACCACGCGGCTGCCGATCGTCTGGCCGGGCAGGAGGTCCTTCCAGCAGGCGATGACCTGGTCGAGCGAGAACGTCGACGGTGTTCCGCGGTCCCAGCTGCTGTCGAACACCTTGCCGTCGGGGTAGACCTGGCCGACGTAGTGCGCCGTGATGCTGGCCCCCTTGGCGACCTTCTCTCCGTCGCCCTTGATCGCGACGTACGCAGCCGCCTTCTCGGGGTCCTTCGTGACGTCGCCACTGGTCTTGAACCCGGCCGGCTTGTCGTCCTTCAGGGTGATCGAGGGGACGGTCTCGGGCAGCTTCTCGGCCGCACCCTTCGCCTCGGTGGGGACCTTGGCGACGATGTCGAACAGGAAGACCATGGTGTCGTCGGCCTTGACGCCCAGCGTCTGCTCGGCCTGGTCGCGCGCCTGGCCCTCGGCGAAGCCGTCCTTCGGCGGGATGGCGACCAGCACGCGGCTGCCGACCTTCTGCCCGGTCAGGCCCTTCACGAACCCGGTCAGCACGCTCCCCTCGGTGAGCTGCGTCGTGAGCGGGCTCTCGGCCTTGAACGAGTTGTCGAACTGCTTGCCCGTGCGACCGTTCACGGCCACGTAGTTGAGCTTGACGGTGTCGCCGTCCTGGACCTCGTCGCCGCTGCCCTCGTTGACGACCCGCGTCTCGGTGGAGTCGGTGGTGAAGTCCTCCGGCACCGTGACGCTCGGGTTCTTGCTCGAGCCGACCTCGACGGCGTCGAGTCCTCCACCGGAGCCGGAGCCGCAGCCGACGAGGACGAGGGCGGAGGTCAGGACGATCGCAAGGTTTCGACGCACGGGAGCACTTTCGTCGGGGTGATGGCCTCGATCACCGTAGCCCGGGCGCCCAAGAGGATCCTGAGCGGCGACCGTGCATCGGCCGTGGGGTCACGACGCTGCGTCACATGCCGTCGATGAGCCGCTGCACGCGGTCGTCGGCGGAGCGGAACGGGTCCTTGCAGAGCACCGTGCGCTGGGCCTGGTCGTTGAGCTTGAGGTGCACCCAGTCGACGGTGAAGTCGCGCCGGCGCTCCTGGGCACGCTTGATGAAGTCGCCGCGCAGCCGGGCCCGGGTGGTCTGCGGTGGCACCGACTTGGCCTGGAAGACCCCCAGGTCGGTCGTCACCCGCGCGACCGCTCCGCGGTTCTGCAGCAGGTAGAAGATGCCGCGGTCACGCCGGATGTCGTGGTAGGCCAGGTCGAGCTGCGCGATCCGCGGATCGGCCCAGCTCATGCCGTGCGCCGTGCGGTAGCGGTCGAGCAGACGGAACTTGATGACCCAGTCGATCTCGCGCTCGACGAGGGAGAGGTCCTCGGACTCCACGGCCTTGAGGGTGCGCTCCCACAGGTCCATCGTGCGGTCGATGGTGGGGGTGTGCAGGCCGTGCCGGTCGACGAACTCGGCGGCCTTGCCGAAGTACTCGGCCTGGATCTCCAGGGCGGAGAGCTCGCGGCCGTTGGCGAGCTGGACCTTGCGCCGTCCGGTCATGTCGTGGGAGATCTCGCGGATCGCCCGGATCGGGTTCTCCAGCGTCATGTCGCGCATCGTGACGCCCGCCTCGATCATGCGCAGGACCAGGTCCGTGGTGGCGACCTTGAGCAAGGTGGTGGTCTCGCTCATGTTGGAGTCGCCGACGATGACGTGCAGCCTGCGGAAGCGCTCGGCGTCGGCGTGCGGCTCGTCGCGGGTGTTGATGATCGGTCGCGACCGGGTGGTGGCGCTCGAGACGCCCTCCCAGATGTGCTCGGCGCGCTGGCTGACCGAGAAGATCGTGCCGCGGGGCGTCTGCTGGACCTTGCCCGCGCCGCAGATGATCTGTCGCGAGACGAGGAACGGGATGAGCACGTCGGCCAACCGGCTGAACTCGCCGCCTCGTCCGACGAGGTAGTTCTCGTGGCAGCCGTAGGAGTTGCCGGCGGAGTCGGTGTTGTTCTTGAACAGGTAGATGTCGCCGTCGACGCCGTCGTCGGCCAGGCGCTGCTGGGCGTCGAGCATGAGGCCCTCGAGGATCCGCTCCCCCGCGCGGTCGTGCGTGACCAGGTCGACCAGGTCGTCGCACTCGGGCGTGGCGTACTCGGGGTGGCTGCCGACGTCGAGGTAGAGCCGCGCGCCGTTGCGCAGGAACACGTTGCTGCTGCGCCCCCACGACACGACCCGGCGGAAGAGGTAGCGGGCGACCTCGTCGGGCGACAGACGACGCTGACCCTTGAACGAGCAGGTGACGCCGTACTCGTTCTCGATCCCGAAGATCCGCCGGTCCATGTCGTCAGCCTAGTCCGGCGACGCCGGCCCCGTCGGTCGAAGCGCCGGTCGAGGCGCGGTGCGCGCGGCACCGTTCGGGGCGCGGGCGCGCAGGCGGCCCGTAGGGTCGGGACCATGGAGCACAGGACCCTCGGAAGGACCGGCCGCGAGGCCTCGGTCGTCGGCCTCGGCACGTGGCAGCTCGGAGCGGACTGGGGCGACGTGAGCCGCGACGACGCCCGGGCCGTGCTGGACGCCGCCGTGGACTCCGGCGTGACGTTCCTCGACACGGCCGACGTGTACGGCGACGGCCGCAGCGAGCAGGCCATCGCGGACTTCCGGCGTGCGCGTCCGGCCCTCGACCTCACGGTGGCCACCAAGATGGGCCGCCGCCTCGACCAGGTGCCCGAGAACTACGTCATGGACAACTTCCGTGCCTGGACCGACCGGTCGCGCAGCAACCTCGGCGTCGACACGCTGGACCTCGTCCAGCTGCACTGCCCCCCGAGCGCGGTCGTGACCGACGACGAGGTGTACGACGCCCTCGACACGCTCGTCTCCGAGGGCGTCATGTCCGCCTACGGCGTGAGCGTCGAGACGTGCGACCAGGCACTCGCGGCGATCGCGCGACCGGGCGTCGCGACGGTGCAGATCATCCTCAACGCCTTCCGGCTCAAGCCGCTCGACGAGGTCCTCCCCGCCGCGCAGGCGGCCGGCGTCGGGATCATCGCGCGGGTGCCGCTGGCCAGCGGCCTGCTGAGCGGCCGCTACACGGTCGAGACCACGTTCGCCGAGGACGACCACCGCTCGTACAACCGCAAGGGCGAGGCGTTCGACGTCGGCGAGACCTTCTCGGGCGTCGACTACGAGGTCGGTGTGCAGGCAGCGCGCGAGTTCACCGACCTGGTGCCCCAGGGCGTCACCTCCGCCCAGGCCGCCGTCGCCTGGGTGGTCGCCCAGGAGGGCGTGAGCACGGTCATCCCAGGTGCCCGCTCCCCCGAGCAGGCCCGCGCCAACGCGCGCGCCGCCGCGGTCGACGTCCGGCCCGAGCTGCTCGAGGGCGTCCGGCGCATCTACGACACCCACCTGCGCGAGGCCGTTCACCCCCGCTGGTGAGCACCGGCGGGGGCGGACGTCGGGCGGCGGCTCAGAGCCCGGGCAGCGGTGCCGGCAGTGCGGGCGCCGGGGCGCGCCGGGTGGCGGGCTGCGCCGCGAACGGGGCACGGTCCTGCGCGCAGGTCGCTCCGTCGGTCGGCGCGTCCCCGTCCACCAGGTAGCGCGCGACGACGGAGTCGGCGCACGCGCTGACCCCGAGCGTCGTGTGGCCGTATCCCTCGACCGTCAGCACGCGAGCGTCCGCGAAGTTCTCGGCGAAGGGTCGGGTGTTCGCGTACGGCGTCGCCGGGTCGAGGCGTGTGCCGATCACCAGGACGCTCGCGTCGGTCGTCTGCGTCCACGGCCCGGTGAAGGCGTCGCCGTCCCGCAGACCGATCTGCGGGCACTGGACGCCGACCCAGCTGCGGAAGCGTCCGAACCGCGGCGCGAGCCGGTCCTCGCGGTCGGCGAGCGCGGGGTACGCGGCGGGCGGGAGGATCGAGCGGGAGTCGACGCAGAGCTGGGCCAACGAGCTGCCGAGCGAGGTGTAGCGCTCCTGGGCCGGGGCCAGCTGCCGCTGCAGCGTCGTCGACGGCTCGCCGCCGCCCTGGGCGAGGAGCATGAGGAAGTCCGAGAGCCCGGCGAACGAGCTCGGCGAGTAGAGCTGGAGGAAGATCGACGAGATGGCCAGCGAGTAGGTGTACTCGACAGCGGTCCCCTGGACGTCGAGCGTCACGGGCTGCGTCCTCAGCCGCTCCAGGAGCTCGCCGACGACGTCCGAGGGATCACCCAACGCGTTCAGGGAGCAGCGCTCACCTGCCAGGCGGCACTGCTCGAGGAACGCGTCGAACGCCTCCTCCGCGGCCGGACCCTGGGCGAGACGTGCGCCGACCGAGCGCGGGTCGCGGTTCGCGCCGGAGTAGGCGTCCACGTCGACGGTGCCGTCGAGCACCATCGAGCCGACCCGGTCCGGGAACAGCCGGGCATAGGTCGCGCCGAGGTAGGTGCCGTAGGAGTAGCCCTGGTAGGCGAGCGTGTCATCGCCCGCGGCACGACGCAGGAGCTCGAGGTCGCGCGCCACGTTCGCGGTGGACGCGTGGCGGATGACGTCGCCGGCCTCGTCGCGGCAGGCGCGAGCGATCCGTGCCGACTGGCGGACGAAGGCGCGCTCCTCGGCCCGGGTGACCGGGAACGCCGGGAGCCCCTCGAACGCGGCCGCCTCGTCCGCGGCGTCGTCATAGCAGAGCGCGGGGTCGGACAGACCGACACCGCGCGGGTCGAACCCGACGAGGTCGTAGCGCTCGCGCACCTCGGGCGTGACGACGAGGTCGGAGATCTGGTGCAGGGTCGAGACACCCTCGCCACCGGGGCCCCCGAAGTTGAAGAACAGGCTGCCCTTCCGCGACTCCGGGTCGCTCGCCGGGAGCCGGGTGAGCGCGACGGTGGTGGTGGGGCCGCGGGGCCGGTCGTAGTCGGTGGGCAGCTCCACGGTGGCGCACTCGAAGCCCGCCGGCGCGCCCGCGCTGCAGGCCCCCCAGTCCAGCGAGGGCGTGGCGATGCGGTCGAGCCGCTCCTGCTCCGAGCCGCTGCGGGCCTGGGCGGGTGTGGTGGTGGTGGCCAGCAGGCCGGCGGCCAGCGTGGCCGCGGTGACGCACGACAGGAGACGTCGCATGGGTTCCCCCCGAGGGATCGATGACGTGACCCTCACGACGCTAGGCGTCGCGGTCGGGTCGGCGCATCGGTCGCGCGGCCGATGCCGCCTCCTCCCTCCGGCGGAGCGGAGGCGTCAGCCGGCGAGGGCCGTGGCGATCGTCGCCTCGTCGAGTCGCTTGAACTTGCGCGGCTGCGCACGGGTGCGGTCGAGGACCGCGGCCTCGAGGTCGCCGGCGGCGATCGAGCGGGCGGGGTCGGCGTCGGAGGCCAGGGCCTGGGTGGCGAGGCGCACGGCCCCGGCGAGGTCGAGCCCGGCCGTGAAGTGCTGGGTGAGGTGCTCGTCGACCTGGTCGCTCTGGCCGCCCATCACGGCGTGGCCCTGGACGTCGGCCACGGAGCCGTCGTACATGAGCCGGTAGATGGTGTCGGTCTCGACCGAGTCGCCCACCTCGGCGACGAAGATCTCCACCTCGTAGGGCTTCTCGCCGCCGGAGGAGAAGATGGTGCCGAGGGTCTGGGCGTAGGCGTTGGCCAGGCCACGGCCGGTGACGTCGCGGCGGTCGTAGGCGTAGCCGCGCATGTCGGCGAGACGGACCCCCGCGATGCGCAGGTTCTCGAACTCGTTGTACCGCCCGACCGCGGCGAATCCGATCCGGTCGTAGATCTCGCTGATCTTGTGCAGCGCGCGCGACGGGTTCTCGGCCACGAGCAGGATGCCGTCGGCGTACTGCAGGACGACCACGCTGCGGCCCCGGGCGATGCCCTTGCGCGCGAAGTCGGCCCGATCCTTCATCAGCTGCTCGGGCGAGACGTAGAACGGTGCGGTCATGCTGCTCCTCCGGATGGGCGTTCAGGTGAGGGGGGCCGAGGGCCCGTCGGGGCGCGTCATGCGGCCCCCGATGACCGCGTCGGCCACGGCGGCGGTCTCGGTCTCGTCCCAGGCGCGGTAGCCGTCGGCGGTGATCACGCTGACCAGCGGGAAGATCCGCCGGGTCAGGTCGGGCCCGCCCGTGGCGGTGTCGTCGTCCGCGGCGTCGTAGAGCGCCTGGATGACGGCGGTGACCGCGGAGCGCTCGTCCATGTCGGGCGAGTACAGCTTCTTGAGCGAGCCGCGGGCGAACGTCGAGCCCGAGCCGACCGAGTGGAAGGTGCGCTCCTCGTTCTTGTTGCCCGTCACGTCGAAGGCGAAGATGCGGCCGCACTGCTGCACCAGGTCGAAGGCGGCGAAGAGCGGCACGACCGCCAGACCCTGCATCGCCATGCCGAGGTTGCCGCGGATGAGGGCGGCGAGCCGGTTGGCCTTGCCGTCGGTGGAGAGCGTGGCGCCCTCGATCTTCTCGTAGTGCTCGAGCTCGACCTGGAACAGGCGGGTCATCTCGATGGCGATGCCCGCCGTGCCCGCGATGCCGACGCACGAGAACTCGTCGGTGGGGAAGACCTTCTGGATGTCGCGCTGCGCGATGACGTTGCCCATCGTCGCGCGGCGGTCGCCGGCCATGACCACACCGCCCGCGAACGTGGCGGCCACGATCGTGGTGCCGTGCGCGACGCCGGCGAGCTCACCGGAGGCGGCGCCGGCCGCACCGGGGAGCATCTCGGGCGACTGCGAGGCCAGGAGGTCGGCGAACGAGGTGCCTCCCACGGACCGGTAGCCGTCGGGAAGCATCACGGGGCCGCTCACTGGCCGCCCTTCTGGACGAAGCTCCGCACGAACTCCTCGGCGTTCTCCTCCAGGACGTCGTCGATGTCGCCGAGGATCGAGTCGACGTCGTCGTCGAGCTTCTCCTTGCGCTCCGTGTCCTGGGCTGCGTCGACGTGCGACGTCTCGACCTGCTCCTCGTCGTCGGAGGACTTCCGCGTGTTCCTGTGCTGCTGCTCGGCCATGCCGTCAGCCTATCCCCCTGCGACCCACACGCCGCTCGAGTTCGGGCCTGTCGCTGGCGGGTGCTTTTCGCGGCCGGACCGATGCGTCGCCTGCGGGCGCGGGACTCAGCGGCCGGTGATCGCCCGGAACAGCGCCGTGGCGTCGGCGCTGGACTCGAAGAGCGCACCCACGTGGTCGGCGGTGCCGCGGAGGGGCTCCATGGTCGGGATCCGCTGGAGGGACTCGTAGGCCGGCAGGTCCAGGATCACCGAGTCCCAGGAGGCTGCGGCGACCTCGGAGGCGAAGGTGCTCAGGCAGCGGCCGCGGAAGAAGGCGCGGGTGTCGTGCGGCGGCTCCTCGACGGCGCGCACCACCTCGGCGTCGCTGACGATCCGGTCGATCCGTCCGGAGTGCACGAGCCGGTGGTAGATGCCGCGCTCGGCACGGACGTCGTGGTACTGCAGGTCGACGAGGTGGAGCTTGGCGTGGTCCCAGTCGAGGCCGTCGCGGTCCCGGTAGGACTCCAGCAGCGACAGCTTGGCCACCCAGTCGAGCTCGCGGACGCACTCCATCGGGTCGCGGGCGAGCCGGGTGAGCACGCTCTCCCAGCGCTGCAGCACGTCGTCGGTCTGCTCGTCGGACCCCTCGCGGGCCACGAAGGCCCGTGCCTGCTCCAGGTAGTGCCACTGCAGGTCCAGGGCGGTCGCGGTGGTGCCGTCCTGCAGCTCGACGAGCGTGGTGAGGGTCGTGTCGTGGGAGATGTCGTGCAGGGCCTTGACCGGCTGCGCCAGGGCGGGAGGCGGGGTCAGGAACCCCGCCTCGAGCATGGCGAGGACGATCGAGGTGGTGCCGTGCTTGAGGTAGATCGACGTCTCGGCCAGGTTCGCGTCACCGATGATCACGTGCAGACGTCGGTACTTCTTCGGGTCGGCGTGCGGCTCGTCGCGCGTGTTGACGATCGGTCGCTTGAGCGTGGTCTCCAGACCCACGCCGACCTCCATGTAGTCGGCGCGCTGCGAGAGCTGGTAGGCGTGCACGCTGCCGTCCTGGCGCTGCCCGACCCGGCCGGCGCCGCAGACGACGGGGCGCGAGACGAAGAACGGCGTCAGCTGCGCGACGATCGCGTCGAACGGGACCGCCCGGTCCACGAGGTAGTTCTCGTGCGAGCCGTAGGACGCGCCCTTGTTGTCGATGTTGTTCTTGTAGAGCACGATCGAGCCCGCGCCGGGCACCTGGGCGGCGAGCTCGGCGCCGCGCCGCATCACGAGCTCGCCGGCCTTCTCCCAGACGACGACGTCGCGGGGCGACGTGACCTCCGGCGAGGAGTACTCGGGGTGCGCGTGGTCGACGTACAGGCGGGCGCCGTTGGTCAGGATGATGTTGGCCAGACCCAGGTCCTCGTCGGTGAGCTGGGTCGGGTCGGCGACCTCCCGGCTCAGGTCGAACCCGCGCGCGTCGCGCAGCGGGCTCTCCTCCTCGAAGTCCCAGCGGGCGCGCCGGGTGAGCCCGTGGGCGGCGGCGTAGCTGTTCACGACGTGCGTGGACGCCACCATCGGGTTGGCGTTCGGCTGTCCCTGGACGGCGATGCCGTACTCGACCTCGCTGCCTTGCACGCGTCTCACCGTCATGGCCCCAGCGTAGGCGTCCCCGCCCCACTCCCCCGACGTCCGGCGCCCGGTGGGTACGACGACCGGACCGTGCGCACGCTCGTCGCCCACCCTTCAACCGTCGGCCACCTCGCGGTGACCGTGGCGTCGTCGGCGCCCGCGAGGCTCGCGGCATGAGGATCGTGATCGTCGCAGAGTCCTTCCTCCCCCAGACCAACGGCGTCGTGCACTCGGTGCTCCGCGTCCTGGACCACCTCGCGGCCCGCGGGGACGACGTGCTGGTCGTCGCACCCGACGCCGGACCGGACGTGCCCGCCACCGTGGCCGGGGCCCGCGTGGTGACCGTGCCGGCCTGGTCGTTCCCGGGGTACGCCGACGTGCGGGTCGCCACCGGACGGGTCTCCCCGCTCACCGCGTTCCTGCGGGACTTCGGTCCCGACGTGGTGCACCTCGCGTCGCCGTTCGCCCTGGGCTGGCGAGCGGCCCTGGCCGCCGCGGCGCTGGACCTGCCCGTGGTCGCCGTGTACCAGACCGACGTCCCGACCTACGCGGGTCGGTACGGGGTGCGAGGCGTGGAGAACCTGCTGTGGAAGCGGGTCCGCGACCTGCACGGCCGGGCCGACCTCACGCTCGCGCCGTCGACGGCCACCATCCGGACCCTCGAGGAGCGCGGGGTGGAACGGCTGCGCCTGTGGCGGCGTGGGGTCGACACCGACCGCTTCTCCCCTGCGCGGCGTGACGAGTCGTGGCGACGCCGGCTCGCACCCGAGGGCGAGCGTCTCGTGGGGTACGTGGGCCGACTCGCACCCGAGAAGCAGGTCCAGGACCTGGCGGCCCTGCAGGACCTGCCCGGGACCCGGATCGTCGTGGTGGGCGACGGGCCGGAGCGTGCCCGCCTCGAGCGGTTGCTGCCCGGCGCCCACTTCACCGGCATGCTCCACGGCACGGCGCTGGCGACCGCGGTGGCCGGGCTGGACGTGCTGGTCAGCACGAGCGAGACCGAGACCTTCTGCCAGGTGGTCCAGGAGGGCCTCGCCTCCGGCGTCCCGGTCGTCGCCTCCGGCGTCGGAGGTCCGGTCGACCTCGTCGACCACAGCCGCACCGGCTGGCTCTACGAGCCGGGCGACCTCGGCGGACTCGCGGCGCGGGTGCGGGACCTGACCGGCGACGACGCCAAGCGAGCGGCGTTCGGCAGGGCGGCCCGTCGCTCCGTGGAGGGCCGGAGCTGGCAGGCGGTGTGCTCCGAGCTGGTCGGCCACTACGCCGCCGCGATCGAGCAGCACCGCGGCACCGGACCCCACGACATCGGGCGTCTGCACTGGACGACCCGACGCATGGTCAGGAGCTGAGCACCTTCGCCAGGTGGACGCTGTCGTCGTAGGCCGCGTAGAAGCCGAACGCCGGCTCGTCGACGTACCCGGCCGACCGGTACAGGGCGATCGCCTCGGGCTGCTGCGTGCCGGTCTCCAGCACGAGCCGACGCAGCCCCGCCTCGGCCGCGGTGCGCTCCAGCTCGGTCAGCACGACGCGTGCCAGACCCCGCCGACGGAACGCCTCGCGCACGAACATCCGCTTGATCTCCGCGTCGGACTCCCCCTGCGGTCCGCCGCGTCGCCAGCCGCCCATCGCGGCTGCTGCGCCGTCGACCTCCAGCACCAGGAAGAGCCCGTGCGGGGGCACGAAGTGCTGGTCCTCGATCGGTGAGATGTCGCCGCTGCCGCCGTACAGCCGGCCGTACTCGGCCTGGACCTCGGTGGTCATCGCGACGACGTCGGGGTCGACGTACCGGGCACGACGCAGCAGCGGCCGGTCCGAGGGACCGGCCGCGCTGCGCTCCCCGGGTCGTGCGCTCAGAGGTACTGCCCCGTGTTCGCGACCGTGTCGATCGAGCGACCCGGCTCGTTGCCACCCTTGCCCGTGATGAGGGTGCGGATGAAGACGATGCGCTCGCCCTTCTTGCCCGAGATGCGTGCCCAGTCATCGGGGTTCGTCGTGTTCGGGAGGTCCTCGTTCTCCTTGAACTCGTCGAGGCACGCCTGCAGCATGTGCTGGACGCGCAGGCCCTTCTGGCCGGTCTCGAGCAGGTCCTTGATCGCCATCTTCTTGGCGCGGTCCACGATGTTCTGGATCATCGCCCCGGAGTTGAAGTCCTTGAAGTACAGGACCTCCTTGTCGCCGTTGGCGTACGTGACCTCGAGGAACTGGTTGTCCTCGGACTCGGTGTACATGGCCTCGACGGTGCGCTGGATCATGCCCTGCGTCGTGGCCGTGCGGTCACCGCCCCACTCGGCCAGGTCGTCGGGGTGCAGCGGCAGCGTGGGCGTCAGGTACTTGCTGAAGATGTCGCGGGCGGACTCGGCGTCGGGTCGCTCGATCTTGATCTTCACGTCGAGGCGTCCCGGGCGCAGGATGGCCGGGTCGATCATGTCCTCGCGGTTGGAGGCGCCGATCACGAGCACGTTCTCGAGGCCCTCGACACCGTCGATCTCGCTGAGCAGCTGCGGGACGATCGTGTTCTCGACGTCGGAGGACACGCCCGAGCCGCGGGTGCGGAACAACGAGTCCATCTCGTCGAAGAAGACGATGACCGGCGTGCCCTCGCTGGCCTTCTCGCGGGCACGCTGGAAGACGAGCCGGATGTGCCGCTCGGTCTCGCCGACGTACTTGTTGAGCAGCTCGGGGCCCTTGATGTTGAGGAAGAAGGAACGTCCTTCCTCGCCGGTGCGCTCGGAGACCTTCTTGGCCAGGCTCGCCGCGACCGCCTTGGCGATCATGGTCTTGCCGCAGCCGGGCGGCCCGTACAGCAGCACGCCCTTCGGCGGCTTGAGCTCGTGCTCGATGAAGACCTCGGGGTGCAGGTACGGGAGCTCGACGGCGTCGCGGATCGACTCGATCTGGCTGCGCAGGCCACCGATCGACTCGTAGTCGATGTCGGGGACCTCCTCGAGGACGAGCTCCTCGACCTCGCTCTTCGGGATCCGCTCGTACACGTACCCGGCGCGGCCGTCGAGCAGCAACGAGTCGCCCGCACGCAGCTTCATCCCCAGCAGCGAGTCGGCGAGCCGGACGATCTTCTCCTCGTCGGCGTTGCCGAGGACCAGGGCGCGCTCGCCGTCGGCCAGGATCTCCTTGAGCATGACGACCTCGCCGGTCGTCTCGAAGTCCAGCGCCGCGACCACGTTCATGGCCTCGTTGAGGATGACCTCCTGGCCCTTGCGGAGCTCGTCCCTGTCCACGGCCGGGCTCACGGTGACGCGCAGCTTGCGGCCACCGGTGAACACGTCGACCGTCTCGTCGGCGTTGAGCTGCAGGAACGTGCCGAAGCCGGTCGGCGGCTGGGCGAGCCGGTCGACCTCCTCCTTGAGCGTGACGATCTGGTCACGTGCCTCGCGCAGCGTGGACGTGAGCCGCTCGTTCTGCGCGTTGGTCGAGGACAGTCGGGCCTCGAGGTCGGACAGCCTGGAGTCGAGGGAACCCTCCGAGCCCAACCGGCGCCGGAGGTGCTCGACCTCCGCGCGCAGGTACGCCAGCTCGTGTTCCGATCCACCGGGGTTCTCGTTCACGATCGCCACCTCCTGCTCGTCGAGTTCGACCCTAGCCGAGATCAGGTTGCACCAAGGGTCGACCGAGCGCG
The DNA here is from genome assembly GCF_942548115.1 of Aeromicrobium sp. Leaf245. NCBI lineage: Bacteria > Bacillati > Actinomycetota > Actinomycetes > Propionibacteriales > Nocardioidaceae > Aeromicrobium > Aeromicrobium sp. Leaf245. The sequence continues at coordinate 2,189,914 of NZ_OW824151.1, forward strand.
CGCCGGATGACGATCCGGTTTCGCCGTGCCTGCGGTGCCCGAGGTGATCAGTCGGACATGCCCGCCGGTCGGGGCCCGTCGTAGTCGGGTCCGTAGGCCCCCGGGGCGGGGCGACGGGTCTTCTCCAGCGCCGGGTGTCCGGGTGCCATGCGCCGCGCGGTGACCAGGAAGGCGGTGTGCCCGACCATGCGGTGGTCGGGGCGCACGGCGAGTCCCTCGAGGTGCCAGCCGCGCTGCATCGTCTCCCACGCCGTCGGCTCGGTGAAGCCACCGTCGGCACGCAGGGTCTCCACGAAGCGCGACAGCTGCGTGGTGGTGGCCACGTAGGCGCACACGAGACCACCGGGGACCAGGCGCTCGGCCGCGAGCGGGACGCACGACCACGGGTCCACCATGTCGAGCACGAGCCGGTCGATCTCCGGCTCGGCCATGACCTCGCGCACGTCACCGACGGTGAGCGTCCACTGCGGAAGGTCCGGCCCGACGATCTGCTCGACGTTCTGGCGGGCCGTCTCGGCGAACTCCTCACGGATCTCGTACGAGCCCAGGTGCCCGTCGGGTCCGATCGCCCTCAGGAGGTAGGCGGTCAGGCTGCCGGAGCCGGCTCCGGCCTCCACGACCCGCGCGCCCGGGAAGATGTCGGCCATCGTGACGATGTGGGCGGCGTCCTTGGGGTAGATGATCGCGGCGCCGCGGGGCATCGAGACCACGTACTCCGACAGCAGTGGACGGAACACCTGGTACTGCCCGTCGAGCGTGGACGTGACGACGATGCCCTCGGGCTCGCCGATGATGTCGTCGTGGCGGAGCTGGCCCTTCTTGGTCGAGAACTCACGCCCGACCTCGAGCCGGATGTTGTGCTTGCGCCCCTTCGCGTCGGAGAGTCGTACCCACTCCCCCTCGACGAACGGTCCACTGCGCATCCAGGTGGTCATGATTCCCTTCGGTAGGCCGTGTCGACGTCCGCCGCCAGCAGGATCCCCACCGGGCGGTCGTCGTCGTCGACGAGCAGGTACACGTCGGCGGGGTGGGCGGTCATCGCCCGCAGCAGCGTGGTGCCCCGGGCCCGCACGCTGAGGCGCGGCCACTCCGGCGACACGTCGTCGCCCAAGGCGCGGCCGAGCTCGTCGGCGCGCAGCGCGTTCATGCGTGCCCCGCGGTCGGCACCGCGCAGCGCGGCCGTGGCTCCCGTCCAGAGGAAGAAGGCGACGAAGCCGACGAGCAGCACGTCGATCCACCAGCGGGCGCCCCAGGCGGCGCCCTGGACGGCCCGCACGACCACGAGGACGCCCAGGGCGAGGGCCGCCAGACGTCCGATCCACGCGGTCACCACGACACCCCGACGTTCGGACCCGGTGAGCTGCCAGATGATCGCGCGCAGGACCCGGCCACCGTCGAGCGGGAGACCCGGGAGCATGTTGAAGGCGGCGACCAGCAGGTTGACCCAGCCGATCGACCACCACAGGTCACGGGCGACGCCGGTGGAGCCGTCCGCGATCCCGTGGGCGAGCAGACCGATCGCGAGCGAGGCGAGGGGACCGACGACCGACGTGACCAGCTCCTGCCACGGCGTGCGGCTCTCGCCCTCGATGGCGGTCTCGCCGCCGAGGAGGTGCAGCGTGACCGTCGGGACCCGCATGCCGAACGACCGGGCGACGGCGAGGTGCGCGAGCTCGTGCACGAGGACCGAGACGTAGAGCGCCAGGACGAACGACGCGGCGACCACGTAGGCGTTCGTGCTGGCCTCGACGGCGAAGCGGGGCGCGAACAGCACGACGAGCACCACGCCCATGAGCAGCAGCGAGGGCCGGGCGAGCAGGTCAGCACCCGCCAGCCGGCCGAACCGGACGGTGCCTGCAGGACGCGGGCTGGACGGGACGCTCACGACGCCAACCTAGCGGGCGGTCCAGGCGTCACGCGGTGGCCCAGAGCTCCCTCAGCATCGAGACGTCGAGGCCGGCCAGGCTGGGCCGCACCAGGCGGCGCGGACCGTCCGGCACCGTGACCATGTGCGGCACGACGAGGACGACGCAGCCGGCGGCGTCCGCCGAGGCGGCTCCGGTCGCGGAGTCCTCGACGGCCAGGCAGTCGGCCGGGTCCACCCCCAGCATCCGGGCGGCCGCCAGGTAGGGCTCGGGGTGCGGCTTGCCGCGGCTGACCTCGTCGCCGGTGACGACGGCGTCGAAGGGCAGCGCCTCGACGACCGGCGCGGCGATCGAGCGGTACGACATCGTCACGAGGGCCTGGGGAACACCGGCCTCGGCGAGGGCCCGCACCAGCTCGGGAGCGCCCGGACGCCAGGGCTGGTCGCGCCGCATCGCCTCGCCGAGCTCGTTCACGAGGTGGTCGACGATCTGCTCGGGGTGGAGCCCGGAGCCGATGTGGGCCTCGATCCGGTGCGCGGCCTCGAGCAGGTCGCTCCCGACGAGGGCGAGGCCGTCCTCCTCGGTCCAGGTGGCCCCGTGCCGGGCCGCCAGGGCGGTCTCGGCGGCCATCCAGAGCGGCTCGGTGTCGACGATGGTGCCGTCGAGGTCCCACAGGACGGCGGCGGGGAAGGTCACCGCACGAGCCTAGAAGACGCTCCGTCGGACTCCACGCCTAGGTTGGACCCGTCATGACCGAGCTCACGCCCCGCCCGCCCACCCACGGGGCCGACGCCGTGCGCACCTGGGCCCGCGGACCGCTGCGCCCGTTCCGCCATCCGCAGTACCGACCGCTGATCGGTGCGGCGGCCTTCGAGCTGCTCGGCGAGGGCGTCTGGGTCATCGCGGTCGTGTGGCAGGTCATCGCGCTCGGGGGCGGCCCCGGTGCCCTGTCGCTCGCCATCACGGGCTACTCCCTCGGCATGGTGGCCACCGTGCTGGTCGGCGGCGTCGTCGCCGACCGCGTGCCGCAGCGTCGCATCCTCATGGCCACCGCCACGACCCGCATGGTCGTGCTCCTGGGCGTCGCGGCCCTGGCGCTCGGGGGCGGGCTCGAGATCTGGCACCTCACGGTCGGGGGCACCGTGCTGGGCATGGCTGTCGGCTTCTACTTCCCGGCCTACAGCGCCCTGCTCCCCTCGATCGTCGAGTCCGACGACCTGCTCGCCGCCAACGGCGTGGAGGGGTTCCTGCGGCCCACGCTCCAGCACGCGGGCGGCCCCGCGCTCGGCAGCGTCGTGGTCGCGTTCGCCTCGCCGGCGTGGGCCCTGCTGCTCGTGGCCGTCTGCCAGCTCGGCTGCCTGCTCACCCTGCTGCTGCTCCGCCCGGTCCCGCTGCGCCGCGACCCGGCCAGCCTCGGTGGCCATCCCGTGCGGGGTGCTCTCGCCGACCTGCGGATCGGGCTGCGCTACATGGTCACCACGCCGTGGTTCCTGGCCACGCTGCTGTTCGCGTGCCTCATGCTCCTGCTGGTCATCGGACCGATGGACGTCCTCATCCCGTTCGTGGTCAAGGAGGGCGGAGGCGACGCCACGGGGCACGCGTGGATCCTCGCGGCCTACGGCGCCGGCAGCGCGCTCGCGTCGCTCGGCATGAGCATGCTGCGCATGCCACGTCGCTACCTCACGGTCATGAACCTCATGTGGGGCGTCGGGTGCCTGCCGCTCGTGGTCGTCGGCTTCACGTCGTCGGTGCCGCTCATCGCCGTCGCCCTGTTCGTCGTCGGGGTGCTCATCTCCGCGCCGATGGTGATCTGGGGCACGTTGCTGCAGCGTCGCGTGCCGCCCGAGCTGCTCGGCCGGGCCTCCAGCCTCGACTTCTTCGTCTCGCTGCTGCTGGTGCCCGCATCGGTCGCGATCGCCGGTCCCACGGCGGAGGCGGTGGGTCTGCGCGAGGTGTTCCTGGTCGCCGCCGCCGTGCCGCTCGTCGTGGCCGCGGTCGCGATCGTGTGGGCCCGGATGCCCGCCGACGAGATCGCCCACCCGCTCTGACCGTGACCTCCCACGGACCCTTGCGTTCTCGTGGGAGGATGGGTGCGAATCTCCGCGAAGGTCCACGCGAGCCCGCCGCCGGCTGGGGATTCCCACCATCACCCGAAGGACCCGACTCCGCTCCCTGCGGACGACGGAGTCTCGCAGTGTCGATCGTGGAGGACAGAGCCGACCGTGGAGCAGCGTGTGACCCGACCCCAGGCGTGGCGCCCCGACGCCACCGCGGACCTGACCGCTCGACTGAGCGAGCGCATCCTGGTGCTCGACGGCGCCATGGGCACCGCGATCCAGCGCGACCGTCCCGACGAGGCCGGGTACCGCGGTGAGCGCTTCAAGGACTGGCCGAGCGACGTGGTCGGCAACAACGACCTCCTGACGCTCACCCAGCCCGACATCGTCGCCGGCATCCACCGCGAGTACCTCGAGGCCGGCGCGGACATCATCGAGACCAACACGTTCAACGCCAACGCGATCTCGTTGCGTGACTACGACATGGTCGAGCTCGCCTACGAGCTCAACTACGAGGCCGCCGCGCTCGCGCGTCGCGAGGCCGACGCCGTCGCCGAGGCCACGGGTCGGCCCCGCTACGTCGCCGGCGCCCTCGGGCCGACCACGCGGACCGCGTCCATCTCGCCCGACGTCAACGACCCCGGCGCCCGCAACGTCTCCTACGCCGAGCTGGTCGACGCCTACGCCGAGGCGACCCGCGCCCTGCTCGACGGCGGCAGCGACCTCGTCTTCATCGAGACCATCTTCGACACGTTGAACGCACGTGCCGCGATCTTCGCGGTCGAGACCGTGTTCGAGGAGTACGACCGCCGGTGGCCCATCGTCATCTCCGGCACCATCACCGATGCCTCGGGACGCACGCTGTCCGGGCAGACCACGGAGGCCTTCTGGTACTCCGTCCGGCACGCGAAGCCGCTCCTGGTCGGCCTCAACTGTGCCCTCGGCGCCGAGGAGATGCGCCCCTACGTGGCCGAGCTCTCGCGCCTGGCCGACTGCTTCGTCTCCTGCTACCCGAACGCCGGGCTGCCCAACGCCTTCGGCGAGTACGACGAGACGCCGGACCAGACGGCCGCCGTCCTGCGCGAGTTCGCCGAGGCCGGTCTCTACAACCTCGTGGGTGGGTGCTGCGGCACGACGCCCGACCACATCGCGCACATCGCGGCGACGGTCGAGGGCCTGCCCCCGCGGGTGCCCACGACGGTCGATCCCGCGCTGCGGCTCTCCGGGCTCGAGCCGCTCGTCGTGACCCCGGAGTCGCTGTTCGTCAACGTCGGTGAGCGCACCAACATCACGGGGTCGGCACGCTTCCGCAACCTGATCCGCGACGGTGACTACGACACGGCGCTGGCGGTCGCCCTCCAGCAGGTGGAGAACGGCGCACAGGTGATCGACGTCAACATGGACGAGGGCATGATCGACGGGGTCGCGGCCATGGACCGCTTCCTCAAGCTGGTGGCCGCCGAACCCGACATCTGTCGCGTCCCGGTCATGGTCGACTCCTCCAAGTGGGAGGTCATCGAGGCCGGGCTGCGGGTCCTGCAGGGCAAGTCGATCGTGAACTCGATCTCGCTCAAGGAGGGCGAGGAACCGTTCCGCGAGCACGCGCGGCTGTGCCGCAAGTACGGCGCGGCCGTGGTCGTGATGGCCTTCGACGAGGACGGTCAGGCCGACAACCTCGAGCGCCGCAAGCAGATCTGCGAGCGGGCGTACCGGATCCTCGTCGACGAGGTCGGCTTCCCGGCCGAGGACATCATCTTCGACCCGAACGTCTTCGCGGTCGCCACGGGCATCGAGGAGCACGCCGAGTACGGGATCGACTTCATCGAGGGCACCCGCTGGATCAAGCAGAACCTGCCCGGGGCCCTGGTCTCCGGTGGCGTGTCCAACGTGTCGTTCTCGTTCCGCGGCAACAACGCGGTGCGCGAGGCCATCCACGCCGTGTTCCTGTTCCACGCCATCCAGGCGGGCATGGACATGGGCATCGTCAACGCCGGTGCCCTGGTGGTCTACGACCAGGTGGACGAGAAGCTCCGCGAGCGGATCGAGGACGTGATCCTCAACCGACGCGACGACGCCACCGAGCGCCTGCTCGAGATCGCGCAGGACTTCGCCGGCACCGGTGAGAAGGCCGAGGCCGCCAGCGAGGAGTGGCGCTCCCTGCCCATCGGCGAGCGGATCACCCACGCCCTCGTCAAGGGCATCGACGCGCACGTCGAGGCCGACACCGAGGAGCTGCGCGCCCTCATCGAGGAGCGCGGCGGCAAGCCCATCGAGGTCATCGAGGGGCCGCTGATGTCCGGCATGAACGTCGTCGGCGACCTGTTCGGGGCCGGCAAGATGTTCCTGCCCCAGGTGGTCAAGTCGGCCCGGGTCATGAAGAAGGCCGTCGCCTACCTGATCCCCTACATCGAGGCGACCAAGGACGCCGCGGACCAGGGTCGCAGCAACGGCACCGTCATCATGGCCACGGTCAAGGGCGACGTCCACGACATCGGCAAGAACATCGTCGGCGTGGTCCTGCAGTGCAACAACTACGACGTGATCGACCTCGGGGTCATGGTGCCCGTCCAGAAGATCCTCGACGCCGCGCGCGAGCACGACGCCGACGCGATCGGCCTGTCCGGCCTCATCACGCCGTCCCTCGACGAGATGGTCACCGTGGCCGGCGAGATGGAGCGGCAGGGCTTCGACGTGCCGTTGCTGATCGGGGGTGCCACGACCTCGCGTGCGCACACCGCCGTCAAGGTCGACGAGCGGTACCACGGCCCGGTCGTGTGGGTGAAGGATGCGTCCCGCTCGGTGCCGGTCGTCGCGTCGCTGCTCTCCGACGAGCAGCGCCCGCCGTTCCTCGAGGCGCTCAAGGACGACTACGACGGCCTGCGCGAGCGCCACGCCGCCCGTCAGGACACCCGCAAGCTCCTGTCGATCGCCGACGCCCGCGCCGCCCGCACGGTCGTCGACTGGTCGGAGTACTCCCCCGCCGAGCCGCAGTGGGAGGTGGGTGTCCCGCACGTGCTCGACGACTACCCGCTCGCGGAGCTGCGCGAGTACATCGACTGGCAGCCGTTCTTCAACGCGTGGGAGATGAAGGGACGCTTCCCCGACATCCTGCACAACCCGGCCACGGGCGAGGTGGCCTCCAAGCTGTACGCGGACGCCCAGGAGATGCTCGACCGGATCATCGAGGAGCGCTGGATCACCGCCCGCGGAGTCGTCGGGATCTTCCCGGCGAACGGGTCGGGCGACGACACCGTCGTGTACGCCGACGAGCAACGTGAGGAGGTCGCCGCGACCCTGCACCACCTGCGCCAGCAGACCGAGCACCGCGCCGGCGTCTCGCACAAGAGCCTGGCCGACTTCGTGGCACCGGTGGAGACCGGTCTCCGCGACCACGTCGGCGCCTTCGCGGTGACGGCCGGCCACGGGATCGGCGACAAGATCACCGAGTTCAAGGAGGCGCTCGACGACTACAGCGCCATCCTGCTCGAGGCGCTCGCCGACCGTCTCGCGGAGGCCTTCGCCGAGCGCCTGCACGAGCGGGTGCGTCGCGAGATCTGGGGCTACCAGCCGCAGGAGTCGCTCGACAGCGACGCCCTCATCGCCGAGAAGTACGTCGGCATCCGCCCGGCGCCCGGCTACCCGGCCTGCCCCGAGCACACCGAGAAGAGCACCCTGTGGGACCTGCTCGAGGTCGAGAAGCACACCGGCATCGAGCTCACCGAGAGCATGGCCATGTGGCCGGGCGCCTCGGTGAGCGGCTGGTACTTCGCGCACCCGCAGTCGCAGTACTTCGTGGTCGGGCGACTGGGGCGCGACCAGGTGGCCGACTACGCCGAGCGCAAGGGCTGGACCGTCGAGGAGGCCGAGCGCTGGCTCTCGCCGAACCTCGGCTACCGCCCCGACAGCGAGTAGGGCACGTGGCGGCCCGGCACCCCCGCCGGTGCTGTTCGCCGCCCACGGCCCGGCACTCCCGCCGGGCTGTATGCCGCCCCGGGCCCGGCACCCCCGCCGGGCCCGTAGGGTGGTGACGTGCAGTCGATCCCCCCTCTGAACGATCCCTGGATGGTGGCGGCGTTCGAGGGTTGGAACGACGCCGGTGACGCCGCGTCGTCCGTCGTCGACCACCTCGTCGACGAGTGGGACGCGCAGGTCCTGGCCGAGCTCGACCCGGAGGACTACTACGACTTCCAGGTCTCGCGCCCGATCGTCCACCCCGACGAGGACGGCGCGCGGGTGCTGCACTGGCCCACGCCGACGCTGTTCCACGCCCGCCCCCGGTCGTCGGACCGTGACGTGCTGCTCTTCAAGGCGCCCGAGCCGAACTTCCGCTGGAAGGGCTTCTGCTCGACCGTGCTCGGCCTGGCGAGGCTGGCCGGGGTCACCGAGGTGGTCACGCTCGGTGCCCTGCTGGCCGACACCCCGCACACGCGGCCGGTGCCGGTGAGCGGCTCCACCATCGACCCGGTCCTCGCCGAGCGTCTCTCCCTCCGCCCGTCCAGCTACGTCGGACCGGTCGGCATCAACGCGGTCCTGGGCGACGTGGCCTCGGCCGAGGGCCTCCCCGCCATCTCGTTGTGGGCGGCGGTGCCGCACTACGTGGCCGACCCGCCCTGCCCCAAGGCCACCCTCGCGCTGCTCGGCGCCCTGGAGGACGCGGTCGGTGTCGCGCTCCCCCAGGGGTCGCTGGAGGAGATGGCGCAGGCGTGGCAGCACGGCGCCGACGACCTCATGGGCCAGGATCCCGAGATCGCCGAGTACGTCGCGGAGCTGGAGAGCGAGCACACCACCGACGAGCTGCCCGAGGCCAGCGGCGACGCGATCGCGCGCGAGTTCGAGCGGTACCTGCGTCGGCGCAACGTCGACGGCGGCCCGTGAGCGAGCGCCAGCGAGCGAACCCTGAGCACCTCACGCCGGTGCTCCCCCATCGTGCTTCTTCCAGGGGAGTGCCGAGGTGAGCGAGGACGCCAAGCTCCGCAAGATCCGTCAGCTGCTGGTGCTGGCCGAGGACCCCGGGGCGACGCCGGCCGAGGCGCAGGCGTGCCGCGACAAGGCCGAGCGGCTCATGGCCCAGTACGGCATCGACGCCGCGCTGCTGGCCAAGGACGGGCATCGCGCCGTCGGGATCGTCGACGCCTTCGTCCGCCTCGACGCGCCGTACGTGCGCGACAAGGCCACCCTCGCCGTGCACGTGGCCCACGCGATGCGCTGCCAGTCGGTGCTGGTGGGTGCCGAGCCCTGCATCTCGGTGCACGTGTTCGGGCTCGAGGCCGACGTCCGGTGCACCGAGATCCTGGTCACCAGCCTGCTGCTCCAGGCCGCCCACGAGCTCGCGCGGGTCGAGATCCCGCGCGGCGAGCACGTCGCCGCATTCAAGCGGTCCTGGTGGCAGGGGTTCTCCCAGGCGGTCTACGTGCGGCTGCGGACCGTCGAGGACGACGCACGAGCGCAGGCACAGGCCGGGCGCGACGACGGCGAGCCGTCGGTCGAGATGGTGCTCGCCGACCGCAGCCACGAGGTCGAGCAGGTCATGCACGAACGCTACGGATCGTTGCGCCGGGCACCCCGTCGACGCCTGAGCGGCACCGGCATCGACCACGGCTACGCCAGCGGTGAGCGGGCCGACCTGGGCCGCGGCACGTCGCTCACGACCCGCGACTGACCGCAGGGCTCAGAGCGCCACGCCGAGCAGGGCGTCGACCGCGGCCCGGACCCCCTGCGACGCCTCGGTGTCGGTGCCGTCGAGTTCGGCCCAAGCGTCGACGGCCTCGAGGGCACGGGGCGCGTCGAGGTCGTCCGACAGCGCTGCTGCCAGGTCGGCGACGAGCGCGCCGGCCGGAGCCCCGGTCGGACGCTCGACGGCCGTGCGCCAGCGGCGCAGCCGGTCCTCGGCCTGCGTGAGGTCGGTGTCGAACCACTCCCAGTCGCTGCGGTAGTGGTGGGCCAGCAGGGCGAGCCGGACGGCCATGGGGTCGGTGCCGGCTTCGCGCAGTGCCGAGACGAGCACGAGGTTGCCCTTGCTCTTGGACATCTTCTCGCCGTCGAGGCCGACCATGCCGGCGTGCACGAAGGCGCGGGCGAACTCCTCGCCCGTGGCCACGCGAGCCTCCGAGGCCGACATCTCGTGGTGCGGGAAGGCGAGGTCGGAGCCTCCGCCCTGCACGTCGAAGTCCGTCCCGAGGTGCTGCAGGGCGATGGCGGCGCACTCGATGTGCCAGCCCGGACGCCCCGGCCCGAGGGGGGACTCCCACGACGGCTCCCCCGGGCGGGGGGCCTGCCACACGAGGCAGTCGAGGGGGTCGCGCTTGCCCGCGCGGTCAGGGTCTCCCCCGCGCTCGCCGAAGACGGCCCGCATGGCCTCCTCGTCGAGGTTCGAGACCGATCCGAAGGCGGCGTCGGCATGCACGTCGAAGTAGAGGTCGTCGTCGACCCGGTAGACGGACTCGCCGAGGCGGGCGACCAGGTCGGTGACGAGGTCGATGGACTCCACCGCGCCCACGTAGTGCTGCGGGGCCCGCATGCGCAGGGCGGTCATGTCGGTGCGGAACAGCTCGGTCTCCCGCTCGGCCAGCGCCTGCCAGTCCTCCCCGGTGGCCTCGGCCCGCTCGAGCAGCGGGTCGTCGACGTCCGTGACGTTCTGCGTGTAGACGACGTCGAGCCCGCGGGCCAGCCACTGGCGCTGCAGCAGGTCGAACGTCAGGTAGGTGGCGGCGTGCCCGAGGTGGGTGGCGTCGTACGGCGTGATGCCGCAGACGTACAGCCGGGCCGTGCCCTCGGGAACGGAGTCCACGAGCGAGCCCGACCGGGTGTCGTGCAGACGCAGCGTGGGCATCTCGTCCCGGGCCGCTGGATCGATCGTGGGGATCTCGGGACCGGTCCAGGCACGCATGGGTCGAGCGTATCCGTCGGGGCACGACGCTCGCCCGTCGCGTCCTCGAGCGGGACGTCCCCGTTCGAGTTGCCGTCGAGTGTGAGCCTCGTCACCCTGGAGGGACCCGCTTCGAAGGAGCCCCCGATGACCAGCACACCGTCCTCGCCCCGCGACCTCAGTGGCCAGACGTCCGGCCCCCAGCCCGTCACCGACTGGACCGACCTCGGGCGGGAGATGTGGGAGTACCTGACCGGGCGCGGCGCTGCCGTGAGCTACGAGCTCAAGGACCTCGAGGTCGAGGTGCCGCGCGACACCGGCCCGGACGCCCCGCGCGCCCTCTGGAAGTTCAACGGCACCGTCAGGGTGACCACGAGCGACGACGAGATGCCCGGCGCGGACCCGGCGCGGGGCTGACGTGAGCGGCCTGCGCGCTCTCGTCGACGTCGAGGTCGCCACGCCCGCGGGCACGCCGGTGACGGCCCAGGTCACGGCCGTGGGCCGACGCGTCTCGTTCCGCACCGCCGACCTGGGTGCCTTCGCCGCCGGGCGGACCGGAGGTGACTTCCGGACGGTCGCACGTCGCCTGGCCGAGTCCGACGTCGTCCTGGAGATCGCCGACGAGGTCGGCCCGATCCTGCGTCTCGGCGCCGTCCGCGAGCGCTTCTGGCACAGGCTGGCCACCGGCACCTCCCACGTGCAGATCGTGCGCTGGCGCGCCGCGGCCCGGCTCAAGGCACGCGCGGTCACCGGCGCCGGCGACGCTCTCGCGCTCCCGCCCCCGATCGCGTGGCCCGACCTGCCGACGGCGCCGTGGGCGCGGCGACGCGTCACGACCACCCACGACCCGTACGGCGGCGGACACCCTCGTCTGTACCTGTCCGACACCCGCGTCCCGGCCACGGGCCGCGAGGTGCGGGTCCACCACCTGGCCCTGGGCGAGACGACGGTCGGGTCGACCGCGGACGCCGACCTGTGCCTGGACGGTGTCAGCGACCTGCAGGCCGTCATCACGCGCACCGACACCGACGAGTACGTGATCGGTGCCCGCGGACGCCAGACTCCGACCTTCGTCAACGGTCGCGAGCTCCCCGTGCAGACGCTGCGGACGGGGTGTCGCATCGAGATGGGCCCGTGGCGCCTGACCTACGTGCGCGACGAGTTCGCCGACCACGGTCGCCCCTTCGGCGGACGCATCGGCGGGGAGCTCGGTCACCAGCGTCCGCAGGACCCGCCTCGCTACCAGCGCTGAACCCTCCCCGAGGTGATCCGCGGCGGGCCGTGCGGCACGTCGCGAAGCGGATCGGCCTCGTGGGGCCAGAATGAGCACGTGATCGTCGACTGCGCCACCTACCGCGACGGTGCCCGTCAGGACACCTCCCACGACGCGGACGCCCTGCGCGAGACCCTCGCGACCCTCGGTGCGGGCGAGTTCATCTGGATCGGCATGGCCAATCCCCGTGCCGACGAGCTGAGCCGGGTCGCCAGCGCCCTCGACCTGCACCCGCTCGCCGTGGAGGATGCCCTCGAGGCGCACCAGCGCCCAAAGGTCGAGCGGTACTCCGACCACCTGTTCGCGTCGCTGCGCAGCGTCACCTACAGCGACGACGACATCCGTACGCACGAGGTGAACCTGTTCCTCGGCGGGCACTTCCTGCTGACCGTCCGCCACGGTGGCGAGTCGCTGCGCGAGGCCCGCAAGCGTGCCGAGGCCGTCAGCGACGCGATGTCCCACGGGCCGACAGCAGCCTTCCACGCCGTCATCGACACCATCGTCGACCACTACGAGGACGTCGCCCGCGAGCTCGAGCAGGACGTGGAGGAGGTCGAGAGCTCGGTCTTCTCCACCGAGCGGACGAGCGACTCGACGCGCATCTACCGGCTCAAGCGCGAGACGCTCGAGTTCCGTCGCGCGGTGCTGCCGCTGCGCGAGCCGGTGCAGCGGTTCGCGAGCGTGGCCGTCCCGGAGGACGCCCGCCCCTACTTCCGCGACATCGCCGACCACCTCGCGAGGGCGGCCGAGGCGATCGACGCGATCGACCACCTGCTCGACAACGCGCTCAACGCCCACCTGGCGCAGCTCTCGGTCCAGCAGAACGAGGACATGCGCAAGCTCACCGCGGGCGCCACGATCTTCGCCGTCCCCACCGCGATCGCCGGGATCTACGGCATGAACTTCGAGCACATGCCCGAGCTCACGTGGACCTACGGCTACCCGCTCTGCCTCGCCCTCATCGGCGGCCTCTGCCTCTACATCTACCGCCGGTTCAAGAAGTCGGGCTGGCTGTAGCGCTCAGGGACCCTTCGGGTCGAGCGTGGGACGGATCGAGACGGTCTCGAACTGGGCCTCGGGCGGTGCGTCGACGGCGGTGCGGACCGCGGCCGCGATCGTCTCGGGAGCGATCATCCGCTCGGGGCGACCGCCCTCACGACGTTCGAGGACAGCGCGGCCCATGTCGGTGTCGACGATGCCGGGGTGGATCGACACCACCCGCACGCCGTTCTCGCGCTCCTCCTCGCGCAGGCAGTCGCCGAACGTGCGCAGCGCGAACTTCGAGGCCGAGTACACGCTGTTCCCGGGGGTGGAGAACAGGCCGGCACCGGAGTTGACCAGCACGACCGTGCCGCTCGCGCCACGGAGTGCTGGGAGGGCGCGAGCCGTGAGGTGCGCCACGCCGAAGACGTTGGTCTCGAACACCTGGCGCCAGTCGCCGCGCGAGACCTCCTCGACCGTGCCGTGCTCCGAGATGCCGGCCGCGTGCACGAGGACGTCCAGACGGTCCGGCAGGACGGCGTAGTCCACCGCGTGCTCGTCCGCGACGTCGAGGACGAGCACCGACGCACCCGGAAGGTCGTGGGCGACCCGCTGCAGGCTCTCGCCGCTGCGGCCGACCAGCACGACGTCGTGGGTGCGGGCGAGATCCTCGGCGACCGCGAGGCCGATGCCGCGCGAGGCTCCGGTGACGAGGGCGGTGGGGCGGCTCACGTCGACCACCTCAGGCCGACGTCGAGACGCCGGCACCGATGACGCCGAAGGCCAGCAGGGCGAGCACGAGGGTGCCGAGCGCGATCCGGTAGACGACGAACGGGGCGTAGGAGTGCTTGCTCACGTACTGCAGCAGCCAGTGGATGACGGCCAGCCCCACCACGAACGAGACGACCGTGCCCACGAGTGTCGGGCCCCACCCGTAGGCGTTCTCGCCGCCGGGCACGTCCTTCAGCTTGTAGACGCCGGCGCCCACGACGGCCGGGATGGCCAGCAGGAAGGCGTAGCGCGTGGCCGCGGCCCGCTCGTAGCCGAGGACCAGGCCCATGCTGATGGTCGCGCCCGAGCGGGAGACCCCGGGGACCACCGCGGCGGCCTGCGCCAGGCCGAGGGCGATGGCGTGGGTCAGGGTCAGGGACTCGATGGGCCGGGTGCGTCGTCCGACCCGTTCGGCGATGCCGAGCACGATGCCGAGGGCGACGAGCATGGTCGCGATGACCCAGAGGTTGCGGAAGTCGCGGTCGATGAGGTCCTCGAGGGCGAGACCGACGAGCACGATCGGCAGGGACCCGATGATGACGAACCAGCCCATGCGCCACTCAGGCAGGGCCCGCGCGTCGGCCGAGACGAGACCCTTGAACCAGCCCGTGCCGATCGTCCAGATGTCGCGCCAGAAGTAGAGGACCACCGCCAGCTCGGTGCCGATCTGCACGACGGCGGTGTAGGCGGCCCCGGGATCCTCCCACCCGAGGAACCGCGGGATGATCGCCAGGTGGGCACTGCTCGAGATGGGCAGGAACTCCGTCAGCCCCTGGACGAGGCCGAGCACGACAGATCGCAGGACATCCACCCTGCGAGCCTAGACGCCGGGCGCCAGGGGCCCGACTAGGGTGCTGCCATGCAGGAGCGTCACGTCGGTCACTCCGGTCTGCAGGTCTCGCGACTGGGCCTGGGAACCATGACGTTCGGGTCCCAGGTCGACGAGCTCGAGGCCGAGGACCAGCTCACCGCGTTCCTCGAGGCCGGCGGGACCTTCGTCGACACCGCTCCCGTCTACGGCGAGGGTCGGGCCGAGGCACTCGTGGGCGACCTGCTCGCCAAGCGCGGTGTGCGCGACGACGTGGTGCTCGCCAGCAAGGCCGTCGTGGGCCTGCGCCGCGGCCAGGTGGTCTCCGACGCCTCTCACGGCCACGTGCTCGCCCAGCTCGACGCCTCCCTGCGTGCGCTGCGGACAGACCACCTCGACCTGTGGCAGCTGCACGCCTGGGACCCGCTCACGCCGTGGGAGGAGACCCTCGCGGCACTGGAGCACGCCGTCTCGAGCGGTCGCGTGCGGTACGTCGGCGTGTCGAACTTCTCCGGGTGGCAGGTCGGCGTGGCCCGGACCTCGGCCACGCGTGCGCTCGGTCCGCTGCTCGTCTCACACCAGGTCGAGTACTCGTTGCTCAACCGCACGATCGAGGACGAGGTCGTCCCCGCCGCACAGCACCTCGGGCTCGGCACGATCGCCTGGTCCCCGTTGGCCCGCGGGGTGCTGACCGGCAAGTACCGCTCCGGCGTCCCCTCGGACTCCCGCGCCGCGGTCCCGCAGTGGGAGCACTTCATGGCGCCGTACCTGTCGCCCGAGTGCGCCCCCGTCGTCGAGTCCGTCGTCAGGGCCGCCGAGGGACTCGACGTCTCCCCCGCCCACGTGGCCCTGGCCTGGGTGCGGGAACGGCCGACGGTCGCCACCACGCTGCTCGGCGCCCGGACGACGGCCCAGCTGCGGACGCTGCTCGCGTCCGAGACCCTCGACCTGCCCGCGGAGATCGTCTCGGCCCTCGACGACGTCTCCGCACCCCACGCCTGGGAGGACTGACGTGGCCCTGCGCAACGCGACGGTGGAGTACGAGTTCTGGGACTTCGCGCTGCCGCGGACGCAGTCGCGCTCGGCGGTCTGTCGGCTGCTCACCGACGCGGCCGAGTTCCAGGGCTGGGAGCTCGACCGGCTCCGCAAGGACCCCTCGGGGCGGCGCACCATCAGGCTGCGGCGCAAGATCATCCGCGTGCGCGCCACCATCTAATTGATTTATTGCTGATATTGCAAGATCAGCACATTCTTTTCGTGCTCCGGGAGCGCGGTCAGACCAGGTCGAGAAAGCGGTCGAAGACCCGGGAGCCGAATTCCAGCGCGTCGACCGGAACTCTTTCGTCGACGCCGTGGAACAAGGCCGTGAAGTCCAGGTCACCCGGCAGGCGAAGCGGCGTGAAGCCGTACGACGTGATGCCGATCTTGTCCCACGCCTTCGCGTCGGTGCCGCCGGACATCAGGTAGGGCGCGATGTGTGCGTCGGGGTCCTCGGCGTGCAGCGCGACCGTCATGGCGTCGACCAGGTCGCCGCGGAACGGGTACTCCAGGGCGCGGTCGAGGATGTAGGGCTCCACGCTGACCCGGTCGCCGACGATCTCCTGCACGGCGGGCATGAAGGACTCCGCGTGGCCGGGCAGGTACCGGCCGTCCACGTAGGCGACAGCCTCCCCCGGGACCACGTTGTGCTTGTAGCCGGCCTGCAGCATCGAGGCGTTGGTGGAGTTGCGCAGCCCGGCGCCCAGCATGCGGATCGCCGGACCGACGTGCGCCAGGAGCGCGTCGGGGTCGTTCGCGTCGTCTCCGGTGAGCTCGGCGATCTTCGCCAGGAGCAGCTCCATGGACGGTCCGGGAGTCGCCGGCCACGCGTGCTCCCCGATGGCCACGAGCGCGTGGGCGAGGTGGGTGATCGCGTTGTCGGGCTGGCGCATGGACCCGTGCCCGGCCGTGCCCCTGGCCGTCAGGCGCATCCAGCTGATGCCCTTCTCCCCGGACTCGATCAGGTAGAGGCGCTGGCCGCCGACCTCGATCGAGAAGCCGCCGACCTCGCCGATGGCCTCGGTGCACCCCTCGAACAGGTCGGGGCGGTGCTCCACGAGCCAGTGGGCCCCTTCCCGTCCGCCCGCCTCCTCGTCGGAGGTGAACACGAGCGTGATGGGACGGTCCGGGACGGCGCCCGCACGCTGACGTGCCCGCACCACCGACAGCAGCATGGCGTCGAAGTCCTTCATGTCGACGGCGCCGCGTCCCCACAGGTAGCCGTCCTTGACCTCTCCGGCGAAGGGATCGACCGACCAGTCGTCGGCCTGCGCGGGCACGACGTCGAGGTGCCCGTGCACGAGGAGTCCGTCGCGGCTCGACGTCTGGTCGCCCCACCGGGCCACGAGGCTGGCGCGACCGGGCGCGGCCTCGATGATCTCGGACTCGATGCCCACCTCGGCGAGCAGCGTGGCGACGTGCTCGGCGGCCTTGCGCTCCCCGGGGCCCTTCCCGTCGCCGTAGTTCGACGTGTCGAGCCGGATCAGGTCGCGGCAGATGTCGAGCACCTCGGTGTCGACGGCGTACGGCGCTTCAGGAGTCCCCATGCGTCGATCCTAGGTGCGCAGCAGATGGTCGACCACGCGGCCGAACAGCGCACGACCGGCGGCCTCCTCGACGCCGGCGGCGAACCGCGGGACGCCGAGCCAGTGCGCCTCCTCGCGCCACCGGACACGCGATCCCGACGTCGTCGGCTCGACCGACAGCTCGGCCCAGCCCTTGACCACCCGGCCACGCTTCTCGATGCGGCAGAAGGTCGGCGGCTCCCACGTCACGATGTCCATGACGTCGTCGAAGCCGACCGGTCCCACGGCCGTGCGCGCCACGAACCCCGTGTCGCTCGGCCTGATCCGTGTGAGCGGGACGACCTCGCCATGACGTTCCCAGTCGGTGAGCCGCGCGAACACGTCGGGCGGTGCCATCGGTACCTCGCGGACGACCTCGAAAGCTCCCACGGCACGATGGTAGGCACCAATGCCGGAAGGGGCACGATGGCCACCACGAACTTCAGCTCGGTCCAGGACGTCACCGAACGTCTGGCCGAGGTCGGCTACCTCGCCTCGGACGCGGTGTCCACGACCGTCTACCTCGCGTCGGTGCTCGGCAAGCCGCTGCTGGTCGAGGGTCCGGCGGGCGTCGGGAAGACCGACCTGGCGCGTGCCGTGGCCGAGTCGCAGGGCGCGGAGCTGGTGCGCCTGCAGTGCTACGAGGGCGTCGACGAGGCGCGTGCCCTCTACGAGTGGAACCACGCCAAGCAGCTGCTGCGCATCACGGCCGGGCGCGACGAGTCGTGGGACGAGGCGCGCACGGACGTCTTCAGCGAGGAGTTCCTCCTCCCCCGGCCGCTGCTCACGGCGATCCGACGGACGGAGCCCACGGTCCTGCTCGTGGACGAGACCGACAAGGCCGACGTCGAGATCGAGGGTCTGCTCCTCGAGGTCCTGGGTGACTTCCAGGTCACCGTGCCGGAGCTCGGGACGATCCGTGCCACGCGACGACCGTTCGTGGTGCTCACGTCCAACGCGACCCGGGAGCTGTCCGAGGCGCTGCGCCGACGCTGCCTGTTCCTGCACGTGGACTTCCCCGACGCCGCGCTCGAGCGGCGCATCGTCGCGCTCAAGGCGCCCGGCCTCGACGACGCCGTCTCGGAGTCCCTCGTGCGGGTCGTCAACGCCCTGCGCGCGCTGCCGCTGCGCAAGGCGCCGTCGGTCTCGGAGACGATCGACTGGGCGCAGACGCTGCTGGCGCTCGGTGGCCGGCTCGACGACGAGGCGGTCGACCAGACCCTCGGCGTGGTGCTCAAGCATCGCGAGGACATCGACAAGGCGCGCGACGCGCTCGACGTCCGCGCGGTCCTCGAGGCCTGAGCGGGCCCGGGACAGCCGTGTCGAACGACGAGTCGGGAGCGACCGCCGGTCTGGCCGCCGGGGAGGACCTGGCCGCCCGCCTGGTGGCCTTCGCCGGCGCCCTGCGGTCGAAGGGGCTGCGCATCGGGACCAGCGAGGTGGTGGATGCCGGCCAGGTGGCCACGGTGCTGGGGCTGCAGGACCGGACGCTCCTGCGGGAGGGGCTCGCCGCGGCCCTGATGCGGCGCAGCGGCCAGCGCGAGGTGTTCGACATGACCTTCGACCTGTACTTCCCCGCCGGGGTGGGTGTCTCGGCCGCCGTCGAGGAGCACGAGGGTCCCGTGGACGCCCAGGACCTGCGCGACCTCCTGGCCATGGCCCTGGCCGACGGCGACCTGCGGACGCTGGAGCAGGTGGCCGAGCTGGCGGTGGACGCCCTCGGCGTCGTGGGCAGCGCCGGCACGCGGACCGAGGGATGGTCGGCGTTTCAGACCCTCGACCGGCTGGCACCGCAGACGACGATCGCCGCGGCGCTCGGGCTCCGCGGGTCCGGGGGGCCGGGGAGCGGGTCCGCACGTGGGTCCGGGACCGGTCAGGGCTCGGCGGCGCCGCCCCAGGCGCCGGCCGAGGCGCCGTTCACCGACCGGCTCGAGCGCGACGAGGTGCGCCGACTGGTCGAGGCGTTCCGCCAGATGGTGGCCGCGGAGGCACGGCGACGCACGGCCGAGTCGCGGGGGCGTGACGTCGTGACCCGGCACGCGGTGCGCGCCACGAGCGACCACATCGACTTCCTGAGTGCCAACCGTCAGCAGCTGGAGGACCTGCGCTCGGCCGTCGGCCCCCTGGCCCGGCGGCTCGCCACCCGGCTGTCCGCTCGTCGCCGAGCCGCGCGCCGAGGTCGGATCGACGTCCGGCGCACCATGCGGCGCGCCATGGGCACCGGTGGCGTGCCGATCGTCCCCGTGCACGCGCGGCCCCACCCGGGTCGTCCGGAGCTGGTGCTGCTGTGCGACGTCTCCGGGTCGGTGGCCGGCTTCTCCGCCTTCACGATGCTGCTGGTCCGCGCACTGAGCGACCAGTTCAGCAAGATCAGGGTGTTCGCCTTCGTGAACGCCACGGCGGAGGTCACCGACATCGTCAAGGACGGCGGAGACCTTGCCGATCGCATCGCGCAGGAGGCACGCGTGACCTCGTGGCACACCTCCAGCGACTACGGCGAGGCGTTCGCCGACTTCGCCACGACCCACCTCGAAGCCGTCGGACCACGGACGAGCGTGCTCATCCTGGGAGACGCCCGCAACAACAACCAGCCCTTGGGACTTCCGGCCCTGGCCGCCGTGGTGGACCGCGCGCGACGCACCTTCTGGCTCAACCCCGAGCACGCGTCCCGCTGGGGCCTCGGCGACTCCGTGGCGCCCGAGTACGCCGAGGTCGTGCCGATGCACGCCTGCAGCACGATCGAGCAGCTCGAGTCCTTCATCGGCCGACTTCTTCCGGCCTGAGTTCTCGACCTCGAGAAACTCGCCCGGGTTTATCCGGGTCCTTTTCCGATCAATTCTGAACTTTGTCGGGACTAAAGTCCCGAAGTGTGGTTGAGTCGGCGCAGCGTGGTGGGCGGATGGGAGACCGCAGCACCGCGTCTGGGAGAGAACAACAACACACACGAGGTGGCATGCCATGGGAGAACGCACCGTCACCGGGATGTCCGCAGCACGACGGGGATGCGTCGTGCTGATCTCGGGGATCGTCACCGTGGGGGTGCTCGGCACCCCCGCGGTGGGCGGTCAGACCAGCGAGGCGCCGACGTCGGCGACCGTCTGGACCCCCACGACGGCGGACGTCGTCCGCAACCACGACTTCCGGCAGGGCCGCGCGTACTGGTACCCCAACGCGGGGGCTCGTCTGAGCGTGGGCTCGTCGGGGTCGGCCAGGTCGCTCGCGGTCACCAACACCTCGCGCCGCACGAAGTCGATCAACGTGCGCAGCGGCGTGAGCCCCACGACCTTCGCCGCCGGCACCCGGGTCACGGTCTCGGCCCAGGTGCGCGCCAGCAGCAGCGCCGGCCGGATCGCCCTCCGCGCCCAGGAGCACGCCGCCGTCGCGTCGGCCCCTCGCTGGCGGACCAGCCCGCTCGTGAAGAGCTCGGTGCGCTACCGGACCCTGACGACCACCCTCACGATCGGGCGTGACGACAGCCGCATCACGGTGCGGGCGTTCAACCTGAAGGCCAAGGGCCGCCAGCACCTCTTCGTCCGCTCCCTGAAGGTGACCGTGGTCGAGCCGCCCGCGAAGCCGGGCGAGTGGATCCCCAACCCGGGCTGCACGTCCGGCGCCACGGGGTGGACCCCGTCGGTCAATGCCAGCGTCACCGCGCTCTCAGGCGCCGAGCCCGCGTGCCAGGTGCAGACCCGGTCGTCCGGTGACGACGTGACGGCGACGTCGCGGACCTCGACCGAGTCGGTCAGGTCGGCGGGCTCGCTGGTGCACGTGGCGAGCCAGGTCGACGTCGCCGGGTCCGTGAGACCGGTGCGGATGACGCTGCAGGAGGTCGCCCCGGACGGCTCGATCCTCCAGTCGTTCGCCGGTGTCCGCGACTCCGCCGGTGCGTGGGTGTGGCTCGGCGCGCAGCTGCGCACCGAGCGCGCCGGCAGCCGCATCCGCGTCGTGTACCGGGGCGACGGCCTCGCGGCCGGCGAGGCCCTGCGCTTCCGGCGCGCCACGGTGACGGTCACCGATCCGGCAACGACGCCCACGCCCACCCCCACGCCGACGGCGTCACCAACACCCAAGCCCACTCCGACGCCGACGCCCACCCCGACGCCGACGCCCACCCCGACGCCGACGCCGTCACCCACCCCGACGCCGTCACCCACCCCGACGCCGTCACCCACTCCGACGCCGTCACCCACTCCGACGCCGTCACCCACTCCGACTCCGTCACCCACTCCGACTCCGACGCCCACCCCGACGCCGACGTCCACCCCGACGCCGTCACCCACCCCGACCCCGACGCCGTCACCCACCCCGACACCCACCCCGACGCCGACCCCGACACCTGAGCCGACGCCTCCGCCGAGCACCTCGACGCAGACGTGCAACGACCTCAACGTCCCGAGCAAGCGGACGCTCGCGTTCTCCGACGAGTTCACCGGCACGAGTCTCGATCCCGGCAAGTGGCGGGTGCGGGACAAGACCCACCTGTCCTTCGACGCCGCGTACCTGACGAAGGACGCGATCGACGTCTCGGACGGCACGATGACGATCGAGGGCCGACGTCGCAGCAGCGCCGCGACGGTGAGCACCGGCATCAGGGAACGCTGGTACGACACCGGCTACATCGACACGATCGGCAAGTTCTCGCAGAAGTACGGCCGCTGGGAGATGCGCGCGAAGCTGCCGACCGGCCACACGATGACGCGCGGTGTCTGGCCGGCCTTCTGGCTCCGCGGCGACAGGACCAACGGCGAGATCGACATCATGGAGGCGTACGGAGGCGAGTCCATCCAGCGCTGGAACCCCGCGGGCTCGTACACGACGACCCTGTGGGAGGACACCAACCTCGGCAAGCAGCGAGGCGAGTGGTACTCCTGGGCCCACACGAACTGGGCGTCGAAGTCGCCCGGCGTGTACTCGGACTTCCACACCTACGGCTTCAACTGGACGCCCGACTGCATGCAGTTCACGTACGACGGCCAGGTGCTGTCGACCATCCCGGTCGAGGAGGTGCCCTGGGCCGAGAGCGCGTTCGACAGCCCGTTCAACATCCGTCTGAACATGCAGGTCGGCTCGTCCTACTGGGGCATGCCCGACCAGCAGTACACCAAGGACGCCTTCGACTACGTGGTCGACAGCGTGAAGGTGTACCGCATGAACCCCTGAGCGGCCTCGGCAGCCCAGGTCCCGCCGCCCGGCGGCGTGCGTCGACCCTCTCGGTCCGGGAGGGTCGACGCGCCGCGTCCGGAGCGGACGACGCGCGCCGTGTGGAGCGACCACGCACGATGGCGATGGGCCCGTCCGCCTCCGCGTCGGGTCCTCCCCCACCGAAGGATCTCCGTGACCACTGACGCTCCTGCCCGCCGTGCCCTCGTCGTCGGTGCCTCCGGCATCGTCGGCCAGACCCTCGCCGCGACGCTGGCGGCCGATGGCTGGCAGACCTTCGGCCTCTCGCGCAGTGGCCGTGCGCCCGACGGCGTCACGCCGGTGGCTGCCGACCTCGGCGATCCCGACGGCCTGGTGCGAGCGCTGGAGGGCGTCGACCCGCAGCTCGTCGCCATCACGGCGTGGACGCGACAGGACACCGAGGAGGAGAACATCCGGGTGAACGCGGGTGCCGTGCGACACCTGCTGGCTGCCCTCGCGCCGTCCGGCTCCGTGCAGCACGTGGCCCTCATGACGGGGCTCAAGCACTACCTCGGCCCGTTCGAGGCCTACGGGACGGGCGAGGTCCCGGACACCCCCTTCCGCGAGGAGGAGCCGCGCCTGGACCACCCCAACTTCTACTACGCCCAGGAGGACGAGCTCTTCGCGGCGGCCGAGCGCGACGGCTTCACGTGGAGCGTCCACCGCTCGCACACCGTCCTCGGCTTCGCCACCGGCAACGCCATGAACCTCACGCTCACGGTCGCGGCCTACGCCGCCTTGTGCCGCGAGCTGGGGCTGACCTTCGTCTTCCCCGGGTCGCAGCAGCAGTGGGACGGTCTCACCGACGTGACCGACGCGGACCTGCTCGCGGAGCAGATCGTCTGGGCGGCGACCCACGACGCGGGTCGGGACCAGGCGTTCAACATCGCCAACGGTGACGTCTTCCGGTGGCGGACCCTGTGGCCGCGCATCGCGGAGCACTTCGGCGTCCCGTGGGAGGGCTTCGAGGTCGAGCCGCGCCCGCTGGAGGTGGCCATGGCCGGCATGGAGGACGCATGGCGCGACCTCGCGGAGAAGCACGGCCTGGCGGAGCCCGACCTCGGCCGTGTGGCCTCCTGGTGGCACACCGACGGCGACCTGGGACGCTCGATCGAGTGCGTGACCGACATGAACAAGAGCCGCGCGGCCGGCTTCCTGGGGTTCCGTGACACCCGTGAGAGCTTCTTCCACCACCTCGAGCGCTACCGCGAGGCCCGGATCATCCCCTGAGCCCGTCCCGGCGGCCCTGAGTGCGAGGTCACACGTGAAGGACTGCATGGTTCGGGGCGGGGTGGGCACGTCGTCCCCATGACCCACGACAAGGACGACACAGCAGCCGAGGCCCGCGAGGGCCTGCTGGACAACATCGCCGGCAAGGCCAAGGAGGTCGTCGGTGCGGTGACGGGCCGTGACGACCTCGCCGAGGAGGGCCAGCTCCAGCAGGCCGAGGCCGCCCACCGCAAGGACGCCGTGGCCGAGAAGGCCGTCGCCGACGCCAAGCGCGAGGAGGCCGCTCGCGAGCTCCGGGAGACGAACCACGAGGCTGCGGCGCACCAGGAGGCCGCGAACGACCAGGCCGACGCCGCCCAGCGTGCCGTCGACCGTGAGCGCCAGGAGCAGCACGTCGCCGCCGAGCACGAGGCGGCGCAGCAGGAGGCGGTCGGGCGTCAGGCCGCCGAGCAGCGCGCCGAGGACCTGGCCGAGACGGCCGTGGGCGACGCCGAGGCGCTGGCCGCCGACGCCGCCACCACCGAGCGTCAGGCCGCCGAGGACCGAGCGCGTCTCGAGCGCGAGGCCGACGCCGCCGCACGACAGGCCGCGCAGCTGCGCGACCAGGACCCGAGCCAAGGATGACCATGATCAGCACCCTCATCGCCCTGCCCTACGCAGCAGCACGACTGCCCCTCACCGTGATCGACCGGGGACTGACGTCGCGCCTGCCGGAGTCGTCGGCCGTTCGCCTGACGGTGGACCGCACGATCGGCACCGCTGACCGCGCGGCCGGGACGCTCCTGCACCACGACGCCCTCGCCGCGCGCGGGACCGCCCGCATCGAGCGGGTCGACGCCCTCGTCGAGGCCGCCCGCCTCCAGAAGCAGGCCGACGAGCGTCGCGCGGCGGCCGAGCGCGTCGCCGCAGACGGTCGCCGCGAGGCCGAGCGGAAGCGTCAGGCGGCCGCCGAGCGCGTCGCCACCGGCGCCACCGAGGCGACGAAGGCGGAGGAGCAGGGCAAGCAGCAGGCCACACGGAAGGCCCAGGCCAAGGCGTCGGAGAAGAAGGTCGCCGCCGACGAGGTCGCCGCGCGCCGCACCGAGACCGTCGAGCAGCGCAAGAAGCGTGTCGCCACCGCGGCGGAGGCCAAGAAGAAGGCGGCCCGGACGAAGGCCAAGGCCGGCCTGGACGAGGCGAAGAAGGCCAAGGAGGCCGCCACCGAGGCGCACGCCGACGCCGAGGTGCTGGACGACCTCGTCGAGGCCAAGAAGGACGAGCGCACGCAGGACTGAGCGCGAGCGCGGGCGCCCCTGAAGACCACGGTCGCCAGGGGCGCTCGTGCGTGCGGCGCGCAGCGACGTGCAGGATCTGCTCCGAGCCGTAGGCTCGGAGGCTCGCGCCCGATCGGACGCGCCGCATCCGCGGCGACCTCTCGCCGGAGCCGACCACCAGTGAGGGACGCCCATGTGCCGAGTTCTCGCCTACATCGGGCCGGAGGTCCCCGTCGAGAGCCTGCTGCTCACGCCGGAGAACAGTCTGGTCAACCAGTCGCTCGACCCGGAGCGTCACCCGCAGCTCCAGCTGGCCGGGTGGGGGTTCGGCATCTGGAGCGAGCACCTGCTGAAGCCCGACGAGCCCCTGCTCTACCACCGGCCGATGGCGGCGTTCTACGACGACAACGCGCCCGGCATCGTCCCCAGCCTGCAGGCCAGCACGCTGCTGGCCCACGTGCGGGCCGCCAACTACGACGCGAGCTGCGTGCTGGCCGACGAGAACTGCCATCCCTTCTCGTTCGACGGCGCCCCGTGGATCATCGCCCAGAACGGCGACCTGCCGGGCTGGCAGCTCCTGCAGCGTGAACTGCTGCAGCACTGCAAGGACGAGTTCCTCAGCCAGATGCGCGGGACCACCGACACGGAGTTCCTGTACGTCCTGCTGCTCTCCCTCCTGAAGGAGGACAGCGACGACGGCGTGCAGCTCGCGGTGGAGGAGCTGCTGCGGCTCGTGGCCAAGGCGATGGAGACCCTCGACCTCCCGGCTCTGACCAAGCTGAAGATGGCGCTCGTCGCGCCCGGACGCATCATCGGCGTCAACGCCGGGCTCGGGCACCAGGGCGAGACCGCGCCCGAGGGCGACTGGCGCGAGCTGCGCAAGGCCGGACCGGGTACCGACGACTTCGCGCTGTCGATGCTGCTGGAGCCGATGTACCTGTCGGCGGGACGCGACTTCGAGCACGATGCCGGGACCTACGGGTTCGGGCAGTACTCGCCCGAGGAGGCGACGTCGGCCATCTTCGCCTCCGAGCCCCTGACCGACGGCGAGGACGACTGGTCCCACCTCGAGTTCGGCCACGTCGTGTTCCTGCGCACCACCGACGAGGGGATCAGCCAGGACGTCCGCGCGCTGTCGGTGTAGGCGACGAGGCTCCTGCGATCGGCACCGTGAGTTCCGGTCCTCACCGGGTACGTGCCCGGTGGTGCCCGCGCTCGTGGGCGCCCTCCAGGCGCCGGGCCCGGTGCCCTGGACCCAGCCAGCGGAGGTCGACACCATGGAACTCCAGCAGCTCTTCTCCACGATGGCGGTGGAGCTGAGTCCGCAGACCGACACGGAGGCTCTCGAGAGCATCGGGCAGTACGCCTGTCGGGCCGTGGACGCCGACGACTCGGGCATCCTGCTCCTGCGAGCGCGCGGACGGATCGAGACTCCGGTCAGCACCTCACGCGTCGTGAACGAGGCGCACGCCCGACAGGCCGAGCTGGACGAGGGACCGTGCCTCGACGTGGTGCGCACCGACACCTCCGTCCTCTTCACCGGCGACGCGGCCCACGACCCCCGGTGGCCGCAGTGGGGTGTCTACGCCGAGGACCGCGGCTACTCCAGCTCCCTGAGCGTTCGCCTGGCCGTCGGCGACCGGCGCTACGGCTCCTTGAACGTGTACGCCCGGCGCCGCGACGCCTTCAGCACCAGCGACGTGGACGCCCTCAGCGTCCTCGGGGCCCACGCGTCCGTCGCCCTCGCCGCGGCGCAGGAGCGCGCCCACCTCATGCGCGCCGTCGACAACCGCACCACCATCGGACAGGCCCAGGGAGTCCTGATGACGGTCTTCGACATCGACGCCGAGTCCGCGTTCGCCTACCTCACGCGTCTCTCCCAGGGCCGCAACGTCAAGCTCAGCGAGGTGGCCGCCGAGATCGTCGATCGGCGCAGCGAGATCCGCTCCCGGTCCGAGGGCTGAGCCCGGACCCGCGGCGCCGACGCGACGGTACCGGAGCTCAGCGACCTCGGTGTCCGTTCGAGAACGCGTCGAGGACGGCGCGCTGCTCCTCGACCGGCAGCGGATGCATGAGCAGTCCCTCGACGGCAAAGACCCCCAGACGCGTCATCGCGGGCACTTGGGTCTCGGGAACGCCTGCGTGCCGCAACCCGTCGGCGAGGATGGCGTCCGTCAGCTCGTGGAAAGCGGAGTGCCACGCCTCGACCCTCGGGGACGAGGTGGCCAGCGAGTGCACGGTCGTCACCAGCCGACTCTGCCTGGTGAGGCGCTCGACGACCCACAGGAGCCGATCGGTCAAAGGCTGCTCGACGTGCTCCTCCGCGCCCTGGAGCGCCTGCCCCAGGAGATGGTCGAGGACCGCCACCAGGAGGGCGTCCTTGTCCTCGAAGTACCAGTAGATGGTCGTGGTGGTGACCCCGGCGGCACGGGCGACCTTGGCCATCGACGTGTTCTCGAACCCGTCGTCGGCGAACAGCGTCGCTGCTGCCACGACGATCTCGGTGGACTTCTCCTCGCGATCACGGGGGCGGCGGTTCCGAGGCATGCGTCACTGTATCTTGCACGCCGTTCAAGAACCAAGTACGTTCTTGATCGTTGTTCAAGACAGCAGCCGCCGCAGACGAGGAGCCCACCATGGTCGCGTCCAGCGACGCCTTCACGACGTCGGAGGAGTGGTTCGACTCCTCCGGCACCCGCTGTGCCGCTCGGGTGTACCGACCCTCCGGCGCTCCGCAGGAGCGTCCCGTCGTGGTGATGGCCCACGGGTTCGGGTCGGTGCGTGCGCTCCGGCTCTACGCCTACGCCGAGCGCTTTGTCGCAGCCGGGTACGTCGTCGTGGTCTTCGACTACCGCGGCTTCGGTGAGAGCGACGGCGAGCCACGACAGGTGCTGGACATCGCCATGCAGCACCAGGACTGGCGGGCGGCCCTCGGGCACGCCAGGTCCCTCGACGGAGTCGATCGCAGTCGCGTCGTGGCGTGGGGCACCTCCTTCGCCGGTGGCCACGTCATCACCATCGCCGGGCAGGGAGAGCCTCTGGCGGCGATCATCGCCCAGGTCCCCCACGTCAGTGGCCCCGCCGCTGTCAGGTCGACCGGGCTGCGCGCCGCCCTACGTGCCGTCGTGCCGGGCGTCCGCGACGTCGTCGGTGCTCGACTGGGCCGCGACCCCGTCTACATCGCGAGCGTCGACGTCCCGGGCCGCACCGCGATGATGACCTCCCCCGACGCCTACGCCGGGATGCTCCGGCTCGTGCACGAGTCCGGCCTGTCGGAGGACGCCTATCCCCGAACGGTCGCGGCACGCATCGCTTTGAGCATCGGCGCGTACTCACCTCGCCGCTGGGCGGCCGGCATCGAGTGCCCGGCGCTCGTCCAGATCGTCTCGCAGGACGCGATCACTCCCCGACGTGTCGCGGAGCGGGCCGCGGCCACGATCCGACGGTCCACCGTCCACGTCTACGACGGCGGCCACTTCGATCCCTACGTCGAGCCCCTGTTCGAGACGGTCGTCTCGGACCAGCTCGCCTTCCTCCTGCGACACGTACCCCCGACGCCGACCCGCTCGAAGGAGACCTCATGACCGTTCCCACCCGTACCGCACTCGTCACCGGAGCATCCGCCGGCATCGGTGCCACCTTCGCCCGCACCCTCGCGGCCGAGGGTCTGGACCTCGTCCTCGTCGCCCGACGCAAGGACAGGCTCGACGAGCTCGCCCAGGAGCTCACCGACGCCCACGGCGTGCGCTGCGAGGTCCTCGCCGCGGACCTGAGCGACCCGGACGCGCCGAGGGCGATCATGGCGTTCGTCGAGGACCGGGGACTCGTCGTCGACGTCCTCGTCAACAACGCCGGCATGTCGGGCAGCACCGCCTTCGCCGAGACCCCGTGGGACTCGCTGGCTGCCGAGCTCCAGGTGATGGTGACCGCCGTGACCGAGCTGACGCACCTCGTCGTCCCGGGCATGAAGCAGCGGCGCTGGGGTCGGATCGTCAACCTGTCCTCCCTCGCGGCCTTCGCCCCGCCCGGCGAGAGCCTGCTCTACACCGGCATCAAGAGCTACGTCCTCGACATGTCCCAGGCGCTGGACATGGAGCTCAAGCCCTTCGGCGTCCACGTCACGGCGCTCTGTCCCGGGTTCACCCACAGCGAGTTCCACCAGACGATGGGAAGCGCGGAGGCCGCCTCCGCGCTTCCGTCCGTCCTCTGGCAGGAGCCCGAGGCCGTCGTGCGCGCGGGGTGGGCGTCGGTCAACGCAGGCAAGCCCGTGTGCGTGCCCGGCCTTGTCAACAAGGTCCTCTCCCACGGCATGCGGCCGGTGCCGTTCCGCCTCCAGTACGTCCTGGGCAGGACGTTCAACCCGTTCAAGCACTGAGGTCGCCGTCTGCGCCGGGCGGATGCGGAACGACGAAGGGACCGGCCCAGTGGGCCGGTCCCTTCAACGTGTCCGAGGGGGGACTTGAACCCCCACAGCCCTATCGGGCCACTAGCACCTCAAGCTAGCGCGTCTACCAATTCCGCCACCCGGACGTGGACCCTGAGGATCCGTGGTGCAGTCAGGAACTGTACCAGCCGGTCCGTGAGCGCCCAGCACCCCCACCCCCGCTCAGACGAGGTGGGAGACCGTGTGGATGACCAGGCCCGCGAGACCGCCGACGACGGTGCCGTTGATCCGGATGAACTGCAGGTCGCGACCCACGTGCAGCTCGACCTTGCGGGCCGTCTCGTCACCGTCCCAGCGGTCGACGGTGGCGGAGATGATCGTCGCGACCTCGCCTCCGTAGTGGTCGACCATGTAGGCGACGGCCTCGGAGACGACCCGGTCGCCGCGTGCCTGGAGGGCCTCGTCCTCCTGGAGGCGGACGGCGAGGTTCTGCAGCTCCTGCAGAGCGCGGCGCCGCAGCATCCCCTCCTCGTCCTGCAGCGTGTCGATGAGGGCGCGACGCAGGGCGTCCCACACGGCGACGCCCGTGCGGGTGACCTGCGGCTGGTTGAGCATGCGGGTCTTGAGCCGCTCGAACTTCTGCTGGGTCTCGGCGTCGTCCTCCAGGTCGTCGGCGAGGCGGCCGAGCCAGCCGTCCAACGCGCGGCGGGCGCGGTGGTCGGGCTGGCTGCGGATCTCGCTCACCCAGGAGACGGCCTCGAGGTGCAGGCGGGCGCCCACGCGCTCGTCGACCCACTGCGGGGTCCACCACGGTGCCCGCTCCCCCACGAGCGCGCTCACCTCGTCGGCGTTGTCGAGCAGCCACGCGTGCAGCTCGTCGAGGACGAGGTCGACCATGCCCACGTGGGCGCGCTCGGCCAGGACGTCACCCAGCAGCTTGCCGGCGACCGGCGCGAGCGGCTCCTCGACGAGACGCGGGATGATCGCCTCCTCCACGAGCGCGGCCACGTCCTCCGGTCGCACGCGGGTGAGGGCGTGGGCCGTGATCTTCGACCCCTCGCGCACGAGCCGGGCCGCGTGGTCGCCGTCGGCCAGCCAGACACCCGTGCGTCGGGTCAGCTCGGCGGACTCGAGTCGTTCCTTGACGACCTCCGGGCGCAGGAAGTTCTCCGTGACGAACTCCTGCAGGCTGGCCCCGAGCGACGCCTTGCGTCGCGGGATGATCGCCGTGTGCGGGATCGGCAGCCCCAACGGGTGACGGAACAGCGCCGTGACGGCGAACCAGTCGGCGATCGCGCCGACCATGGCCGCCTCGGACGCGGCGTTCACGTAGCCCCACGCGCCGTCGCGCTCCCGCGTCAGCAGGAACACGATCGCGGCGACCACGAGCAGCGACGTCGCGACGACCCGCATCCGGCGCAGGCCACGACGGCGCTCCTCGTCGGCAGCGGGGTCCGACGACAACGCAGGTCCGGTGGGGTCGGTCAGGGAGGTGCTCACGGGCCGAGCGTAGGTGAGCGCGAGGGCGTCGGCCGGTCGAGAGCGCCGAGTCGCTGATCACGCTGCGTAGACTTCTGCCATGAGCTTCAACGAGGGCGCTCGCCTCGACACCAGCCAGGTCACCGGGGGCCGGGCCCGCGGCGGGGCCGTCATCGGCGGGGGTGTCGGCGGCATCGTCGTCCTGCTCATCGGTCTCTTCTTCGGCGTCGACCTGAGCAGCGTCACGGGAGGGTCGAGCAACCCGTTCGACACCAGCCAGGTCGCCGCCCAGGGCGAGGAGTCCACCGAGGACTTCAGCCAGTGCCGGACCGGCGCCGACGCCAACCGCGACGACACCTGCCGGATCATCGGCACCGTCAACAGCGTCCAGGACTACTGGAACGACGCCCTCCCCGCCGACGTCGGCCGTCAGTACCGAGCGGCGCAGACGGTCATCTACTCCGGGAGCACGCAGTCCGCGTGCGGCACCGCCTCGAACCAGACGGGGCCGTTCTACTGCCCGTCCGACGAGCGCGTCTACATGGACGCGACCTTCTTCGAGCTGCTCTCGAGCCGCTTCGGGGCCGACGACGGCGCGCTGGCGCAGGAGTACGTGGTGGCGCACGAGTACGGCCACCACGTGCAGCACGTCCTCGGCCTGCTCGGACGCGCGCAGGACGGCAGCGGAGCGACCGGTGGCGGGGTGCGGGTCGAGCTCATGGCCGACTGCCTCGCCGGGGTGTGGGCCCACCACGCCGCGACCACCGAGGACGCGGACGGCAACACCCTGCTGAAGCCACTCACGCAGGCCGACGTCCGGTCGGCGCTGTCGGCCGCTGCCGCCGTCGGTGACGACCACATCCAGCAGTCCTCGGGCGCCACGGTGAACCCCGACTCCTGGACGCACGGCTCGAGCGAGCAGCGCCAGCGCTGGTTCCTGCGGGGCTACGAGGGCGGTACCGCCAACCAGTGCGACACCTTCGCCACCGACGACCTGTGACCGCGGCGCACACCCCGGGCCGCTCGCGCATCCGGGCCGAGGTCTGGCTGGTCCTGGGGCTGTCCCTCGGACAGTCCGCGGTCTACGCGGTGCTCAGCCTGGTGGCGGCCCTGACCCGCGGGCCGCTGCGCGACGCGACCGCCACCCTCAACTCCTCACGCAGCGACCGCGAGTGGCTGGACGTGACCTACCAGCTGCTCGGGATCGGCTTCGCGCTCGTCCCCGTCGCGCTCGCCCTCTTCCTGCTCGCCGGTGACGGCCCGGGCGTGCTGCGCAGGCTGGGGCTCACCGGCAGCAGCCGACGTCGCGTGGTGGCCGAGGGCATCGGCCTGACGGCCGTCATCGGGCTCCCCGGCATCGGGCTCTACCTGGCAGGACGTGCGCTGGGCGTGACCGCCGAGGTGCTCACCGTCCCCGAGAACGTGTACTGGTGGACGGCGATCGTGCTCGTCCTGGCCGCCTTCCAGAACGGCGTGCTGGAGGAGGTCGTCATGGTCGGCTACCTCTTCACCCGGCTCCGCCAGCTCGGCTGGGGCCCCTGGGCCGTCATCTGGACGAGCGCCGTGATCCGTGGCAGCTACCACCTCTACCAGGGCTTCGGCCAGGGCCTCGGCAACCTCGTCATGGGTCTGGTGTTCGGCTACTGGTACCACCGGACCCGCCGCCTCGCGCCCCTCGTGGTCGCCCACACGCTGCTCGACGTGTTCGCCTTCGTCGGTGTCCTGCTGCTCGGCGACCGGCTGGGACTGCGGTGATGGGCGGTGTGATGGGCGGGGGGATGAAGATCGAGGTCGCTCCCGGCCTGCCGATCGCGGACCGGGCCGACGACATCGCCCAGGCCCTGCGTGACCACCAGGTCGTGGTCGTCGCCGGGGAGACTGGGTCGGGCAAGACCACGCAGCTGCCGAAGATCGCGCGGCTCCTCGGCCGCGAACGCATCGTGCACACGCAGCCCCGACGGATCGCGGCCCGCTCGGTGGCGGCCCGCATCGCGCAGGAGTGCGAGGTCGAGCTGGGCCAGGAGGTGGGCTACGCCGTCCGGTTCGACGACCGCACGAGCGGCGAGACGCAGATCCGGCTGGTCACGGACGGCCTGCTGCTGAGCGAGATCCACCACGACCGTGACCTGCGCCGCTACGACACCGTCATCGTCGACGAGGCCCACGAGCGCAGCCTCGCCATCGACTTCCTGCTGGGATACCTCAAGCAGCTGCTCCCCCGTCGTCCCGACCTGAAGGTCGTGGTCACCTCGGCGACGATCGACGTCGGTCGGTTCTCGGCGATGTTCGACGACGCACCGGTCGTCGAGGTCAGTGGCCGCACGTACCCGGTGGAGGTGCGGTACCGCCCCCTCACCGATCCCGACGACGGCATGCTCGACGGGATCACCGCGGCCATCTCCGAGCTCCCCCGCGAGGGCGACGTGCTGGTCTTCCTGTCCGGGGAGCGCGAGATCCGCGACGCCGCGGCGCACCTCGAGGGTCTGCGCTGGCGCCAGACGGAGATCCTGCCGCTCTACGGGCGGCTGGCGGCCCAGGACCAGGCCAAGATCTTCGCCTCGCACCCGGGGCGTCGCATCGTGCTGGCGACGAACGTGGCGGAGACGTCGCTGACGGTGCCGGGCATCCGCTACGTGGTCGACACAGGCTACGCCCGCATCTCCCGCTACAGCCAGCGGCTGAAGGTCCAGCGGCTGCCGATCGAGCCGGTCTCGCGGGCCAGCGCGGCCCAGCGCGCCGGACGGTGCGGTCGTGTGGCGGACGGCATCTGCATCCGGCTCTACGCCGAGGACGACCACGACGGGCGGCCCGAGTACACCGACCCGGAGATCCTGCGCACCAACCTCGCATCCGTCCTGCTGCAGATGGCCGCCCTCGACCTCGGCGACGTCGAGGACTTCCCGTTCCTCGACCCGCCGGACCGCCGTGCCGTCGGGGACGGACGCGCGCTGCTGGCCGAGCTCGGCGCGCTGCAGGAGGGCCGGGACGGACGCCCGCGCCTGTCACGGCTCGGGCGGACGATGTCGCGCCTGCCGACCGACCCTCGCATGGCACGCATGCTCCTGGCCGCGGACCGCCAGGGCTGCCTGGCCGACGTGCTGGTGATCGTCGCCGGGCTGTCCATCCAGGACCCGCGCGAGCGGCCGGCCGAGCACCAGGCCCGGGCCGACCAGCTGCACGCCCGCTTCCGCAGCCCCGACTCCGACTTCCTGTCCTGGCTCGTGCTCTGGGAGTACGTGCGCGAGCGACGTGACGAGCTCAGCAGCAGCGCGTTCCGGCGCCTGTGCCGCGACGAGCTGCTGCACTACCTGCGGATCCGCGAGTGGCAGGACGTGCACGCCCAGCTGCGCCGCACCGTCCGCGACCTCGGGATGAAGCCCGGGAAGGTGGGCGCCGACCCCGCCGACGTGCACCGTGCCCTGCTCACCGGCCTGCTGTCCCACGTGGGCGTGCGCCAGGAGGACTCCAAGGAGTTCCTCGGCGCACGCGGCGCACGCTTCATGGTGTTCCCGGGCTCCGCGCTCGCGCGCAAGCCCCCGCGCTGGGTGGTGGCCGGCGAGCTGGTCGAGACCGGACGTCTGTGGGGGCGCACCGTGGCCCGCGTCGAGCCGGAGTGGGTGGAGAAGGCCGCACCGCACCTGGTCAAGCGCCAGTACGCGGAGCCGCACTGGTCGGCACGCCGCGGCGCGGCCATGGCCAAGGAGCGGGTCACGCTCTACGGGATCCCGCTCGTCGTCGATCGGCTGGTCCCGCTCGGGCGCCACGACCCGGTCCTGGCGCGCGAGCTGTTCGTCCGGCACGCGCTGGTGCAGGGCGAGTGGCGCACGCAGCACGGGTTCGTGAAGCGGAACGCCGAGCGCATCGAGGCCGCGGAGGCCGTGGAGGACCGGGTGCGTCGGCGTGGGCTGCGGGTCGACGACGAGACCCTCTTCGCGTTCTACGACGGACGGGTCCCGGCCGACGTCGTCTCCGTGCGGCACTTCGACGCGTGGTGGAAGAAGACCTCGCGCGAGACCCCGGACCTGCTCGACCTCGACCCGGACTCGCTCCTGGCCGACGTCGGCGACCTGGAACGGGACTTCCCCACCACGTGGACGTCGCAGTCGGCCGAGTACCAGGTGTCCTACGCCTTCGAGCCCGGCAGCGACACCGACGGCGTGATCGTCGACGTCCCGGTCGACGCGCTGCTGTCGGTGGACCCGGCCGAGTTCCTGTGGAACGTGCCCGGACACCGCGCCGAGCTGGTGGTCGCGCTCGTCCGCTCGCTGCCGAAGCGTCTGCGCCGCGAGCTCGTGCCGGTACCGGACCACGCCGCTGCGCTGGTCGAGGTGCTGGACCCCTCGGGTGGCCCGCTCCTCGAGCAGCTGGTGCGCGGCATCCGGCAGCGCACGGGCACCCTCGTCACCCCCGACGACTTCGACCTCTCCGCCGTCCCCGAGCACCTGGTGGTCACGTTCCGCGTGGTCGACGACGGCGCCGAGATCGCGCGGGGTCGTGACCTGGAGGCGCTGCGGGCCGAGCTGAGCGACGTCGTGCGTCGCGACCTCGAGCAGGTGGCCGCCGCGGCCGAGCGCACGGGCATCACGTCGTGGGACGTCGGCACGATCGAGCGCACCGTTCCCGCGGGCCAGGTGACTGGCTACCCCGCGCTGGTCGACGCCGGTGCCTC
Organism: Aeromicrobium sp. Leaf245; assembly: GCF_942548115.1. NCBI lineage: Bacteria > Bacillati > Actinomycetota > Actinomycetes > Propionibacteriales > Nocardioidaceae > Aeromicrobium > Aeromicrobium sp. Leaf245. Next base: position 2,225,333 of record NZ_OW824151.1, read on the forward strand.
GGTGACGCTCACGGTGCTCGACACCGAGGCAGAGCAGCACGTGGCCATGGTGCGCGCCCAGGCACGGCTGCTGGCCCTGGGCACACCCACGACCACGCCGTCGCTCGGTCGCACCCTCGACCTTCGCCAGAAGCTGTTGCTCGCCTCCTCCCCGTACCGGGACGCCGCGGCCGTGCTCGACGACTGCCGCCTCGCGGCACTCGACGACCTGGTGACCCGGCACGGTGGCCCGGTGTGGGACGAGGCCGCGTTCGCGGCGCTGCGCGAGAAGGCCCGGTCCGAGGTGCACGACGCGACCGCCGCGGTGCTCCGCGACGTGCTGCGCGCCCTCGAGAAGCTCGCCCAGGTGCAGCCCCAGGGTCCGGGCGAGGCCGCGGAGGACGTGCGGGTGCAGCTCAGCTGGCTCGTCCACCCGGGGTTCGTCCGCGAGCTCGGGGTCGGCCAGGTGCGGCGTCTGCACGTCTACCTCGAGGCAGCACGGCGTCGGCTGGCCACTCCTGCGAACGAGCAGCTGCTGCGCGTGCAGGAGCTCGAGGCCGAGTTCCACGACCGGACCGACGGGCTCGGCGACCTGCGTCGGCACGCTGCCGACGTCGAGGAGGTGCGCTGGGCGCTCGAGGAGCTGCGCGTGAGCGTCGTGGCGCAGAACCTCGGGACGTCCCGGCCGGTCTCGGTCAAGCGGCTGCGGCGCATGCTCGACGACCTCGCCGTCTGACGACGACGCCCCGCGACCGAGGTGGTCGCGGGGCGTCGTGGTGGATCGGGTGGGGACGGGCGGTCAGCCGACGCCCATCAGGTCGATGACGAACACGAGGGTCTTGCCCGACAGGCGGTGGCCGCCACCGGCGGGACCGTAGGCGAGCTCGGGCGGGCACACGAGCTGGCGGCGTCCGCCGACCTTCATGCCGGGGATGCCCTGCTGCCAGGCGCCGATGAGGCTCGTGAGCGGGAAGCGCGCGGACTGGCCGCGGTCCCAGGAGGCGTCGAACTGCTCACCGGTGTCGAACTCGACGCCGACGTAGTGCACGTCGACGACGCCGCCGGGCGTCGCCTCCGCGCCGTCGCCGACGACGATGTCCTTGATCTGCAGCTCTGTGGGCGCGGGGCCCTCGATGAAGTCCACTTCAGGCTTGGAGGTCATGCCGTCGATCCTCGCACACCGTGCCAGCGCCGCTGCGCGGTCCCGTGGGACGGTCAGTCCTCCACGCCGAGGGCGTCGTTGAGCCGGCCCAGGAGCTGTGCGAAGGTGCGCAGCTCGGTGGGCTCCCAGTGCTCCAAAGCGGCCGCGAGGCGGGCGTGGCTGTTCTCGCGGTAGGCGTCGACGCGGCGCGTGGCCTCCGGCGTCGCCTTCAGCACGTGGGCGCGCCCGTCCTCGGGGTGCGGCGTGCGGTCGACCAGCTGCATCGTCTCCAGCAGTCGGACCGCGCGGCTCACCGTCGACTTGTGCACGTGCAGCGAGTCCGCGAGCTCGGAGGCTCGCACCCCCTCGCCCTCGCCCGTGCCGGCGTCGACGACGGCGAGCAGCAGCACGAAGGTGCTGTAGTCGAGCTCCTCGTGGATCGAGGCCAGGTTGCGCAGCGAGCGCGCACGGACCTGCCGTACCAGCCGTGTCAGCTGGTAGTCGACGTCGAAGTCCGGCGGCAGCTCCCGATCCATGCGCACATCCTAGGTGGGGGTCCTACCGCGGCCTCCCCCGCACACGCCGAGGCCCCGTCACCGCGGTGACGGGGCCTCGGACCCGGGGACGTCGGGTCTCAGCGCAGCTGGGACGACGTGAGGTTCAGCAGTCGTCGAGCGACGATGAGCTGCTGGATCTGCTGCGTGCCCTCGAAGATGTCGAGGATCTTGGAGTCGCGCGACCACTTCTCGAGCAGCTCGGTCTCGCCGTAGCCCAGGGTGCCGGCGAGCTCGACGCAGCGCAGCGTGATCTCGTTGCCGACCCGACCGGCCTTGGCCTTGGACATGGAGGCCTCCATGGAGTTCGGCTTGCGGTTGTCCGCCAGCCAGGCCGCCTCGAGGGTCAGGAGCAGCGCCGCCTCGTAGTCGGCCTCCATCTGCAGGAAGGTCGCCGCCGCGTAGGACTGCGACGTCGCGGGACGGTCGTAGTCGACGACCACGCCCGCATCCTCGAGGAGCTCGCGGGTGAGCTCCAAGGCGGCCCGCGTGACGCCGACGGCCATCCCGGCCACGAGCGGCCGGGTGTTGTCGAAGGTCGCCATCGCACCGGCGAAGCCCTGCTTGGTGTCGATCTCCTCGTTGCCGAGGATGTTCGCGGCCGGCACACGGCAGTTGTCGAGCACGATGACGGCCGTGTCGGACGCCCGGATGCCGAGCTTGTGCTCGAGACGCTCGACCCGGATGCCGGGCAGGGTCTTCGGCACCACGAAGCTCTTGATCGCCGCGCGACCGAGCTTGGGGTCGAGCGTGGCCCACACGACCACGGAGTCGGCCCGTTCGCCGGAGGTCACGTAGATCTTCTCGCCGTTGAGGACGTACTCGTCGCCGTCCTTGATCGCCGTGGTGCGGATGGCCGCGGAGTCCGATCCGCAGCCCGGCTCGGTGATCGCCATGGCCGCCCACGTGCCCTTGAACTTCTCGAGCTGCTCGTCGGTCGCGACGGAGGCGATGGCGGAGTTGCCCAGGCCCTGGCGCGGCATCGACAGCAGGAGTCCGACGTCGCCCCAGCACATCTCGATGACGGAGAGGACCGACGAGAGGTTGGTGCCGTTCTTGACGGCGTTCTTGCCCTTGCCCTTGATCTCCTCGTCCTCGGTGCGGCGGACGCCGGCCGCACCGGCGCCCTGGCCCTGGCCGGAGTCGCCCATGCCGTCGATCAGCGAGGCGAGCAGGTCGAGCTCCTTGGGGTAGGAGTGCTCGGCGAGGTCGTACTTGCGGGAGTTGGCGCGCAGGAAGTTGTCGGCGACCTCGTGGGCCTGCTGGACGAACCCGCGGAACTTCTTGGGAGTGTCGAGATTGATCATGATGTGGTCCGCCCTCAGACGAGGACTGCTCCTTCCAGGACTGCGACGGCCCGCAGGTCGCGGTACCACCGCTCCACCGGGTGCTCCTTGACGAAGCCGTGCCCACCGAGCAGCTGGACGCCGTCGGTGCCGATCTTCATGCCGTACTCGCTCGCCAGGCGGCGGGCGAGGGCGATCTCGCGGGAGGCGTCGCGACCCTGCTCGGCGCGCGAGGCGGCCTTCAGCGTCACGAGGCGCATGCCCTCGAGCTCGATCGCGATGTTCGCCACCATGAAGGCGACGGCCTGACGGTGGGCGATCGGCTCGCCGAACGCCTCGCGGGTCTTCACGTACTCCTTGACGTAGTCGAGCACCGCGCGTCCGGTGCCGACGGCCAGGGCCGCCCACGCGAGGCGGGAGAGCCGGACGCACTCGCGGTAGTCGTCGGTCGAGCCGAGCAGCGCCGTCTCGGGGACGACGACGCCGTCGAGGCGCAGGCGGGTGAGCCCGGCCGCACGCAGACCCATGGAGGGGTCCGCGGCCAGCGAGATCCCGCTGGTGCCGGACTCCACGACGAACAGCCGCGGACTGCCGTCGAGGACGGCCCCCACGACGAACAGCTCGGCCTCGGTGCCGCGCACCACGCCGGACTTGATGCCGTCGAGGCGGTAGCCGCCGTCGGTCGCGGTCGCCGTCGTCTGCAGCTCAAACGGGTCGAACAGCGTGCGCGCCTCGGCGATCGCGAGGGCGGCCGCCGGGACGTCGTCGCCGGTGAAGGCCGGCAGGTACGTCTGCTGCTGCTCATCCGTGCCCCACAGGGAGATGGCCGTGGCGACGGAGGCGGGCGCGAGGCACGCGACGGCCTGGCCCATGTCGCCGTAGGCGAGCGCCTCGTTGACGAGCACGCCCGTGACGGCCGAGCGCTCCTCGGAGAGCCCGCCGAGGGACTCGGGGACGTTCAGCAGCGTGAGGCCGAACTCGGTGGTCTGGTCGAGCACCTCCTTCGGGGTGTCGTCGGCGTTCTCGGCGGCCTCGGCACCGGGGCGCAGGACCTCGGACGCGAACTCGCCGATGACGTCGACCATCATCTGCTGGTCCTCGGTGGGCGTCAGGTCGAACAGACCGCTGTCGCTCGTGGCGTCGAGGCGCTTCGGCTTGCCCGAGCCCTTGACCCGCTTGAACGTGCGGTTGGCGTTGGCCGCGACCTGGAAGCCGGACTTGGCGCCCTGGTAGACGGCGCGCTCGGTGGCCTTGCGCAGGCCGAGCTTGTCGATGGCCGGTGAGCTCGCGATGCGGTTGAGCACCGCAAGACCGATGCCCATGGGGTCTGGTCGGTTCGCCACGGGGTCTCCTTGACAGGGACGAAGGGTGGATCGGGTCGAGAGGGTTTCCCGCCCAGGACGGCTGGGGATGGTGCTGGTGGGGGTCGTGCCGGTGGTGCTGCGTCCGACCGTACTGTAACTGTGAGTTGCAGTACGACGTAGTGATCGTATCCGACGTCACAGGTCGGAGTCCACGCATCGGCGCCAGTGGGTCCGCGATACGTTGTGACGCGTGGCATCGCACCCCTCTTCCCGTCCACTTCCCGACGGCGGCACCGTCCTGCCGATCACCCGGTGGGGCACGCCGGTCATGCACCACGAGCTGAAGGACGTCACCGAGTTCGACGACGCCCTCGCCACGCTCGTGCGCGACATGACCGCGACCATGCACGCCGCGAACGGCGTCGGTCTCGCCGCCAACCAGGTGGGCGTCGACCTCAAGGTGTTCGTCTTCGACTGTCCGGACGACGACGACGTGCGCGTCACGGGCGTCGTGGTGAACCCGGTGCTCACGCTGCCCGCCACGGCGGACCGCAACCTCGACACCGCGGACGAGGGGTGTCTCTCGCTCCCGGGAGCCTTCACGGAGTGCTCGCGTCCCGACGTCGCGAGCGTGACCGGGTTCGACGAGACCGGCCGGCCGGTGGAGTTCCACGGCACCGGGCTGCTCGCCCGCTGCCTGCAGCACGAGACCGACCACCTGTTCGGCACGGTCTTCGGCGACCGTGTGCCGGCCAAGGCGCGCAAGAAGCTCCACAAGCGGCACGACGAGCTCGCCGAGGCCTACCCCGACGACTGGCCGGTCACCCCGGCGTCGATCGAGGAGGACTGACCGCTCCCCCGTCGGTCCGTCACCGACCGCGCAGGTGCCAGCACGCCACGGCCACGGACGTCGCCACGTTCAGGCTGTCGATGCCGGCCGCCATCGGGATCGTCACGCGCACGTCGCTGCTGCGCTGCCAGTGCGCCGTCAGCCCCGGGCCCTCGGAGCCCACGACGAGCGCGAGCCGTTCGGGCACCTCGTGCACGTCCTCGAGCGAGACCGCGTCGTCGGCGAGCGTCATGGCGTAGGTCGTGAAGCCGTGCTCGGCGAGCAGGGCCGGCGTGGCGTACCAGTCGTCCGCACGGGCGTGGGGCACCGAGAACACCGCACCCATGGCCACCTTCACGGCGCGTCGGTAGAACGGGTCCGCGCACCGCGGCGAGAGCAGCACGGCGTCGAAGCCGAGAGCGGCCGCGACCCGGAAGACCGCTCCGACGTTGGTGTGGTCGACGAGGTCCTCCAGCACCACGACGCGGTGGGCGGCGGCCAGCACGACCTCGGGCGAGAGGGGTGCGGGTCGACGGATCGCGGCCAGGGCCCCGCGGTGCACGTGGAATCCCGTGACCTGCTCGATCCGCTTCTCGTCCATGACGAAGCACGGCGCGTCGCTCGCGTCGAGCACGTCGGCGAGACCGTCGAGCCAGCGTGGTGCCATGAGGAACGACGCGGCCTCGTGCCCGGCCTCGTGGGCTCGGCGCACGACCTTCTCCCCCTCCGCGAGGTAGATGCCGTGCTCGCTCTCGTGCGCCAGCCGCATCTGCACGTCCCGCAGGTCCAGGTAGTCGCCGAGACGGGGGTCGTCGAGGTCCTCGACGTGCTCGATCCTGGCCACCGCACCACCCTAGGCCGTGCGCCCCGCCCCGATCGCCCCGCACGACCGCCCTGCACGACCGGGGGGTCGTCGCTAGCGTGGAGGCATGAGCCTCGAACGCCCCGTCACCCCCGACCCCTACCCGCTGCTCCCGGCCGCCGCGCCCTTCACCGTCACCAGCGACGACGTGACCGACGGCGCCCCGCTGAAGGACGACCAGGTCAACGCGCACGGCGACACCTCGCCCCAGCTCTCGTGGAGCGGTGCGCCCGAGGGCACGCAGTCCTTCGTCGTCACGTGCTTCGACCCCGACGCGCCGATCGTCTCGGGCTTCTGGCACTGGACGGTCGTCGACGTCCCCGCCGACGTCACGTCGCTGCCTGCCGGCGCCGGCGCCGACGACGCCTCGCTCCCGGAGGGCGCCTTCCACGTGCGCAACGACGGCGGGACCAAGGCCTTCATGGGTGCGGCCCCGCCCGAGGGTGACCAGCCGCACCGCTACTACTTCGTGGTGCACGCGGTGGGTGAGCCGACTCTGGGCGTCGACGGCGACGCCTCCCCCGCCGTCGTCGGCTTCAACCTGGCCTTCAAGACGCTTGGTCGCGCCATCCTGCACGGCACGTACCAGCACTGACACCGACGACGACGGCCCCGGAGCGAGGTGCTCCGGGGCCGTCGTCGTGCTGCGTGTCCGTCAGGACGTCGGGGTGGGGGGATCCGCCGGGGGCTCGTCGCCACCGAACGTCGGGACGTCGGGCTCCTTGGACGGGCTGACGCCGGGCTTCTCGGCGGCCCGTGCGGCCTCGAGTGCCGCCTGGACGGCCGCCTCGGTGCCCGAGGACGAGGTCCCCGTCTCGATCGGCTCGTCGAGGTCGACCCGCTTCTTGCTGCCGCCGCCGTCGACGGGCACGGTGCCGACCGTCCCGCCGAGGGTGCCGAGCGCCTTGGTGAGCTCGGCCGGGATGATCCAGGTGGAGGCGTTCTCGCCACTCGCGATCTTCGGCAGGGTCTGCAGGTACTGGTACGAGAGCAGCTTCTGGTCGGGGTTGCCGTCGTGGATCGCCTGGAAGACGGTCTCGATGGCCCGGCCCTCGCCCTGCGCGGTAAGGATGGCCGCCTGCTTCTCGCCCTCGGCCGAGAGGATCGAGGCCTGCTTCTGGCCCTCGGCCGTGAGGATGGCGGCCTGCTTCTGGCCCTCGGCCGACAGGATCCGGCTCTGGCGGTCACCCTCGGCGGTCAGGATCGCGGCGCGCTTGTCACGCTCGGCGCGCATCTGCTTCTCCATGGCGTCGATGATCGACGGCGGCGGGTCGATGCCCTTGAGCTCCACGCGGTTCACGCGGATGCCCCACTTGCCGGTGGCGCCGTCGAGCTCGCCGCGCAGGCCGGAGTTGATCTGGTCGCGGCTCGTCAGGGCGTGCTCCAGGCTCATGCCACCGATGATGTTGCGCAGCGTGGTCATGGTCAGCTGCTCGATGGCCTGGATGTAGTGGGCGATCTCGTAGGTCGCGGCCACCGGGTCGGTGACCTGGAAGTAGATGACGGTGTCGATCGAGACCGTCAGGTTGTCCTCGGTGATGACCGGCTGCGGCGGGAACGACACGACCTGCTCACGCAGGTCGATCATGTAGCGCACCTTGTCGATGAAGGGCATGACGATGTTGAGGCCGGCCGTCAGGGTGGTGCGGTACTTGCCGAACCGCTCCACGATGCCGGCTCGGGCCTGCGGGACGATCTTGACCGTCATCGACACGACGACGACGGCGAGGATCGCCAGCAGGACCAGGAAGATGGTCAAGGCGGTCATGCGGTGGGCTCCTTCGAGGTGATGACGGCGGTGGCACCGTCGATGCTGGTCACGACGACCTCGGCGCCCGGCTCGAGCTCCCGGTCGTCGGTGGTGCGGGCCGACCACACCTCGCTGGCGAGGGTGATGCGACCGCCGAACGGGCCGACCGGCTCGAGCACGACGCCGGTGCGGCCCACGAGGGCGTGATGGCCCGTGGTCAGGGTGGGCCCGGCGTGCAGACGTGCGACGATCGGCGGCCGGGCCAGGAAGAGCAGCCCGACGGACACGACACCGAACAGCAGCATGGCCACCCAGAAGGGCGCCCCCACCGCTGCGGCGACGGCTGCGGCCAGCGCGCCGAGGGCGAACATCAGCAGGACGAGGTCGAGGCTGAGCAGCTCGGCCACGGCGAGCAGCACCGCGATCCCGACCCAGGTCACCCAGGCGTTGTCCGTCATCCACTCGATCATCGGTGCCCTCCTGTCGTCGGGGCGGCCCGTCGATCCTGGACCTGGCCCCCCACCGGGTGCGTCACGCTACCAGTCGGATCGCCGTGCAATCACCGCAACGCACGGCGCCCGTACTGGGCGCGACGCGCGGCGTACCGGCCGTCGACGTGGTCGAGCTCGAGGCGCATGCCGAAGGTGTGTCCGAGGGACTCGGCGGTGAGGACCTGCTCGAGCGGGCCGGCGTCGACGATCCTGCCGTCGCGCAGCAGCAGCACGTGCGTGAAGCCCTGCGGGATCTCCTCCACGTGGTGGGACACCATGACGAGCACGGGCGCGCCCTCGGTCGAGGAGAGCAGGTCCAGGCTCGCCAGCAGGTCCTCGCGCGCTCCGAGGTCCAGGCCCGCGCCCGGCTCGTCGAGCAGGAGCAGCTCGGGGTCGGTCATGAGCGCGCGGGCGATCAACGTGCGCTTGCGCTCACCCTCCGACAACGTGCCGAAGGTGCGGTCGGCGAGCCGGGTGATGCCGAGCTCGCCCATGATCTGGTGCGCGCGGGTCAGGTCGTCCTCGTCGTAGGACTCGTTCCACCGGCCGGTGACCGCGTGCGCGGCGGACACCACGACGTCCTCGACGCGCTCGGCGGGAGGAATGCGGTCGGCGATCGCCGTGGCGCTGTGCCCGATGCGGGTCCGCAGGTCGAACACGTCGGTCTGGCCGAGACGCTGCCCGAGGATCTCCGCGGTGCCGGAGGTGGGGTGCAGGTGGGCGCCGACGACCTGCAGGAGCGTGCTCTTGCCCGCCCCGTTGGGGCCCAGGACGACCCAGCGCTCGTCCTCGCCCACCGTCCAGGACACGTCGTCGAGCAGGACCTTGCCAGGCCTCACCACGCTCACCGAGTCGAGCTGGAACGCGGTGGCCATGAGTGGGTCTCCTGCACTGTTCTCGCCGGCGGTCGGCCGCGGCCGTTCGTCCTCGGCCGCGATGCGTCCAACCTATCGCGACGTCCCATGCGCCGAGGCGGCGGCCGGACGATAGCCTCGTGCTCGATGACGCCCCATGTGCCAGCCGTGCACCTGACCTCGCCGACCTTGCTCGTGACGCTCACCGGCCCCGACCGCAGCGGCGTCTCGACCCGGCTCTTCGCGTGCCTGGAGCCGTTCGACGTCGAGGTCGTCGACGTCGAGCAGCTGGTCGTGCGAGGACGCCTGGTGCTGAGCGTCCTCGTCTCGTTGGCGAGCGAGGCGGCAGGGAACGAGCCAGTGGAACAGGACCCCGCACCTATGGAGCGGTCCTTGCGTGAGGTGGCGGCCGAGCTCGGCATGGACGTCGAGCTCGAGCACGGGGTGGGTGACAACCGCCCGCGCCGCGTCGGGCGAAGCCAGGTGACGGTGCTCGGCCACCCGCTGCGGCCGGCTGCCATGACGGCCCTGACCAGCCGGATCAAGGCCGCCGACGGGAACATCGACCGCATCCTGCGCCTCGCCCGCTACCCGGTGACCGCCCTGCGGCTCGAGGTCTCGGGCGCCGACCCCGACGTGCTGCAGGCCGACCTGGCGGCCGCTGCGTACGAGCACGGCGTCGACATCGCGGTCGAGGAGCGCGGGATCCTGCGCCATGCCCAACGGCTGGTCGTCATGGACGTGGACTCCACGCTGATCCAGGGTGAGGTCATCGAGATGCTGGCCGAGCACGCGGGGTGCGCCGACGAGGTCGCCGCCGTCACCGAGTCGGCCATGCGCGGCGAGATCGACTTCGAGGAGTCGCTGCGTCAGCGCGTCGCGCGTCTGGAGGGCGTGCCCGCCTCGGCTCTCGAGGAGGTCCACGCCGCGCTCACCTACACGCCGGGCGCGCGCACGATGATCCGGAGCCTCAAGCGACTGGGCTACCGCTTCGCCCTCGTGAGCGGCGGCTTCACGCAGATCATCGAGTGGATCGCCGCGGACCTCGGCATCGACTACGTGGCGGCCAACGAGCTCGAGATCGTCGACGGGCGCCTCACCGGCCGGGTCGTCGGCCGGGTGGTCGACCGCGCCGGGAAGGCCGAGGCACTGCGACGCTTCGCCGCGGAGGCGCGGATCGGCATCAAGAACACCGTCGCCGTGGGCGACGGCGCCAACGACCTCGACATGCTGGCGGCCGCGGGCCTCGGCATCGCGTTCAACGCCAAGCCCGTCGTGCGTGACCAGGCACGCACGTCGGTCAACTCGCCGTACCTCGACTCCATCGTCTACCTGCTCGGCATCACGCGCGAGGAGGTCGAGGCCGCCGACGCGGACGAGGACCACGCCGACGGCTCCTGAAGGGTCTCGGACCTTACTCGTCGTCCTCGAGCCGGAACCCGATCTTCATCGTCACCTGGTAGTGGGAGACGGACGTGTCGGTGATCTGGCCGCGGATGCCCTCGACCTCGAACCAGTCGAGGTGGCGCAGCGTCCTTCCGGCCCGCTCGATGCCGTTCTCGATGGCCTCGGTGACGCCGTCCGGGGAGGTGCCGACGATCTCGGTCACGCGGTAGGTGCGGTTGCTCATGGGGACATCATGCCTGCCCGGCGGGACGACCGGGACCGACGTACGCTGGAGGAGTGAACCAGACACCGTCGGACTCCTCGTCAGCAGGCCCAGGACAGCGCCGCGGTGATGCTGCCCAGCGCCGCGACGAGGCGGCCGAGCGCCGCGGTGAGCAGGTCTACTCCATCACGTCGGCGAGCACGGGCCACAGCGACGAGCTCGGCGCACGCGAGCTGCGGTACGCGCTGAGCATGGGCTTCCGCACGCTGTGCTTCATCGGCGGCGTCCTGGTCTGGAACCACGTGCTGTGGCTCGGCGTCCTATTGTTCGTCGGTGCGGTCTTCCTGCCGTACACCTCGGTCATCCTCGCCAACGCCGGCGTGCGCAGCAAGGCCGACGGGAGCGACCTGATGAAGCCGTCCCCGTTCGGCGAGATCGGCGACGGCGCCCCGCGTGAGTGAGGAGCTGATCTGCTCGTCCAAGGGATGCACGGCCGCAGCGGTGCACCGGATCGAGTGGAACAACCCGAAGATCCACACGCCGGACCGGCGCAAGACCTGGTTGGCGTGCGACGAGCACGAGCCGACGCTGAGGTCGTTCCTGTCGGCGCGCGACTTCTACCGCGACACGCTGCCGCTGCAGGACGACGTCACCCCCGGGTGACCCGCTGCACGTCGCCTAGGGTCGGAGCATGCGTCCGCTCCCCCACCGTGCCGCGGCCCTGCTGCTGATCGCCGCCCTCGCCGCCGGGTGCGGCGGCGACGACGATCCCGCAGCCGCGCCGACGTCGCCTGTCACGTCGTCCGCCGCTCCGTCGCAGACCTCGAGCCCCGGAGCGGGAGAGCCGCTGGGCTCCCCGGTCGTTCCCGAGGGGCAGGACCCGCAGGACTTCCGCGCCGAGGTCGCACTGGACGACGGCGCGCGGGTGGCCGCCTACCTGGTCGCTGGGACCGGTCTGGTGGTCCAGGTGCGGCCCGCCGGCCAGGACGACTGGAGCGCACCGGCCACGCTCGTCGAGTCGTCCGAGGACCCGTGCCAGGGCGTCGAGCTGCAGCAGGCCGGCGGCACGGTGGCCCTGACCGCCGGGTTCGGCCTCTACTGCTACGACGGCGAGCCCCCGCAGCAGGTCGTGGCCGCGGCGCTCGCGGGCGTCACCGACGTGTGGGACGTGCGCACGATCGACGACGTCGACGACTTCGAGTCGGTGACGGTGGCCGGCGACGGCAGCCGCGTCGACTTCGACGGGTCGGGCGGCACGATCACCTGGACGAAGGGCCGCGGCTTCGACTGAGTCGTCCGATCCCTGGTCGCTCGTGCTGCTTCAGCCGCCGATCGACGACATCGGTCGCGTCGGCTGCAGGAAGGTCGGGTCGTCGATCCCGTGCCCGGGCCGCTTGCCCCACATGGCCTCCGACCACCGCCGCGCCAGCTCCTCGTCGTCGGCGCCGTCGCGCAGCGGGCCCCGCAGGTCCGACTCCTCGCGGGCGAACAGACAGGTGCGCACCTGGCCGTCGGCCGTGAGCCGCACGCGGTTGCACTCCGAGCAGAACGGGCGGGTGACCGAGCCGATGATGCCGACCGTGTGAGGGCCGCCGTCGACGAGGAAGCGCTCCGCCGGAGCGCTCCCGCGTCCGTCGAGCGGCGTGAGCGTGACGTGCTCGGACAGTCGTGTGAGGATCTCGTCGGCCGTGATCATCCGGCTGCGGTCCCAGCCGTGCTGGGCGTCCAGCGGCATCTGCTCGATGAAGCGCAGGTGGTAGTTCCGCTCCATGGCCCAGCGGAGCAGCTCGGGACCCTCGTCCTCGTTGAGGCCCCGCAGCAGCACGGCGTTGATCTTGACCGGTGCGAGACCGGCCTCGGCCGCGGCCTCCAGGCCGGCCACCACGTCGCGGAACCGGTCGCGCAGGGTGATCTTCGAGAACATCTCGGGGTCGGTGGTGTCGAGGCTGACGTTGACCCGGTCGAGCCCGGCGGCGGCCAGGGACTTCGCCGTGCGGGTCAGGCCGAGCGCGTTCGTCGTGATCGCGGTGCGCGGCGAGCCGGGCATGGCCTTGGTGGCAGCGATGATCGAGGCGAGGCCGCGTCGCAGCAGCGGCTCGCCGCCGGTGAAGCGCACGTCGGTGACGCCGAGCCTGGTCACCGCGACGTGGATGAGGCGCACGACCTCGTCGTCGGTGAGCACCTCCGCGGTGGGCATCCAGTCGAGCCCCTCGGCCGGCATGCAGTACTGGCAGCGCAGGTTGCACCGGTCGGTGAGCGAGACGCGCAGGTCCGTGGCCACACGTCCGTGCCGATCACCGAGGTCCATCGCTCCATCCTAGGGTTCGCAGCCCAGCCCTGCCGGTGGGCGTTCGGTCCGCCCGGCTAGGTTCGGGTCGTGCGGTTCCTGCTCACACCCCGATGGATCGGGTTCTTCCTCGCCGTGCTGGCTCTCGCGGTCGTCTGCGTGCTCATGGGCGACTGGCAGTGGCACAAGCGCGAGGTGCGCCACGCCTCCAACGAGCTCGTCGAGAAGCACCTCGCGATCGACCCCGTCCCGCTCGACGAGGTGGTCCCGGCCGGTGGGAAGGTCGCGAAGGACCAGGAGTGGACCCGGGTCCTCGTGGAGGGCCGGTACGACCCGACGTCCCAGGTCACGGTGAAGTTCCGCACCCGTGACGGCCGGCCCGGTGCCGAGGTCGTCACGCCGCTCCTGCTCGACGACGGGACGGCCGTCCTGGTCGACCGCGGCTGGGTGCCGACCGCGAACACCTCGGCCGCCCCCGAGGACGTCCCTGCGCCCCCCACGGGCCGGGTGGAGGTCGAGGGCTGGCTGCGTCCGGACAACGGCGCCGGCGACGAGGCCGTGGTGCCCGTGGACGGACAGGTCCGGTCGATCTCGAGCGTCGGCGTGGGCAGCACGCTGCCGTACCCGGTCCGCTCGGGCTACCTGAACCTGCGCGGCCAGACCGGTGGGACCGGGGGCCTGGAGCTGGAGCCGGAGCCCGATCTCGGCGGCGGGCCGCACTTCTTCTACGGCCTGCAGTGGTGGTTCTTCGCCGCACTGGCGATCGGCGGCTTCGGCTGGTTCGCCCGCGCCGAGTGGCTCGAACGGCGCCGGCCCGATGCCAGGACCGACGATCAGGCCAGGGACACGAGCTCGGCGTAGCCGTCGTTCCAGAGGTCCTCGTCGCCGTCGGGCAGCAGCAGCACCCGGTCGGGGTCGAGCGCGCGGACGGCACCCTCGTCGTGCGACACGAGGACGATCGCGCCCTCGTAGCGGCGGATCGCGTCGAGCACCTCCTCGCGGGACGCGGGGTCGAGGTTGTTCGTCGGCTCGTCCAGCAGCAGCACGTTGGCGCTCGAGACGATGAGGCCGGCGAGGGCCAGTCGCGTCCGCTCGCCACCGGACAGGACCCGGGCGGGCTTCGCGGTGTCGTCGCCGGAGAACAGGAAGGCGCCCAGCACGCTGCGTGCCTGGGTGTCGGTCAGCTCCGGAGCCGTCCGCTGCATGTTCTCGAGGACCGTGCGGTCCATGTCGAGCGTCTCGTGCTCCTGCGCGAAGTACCCGATCTTCAGTCCGTGGCCCGGCAGGATCTTGCCGGTGTCGGACTCCAGGGTCCCGGCGAGCATGCGCAGCAGCGTGGTCTTGCCGGCACCGTTGAGGCCGAGCACGACGACGCGGCTGCCCTTGTCGATCGCCAGGTCGACGCCGGCGAAGATCTCGAGCGCGCCGTAGGACTTGCTGAGCCCCTCGGCCATGAGCGGGGTCTTGCCGCACGCGGCCGGCTTCGGGAAGTCGATCTTGGCGACCTTGTCGGCCTGGCGCACGTCGTCGAGGCCCGACATCATCTGCTCGGCGCGGCGCAGCATCTGCTGGGCCGCGGTGGCCTTGCTGGCCTTGGCCCGCATCCGGTTGCCCTGGGCGACGAGTCGCTCGGCGGTCTTGGTGGTGATCTCGCGCTCCCGCTTGCGACGGGCCTCGTCGGCCTCGCGCTGGCGCAGGTAGTGCTTCCACCCGGTGTTGTAGATGTCGATCGTGGCGCGGTTCGCGTCGAGGTAGAACACCTTGTTCACGGTCTCCTCGACCAGCTCGACGTCGTGGCTGATGATGACCAGCCCGCCGGAGAACGTCTTGAGGAAGCCGCGCAGCCACGTGACGGAGTCCGCGTCGAGGTGGTTGGTCGGCTCGTCCAGCAGCAGGGTGTCGGCGTCGCTGAACAGGATCCGCGCGAGCTCGATGCGTCGACGCTGACCGCCCGACAAGGTCTGGAGCTGCTGGTCCAGGACGCGGTCGGGAAGGCCGAGCGCGTTCGAGATGGTCGCAGCCTCCGCCTCGGCCGCGTAGCCGCCTCCGGCGGAGAACACGTCCTGCGCACGGCCGTAGAGCTTCATGGCGCGCTCGGCGACGTCGGGATCGGCCGAACCCATGTCCAGCTCGGCCTTGCGCATCGTCGAGAGCGCCTCGTCGAGACCACGGGCACCCAGGATGCGGTCACGTGCGGTGATCGATAGGTCGCCGGACTTCGGGTCCTGCGGCAGGTAGCCGATCTTCCCGGAGCTGGTGATGGAGCCCTCGGCGGGCTGGCCGTCACCCGAGAGCATCCGCGTGAGGGTGGTCTTGCCGGCGCCGTTGCGCCCGACCAGACCGACCTTGTCGCCCTTGTCGACGCGGAAGGAGACGTTCTGCATGAGGACGCGGGCGCCGAAGCGCAGCGTCACGTCGTGGACGGTGATCATGGGGAGCCTTACAGGTCAGAGGGAGTGCGAGAACGCCGGACATGGTCCGGTCGTCACTCCCGCTGGTAGTAGCTCACCCGAGGAGTCTACGGCGTCGGCCCGGCCCTGCGGCATGGTGAGGACGTGACATGCATGACCCCGACCACGGGCCGAGCGAAGCGAGGCTGGCGCCCGGGCGCCAGCCCGGCGGCGGTGACGAACGAACCGCCGGTGCCGCGAGGAACGAGCGGTGCGCCTCAGCCGACGTTGAAGCCGAGCGCGCGGAGCATCTCGCGGCCGTCGTCGGTGATCTTGTCCGGACCCCACGGCGGCATCCAGACCCACTCGATGCGGAAGTCGTTGACGATCCCGTCGAGGGCGGCGCGCGTCTGGTCCTCGATCACGTCGGTCAGCGGGCAGGCGGCCGAGGTGAGCGTCATGGAGAGCACGGTGTTGCTGTGCTCGTCGACGTCGGCGCCGTAGACGAGGCCGAGGTCGACCACGTTGATGCCGAGCTCGGGGTCGACGACGTCCTTCATGGCCTCCAGCACGTCCTCGGCCGTGGTGGCACCGGCCGGCGCGGACACGTCGGGCAGGTCGGAGTGGTCAGGGGTGGTGACGGGGTCGCTCATGCGTCCTCCTGCGTGATGAGAGCTTGGCTGGTGGCGTCCTTGAACGCCATCCACGAGAGCAGCGCGCACTTGACGCGTGCCGGGAACTGGGCGACACCGGCGAAGGCGATGCCGTCCTCGAGCACGTCCTCGTCGGGCTCGACGGCACCCTTGCCCTGCATGAGGGCCTGGAACGCGTCGAGCACGGCGAGGGCGTCGTCGACGGGCTTGCCGACCACGAGGTCGTTCATCACCGAGGCCGAGGCCTGGCTGATGGAGCAGCCGACGGCGTCGTAGGACACGTCGGTGACGGTGCTGCCGTCGAGGTGGACCCGCAGCGTGACCTCGTCACCGCAGGTGGGGTTGACGTGGTGCACCTGGGACTCGAACGGGTCACGAAGTCCTGCGCCGTGCTTCTGCTTGTAGTGGTCGAGGATGATCTCCTGGTACAGCGAGTCGACCTGTGTGGCGTCGCTCATGGGTCACCGCCCTCCGAAGTAGCGCTGGGTGTGCCGGACCGCGTCGACGAGCGCGTCGACCTCGGCCTCGGTCGTGTACAGGTAGAACGACGCGCGGGTCGTCGACTGGACACCGAACCTCTGGTGCGCCGGCTTGGCGCAGTGGTGCCCGGCGCGGACCGCCACGCCACGGGAGTCGAGCAGCTGGGCGACGTCGTGGGGGTGCACGTCGTCGAGGGTGAAGCTGATCGCTCCCCCACGCTGCACCGCCTCGGCGGGACCGACGACGGTGAGGCCGTCGACCTCCTGCAGCCGCTGCAGCGCGTACGCCGTGATCGCCTGCTCGTGCGCGGCCACGTTCTCCATGCCGAGGGACGACAGGTAGTCGACCGCGGCACCGAGGCCGACCGCCTGGGCGATCGGCGGCGTGCCGGCCTCGAAGCGGTGCGGCGGAGCGGCGAACGTCGAGCCGGCCATCGTGACCGTCTCGATCATCTCGCCGCCGCCGAGGAACGGGGGCAGCGAGGCGAGCAGGTCGTAGCGGCCCCACAGCACGCCGATGCCGGTGGGCCCGACCATCTTGTGGCCGGTGAAGACCACGAGGTCGGCCCCGAGCGCGGCGACGTCGACCGGCATCTGCGGCACCGCCTGCGAGGCGTCGACCACGACGAGGGCACCCACCTCGTGGGCGCGGGCGACGACGCGGTCGACGGGGTTGATGGTGCCGAGCATGTTCGAGACCCACGTGAGCGAGACGACCTTGGTGCGCTCGGTGACGAGCGACTCGAGGTCGTCGAGGTCGAGGCGACCCTCGTCGGTGACACCGAACCAGCGCAGCGTGGCGCCGGTGCGCTGGGTGAGCTGCTGCCACGGAACGATGTTGGAGTGGTGCTCCATCTCGGTGATGACGACCTCGTCGCCCTCCCCGACACCGTGCTCGTGGCCCGGACCGGCGTCGCCGAGCACGCGCGCCACCAGGTTGAGGGCCTCGGACGCGTTCTTGGTGAACACGACCTCCTCGCGGCGGGGCGCACCGATGAAGTCGGCCACCTTCGTGCGGCCGAGCTCGAACGCCTCGCTCGCCTCGGCACCCAGCTGGTGCATGGCGCGGGCGACGTTGGCGTTGTGCTGCAGGTAGTGCTGCTCGATGGCGTCGACGACCTGGCGCGGCTTCTGCGACGTGTTGGCGCTGTCGAGGTACACCAGCGGAAGACCGCCGGCGAGGGTGCGCTCGAGGATCGGGAAGTCCTTGCGGACCGCCTCGACGTCGTAGCCCGCACCGTTCGCCACCGAGGACACGGCAGTGCTCACCGTCATGCTCAGACCGCCGCGGCCTTCACGTACTTGTCGTAGCCCTCGGCCTCGAGCTGGTCGGCCAGCTCGCGGCCGCCGGACTCGGCCAGGCGGCCGGCGACGAAGACGTGCACGTGGTCGGGCTTGATGTACTGCAGGATGCGCGTGTAGTGCGTGATGAGCAGCAGCCCGCGGTCGCCCTGGCCGGTGTACCGGTTGACGCCGTCGGAGACGACCCGCAGGGCGTCGATGTCGAGTCCGGAGTCGGTCTCGTCGAGCACGGCGAACTTCGGGTTGAGCAGCTCCAGCTGGGCGATCTCGTGCCGCTTCTTCTCACCACCGGAGAAGCCCTCGTTGACGCTGCGCTGCGCGAACGTCGGGTCGAGCGTGACGCGCTCCAGGGCGGCGTTGACGTCCTTGACCCACGTGCGCAGCTTGGGAGCCTCGCCGTCGATGGCGGTCTTGGCGGTACGCAGGAAGTTCGCGACCGACACGCCCGGGACCTCCACGGGGTACTGCATGGCCAGGAAGAGCCCGGCCCGCGCACGCTCGTCGACGCTGAGCTCGAGGATGTTCTCGCCGTCGAGCAGCACCTCGCCCTCGGTGACGGTGTACTTGGGGTGACCGGCGATCGAGTAGGCCAGCGTGGACTTGCCCGAGCCGTTCGGGCCCATGATGGCGTGGACCTCGCCGCTGTTGATCGTGAGGTCGACGCCGCGGAGGATCTCCTTGTCGCCCTCCTCGGTCTTGACGGTGACGTGCAGGTTCTTGATCTCGAGGGTGCTCATGTGGTTCAGCTCCTGGTGGGGGCGGAGACGTCGACGAGGACGCGTCCGTCGGTGATGGTCGTGTGGTAGGTGGGCACGGCCTCGGTGGCCGGCAGGTTCAGGGGCGAGCCGGTGCGCACGTCGAACCGCGACCCGTGCAGCCAGCACTCAATCTCACAGCCCTCCACCTCCCCCTCGGAGAGAGGGATGGCGGCGTGCGAGCACTCGTCGCGGATGGCGTAGACGTCGTCGCCGTCGCGCACGAGGGCGATGTCGACGCCGTCGACGGTCACCGGGGTCGCCGTCCCCTCGACGAGGACGTCGAGGGGTGCGGCGAACCGCGGTCCGCCGACCTGCTGGTCGGTCTGCTGCTCGCTCATCGGCTCAGGCACCTGCCTCGGTCGGGGCCTCCGGGCGGCGGTCCAGCTTCGACAGGTCCGCACCGGACAGCTCGTCCTCGATGGCCGCGACGAGCCGCTCCTGCAGCTCGGGCACACCGATCCGACGGATGATGTCGTTGAAGAACCCGTGGACGACGAGACGACGGGCCTCGGACTCCTCGATCCCCCGGCTCTGCAGGTAGAACAGGTGGTTGTCGTCGAAGCGACCCGTGGTGCTGGCGTGACCGGCACCGGCGATGTCACCGGTCTCGATCTCCAGGTTCGGCACGGAGTCGGCCTTGGCGCCGTCGGTCAGGACGAGGTTGTCGTTCTGCTCGAAGGTGTCGATGCCCTCGGCGACCTTGCGGATCAGCACGTTGCCGACCCACACCGTGTGGGCGTCCTGGCCCTGCAGCGCGCCCTTGTACTCGACGTTGCTGCGCGTGCGGGGCGCCGTGTGGTCGATGAACTGGCGGTGCTCGATGTGCTGACCGGCGTCGGCGAAGTACACGCCGAGCAGCTCGGCGCTGCCGCCAGGACCGGCGTAGTCGACGTTGACGTTGGTGCGCACGAGGTCTCCGCCGAGGGAGATCTCGAAGGCGCGCACCGAGGCGTCGCGCCCGACCCGCACGTTGTACTGGCCGGCGTGGACGGCGTCGTCGGCCCAGTCGTTGACCGTGACGAGGTCGAGCGACCCGCCGTCGGCGACCACGACCTGCGTGAACGCGTCGTACGTGGCGCTGCCGGCGTGGTCCATGACGACCGTGGCCCTGGCGTGCGCGCCGACCCGGACCACGACGTGGCCCCACACCGTGGACTCGACCGAGTCACCGGTGAGCCGCAGACGCACCGGCTCGCTGAGCTCGGTGTCGGCGGGGACGTCGAGCAGCACCGCTCCCCCGGCGTTGGCCACGGCCAGCGCACCCAGACGGTCGAACGGGGCGTTCACGGCGAGCGCCTGCGCCTCCTGCGTGCTGATGCGGGTGAGCGTGACGCCCTCGGGCAGCTGCTCGTCCCACGTGAGCGACGCGTCGGACGGCGAGCCCTCGAGCAGACCGCGCAGCCGCTTGAGCGGCGTGAAGCGCCAGATCTCCTCGAGACCCGTCGGCACCGGGTGCGTGGCGACGTCGTAGGACGGGACAGGGTGCAGGTGAGACTGGACGTGGTCGAGCTCCAGCGCCTGCTCGATGTTCTCGACCGTGCGGTCGGTGTCGGTGAGGGTCATCCGACGGCTCCCTCCATCTGCAGCTCGATGAGACGGTTCAGCTCGAGCGCGTACTCCATGGGGAGCTCGCGCGCGATGGGCTCGACGAAGCCGCGGACGATCATCGCCATGGCCTCGTCCTCCTCCATGCCACGCTGCATGAAGTAGAAGAGCTGGTCGTCGCTGACCTTCGAGACGGTGGCCTCGTGCCCGAGCGTCACGTCGTCCTCACGGACGTCGACGTACGGGTAGGTGTCGGAACGGCTGATCTGGTCGACCAGCAGCGCGTCGCACTTGACGGTGCTGGCCGAGCCGTGCGCGCCCTCCATGACCTGCAGCAGGCCGCGGTAGGAGGTGCGACCGCCACCGCGTGCCACCGACTTGCTCAGGATCGAGCTCGACGTGTGCGGCGCGGCGTGCACCATCTTGGCGCCGGCGTCCTGGTGCTGACCCTCGCCGGCGAAGGCGATGGACAGCGTCTCGCCGCGGGCGTGCTCGCCCATCAGGTAGACGGCCGGGTACTTCATGGTGACCTTGGAGCCGATGTTGCCGTCGACCCACTCCATCGTGGCGCCGGCCTCGCAGACCGCGCGCTTGGTGACCAGGTTGTACACGTTGTTCGACCAGTTCTGGATCGTCGTGTAGCGGACGCGGGCGCCCTTCTTGACGACGATCTCCACGACGGCCGAGTGCAGCGAGTCGCTGGAGTAGATCGGCGCGGTGCAGCCCTCGACGTAGTGGACGTAGGAGTCCTCGTCGGCGATGATCAGCGTCCGCTCGAACTGGCCCATGTTCTCGGTGTTGATCCGGAAGTAGGCCTGCAGCGGGATGTCGACGTGGACGCCCTTGGGCACGTAGATGAACGAGCCGCCGGACCACACGGCCGTGTTGAGCGCCGAGAACTTGTTGTCACCCACGGGGATGACGGTGCCGAAGTACTCCTCGAAGAGCTCGGGGTGCTCCTTCAGCGCGGTGTCGGTGTCGAGGAAGAGGACGCCCTTCTCCTCGAGGTCCTCGCGGATCGAGTGGTAGACGACCTCGGACTCGTACTGCGCGGCGACGCCGGAGACGAGACGCTGCTTCTCGGCCTCGGGGATGCCGAGCCGGTCGTACGTGTTCTTGATGTCCTCGGGCAGGTCGTCCCAGGTGGCGGCCTGCTTCTCCGTGGACCGCACGAAGTACTTGATGTTGTCGAAGTCGATGCCGTCGAGCTCGGCGCCCCAGACGGGCATGGGCTTGCGGCCGAACAGGCGCAGGCCCTTGAGTCGCTGCGCGAGCATCCACTCGGGCTCGTCCTTGAGGCCGGAGATGTTGCGCACGACCTCCTCGGACAGACCGCGCTGGACGTTCGCGCCCTTGTCGTCGGCGTCGGACCAGCCGAACTCGTAGCGTCCGACGTCCTTGAGCCCGGGGTTGAGCTCTTCGATCGAGTTGGTCGTCATGACGACACCCTCTCTGTGGTGGGACCAGTGGCTTGGGAAGGGGGATGGGGCAGGTGGGTCGTGCACACACCGTCGCCGTGGGCGATGGTGGCGAGCCGCTGCACGTGCGAGCCGAGCAGCTCGGCGAACATCGCCGTCTCGGCCTCGCACAGCTGGGGGAACTCCGCGGCCACGTGCGCGACCGGGCAGTGGTGCTGGCAGATCTGGGCGCCGGCCGGCGTGGTGCCGGCCGACGCGGCGAAGCCGTCGGCGCTGAGCGCCTCGGCCAGCACGCGGGGGCGCTCGTCGACCGGCGCGGCGTCGACGAGGGGGCGGTACTTCTCGGTGAGACCACGTAGACGTCGTGCGGCGAACTCGACGACCGCGCCGTCACCGGCGGTCTCGGCGAGGAAGCCGAGGGCGTCGACCGCGAGGTCGTCGTAGGCGTGCGCGAACGTGTCGCGGCCGGCATCGGTGATCATGAAGACCTTGGCCGGACGACCTCGCCCACGGCCCGTGGTGGCACGGGGCTGGCGCTGGGCGACGACCCCGTCGGCCAGGAGGAGGTCGAGGTGGCGACGTACGGCTGCGGGCGTGAGCCCGAGGCGCCGTGCGAGGTCCGCAGCGGTCGACGGACCGTGCTCCAGGATCGACGTCGCCACGCGTTCGCGCGTGGGGGCGTCATCGACGACTGCCGACATCTCCTCCGCACGCATGTATTTCACAACACCAGTGTGCCGTTAATGATTCCCCTACTTCTAGCAAGGTCTACCTCACTTCCGCGCATCCGTGACGTTCCAGCCCTAGGCTGGCCGGCATGGCAGCGAAGGCCACGGCCGTGATGGTCGACGCGGACGGACGAGAGGTACGCGTCTCGAGCGCGGAGCGCGTGATCTTCCCCGCCTCCGACCACGGCCCGGAGATCACCAAGCGCGAGGTCGTCGAGTACTACGTCGCGGTCGCCGACGGCATCGTGCGAGCACTGCGGGACCGTCCGACGGCGCTCGAGCGCTGGCCCAAGGGCGTGCTGCCCGGCATGACGCTCACCGCGCGCGACGCCACCCACGGTCGTGGGCCGCAGGGTGATGCGTTCTACCAGAAGCGCCTCATGCGCGGCATGCCCGAGTGGGCCCGCTCGGTCCGGGTGCACTTCCCGTCCGGCCGGGTCGCCGACGAGCTGTGCCCGGACCACGTCGCGGTGGTCGCCTGGGCCGCACAGATGGGCACGGTCACGTTCCACCCCTGGCCCGTGCGTCGTGCCGACGTCGACCGGCCCGACGAGCTGCGCATCGACCTCGACCCGCACGGCGCCACCGGTTTCGCCGACGCCGTCCGCGAGGCCGAGCAGGTGCGGGCCCTGCTGGAGGAGCTGGGCCTGCGCGGGTTCCCCAAGACCAGCGGGAAGAACGGCGTGCACGTGTACCTGCGCATCGAGCCGCGCTGGACCTTCACCGACGTGCGCCACGCCGCGATCGCGCTGGGCCGCGAGCTCGAGCGCCGCAGCGATCGGCTCACCACCGCCTGGTGGAAGGAGGAGCGCGGCGACCGCATCTTCGTCGACGTCAACCAGAACGCCCGCGACCGCACGATCGCCTCGGCGTACAGCCTGCGCCCGAAGCAGGGCGCACCCGTCTCCTTCCCGCTCTCGTGGGACGGACTCGCCGCGGTGGACGACCCGATGGCCTTCACGCTCCGGACCGTCCCCGACCTGCTGGCGTCCCAGGGCGGCGACGCCTGGGCCGACATCGACACCCAGCCACACTCCCTCGAGCCCCTGCTCGACCTCTGGCGCGCCGACCTCGAGCGCGGGCTCGGCGACATGCCCTACCCGCCGGAGTACCCCAAGATGCCGGGCGAGCCCAAGCGCGTGCAGCCGAGCAAGGACAGGCGGAACAAGCAGGGCTGACGACTCCCCTGCAGCCACCGCTGCGCTGCTCCGGCCGGTGCTGGAGGCGGTCTGGGTGGGGCCTCGACGGGGCGGACGCGCCGTGGGTGAGCCACGCCGCCGGCATCGGTGGATCGTCAACCTCAGGAGCCGGCCTGCGGTTGAGATTCCACCGATGGGTCGAGCCGGCCGGGGCATCGGTTGATCCTCAACCTCAGGAGCCGGCCTGCGGTTGAGATTCCACCGATGCGTCGAGCCCGGCGGGGCATCGGTTGATCCTCAACGTCAGAAGCCGGCCTGCGGTTGAGATTCCACCGATGCGTCGAGCCCGGCGGGGCATCGGTTGATCCTCAACGCCAGAAGCCGGCCTGCGGTTGAGATTCCACCGATGGGTCGAGCCGGCCGGGGCATCGGTGGATCCTCAACGTCAGGAGCGGGTCTGCGGTTGAGATTCCACCGATGGGGTCGGGCGGTGCGTTCTCCACCGATTGCAGCGCCACACGGTGGAGAACGCACCGCGCCGTGGCCCATCCGGTGGAGGATCCACCGCCCGGACCGGAGTCGGCGTGCTCGGCCGCCGGCGATGCCCGCTGCTCCGTCGAGGCCCTCTCGGAGACCACGCCCGGACCCAGCCGAGGCAGCGCAGCAGCGAGCCCACGTGGCATCAAGGGATCACGGAAGCGAGAGCAGCACGAAGCCCACCCACGATCCCGCCGCCTCAGCGGTCCGGCCGCTCCCCCGCGACGCACTGTGCCACCAGCTTCTCGATGCGCGAGAGCCGTGTCTCCTCGCGCTTGGCGGTGGCCACCTGCGTGAGGGCGTAGAGCCTCGCGCTGCGGGGCAAGGCGTCCCAGAAGGTCCGGGCCGCGGGGTCGGCGTCCAGACCCCGACGCAGGGCGTCGGGCTCCACACCGTTCTCCGGACCGACGAGGACCGTCCACGAGCCGTCGCCCCGTGCTCCGTCGACCAGCGCCCGCCCCGGGGGTCTCATCCGGCCCTCCGCCTCGAGCCGCTCCACACGCGCCCGGTTCGACGCCGCCCACGGACTGCCCGGCCGACGCGGCGAGAACCAGATGACCGAGCCGCCGACGCCACCGCCGGAGCGGGCCTGGCCGTCGATCCAGCCCCAGCACAGCGCCTCGCAGACCGCGTTCTCGTAGGACAGGGCGTCGTCACCGTCGGCGAGCCGGTCCGGCACCGCGAGCCAGACCCCGCGCGTGTCGGCGTGGTGGTCGGCCAGCCAGGCACCCCAGCGCGACCTCGACCCCGGTGCGAGACGCTCGGCGTCGTCCATGACTCCCACGACTCACAGGTTAGCCACGGAGCCCGACGAGGTCGTGGACGTACGCTGACCGGGTGGAGCTGAGCAGCCGAGCCACCCTGCCCCTGGACGACGACGTCCTGCACGTCGGCGACCCGAAGCTCCTCCGCCAGGACTTCAGCCGCTTCATGCTCCGCCACCGCTTCGGCATGGAGGAGGTCGTCACCAAGCTGACGATCCTGCGCGACGAGTTCGACCTCATGCACGACACGAACCCGATCGAGCACATCGCCTCGCGGCTGAAGTCGCCCGACAGCCTGGCCGAGAAGATGCGGCGGAAGGGCACCCGCCCCACCTACGCCTCGATCCGCGAGACCATCACCGACATCGCCGGCGTCCGCGTCACCTGCAGCTTCGTCTCCGACGTGTACCGCGTCCACGACCTGCTCACCTCCCAGGACGACCTCACGGTGCTCGACGTCCGCGACTACATCGCCGCCCCGAAGAAGAACGGCTACCGAAGCCTGCACACGCTCCTGGAGGTCCCGGTCTACCTGTCCGACGGCCCGGTGCCGGTGACGGTGGAGGTGCAGCTGCGCACCATCGCGATGGACTTCTGGGCCAGCCTCGAGCACAAGATCCACTACAAGTACCGCGGCGCCGTGCCCGACGACCTGGCCGAGCGACTGTGCGACGCCGCCGACTCCGCGCACGCGCTCGACGCACGCATGGAGGCACTCCACGACGAGGTGCGCCACCTGGGCGAGGACGGGGTGGAGACGCTCCCTCGTCAGGTGCGCGAGGACCTGCTGACCGGCGACGAGCTCGTCCCGTCGGAGGCGCTGCTCGAGCAGCTGCGCCGTCTGGCCGCGGACTGATCCGGTCGGGCTCGACACCGGGACGACAGCAGACGACCGCGGCTACGTCAGGACGTCACCGAGGTCGTAGGCCACGACCTCCTCGAGCTGCTCGTAGGTGCACGAGCCGGGCTCGCGGTCGGGGCGCCACCGCTTGAACTGCGCGGTGTGCCGGAAGCGACCCTGCTCGCCCCGACCCTCCATGTGCTCGTACCCGACCTCGACGACCCGCTCGGGCCGCAACGGCACGAACGACAGGTCCTTGGTGCCCGTCCAGCGGCTCTGGCCACCGGGCAGCCGTCCGTCGGCGTGCGCCTCCTCGCTCTGCCAGGCACCCCAGGGGTGCTGGTCGAGGTCCGCACGCAACGGGTCCAGCTCGTCCACGAGCTCGGCCCGGCGGGCGGCCGAGAAGGAGGCGCAGACACCCACGTGCTGAAGGCGGCCGTCCTCGGTGAACAGGCCCAGCAGCATCGAGCCGAGCAGCGGCTGCTCGGGCGTGGAGGTCTTGTGCAACCGGTATCCCGCGACGACCACGTCGGCCGTCCGGGCGTGCTTGATCTTCAGCATCGATCGGCCGTTGGGCACGTACGGGCCGTCGAGGCGCTTGGCCATGACCCCGTCGAGGCCCGCCCCCTCGAACTGGTGGAACCAGCGGGTGGCCTCGGCCGTCTCCCCCGTGGTGCGGGTGAGGTGGACGGGAGCGGAGACGTCGGAGAGTGCGCGTTCCAGGGCCGCCCGACGCTCGCCGAGCGGCGTGTCGACGAACGACGTGTCGTCCAGGGCCAGCAGGTCGAAGACCACCAGGCTGGCCGGCGTCTCGCGGGCGAGCATGTCGACCCGCGACGCCGCGGGGTGGATGCGCTGCGACAGCGTGTCGAAGTCGAGCCGGTCACCGACCGCCGTGACGATCTCGCCGTCGACGACGCACCGGTCGGGAAGCTGCTCCAGGACGGCCGCCACGACGTCGGGGAAGTAGCGCGTCAGCGACTTGGTCGAACGGCTCGCGATCTCGACCTCGTCGCCGTCGCGGAAGACGATGGCCCGGAAGCCGTCCCACTTGGGCTCGAAGAGGTAGTCCCCGACCGCCGACGGCACGGCCGCCACGGACTTGGCGAGCATCGGTCGCAGCGGCGGCATGACGGGCAGGTCCACGGGCCCACCCTAGGCCGGGTCGGGGCCGCCTGCGTGGCACGCGATCACTAGACTGTCCTGGTGAACCAGCCCGCCGTCGCCGTCACCGACCTGGTGGTCCGCTACGGCGACGTCACCGCGGTCGACGGCCTCTCGCTCGAGGTCGAGGCCGGGACGGTCACGTCGATCCTCGGTCCCAACGGCGCCGGCAAGACCAGCACCGTCGAGACCTGCGAGGGCTTCCGACGACCCACCTCGGGGCGCGTCAGCGTGCTCGGCCTGGACCCGGTGCGCGACGCGGTGCGCCTGCGCCCGCGCGTCGGCGTCATGCTCCAGGCCGGTGGCGCCTGGTCGGGCGTGCGGGCCGACGAGATGCTGCGTCACATGGCGTCGCTGCACGCCCACCCCCTCGACGTCGACGCCCTCAGCGAGCGGCTCGGCCTGGGCTCGTGCGGTCGCACCGCCTACCGCCGGTTGTCGGGTGGGCAGCAGCAGCGGCTCGGGCTGGCCATGGCCGTGGTCGGACGCCCTGAGCTGGTGTTCCTCGACGAGCCCACCGCCGGCCTGGACCCGCAGGCCCGGCGCGCGACGTGGGACCTGATCGACGAGCTGCGTTCCGGCGGTGTCACGACGGTGCTCACCACCCACTTCATGGACGAGGCCGAGGCCTTGAGCGACGTCGTCCACATCGTCGACGCCGGCCGGGTCATCGCGAGCGGCACCCCCGCCGACCTGTCACGGTCCGGGGCGGAGAACACGGTGCGGTTCACCGCACGGCCGGCGCTCGACGTCGACGCCCTCATGTCGGCCCTACCGCCGGAGAGCAAGGTGCACGAGCAGGCTCCGGGCCAGTACGTCGTCGTCGGCGCCGTCGACCCGGCGCTGCTCGCCACGCTCACCGCCTGGTTCGCCGGGCAGGGCGTCCTCGCGGAGTCCGTGCTCGTCGAGCGCCAGACGCTCGAGGACCGGTTCCTCGACCTGACGGGACGGGCCCTGCGATGAGCCTCGACCTCTCCCCGCGTCCCGGCGCGGCCTCGACCTCGGCCATGGTGGCCGCGCAGACCCGGATGGAGCTGCGCCTGCTGGCCCGCAACGGCGAGCAGCTGCTGATCACGCTGGTCATCCCGCTGCTCCTGCTCGTCGCCGGCACCCGGTCGGGGCGCGTGGTCGACCTCGGCGCAGGACGCCCCATCGACATCGTCACCCCCGGCGTCCTCGGCCTCGCGGTGCTCTCGACGTCGTTCACCTCCGTCGCGATCGCCACCGGCTTCGAGCGCCGCTACGGCGTGCTCAAGCGGCTCGGCGCCTCCCCGCTGCCCCGGTGGGGACTGCTCGCCGGCAAGTCGGCGGCCGTCGTGGTCGTCGAGCTCGTCCAGCTGCTCGTGCTCGCGTGCGTCGCCCTGCTGCTCGGGTGGGACCCGGCCGGTGGCGTCGCCCCGTGGGCGTGGCTCGTCGTGCTGGCGGTGCTGGGCACGGCCGCCTTCGGCTCGCTCGGTCTCCTCATCGCGGGAACGCTGCGCGCCGAGGCCACGCTCGCCGTGGCCAACCTGGTGTACGTGCTCCTCCTCGTCGGTGGGGGCCTGCTGGTCCCCCTGTCCCGCTACCCCGACGGCGCGCAGGGCCTGCTCGCCCTGCTTCCGTCGGGCGCGCTCGGCGAGGGCATGCGCTCGGCCTTCGAGGGCGGCACGGTCGACCTGCTCCCCCTCGCGGTGCTCGCGGCGTGGGCCGCCGTGGGCACCGCCCTCACCGCTAGGACCTTCCGATGGGAATGACCTCCACGCCGTCCGGCTACCCGACCCTGGGTCTGCGCCATCCCGACCGTGCCGTCGTGCAGCGGTGGGCCTGGGCGAGCCTCGTCGCGAACACGGTCATCATCCTGACGGGGGGCCTCGTCCGGCTCACCGCGTCGGGGCTCGGCTGCCCGACCTGGCCGCGGTGCACCGAGGAGTCCTTCGTGCCGCACAGCGAGCTGGGCCTGCACGGTCTCATCGAGTTCGGCAACCGGCTGCTGACGTACGTGCTCATCGCGATCGCGATCGGGACCCTCGTGGCCGTCTGGCGCTGGAGCGAGGGTCGCCGCCTCCGCCGGCACGCGGTCGTGCTGGCCGCCGGCGTCCCGTTCCAGGGCGTCATCGGTGGCATCACGGTGCTCACCGACCTCAACCCGTGGATCGTCGCGCTGCACCTCGTGCTCTCGCTGTTCCTCGTCGCGGGGTCCACCTGGCTGCTCCTGCGCGTGCGCGCCGAGGCCGCCTCCACCTCCTCGGTCCTGGTCCGGCGGCTGGTGCTGGCGGTCTACGCGACGCTCTGGGTGGTGGTCTACCTCGGCACCGTCGTCACCGGCAGCGGCCCGCACGCCGGTGACCTCGACGTGCCGCGCAACGGCCTCGACCCCCAGCTGTGGAGCCACGTGCACGCCTGGGCGGTCTACCTGCTCGTCGGGCTGACGCTGGCGACGATCGTCCTCGTGCGTCGAGACCGCGACACGACGTCCCGGACGCCGGCGCTGCAGGCCGCCGTCTGGCTGCTCGTCGCCGAGCTCGGGCAGGGTGTGATCGGGTTCGTGCAGTACTTCACCGACCTGCCGGTCGCCTTGGTGGCGGTGCACCTCGTCGGTGCGGCGGTGCTGGTGGCCGTGGCCACCAGGCTCGTCGTGACCGTCCACCCGTCCCCCTCCTCGCCGCGGCCGCTCGAGCACGACGCGGTCGTCGGCCGCTCGGCCTGAGGGACGCAGGTCCCGACGGGACCGTTGACGGTGCGGTGCGTCGACCCTAGGTTGACCGCGTGTCCCCCACCCCTGCTCCGACCGACGACGCCATGGCCCCGGACGCCGCGGCCCTGCGTGGCCTCCTGCTCGTCCACGCAGCCCTGCTCGTCGGGGGCGGCGTGGCCCTGTCGCTCCCCGTCCCCGCGCAGGGGTGGGGCATCCTGGTCGTCGTCGTGGCGTACGCGGTGGCTCTCCCGCTGGTCTGCCGGGCGGTCGGCCGGGGCGACTGGGCGGCGCTGGCGATCTTCCTGGTGCCGGTCTCCGTCTTCCAGGTCCTGCCCGACTGGGTGCTCGCGGACCTCGTGGGGACGCTGGCGTTCCCTGATCGCGGTGGCCCGCGGGTCGACGACGTCATCCCGCTCGCGATGGCGGCGATGTGGATCGCCCCGTTGTTCCTCGCCGTGGTCCTGGCAGGCCTGAGGCCCGGCAGGTCGGCACTGGCGGCGCTCGCGGTGTTCGCCGGCGCCGAGCTCCTCGCTCCGGTGGTCGGCCTGTGGGAACCGACGGGTGCGACCACGCGCGTCCTCGGCGTCGCGCTCTACGTCCTGCCCGCCGAGGCGGCGCTCGGCTGGGCCACGGCCACGGCCTTCCTGCTCACCCGCGGACGCCCTCTCGTGCACCGGGTCGCGGGCGCCCTGGCGGTCTCGACCTTCTACCTCGGGGCGCTCGTGCTCGCCCACTTCCTGATCGACGTCGCGGGCTGGCGGCTGACGGCCTGACCGCGGTCCCGTCGAGCTCCGCAGCTCAGGCGCGACCGGGCGACGGCGCGTAGGTCATCGCCAGGCAGCCCTCGGCGTCGGCGTCGACCGTCACCAGGCGGAAGCCACAGCGCTCGTAGAACCGCACGCCGGGGCCGTTGTCGGCCATCACCCGCAGGTGCACCGGCACGTCCGGCGGCGCGAGCGCCAGGACGGCTTCCACCAGCGACCACCCGACCCCCGTGCCCCGCACCGCGGGGTCCACCCACATGCCGATCAGCTGCCCGGACCGGTCGAGCCCTGCGGTGCCGACGTCCACTCCGGACCGCGTGGCCACGAGCGTCACGACGTCGGCGAGGCGCGCCCGCCAGTGCAGCTCGACGTCGAGCTCGTCGAGCCATCGGTGTGCGGAGGCCGCGAACGCGGAGGGGTCGCCGCGCAGCGAGGCCTGCCGCACGGTCCGAAACCGTGCCCAGTCGTCGGGACCGAGCCGCTCGACGGTCGTGGTCACCGGAGTCGCAGCCGGTCGGTCGGGAGCGCGACCTCCCTGCGGCCACGCTCGTCGGCCGGCGCACCGACCACGAGCGCCGAGCCGGCATCGGCCACCACGGCCCGGGCCGCGTCGACCTCCACGAGCACCACCCGTCGCTGCGTGCCGTCGTCGTCGAGCAGCAACCAGGTCTCGGCGAGGTAGGACAGCCCGACGTCCTCGAGGACCGTCTCCGCGTCGTCGCGCTCGAGCGGTCCCGACAGGTCGGTCCCGAGCAGGGTGCAGGGCACCACCAGGTCGCCGTCGGGACGCAGGTAGCCGACGTGCTCGCCGTCGTCCGGGCGTTGGTACGGCTCCCAGGCCGCCGGGATCATCGCAGGAACGGGTCGGCCGCGGCGGCGACGAACAGCAGGGCGAGGTACGCGTTGGAGAAGTGGAAGAGCCGCATGGGCTTGATCACCGAGAGCTCCTCGGACTCCTTGGCACGCGAGCGGAGGTCGTAGGCCTCGACGAGGAAGACGATGCCGAGCACGATCGCCGCACCCGGGTAGAACCAGCCCATGCCGGCGACCGGCCACAGGGCCAGCGAGGTCGCGACCATCACCCACGAGTAGGCGACGATCTGGCGGGAGACCACGGCGGCGCTGGCGACCGACGGCAGCATCGGCACGCCTGCGGCGGCGTAGTCGTCGCGGTAGCGCAGCCCGAGCGACCAGAAGTGCGGCGGCGTCCAGAAGAAGACCACCAGGAACAGCACGACCGGGGGCCACGCGAGCTCGTTCGTGACGGCGGTCCAGCCGATCAGGGCCGGGAAGCACCCGGCCGCCCCGCCCCACACGATGTTCTGCGGCGTGCGGCGCTTGAGGATCATGGTGTAGCCCACGACGTAGAACACGTTCGCGGCCAGTGCCAGCCAGGCCGACAGCCAGTTCACCAGCAGGCCGAGGCCCAGCGTGGAGACCACGGCGAGCGCGAGACCGAACCACAGCGCCCCGGCGGTCGACACGCCGTGCCGCGGGAGCGGACGTCGCGCGGTGCGGCGCATCTTCTGGTCGATGTCGGCGTCGAAGACGTTGTTGAGCGCGTTGGCGCTCCCGGCCGAGAGCGTGCCACCCACCACGGTGGCCACGATCAGCCAGAAGGAGGGGACGTCGCGTGCGGCGAGGAACATCACCGGGACGGTCGTGAGCAGCAGCAGCTCGATGATCCGCGGCTTCATGAGCGCGACGTACGCGTTGACCACGTCGACCGGACCGGATCGGGTCACCTGGGCCGACGTCACCATCCGTGGGCCCTGGCCGAGAGCGGGTCCGGCGTCGGCCGGACCGTCGTCGGAGGGAGCTCCAGAGGGAGGGGTGGCCGAGGACATGTCGCGTCGTCTCAACCTCGGGGCACTCACGTAGCAGAGTCTAGTCGCACGCGAGTAGGGTCGAACCGAGGGCTCCACAGGGCCCCGACAGCCTGATCCGAACCCGATCGCAGGAGCGCCAGACACCGTGACCAGCACCTCCACCACCCTGGACTGGACCGAGCTCGACGCCAAGGCGGTGGACACCGCCCGACTCCTCGCGGCGGACGCCGTCGAGAAGGTCGGCAACGGCCACCCCGGCACCGCCATGAGCCTGGCCCCGGCGGCCTACCTGCTGTACCAGAAGCTGATGCGCCACGACCCCACGGACCCGCAGTGGGTCGGTCGCGACCGGTTTGTGCTCTCGTGCGGCCACTCGAGCCTGACGCAGTACATCCAGCTCTACCTCGCCGGCTACTCGATGACGCTCGACGACCTCAAGAGCCTGCGCACGTGGGGAAGCCAGACACCGGGCCACCCGGAGTACCGCCACACCCCGGGCATCGAGGTCACGACCGGCCCGCTGGGCCAGGGCATCGCCAACGCCGTGGGCATGGCCATGGCCGCCCGCCGCGAGCGTGGGCTGCTCGACCCCGACACCGCCGCCGGCGAGAGCCCCTTCGACCACCAGGTCTACGTGATCGCGTCCGACGGCGACGTGCAGGAGGGTGTCTCCGCCGAGGCCTCCTCCCTCGCCGGGCACCAGAAGCTCGGCAACCTGACCGTGCTCTACGACGCGAACAAGATCTCGATCGAGGACGACACGGACGTGGCGTTCACCGAGGACGTCGCCGCGCGCTACGCCGCCTACGGCTGGCACGTGCAGACGGTCGACTGGACCAACGGCGGCACGGGCTACGAGGAGGACCTGCAGGCGCTCTGGGACGCGTACCAGGCCGCCGAGGCGGTCACCGACAAGCCGTCCTTCATCCAGCTGCACACGATCATCGCGTGGCCGGCCCCGTCGGCGCAGAACACCGGCGCCTCGCACGGGTCCGCCCTCGGCGCCGACGAGATCAAGGCCACGAAGGAGCTGCTGGGCTTCGATCCCGAGCAGTCCTTCGCGGTCGCCGACGACGTCATCGCCCACACGCACGCCGTGCGCGACCGCGGCGCCACGGCGCGCGAGGAGTGGCAGAAGTCGTTCGACGCCTGGGCCACGTCCAACCCCGACGGCGCCGCCCTGCTGCAGCGCCTCACCGACCGGGTCCTGCCCGACGGCTGGGAGTCGGCCCTGCCGACGTTCGAGGCCAGCGAGAAGGGCGTGGCCACCCGCGCGGCGTCCGGCGACGTGC
Source organism: Aeromicrobium sp. Leaf245 (assembly GCF_942548115.1). Lineage (NCBI taxonomy): Bacteria > Bacillati > Actinomycetota > Actinomycetes > Propionibacteriales > Nocardioidaceae > Aeromicrobium > Aeromicrobium sp. Leaf245. Next base: position 2,258,556 of record NZ_OW824151.1, read on the forward strand.
TCACGGCCATCGCGCCCGAGCTCCCCGAGCTGTGGGGCGGGTCCGCCGACCTCGCCGGCTCGAACAACACCACGCCCAAGGGCGAGCCGTCGTTCCTGCCCCCTGAGTGGTCCACCGAGAAGTTCCAGGGCGGCTGGTACGGCCGCGTGCTGCACTTCGGCATCCGTGAGCACGCGATGGGCGCCATCATGAACGGGATGGTCCAGCACGGGCTCACCCGCCCGTACGGCGGCACGTTCCTCGTGTTCAGCGACTACATGCGTCCCGCGGTCCGCCTGGCGGCGCTGCAGGAGCTCCCGGTCACCTACGTCTGGACGCACGACTCCATCGGCCTCGGCGAGGACGGTCCCACCCACCAGCCCATCGAGCACCTGGCCGCCCTGCGCGCCATCCCCGGCCTCGACGTCGTGCGACCCGCCGACGCCAACGAGGTCGCGGTCGCGTGGCGCACGCTCATGGGCATCACCAACCGACCGGTCGCCCTCGCGCTCAGCCGCCAGAACGTGCCGACCTTCCCCCGCGGCACCGAGGGGTACGCAGCCGCCGACGGCGCCGCCCGTGGCGCCTACGTGCTGCTCGACACCGACGGTGAGCCCGACGTCGTCCTCGTCGGCACCGGCTCGGAGGTCCAGCTCGCCGTTCGGGCCCGCGACCTCCTGGCCGCCGAGGGCATCCAGGCCCGCGTGGTCTCGATGCCGTCGCGCGAGTGGTTCGAGCAGCAGGACTCGGGGTACCGCGACAGCGTGCTCCCCCCGCACCTGCGTGCCCGTGTCGCCGTCGAGGCCGGCGTGTCCTTCGGCTGGCGCGACGTCCTCGGCGACGCCGGCCGGTTCGTCGGCATCGAGCACTTCGGTGCCTCGGCCGACGCCGGGACCCTGTACGAGAAGTTCGGCATCACCGCCGAGGCCGTCGTGGCCTCGGCCAAGGAGTCCATCGAGGCGTCGCAGCACACCGGCGGCGTCCCGTTCTTCGCCCGCCCCTCCGGACCGGTGGGACCGGGCGACAACCAGGACGCGGCCGGTGGCGGGAGCCACCGCCAGTCCTGAGCACGTCACGAGACCTCAACCCCGATCGGGAGACGACCATGAACGAGCGACTGCAGAACCTCAGCGACGCCGGAGTGTCCATCTGGCTGGACGACCTGTCCCGTGAGCGGATCGAGAGCGGCAACCTCGCCGAGCTGATCCGTGACCAGAACGTCGTCGGCGTCACCACCAACCCGACGATCTTCGCGTCGGCGTTGTCCAAGGGCGAGAAGTACGCCGAGCAGGTCAAGGAGCTGAAAGCCGCCGGTGCCGACGTCGACGAGGCGGTCTTCGAGATCACCACCACCGACGTGCAGCAGGCGTGCGACATCTTCACGGGCGTCTACGACGCGACGGGCGGCGTCGACGGACGGGTCTCGATCGAGGTCGAGCCGGGTCTGGCCCGCGACAGCGACGCGACGGCCGCCATGGCGCGCAAGCTCTGGGACCGGGTCGACCGGCCCAACACGCTGATCAAGATCCCCGCGACGGTCGAGGGCCTGCCCGCGATCGCCAAGACGATCGGCCAGGGCATCAGCGTCAACGTCACGCTGATCTTCTCCCTCGAGCGGTACCGCGGGGTCATGGACGCCTACCTCGAGGGTCTCGAGACGGCGGCGGCCGAGGGCCGCGACCTGTCGGCCATCCACTCCGTCGCGTCGTTCTTCATCAGCCGCGTCGACTCCGAGGTCGACAAGCAGCTCGGCGAGGGACACGAGCTGCGCGGGAAGGCCGCCCTGGCCAACGCCCGTCTGGCGTACGAGGCGTACGAGGAGGTCTTCGGCAGCGAGCGCTTCGCCGCGCTCGAGGCCAAGGGCGCCAACCCGCAGCGGCCGCTGTGGGCCTCCACCGGCGTCAAGGACCCCGCCCTGCCCGACACGCTCTACGTGAGCGAGCTGGTCGTCGACGGCACGGTGAACACCATGCCGGAGAAGACGCTCCAGGCGTTCGGCGACCACGGCGAGGTCTCCGGCGACACGGTGCACGGGACCTACGACGACTCGCGGGCGGTCATCGCCGCGCTCGAGGAGGCCGGCGTCTCCTACGACCAGGTGGTCAAGGTCCTCGAGGACGAGGGCCTGGAGAAGTTCGACGCGTCCTGGGCCGAGCTGCTCGAGACCGTCACCGCCGAGCTCGAGAAGGCCTGAGCCGTGTCCCGACCCGACGTCACCCTGACCGTCGCTGACGAGGGGGACCTCGAGGCTGCGGTCGGCGACCTGGTCACCGAGCGCTTCGCGTCCCGTCTGCTCGCCGGTGATGCCACCCTGTGGGGCTCGGACGCCGAGTCCGAGGCCTCGAAGCGACTCTCGTGGACGTCGCTGGCCCAGACGTCGCGGCCCCTCGTCGGGCAGATCGAGGCCCTGCGCTCCGAGCTGCACGCGCGCGGGCTCGACCACGTCGTGCTCTGCGGCATGGGTGGGTCGTCGCTGGCCCCCGAGGTCATCTGCGCCGCCGCAGGCGTGGAGCTGACCGTGCTCGACTCCTCCCAGCCCGACATGGTGCGGTCCGCGCTCGCGGACCGTCTGGAGCGCACGGTCGTCGTCGTCTCCAGCAAGTCCGGCGGGACCGTTGAGACCGACAGCCAGCGTCGTGCCTACGAGCAGGCCTTCAGCGACGCGGGTCTCTCCCCCGCCGACCACCTCGTGGTGGTCACCGACCCGGGCTCGCCGCTCGACGAGCAGGCCACCGCCGCGGGGTACCGCGTCTTCCACGCCGACCCCGAGGTCGGCGGCCGCTACTCGGCGCTCACTGCGTTCGGGCTGGTGCCCAGCGGCCTCGCCGGCGCCGACGTCGGCGCCCTGCTCGACGAGGCCGAGTCGGCCGGACCGGAGCTGTTCGCCGACGACGCCGCCAACCCCGCGCTGCGCCTCGGTGCGGCACTGGGCGTCGCCAACCGGGCCGCGGTCGACAAGCTCGTCCTGCTCGACCACGACGCCGGCACCTCCGGGGCGTGGGGCGTGGGCGACTGGATCGAGCAGCTGGTGGCCGAGTCGACGGGCAAGCAGGGTCGCGGGATCCTGCCCGTCGTCGTGCCCAGCACGCACGCCGTCAACGTCGACCCCAGCACGCCCGACTCGTTCCTGGTCGTCACGGGCTCCGCCCAGCCCCCCACGAGCACCTCGGGCTGGTCCGCCGGCGTGACCGGCGGCCTCGGCGGCCAGATGCTGCTCTGGGAGGTCGCGGTCAGCGTGGCCGGTGCCCTCATCGGCATCAACCCCTTCGACCAGCCCGACGTCGAGAGCGCCAAGCAGGCCGCGCGCGACAAGCTCAGCGGCGGCTCGGACGACGAGGTCGCGGCCGACGTCACGGACGGACCGGTCAGCGCCTTCGGCACGAGTGCCGACTCCCTGACCGACGCGGTCCAGGGACTCCTCGACCAGCTGGACCCCGAGCACGGCTACGTCGCCGTGCACGCCTACCTCGACCGCTGGGAGCTCAGCGCGTACGCAGGTCTGCGCGAGCTGCTGGCCCGCCGCACGGGACGCCCCGTCACGTTCGGCTGGGGGCCGCGGTTCCTGCACTCCACCGGGCAGTACCACAAGGGTGGCCCGGCCACCGGGGTCTACCTGCAGCTCACGAGCGACGCCGCGCAGGACCTCGCCGTGCCCGGTCGCGACTTCACCTTCGGTGAGTTCATCGCGTCCCAGGCCGCCGGCGACGCGCAGGTGCTCCAGGACCACGGCAGACCTGTGCTCCGGCTCCACCTGGCCGACCCCGAGGCTGCCGCCGCCACCGTGCGCGACCTGCTCGCATGACCGACACGAGCACCGGTTCCAACCCGCTGCGGGACCCGCGCGACCGTCGGCTCCCGAGGATCGCCGGGCCCTGCAGCGTCGTCATGTTCGGCGTCACGGGCGACCTCGCCCGCAAGAAGCTGATCCCGGCGATCTACGACCTCGCGAACCGCGGTCTCCTGCCGCCGGGGTTCGCGCTCGTCGGCTTCGCCCGCCACGACTTCGGCACCCAGCAGTTCGCCGACATGCTCAAGGACTCGGCGAAGGCGGGCGCCCGCACACCCTGGCGCGACACGGTCTGGGCGCAGCTGGAGGCGGGCATCCGCTTCGTGCCCGGTGAGTTCGACGACGACGCCGCCTGGCTCCAGCTGGCCGCCACCATGGCCGAGCTCGACGAGCAGCAGGGCACCGGCGGGAACCACGCCTTCTACCTCTCGATCCCCCCGGGCCTCTTCCCGGTGGTCGTCGGCAAGATCAAGCAGCACGGTCTGGCCGACCAGTCGGGTGGGTGGCGTCGGGTCGTCATCGAGAAGCCGTTCGGCCACGACCTCGAGTCGGCGCGGACGCTCAACTCGCTCGTCTCCGAGGTGTTCCCCCGCGAGAGCGTGTTCCGCATCGACCACTACCTCGGCAAGGAGACGGTGCAGAACATCCTGGCGCTGCGCTTCGCGAACGGGATGTTCGAGCCGCTGTGGAACAGCCACTACGTCGACCACGTGCAGATCACGATGGCCGAGGACATCGGCATCGGCACGCGCGCGGGCTACTACGACGGCATCGGCGCCGCGCGTGACGTGATCCAGAACCACCTGCTCCAGCTCATGGCCCTCATCGCGATGGAGGAGCCCGTCTCCTTCAACGCCGAGAGCCTGCGGATCGAGAAGCAGAAGATCCTGGCCAACGCCCGCCCGGCCACGCCGATGGCCGACCACACGGCCCAGGCCCAGTACACCGCCGGCTGGGCCGGCGGCGAGCACGTCGTCGGCTACCTCGAGGAGCAGGGCATCCCGCAGGAGTCCCGCACGGAGACCTACGCGGCCGTGCGCGTCGACGTGGCCACCCGCCGCTGGGCCGGGGTCCCGTTCTACCTGCGCACGGGCAAGCGGCTCGGTCGTCGGGTCACCGAGGTGGCCGTGGTGTTCAAGGCGGCACCGCACCAGCCGTTCAGCAAGAACGACATCGAGGAGCTCGGCAAGAACGCCCTCGTCATGCGCATCCAGCCCGACGAGGGCGTCACGCTGCGCTTCGGTGCGAAGGTGCCCGGCACCACGATGGAGATCCGTGACGTGCTCATGGACTTCGCCTACGGCGGCGCGTTCGTCGAGAGCAGCCCGGAGGCCTACGAGCGCCTCATCCTCGACGTGCTGCTCGGTGATCCGCCGCTGTTCCCGCAGCAGGAGGAGGTCGAGCTGTCCTGGAAGATCCTCGACCCCGTCATCGAGCACTGGACGCGGCAGCGCTCCATCGACACCTACACGTCGGGGACGTGGGGACCACCGACCGCCGACGCCATGATGGAACGTGACGGCCGCGTCTGGAGGCGACCCTGATGCAGATCAACCTCGACGACACGACCTCACCGGAGATCGCGCGTGCCATGGTGCGCGCGCGAGTCGACTCCGGCAGCCCGGCCATGGACATGGTGCTCACGGCCCTGGTCGTGACCGACGACGAGACCGTGGGCGACGCGCTGCGCACGGCCGCGGTGCTCTCGCGCGAGCACCCGTCACGCGTCATCGGCATCGTCCTGGGCGACGGGCGCGGACACCCGCGGGTCGACGCCACCGTCCGGGTGGGCGAGAACGCCGCCGGCGAGTCGATCCTGCTGCGCCTGTCGGGGCCGCTCACCCGGCACGCCGAGTCCGTGGTGCTGCCGCTGCTGCTCCCCGACTCCCCCGTCGTGGTGTGGTGGCCGGGCAAGCCGCCGGCCTGCCCGTCGCAGGACCCGATCGGTCAGCTGGCCCAGCGCCGACTGACCGATGCCGAGGCGACCGACTCCCCGGTGCGCACGCTCAAGAGCACCGCCCGGAACTACGCCCCGGGCGACACCGACCTGAGCTGGACGCGACTCACGCCCTGGCGCGCCCTGCTGGCCGCCGCCCTCGACCAGGCCACCGGCAGCGTGGAGCGTGGTGTCGTCGAGGCCGGGTCCGGCAATCCTGCCGCCACGCTGCTCACCGCCTGGCTGCAGAGCAGGCTCGGCGTCCCGATCACGCAGCGACGCAGCGACACCGAGCAGATCGCGCGGGTCGTGCTCGAGACGGCCACGGGCGACGTGACCATCGAGCGGATCGACGCAGAGTCCTGCCTGTTCTCCATCCCGGGATCGGCACCCCGTCACGTGCCTCTCGGTGCCCGCTCGCTCGCCGAGCTCCTCGCCGAGGACCTGCGGCGGCTCGACGCCGACGACGTGTACCACGAGACGATCACCCACCTGCTGGAGTCCTGATGAGCCCCACGGCACCCGAGCCCGTCACCCACGTCCACCCCGACGCCGCGACCCTCGCCGAGGCGGTGGCGACCCGGCTGGCCGAGCGGGTGGCCGCGGCCCAGGCGGAGGGACGGGTCCCGCACGTGGTGCTCACCGGGGGCACCATCGCCATCGAGATCTACGAGCGGCTCGACGTCGACGCCGCACGCTGGGCCGACGTCGTCTACTGGTTCGGTGACGAGCGGTTCGTCCCGCAGGGGCACGAGGACCGCAACGACCGGCAGGCGCGCGACAGCTTCCTCGACCGGTGCGGCGTCCCGGCCGAGAACGTGCGGTCGATGCCGGCGCACGGCTGCTCCACGTCCATGGCCGAGGCGGCCGACGCCTACGGCGCCACGCTGCCCGACGAGCCGTTCGACGTCGTGCTCCTCGGTCTCGGACCGGACGGGCACGTGGCCTCGCTGTTCCCGGGGTTCACGCAGCTGCACGAGCGGGAGCGCCGGTGCGTCGAGGTGTTCGGGTCACCGAAGCCGCCCCCGGAGCGCATCAGCCTCACCTTCGGCGCCCTCAACCACACCCGGGCCACGTGGTTCCTCGTCTCCGGCGAGGGCAAGGCCGATGCCGTGGCCCGCGCCCGGGCCGGCGAGGGATCGATCGACGAGACTCCCGCACGCGGGGCCCACGGACAGGACGAGACGCTCTGGTTCCTCGACGAGGCTGCGGCGAGCGCTCTGCGATAGCTCGAGCCCGGAACGCGACGACGCCCCCGTCCGGTGGGACGAGGGCGTCGAGGCCGGACCGTGCCGGAGGCAGGTCAGAAGATGACGTCGCCGGACTTGCGGCGTGCGCGCAGGGAGTCGAGGGCCTCGGTGAGGATCACCTGGGCCTCGTCCTCGCTGCGACGTTCCTTCACGTAGGCCAGGTGCGTCTTGTAGGGCTCCGTCTTGGGCGCCGTCGGACGGTTGTCGGAGTCGGCGCTCGCCGGCATGCCGCACCGCGGGCAGTCCCAGGACTCCGGCGGCTCGGCCTCGAGGGCGAAGTGCAGCAGCGTCTGGTGGTCGTTGATGCAGAAGTACGTGACGGCCTTGCGAGGCGCGGCCTCACCACGCTCCGCCTCCCCCATGGGCCCCGAACCGATGCGGCTGCCGCGGATGGCTCCTGCCGCCATGTCAGTTGCTCACCTTCAGCAGCAGCCCGAGGGCGATGATCGAGATCGCCCAGATGACGGCGATGCCGACGGTGATGCGGTCGAGGTTGCGCTCGGCGACCGAGGAGCCTCCGAGCGAGCTCGAGATGCCGCCGCCGAACATGTCGGACAAGCCGCCGCCGCGCCCCTTGTGCATGAGGATCAGCACGATCATGAGCAGGCTCGCGATCGTCAGCACGGACGAGAACAGGATGATCACAGTGTGGGTCTTCCGTCAGGAGGGCAGGGCCGGCATGTCGTAGAACCGGGCGACGGCGGCGAACTCCTCCGCCTGGAGGCTTGCACCGCCGACCAGGGCGCCGTCCACGTCGGACTTCGCCATGATCGCGGCGATGTTGGCCGCCTTGACCGATCCGCCGTACAGGATACGCACTGCGTCAGCAGCCTCCGACGAGCAGGTCTCCGCCACGCGGGCACGGATGGCCGCGCACACCTCCTGGGCGTCCTCGGGCGTGGCGACCTCGCCGGTGCCGATGGCCCACACGGGCTCGTACGCGACGACCAGCCCGGCGACCTGCTCCGGGGTGAGGCCCGCCAGCGAGCCGTCGACCTGCGCGAGCGTGTGGGCGACGTGCTCACCGGCCTGCCGGACCTCGAGTCCCTCGCCGACGCAGACGATCGGGGTGATGTCGGCGGCGAGCGCGCGCTTGGCCTTGGCGTTCACGACGGCGTCGGTCTCGTGGTGGTACTCGCGACGCTCGGAGTGTCCGACGACCACGTAGGAGCAGCCGAGCTTCGCCAGCATGGCCGCCGTGATCTCACCGGTGTACGCACCGCCGTCGTGCTCGGAGACGTCCTGCGCCCCGTAGCGCAGGGACAGTCGGTCCCCGTCGACGAGTGTCTGGACGCTGCGGATGTCGGTGAACGGCGGGATCACCACGACCTCGGAGCGCGTGCCGTCGTGCTTCTTGTCCTGCAGGGTCCACGCCAGCTTCTGCACCAGGACGACGGCCTCCTGGTGGTTGAGGTTGGACTTCCAGTTGCCCGCCATGAGCGGTGTGCGTGCCATCAGCTGTCGCCTTCCAGGATCTGCAGGCCGGGGAGCGTCTTGCCCTCCAGGTACTCCAGGCTCGCTCCACCCCCGGTGGAGATGTGACCGAACTGGTCGTCGGAGAAGCCGAGGCGGCGCACGGCGGCGGCGGAGTCGCCACCGCCGACGACCGACAGGCCGTCCACCTCGGTGAGGGCCTGCGCGACGGCCTTCGTGCCGGCGGCGAACGCGTCGAACTCGAACACTCCCATCGGGCCGTTCCAGAACACCGTGTGCGCACCCCGCACGACCTCGGCGAAGCGGGCCGCGCTGTCGGGACCGATGTCGAGACCCATCTGGTCGGAGGGGATGGTGTCGGCCGCGACGACGGTGGCCGGCGCGTCGGCGGAGAACTCCGGCGCCACGACCACGTCGGTCGGCAGCACGAGCTCGACACCCTTCGCCTCGGCGCGCTCCACGTACTCACGGGCGACGTCGAGCTGGTCGGCCTCGAGCAGCGAGGAGCCGACGTCGTGGCCGGCGGCCTTGAGGAACGTGAAGACCATGCCACCGCCGATGAGCAGGCTGTCGGCCTTGTCGATGAGGTTGTCGATCACGCCCAGCTTGTCGGACACCTTGGAGCCGCCGAGCACGACCACGTAGGGCCGCTCGGGGGTCTCGGTCAGCCGCTGCAGGACCTCGACCTCGGCCTGCACCAGCCCGCCGACCACGGCGGGGAGCCGCGTGGCGACGTCGTAGACGCTGGCCTGCTCGCGGTGCACGACACCGAAGCCGTCGGAGACGAACACGTCGGCCAGCGCCGCGAGCTGGTCCGCGAAGGCGCCACGAACCGCGTCGTCCTTGCTCGTCTCGCCCTCGTTGAACCGGACGTTCTCGAGCACGGCGACCTGACCGTCCTGCAGCGCCGCGGAGATCCGCTGCGCCTCGACGTCGACGGTGTCGTTGGCGAACAGCACCGGGCTGCCGAGCAGCTCGGCCAGCCGCTCGGCCACCGGGGCCAGGGAGTACGCCGGGTCCGGCGCACCCTTGGGACGACCCAGGTGGGCCATCACGAGCACGCGCGCGCCGGCCTCGGCCAGACGGCGGATGGTGGGCACGCTGGCGCGCACCCGGCCGTCGTCGGTGATGGTGCTGCCGTCGAGCGGGACGTTCAGGTCGCTGCGCACCAGCACCCGCGTGCCGGAGAGGTCCCCGCCGCGCTCGTCGAGCAGGCCGTCGATCGTCTGGGCCGCCACGTCAGAGAGAGGCGCCGACGTGCTTGACGAGGTCGACGAGACGGTTGGAGTAGCCCCACTCGTTGTCGTACCAGCCGACGACCTTGACCTGGTCGCCGATGACCTTCGTCAGGCCCGAGTCGAAGATGCACGACGAGGGGTCGGTGACGATGTCGGTGGAGACGATCGGGTCCTCGGTGTACGTCAGGAAGCCCTTGAGGGGCCCCTCGGCGGCGTCCTTGAGGATCTGGTTGACCTCCTCGACCGACGTCTCGCGCGAGGCGGTGAACGTGAGGTCGGTGGCCGAGCCGGTCGGCACGGGGACGCGCAGCGCGTAGCCGTCGAGCTTGCCCTTGAGCTCGGGGAGCACGAGGCTCACGGCCTTGGCGGCACCCGTCGACGTGGGGACGATGTTCAGCGCGGCGGCGCGCGCGCGGCGCAGGTCGCTGTGCGGTGCGTCCTGGAGGTTCTGGTCCTGCGTGTACGCGTGGATCGTGGTCATCAGGCCACGCTCGATGCCGAGCGCGTCGTTGAGGGCCTTGGCCATCGGCGCGAGGCAGTTGGTGGTGCAGGAGGCGTTGGAGATGACCGTGTGCGCGTCGGCGTCGTAGGTCTCGTGGTTGACGCCCATGACGATCGTGGCGTCCTCGTTCTTCGCGGGCGCGGAGATGATGACCTTCTTCGCACCGCCGTCGACGTGGGCCTTGGCCTTGGTGGCGTCGGTGAAGAAGCCGGTGGACTCCACGACGACGTCGACGCCCACGGAGGCCCAGTCCAGCTTCGCGGGGTCGCGCTCGGCGAAGGCGGCGATCTTCTGGTCGCCGACGGTGATCGAGGTGTCGTCGAAGGACACGTCGGCGTCGAGGCGGCCCAGGATCGAGTCGTACTTGAGGAGCGTCGCGAGCGTCCTGTTGTCGGTCAGGTCGTTGACGGCGACGATCTCGATGTCGGCGCCGGCGGCACGGGCCGCCCGGAAGAAGTTGCGGCCGATGCGGCCGAAGCCGTTGATGCCCACGCGAACGGTCACGATGAAACCTGCTCCTACTGGGGTCGAGGTGATGATCGTCTGCAGCCTATCGAGTCGCCGTGGCTACCGGCGAGTCGCCCGCACGGCGGTGGCCCCGATCTCGTCGTCGGTCACGACCTCGACGGTCCACCGGTCCGGGTCGAAGGCCCCGGCGGTGCTCGGGGCCTGGCGCTCGGAGGTCTCGACGAGGACCGTCCCACCGCGCGCCACCCACTCCCCTGCCCGGTCGGCCACGCGGCGGTGCAGGTCGACGCCGTCGGCTCCTCCGTCGAGCGCGGCGCGCGGCTCGTGGTCGCGCGCCTCACGCGGCAGGTGCGCCACCTCGGCGCTCGGCACGTAGGGAGCGTTCACGAGCAGGAGGTCCACCTTCCCGCGCAGGCCGACCGGCAGGGCGTCGAACAGGTCGCCGCGATGCACCTCGCCGATGCCGCGCAGGTTCTCGGCCGCACACCCGCACGCCACCTCGTCCAGGTCGGCCGCGTGGAGCTCGACGTCGGGTCGGGCGCGCGCCAGGGCCAGTCCCAGGGCTCCGGACCCGCAGCAGAGGTCGACCACCACGGCGCCGTCGCGGCCCAGCGCGCCCAGCCCCTGCGCGACGAGCAGCGACGACCGCCGACGTGGCACGAACACGCCCGGCCGGAGGCTCACGCGCACCCCGGCGAGCTCGGCCCAGCCCAGCAGCACCTCGAGCGGGGCGCCCTCAGCGCGTCGATTCACCATCTCGTCGCGCAGGACCTCGTCGTCGGTGGCCTGCAGGATCAGGTGTGCCTCGTCCTCGGCGAAGACGCAGCCCGCGGCTCGCAGCCGCGCGGCGAGCGCCTCGACCGTGGGTCCGGTCCCGGACTCAGGCCTCAGGGAGGGAGTCCTCGTTGACGCTGGCCTCGGTGTCGGGGATGCCGAGGTCGGACGCACGCTTGTCGGCCATGGCGAGGAGGCGGCGGATCCGACCGGCGATCGCGTCCTTCGTGAGCGGCGGCACGTGCAGCTGGCCGAGCTCCTCGAGGCTGGCCTGACGGTGCTCCACGCGCAGGTCGCCGGCCATCTTGAGGTGGTCGGGCACGTCCTCGGCCAGGATCTCGAGCGCGCGCTGGGCGCGTGCGCCGGCGGCGACCGCGGCACGTGCGGAGCGGCGCAGGTTGGCGTCGTCGAAGTTGGCGAGCCGGTTGGCCGTGGCGCGCACCTCGCGCCGCATGCGGCGCTCCTCCCACGCGAGCAGCGTCTCGTGGGCACCGAGGCGGGTGAGCAGGGCGCCGATCGCCTCACCGTCGCGGATGACGACCCGGTCGCCGCCACGCACCTCACGCGCCTTGGCGCTGATGCCGAGACGTCGGGCTGCACCCACCAGGGCGAGGGCGGCCTCGGGTCCGGGGCAGCTCACCTCGAGGGCGGACGACCGACCAGGCTCGGTGAGGGACCCGTGGGCGAGGAACGTGCCGCGCCAGGCCGCCACGGAGTCGCACGACGCACCGGAGACGACCTGCGGCGGCAGACCCCGGACGGGGCGCCCGCTGGCGTCGACCAGACCGGTCTGACGCGCCAGCGCCTCGCCGTCCTTGGCCACCCGCACCACGTAGTGGGTGCCCTTGCGCAGGTTGGTCCCCTGGACGACCAGCACCTCGCTGTCGTGTCCGTAGACCTCCTGGATGTCACGACGCAGCCGACGTGCCACCGCCCCGGTGTCGAGCTCGGCCTCGACGACGATCCGTCCTGCGACGATGTGAAGGCCGCCGGCGAACCGCAGCATCGAGGCCACCTCGGCCTTGCGGCAGCACGCCTTCGAGATCGTCGTGCTCGCGAGCTCCGACTTCACCTGGGCCGTCATCGCCATCCGGGCGTCCTCCAACGTCGTCGCGGGCAGTCAGCCCTCACTGTATGCCCGGGTGCAAGAACCCTTCGAAGGCCTCCGCCAGCCGGCCCGGGTCGTGCTGGTCGGCGCCGGGTCGGGCGGCCACCTCCGCGGCCACCACGCGGGCCCCGAGGGCGCGCGCCGCACGCTCCAGCACACCGTCGTCGTCGACCAGCGAGTGGTCGGCGAGCACCACGTCGATGCGCAGGTCGGGCGCGTGGGCGGCGAGGACGTCGAGGTGGTCGGTGGGCGACAGCCCCTCGGTCTCGCCCTCCTGCTCCTGCAGGTTGAGCACCAGCGCACGGCGTGCCGAGGTGCGTTCGAGGGCGTCGCGGAGCTGCGGGACGAGCAGGTTCGGCATCACGCTGGTGAACCAGGAGCCAGGGCCCACCACGACCCAGTCGGCGTGCTCGACGGCGCGCACCGCCTCCGGGCACGCCGGCGGGTCCTGCGGATCGAGCCGCACTGCCAGGACCTGCCCGTCGACCGAGGCGACCTGCGTCTGGCCCCGCACGACCGTGACGTGGTCCGGGGAGGCGTGCAGGCGCACGTCGGCCTCGATGTCGAGGGGGACGGCCGCCATGGGCAGCACCCGACCCCGTGCCCCGAGCAGGTCTCCGACCAGGTCGAGGCCGGCCACGTGGTCGTCGAGGATGTCCCAGATGGCGGCGATCAGCAGGTTGCCGACGGCGTGCTCGTTCAGGGCGCCGCCGCTCTGGAACCGGTGCTGCAGCACCGTGGCCCACTGACGCCCCCACTGGTCGTCGGCGCAGAGGGCCGCCAGGGCCATGCGCAGGTCACCGGGAGGAAGCACGCCGAGCTCCTCGCGGAGCCGACCGGACGAACCGCCGTTGTCGGCCACGGTGACGATGCCGGTCAGCCGGGTGTGCAGCAGCCGGAGGGCCGACAGGCTGGCCGCCAGCCCGTGACCGCCCCCGAGGGCGACGACCCTCACGCCGCCGTTCGGGGCGGTCGGTGACGTGGGTGCGGCCGACCCGCTCACTCGCGCCCCAGGTCGCGGTGCACCACGAGGGTCCGGACCCCGTGGGACCTCAAGCGCTCCGCGAACGCCTCCGACATGGCCACGCTGCGGTGCCGCCCGCCGGTGCAGCCGATCGCGATCGTGAGGAACCGCTTGTCCTCGTGGAGGAAGCCGTCCGTCAGCATGTCCACGAGGTTCTCGTAGGCGGCGAGGAACTCCGGGGCCTTCGGCTGGCTGAGCACGTAGTCGCTCACCGGCGCGTCGAGCCCGCTCAGCGGTCGCAGCTCGTCGACCCAGTAGGGGTTCGGCAGGAAGCGCATGTCGGCGACCATGTCGGCGTCGATGGGGATGCCGTACTTGAAGCCGAACGACATGACGGACGCACGCAGACCCGTGGCCCCCGGCTCCTCGAAGGCGGCCTGCACCCGGCGGGCGAGCTGGTGGACGTTGAGGTTCGAGGTGTCGACGACGATGTCGGCCCGGCCACGGACGGCACGCAGCAGCTCGCGCTCGCGGTCGAAGCCGTCGAGCAGGCGGCCCTCCATGCTGAGCGGGTGCGGCCGGCGCGCAGCCTCCTGGCGTCGGACGAGGACCTCGTCGGCCGCCTCGAGGTAGAGCACCCGGGCGCGGATGCCACGCTCGCGCAGCGACTCGAGCGCGTCGACCAGCCCGGAGTAGAACGCCCCGGAGCGGGAGTCCACGACCACGGCCAGCCGGGCGACGTCGGCGCCCTCCGCGGCGTCGACGGCGCCCTCGATCATCCTGGCCGGGAGGTTGTCGATGACGTAGTAGCCGAGCTTCTCGAGCGCCTTGGCGGCCGTGCCGCGCCCGGCGCCGGTCATGCCGGTCACGAGCACGAACGTGGTCAACGGCGTCATCGGTCCTCCACGATCTCGCCCGTCGCCATGTCGACGGCGGGCCCTGGGGCGTCGGCGGCGAGCGCCGCCACGACGGATTCTGCCGTAGCCCGGCCGAACCCGGGCACCGCGGCCACCTCGTCGACCGTGGCGGCCCGGATCTTCCGGACGGAGCCGAACGCGGCCATCAGCGCCTTGCGCCGCGTGGGGCCGAGGCCCGGCACGTCGTCGAGGGCGCTGCCCGTCATGGCCTTGGCCCGACGCTGTCGGTGGTGGGCGATGGCGAAGCGGTGGGCCTCGTCGCGCACGCGCTGCAGCAGGTACAGCGCCTCGCTCGTGCGCGGGAAGATGACCGGATCGACGTCGTGCGGCACCCAGATCTCCTCGAGCCGCTTGGCGAGTCCGCAGAGTGCCACGTCGGTGATGCCGAGCTCGTCGAGCGCGGCCTGGGCGGCCGCCACCTGCGGCGGACCGCCGTCGACGACCACCAGGCCCGGTGCGTACGCGAACTTGCGCGGCAGACCGGTCTCGGGATCGATGCCCGGGATCTCGTCACCCTCCTTGCGGGCCTTGAGCAGCCGCTGGAAGCGTCGGGTGATGACCTCGTGCATGGCGGCGACGTCGCTCTGGCCCTCGTGGCGGATGGTGAAGCGGCGGTACTCGGCCTTGCGGGGAAGGCCGTCCTCGAACACGACCATCGAGGCGACGATCTCGGTGCCCTGGAGGTTGGAGATGTCGTAGCACTCGATGCGCAGCGGAGCCGTGGGCAGCTCGAGGTACTCCTGGATCTCCTCGAGCGCCTTGCTCCGGGCCGTGAGGTCGCCGGCACGCTTGAGCTTGTGGCGCGCCATGACCTGCTGGGCGTTCTGCTCCACCGTCTCGAGCAGCCGCTTCTTGTCGCCCCGCTGCGGCACGCGGATGCGGACCGGTCCCCCACGCAGCTCGGTGAGCAGCTCGGTGACCGCCTCGACGTCGGCCGGCAGCCGCGGCACGAGCACCTGGCGCGGGATCGCCTCGGCGGCGGTGTTCTCGTACAGGGTCATGACGGCACGCTGGACGAGCTCGGGGAAGCCCGCCTCGTCGGCCTTGTCGGCCACCCAGCCGCGCTGGCCGCGGATGCGCCCGCCGCGGACCGAGAAGATCTGCACGGCGACCTCGAGCGGGTCGTCGACGAAGCCGAGGACGTCGGCGTCGGTGCCGTCGCCGAGCACGACCGTCTGCTTCTCGAGGGCGCGGCTCAGGGCACCGAGGTCGTCGCGGAACTTCGCGGCGAGCTCGTACTCCTGGTTGGCCGCAGCCTCCTTCATGCGCTGCTCGATGGAGCGGGTGAACCCGGCGGTCTGCCCGCCCATGAACGCCATGAAGTCGTCGACGATGCCGCGGTGCTCCTCGGGCGTGACCCGCCCGACGCACGGTGCCGCGCACTTGCCGATGTCGCCGAGCAGGCACGGCCGACCGATGCCCTGGGCGCGACGGTAGACGCCGGCCGAGCACGAGCGCATGGGGAAGACCCGCAGCAGCGTGTCGACCGTGTCGCGGATGGCCCACGCGTGGCCGTAGGGACCGAAGTAGCGCACGCCCTTGCGCTGTGCACCGCGCATCACCTGGACTCGCGGCACCTCCTCGCCGACCGTGACCGCGAGCCAGGGGTAGCTCTTGTCGTCCCGGTACTTGACGTTGAAGCGTGGGTCGAACTCCTTGATCCACGTGTACTCGAGCTGGAGCGCCTCGACCTCGGTGGTGACCACCGTCCAGTCGACCGACGCGGCCGTGGTGACCATGCGCGCCGTGCGCTCGTGCAGCCCCGCGACGTCCTGGAAGTAGCTGTTGAGCCGCGCCCGCAACGACTTGGCCTTGCCGACGTAGATGACCCGACCCTGCGCGTCGCGGAAGCGGTAGACCCCCGGCTCGACCGGTATCTCCCCCGGCGCCGGCCGGTAGGTCGCTGGATCCGCCACGCCCCCACCCTACGAGCCCCCACCGACACACCCGTCCCGGAGATTCCCAGGTCGACCTGGGAATCTGCCGGACTGCACGGTTTCCCTGCGTCTGCACGGGCTGCAACCCGTGCAGACGTAGGGAAGCCGTGCATCTGTCGGCGTCGTCCACATGCCTCCGGAGGCCGCGTCGCGTCGTCCACAGAATGTGTCGCACCCCTCCCGCCCCTGTCTCGAGCGCATCACCGTGGAGGGATGGACGATCTGGAGCTGGCAATCGCGGCCCGCGGCGGCTTCGTGTTCAGAAGCGACCTGCTGGGCCTGGGGTGGACGGATCGCGCCATCGGTCAGGCTCGTCGGGCGAAGATGCTCGTCCGACTCCGCGTGGGCACCTACACGACCCCGGCCGTCCTGGCCTCGTCGAGTCCCGAGGACAGGCACCTCCTGCTCGCAAGGTCGGTCCTGGCCAAGTTCCCCGAAGGAAGCGTCGCTCTGTCGCACCACAGCGCAGCGATCGCCCACGGACTTGCGACCTGGGCGGTCGATCTGACGACGGTGCACGTCGTTCGTCTCGATCCAGGGTCGGGGCGCGCAGAGTCGGCTGTTCACCACCACCGGAACATCGCCGGGCTCGGTTTCGTCGAGACGCCCTCAGGCCTGTTGGCGGTCGAACCGGCTCACGCGACGTTCCAGGTGGCGTGTGCCGGTGATGTCCGAGGCGCCCTCGTGGTGCTGGACTCGGCGCTGAACCGGGAGCTCGCCGTGCGCGAGGAGCTGGCGGACATCTCAGGCAGGTTCAGAGGTTGGACCGGGTCGCGGCAGGCGCGGTTCGTGCTGCGTCGTGCCGACCCCGGCGCACAGACTGCGGCAGAGTCGTTGCTGCGCCAGACGTGCTTCGAGGCATCCATGCCGGTCCCGGTCACGCAGTTCCCGATCGTCGAGGACGGCGAGGTGTTCGCGTGGACCGACGTGGCCTGGCCCGAGCATCGGCACATCGGAGAAGTGGACGGTCAGAGGAAGTACTGGCGCGACCTGCGACCGGGTGAGGACGCCAGCGACGTCGTGGTGCGTGAGAAGCACCGCGAGGACCGGATCCGCGGACTGAGCTTCGGAGTGTCCAGGGCGACAGCCCACGAGGTGCGACCAGGCCAGTCGCACGACACCGGTCTCCGGTGGTCGTACGAGCTCGCTCGGTCGCGTCAGCTCCATGAGCGGGCACGGCGGCACCTGGTGTGAGCAATGCCCGATTTCCCTGCAGGAGCACGGGAAGCAACCCGTGCTCCTGCGCGGTTCTCGTGCAAACCGGAAGAATCCCAGGTCGACCTGGGAATCTGTGTTACTGCAGGAGGGGGGCGAGGAACTGGCCGGTGTGGCTGGCCTTCACCGTAGCGACGTGCTCGGGGGTGCCCTCGGCGATGAGGGTGCCGCCGCCGGAGCCGCCCTCGGGACCCATGTCGACGAGCCAGTCGGCCGTCTTGATGACGTCGAGGTTGTGCTCAATGACGACGACGGAGTTGCCGGCGTCGACGAGGCGGCCGAGGACCAGGAGCAGCTTGCGGATGTCCTCGAAGTGCAGGCCGGTGGTGGGCTCGTCGAGGACGTACATGGTGCGGCCGGTGGACCGCTTCTGCAGCTCCGAGGCCAGCTTGACGCGCTGGGCCTCGCCGCCCGACAGGGTCGGGGCGCTCTGACCGAGTCGCACGTAGCCCAGTCCGACGTCGACGAGCGTCCGCAGGTGGCGGGCGATCGCAGGGATGGCCTCGAAGAACTCGACGGCCACCTCGATCGGCATGTCGAGGACCTCGGCGATGGTGCTGCCCTTGTAGCGGACCTCGAGCGTCTCGCGGTTGTACCGCGCTCCGTGGCAGACCTCGCACGGCACGTAGACGTCGGGCAGGAAGTTCATCTCGATCTTGATCGTGCCGTCGCCGGAGCACGCCTCGCAGCGACCACCCTTGATGTTGAACGAGAAGCGACCCTGCTGGTAGCCGCGCATCTTGGCCTCGGGCGTCTGCGCGAACAGCTTGCGCACGTGGTCGAACACGCCGGTGTACGTGGCGGGGTTCGATCGCGGTGTGCGACCGATGGGCGACTGGTCGACGTGGATGATCTTGTCGATCTGCTCGGCGCCGCTGATGGAGCGGTGACGGCCCGGGATGGTGCGCGCGCCGTAGATCTGGCGGGCCAGCGAGGTGTAGAGGATGTCGTTGACGAGCGTCGACTTGCCCGAGCCCGAGACGCCCGTGACCGCGACGAGCTGGCCGAGCGGGAACGTGACGTCGATGTCCTTGAGGTTGTGCTCGCGAGCACCGTGGATCGTGATCTCGCGATCCTTCTGACGCGGCCGACGGACCTCGGGGAGCGGGATCTTCTCCCGTCCGGAGAGGTACTTGCCGGTGATCGAGTCCTTGCTCTTGTAGAGGTCCTTGACGGGCCCGGACACGATGACCTGACCGCCGTGCTCGCCCGCGCCCGGTCCGATGTCGACGGCCCAGTCGGCGGCCCGGATGGTGTCCTCGTCGTGCTCGACGACGATGAGCGTGTTGCCCATGTCGCGCAGGCGCACGAGCGTCTCGATGAGCCGGTGGTTGTCGCGCTGGTGCAGGCCGATGGACGGCTCGTCGAGGACGTACAGGACGCCGACCAGGCCCGCACCGATCTGCGTGGCGAGGCGGATGCGCTGGGCCTCGCCGCCGGACAGCGATCCGGCGGCGCGGTCGAGGCTGAGGTAGTCGAGGCCGACGTCGAGCAGGAAGCGAAGGCGCTCGTGGATCTCCTTGAGCACCCGTTCGCCGATCTGGCGCTCGCGGTCGCTCATCTCGAGGCCGGAGAGGTACTCGGCGGCCTCGGCGATGGACAGGTTGCTGACCTCGGCGATGTTCTTGGGCCCGAGCTCGGGGTGGTTGATAAGCACGGCCCGGATGACGGGCTTGAGCCGGCTGCCGCCGCACTCGCCGCACGCCACCTCGCGCATGAAGCCCTCGAGCCGCTCGCGGTTGGTCTCGGACTCGGTCTCGGCGTAGCGACGCTCGATGAACGCGATCGCGCCCTCGAAGGCCGTGTAGTAGGACCGCTGACGTCCGTAGCGGTTCTTGTAGGTGACGTGCACCTTGTCGGGGTGGCCGTGCATCAGCACGTCCTGGACCTTCTGCGGCAGGTCACCGTAGGGGGTGGAGGTGGAGAACCCCATCTCCTCGGCCAGCGCCTGGGTGATCCGCAGGAAGTACTCGGAGACCTGGTTGTAGCTCCACGGTGCGATGGCGCCGTCGGCCACGGACGCCGACGGGTCGGGGACGACGAGCTCGGGGTCGACCTCCATGCGGGTGCCCAGGCCGTGGCACTCGGGGCACGCGCCGAACGGGGCGTTGAACGAGAACGACCGCGGCTCGAGCTCGTCGACCGCGAGAGGGTGGTCGTTGGGGCACGCCAGCTTCTCGGAGAAACGGCGGATGCGGTGCGGATCGTCCTCGGGCAGGTCCACGAAGTCGGCCAGGACCAGCCCGTCGGCGATGCCGAGGGCGGTCTCGACGGACTCGGTGAGCCGCTGCTTCATCGAGTCCTTGACCTGCAGGCGGTCGACGACGACGTCGATCGTGTGCTTCTTCTGCTTGGCCAGCTTGGGCGGCTCGTCGGCGAGGTTGTGCACCTCGCCGTCGACGAGCGCGCGGCTGAAGCCCTGCTGCTGCAGCTGCTTGAACAGCTCGAGGTACTCGCCCTTCCGGCCCCGGATGACAGGGGCCAGCACCTGGAACCGGCTGCCTTCCTCGAGGGCGAGGATGCGGTCGACGATCTGCTGCGGCGTCTGGCGCGAGATGGGCTCGCCGCAGTCGGGGCAGTGCGCGCGCCCGGCGCGGGCGTAGAGCAGGCGCAGGTAGTCGTAGACCTCGGTGATGGTGCCGACCGTGGACCGCGGGTTCTTCGACGTGGACTTCTGGTCGATCGAGACGGCCGGGCTCAGGCCCTCGATGAAGTCGACGTCGGGCTTGTCCATCTGGCCGAGGAACTGGCGCGCGTAGGCCGACAGCGACTCCACGTACCGTCGCTGGCCCTCGGCGAAGATCGTGTCGAAGGCGAGCGACGACTTGCCCGACCCCGACAGGCCGGTGAAGACGATGAGCGAGTCACGTGGAAGGTCGAGCGAGACGTCCTTGAGGTTGTTCTCGCGCGCGCCGCGCACGACGATGCGGTCCGACGTCACGGACATCCCTCCGAGGTTCCGGCAGCAGGTGTAGGCATACGTGTCGAGCCTAGTGGCGACCGCCGACAGAAACACCTCGAGCGACGGTGACCTCACCCACGGGGGTCAGACCTGGTTCACCTGACCGGCCTGCGCGAGCACTCCCAGCACCACGAGCACCAGCAGGACGACGCCCGCGACGAGCAGCTTGCCGCCCTTCTGCCCGGCCGAGGCCGTCTTGCGACGTCGCGCGACGACGATCATCGCGATCGGGATGGTCAGGACGAGCACGAGCCCGATCAGTCGCCCTGCCAGCTCTGCGCCGTCCACGTGTCCCCCTCGTCCCGCGGGCGGGCGAGCCCCGTCCGCCTAGGATCACAGCATGACGTACACGGGTGAGGTCGAGGTCGGCGGTCCGGCCGACGTCCAGCACGCAGGTGACCTGCGGATCACGAAGCTCGCGGTGGGCGAGATGAGCAACAACGCCTACCTCCTGCGGTGCGAGCTGACCGGCGAGCAGGTGCTCGTCGACGCCGCCGCCGAGCCGGATCGGCTCCTCGAGCTGGTCGGCGAGGGCGGCCTGGCCCGCATCGTGACGACCCACCGCCACGGCGACCACTGGCAGGCGCTCGCCGCCGTCGTCGAGGCCACCGGAGCCGAGACCGTGGCGGGCGAGAACGACGCCGAGGGCATCGACGTGCCCACCGACCGGCTGGTCTCGACCGGCGCGCGCGTCCGCGTCGGCTCCTGCGAGCTGGAGGTCACCGAGGTCGTGGGCCACACGCCCGGCTCGATCGTGCTCGCCTACGACGACCCCGACGGCGTCGTGCACCTCTTCGTCGGCGACGACCTCTTCCCCGGTGGTGTGGGCAAGACCTGGTCGCCCGAGGACTTCACCACGCTGATCGACGAGGTGGAGACCAAGATCTTCGGCCGCCACCCCGACGACACGCACGTCTACCCCGGCCACGGGAACGACACGACCCTCGGCGCGGAGCGCCCCCACCTGCCGGAGTGGCGCGAGCGCGGCTGGTAGCCGTCCGACGACACGACGCGGGCCACCGACTCGCTCGACGCCACGGGGCGCACGACCGACCCGGTCGCCCCGCTCCCCTGCGGGAACGCGCCCGGCTGCCTACGCTCGTCCGATGAGGTCGATCGCCGCCGCGTCCATGGTCCTGGTGCTCGCGAGCGCGTGCTCGATCGGTGGTGGGTCCGACGAGCCCGACGCCTCCCAGCAGGCCTTCGACCGGACGTGCTCGCTCGTGCGCTCGGGCGTGGCGGCGTTCAACGAGAACGACTACGCCGAGACGGTCGAACGGTTCGAGGCGGCGCTGGAGCCCGCCCGGGACCTCGCAGAGGTCAGTGACGACGAACGTGCCGACGAGCTGCTCGAGGCCGTCGAGTACTACGCGACACTGCCGGCGAAGGACTACCGCAAGGCGTTCGAGAGCTCCCCGGAGTTCAAGCGCCACCAGGCGACGACGCTCGGCCAGTGCGGCGACGCGCAGCCGGAGGACTCCCCCGGCCAGGAGTCCGAGGCCTGACGTCGGACCGGCGGTCGCTCAGAAGGTGACCGGCAGCTCGTCGACGCCGTAGACGAACGACAGCTGCCGGAACGACAGGTCCGACTCCGGCACCGCGAGGGCGAGGTCGGGGAAGCGACGCAGCAGACGAGGGAACACCGTCCGCAGCTCGATGCGCGCCAGCTCGGCGCCGATGCAGCGGTGGATGCCGTGCCCGAAGGCGAGATGAGCGCTGCGCGGCACGCGGAAGGGGTCGAACTCCTCCGGTTCGTCACCGGCGCCGGCCGGGTCGCGGTTCGCCGCACTGAGCGACGCGAGCAGCACGTCGCCCTTGCGGATCCGCCGACCGAAGAGCGTCATGTCCTCCTTGGCGAAGCGCGGGAACGCGACCTGCACGACGGCGAGGTAGCGCAGCAGCTCCTCCACCACCTTCTCGACGTCCTGCGACGTGCCGTTGCGCACCAGAGCCGCGTGCTTCTCGTCGCGCATCAGCACGATGGTGCCGAGCGCGATCATGCCGGCGGTGGTCTCGAAGCCACCGGTGAACACGCCGTCGGCGAGCCCGGCGAGATCGACGTCGCTGATCGCGTCGCCCTCGGAGCGGATGATCTGGCCGATCAGGCCGGGGCCGGGCTCCAGCCGCTGTCGGGCGACGGCCTCGAAGAGGAACTCCCGCTGCGCCGACACCGCGCCGAAGGCGGCAGCCGCTCCGTTCGTCGCGTCGAAGCGCGCGCTGCCCAGCGCGGCGAAGGCCTCGCGGTCCTCGTAGTCGAGACCGAGCAGGGCACAGATCGTCTGGAAGGGCACCGGGAAGGCGAGGTGCTTCGCCAGGTCGCCGGGTGAGCCGGAGGCCTCGAAGGAGTCGAGCGCGTCGTCGACGATGTTCTCGATGACCGGACCCAGCCGGGAGAGCCGACGCATCGTGAACTCGGGCGTGACGATCTTGCGCAACCGGGTGTGCAGCGGCGGATCGGTGAAGCCCAGCCCGCCGATGTCGTCGGACGTTGCCGGGCCGTCGCCGTGGAACAGGTGCCGGATGTCGTTGGAGTAGGCCCCGCGGTCGGTGAGCACGGTGCGCGTCTCGTCGTACCCCGACACGAGGTAGGCGTTGAAGGAGAACGGCAGGGCCAGCTTGTGCAGGCGCTCCTGGCCGCGGATCTCGGCCAGCCGCGGCAGCGGGTCGGTGCCGTCGCGCTGGAGGGGGACCTTGGTCTCCTCGGGGATGAAGGACATGCGTGAGAGGTCGATGCCCTTGCGCCGGATGCGGCGGACGACGACGCTCCCCAACCAGGAGCTGAGCCGTGCGCGTACGTCCATCACCCCACAGAACCTACTACTGGTGTTGCGCTGGAGGCGGAGCCGGAGGAAGGTGTCCTCCAAACTCTGCTTCGGGGCGCAGTGCTCCGGGGGTGACGACGCGAGGAGCCACATGAGCACCGACACCGCTGGGGTCCAGGAACCGACCGAGCTCCGCCGGGTCATGGGACCCAAGCTGCTGCTGCTCTTCATCGTCGGCGACATCCTGGGTGCGGGCATCTACGCGGTGACCGGACAGATGGCCGGCAAGGTCGGCGGCCTCGTCTGGCTGCCGTTCCTCCTGGCCTTCGTCGTGGCCTCCATGACGGCCCTCTCCTACCTCGAGCTGGTCACGAAGTACCCACAGGCCGCGGGCGCCGCGCTGTACGCGCACAAGGCCTTCGGGATCCACTTCGTGACGTTCCTCATCGCCTTCGCGGTCGTCTGCTCGGGCATCACCAGCGCCTCGACGTCGGCGAAGACACTGGCCGACAACTTCACCGGCGGCCTCGAGGTCAACGGCTGGATCGACGGCACGCCCAGCAGCGGGGTCATCGTCGCGATCGCCATGGGCTTCATGATCCTCCTGGCGATCATCAACCTGCGTGGCGTGGGCGAGAGCGTGAAGTTCAACGTCGTCCTCACCATCGTCGAGCTCGCCGCGCTCTCGATCGTCATCGGCGTGGGCTTCTACGCCATGACCCGCAACGGCGCCGACCTGAGCGAGATCGTGACCTTCCGCGACTACGAGGATCGTGGGCTCTTCCTCGCGGTGACCGCCGCCACCTCCATCGCGTTCTTCGCCATGGTCGGCTTCGAGGACGCGGTCAACATGGTCGAGGAGGTCAAGGAGCCGAACAAGATCTTCCCCCGCACCATGCTCACCGGTCTGGGCATCGCCGTCATCCTCTACATGCTGGTCGCCGTCTCGGTCGTGGCGGTGCTCACCGCCCCCGAGCTGAAGAACATCGCCGACTCCGAGGGGCGCGCACTGCTCGAGGTGGTGTCGAAGGGTGCACCCGACTTCCCGATCGACCGGGTGTTCCCGTTCCTGGCCGTGTTCGCCGTGGCCAACACCGCGCTCATCAACATGCTCATGGCGAGCCGGCTCCTCTACGGCATGGCCAAGCAGGGGGTGCTCCCCCGCCAGCTCGGAGCGGTGCTGCCCGGACGACGCACCCCGTGGGTCGCCGTCGGGTTCTCCACGGTCCTGGCGCTGGGCCTGATCTTCTACGTCACCCGCGACGCCGACAGCAACGTGGTCGCCAACCTCTCGAACGTGACCGCGTTCCTGCTCCTGTGCGTGTTCGCGATCGTCAACGTCGCGTGCCTCATCCTGCGGCGCGACACCACCGGCGCCGAGCGGAACCACTTCATGTCGCCGGGGGTCCTGCCCGCCGTGGCCGCCTTCCTGTGCCTCTTCCTCGCCGGACCGTGGGTCGATCGCGACCCCGAGGTCTACAAGATCGCCGGGGCGCTCATGCTCATCGGCGTCGCCCTGTGGGTCGTCACGTACTTCATCAACAAGGCCACCGGCACGGCCGACAGCTCGTTCGAGGACGTCGAGGGCCTGGGTGGCTGACGGCTCCACCACCCTCGTCGTCGCCGGCTGGCTCCGTGTCGACGCCGCCCACCGCGACGCGTACGTGGACGCGTGCCGTCACGCCGTCGAGCTCGCCCGGCGTGCACCCGGGTGCGTGGCCTTCGCCGTCGCGGCCGACAGCGTCGACCCCGGTCTCGTCGTGGTGCACGAGCAGTGGACCGACGAGTCCTCGCTGATGGCGTTCCGCGCGCTCCCCGACGACGGCGGGACCGCCCTCCCCGACGTGCTGGACGCCCACGTGCGGCGCTACCACGTGAGCGGGGAGGGCCCGGCCTAGCCGGACCCTCCCCGCGACGTGCTGCGTGCCGCTACTGGTCGCCGCGCCGGGCGTCCTTCTCCGGCGTCTCGTCGACGTCGGGCGTGGCCTGCTCGTGCGCCTCGTGGCCGTCGGCCTTGGGAGCCGCGTGGTCCTTGACGCGCTCCGGGTACTTGTTGGCGTACCAGAGGCTGGCCACCGCGGTGGTGCCGAGGATGACGATGATCGCACCGAGGCTCGCGAGCGTCGGGATCTCCGGGACGGGGACGTGCTCGCCGCCGTTGATGAAGGGCAGCTCGTTCTCGTGCAGGGCGTGCAGCAGCAGCTTCACGCCGATGAAGGCCAGCAGCACCGACAGGCCCTGCGACAGGAACACGAGACGCTTGAGCAGGTCGCCCAGCAGGAAGTAGAGCTGGCGCAGGCCCATCAGGGCGAAGACGTTGGCCGTGAACACGAGGTACGGCTCACGGGTCAGGCCGTAGATCGCCGGGATCGAGTCCAGGGCGAACAGCAGGTCCGTGGTGCCGAGGGCGATGATCACGAGGGCCATCGGCGTGAGGGCGCGCCGGCCGTTCTCCTTCACGACCAGCTTGAGGCCGTCCCAGCGGTCCGTCAGGTTGAAGCGGCGGCGGGCCAGCCGGACGACGGCGTTCTCGGCGTCGTCGTCGTGGTCGGTGTCGCGGATCAGCTGGATGGCCGTGTAGATGAGGAACGCGCCGAACAGGTAGAAGACCCACGAGAAGTTGTTGATCGCCACGGCACCGACGGCGATGAAGATCGCCCGGAAGACCAGGGCGATGATGATGCCCACCATCAGCGCTTCCTGCTGGTACTTCCGCGGCACGTTGAAGCTCGCCATGATGATGATGAAGATGAACAGGTTGTCGATCGACAGGCTGTACTCGGTCAACCAGCCCGCGAAGAACTCCACGCCGTACTGGGACCCGTGGTACGTGAACGTCCAGATGCCGAAGGCGACCGCCAGGCCGACGTAGATGCTCAGGTAGGTGGCGCACTCCTTCATCGACGGCTCGTGCGGCTTGCGCGCCACGACGAACACGTCGAAGAGGATGATGGCGATGGTCACACCGACGGTGATGGACCACTCCATGGTCGAGACGTTCACTCAGGTTCCTCCGGTCGACAGACGTGTACCGGAGGTCTCTTCCACCCCGGGATCGGTCCCCCGGAGCCCACAGCACCGGACGGTCGGAAGACCACCGTGATGACGACACTGCAGCGAAGGAATACTCCCCTCCGCCGGACATTGTTGCAGGAGCGCGCGACGGGGCGCACGTCGAGGCGGTGTGACGTGGTGCGGTCCTGTCAGCTCACGCTCGTGCAGGTCGCGTCGCCGAACCCGGAGTAGTCCGACCGGCTCCCCCGTTGCACGGCGGCCCCCCACTGGCTCAGCGCGGTCGGGACACCGGCTGTGGCGTCATCGATGGCCCCGGTGAACGCCACGTAGGTCGCCCACGGGTCCTCACCGTCCGCGGACGTCGCTCGCAGCACCTCGCCGGCTGCGTGGTCGGGCGTGCCACCACCGCCGGCGGCCATGGTGCCGGCGATGCGGTCGACCAGGGCGGGCTGAGCCTGATCCATCCATGCCTTCACGTCGTCGGCCTCCGCGAGACCCTTCAGCCGCAGGACGTCACGCGCGAAGCGTCGGCCGTCGCCGTCGGTGTTGAACCAGTCGGCAGCGACGACGAGGGCGTCGGACCGGATGGTCGCGAGGTCCTCGGCGTCGAGGCCGAGCACGAGGTTGACCGAGCCCGAGACCTCGGCCGGGCGGCCGGCGAAGGACTGGTTGTACGTCGAGGCGACGGCCGAGCTCACGTCGCGCACGCGAATGGCGGCCTCGATGCCGCGGGCCCGCCCGTCGGCTCCGAACACCTCGCCGAAGCGGAGCCGTCCCTGGCGGGAGTCGGTCGAGCGGGTGAGGGTGACTGCGCCGTCACCGTCCTCGCGAACCGTCCGCTCGACCTCCGCGGCGAAGAACGAGGGTGGGACGTCGAGGCGGCCGGAGTCGAGCGTCCGTGCGCGCGCGGTGGCGGGCGCACCACCGGTGACCAGCGACGTCGCGCGCACGGCCTTCGACGCCTCGGCCGGCAGCTCGCCGTCGAGCAGCGCCGCGTACGCCTCCCGCCCGGGGTCGCCGGAGAGGTCGAGGACGACCTGGCGCAGGGCGAACGTGGGCAGGTCCTCGTCGGGCGCGACCTCGGCGTGCGCATCGGTGACAGCAGGCCACAGCACGGTGGTCCGCTCGACGGCGGCCGCGGTCCCGATCGTCACGACGACGTCGTCGGAGCCGATCGGCGTGATCGCTGCGGCCACCTCGTCGCCCCCGCCGCCCGGCAGGTCCTCGGCGAGCCCGCGCAGGGCCGCCTCGTCGCCGGCCGCCTCGAACGCGTCGGCCTCGAGGACCAGCGAGCCGCCCGGCGGGATCTGCGCCGGGTCTCCGGCGCCCGGCAGGCCGGAGGACGGCGGGTCGTCGTCCACGTAGCCGGCCGGCACGACCAGTCGAAGGTTCTTCGTGAGTCCCGCCGTCCCGTCGACCAGGTCGTAGCTCAGGGAGGTCCAGGCCACGCCGCGGGAGTCCTTGGCGGCGGCACCGACGTCCACCGACGTGGCCTCGCCCGAGTCGTCGGGCGTGCTCCGGTCCCATCGCCAGCGACCGTCCACCCGCTGCGGCCAGCCGGAGAAGAGGTCGTCCCCGGCGGTCGGGAACGCCTGGACGACCGCCGCCTCGAGCGGTGTGCTCAGGCCGATCTCCTGCGGGTCGACCCGCAGGCAGACGGGCGAGCGTTCCTTCGTCTCGACGACCGGCTCGGCTGCGGCGGACACCGACGACCGCTCCCCGACCGTGCCCGTCCCCACCAGGGTCGCGCCGACCAGACCCCCCAGGACGATGCCGCCGGCGATCATGCGGCTCACGGACTCGAACGTCAGCGCGTCGAGCTCGTCACGCCACCTCATGGGCACATCCTGCCCCCTGCCACCGCGGCGCGCGCGGGGACCCGAGAAAGACGTTCAGGACCGGTCGCCCAGCTCGACCGCGACACGGCGTCGGAACTCGTCGGCGTCGACCGTGTTCCCGGGGTCCCACTTGCCGGCGGTGCTGGTCTCGGAGTGGTAGCGCACGTGGTCGGCGCCGGTGCCGAACCGGGCCACGATCACCGCCGCGGCGCGCACCGCCGCCTCACCCTGCCGCGCCGTGGGTCGCTGGCCGTACGGCTCCTGGGGCGCGTAGTCGATCTCGATGCCGACGTAGGACGCGTTGCCGTCCCCGGCGGGCATGGGGCCGCTGGAGCGCGCCTCGCCCGCGTGGTTGGCCCGCCCTGCTGCGATCACGTGGCACACGGCGTCGCGGTCGATGAGCAGGTGGCACAGGGGGCCGCGCAGTCCGGTCCTGCCGTCGACCACGGTGTCCAGCGCGGGGTGCGGGTCGGCGGTCGTGGCACGGAACGCCGTGTGGTGCACGAGCACGCCCGACGGGTCGAACGCCCACGGGCGGCCGCGGTCCGCCCAGCCCTCGGTGGCCTCGACCTGCAGCCCGGCGTCACGCAGTGCGGTGGGCAGCCACGTGAGCTGGACCTTGCGGCGGCCGGGGATCGGCAGGTCGCGGACGTAGGGCATGCGGTCCAGGAGGGCGAGACCCCCGATGGTGGCGGTCGCCGCCAGCGCGCCACCGAGCAGCACCCGCCGGCTGGTGCCCCCCGAGCCGGGCTCGAGCCGGGGCCGGGGCATGTCGTCCGTCTGCTGCATGGCGGCTCCCTGGGCTCGTGTCCCTCGCCCGGGACCATCCGACGCCTCGACGCTACGGGGCTGCGGCAACACCTGCAGGACGACCCGCCGCGCCGTGCTGCTCGACGTCGAGGGCGAAGGTGATCGACGTCGCGTCCAGCCACCGGTGCCACGACGGGTGGGCGAAGGCGTCGGGCGGGGCGGTCTGCGGCTCGATGCAGACGGCGTGCTCGGGTCGGGTGTAGACGACCCACCACGGTGCGTCGCTGCTGAGCCGCAGGGTGAGCGTGTCGCCCCAGCGGATCGACGGCGGCCGCTGCAGCGCGAAGCAGTCGTCCCACGGCTCGGCCACCGGCTCGACGAACAGGCCCGTGGGGAGCATCGCGTCGCCGCGTTCGACCATGCGCTCGGGAGCGACGTCGTGGACCGCCTCGGAGCCGTCGGCGAGCCTGCGGCGGAACCAGGGGTGGAACCCGAGCGAGGCCCCGGGGCCTGCGCCGTCCCACCCGAGGGTGCAGGTGAGTCGCGAGGCGGTGAGGGCGTAGCGGAGGGTCGCCGTGCCCGCGGCCGGCCACGGATCACCGAGCTCGGCCTCGAAGGCGAGGTCGTCGACCTGCGTCCAGACGGCGTCGCGTCCGAGACCGTGCAGCGCGTTGCCGTCGTCGGCCGTCGGCAACCGGTGCCGGACGCCCCCGTGCTCCACGACGCCGTGGCCGATCCGGCCCGCCCACGGGACCATGGGATAGCTGCCCCGGGTGATGGTGTCGGGCACTCCGGGCACCGGCTGCGTCGCGATGAGCTCCAGCCCGGCCACCGTGAACGAGACGAGCCGCGCCCCGTGGTCGGGATCGATCTCGACCGCGAGCGGCCCCTCGACGGCCCGCACCGTCACGCGTGCGCCTCGAGCATGCCGCGCAGCTCCTTCTTGAGCTCGCCGATCTCGTCGCGCAGACGGGCCGCGACCTCGAACTGCAGGTCGGCCGCGGCGGCGTGCATCTGCTCGCTGAGCTGCTCGATGAGGGCGGCGAGGTCGGCCGACGGCAGGTCCGCCAGCCCGGCGGTGTGCTGTCCGAGCGGCACGGGCGCACCGCGTCGCTTGTGGTCACCCGTGGCCGCGAGCAGGGTGGCGGTGTCCGCGTCCTCGCGCGCGAGCATGTCGGTGATGTCGCCGATCTTCTTGCGCAGCGGCTGCGGATCGACCCCGCGCTCGAGGTTGTAGGCGACCTGCTTCTCACGACGTCGGTTGGTCTCGTCGATCGCCAGCGCCATGGAGTCCGTGATCCGGTCGGCGTACATGATGACCTGGCCGGAGACGTTGCGCGCGGCTCGACCGATCGTCTGGATCAGGGACCGCCCCGACCGCAGGAAGCCCTCCTTGTCCGCGTCGAGGATGGCCACCAGGCTCACCTCGGGCAGGTCGAGTCCCTCGCGCAGGAGGTTGATCCCCACCAGCACGTCGTACTCCCCCATGCGCAGCTCGCGGAGAAGCTCGACGCGACGCAGCGTGTCGACCTCGCTGTGCAGGTAGCGGGTGCGGATGCCGGCCTCGAGGAGGTAGTCGGTGAGGTCCTCGGACATCTTCTTGGTGAGCGTGGTGACGAGGACGCGCTCGTTCTTCTCGACCCGGTCGCGGATCTGCGCGATGAGGTCATCGATCTGGCCCCGGGTCGGCTTGACGATCACCTCGGGATCCACCAGGCCCGTGGGACGGATGATCTGCTCGACGACCTCGCCGCCGGTCTTCTCCATCTCGTAGGTGCCGGGCGTGGCCGAGAGGTAGACGGTCTGCCCGATGCGCTCCAGGAACTCGCCCCACGTGAGGGGCCGGTTGTCCATGGCACTGGGCAGGCGGAACCCGTGCTCGACGAGCGTGCGCTTGCGCGACATGTCGCCCTCGTACATCGCGCCGATCTGCGGCACGGTCACGTGGGACTCGTCCAGGACCAGGAGGAAGTCCTCGGGGAAGTAGTCGAGCAGGCAGTTCGGCGCCGTACCCGGAGCACGCCCGTCCATGTGGCGCGAGTAGTTCTCGATGCCGGCACACGTACCGACCTGCTGCATCATCTCGATGTCGTAGGTGGTGCGCATGCGCAGCCGCTGCGCCTCCAGCAGGCTGCCCTGGCCCTCGAGCTCGGCCAGCCGCTCGGCCAGCTCGACCTCGATGCTCTCGATCGCCCGCGTCATGACGTCGGGGCCCACGGTGTAGTGCGTCGCGGCCCCGACGTAGAGCTCGGTGTCCTCGCTGAGGACCTCGCCCGTGAGCGGGTGCAGCGTCATGAGCCGCTCGATCTCGTCGCCGAAGAACTCGATCCGGACCGCCATCTCCTGGTAGACGGGGAAGATCTCGAGGGTGTCGCCCTTGACCCGGAACGTGCCGCGCGTGGGTGCGACGTCGTTGCGCACGTACTGCGCCTGGACCAGGGATCGGAGCAGCTCCTCGCGCGGCTTCTCCTCGCCGACCTTGAAGCCGATCATGCGCTCGGTGTACTCCTGCGCCGAGCCGAGGCCGTAGATGCACGAGACCGTGGCGACCACGATGACGTCGCGTCGGGTGAGCAGCGACCAGGTCGCGGAGTGGCGAAGGCGCTCCACCTCCTCGTTGATCGAGGAGTCCTTCTCGATGTAGGTGTCGGTCTGCGGGACGTAGGCCTCGGGCTGGTAGTAGTCGTAGTAGGAGACGAAGTACTCGACCGCGTTGTGGGGCAGCAGCTCGCGCAGCTCGGTGGCGAACTGGGCGGCGAGCGTCTTGTTGGGGAGCATCACGAGCACCGGACGCTGCAGGCGCTCGGTGAGCCATGCGGTGGTGGCGGTCTTGCCGGTGCCGGTGGCGCCCATGAGCACGACGTCCTGCGTGCCCGACTCGATGCGCTCCTGCAGGGCCTGGATCGCGGCCGGCTGGTCGCCGGCGGGCTCGTACTCGGACACGACGGAGAACGGCGCGACCTGACGGCGCAGCGCGGACTTGGGCCTCATGACCTCCACCGTACGACCCGCCACCGACACCGGCGTCGCTCCTGCCGCGGGGCCGTGATCGGCCACACCTAGGATGCATGCATGTCTGCAGCGGAGACGAGCACGGGCGAGACCCACGACGAGGGTGGGACGACCGCCGCCCCCACGGTGGGTGCCCCGCGCGGGCCCCGGTCCCGCACCGAGCAGCGACGTGCCGCGCGCTCGGCGGAGATCGTCGCCGCCACCCGGGCACTCTTCGACGAGCGCGGCGTGCGCGAGGCGCAGATCGAGGACATCGCCAAGGCCGTCGGCATCAACCGGGCGATCATCTACCGGCACTTCTCCAGCAAGGAGGAGCTGTTCGCGGTGACCCTCCTGGGCTACCTGACCGAGCTCGACGAGGCCCTGACGCCGGGTGACGACCCCGACCGCACGGGCCCCCAGCGCCTCGACGCACTCGTGCGGGCGTTCTTCGGCTACGGACTCGAGCACCCGGCCTTCGTCGACTGTGCGCAGACGCTGCTGCGTCGGCGCGGCGTCGAGCTGATGGAAGAGGTCAGCGAGGACGTGATGATCCGGCTCGGCACCGCCATGAGCGCCTGCCTCGGCCACGTGGTGCGGGTCCTCGAGACCGGGGACGCCGAGGGCGAGTTCGCCGTGGCCGACCCGAACCTCCTCGCCAACATCCTCTACACGCAGGGCCTCGGTGCCCTGAACCTGGCGCACCTGCAGATCTCCGTCCGCGAGCACATCTCCGGGCTCCCCGTCGTGGACCCGGTCGTGACCGACGACCTCCTCGACCACCTGCTGCGCGGAGCCCTCGCGATGGCGCGTGGCCGCTGACCTGCCTCGTCCCCGCAGGACGCCCGCCCGACGCGGAGGACCCCCACGACAGGACCCCCACGGCTGGGCCGTGGGGGTCCTGTCGTCGGTGCCGCAGGGGTCAGGCGCCCTCGAGGATGGCGACGACGCCCTGGCCACCGGCCGCACAGATCGAGATGAGGCCGCGGCTGCCCGGGCCCTTCTCGTGCAGGAGCTTGGCCAGGTTGGCGACGATCCGCGCACCGGTGGCCGCGAAGGGGTGCGCTGCGGCGAGCGAGGATCCCTTCACGTTCAGCCTGCTGCGGTCGATCGAGCCGAGCGGGACGTCCAGGCCCAGACGCTCCTTGCAGAAGTCGGGGTCCTCCCACGCGGCGAGGGTCGACAGCACCTGGCCGGCGAAGGCCTCGTGGATCTCGTAGTAGTCGAAGTCCTGCAGGGTGAGCCCGTTGCGCGCGAGCATGCGCGGCACGGCGTACGCCGGGGCCATGAGCAGGCCCTCGGCCCCGCTCACGTAGTCGACGGCCGCCGTCTCGTAGTCCACGAAGTACGCGCGGGGCGTCCAGCCGCGGCGCTGCGCCTCCTCCTCCGAGGCGAGCAGTGCCACGGAGGCACCGTCGGACAGCGGGGTGGAGTTGCCGGCGGTCATGGTCGCCTCGTCGCCGAGCTGCTTGCCGAAGACGGGCTTGAGCTTGGCGAGCTTCTCGACCGTCGAGTCCGGGCGCAGGTGGTTGTCCTTGATGACGCCGTTGAACGGCGTGACCAGGTCGTCCTGCCAGCCGGCGTCCCACGAGGCGGCGAGGTTCTGGTGCGAGGCCGCCGCGAGCTCGTCCTGGGCCTCGCGGGTGATGCCCCAGGCATGGGTCGTGATGGCCTGGTGGTCACCCATCGACAGCCCGGTGCGGGGCTCGGCGTTGCGGGGCTGGTCGGGGGCGAGGTAGCCGGGACGGATCTTCGCGATGGCGGCGAGACGGCCCTTGTTGTCCTTGGCGTTGTTGGCCTCGATGAGGATCTTGCGCAGCTTGTCCCCCACGGCCAGCGGGGCGTCGGACGTGGTGTCCGTGCCGCCGGCGATGCCGGACTCGATCTTGCCGAGCGAGATCTTCGCAGCGACCTGGAACGCGGCCTGCAGGCCGGTGCCGCACGCCTGCTGGATGTCCTCGGCGGGCGTCTCGGGCGAGAGCTTGGACCCGAGGACCGTCTCGCGCGCCAGGTTGAAGTCGCGGCTGTGCTTGAGCACGGCGCCGGCGACGACCTCGCCGACCTTCTCGCCCTCGAGGTCGTAGCGCTCGACGAGACCGTCGAGGGCTGCCGTGAGCATGTCCTGGTTGGAGACGTTCTGGTAAACCGTGTTCGACCGGGCGAACGGGATCCGGTTGCCGCCGACGACGACGACCTTGCGGACGGTCTGCTCGCTGCCGGAGGCGCCGGCCGCAGCCGTGCTCGTCGCGGCCTTCGTGCCGGCGGCCTTGGTCGCAGCGTTCTTGGCAGCGGGGGCCTTCTTGGCCGGTGACTTCTTCGCGGCCGTCTTCTTCGCGGGGGTGTTCTCCGCCATGGCGCGTGCTCCTTGCGCTTCGGGGTGGGCGAGGTGGTGGTGCGGGTCGTGCGACACCGGGCAGGTGCGTGCGGGACGATGGTGCCACGCGGCAGGGTGAGGCGGCAGCCCGCGAGGGTCCCGGCCAGGGCCGAGACCGTGCGGTGTGCGCCTCACCACGCCCGGTGGACGCGGTTGTCACTCCAAGTTACAGTTCACGTGCGATTCCAGATACCGATGGTATGCGAGAGATAGGACACACACCCTGATGAGCGATCGTTACCAGGACCTGGCCCACAACCCGATCGGCAAGTTCCTCGTGAAGAACCTGGGACTGCCGAACCCTCCGTACCTGGAGCGCTACGACGGCGGCCCGTTGGTCGCCGGCACCGTCCTCACCGGCACGGCGAAGGCCGGGACGGTCTCCAAGGCGATCACCGCGGCGCTCAAGGCCGACAAGATCGAGGCCACGGGCGTGCCCGCGCAGGGCAAGCGCTACAAGGGCCTCGTGTTCGACGCGACGGGCATCTCCGACGCCGCCGGGCTGGTCGCGCTCCAGGAGTTCTTCACCCCGGTGCTCCGTCAGCTGCAGGGCTGTGGCCGGATCG
Source organism: Aeromicrobium sp. Leaf245 (assembly GCF_942548115.1). Taxonomy (NCBI): domain Bacteria; kingdom Bacillati; phylum Actinomycetota; class Actinomycetes; order Propionibacteriales; family Nocardioidaceae; genus Aeromicrobium; species Aeromicrobium sp. Leaf245. The sequence goes on from NZ_OW824151.1 coordinate 2,293,323, forward strand.
TCGTCGTCGGCTCCGTCCCCGAGGACGCCGCCACCGAGGGTGCGCGGGTCGCCCAGCGCGCCCTCGAGGGCTTCACCCGCTCGCTCGCCAAGGAGGTCGGGGCCGGCAGCACCGCAAACCTCGTCTACCTCGCGAAGGGCGCCGAGAAGTCCGTCGCCTCGACGCTCGGCTTCCTGCTCTCCGCCAAGTCCGCCTACGTGTCGGGCCAGGTCGTCCGCATCGGCTCCACCGGCATCACGAAGGTGACCGAGCCGGCCGACCTCCAGAAGCCGCTCGCCGGCAAGGTCGCGCTCGTCACGGGCGCCTCGCGCGGCCTCGGCGAGGCCGACATGCGCACCCTCGCCCGCGACGGAGCCACCGTCATCGGCCTCGACGTCCCGCCGCTCGAGGGTGACCTCAAGGCCCTCGCCGAGGAGCTGGGCGGCGGCTACATCGTGGGTGACATCACCTCGCCCGACGCCCCGGCGACGATCGCCGCCTACGTCAAGGAGAACTACGGCGCGGTCGACGTCGTGGTGCACAACGCCGGCATCACGCGCGACAAGCGCCTGCGGAACATGAAGGCCGAGAACTGGCAGCTGGTGGTCGACATCTCGGTGGGCGCGCCCCAGCGGATCACCGACGAGCTGCTGGCCCAGGGCCTCGTCAACACCGGCGGCACGATCATCGGCATCGCATCGATCGCGGGCATCGCGGGCAACAACGGCCAGACGAACTACGCGTCGGCCAAGGCCGGCGTGATCGGCTGGATCCAGTCGCTCGCCGAGCGGGTCGCCGCCGACGGCATCACGGCCAACGTCGTCGCCCCGGGCTTCATGGAGACCGAGATGGTCAAGACCATCCCGCTCGGCATCCGCGAGGCCGGGCGCCGCATGAACTCGATGTCCCAGGGCGGGCTGCCGGTCGACGTGGCCGAGGCGATCGCCTGGTTCGCCAACCCGGGTTCGGGTGCCGTGAGCGGGAACGTCCTCGGCGTGAACGGCCAGATGCTGCTGGGGGCCTCGTGACCACCAGGCGCTTCGAGGACGCACCGTCCACGCTGCCCCTCATGCTGAAGGCCGCCCTGCCGGCCCTGCCCGTCGTGGGCTCGCTGCCGGGGGTCAAGCACGCGTCGGGCGCGGTGCCCGACCTCGTGCTGGAGCGCTCCGGCGTCGGCACGGACCCGGCGCACCTCGAGCGCTACCTCGACGTGTGCGGCTTCCCGCACGTCGAGCACCTGCCCGCCACGTACCCGCACATGGCGGCGTTCGGCCTGCACATGGCACTCATGACGGACACCGCGTTCCCCCTCGCCCCCATGGGCCTGGTGCACCTGCGGAACCGCATCACGCAGCACCGTCCCATCGGCGCCGACGAGGTGTTCGACGTGTCCGTGCGGGCCGCCGACCTGCGACCGCACCCGAAGGGACGACTCGTCGACCTCCTCACGGCCGTCACGATCGACGGCGAGCTCGTGTGGGACGAGGTCACGACGCTCTTCTCGCGTGGTCGTGGCGGAGCGCCGGAGACGTCGCCCGCGCCCCTGGAGGGCGTGGAGGCACCCCGGGGCGTCGTCCACTGGCGGCTCGCCGGTGACCTGGGCCGGCGCTACGGCGCCGTGTCCGGAGACCGCAACCCCATCCACCTGTACCCCGTCACCGCGAAGGCGTTCGGCTTCCCGAGCAACATCGCGCACGGCATGTGGACGAAGGCCCGCAGCCTGGCGGCCCTGCAGAACCGGCTCCCCGACGCGTTCAGCGTCGACGTGGAGTTCAAGAAGCCGGTGCTCCTGCCCACGACCGTGGTGTTCGGGTCGACGACCGGCGACGACGGCACCGACTTCGGGGTCCGTGCGCAGAAGAAGGACTCGACGCACCTGGTCGGACGCATCACCCCGTCCTGAGCGACGGACCGGCAGTGACGTGACGGGCGTCTCCTCGTTGGACCTCCTGGACCCCAGGAGGAGCCCGTCATGACCCGTCGCACCACACGTCGTCCCCTCGCCGTCGTCGCGGCCGCCCTGGCCGCGACGACGGCGCTCGCGCTCTCGAGCGTCCCTGCCTCCGCGGCGGCACCCTCGCCCGCCTCCGGTGCACCTGCCTGGTCGGTGGCCGCGGCAGCGGGACCCGCGCAGGCCACGGGTGCGTGGTCGCCACGTCCCGAGCAGTACCCGACGACGACCACCGAGCGTGACCTGGCGATCCCGATGTCCGACGGGACCGTCCTGAGGGGCAACCTCATGCGGCCGGTCGACGCAGCCGGACGCGTCGAGACCCGTCGGCTGCCGGTGGTCGTCACCATCACCGCGTACAACAAGAACGTGCAGGACCAGGCCGGCGGGCTGGGGGGCGGCGACGGCTCCTACCTGGTCAAGCGCGGGTACCTGCAGCTGACCGTCGACGCCCGCGGGACGGGCAGCTCGGCCGGGACCTGGTGCGCCTTCTGCTCGCGGGAGGGCAAGGACTTCGGCGAGGTCATGACCTGGGCCGCGAAGCAGTCCTGGTCGAACGGCAGCACCGCCATGCGAGGGCCCTCCTACATGGGCATCGCGCAGATGTTCGCGGCCGCCGACCGACCGGCCGGCCTCGAGGCGATCTTCCCGCAGGTCCCGGGCGCGGACGTGTACCGCGACGTGGTCGCCTCCGGCGGCGCGCTCGACGTCGGGTTCATCCCGCTGTGGATCGGTCTCGTCAACGGCACCGCGATCATCCCGCCCTACCTCTCCGCCACCGACCCGGCCGGAGGCCTCGGGACCCTCGTCACGCACCTGCTCGGCAACGGCGCCTTCAGCCTCGACCTCCTCGTCAGTGCCCTCGGCGGCGGTGAGCCCGCCTACGACGGCGCGTTCTACACGCAGCGCTCCCCCATCGAGGTGGTCTCGAGGATCACCACGCCCACGTTCCTGGTGGCCGGTGAGTACGACCTCTTCCAGCGTGGGACTCCCCTGCTCTACGAGAACCTCCAGCGTCGAGGCGTGCCCACCAAGATGATCGTCGGCCCGTGGGACCACCTCCAGGCCTCCGGCGGCCAGGGCCTCGAGTCGGCCGGCTACGGCAGCCTCGGCGAGCTCCAGCTCCGGTGGTTCGACCACTACGTCAAGAAGCTGCCGAACCAGCGACTCTCCGACATCGCCGGGCTCAGCTACTTCGAGCAGGGCAGCGGACGCTGGGTCCGCGGCACGGAGTGGATGCCGTCGAGCCTCACGCCGCGCACGTTCCGCCTCAGCGGGACCGCCCGGACCGCCGGGTCGGCCGGAGGCCTGACCACGGGGACGCCGACCGCCGGCCGGACGACCGTGCCCGCCATCCCCGTCCAGGGGCTGTGCAGCCGGTCCACCAACCAGTGGACGGCCGGCGTCGTCGGACTGGTGATGCCCGACCTGCCCTGCTTCACGAACAACCAGTTCAACGACACCCTCGGGCCGGTCTTCGAGACCGCACCGCTGACCTCCGACGTCGTCGTGCACGGCCCGCTCAATGCCCGGCTGTACACGTCGACGCCGACGGGCGACGGGATGCTCTCGGTCACGATCTCTGACGTGGCGCCCGACGGGACCGTCTCACGGCTCACCGGCGGCTGGCAGGTCGTGTCCCACCGGGCCCTCGACACGACGCGTTCCCGCTACGTCCGCGGCACCCTGGTCCAGCCTCACCACCCGTTCACGAAGCAGGCCCAGGCGCCCCTGGCCGCCGGCACCGTCGCCCCGGTCGACGTGGAGGTGTTCCCCACGCGCGCCCGACTGGCCAAGGGGCACCGCCTGCGGGTCTCGGTGCAGGGGTTCGACGTGCCGCACCTGCTGCCGACACTGGGATCCCTGCTGCCATCGCTGGCCCCGATGACCGTCCACACGGGCCCGCAGCACCCGTCGGCGCTGACCTTCGGGACCCCCTGAGCGGCGGTCCGCTCAGGAGCGACGGCGACGGATCAGGCCCTCCTGGGCCACGGTGGCCACCAGCGTGCCGTCCTCGGTGAACACGCGGGCCGTGCTGAGCCCGCGCGCGCCGGAGGCGGACGGCGACGTCTGGTCGTACAGCAGCCACTGGTCGGCACGGATGGGCCGGTGGAACCAGATGGTGTGGTCGAGCGAGGCCGGGACGACCTCCGGGGATCCGATGAACTGTCCATGCGGGATCAGCGCGACGCCGAGGAGGCTGAAGTCGCTGATGTAGACGAAGGCCGCCGTGTTGACGATGCGCGAGTCCGGGAGCGTGCCGTCGGCGCGGAACCAGAGTCGTTGGACCGCGGGGACGCTCTGCCGGGTCGGGTCGTCCTCCGGTCGGTTGTCGCCGATGTAGCGCAGGTCGAAGGACGACCACTCCCGCTTCCAGGTGTCGACCTCGTCCGGACGGACGGCACGGATCACCTCGAGCAGCGGTGTGGAGTCCGCCGGCGCGGGGACCGTGGGCATGACGTCCTGGTGGTCCCAGCCCTCCTCGGCCTTCTGGAACGAGGCGGTCATGTAGAAGATGGTCTCGCCGTGCTGGCGTGCGGCCACCCGGCGCGTGGTGAAGGAGCCACCGTCGCGGACGTTCTCGACGTCGTACACGATCGGGATCGACGGGTCACCGCCGAGCAGGAAGTAGGCGTGCAGGGAGTGGATGTAGCGGTCCTCGGGAACCGTCAGCTGCGCGGCCGTGACCGCCTGCGCGGCCACCTGACCACCGAAGACGCGGGTGAGGCTCGATCCTTCCGGCTGCCCGCCCCGATAGAGGCCGACCTCCAGGGGTTCGAGGTCCAGGAGGGTCACGAGCTGGTCCAGTGAGGCGGGCACGCCGAGATCGTATCGACTCGAGGCCTCACCGACGCCACGACCCGACGCGACGGCCTCGCCGCAGCGGCGACCCGGCGTCCAGGCACATCACCTAGAGTTCACACAGATGTCCGTCGCTCCCGCTCCCGCGCGCCACCCCGTCCCGCAGCTCGTCCGCACCCTGGACCTCGTCGCGAAGGCTGCCCTCGTGCTGCTCCTGGCGCTGGCCATGTCCGCGCCGGACCTCGGCAACATGGCCGACAAGGCGGCCGGTCTTCGAGCCGTCGCCTACCCGCTGCTCTCGTTCACCGTCCCGGTGGTCTGGTGGATCTTCTGGCGCGAGCGTCGTCCGTTCCCCTGGGCGGCCGACCTCATGGTCACCATCACCTGCTTCACCGACGTCCTCGGCAACCGGCTCGACCTCTACGACCGCATCGTCTGGTTCGACGACTGGATGCACTTCATGAACACCGGCCTCCTCGCGGCTGCGTTCATCCTGCTCACGCTGCCCCGCACGGCCACCTTCGGCGCCACCTTCGAGCGGTCGCTCGCCTTCGGGGTGCCGGCTGCGGTGTTCTGGGAGATCGCGGAGTACTTCGCCTTCATCAGTCGGTCCAGCGAGCGCCGGAGCGCCTACGGGGACACGCTCGCGGACCTCGCGCTGGGCTCCTTCGGCTGCGTCGTCGCCGCGATCGTCGTCCACGGACTCCGGGGGCGCGGTCGGCGCTCGGGGCCCACCGGCCTCCTGAGCACGCATCCCGTGCCGGCAGCCGACGCAGGCGGCACCTGAGCCGGAGCCGGAGCCGGGCCGACCCTCGTGGTCGGGCTATCCCTCGTCGTTCTTGCGCTGCCGCGCCAGGAACTGCTCGAACTGGTCGGCCAGCTCCTCGCCGCTCGGGATCGAGTCGTCGTCGGCGAGCAGCGACTGGGCCGCTCCACGGGTGAAGGCGTCGTACTGCTCCTCCAGCCCCGAGAGCACCTCGGCGCCGCCCTGCTCGGCGATCTGCCGCTCGATGTCGGCCACCGTGGCGCCCTGCACCGCGCGGATCGGGTCGAGGTCGAGGTCGAGCCCGGTGCGGTCGACGACCGCCTCGAGCAGCGCCAGCGCGGCCGGCGGGTAGTCGACCTGGGTGAGGTAGTGCGGGACGTGGACCACGTAGCCGGCGCTGTCGATGTCGCGCTGCGTCAGCCGGTACTCCAGGAGCGACTGGGCGGACGACGGCACGCGCACCTCGGCCTGCCACAGGTTCTTGCGGTCGACGAGCTCCGGTCGCGAGCCGTGGGCCGTGATCATGGGCGGCCGCGTGTGCGGGACGCCCATCGGCACGGCACCCAGGCCCAGGGTCAGGCTGACGTCGAGGTCCTCGACGACCTCCTGCACGCCGTCGACGAAGGACTCCCAGCGGAAGTCCGGCTCGGGACCGGCGAGCACCAGGTACGGCGTGCCGGAGCGGTCGTGCTCGCGCACGATGTCGAGGCGCGGCTCGTCGTAGTCGACGTAGTGGTCCTGCCGGAACGTGATCATGGGCCGACGGGCACGGTAGTCGTAGAGCTCGTCGACGTCGAAGCTGCGCACCACCTCGCCCCGTCCGCTCACGAGGTGCTCGGCCGCGATCCGCGAGGCCCCACCCGCCGTCAGGAAGCCGTCGAGGGCATGGATGAGGACCGGTCCGTCGCCACGCGGCGTCGGGTCCTGGGATTCGGGGTCACGTCGAGAGGGCCACTTCATGGTCAAGGCCTCACGGCTCGAGATTGTTCCCGACGACCCGCTGCCAGGCGGCACGGGTGTCGGCGGCCACGGCATCGGGCGTGAGCCCGAGGCGCTCGAGGATCACCGGGCGCTTGGCGTGGTCGAGGAACTCCTGCGCGACACCGTGCACGCGGACCGGCACGTCGCTCTCGACGTCGCGCAGCGCCTGCGTGAACGCGGCACCCACACCGCCGATGCGACCGTTGTCCTCGATGGTGACCACGAGGCGGTGGGACGCCGCGAGCGCGACGACGGCCGGGTCGAACGGCTTGACCCAGCGGGGGTCGACGACCGTGACGCCGAGTCCTTCGGCGGACAGCCTCTCGGCGGCTCCGAGGCCCACGGGCACCATGGATCCCGCGGCGAGGACGAGCACGTCGTCGGACTCCCCGCGCGCGAGGACGTCGGCGGTGCCGACCGTGTCGATCGCGTCGACGTCGGCGGGCACGGCGCCCTTGGCGAAGCGGACCACCGTGGGGGCGTCGTCGACGGCCACGGCCTCGCGCAGCAGCTCGCGCAGCCGCGTGCCGTCGCGGGGCGCGGCGAGCCGCAGGCCCGGGACGATCTGCAGCATCGACATGTCCCACATGCCGTTGTGGCTGGCGCCGTCGTCACCGGTGACCCCGGCCCGGTCGAGCACGAAGGTCACGCCGCATCGGTGCAGGGCGACGTCGAGGAGCACCTGGTCGAAGGCGCGGTTGAGGAACGTGGCGTAGACGGCCACCACCGGGTGGAGGCCCGCCATGGCCATGCCGGCCGCGCTGGTGGCGGCGTGCTGCTCGGCGATGCCGACGTCGAACACCCGGTCGGGGAACTTGTCGGCGAAGGCGTCGAGGCCGACGGGGTAGAGCATGGCCGCCGTGATGCCGACGACGTCGGGGCGTTCGTCGGCGATCCGCACGACCTCGTCCCGGAACACCGAGGTCCAGCCGGCGGGGGCGACGGAGACCGCGTCGCCGGTCTCACGGTCGAAGGGCGGGGCCTGGTGCATCTGGTCGTTCTCGTTGGCCACCGCGATGTCGTAGCCCTGCCCCTTGGTCGTGAGCACGTGCACGAGGACCGGCCCGCCGAACCGCTTGGCCAGCGTGAGGGCCTGCTCGAGCGCCGCGCGGTCGTGACCGTCCACCGGACCGACGTACTTGAGGCCGAGGTCCTCGAACATGCCCTGGGGCGCGAGGGCGTCCTTGACGCCCTTCTTGATGGCGTGCAGGGCGCCGTACGCCGCAGGTCCGACCGGTCCGCCGCGGTTGAGCCGGTCGCGGATGGCGCTGAGGGCAGGCTCGTAGCGCGGGTTGGTCCGGATGTCGGTGAGCCGGTTGGCGAGGCCGCCGACCGTGGGCTGGTACGACCGGCCGTTGTCGTTGACCACGATGACGAGGCGCCGGTCCTGAGAGGCGGCGATGTTGTTGATCGCCTCCCAGGCCATGCCGCCGGTCATGGCGCCGTCGCCGATGACGGCCACCACGTGGTCGTCGCGGCCGAGGACCTGGTTGGCCCGCGCCATGCCCTCGGCGTAGGAGAGGCTCGTGGACGCGTGCGAGTTCTCGACCCAGTCGTGCTCGGACTCGCCGCGGCAGGGGTAGCCCGACAGGCCACCCTCCTGGCGCAGCGTGTCGAAGTCGCCGGCGCGCCCCGTGACCATCTTGTGCACGTAGGCCTGGTGCCCGGTGTCCCAGACGACGCGGTCGCGCGGGGACTCGAAGACGCGATGGATGGCGAGGGTCAGCTCGACCACGCCGAGGTTGGGTCCGAGGTGACCGGCGTGCGCGGCGACCGCGTCGATCGTCCGCTCGCGGATCTCGTGCGCGAGGGTCTCCAGCTCGGCGTCGGACAGGGCCCGCAGGTCCGCGGGGCCGGTGATCTGGTCGAGCAACGCCATTCGGTCAGTCTAGCGATCCCGTCCCACCCCCGCCGTCTGCCTCCGCTCAGGTCCGGTAGCGACCCCGCACGTGCGTCAGGGCCTCCCCGTCCCGCAGGTCGACGTGCTCGACGGTGCCGGCGAGCAGCAGCCCCCAGCCCTCGCGACGCGGCTCGGTCGCGTCCAGGCGCACCCCCACCCAGCCGACGGCGTCGGCGAGCCGCGGGCCCCAGGGGCCGTCGTCCCAGGCCCCGAGGGTGAACGGTCCTCCCGGGGCCGGTGCGGTCCCTGCGAACGCGTCGGCGAGGAAGGCGTGGTCGGGCCCGAGCACGTTCACGACCACCGTGGTCGGCCGCGCGTCCCAGAGCGTCGACTCCTCGTCCACGAGGGCCAGGACCCTGGGCGGATCGCCGGCGGCGAGCAGCAGCGAGGAGACGGTGAGGCCGACGCGCGCCCGCCCCTCCCCTGCCGCCCACACCGTCACGGCGGCGGGCAGGCGTCCGCGCAGACGACGGAATCCGTCCCGGTCACCCTCGGGGGACGCGAAGGGGTGCTCGTCGTGGATCGTCACCTCGCCAGCCTAGGCCCGCCACCTCGTCCCCCACCGCGTGAGCCGTCGCCTCAGTCCGGCCGGTCCGTCTCCCGCTCGATCGTCTCGCGCGTGTCCTGCTCGGCCGACCTCCCGGCGAACGTCCGGGCTCCGGGCACACCGCGGTCCTGCACGAGGTTCAGCCCGGGGACCCGGTCCTCGACCACGAAGGTCGCCCTGGTGAAGGCCTCGGCCCCCGGCGCCCGGACCTGGGCGAGGCAGCGGAACTCCGCCGTCATGTCCTCGGGCGTGATCCTGGTCCTGACGTACCCGCGGAGGTTGTTCTGGAGGCGCAGGTGCGGGTTCCACCGCAGCCAGGCGTGCCCGTCCACGGGCCCGTCCGCCCCGTTGCCGCCCGAGGTGATCGACGAGCACACCAGCTCGGTCCCGACGCTGCGCGTGGTGGGGTCGTCGTAGTCGAGCTTGAGCTCGCCGGCCCAGTGCGCGTGCACGTCCCCGGTGAGCACGACCGGGTTGCGCACGCCGGCGTCGACCCAGCCGCGGGTGATCCGGTCGCGTGAGGCCCGGTAGCCGTCCCACGCGTCCATCGAGACGGTCTTGACCGGCCCGTCGGTGCTGTCGCGCTGGGCGAAGAAGACCTGCTGGCCGATCACGTCCCACCGGGCCCGCGACCTGCGGAAGCCGTCGAGGAGCCACCGTTCCTGGGCCGGGCCCACGATCGTGCGGTTCGGGTCGACCGCGGCCGGGCAGTCGGCCCGGTAGCCGTCGCCGCACCCCTGGTCGTCGCGGAACTGCCGGGTGTCGAGCATGTGGAACGACGCGAGCCTGCCCCAGTGCAGACGCCGGAAGAGCTGCAGGTGGTCCCCGCGCGGGATCGAGGAGCGTCGCAGCGGCATGTTCTCGTAGTAGGCACGGAACGCGGCTGCACGCCGGGCGGCGAACCCGGGCGTCTCGAGCGGGTCCTCCGGGGTCCCACCCGCCCAGTTGTTGTCGACCTCGTGGTCGTCCCACACGACGAGCCAGGGTGCGGCGGCGTGCGCGGCCTGCAGGTCGGCGTCGGCCTTGTACTGCGCGTGGCGCTGGCGGTAGGAGGCGAGGTCGACCGTCTCGGGCCCCTCGTGGTTGCGCACGTTCCCACCCGGGGCCACGTAGTCGTTCGCGGTGTACTCGTAGAGGTAGTCGCCGAGGTGCAGGACCAGGTCGGGCCGGTCCTCGGCCAGACGTCGGTACGCGGTGAAGAACCCGTGCTCGTACTGGGCGCACGACGCAAACGCCATGCTGAGCGACGTCGGCATGCTGCCGGCCGAGGGCGACGTCGTGGTCCGTCCGACGGTCGAGACGTGGCGCCCCGCACGGAACCGGTACCAGTGCTCACGGCCGGGGTCGAGGCCGTCGACCTCGACGTGCACGCTGTGCGCGTCACGCGGCAGGGCCGTCACGCTGCCCCTGCGCAGCACGCGGCGGAACCCCTCGTCGGCGGCGACCTGCCAGCTCACCTCGACCGGACGCGGGGGCATCCCGCCGAGCCCGTCGGCTGCCGTCGGGTCGAGCGCGAGCCGGGTCCAGAGCACGAACCCGTCGGGAACCGGGTCGCCCGACGCGACGCCGAGCGTGAACGGCGACCGTCGCAGGGAGACCGCGTGGGTGCGGCGGTCGACGGCGGCCCCCGAGGCCGTCGTCGGTCGCACGGCGACGGCGGCGGCGCCGAGCGCCAGGCCACCGCCCAGGAGCCGACGCCGGGAGGCGGTGGCGGCGGGTCCGGTCGGGTCGGTCCGAGGGCCTGCCTGCGACACGGGGACGGGTGGACGAGGGCTGGAGTGGCTCACGCCGCTCATCGCAGCGGCACTGGGTGAACGCCGTCCGACACGGAGGGAAGCGTCGGTGGTCCGAACGGCGTCGTGACCTGGGACACGTCCGCGCTTGACTTTGTTCGGACACTGAACGAATAATCGGGACATGCCCCTCGTGCTTGGCGTCGACTCCTCGACGCAGTCCACCAAGGCGCTGCTCGTCGACGCCGACGACGGCACCGTCGTCGAGTCGCGCACCGCCCGGCACCCCGAGGGCTCGAGCGTCGATCCCCGCGCCTGGCTGGCCGCCTTCGACGAGGCCGCCGGGCCCCTGCTGCCGCGGGCGGCAGCGCTGGCCGTCGGTGGGCAGCAGCACGGCATGGTGGCACTCGACGCCGACGACCTCCCGGTGCACGACGCCCTGCTCTGGAACGACACCCGCTCCGCCGGCGCCGCGGCGGACCTCGTCGAGGAGATGGGTGGCCCCGCCGCGTGCGCGGAGGCCGTGGGCAGCGTGCTCGTGGCCTCCTTCACCATCACCAAGCTGCGCTGGCTCCGCGACCACCGGCCCGACGCCGCACGGCGGACCGTCCGCGTGATGCTGCCGCACGACTACGTGACCTGGCACGCCTCGGGTCAGCGGGCCGAGCCCGTGACCGATCGCGGCGACGCCTCCGGCACGGGCTACTACTCCGCCGTCGACGACGCGTACCGGGCCGACCTGCTGGAGCTGGCGCTCGGCCGCGTCCCGCACGTGCCGCGGGTCGCCCAGCCGGCGGAGCAGGTGACGACGACCGCCGACGGGTGCGTCGTCGCCGCGGGCACCGGGGACAACATGGCCGCGGCCCTCGGTCTCGGACTGGTGGCCGGCGACGTGTCGCTGTCGATCGGCACCTCCGGGGTCGCCTCGGCGGTCAGCGAGAAGCCCGTCGCCGACGCGACCGGCGTCGTCACCGGCTTCGCCGACGCGACCGGCCGGTACCTCCCCATGGCCACCACCATGAACGCCGCGCGCATCCTCGACCTGCACGCGAGGCTTCTCGGGGTCGACCACGACGGCCTCGCGGACCTGGCCCTCGCCGCACCGGCCGGCGCCCACGGGCTCACGGTCAGCCCCTACTACGCCGGCGAGCGCAGCCCGAACCGTCCGGACGCCACCGGCACCTGGGCCGGACTGACCCCCTCGACGAGCCGCGAGGACGTCGCACGGGCTGCGGTCGAGGCCCTGCTCTGCTCGCTCGCCGACGCCCTCGAGGCGGTCGCCCAGGGCTTCGACAGCCCCGGCACCGTCGAGCGGGTGCTGATGATCGGTGGTGGCGCGCGGAACCGCGCCGTCCAGGCCCTGGCGCCGGCCGTGCTCGGCCGAGCGGTCACGCTCCCGGGCGACGCGGAGTACGTCGCCCTCGGCGCGGCCCGACAGGCCGCCTGGTCGCTCTCCGGCTCCGCCGAGCCGCCGGTGTGGGCGCTGCCCGAGAGCCGCGTGCTCGAGGCCGCCCCCCTCCCCCACGTCCGTGACGCCTACGCCTCGTTGCGCGAGCTCACGGCGCCCTGGACCACCTGACCTCCCTTCACGACCGACCACCCGAACCCCTCGAAAGGCCTGACATGACCGTCCCCACCCCCGTCCCCACCGACAAGTTCTCCTTCGGCATCTGGACGGTGCAGTACGCCGGCCGCGACCCCTTCGGCGAGCCCACCCGCGCGGCGATGGACCCGGTCCACGCGCTGGAGAAGCTGGCCGAGCTCGGCGCCTACGGCGTCAACTTCCACGACGACGACGTGGTGCCCTTCGGCTCCTCGGAGTCCGAGCGCGACGCGATCCTCGACCGGTTCCGCAAGGGCCTGGCCGAGACCGGGCTCGCCGTGACGACCGCGACCACCAACCTCTTCGGCCACCCGGTCTTCAAGGACGGCGGCTTCACGTCCAACGACCGCGCCGTTCGCCGGTTCGCCCTGCGCAAGGTCATGCGCAACATCGACCTGGCCGCCGAGCTGGGCGCCCAGGTCTACGTCTGCTGGGGCGGGCGCGAGGGCGCCGAGAGCGGTGCCGCCAAGGACGTGCAGGCGGCACTCTCGCGCTACAAGGAGGGCTTCGACCTGCTGGGCCAGTACGTCGTGGACCAGGGCTACGACCTGAAGTTCGCCATCGAGCCCAAGCCCAACGAGCCCCGCGGCGACATCCTGCTCCCCACCATCGGGCACGCGCTCGCCTTCATCGACAGCCTCGAGCGCCCCGAGATGGTCGGCGTCAACCCCGAGATCGGGCACGAGGAGATGGCCGGGCTCAACGCGGCCCACGGCTACGCCCAGGCGCTGTGGCACGGGAAGCTGTTCCACATCGACCTCAACGGCCAGTCGGGGCCGCGCTACGACCAGGACTTCCGCTTCGGCGCCGGCAACGCGCGTGGCGCGTTCTGGATCGTCGACACCCTCCTGCAGGGCGGGTACGACGGGCCGGTGCACTTCGACTTCAAGACCCCGCGCACGGAGGACGAGGACGGCGTGTGGACGGCGGCCGCCGCCTGCATGACCAACTACCTCGTGCTGCGCGAGAAGGCCCTGGCCTTCCGTGCCGACCCCGAGGTCCAGGAGGCGCTCGGCGCAGCGCGTGTGCCCGAGCTCTCCGAGCCGACGCTGGCCGCCGGCGAGACCTGGGCCGACCTGCAGGCCGAGACCGGCGAGGACCCCGAGGTCCTCGGCGCCCGCGGCATGGCCTTCGAGCACCTCGACCAGCTCGCGCTCGAGCACCTGTACGGGGTGCGCTGAGCATGCCCCCGGCCGCCCCCGACCAGCTGCGCCGGGCCAACACGGCGCTCGTCGTCCGCACGCTGCGCGACGCCGGCCCGAGCAGCCGCACGTCGCTGGCCCGACGCACCGGTCTGGCCAAGGCCACGGTCGGGGCGATCGTCGGGGAGCTGTCGGAGCGGGCTGTCGTCGTCGAGGGAGACGCGTCGTCGCAGGGCCGGGGCCGACCGTCCCGGCCGGTGGAGCTCGCGGCGGGCTCCGTGCTCGGCCTGGGCCTCGAGGTCAACGTCGACTACGTGGCCGCCGCACTCGTCGACCTCGCCGCCACGCAGGTCCTCACCACGACGCGCCAGGTGCCCGACGGTGCCGACGCGCTCGAGACCCTGGTCGAGCTCGCCCTCGAGGTCGCCGACCAGGCCCCCGGGCGCATCGTCGGGGCACACCTCGCCGTGCCGGGGCTGGTGGAGCGTGACCACGCCACGGTCGCGCTCGCGCCGAACCTCGGCTGGACGGGCACACGGCCCGGTGACGTGCTCGCTGAGGCGCTGGGCGTCACCGTCCTGGTGGACAACGACGCCAACCTCGCCGCGGTGGCCGAGTCGACGCACGGAGCCGCCCAGCAGTCCGTCTCGACGCTGTACATCACCGGGACCGTCGGCATCGGCGCCGGCATCGTGCAGGACGGCCGCCTGGTGAGGGGATCGGGATTCGCCGGCGAGGTGGGCCACATGCCGATCGGCGACCTGGGTCGCCGCTGCGCCTGCGGTCGGCAGGGGTGCTGGGAGACCACCGTGGGACTGCGTGCCGCGCTCGCCGCCGTCGGGATGCGAGCCTCGGGCACTCCGATGGAACGTGCGGCGAAGGTGGCGGCGAGGGCTGAGACCGACGCCGACGTGGCGACCGCGCTGGACGTGCTCGGCGCGCAGCTCGGTCACGGACTGGCCACCCTGTGCACGGTCCTGGACCCCGAGGTGATCGTCCTCGGTGGCTACTTCCAGCCGCTGGCCCCATGGATCCTGCACAGCGCGCAGGACGTGGTGCACCGACGGCTGCCCGCAGCCCACCACCAGCGCCCGGACGTCCGGGTCGGCACGCTCGGGATCGAGGCCGCCGCCCTGGGCGCGGCCGAGCAGGCCCTCACCGACGTGCTCGAGGGCTCCGTCGCGCTCTGAGGACCCGCCGGTCGTGTCGTGCTCAGGCGACGCTGAGCGCTGACTCGACGTCGACCTGCGCCGCCGCCAGGCAGGTGACGGGGTCCGCGAGCAGCCGCTCGAAGGCCGTCTCGGCCGCACCGACGAGCACGGCGTCGGCGCCGAGTCCCGGCAGCTCGATCCGCACCAGCTCGCGCGGCGCCACGAGGGCGGTGTCGTGCAGCGTGCGGTCGACCTCGTCCTGCACGTGCGGGTACAGCGAGCGCAGGAAGCCGCCGAGGACGACGACCCGCGGGTTGAGCAGGTTGACGGCGTTCGCGAGCCCACGGCCGAGGAGCCGACCGACCTCCCGCAGGTCGTCGTCGACCTCCTGCAGCCCGTCGAGCATCTCCCCCAGGGACCCGACCCGGTCCGGCGGGCAGCCGATCGCCTCGGCGATCGCGTGCGCGCCGACCTGGGTCTCCCAGCACCCTCGGTTGCCGCAGTGGCACTCCCGGCCGGCGGGGTCGAGGGACATGTGCCCGATCTCTCCGGCGTACCCACCCGCACCCACCAGTCGATGGCCGTCGACGATGACGCCCGCACCGACGCCGACCTCGCCGGACAGGTAGACGAGGTCGGCGACGTCGACCCCGGCACCCCGCAGGTGCTCGGAGAACGCCCCGAGGTCGGCGTCGTTGCCGAGCTCCACCGGAGCGATGCCGCCCAGCCGGTCCGACATGATCGCGCTGAAGGGCACGTCACGCCAGCCGAGGTTCGGGGCCAGCCGGACGAGACCGTCCGAGCGTCGCACGACGCCCGGCACGGCCATCCCGACGCCGACCAGCGCACTGCCCGGTGAGGCGTCGCGCACGACCAGCCGCAGCATGGCCATGACCGCGTCGGCCACCGCGTGCGGGTCGCGCGACGCGGGGATCGGACCCGTGGCCCTGGCCAGGATCGCGCCGCCCAGGCCGACCCGCGCGACGGTGAGTCCGTCGACGCGGACGTCGACCGCGAGCACGTGCGCGCCGTCCTGGGTCGGCACGACGTCCGGCGACGGGCGCCCGGCGCTGCTGCGCACCGCCTCCGACCTGACCTGCTCGGCCAGTCCGAGCCCCTGGAGCTCGGTGACCAGCCCGGCGATGGTGCTCCGGTTGAGCCCCATCGCGGACGTCAGGTCGGACCGGGAGACCCGGCCCAGCAGGTGCACGTGGCCCAGGAGCGTGCCCAGGTTGTGGCGCCGGACGGCCTCCTGGTTGGTGCCCGCCCCGGACCGCGCGCTCGTCTGCACGACCGGCTCAGCTCACGCCGGACGCCGAGCGGCGCCGGCGGGACACCGCGTCGACCGCTGCGGCGAGCAGGAGCACCGCGCCGGTGACGACGTAGTTGATCCAGCTGGCCTGGTTGAGCAGGCCCAGTCCGTTGATGATCGTCGCGATGACCACGCCGCCGATGACCCCGTCGCGGGCCTTGCCCTTGCCGCCGAACAGGCTGGTGCCACCGATGACGGCCGCACCCACGGCGTAGAGCAGCGTGTTGCCCGCACCGGAGGAGGGCGACACCTTGCCGGCGTAGGACGCGGCGAGGATGCCGCTGATCACGGCGGTCGACGTGCAGAGGACGAAGACGGAGATGCGGATCTTGTCGACGTCGATGCCGGCCCGTCGGGCCGCCTCGCGGTTGCCGCCCACCGCGTAGACGTGGCGCCCGTAGCGCGTGCGGCTCAGCACGAAGGTGAAGATCACCAGCAGCACGCCGACGAGCAGCAGCACGTAGGGCACGCCCTGGATCGGGAAGTTGGGGTTGCGGCTGCGGTTCAGGCTCAGCAGCGCTGTGAGACCGAGCACCACGACGCCCATGCCGGCGATCTTGACGAGCAGCAGGCTCAGCGGCTGGTGCGCGAGACCGCGGCTCACCTGGGTGCGGTAGCGCAGCAGCGTGAGCGCGGCGAAGGCGAGGACCGCGATGACCGCGATCGTCCACCCGGCGACCACCGGCATGTTCTTGATGGTCAGGCCGCGCAGGACGGGGTCGGCGACGCGCACCGACCCGCCCTGGCCGATGAGCTTGAGGGTCAGGCCCTGCAGCGCCAGGAAGAACGCCAGGGTCACGACGAAGCTGGGGATGCCCAGCTTGGCCACGAGGGCGCCGATCAGGGTGCCGAGCACGGCACCGAAGACCAGTCCGCCGACGACCGCCAGGTACCACGGGAGCCCGTGGTCGACGATGGCGAGCGCCGCGATCGCGGCACCGGCGCCGCCGGCGACACCGGCGGACAGGTCGATGTCGCCGAGCAGCAGCACGGGCACCAGCCCCATCGCGAGCACGCAGATGGCACCCGACTGGGTGATGAGGTTGGCGATGTTCAGGGCCGTCAGGAAGGTGTCGCTGGCGGCGCTGAAGACGATGAACAGGATGATGAGCCCGAGGGCCGCCGGCAGGGCGCCCATCTCGCCGCCGCGCAGGCGGTTGAGGTAGGCCTGCCAGGCGTCGCCGAGCGTGGCCGCCTGGCGGGCGTCGATCGCGAAGTCGGTCTCGGCCAGACCGCTGCCGCCCTTCGAGGACGGATCGGTGGGGGTGGTGGTCATGATGCCTCTCCGACGGACGTGAGACCGAGGTCGCCCGAGCGACCTGCGGTGATGAGCTCGACGACCTGGGTGTTGGTGACGTCCTTCGTGGCCACGTCGGCGGCCACACGGCCCAGGTACAGGGCGGTGATGCGGTCGGCGACCTCGAAGACGTCGACCATGTTGTGCGAGATGAGGACGACGCCGAGGCCCTGGTCGGCCAGGCGGCGCACGAGGTCGAGGACCTGACGGGTCTGCGCGACGCCGAGGGCGGCCGTCGGCTCGTCGAGCAGCACGACCTTGGAGTTCCAGAGCACCGACTTCGCGATGGCGACGGTCTGGCGCTGGCCGCCCGAGAGGCTGGCGACGCTCTGGCGCACCGACTTGACGGTGCGCACCGAGAGCGACGCGAGGGTCTCGCGGGCCCGAGCCTCCATGGTCGCCTCGTCGAGGGCCGGACCCTTCATGAGCTCGCGGCCGAGGAAGAGGTTCTCGACGATGTCGAGGTTGTCGCAGAGGGCGAGGTCCTGGTAGACGACCTCGATGCCGAGGGCCGAGGCGTCGCGGGGGCCGTGGATGTCGACGGGCTCGCCCTCGAAGTAGCGCTGGCCCGAGTCGGCGGAGTAGATGCCGGCGATGGTCTTGACGAGCGTGGACTTGCCGGCGCCGTTGTCGCCGACGAGGGCGGTGACCTGCCCGGGGTGGACGGCGAGGTCGACGTCGTGGAGGACGTGGACGGCGCCGAAGCTCTTGTTGATGCCGCGCAGCTCCAGCAGCGGGGTGGTGCTCATGTGGTCTCCAGGTGCGTGCGAGGAGGTGGTCGGTCGGTCTCGGGACAGCGAGGGTGTGCCCCGTGGGGGCGGTCCGGCAGGACCGCCCCCACGGGACGACGGGTGGACGTCAGCTGATGCCGGCGTCCGTGCAGAGCTCCGCGAAGTCGTTCGCGCAGAGGTCGTCCTTCGTGACGCCGCCGTCGTCGACGACGTCCTTCACGTTGTCCTTCGTGATGGACTGAGGCGTGAGGAGGATCGACGGGACCTCGCGGCCACCCTCGCTGTCCTCCGTCGTGCCGTTCGTCTCGGCCTTCTCGCCCTTGGCCAGCGCGATGGCGGCCTTGGCGAGCTCGCCCGCCTCCTGCTTGGCCGACTTGTAGACCGACATGCACTGCTCACCCTTGAGGATGTTCTGCAGGCCCTCGACCGTGGCGTCCTGGCCGGTGACCGGGACGTCGCCCGCCTTGCCGTTCTTCTGCAGGATCGAGATGACCGAACCGGCCAGACCGTCGTTGGCCGCGTAGACGCCCTGGACGTCGCCGTCGACCTTCGTGTAGAGCTGCTCGAAGATCGTCACGGCCTGCTCGTTGTCCCAGTCCGGGACGGCCTGCTCGCCGACGTTCTTGTACGACGTGGTCTTGTCGAGCACGCTGTGCGCGCCCTTCGAGAACAGCGTCGCGTTGTTGTCGGTGGGCGAGCCGTTGAGGTAGATGACGTTGGCGTCCTCGTCGCCGAGGCACGTGGCGAGGCCCTCGCCCTGCAGCTCGCCGACCTTGGTGTTGTCGAACGAGACGTAGTAGTCGGCCGAGCCACCGAGGGTCAGACGGTCGTAGTCGATCGTCTTGACGCCCTGCTGCGCGGCCTTCTCCTGGATCGAGGCTCCGGAGTCGGAGTCGAGGTTGACGATCGCGAGGACGGTCACGCCGTCGGCGATCATGCCGTCGGCGATGGTGGCCATCTTGTCGGCGTCACCCTCGGCGTTCTGGATCTCGTACTCCACGCCGGCGTCCTTGAACGCCGCCTCCAGCGCAGGACGGTCGGCGCTCTCCCAGCGGACCGACGACTTCGTGTCGGGCAGGATCACCCCGATCTTCCCCGCGTCGTCGGAGCTGTCTCCGCCGTCGTTCCCCGAGTCGCTGCCACAGGCGCTGAGCATGAGCGTGGCACCCATGAGGCCGGCAAGCACCAGATTGCGCGTTCGCTTCATACGAACCGCCTCCTTGTTGGTCTCTGGCGACACGGGAACGACATAAAGCCGTCACCGGGACGCAATTGTTGTTTGCGTGAACCTATCGCGTGATGGGGGTCACGTCCAGCACCTGGCGACAATTTCGTGTCGCGAACAACGAATCGGGACGAAGGTCCCCTGCCACCGTCCCCGCACAGCGAGACGCCGCCCCCGAGGGGACGGCGTCTCGTGGGTCGGGCGGTCGGGCTCAGTCGAGCAGGCTGCGCAGCACGTACGGCATGATGCCGCCGTTGCGGTAGTAGTTCGCCTCGCCGGGGGTGTCGATGCGGACGACCGCGTCGAACTCCACGTCCCCCGCCTTGACGTGCACCGTGCGCGGCGTCTCGCCGTCGTTGAGCTTCGTGATGCCGGTGAAGTCGAACGTCTCCTCCCCCGTCAGCCCGAGCGACTCGGCGTTCTCGCCCTCCGGGTACTGCAGCGGGAGCACGCCCATGCCGATCAGGTTCGAGCGGTGGATGCGCTCGTAGGACTCGGCGATGACGACCTTGACGCCCAGCAGCGCCGTGCCCTTGGCGGCCCAGTCGCGCGACGAGCCCGAGCCGTACTCCTTGCCCGCCAGGACGACCAGCGGGACGCCGGCCTCCTGATAGGCCTCGGACGCCTCGAACACGCTGGTGACCTCACCGTCGGCGATCAGGTTGCGCGTGTAGCCGCCCTCGGTGCCCGGCGCCATCTGGTTGCGCAGGCGGATGTTCGCGAACGTGCCGCGGATCATGACCTCGTGGTTGCCGCGACGCGAGCCGTAGGAGTTGAAGTCGCGCGGCTCGATGCCGTGCTCCGACAGGTACGCACCGGCCGGGCTGTCCTTCTTGATCGCACCGGCAGGGCTGATGTGGTCCGTGGTCACGGAGTCGCCCAGCTTGAGCAGCACACGTGCACCGCTGACCTCCTCCACCGGCGAGGGCTCACGGTCCATGCCGTCGAAGTACGGCGCCTTGCGGACGTAGGTCGACTCGGGGTCCCACTCGAACACGTCGCCGTCGGGCGTCGGCAGGTTCTGCCAGCGCTCGTCGCCGGCGAACACGTCGGCGTACTCCTTGCTGAACGTGTCGGACGAGATCGACGACGCGATGACGTCCTCGACCTCGCTCGCCGACGGCCAGATGTCCTTCATGAACACGTCGTTGCCGTCGGCGTCGGTGCCCAGCGGCTCGTTGAACAGGTCGACGTCCATCGAGCCGGCCAGCGCGTAGGCGATGACCAGCGGCGGCGACGCCAGGTAGTTCATCTTGATGTCGGGGTTGATCCGCCCCTCGAAGTTGCGGTTGCCCGACAGCACGGCGGTGACCGCGAGGTCGCCCTCGTTCACCGCGGCGCTGACCTCGGGGATCAGCGGTCCGGAGTTGCCGATGCACGTCGTGCAGCCGTAGCCGACCAGGTTGAAGCCCAGCTTGTCGAGGTACACGTCGAGACCGGACTTGGCGTAGTAGTCGGTGACGACCTTCGAGCCGGGCGCCAGCGTCGTCTTGACCCACGGCTTGCGCTGCAGACCCTTCTCGACCGCCTTCTTGGCCAGAAGGCCGGCGCCGATCATGACCGACGGGTTCGACGTGTTGGTGCACGACGTGATCGCGGCGATCGTCACCGCGCCGTGGTCGAGCTCGAACTCGGTGCCGTCCTCGAGCCGCACGTGCTGCGGGTTGCTCGGACGACCCGCGCCCGAGGGCGCCGGTGCGTTCGGCTTGTCGCCGTTGGTGCCGTCGTCGCTGCTGCTCGGCGCGTCGGACGCCGGGAAGGACTCGGCAACGGCCTCGTCGTACCCGTTGACGTCCTGCTCGGTGTAGTCGGCGAGCGCGGTGCGGAACGAACCCTTGCTCTCGGTGAGCGAGACACGGTCCTGCGGACGCTTGGGACCGGCGATCGACGGGACGACGTCGCCGAGGTCGAGCTCCAGGTACTCGGAGAAGCGCGGCTCGTGGTCCGGGTCGTGCCACAGACCCTGGGCCTTGGCGTAGGCCTCGACGAGCGCGATCTGCTCCTCGTCGCGACCCGTCAGGCGCAGGTACTTGGTGGTCTCGTCGTCGATCGGGAAGACCGCGATGGTCGAGCCGTACTCGGGGCTCATGTTGCCGATCGTGGCGCGGTTGGCCAGCGGCACCGCGCCGACGCCCGAGCCGTAGAACTCGACGAACTTGCCGACGACGCCGTGCTTGCGCAGCATCTCGGTGATGACGAGCACCAGGTCGGTCGCGGTGGCGCCCTGCGGCAGCTCACCCGAGAGCTTGAAGCCGACGACCCGCGGGATCAGCATGCTGATCGGCTGGCCCAGCATCGCGGCCTCGGCCTCGATGCCGCCGACGCCCCAGCCCACGACACCGAGGCCGTTGACCATGGTGGTGTGCGAGTCGGTGCCGACGCAGGAGTCGGGGTAGACGACGCCGTTCTTGTCGAACACGACGCGCGCGAGCTTCTCGATGTTGACCTGGTGCACGATGCCGGTGCCCGGGGGGACGACCTTGAAGTCGTCGAAGGCGCCCTGGCCCCAGCGGAGGAACTGGTAGCGCTCACGGTTGCGCTCGTACTCGATCTCGACGTTGCGCTCGAAGGCCTCGGGGGTGCCGAAGACGTCGGCGATGACGGAGTGGTCGATGACCATCTCGGCCGGCGCGAGCGGGTTGATCTTCGTGGCGTCGCCGCCCAGGTCGGCCATGGCCTCGCGCATCGTGGCGAGGTCGACGACACAGGGGACGCCGGTGAAGTCCTGCATGATCACGCGGGCGGGCGTGAACTGGATCTCCTTGCTGGGATCGGCGTTCGCGTCCCAGCCGGCGAGGGCCTCGATGTCGGCCTTCGTGATGTCGGCGCCGTCCTCGGTGCGCAGCAGCGCCTCGAGCAGCACCTTCAGGCTGAACGGCAACGACGCGACGTCGAGCCCATCGCCCTTGACCGCGTCGAGCTTGAAGTACGTGTAGCTGGCGTCGCCCACCTCGAGCGTCTGCTCGGCATTGAAGCTGTCGACCATGAGTGTCTCCTTCGCGTCGTGTTCCATCCTGCCGACCACACGGCGCGCTCGCCATGTCAGGTGGGCCTAAGTCGATCCGGAGTGGGAGTGCGACGGGCGGCCCGGCGGTCGGATAAGTCTCTTGATGTCAAGATACATGATGTCAAGAGGAAATCGAGCGAACCCCGCTCGGATGGTTCAGAGCAGGCCCGGCCAGCGCCAGATCAGCGGCCACACGAAGGACAGGTGAGCGGCGCAGACGGCCAGCACGCCGGCGAGTCCGACCAGGTCGAGCACCACGAGCGCACGTCGACGAGGGTCGGAGGTGACGGCGTCGGCGCCCACGGCCCTGACGACCTCGGTGCCGGCCACCCGGTCGAGGACGCCTCGACGCAGTCCCACCAGGAGCGGCACGAGCAGCAGCAGGACCGCGACGTAGGCGGCGGCACCGACGTGCCACGCCTCGGGCGTGAACCGGCGCAACACGGTCGGCAGCCCGATCGGGATCGCGGCGACCGCCAGGTCCAGCAGGAGTGCTGCGGTCAGGCCGCGCAGGAGGCCGCGGGGCGCACCGGTGGGCCGTGCGGTCCCGGGGCGGACCACGAGCAGTCCTTCGCGGTGCTTGCCGATGCTGTGCCCCCGCACGCCCTGGCGCCAGCCGTTGTTCCAGACGAGGAAGAGCTCCCCCGCCACCAGCCCGCCGAGGAGCAGGTCGTCGGACCGCCCGACGGTCCAGAGGTCGGGATCGGCCGCACCGCCGAGCAGCCTGGCGAGCAGCACGACCGACGCGCCCGCCGTGAACGCCACGCAGAACAGCAGGGCGTCCTGCGCGAGGGCCGAGCGCCGCAGGTCCGCGACCGACCGGTGCTCGGACCCGTCCTGACGGTCGTCCCCGAGGGCGTCGCCGTCGGGCGCGTGGGGCTCGTGGGTGTCCGGCCCGCTCATCGTGGGGCTCGCCCCGGTCGCTCGAACCCACGTCCGGGTCCGAGACGTGGGCCCGCCGGGGACGCCGCGCACCGCAGACCGAGTGTCATGCGCCCCACCCTGCCCGTGCAGGACCCCGCGCACAAGCAAGCGCGCCGCGGGCCACCCCGACCGGTCGGTCGAGATGGCCCGCGGAGCTCACCGGACGTCGTGGACCGACCTCACGGCACCTGGATGGCGATGTCGCCCACGGAGCGGGGGAAGTTGCCCACGCGGGTGGCGGCGCCGCTCTGCAGCTCGATCTCGTAGAGGACCGAGGAGGTGTTCGAGCGCGCAGGACGCAGGACGGCGAAGCCGACGTTGTCGACCGCCACGCCGTCGTCCAGCACGGTCACGATGTCGAAGCCGGCCACGCCGACGGCGTTGGTGCCCAGCGGGCCGGCCAGCGCGAGGGTGCCCGCGTTCGCCGGGACCTGGACCGCCAGCTGGTCGAGCGACGTGTCGATGTCGTAGAGGAACGTGCCGGTCTTCGCGCTCGTGTCGTTGTTCGTGTACGCGACGGCGGTGACGCCCTGGGCGGCACCGTCGCCGTAGGAGAGCGGCGTGTCGACGGCGGTGGTCGGCGTCGGCTGGTTCACGTCGTGGCGCAGGTTCTGGCCCGTGTCGCTCACGATGCGCAGGCGATCGGCCGCCGGGTTGAAGTCGACGCCGAAGTCGCGGCCCTCGAGGGCCACGCTGAGCTGTGAGACCTTGACCGCCTGGCCGTTGCCCGAGTTCACGGTGTAGATGCCGCCGGCGTTGCCCACGCCGTAGTAGCGGCCGTTCTGGACCCGGAAGTCGATGCCGACCAGTCGCTCGTCCTCGCCGGTCAGGCCCTTCACGGGACCGAGGGTGGTGAGGCGGGAGGGCTGGTCGAGGTTCAGCCGGTGCAGCACCTTGCCGTCGCCGGCGAGGCCGAGGGCCTTGCCCGACGGCTCCACCACGGCGGCGTCGGCGGAGACGACGAGGCCGGCGGTGGCGACGAGCGCGACGGCGGCAGCAGCAGCGGCAGCGGCGCGGCGGCGGGAGCGGGGCTGGACGTGGGACGTTCTCATGGCGATCCTCCTGGTCACGTGACCACCGATCGGTGGTCACCAGGGGTTACGCCGGTCGGGTGCGCCGCGTTCTCAGTCGACGTCGGGAATCCGGTCGAGCACCGCGACGCACTCCACGTGGTGGGTCATGGGGAACAGGGCGAACGCCCGCAGGTCCCCCAGCCGGTAGCCGTGCTCGGCGAACGTCGCGACGTCACGGGCCAGGGCCGCGGGATCGCACGCCACGTAGACGACGCGACGGGCACCGAGCCGCGCCACGTCGGGAACGGCGCGTCGGGCCCCGGTCCGTGGCGGGTCGAGGACCACCAGGTCGACGCCCCGACGGAGGTCGGCGTCGTGACGGAGCGCCTGCTCGGTGGTGGCGGAGACCAGGCGGACCTGGGCGTGCCGGTGCAGCGACCGGCGGGCGTCGCGCGCGGCCTGGGTGTCGGCCTCCACGCTGACCACCGTGCCCTGGGGCCCCACGCGGTCGGCGAGGAACGCGGTGAACAGCCCGACCCCGGCGTAGAGGTCGGCGACCCGATCCCCGGGTCGGGCCTCGGCGGCCTCGAGGACGGCGTCGACCAGGGTGCGCGCTGCTTCCGGGTGCACCTGCCAGAAGCCGGAGCCGGTCACGGTGAAGTCGTGGCCCTCGACGCGCTCGGTGAGCCGCGTGCGACCTGCGCGCCGCGTGCCGTCGGTGCCTGCGACTCCGTCGACGTGGAGGTCCTTGGGCACCGTCGCGTCGGTGACGAGGAGCTGCTGGTCCGTGGAGGAGACGATCGCCTCGACCTGGGGGGCGTCCCAGCGGTGCGACAGGACGTCGGGCAGGCCGGGGTGGGCGATCGGACAGTGCCCGACCGGGACGACCTCGTGGGAGCGGTGGCGGCGCAGTCCTGCGCGTCCGTCGGGGGTGGTCGACCACGTCACGCGGGTGCGCCAGCCGAGGGAGGGACCGACGGCCTCGACCCGCACCTCCCGCTCGATGCCGGCGAGGCGCTGCAGCTGCTCGGACACGACCGACCCGAGCAGCCGCAGCTGGGCCTCGGGGGCGACGTGCTGGAAGTCGCAGCCTCCGCAGACCCCCGCGAGGTCGCACGGCGGGGCCACCCGGTCGGGGGACGCCTCGAGCACCTCCACGGCGTCGGCGCGCAGGTACCGCTTGGTGCGGTCGGTGACGCGAATGCTGACCCGCTCCCCCGGCAGCGCGTGCCTCACGAACACGACCTGCCCGTCCAGCCGCGCCACGCAGGAGCCCCCGTGGGCGACGGGCCCCACCTCGACCACGGGAAGAGCCTCGGACGTCACGCGAGAACTGTCCCACGGGGTCCGGAGCCCACCGAAGTCGCACCGTGGGCGACGGGCCCCACCTCGACCACGGGAAGACCCTCGGACGTCACGCGAACCCACCTCCCCGGGGCTCGGAGCACACCGAACCAGCACCGTGGGCGACGGGCCCCACCTGGACGATCGGGAGGACCGCGCTCATGCGGGTCCGTCCGGGCCGGGCCGGTCCCCGATGCCGCGGCGCACGTCGCCGGGTGCGCTGCCGATGGTGCTGCGGGGGTCGACGCGGGAGGCGGAGCTCAGCTGGTACGGGACGCTGGTCACCATGACGCCGGGCATGAAGAGCAGGCGTCCCTTGAGGCGCAGCGCGGTCTGGTTGTGCAGCAGCTGCTCCCACCAGTGCCCGACGACGTACTCGGGGATGTAGACGCTGACGATGTCGCGGGGGCTCGCCCGGCGCACCTCCTTGACGTACTTGACCACGGGGCGCACGAGCTCGCGGTAGGGCGACGACACGACGGTGAGCGGGACGGGGATCTGCAGGTCGTCCCACCGCTGGCGCAGCACCTGGGTGTCGTGCGGGTCGAGCTCCACGTAGAGACCCTCGAGGCTGCTCGGCCGCGCCACTCGGGCGTAGGCGATGGCCCGCAGGGTCGGCTTGTGGAGCCGGCCCACGAGGACGACGGCGTGGACGCGCGAGGGAAGGGCGACGTCGGTCTCGTCGATCTCGAGCTCCGCGTTGACCCGCTGGTAGTGCCGGTTGATGCCCACCATGAGGAAGAAGACGATGGTCATGGCGAGGATCGCGATCCAGGCTCCGGCGAGGAACTTGGTGATGAGGACGATCACGAGCACGGTGGCCGTCATGGCCAGGCCGAACCCGTTGACGAGCCGCGAGCGCTTCATCCGGCGCCGTTCGGCGGGGTCCGTCTCGGCGGCGAGGTGCCGGGTCCAGTGCCGGATCATGCCCAGCTGGCTGAGGTTGAACGAGACGAAGACGCCCACGATGTAGAGCTGGATGAGCTTCGTGACCTCGGCGTCGAAGGCGACGATCAGCGCGATCGCGGCGACGGCGAGCAGGACGATGCCGTTGCTGAAGGCCAGCCGGTCCCCGCGGGTGTCGAGCTGGCGCGGCAGGTGTCCGTCGCGCGCGAGGATGGAACCGAGGACGGGGAAGCCGTTGAAGGCGGTGTTCGCCGCCAGCACGAGGATGATGCCGGTGCAGGCGATCGTGAAGTAGAACAGTGGCGCCGCGTCGCTGTAGAGCGCCTTGGCGAGCTGCGCGATGACGGTGTCCTGCTCGAAGCCGTCACCCACCGGTCGGCCGTCGAGCAGCAGCTGGCGGGCCGGGTCCTCGACGTAGCGGATGTGCATGGCGTCGGCCAGCACGATGATGCTCATGAGCATCGTGATCGAGATGGTGCCGAGCAGCAGCAGCGTGGTGGCGGCGTTGGCGCTCTTGGGCTTGCGGAAGGCGGGCACGCCGTTGCTGATCGCCTCCACGCCGGTGAGGGCGGCGCATCCGGACGAGAACGCCCGGGCGAGCAGGAACGCCATGGCCAGGCCGGTGAGCGCGGAGTCGTAGGGCGCCTCGGCGGCGATCTCGTACCGGGCGCTCTCGGCCTGGGGCAGGTCACCCAGGAGGTAGCGGACCAGTCCCCAGCAGGCCATCAGGGCGATCGCCAGCATGAACAGGTACGTCGGCACGGCGAACGCGCGGCCGGACTCCTTGGCGCCGCGCAGGTTGAGCGTCATGAGCAGGAGGACGAGCGCCGACGCGGCCAGGGCCTCGTGGCCGACGAGCCACGGCACCGCGGACGTCGCATTCTGCACCCCCGAGGAGATCGAGACCGCGACGGTGAGCACGTAGTCGACGAGCAGCGCGCTGGCCACCGTGACGCCCGACTTGGGCCCCAGGTTCGTGGTGGCGACCTCGTAGTCACCTCCACCGCTGGGGTAGGCGCGCACGTTCTGGCGGTAGGACGCGACGACGGTGAGCATCACGACGACGACGGCGAGGCCGATCTTCCAGTTGAACGCGTAGGCCGTGATGCCGCCCATCGACAGGGTCAGGAAGATCTCGTCGGGCGCGTACGCCACCGACGACAGGGCGTCGCTGGCGAAGACGGGCAGCGCGATGCGCTTCGGCAGCAGCGTCTCCCCGAGCTGGGTGCTGCGAAGCTTGCGTCCGACGAGCGTCCGCTTGACGGACTCGACCATGCCCACGAGCGACGATCGTAGACCTGTCGGGATCGCTGCGCCGGTCGCCCTGGATGCGGGCTCCGGGCCGGTCCCGACGGGTGTAGCGTCGCCTCGTGCACATCGTCATCATGGGCTGCGGACGCGTCGGCTCGACGCTGACGCGCAGCCTCGAGGAGCGCGGCCACTCCACGGCCGTCATCGACTCCAACCCCGACGCCTTCCGCCGCCTGGGGCCGGACTTCACCGGCACCACCGTGACCGGCATGGGCTTCGACCGCGAGGTCCTGCGTGCGGCCGGCATCGAGCACGCCGACGGCTTCGCCGCGGTCTCGAGCGGCGACAACTCCAACATCATCTCGGCACGGGTCGCGCGTGAGCAGTTCGGCGTCGACAACGTCGTGGCCCGCATCTACGACCCGGGCCGCGCCGAGGTGTACGAGCGCCTCGGCGTCCCCACGGTCGCCACGGTGCCGTGGGCGGCCGACCAGGTCCTGCGTCGGCTCGTCCCGGCGGGGTCGGAGCCCGCGTGGCGCGACCCGTCCGGCCAGCTGCGACTCGACACCCTCTACGCCCCGTTCCCGTGGATCGGTCACGAGGTCTCGAGCCTCGAGGACGCCGCGGGAGTCCGCGTGGCCTACCTGACGCGCCTCGGGTCCGGCCTGGTCGCGAGCGGACGCACGGTGCTGCAGGAGGGCGACCTGCTCGCCGTCTTCATGCGTGAGGGCGACGCCGACCAGGCCCACCGCGTGCTCGAGTCCGGACCTGAGGAGGCCTGATGCGCGTCGCCATCGCGGGAGCCGGTGCCGTCGGCCGTTCCGTCGCGCTCGAGCTCACCGAGAACGGGCACCAGGTGCTCCTGATCGACAAGTCCCCCGGGTCCATCCGGTCCGACCTCGTGCCGAAGGCGCAGTGGCTTCTGGCCGATGCGTGCGAGATGTCCTCCCTCGAGGAGGCCGGGCTGCAGACGTGCGACGTGGTCATCGCCGCGACGGGCGACGACAAGGTCAACCTGGTCGTCTCGCTGCTGGCCAAGACGGAGTTCTCGGTCCCCCGGACCGTCGGTCGCGTCAACCACCCGAGCAACGAGTGGCTGTTCGGCGAGACCTGGGGCGTCGACGTGGCGGTCTCGACCCCGCGGCTCATGTCGGCCCTGGTGGAGGAGGCGGTGTCGGTCGGCGACCTCGTGCGCCTGTTCACCTTCCGCCAGAGCAACACCAGCCTGGTCGAGCTGACGATGCCCGAGGACTCCCCCTTCGCCGGGCGCCTCGTGCGCGACGTCCCGTGGCCACGCGACGTGGTCCTCGTGGCCATCCTGCGCGACAACGCGATCGAGACGCCCGACCCGGAGCGCTCGCTCGAGGCGGGCGACGAGCTCTTGTTCGTCACCGCACCGGACGCGGAGGACGAGATCGGCGCCCTGCTCTCCCCCAAGTCGTGAGTCGCTGCTCGTCCTGAGGCGTCGTGGCTGCGTCGGCGGCTGGGCGTTCGCTCGCTGCTGTGTCGGCCGGCTGGGCGTTCGCTCGCGCCTACGTTGCCCGGCCGGGCGTTCACGCACTGCTGCGTCGCTGTGGCTGCGCGTCGGGGTGGTCTCCGAAAGGCCTCGACCGGAACGGTGGGTCTCGACTCGGCTGGGTCTGCGGGGCGCGGCCACGATTCTCCATCGGCGCGGGATCCACGCACGATCCTTCCTTCGCGTGGACCGTGCCACGCAAAGGAAGAACCCCTGCCCACCCGACGCACGAAGGGCCCCGTCGGACGCATGATTCTGCCTTCGCGCACAGCGATCCGAACGATGCTGCGTTTGCTACGGGATCCCGTAGCAAACGCAGCATCCATCGACCCCTCACGCACGAACGCAGAACCTTGCGTCCCCCGAGCCACGCTCCGAGAACCCGACCGGGCCCAGACCCCTCCGCCGGTCGAGGCCCTTTCGGAGCGCAGGTCGACGACGAGCCACAGCGACGCAGCCGCAGGTCGAGACCCAGCCACATCGACGCAGCCGCAGGTCGAGACCCAGCCACATCGACGCAGCCGCAGGTCGAGACCCACCCGGAGCAGCGCAGCCGCAGGTCGAGGCCCCGCCGCAGCGAACAGCGCGTCACCGAGTAGCAGGCGGCTCCGGCTCGGCCTCGGCCTCGATCGGGGTGGAGTTGCGCGAGAGCACCCACGCCATCGCCGCGAACGCCGCGACCTGCAGGGGCCAGCCGAGCACGACCTTGGAGGTGCCGAGCAGCGCCACGTGGTCGCCGGCCCACAGCGGGTACTGCACCACGACCCGCAGGATGCAGGGTGCGGCGAAGAGCCAGGTCAGCAGGGAGCACAGCCGGACGAGCTGCCGGTCCTCGTGCCACTCGGTGGGCTCGCCGGTGAGGCTGCCGATGAGGAACCCGATGAGGGGCCACCCCACGAGGATCGAGACGATGAACACCGCCGCGTAGGCGCCGTTGTAGAGAATCCCGGGCAGGAACACGTCACGAGCCTCGCCGCTGCGCGACGCGAACACGGCGGCGATGGCGATGCCGATGAGGGCGTTCAGCACGAACTGCACGGTGGAGCGCTGGGCGAGCCGCACCACGACCAGCAGGACCGCCGCGCCGACGCTCGCGACGAGCGAGGTCCGCAGGTCCTGCGTGCTGATCCAGCAGATCGTGAACACGATCGTGGGCACGGCACTCTCGACGATGCCGCGCCCGCCGCCGAGCGCCTCGGAGAGCTTGGACCGCACCAGCTCCTCGACGGTGGCGACGCTCGCGCCGGCCTCGCTCATGCGTCCAGCTCGTAGCGCGGGTTGTAGAGCACGAAGGCGTCGCCGCGGCGACCGATGCGGCCGTGCACGGTCAGACGTCGCCCGGGCTCGATGCCCTCGATCCGGCGTCGGCCCAGCCACACGAGGGTGACCTGCCCGGACCCGTCGTAGAGCTGCGCCTCGAGGGCGCTCGCACCGTCGGCGACCGGGCGGGTGGTGACGGACCGCAGCTCACCGTGCAGCGAGCAGACCGACCTCTCGGCCTGGGCGGTGAGCAACCGGCAGCCCGCGGCGTCGGCGCTGCGCTGCAGCTCCTGGTCCTCGAGCTGCTCGAGGGTCGCGCGGCGCATGGGGCGGCGCAGTCGGGATGCCATGTCTCGATCCTAGGCCGCGAACCTCAGGCCTGGGTGCCGTGGCCGGGTGGCTCCTCGGCCACCGCACCCTCGGGCACCTCGATGAGCAGGGCCTCACGCACCAGGCGCGGCTCGTCACCTCGGACGACGACGACCTCACGGAACGCACGCTCGAGCAGTCCGTCCTCGTCGGGCTCGAGCGCAGCCGACCCGAGGAAGGTCGCACGAAGCATCCAGCGCGGCCCCTCGACCGCGAGGATCCGTGACGGCTGGAAGCCGTCCTGGCCGTCGGGGAGCTTCACGGGGACCTGGACGCGAAGCTCGGGACCGAACGGTCCGTCGACCTGCTCGGCCGTGCCCTCGAGCCGCTCGACCTCCGCGAGCAGCTCGCCACGGACCTCGTCCCACAGCCCACCGCTGCGCGGCGCGGCGAAGACCCGCAGCTCGAGCCCCGACTCCTCCGTGACCAGCACGACGGACCCGGTGCTTCCGCCGTCGTCCTGGGGCACCTGGAGCTGGAAGCCGATGCGTCCGCGGATGCGCAGCGGTCCGAGGTCGATGTAGCCCGTGCCGTCCCCGGTGAAGTCTCGCGAGTCCCAGGGGCCGGACGGCTCCTCGGTGGGCGTCGTGGACACGACGTCGGGCTCCGTGCCCGTCTCGTCGGTCTGCACTGCCTGGTCGTCACGCTCTCGGCGTCGACGGATCATGCGTCCTCCCCCATGGATCGGTGGCCCCCGGTGGAGCCGTAGCCCCCGGCGCCTCGGCTGGTGTCCTCGAGTGACTCGACCTCGCGGAAGGTCACGTGCTCGACCCGCTGCACCACGAGCTGCGCGATGCGGTCGCCGCGGGCGATCCGGACGGTCTCGTGCAGGTCGTGGTTGACCAGCAGGACCTTGATCTCGCCCCGGTAGCCGGCATCGATGGTGCCGGGCGTGTTCACCACGGAGAGTCCGTGGCGCAGGGCCAGCCCGGACCGTGGGTGGACGAAGGCCGCGAAGCCGTCGGGCAGGGCCAGGGCGATGCCCGTGGGCACGAGCACGCGCTCGCCCGGCGCGAGGGTCGCATCCTCGGCGGCGTGCAGGTCGGCACCCGCGTCACCCGGGTGCGCATAGGTCGGGGCCGGGAGCCGCGGGTCGAGGCGACGCACCGCGATCTCGAGCATGCTCGCGACCCTACTCGGGCCGACCACGCCCGGATGCGGCAGGCTGGGAGCGTGCAAACCCGTCGTGAGCGACTCCTCGCTCCCCCCGCGTGGTGGATCGCCGTCGCGGCCTTCGCGATCGCGTGGGGCTGGGTGGCGTTCGTCGTCGCAGGACCGCCGACCGCGGTCGCCGTGGCCGTGGCGGTGGCCGTCGTGGCGGGTGCCCTGCTGTGGTCGTACGGGTCGACGGTGCTCGAGGCCGGACCCGACGGCCTCCGTGTGGGGCGCGCCCACCTGACGCACGAGCACGTGGGCGCGGTCACGGCGCTCGACGCGGCCGGTGCACGGACCCTGCTCGGTCCCGGCGCCGACGCCCGCGCCTGGCTGCACGTCCGGCCGTACATCGCCACCGCCGTGCAGGTGGAGGTCCGCGATCCGGCCGACCCCGCGCCCTACTGGGTGGTCTCGACCCGCGATCCGTCCGCGATCGCCCAGACCCTCGGCCGTCCTGCCGGGCCGATCCGACCCGAGGCCGGCACCCAGGGCACCCACCAGCCCAGCACCGACCAAGCCAGCACCGACCAACCCCGCACCGACCCGAGGTGACGACCATGCCCCGCAAGCGCCGACGCCGCACGTCCGCTCCCACGCTCGAGTCGGCCACGCCCGCGAGGCGACCGTCGCGCTCGAGCCGCAGCACGTGGAAGCTGCTCGACCGCGGCTCCACCGTCGCGGCGGGTCTGCTGGCACGTCAGGTCTCGACGCTGGCCTGGCGGGCCGCGACCGGCAAGAAGCCCCCGACCGCGGGGCGACACCCCGAGGTCGAGACCCGCGAGGCCGTCGCCTGGGCCGTCATCGGAGGTGCACTCGTCGAGGTCGTGAGGCTGCTCGTGCGCCGCGGCGCGGCCGGGTACTGGGTCCGCTCGACGGGCGACCTGCCTCCGGGCATGAAGCCCCTGAAGGGCGCCACCAAGGGTGGCGTCGCCGGAGCAGCGCAGGCGGCGGCACGGACGGCTGGAGGAACGGCGAAGCCGGCCTCCTCACGGAAGCCGGCTCCTGGTCGTCGGCGCTCGCGCTGAGCGAGCTCGGACGGTGCGTCAGTAGGCGCAGTCCCGGCAGATGAGCCGGTCGCCCTTCTCCTCGGCGAGCTGGGAACGGTGGTGCACCAGGAAGCACGACGAGCACGTGAACTCGTCGGACTTGCGCGGGACCACCTGGACGGCCAGCTCCTCGTGGGAGAGGTCGGCACCCGGCAGCTCGAACGACTCGGCCGCTTCGACCTCGTCCTCGTCCACCTTGCCCGAGTTCTTCTCGTGGCGACGCGCCTTGAGCTCCTCGATGCTGTCCTCGGACTGCTCTTCGTCAGTCTTGCGAGGCGCGTCGTAGTCGGTAGCCATGTACCCCTCCGTCGTGTGCGTTCAACCGACGGGATTGTTCCACACCGCTGCAAGCGGCCGTCGGTCAGAACCCACAAGTCCGGACGAGGTCGAAGTATTCCCCTGCAAGCGCAGGATGCGCCGCCATCACGAGGCGCAGATCCGGCGGGCCGTCGAGGCCCTCGACGAGCACACCGGCCTCGCGAGCCACCAGTCCTCCCGCAGCGAGGTCCCACGGGTGCAGCCCCTGCTCGACGTAGGCGTCCAGACGGCCCTCGGCGAGCGCGCACAGGTCGAGCGCCGCCGAGCCGATCCGCCGGATGTCCCTGACGTGCGGCAGCAGGCGGGCCGCGGCCGCCGCCTGGTGCTCGCGGACCTCGCGCACGTAGTTGAAGCCCGTCCCGACGAGGGCCTGGGAGAGCGGCGGCGGTCCCGGTGCACGCAGCGGCACCCGACGTTCGCCGTCCCAGCGCCAGGCGCCGCCCTCGAGCACGGCACCCCACCGCTCCCCCGACGCGATGTTCACCACGAAGCCCGCGACGACCCGCTCGCCGGTCGCGTCGGTGACCCGCGCGGCGATGGACACCGCGTACGCGGGAATCCCGTATACGAAGTTCACGGTGCCGTCGATCGGGTCGACCACCCAGTCGACCCCGCTCGTGCCGACCACGTCGGCACCTTCCTCGCCGACGAACCCGTCGTCGGGCCGTGCGTCGAGGATGCGGTGGCGGATCAGGTCCTCGCTGGCCCGGTCGACCTCGGTGACCACGTCGATGGGGCTCGACTTGGTCGCCGCGACCGCCACGCGGCCCTCCGGCCGCTCTCGGCGCACCAGGGCCGCCGCCTCCAGCCCGACGTCGTGCGCCAGCGTCAGGAGCAGCTCACGGGCGGGCGGGACGGACGGGCTCACGGGTGCGCGGGACGGTCGCCGCGCAGGTTCGCGCAGCAGCCCGGCACGCACACGACCGGGTTGGCAGCACACCGGCCGAGCGTGGCCGGCGTGGGCGACTCGCCGCGGTCGACGGCGGCCCGCTCCTGCAGCAGGTCGGTGATCATCGCGACGAAGCCGGGGTGCGTCCCCGGCGTGGGCACGCGGACGAACCTCATGCCGAGCTTCTCGGCGGTCTCCGCCGCCTCGGTGTCGAGGTCGTACACGACCTCCATGTGGTCGGACACGAAGCCGATCGGGACGACCACGACGGACGTGACGCCGTCGGCGGCCAGCTGCTCGAGGTGGTCGTTGACGTCGGGCTCCAGCCACGGGGTCCGCGGCGAGCCGGACCGGGAGCAGTACACGAGGTCCCACGGCACGTCACGGTGCTGCGGCGCGAGACCCTCCATGACCAGCCGACCCGCCTCGAGGTGCTGGGACCGGTACGCGCCCACGCCCGGCCCGCCGCTCGCGTCGTTCATGGCGTCAGGGATCGAGTGGGTCACGAACACCACCCGCGTGCCGTCGGGAGCCTCGTCCAGGGCGGCGCCCGTGTGCTCCACGAAGGGGCCGATGAATCCCGGGTGGTTGAACGGCAGCCGGAGCCGGCTGAGCTCGATGTCGAGGCCCTCGGTCGCGTCGGCGAGGTTCTCGCGGTACTGGCGGCAGCCCGAGTACGACGAGTACGCGCTCGTCAGGAAGTAGGCGGCGTGGCGGACCCCGTCGGCGACCATCGCCTCGAGCGCCTCGCGCAGGTACGGGGTCCAGTTGCGGTTGCCCCAGTAGACCGGCAGGTCGACGTCGCGATCGGCCAGCTCGCCCTCGAGCGCCGCGATCACGTCGCGGTTCAGGTCGTTGATCGGGCTGCGACCACCGAACAGGAAGTAGTGCTCGCCCACCTCCTCCAGGCGCTCGCGCGGGATGCCCTTGCCGGCGGTCACGTTCTCCAGGAACGGGACG
Organism: Aeromicrobium sp. Leaf245; assembly: GCF_942548115.1. Lineage (NCBI taxonomy): Bacteria > Bacillati > Actinomycetota > Actinomycetes > Propionibacteriales > Nocardioidaceae > Aeromicrobium > Aeromicrobium sp. Leaf245. The sequence continues at coordinate 2,328,401 of NZ_OW824151.1, forward strand.
ACGTCGTCGGGCTTCTCCGGCCCGCCGAAGGAGACGTAGAGCAGGGCGTCGAAGGGGCGTACATCCATGAGGTCATCGTCCCATGCAGGCCCCCGGCCCGCCGGGGGTAGCCTGCCTGCGCCGAGAATGACGGGGCGTCGGCACCCGCCGGCGGCGACGAGGAGGTGACACGGTGCGGTCGACCTACGGGCACGTCCTCGCACTGCCCGGCGCGGCTCTGTTCAGCCTGACCGGACTGGTGTCGCGCCTCCCGCTCTCGATGGCCTCGCTCGGACTCGTCCTGCTCGTCCGCGAGCACGGGGGCAGCTACGGCGCCGCCGGGCTGGTCGCCGCCGCCTACGTGGCAGCCGCCGCCGTCGTCGCGCCGATGCACGGACGGCTCAGCGACCGGTGGGGTCAGCGGCGCGTCCTGGTGCTCGCGGGTGCCGGCTACGCCGCCGGCATGATCGCCGTGGTCCTCGCCGTGACCCGCGAGGCGGACGCACCCTGGCCGCACCTGGCCGCCGCGGTGGGCGGGATCTTCACGCCGCAGACCGGGTCGCTCGTCCGCGCACGGTGGACCCACCTGCTGCGCGACGACCGTCCGCGGCTCACGACCGCGTTCGCGATCGAGGCCGTCATCGACGAGGTCGTCTTCATCGTCGGCCCGGTGCTCGTGACCTTCCTGACCCTGCAGGTCGCCGACGTCGCGGGCCTCGCGACAGCCACGGCAGCCGCGGTCGTGGGCAGCTGGTTCCTCGCCGCCCAGACGTCCACCGAGCCTCCGACGGGTCGGCACGGGGACGGACCCCGCCCGCCGCTCGGCTGGGCCGTCCTGGGCCCCGTGCTGGTGGCCGCGGTGGGGATCGGCGTGCTCTTCGGCTCGACCGAGGTGCTGGTCGTCGCGTTCACCGAGGCCGAGGGGTCGGCGGGCGCGGCCGGGGTGGTGCTGGCCATCTGGGCGGCCGGGAGCCTCCTGGCCGGCGTGGCGGTCGGACTGCTGCCCTCGCCCTCCGACTCGGTGGCGCGGCTGCGCTGGACCGTCCTGGTCCTCGGCCTGCTGTTCGCGCCGCTGCTCCTGGCGCCGAGCATCGCCTGGCTCGCCGTCGGCATGTTCGTGACCGGCTTCATGATCTCCCCGACCATGATCGCCGCCACCAGCGTGGTCGAGGAGTACGTGCCGCCGACGCGGCTCACGGAGGCCCTCACGTGGACGAGCACCGGCCTGGCCATCGGTGTCGCCCCGGGTGCCGCGGTCGCCGGCGCCGTCGTGGACCGGTTCGGCGCCTCGGCGGGCTTCGCCGTCCCCCTCGTGGCCGGTGTCCTCGCCGCGGTCGTGGCCTGGTCCTTCCGGCCGCCGCCGCGACCGGACCGCTCCACCGGCCCGCAGGCATCCGCCGCCCCGAGCCCGGCACCCCCGCCGGACTCTTCCGCCGCCCCTAGCCCGGCACCCCCGCCAGGGCCCTCGGCGCACTAGGCTGTCGACCGAGATGAGCCCTACCGCCGAGACGCCGCCCGACGCCCCCCTCGAGGAGCGCGCGGTCGCGCTCGTCCGGCACTGGGTGACCGCCCAGCAGGGACGTGGCCGACGGACCGACCCGGCCGCCCGCCGCCTCGCGACGCTGCTCAAGGACCCGGCCGGACTCGACTTCACGATCGGCTTCGTCGACCGCGTCGTCCGCCCCGAGGACTCCGACGTCGCGGCCCGCAACCTGCGGGACCTGACCCGCTCTCTTCCGGCCTTCCTGCCCTGGACCCAGCGGGTCCTGCTGCGCACCGGCGCCTTCTTCTCGCTGCTCTTCCCGGCACTGGTCGTCGCCACCGCTCGACGCACGCTGCGCCGCATGGTGGGGCACCTCATCGCCGACGCACGGCCCGAGAAGCTCGGCGGCACGATCGCGACCCTGCGCAAGAACGGCGACCGGCTCAACCTCAACCTGCTCGGCGAGGCCGTGCTCGGCGAGGGCGAGGCCGTGCGCCGACGCGACCGCACCCTCGAGCTCCTGCGGCGCGAGGACGTCGACTACGTCTCCGTGAAGGTCTCCGCCGTCGCCAGCCAGCTGTCCATGTGGGCGTTCGACGAGACCGTGGAGCGCGTGGTCGAGCGCCTCGCCCCGCTGTACGAGATCGCCGCGGAACGCGGCTCGTTCATCAATCTCGACATGGAGGAGTACCGCGACCTCGACCTCACGATCGCGGTCTTCACACGCGTCCTGGAGGAGCACCCCGACCTCGAGGCCGGCATCGTCCTGCAGGCCTACCTCCCCGACGCCCTCGCGGCGATGCAGCGCATCCAGGCGTGGGCCCGCGCCCGCCGGGAGGCCGGCGGCGCGTCCGTGAAGGTGCGCCTCGTCAAGGGCGCCAACCTCGCCATGGAGCGGGTCGACGCCACCGTCCACGGCTGGCCCCTCGCGACGTGGTCCTCCAAGCAGGAGACCGACACGCACTACAAGCGCGTCCTGCGGTGGGCCCTCACCCCCGAGCGGATCGACGCCGTGCGGATCGGCGTGGCCGGGCAGAACCTCTTCGACGTCGCCTACGCCTGGCTGCTCGCCGGCGAGCGGTCCGTGCGCGACGGCGTCGACTTCGAGATGCTGCTGGGCATGGACTCCGGTCCCGTCGCGTCGGTGCGCGCCGACGTCGGCGCACTCCTGCTCTACACGCCCGTGGTGCACCCCGACGAGTTCGACGTCGCCATCTCCTACCTGGTCCGCCGGCTCGAGGAGAACGCCAGCTCGGAGAACTTCATGTCGGCCGCGTTCGACCTGGCCGACGACCCCTCGGCCTTCGATCGCGAGGCAGGGCGCTTCCTCGCCTCCGTGAAGGCGCTCGACGAGACCGTGCCCCCTCCGCACCGGGTCCAGGACCGTCGCACCGACGCCACCGACCACCACGTGCACGCGCACACCGACGGCTTCTCCAACACCCCCGACACGGACCCGTCCACGGCCGGGAACCGGGTGTGGGGCCGTCAGGCGCTGTCCCGGTCGACGTACACCCAGCTCGGGATCTCCACGATCGAGTCGAGCCGCGTCCACGGCCCGGCGTCCCTCGAGACCCTCGTGCGGGGCGCTCGGACCGCCGCGACCGCCTGGTCCGCCCGTGGGGCCGAGGTCCGCGCCTGGATCCTCCACCAGGCCGCCGGGGCGCTCGAGACCCGACGGGGCGACCTGGTCGCCGTCATGGCCGCCGAGACCGGCAAGACGATCGCCGAGGCCGACGTCGAGGTCAGCGAGGCCATCGACTTCGCGCACTACTACGCCGAGGCGGCGCGTCGCCTCGAGGTCGTCGACGGCGCCTCGTTCCACCCGGTCGGCCTGACGGTCGTCACCCCGCCGTGGAACTTCCCCGTCGCGATCCCGTGCGGCTCGGTGCTGTCGGCCCTCGCCGCCGGCAGCGCGGTGGTGATCAAGCCCGCTCCGCAGAGCCCCCGGTGCGCAGCCGTCATGGTGGAGGCGCTGTGGCAGGGCGGCGTGCCGCGCGAGGTGCTGCGCTACGTGAGCATGGACGAGGGCGAGCTGAGCAAGTCCCTCGTGTCCCACCCCGCGGTCGACCGGTTGATCCTCACCGGCTCCTGGGAGACGGCGGCCCTGTTCCGCTCGTGGCGGCCCGACCTGCCGCTCCTCGCCGAGACGAGTGGCAAGAACGCCCTCCTCGTCACCCCCAGCGCCGACCTCGACCTGGCCGTCGGCGACCTCGTGAAGAGCGCCTTCGGGCACGCCGGGCAGAAGTGCTCGGCGGCGAGCCTCGGCATCCTGGTCGGCTCCGTCGCCACCTCCGAGCGCTTCCGTCGCCAGCTCGTCGACGCCGTGACCTCGCTCAAGGTCGGGTGGCCCGACGATCCCGACGTCTCGGTCGGCCCGGTCGTCGAGGCGCCCTCGGGCAAGCTGCTCGACGCGCTGACGGTCCTCGACGACGGTGAGGAGTGGATCGTCCAGCCGCGTCGTCTCGACCCCACCGGTCGACTCTGGTCCCCCGGGGTGAAGGTGGGCGTGGCCCCCGGCAGCACCTACCACCGCACCGAGTACTTCGGCCCCGTCCTCGGACTCATGCACGCCGCCGACCTCGACGAGGCGATCGCCTGGCAGAACGCCACCGACTTCGGGCTCACGGCCGGCATCCACTCGCTCGACCCCGACGAGGTCAACCGCTGGATCGACACCGTGGAGGCGGGCAACCTCTACGTGAACCGCGGGATCACCGGCGCGATCGTGCAGCGCCAGCCGTTCGGCGGCTGGAAGCGGTCGAGCGTCGGCGCCTCCAGCAAGGCCGGCGGACCCAACTACCTGACCCACCTGGGCACCTGGACGCGCCGACCGCTGCGCCACGTCCCCGACGACGTCGAGCTCTCGGCCCCGGTGGCCTCCGCGCTCGCGTCGGTGACGCCGCACCTGCTCCAGTCCGACGCCGCGCAGCTCGCCGCGGCCGCCCGCTCCGACGAGCTGGCCTGGCAGCGCGAGTTCGGCCGCGAGAAGGACGTCAGCGGGCTCGGCGTCGAGCGGAACGTCTTCCGCTACCGACCGACCTCGGTCCACGTGCGCGGTGACGGCGACCTGCTCACGACCGCTCGGGTCGTCCTCGCCGGGCTCCGCGCCGGCGCCTCGGTCACGGTGTCCACGCCGGTGGCCCTGCCCGACGACCTCGCACCCGGGCACGTCGTCGAGGACGACGCCGACTGGCTGGACCGCATGTCGCGGGACCGTCCCGGACGGGTGCGCCTGCTGGGCCCGCTCGCGCGTGAGCTCGCCGCCGCCGTCGAGGGCGATCCGGACGTCGCCGTCCACGCTGGCGAGGTCACCTGGTCCGGACGGGTCGAGCTCCTGCCGTTCCTGCGCGAGCAGTCGGTCACCATCACCACGCACCGCTTCGGCAACCACGACCCGGCGTTCGACCGCGTGCTGCCCCGCCACTGATCCGGGCGAGCTCCGACGTCAGCCGCGAGCGAGGCCCGGTGGCAGCGGCGCTCGCCACCCACGCCAGAGGGCGAGCAGCCGCCACACGACGCACAGGGCCCCGGCCGACACGTACGCCCACCACCCGAGGTCGGCGCGATGGGCCAGCACGGCCACCAGCGCGCCGGTGAACGCCGGGGTGGCGTAGAGCTCCTCGCGGAAGATCACGGGCACCCGTCCGGCGAGCACGTCGCGCAGGATGCCCCCTCCGATGGCCGTGACCATCCCCAGGAGCGCGGCGGGCAGCACCCCGAGACCGGCCTCGGCCGCCTTGACGCCGCCCGCGACGCAGAACAGCGCCGCACCCACCGCGTCGAGGACGGCGATCTGCGACTCGCGGCGCCCGAACACCGGGTGGAAGGCGAACACCACGACGGAGGCCACGGCGGGCACGACGAGGTAGCGCCAGTCCAGGAGGGCCGCCGGCGGGACGTCGCCGATGAGGACGTCGCGGAGCACGCCGCCGCCGAGCCCGGTGACCAGTCCGAGGACCGACGCGCCGAACACGTCGAGCTCCTTGCGCACCGCCACGATGGCGCCGGTGCAGGCGAACACGGCGATGCCCACCAGGTCGAGCGTCACGATCCACACGTCAGGCACGGATCGACCCTAGGACACGCCGCGGCAGGTCGGCTGCCCAGTCGTCGACCCAGTCCTCTGGGCACGCGTGTCGCCACGGTTTGGCCGGGGACGGAGCCTAGGATGACGAAGCAACCAGTGGGAGGACGCTCGATGCGCGAACTCGGCCCCGATCGGCTCAGCGACGACGGACGTTTCCTCGTCCTGCGCGAAGCCGGCCGTCCCGAGCTGTTCCGCGTCCCGATCGATCGACGGCTCGCCGCACTCGTCGACGCCTCCCCCCGTGCCCGCGGCCGCGCACACGGCCAGATGGAGATCACGATGGAAAGCACGCTCAGCCCCCGCGACATCCAGGCCAGGATCCGGCGCGGGGAGAGTCCCGACCAGGTCGCCGAGTCGGCCGGTGTGCCGACCGAGCAGATCGAGGGGTTCGCCACCCCGGTGCTCGCCGAGCGTGCCTACGTGGCCGAGCAGGCGCGCTCCACCACCATCCGCCGTCGGCACGCCACCGGCCCGGGCGTCCTGCTCGGGTCCGCGGTCGACGAGAGCGTGGCGGGCGACGGCGGCGTCCCCGAGGACGTCAGCTGGGACGCCTGGCGCCGCGAGGACGGTCGCTGGACCGTCCAGGTGCTCGCGCCCAGCGCGCTCGAGCCGGCCACCTTCTGCTACGACGCCAAGAGCCGGTACGTCGTCCCCGACGACGAGACCGCTCGCCGGCTCGTGGGCGACGTCGCTCCGCCGGAGGCCTCCGACATGGCCATCGCCGACGCCCTGCGCCCCGACGAGGACCGTCCTGCAACGCCCGCCGCGGACGAGACCCGCTCCGCCGAGCCCGTCGCGCCGAACGACGACGCACCTCGCCACGAGGTCGACGCCGAGCTCCACGCACCGGTGCACTCCCTCAAGGAGGCCCGCGACCGTCGCGCGATGGAGCAGCTGTCCCTCACCGAGGACATCGCCCCCCAGGAGCAGGACATGTCCGACCACGCCGACCAGGAGCCCGCCGAGGCGCACCACCAGGTCGACGAGGACCTGGACGAGGAGGAGGGCCACGTGGCCGTTCCCGACACCGTCGCCCCGCGCAAGAAGCGCCCCGAGCGTCGGCGGGTGCCCAGCTGGGACGAGATCATGTTCGGCGGGCGCAACGACTGAGCACCACCGACCACCCAGGACGAACGGACGAGGGCCCCGACCGCCGAGCGGTCGGGGCCCTCCTCCGTCCAGGGCTCAGCGGGTGGAGCACTCCGAGGGCGTGTCGATCGTGGCGCTCGCGCTCGAGCGCCACGGCATGAGGACCTCGGACACGATCTGGCCCACCGAGCTGCCCGAGCGATACGTGTTCTTGTAGACGGTCAACCGACGCCACGGCTCCTTGGCGAGAATCCGCTCCGCGGTAGCGGCGTCCTTGCCGGCCGAGAAGAGCGCGACGCGGTCGGCCGGGCCCTGCGCCTGGTTCGTGCACCAGTGCGCCTGCAGGGTGCCCTGCGTCGGGTACGTGTTGATGGACCGAAGCTTCTCGGTCACCCCGCGCGCGTTCGTGAACGAGTAGTGGGGCGAGTCGTAGGTCCGCACCAGCATCGGCTCGGGCACGTCGACGAACCGGTTGTTCCTGATCGTCGGGTTCTCCGCCCCCTGGCTGATGACCGCGGTGGCCGGCAGGTTGTTGCTGACGTTGCGCCGGGTGGTGATGCCGTCGATCAGGTTGCCCTCGAGCACCGGCGAACGCCAGTTCAGCATCTTCACCGCGTCGAACCGGGAGTCGACGATCCGGTTGTTCTTGAGCACGACCGCGGTGTGGTACCGCAGGCTCCAGTCCTCCTGCTTGCGCGGCGTCGTCACCCGGGCCACGGCCGACATGACGTGCGTGCCGACGGCCCGGTTCTGGTACAGGAAGTCGTTGTCCTCGATCGTGAGGCGGTTGTTGCCGTACCGGTCCATGGCGCCCCACGTGTAGTTCACGCCCTTGGTCCGGCTGTCCGGCGTGTCCACGTTGATGGCCTCGGCGTTGGGGTTGGCCTTGGTGGCCGCCTTGCCGTCACCGCGAATGTCGTTGACGAAGTCGTTGCCCTTCACGACGGTGTCCTGAGAGGCGCTGACCTCGAGGAAGTGGCCGAGGTGGTTGTTGCGGAAGCGGATCCCCTCGACCCGCACGTTGCTGGCGTGGCCGATCACGACGCCGTAGACCTTGTCGAAGGCCGGGTGGACCGTCCCCATCATGTTGATCGTGGCGCTGCCGTCGCCCGGGCCGCGGAAGGTGATGTTGCGCTCGCCGTCGTAGCCCTTCACCGCGTTCGAGCGCAGGGCTCGGGTCGGCGAGATCGTCTGGAACATCGAGCTCGAGGCCCGGACGCCGGAGATGCCCGTGGTCATCAGCTTGTTGATCGTGGTGCCCGACGACAGCACGACCGTGGTGTCCGACGGCACGAAGATCGCGTTCGACAGCTTGAAGGTGCCCGGCGCGAAGGTGATCGTGCGGTTCTTGCGGTTGCCGCTGAAGCTGTTCGCCTTCTCGATGAGGCTCAGGCACGCGTTGAGCCGATAGCTGTCGGAGGTGTAGACGTTGTACTTCGTGAAGCGGGTGACGTCGTAGCCGTCGGCGTTCAGCATCTTGTTGGGCAGCCGGGCCGTGCGCGTCTTGAAGGCGGCCTGCGTCTCGAAGGTCGTGCAGGTCGAGGCGAGCCACTGCTCGACCTTGGCCTTCGTCATCGAGACGCGGGCGGAGGCCGACGTGGGAACGAGGAGTGCGGCGACCACACCGCCGACGAGGATCAGCGTGAGAGCCCGAGAAACAGTACGCATTGGTCGATGGTCCCAGACATTTCTGCCATGTGCGCGCGATAGTGAGGACCAAAGTCCTTTATTTATCTCAGGGGAAAGGCAGGACGTCCGGAGAAAGTGCGGCAGCCTTCGCCGATTCCGCGGTCATGCGGCGCCGATGGTGTCGCCGGCACAGGACCTCGTACCCCACCGAGGGACGGGGCCGCTGGGGGTCGTCGACGTCCCCGACCACGATCACCTCACCCTCGGTGACCATCTCCCCGTCCTCGGTGCGCGCGTTGTGCGTCGCCCGTTCACCGCACCAGCAGAGTGCCTCGACCTGGAGCGGCAGCATGCGGTCGGCCAGCTCCACGAGTCGGGCCGATCCGTCGAACATGCGCGTGCGGAAGTCCGTCAGGATGCCGAAGCAGAAGACGTCGATGTCGAGCTCGTCGGCGATCTTGGCCAGCTGCTCGACCTGGTCGCGCGTGTAGAACTGCGCCTCGTCGCACACGAGGTAGTCGATGCGCCCGCCCTGGGTCAGCTCGGTCACGACGTGCTCCCAGAAGTGCAGGGAGTCGTCGACCTCCGTCGCCGGGACCGCCAGCCCGAGCCGGCTCGAGAGCGTCGCCTGACCGGCGCGGTCGTGCGACGTGAACACCCGCCCCACCCGTCCGCGGGCCCGGTGGTTGTGGTCGAGCTGCAGGGCGAGCGTGCTCTTCCCGCAGTCCATCGTCCCGGAGTAGAAGGTCAGCTCGGCCACGGGACCATCCTGCCAGCGGCGGTGCCCGTCGTCGTGCTCAGGTCGCGAGGAGGACGGGGACGCGAAGCTCGGCCTCGCTGACCGATCCGTGGAAGCCCTTCATGCGCATCTCGAGCGGGAAGTCGTCGGTGCTGAAGACGGCGAAGTCGCCGAGGGCGGCGACCACCACGTCGCCGATGCGGCCCGCGACCGCCGGGTCGAGGGGACCGAACCAGTCGTCGAGCTCGTCGCGGGTGCGCACGTCGGCACGCTCCCCGCAGAAGTCCCGCCACCGGGCCGCGACGGCCTCTCGGTCGTGGCGGGCGGTGTACAGGTGCCGGAAGCGTGCCTCGCCGGCCAGCAGGTCCACGCCCTCCAGCAGCTCGGGCGTCGTGCTGACGTCGAAACGCCCCTCGTCGGGGAGGTCGACCATCCCGTGGTCCGCGGTCACGAGGAGCACCGTGTCGGGCGGGAGGAGGTCGCGCAGCTGGGCGGTCTCACGGTCGACGGTCGCCAGGACGTCGCGCCACTCCTGCGACGTGCAGCCGTGCGCGTGACCGGCGTGGTCGAGCCGGGACTCGTAGGCGTAGACCACCGAGCTCGCGGCGTCCTCGACCACCTCGGCCACCACGTCGAGCCGCTCCCAGATGGAGCCGACGCCGTGGAAGGGTGCGCCCCGCTGGCTGCACAGCGTCAGGCCCGTGCCCTCGAAGCGTGCCTCGTTGACGCTCCCGGCGTTGACGCCCGCCTCGTGGAGCCGCTGCAGGACGGTGGGGTGACGCTGCCACTGCAGCGCGTCGACGTCCTGGTCCCACGCGAGGGCGTTGAGGCGTCGCCCGGTCTCCGGCACCCGCGAGGTGTATCCGACGACCCCGTGCACCCCGGCGCGAAGTCCCGTGCCGAGCGACGTGAGGCTCGTGACGGTCGTGGACGGGACCCCGCACACCACGTCGGGGACGGACGGCAGTGACGACAGGAAGGGTGCGAGGTGGGCGTGCTGGCGCAGGAGCTCCTCCCCCATGCCGTCGACCAGCAGCACGACGTAGCGCGCAGCGGCGGGGAGCCCGAGGGTGTCGACCAGACCGGCGCGTCCGCCGCCGGCGACCGCTCCGGCCGACGTGAGGACCTCGTGCAGACCGTGCCGACCCCGCGGGCCGGGCGCGGTCACGCCGTTCCGGTCGTGGCGGCGGACAGCTGACGGGCGAACACCAGGAGGCGCTCGACGGCCACGCCGCCGTCGGCCGCGGCGCTCAGGCGCAACGAGAAGTCGTCGCCGGTCAGGTTGCCGGTGTACCCGTGGTCGGCCTCGCAGTCCGGGTCGCTGCACTGGGCGGGCTCGAGGTCCAGGTGCGACACGGCACCCCACCCGATGGTGACCACGGCCTCCTCGAGGGTGCCGGAGGTGGCCACCATCCGGGTCACGACCACCGACCTGATCCGGTGGATCGACACGGCCTCGCTCGTCGTGGAGGTGTAGGGCCGCGGCAGGAGGTCGTCGGGCGGGTGCTCGTCGGTGTGCACGAGCACGACCCGCGACGGCGTCATCACGAGCACCGTCATGTGGCGACGGATCTCGTCGCGCTCGAACGTCGGTTCGTGGTGGACCACGTGCGCGAGGACGTCCTCGCCCGCCAGGGCGTCACGCAGGCCTGCCGTCACGATCTCGGGGTAGTAGCCGCTGCGCTCGATCTCCTGGAACACGTCGGCGGCGGGCCCGACGGGGCGCTCACGTCTCATCACGCCAGCGTATCCCTGACCGGACTGCTCAGACGCCGCACGTACCGCTCCTCGCGACGGTCCGTGGCCGGCACCACCTTGGCGCGGGCGCTCAACGCCGTCAGTCCGGTCTCGTGCACCAGCACGGGCTCCAGGTCGAGCTCGGCGATCTCGGGCAGGTCGTCCTTCAGCGCCGCCAGCCGCAGGATGGTGTCCTGGATCGCCGGGGTGTCGACCGGGTCGGACCCGCGGTAGCCGTACAGCAGCGGCGCGGACCGCAGGTCGCGGATCATCGACTCCGCATCGGCGTCGGTCAGGGGCGGGATGCCGTAGGCGCGGTCACCCAGGAGCTCGCTCGAGGCGCCCGCGAGGCCGAAGGAGACCAGCGGTCCGAACAGGGCGTCCTCGGTGACCGTGAACGACAGCGGGATGCCGTCGGGGGCGGAACGCTGGACGAAGAAGCGGGTGTCGGCACGCATGCCCGGCCAGGACGTCAGCTGGTCCCACGCCTCGAACATGTCGGCACGGTCCTGGATCCCGCGCCAGATGTGCGCGAGGTCGGGGCGGGCGCGCAGGTGCTCGCTGCCGGCCTTGAGCACGACGTCCCAGCCCAGCTGCTCCGCGGCGGCGACGGCCTCCTCCGGGTCGTGGACGTTGATCCACGTCCACAGGTCGATCCCGTAGCAGGCCAGGAGCGCGTGCACCTGCTCCGTCGAGAGGATCGCGCCTCGCGGCGCGTGCGCCAGCACGTCGCGCACGAGGGCGCGGGCGTCGCCGGTGCGGAAGTCGTCGTGGGCGCGGAACTCGCCGTGGTCCCGAGCCGCCCACTCCGCGTAGGTGACCACACGGGCGAGGGCACGCACGGCCGACTCCGGTGCCGGGTACGACGGCACGGAGCCGCGGCCCGCGGAGCCACCCTGGACGTCGGGCACGCGGAGCAGCTCGGGGATGCCCTCGGTGCCGAGGAAGGTCGAGACGATCGGCTTGTCGGACTGCTCGCCGATCGAGGCCAGCACGTTCGCGACCTCCTCGCCGGAGGTGTTGAGCGGCGGGATGTAGACGACCATCAGGGCGTCGATGTCGTCGGACGCCAGAGCGTTCTCGATGGCGACCTCGAAGTCGTCGGCGCCGGCGTCGGCGCCCAGCGGCACCGAGTCCGCGACCTGCAGACCGGTGGCGGTCGCGGCGTCGGCCACGAGCAGGCCCATGGCGTCGGAGTTGCCCACGACGCAGATCCGGTTGCCGCGCGGCAGCGGCTGGTGGGCCACGAGCTGCGCGACGTCGAACATCTCCTCGAGCGTGTCGACCTGGACCACGCCGGCCTGCCGGAACATCGCGTCGACCGCAGCCTGCGGCGCCGTGCTGCGCTTGACCGCGTGGCCCACGGGCACGCCCTGGGTGGAGCGGCCCGACTTCACCGCGACGATGGGCTTGGACTCCGAGACCCGGCGAGCGATGCGCGAGAACTTGCGCGGGTTGCCGATGGACTCGAGGTAGAGGAGGACGACCTCGGTGTCGTCGTCCTCCTGCCAGTACTGGAGGAGGTCGTTGCCGGACACGTCGGCACGGTTGCCCGCCGAGACGAACGTCGAGAGGCCGAGGCCACGTCGGGACACCGACTCCAGGATCGCCGTGCCGAGGGCACCGGACTGGCAGAAGAACCCGACGCGCCCCTGGGGCGGCATGGCCGTGGAGAGGGAGGCGTTCAGCTGGACCCCGGGGGCGGTGTTGATGACACCGAGGCAGTTGGGACCGACGAGGCGCAGGCCGTACGTGCGAGAGAGGTCGAGCAGCGTCCGCTGGCGCTGTCGGCCCTCGGCACCCTCCTCGGCGAACCCGGCCGAGATGACCACCAGCCCGTGCACGCCCTTCGCCGCGCAGTCGCGGACGACGTCGTTCACCGAGTCGGCCGGCACGGCCACGATGGCCAGGTCGACCTCGTGCGGGATGTCCTTGACGCTCTTGAAGGCGGGCAGCCCCGAGACCGCCTCGGCCTGGCTGTTCACGGCGTAGACGCTGCCCTGGTAGTCGCCGAGGACGAGGTTGCGCACCACCGTCTGGCCGATCGACCGCTGGCGCCGGCTGGCTCCCACGACGGCGATGCTGCGCGCCGCGAAGATCCGCTCGATGGACGCCGCCTCGGCGCGCTGCTCGCGCGAGCGCATGACGCCCACGGCCGAGTCGGTGGGATCGATCCGGAACGACAGCTGCTGGACGCCGTCCTCGACCACGCCCTCGACGGAGTAGCCCATCTCGCGGAACACCTGGAGCATGCGGTGGTTGCTCGGCAGCACGTCCGCGGTGAACTTGGTGAGGCCTCGTTCGCGGCCCGCCTGGGCGAGGTGCTCGAGCAGGAGCTGGCCCACGCCCCGACCCTGGTGGGCGTCCTCCACGAGGAAGGCCACCTCGGCCACGTCGTCGCTGACCGCGTCGTAGCGCCCGACGCCGATGATCGTGTCGTGCAGCGTCAGCACGAAGGCGACCCGGCGATCGAGGTCGACGTGCGTGAAGCGTGCGACGTCGCGCTCGGACAGCGTGGGGTACGGGGCGAAGAACCGGTAGTACTTGGACTCGTCGGAGACGCGTGAGTAGAACGCGACGAAGGCCTCGGTGTCCTCGGGGGTGATGGGCCGGACCTGGGCGACGCGGCCGTCCTTCAGCAGGACGTCCGCCTCCCACATCCGGGCACGGTCGGCCGGCGTCGTCGAGGCGTCCTGCGTCACGCGCCCAAACCTACCCCGTACGGGCGCCCGTCCCGGGCGCGGAGGAGCCCGGGCGTCCCTCGGGCGGCGTGGCGGCTGGGGCGCACGGCCCCGGACCGGGAGAATCGAGAGGTCGCCCATCGGGTGGCACGTCGTCAGCCAGGAGAGGATGCATGGCCCGCAGCAGCACCCCGAACCCCCCCGAGGAGTTCGACGAGCACATCATCGACACCGACATCACGGACGAGATGAGTGCGAGCTACATCGAGTACGCGTACTCGGTGATCTACTCCCGCGCCATCCCCGACGCCCGCGACGGGCTCAAGCCCGTCCAGCGGCGCACCCTCTTCACGATGGACGACATGGGGCTGCGCAACGACCGCGGCCACGTCAAGAGCGCCCGTGTCGTCGGCGAGGTCATGGGTCGGCTGCACCCGCACGGCGACAGCGCCATCTACGACGCGCTCGTCCGGCTCGTCCAGCCGTGGTCCATGCGACTCCCGCTGGTGGACGGCCACGGCAACTTCGGCTCGCCCGACGACCCGCCCGCGGCCATGCGCTACACCGAGTGCCGCATGGACGAGGCCGCCGAGGCCATGACGGCCTCCATCGACGAGGACACCGTCGACTTCAAGCCCAACTACGACGGTCGTGAGCTGGAGCCGAGCGTGCTGCCGGCCTCGCTGCCGAACCTCCTGGTCAACGGCGCGTCCGGCATCGCCGTCGGCATGGCCACGAACATCGCCCCGCACAACCTCGTGGAGGTCGTGCAGGCGCTGCGCCACCTGATCGAGCACCCGCGGGCCGACCTCGACGACCTCATGCGCTTCATCCCCGGCCCCGACCTGCCGACCGGCGGCAAGATCGTCGGGCTCGACGGCGTCCGCGACGCGTACGCCACGGGCAACGGCTCCTTCCGGATGCGCGCCACCACGCGGGTCGAGAACGTGACCCCTCGCCGCAAGGGCATCGTGGTCACCGAGCTGCCCTACAACGTCGGCACCGAGAAGGTCGTCGAGGCCATCAAGAAGCTGGTCCAGGCCAAGAAGCTCCAGGGCATCTCCGACATCAAGAACCTGACCGACCGGCACAAGGGCCTGCAGCTGGTGATCGAGGTCAAGAACGGCATCGTGCCCGAGGTGCTCCTCGAGCAGCTCTACAAGCACACGCCGATGGAGTCGTCGTTCTCGATCAACGCGGTCGCCCTCGTCGACGGCCAGCCCCGCACGCTTGGCCTCAAGGAGATGCTCGAGGTCTTCCTGGCGCACCGGTTCCAGGTGGTCCGTCGGCGCAGCGAGTTCCGGCGCGCCAAGGCCGCCGCCCGGCTGCACCTCGTCGAGGGGCTGCTGGTCGCGATCCTCGACATCGACGAGGTCATCCAGCTGATCCGCAGCAGCGACAACCGCGGCGAGGCACGCAGCCGCCTCATGGGGGTCTTCGACCTCAGCGAGGCCCAGGCCGACTTCATCCTCGACCGCACGCTGGGCAGCCTCACCCGGTTCTCCAGGATCGAGCTCGAGAAGGAGGCCGACGAGCTGCGCGCCGCGATCGAGCGGCTCGAGGAGATCCTCGGCGACGACGGCGTGCTGCGTGCGGTCGTCTCCGACGAGCTCGACGCAGCGGCCCAGCGCTTCGGGACGCCCCGACGCACGGTGCTGCTGGAGTCCGCCGGTCAGACCGTCACGGCCGCGGCGCAGCTCGAGGTCGCCGACGACCCGTGCTGGGTGCTGCTGTCGGCCACGGGGCTGCTGGCCCGCACGAGCGACGACTCCCCGCTCGGCGACGTCGGTCGACGCTCCAAGCACGACGTGGTCGTCTCGGCCGTGGCGGCCACGGCGCGAGGCCAGGTGGGCCTGGTCACCGCCGACGGCACCGTGCACCGGCTCGACGTCCTCGACATCCCGACCTTGCCGGCCACCGCGCAGGCCCCGCACCTGCAGGGCGGTCTGCCGCTGCGTGAGCTGCTCGCGACGTCGGCACCTGCGCTGTGCCTCATGTCGCTCGAGGCCGAGGGCCCCGGGCTTGCACTGGCCACCCGCGCCGGTGTGGTCAAGCGGGTCAAGCCCGAGGTGCTGTCGCGTGACTCCTGGGAGGTCATCGGCCTCGCCGACGGCGACACCCTGGTGGGCGCCGCGCCGCTGGCCACCGGCGACGAGCAGCTCGTCCTCGTCACCTCCGACGCCCAGCTGCTGCGCTTCGAGGCCGGCCTGGTCCGTCCGCAGGGTCGCGGCGGCGGCGGTGTGGCGGGCGTCAAGCTGGCGGCAGGTCAGCGGGTGGTCGGCTTCGGCGTGGTGCGCGACGTCGAGTCCGCCCACGTGCTCACGATCTCCGGCTCGGGCGACGCGCTGCCGGGCACGCAGACCGGGGCCGCGAAGGTCAGCCCGCTCTCGGCCTACCCGGCCAAGGGCCGGGCCACCGGCGGCGTGCGCTGCCACCGGCTGCTCAAGGGCGAGGACGGCCTGATCCTCGGCTGGGTCGGCGACGGAACCCCCGTGGCGTGCGCCACCAGCGGGTCCCCCGTCGACCTGCCCGAGATCGACCCGAGGCGCGACGGCTCCGGGGTCGCGGTCGCCCAGCCCGTGCTCGCCGCCGCCTCGCCCGCAGGTCTGCTCCCCGGACTCCCGACCGTGCGAGACTGAGCGCGTGCGTCCCACCTCTCGTCCCGCCCGCTCCCGCGTCCTCCTCGTCGTCGCCACCGCCCTCGCCGGCGCGCTGCTCGTCGGCTGCACCGGAGGCGGTGACGACGCCGATCCCGGCACCGACACCTCGGCCCTGCAGAAGCGGCTCGACACGGCCAAGAAGACGATCGACGAGGCCGAGACGGTCGAGGTCTCGCTCGCGACGTCCTCGGTGCCCGACGGCGTCTCGGGCCTGCTCTCGGCCAAGGGCAAGGGCAACCACTCCCCCGCCTTCACCGGCGACGTGAAGGTCTCCACCGGCGGAGCGACCCTGTCGGCCGAGGTGGTCGCCGTGGACGGGACGGTCTACGCCAAGACCGACATCACCCCGGTGTACCTCACGATCGACCCGGCGTCCCTGAAGGCCCCGGACCCCGCAGGGCTCATCGACGCCGACACGGGTCTCACCCAGATCCTGGTGCAGACCGACGACCTCGAGGAGGGCAAGAAGTCGCGCGACGGCCAGGACGTCCTGACCTCCGTCACGGGCACCCTGCCCGGGTCCGTCGTGTCGCAGATCATCCCCTCGGCCACCAAGGGTGCACGCTTCGACGTCACGTACCGGCTCACCGACGACGACGTGCTGCGCGACGCCACGATGTCCGGCCCGTTCTACGGCGGCAGCACGGACGTCACGTACACGGTGCGTCTGGCCACCTCCGACGAGCCGATCGAGATCGAGGCACCGGCCCGCACCGGCGGCAGCTGACCCGTGCGGGACTCCGGCAGCTCGGCCGACGAGGTCGACGACGCCCGATCCGAGTCGTCGTCGGGCCCCGTGCTGGCGTCACGGACGCTGCTCGGGCTCGCCGCGGTGGCGATCGCCTTCGCGGCCGCCGACACGTACGTGGTCGTGCTGGCCCTGCCCGAGATGATGTCGGCCAGCGGGCTCGACGTCGACGAGCTGCAGCGTGCCGCCCCGATCATCTCGGGCTTCCTCCTGGGCTACGTGGGCGTGCTGCCGCTCATCGGGAGGATCTCCGACCTCCGCGGCCGCGTCCCGGTGCTCCTCGGCTCGCTCGTCGTCTTCGCGGTGGGCTCCCTCGTGACCGCCGCCGCCTACGACCTGAGCACGATCGTCGCCGGGCGACTGCTCCAGGGCGTCGGCGGCGGCGGACTCATCCCTCCCACGCTGGCGCTCGTCGCCGACCTGTGGCCGCCCCGCCGACGCGGGCTCCCCCTCGGGGTCGTGGGCGCCGTGCAGGAGCTCGGGAGCGTGCTGGGGCCGCTGTACGGAGCGGTCGTGCTGGCCTTCGGCTCGTGGCGGGACATCTTCTGGCTCAACGCTGCCGTCGGGTTGGTCCTGGCCGCCGTCATGCTGCGACTGCGTGGCGCCGCCCCCGCCGCCCCGCCGCGCGGTCACGCCGCCGCGTCACCCGACCGCCCGCCCGGTCGGCCCGACCTGCCCGGCTTCGGCCTGCTGGCACTCGCGCTGACGGGCCTCTCGCTGGTCATGCTGCAGCCCGAACGCTTCGTCACCGGCGTCACCGCCGGGCTGGCGTTCCTTCCGGTCACCGGCGACTCCCGCTGGCTGACCCCGCTCGCGCTCGGCACCTACGTCGTCGCCGCCCTGTTCGTGGTGCGCCAGGCCACCGCCCGCCGGCCGCTCGTGCAGTGGCGCAGCTGGGGCGAGATCGCGCGCAGCACCGACCTCGTCGGGGCCGCACTCCTCGCGATCGCCCTCGCCGCGGTGATCGTGACCTTCGCCTCGGCCGAGCCGGAGTCCGGCACGCTCTCGCCCCAGGCCCCGTGGCTCCTGCCCGTCGCCGCCCTGGCGACCGTCGGGTTCGTGTACCGGCAGCGCACGGCGACCGAGCCCCTGGTCCCGCGCGGCGCCCTGTCGGCCCGGCCGGCCTGGGGCGCCCTCGTCGTCTCCTTCGTCATCGGGGCAGCCCTGATCGCGGCTCTCGTCGACATCCCCTTCTTCGCCCGGCTCACCGTCCACCGGGACTCCCAGCTCGACGCGGCCCTCGTGCTCGTGCGCTTCCTGGTGGCACTCCCGGTGGGCGCGGTCCTCGGCGGCTGGCTCCTGCGCCGCGTACCGGCGTCGTGGCTGACCGCGGTGGCCATGCTGGTCAGTGCGGCCGCGTTCTGGCACATGGCCACGTGGGACGCGCAGTCGTTGGCCAGCGAGTGGGAGACGCTCTCGCTCGTGGCGGCCGGACTGGGCTTCGGGCTCGCGATCGCACCGGTCAACGCCGTGCTGCTCGAGCACACCGCCGACGCCGTCCACGGCGTCGCGAGCGCCCTGCTCATCGTGGCCCGCATGGTCGGCATGCTCATCGGCGTCTCGGCGCTGACGACCATCGGGCTGCGGGCGTTCTACTCGGCCTCGTCGCGGATCCCGGCGGCGGCGGACCTCTGCACCGGGGAGGTCCAGCTCTGCCAGGCGTACCGTGACGCGGTGCGCGACGCCGGCATCGCGCAGCTGCACGCCGTGTTCCTCGGGGCAGCCGTCTGCGCGGTCGTCGCGGCGGGCCTGTCGCTCTGGCTCCTACGTGAACCTGCTCATACCCGCACGCGCAGCAGCGGTACTACGCTGCCCCTGTGACGGACTTCGACGACCTTCTCGCAGCCAACCGAACCTTCGCCGACTCCTTCGCCCTCACCGGCTTCGACGGCATCGCCCGTGCCGGTGTGGCCATGGTGACGTGCATGGACTCGCGCATCGACCCGCTCGGCATGATCGGCCTCCAGCCCGGTGACGCGAAGATCCTGCGCAACCCCGGCGGCCGGGTGAACGACGACGAGCTCGTGGCCCTCGTGCTGGGCGTGCACCTGCTCCAGGTGAAGCGCGTCCTCGTGGTCGAGCACACCCGGTGCGCGATGGCCTCCTCCACGGAGGAGCAGATCCACGAGCGCGTCTCCAGCAGCACCGGCACCGACTCCACCTGGATGAGCATCGGCCCGATCGACGACCAGCAGCGCCAGCTCCGGGCCGACGTGCACCGCGTGACCTCGCACCCGCTCATCCCGGACTCGATCGACGTCGGCGGCTTCCTGTACGACGTCGACACCGGACTGCTGCAGCAGGTCGTCTGAGCCAGGCTCAGTCCTGGAGCAGCAGGCCGTCGGAGTCGTAGGTCCGGCTCTGCACCGCTGCGCCGTCCCCGACGGTGACCTCGAGCAGGGGGTCCTGCCCGATCTGCGGTCTGACCCTGATCATGATCGTGGGGTCGGCGTCGGTGTCGACCGCGAACCGGGCGTCGTCGACGGCGGTCTGCACGGCCGAGGCGTCGATGCGGGCGAGGTCGGCCACGGGACGCTCGGGGAGGTCCGCGCGGGTCATGCCCTCCACCCACACGCTCGACGAGTAGGTCCAGTCGGTCGAGGCCGTCGGCTCGTCGGTCGTGGCGGTGCCGGTGTCCTCGCCGACGCGGTACGCCGAGACGACGGTGGTCCCGGAGGCGGCGGCGAGGTCGTCCACACGCTCGTCCCACCACTGCTCGACCTGCTCGACCGCGACGACGTCACTGCTGTCGAAGTCGCTGCCACCGAAGAAGAGGCTCAGGACGAGCCCGCCGGCACCCAGCAGGCAGGGAGCCAGGAAGAAGAACGCCACCACGGCGACGATGCAGCCGATCGTCCGGCGGTTGGTGCCGGAGGTGCGCTCGCCCACCTGCGGGGTCCCACCGAACCCGGGCGGCGGCCACGCACGGCCCGGCGCCTCGCCGGGGCTCGTGGCAGGTGGCCCCGGGAACGGGCTGCTGCCCGCCGACGGGGCAGGCTGGTCGGCCGCGGGCGACGCCGGGAACGACGGCTGCGCCGCGTCGCTCGACGCGGTGGGCCGAGAGGGCGGCGGATCGGCCGGACGGTCGGTCAGGTCGCGGACCACCATGGCCAGGTCGCCTCGGGTCGAGGCCGCGTCGATCTGCTCCATCCGCAGCGACCGGTCCACGGCCGAGATGCGCCCGGCCGCGTAGGCGGCGTCGACGGCGCGTCGAGCGGTGCGCCGGTCCCCGCGTCCGGCTCCCCCGGGATCGCTGATGTCGCTCACGGCGGCATCGTAGCGACGTGGAGCAGGCTCACGCGTCGATCAGGTCGGAGTCGACCTCGTAGGCGCTCTGCACGATGAACTCCTTGCGCGGAGCGACCTCGTTGCCCATCAGCAGCTCGAACACACCGGCGGCGCGCTCGGCGTCGTCGACCGTGAGCCGGCGCAGCGTGCGGTGGCGGGGGTCCATCGTGGTCTCGGCCAGCTGGTCGGCGTCCATCTCGCCCAGGCCCTTGTAGCGCTGGATGGGGTCCTTCCAGCGCACGTTGCGGCGCTTGAGGTCGGCCAGGGTGCGCTGCAGCTCGGCGTCGGAGTAGGTGTACTGGTACTTCTCCTGCCCCTTCTTGGGGTTGACCAGCTCGATGCGGTGCAGGGGCGGCACGGCCGTGTACACGCGGCCCTCCTCCACCAGCGGACGCATGTACCGGAAGAACAGCGTGGCCAGCAGGCACCGGATGTGGGCGCCGTCGGAGTCGGCGTCGGCCATGAAGATGATCCGGCCGTACCGCGTCTGGTCCAGGTCGAAGGTGCGGCCCGAGCCGGCGCCGACGACCTGGATGATCGACGAGCACTCCAGGTTCTTGAGCATGTCGCCGACGCTGGCCTTCTGGACGTTCAGGATCTTGCCGCGGATGGGCAGCAGCGCCTGGAACTCCGAGTCGCGCGCGGACTTCGCGGTGCCGAGCGCGGAGTCGCCCTCGACGATGAACAGCTCCGTGCGGTCGGCGTCAGCGGCGCGGCAGTCGGCCAGCTTGGCGGGCAGGGCGCTGGACTCCAGGGCGTTCTTGCGGCGCTGGTTGTCGCGCTGCTGGCGGGCCATGAGCCGGGTGCGCGACGCGGCGACGACCTTCTCCATGACGAGGCGCGCCTTGGCCTTCTGCGCCGTCTTGGTGGACGTCAGGAACGCCTTGAGCTCGCGCGAGACGACCTGGTTGACGATCTTGGTGACGGCCGGGGTGCCGAGCACCTCCTTCGTCTGGCCCTCGAACTGGGGCTCGGCGAGGCGCACCGTGACCACGGCGGTCATGCCCTCGAGGACGTCGTCCTTGATGACGTCGACGTCGCCGGACTTGAGCAGCCGGGTGGTGCGCAGCGTATCGTTGAAGGTCTTGGTGAGGCCGCGCTCGAAGCCCTGGACGTGGGTGCCGCCCTTGGGCGTGGCGATGATGTTGACGAAGGACCGGACCTGGGTCTCGTACCCGGTGCCCCAGCGCAGCGCCACGTCGACGCCGAGGTCGCGCTCGACCTCCTGGGGCGTCATGTGGCCCTTGGAGTCGAGCACCGGGACGGTCTCGGTGAAGGCGCCGTGGCCCTGCAGGCGCAGCACCTCGCTCACCGGCTCGTCGGCGGCGAGGAAGTCGCAGTACTCGGTGATGCCGCCGTCGTGCTTGAACGACTCCTCGACCGGCTCGTCGCCGCGCTCGTCGCGGATGACGATCTCGAGTCCTGGCACGAGGAACGACGTCTGCCGCGCGCGGGTGACGAGCTCCTCGTAGGAGAACGTGGCGGTCCTGATGAAGATCTGCGGGTCGGCCCAGTAGCGCACCCGCGTGCCGGTGACCGTCTTCTTGACCCGGCCGCCCTTGTGCAGGGTGTTGTCGGCGGTGAAGTCCGCGGTGGGTCCGTCGCCGGCGAAGACGCCCGGCTCACCCCGCCGGAACGACATCGACCACGTCGCACCGGACTTGTCGACCTGCACGTCGAGGCGGGAGGACAGCGCGTTGACGACCGACGCGCCGACGCCGTGCAGGCCGCCGGTGGCGTTGTAGGAGCCGCCGCCGAACTTTCCGCCGGCGTGGAGCTTCGTGTACACGACCTCGACGCCGGTGAGCCCGGTCTTGGGCTCGATGTCCACCGGGACGCCGCGGCCGTTGTCGCGCACCTCGACCGAGCCGTCGGCGTGGAGCACCACGTCGATGCGGTCGCAGTGGCCGTCAAGCGCCTCGTCGACGGAGTTGTCGATGATCTCCCACAGGCAGTGCATGAGACCACGGGTGTCCGTGGAGCCGATGTACATGCCGGGGCGCTTGCGGACCGCCTCGAGTCCTTCGAGGACGAGCAGGTTGCGTGCGTCGTAGGTCGACAACTCAGTGGCCTCCACCGGGTGGTTTCGCGTCGGGTCGGACGGCGTCGGACACCGTGCGTGCAGGCGATCGCCGACCCCCTCGCCAGCCTAGTCAGAAGGTCCCCGGTGACCGGTCTGACACGCGGCGCGCCGACCCACCTCCGCAGGTTTGGCGACGGTCGGCAGTATCTATGTCGTATGTCACCAACTCCGGCGCGGAACAACAGCCCGTGGTTGGATGTTGAGTCAGACGTACCCGCTGAACGACGACGCTGAGGAAGAGAGAACATGATGGCTGCAGTCGCCGAGCTTCCCGGTCTGAACGCGACCGACCGCTGTGACCGTTGCGGTGCGCAGGCGTACGTCCGCGTCGAGCTGGCCGGCGGTGCCGAGCTGCTCTTCTGCGCGCACCACGCCCGTGAGCACGAGGACAAGCTGCGTGAGGTCGCCGTGTCGATCCACGACGAGACCGGACGCCTCGGATCCGAGCCCACCGCGGCCTCGAACCCCGAGGTCTGACCGAACACGAACGTACGAGAAGGGCCCCTCACCGCTGAGCGGTGAGGGGCCTTTCTCGTGGTGCCACGAGGGCGCTGGTCAGTACGACCAGTTCCGAGCGCCGGAACTGCGCCAGATGGCGTACCAGTGCTCGAGGTACTCCTTGTAGACCGACGGGTCGGTCGTCTCGGTCGTGATCTCGTCGCTCACCACCAGGTTGGACCCGGTGAGGGCGGCGGACCCGGCCTGGACGACGCGCACGAAGGTGCCGTCGGGGTACTTGGAGAAGTTCTCGCCGTTGGGAAGCAGCTCCTCCTTGTTCCACGGGTTCGACTTCAGCTTCGCCTCGACGAGCATCGTCTTGTCGTGGGGCTTGGCGTAGGCGGCCGGGATGCGCGTGACCGAGGTGCGGAACACGTCGAGGATCGGCTTGCAGATGCGGATGTACTGCTGGCAGTGCGCCGTCCGGTTGGCCTTGATCTCGTCGCGGAACGAGATCGCCTCGACGAGGCAGCCGCGCTCGGTGAGCCGCGTCAGCTTCTGCGCCACCGCGATGCGGCGGTACTTGAAGCGGTTGTGCTGCAGGCGGATCTTGCACGTGGAGTCGGGGACGACCCGGTTGAGCAGGTTGATCACCGGGTCGCGGCCGTTGGCCGGCGACGCCGAGATCGGCGTCGGGTAGTAGGTGGTGTTCGAGAGCTCGGAGTAGAACATCCCGTTGACCGCGAACGCCGTGCGGTAGCCGTCGCTCGTGGCGCCGCTGTAGCCGTAGCGCGACGAGTTCTTGGCGATGTAGCGCGGGTAGTCGTAGTTGTAGGTCTTGCCGATGTTGCGCTCGGCCCACATGTCCTGGAAGAACTCGCGCATCTGCAGGAAGATCTTCTTGTCGTTGTAGGTGGTCCACCCGTTGTTGAAGGTGTACTCACCGCTCGGCCCGCCGAGGTTGGCCGAACCGGACCAGGAGGCGCCCCACGCCTGCTTCTTGTCGCGGTCGAAGGTGTTGGCGACCAGCAGCACCTTCGAGTGCATGATGGCGCCGTTGAGGGTGGAGAGACAGGCGAGGCTCTTGCCCTTCGCGCAGATCTTGAAGTGGCCGTGCTTGAGCGACGTCAGGCTCTTCTGCAGCGCGCGCGACTCCTTGGACTGCGAGGCCTTGCCGTGGATCATGTAGACGTCGACGCCGGCCTTCGCGGCCTTGATGAGCTCGCGTCCGACGCGCTTGGAGTTCTCCATGCGCGAGACCGAGATGTAGACGTAGTTGGCGCTGCGGACGGCCGACGAGCGCAGCTTGCCGGTGTTCGGGTCCTCGTAGGAGCCGCGGATCAGCCGCTCGAGGTCGTTGAGCAGCGTGTAGTCGCTGGCCTTCATGTAGCTGCCGTTGGGCCGGGAGAAGTTCGGCTCGACCTTGACCTCGTAGTCCGGGCCGTACGGGCGGCTCTGCGCGGCCGTGGTCTCCGCCGCCTGGGGGCTGACGTCGCCAGAGGTGGGTGCCGGGGTCGGGTCGGGCGTGACGTTGGTGGGCTCGGCCGCGTCCGCGGTCGGCGAGGGCGAGGGGGTCTCCACCGCGGAGGTGGGGGCTGCGCTCAAGGCACCGACCAGGACGGCCGAGCCGAGCAGGCCAACCCCCAGTCGACGCACGAGTCGGCCCGTTCGGTCGTAGCTACGCACCGCTGTGTCTCCCGAGATCGACGTGTGGGTCGCGACAGTCTAACTCAGAGTCACCCCGCGTCTGGGCAAGACGTCTTTCCAGGTCCTGCGCGCCGAGGTGCGGGCCGGGGCGGTCCGTGCCACGCTCGGCGAAGTCGGCCACCACGGTCGACGTCGAACCGAGGAGACATCATGCAGATCGGCAGCTCGCTCTTCCTGCTGGCAGCAGGCGCCATCCTGGCGTTCGCCGTCCAGGACGCCGTCAACGGGGTCGACCTCACCATGGTCGGCTACATCCTCATCGCCGTCGGGGCACTGGGTCTCATCGTGTCCCTGATCCTGAGCGGCCGCAGCCGCGACCGACGCGGGGAAGTCCCCCCGCCGCGCTGAGCCGCGCATCGGCACTCGCGACGCACCACGACACGGGCCGGGACGATCCTCGAGATCGTCCCGGCCCGTCGTCATGTCTGGACCCGGGTGGGAGCCGTCCGACCGTGCGGTCTCGCAGGTGAGATCAGTCGGACGCGAGGCGCCGGCGCGCCCGGCGGAACGTGAGCTTCGCTGACGACGTCCGGAGCTGCCCGACCTCGGTCGGCCCGAGGATCACGTGCGGTCCGTCAGGCCGAGGAGGAACTGCACCAACAGCCTCGTCGCTGCGAGGACCATGCACACGATCAACGTGGCGCCGATGAGGTGGCCGTCGAACCCGCGGGTGTCGACCCCGGCGAGATGCAGGAGTCCCCAGCCGATCAGTGCCAGGACGTACAGGACCAGGGCGTAGGTCCACAGACGCGGGATCGAGATCTCCGCACGCAGGAGCGATCGCCGCACCGCGCTCTCGGCAGCTCCCGACACGCTCGAAGCGTATCGACGCCTGGACGGCGAGCGCTGCGGCGCATCCACAGGCACCATCCCCCGCGACGAGTCGCGGGGGATGCAGATGGTCACGATCCGGCCTCGGTGATCTCGACGTCGACAACACCTCGGGAAGAGCCGTGTCGCTCGATGCCATGGGACGATTCGTCAGTGAGAGCCACTTTCGCGGCAGGCCTGGCGTTGGCGGTGTCCGCTGCTTCCTCCGGATGCGGGAATCTCGTCGGCTACATCCCACCGCCTGCCGGGATCACCGGGGTTCGCCTCACGGCCGACGACGAGGTCGAGATCGTCTCGTACGTCTGCGCACCGGACGTCGACACGTTGAGCGTGGTCTCCGACCGCGAAGGACTCGACGACGAGGAGGAGAACCCGGTCCAGGCCCTGTCGACCCACGACGGCCCCGTGACGGGGTTGGTGACCATCAGGCTCGGTGAGCCAGGAGGCGAGTGGGGCCCTCAGCCCGACCTCGACCTCGAGGACGGGGCCGGCTACCTCATCGATCTGTCGAGTGACGATCGGTTGACCATGTCCGTGTGGCTCACGCCGGGGTGGTCCGGGAAGCTGCGCCCGGGTGTCGTCTACGTGATGGCTGACCCGTCGCCCGACACGGCGACGCTTCGAGCGATCACGACCGACCAGCTCGAGTCGGAGGCACGCCGCGCCTGCGACGCCGAGGGTTGACGCGCCTGGGATGCGGAGGGTTGGCGGTGCCCCTCTGAAGTCCGCCGACAGGCTGCCCGCCCACGCACCGTGTGGCGCGATGGCCACACGCTCGGCGACGAGGCCGGTGGACCCGGTAGGCCAGGCCCGTCTCGGCGCCGCCTTCGAACTGATCTGGACCAGGAGCGCCGCGCGGTGCCGGCGCGTCGCCCACGCGTTCCGATTCTTCCTGGGATTCCAGTCAGATCCGAGCGCGTGGGCGGCACGACTCAGTCGAGGTAGTCGCGCAGGACCTGCGAGCGGGACGGGTGGCGCAGCTTGCTCATCGTCTTGGACTCGATCTGGCGGATGCGCTCACGCGTGACGCCGTAGACCTTGCCGATCTCGTCGAGCGTCTTCGGCTGGCCGTCGGTCAGGCCGAAGCGCATGGAGACCACGCCGGACTCGCGCTCGCTGAGCGTGTCGAGGACGGCGTGCAGCTGCTCCTGCAGGAGCGTGAACGACACGGCGTCGGCCGGGACGATGGCCTCGGAGTCCTCGATGAGGTCGCCGAACTCGCTGTCGCCGTCCTCGCCGAGGGGCGTGTGCAGGCTGATGGGCTCGCGGCCGTACTTCTGGACCTCGACGACCTTCTCGGGCGTCATGTCCAGCTCGAGCGCCAGCTCCTCAGGGGTGGGCTCGCGACCCAGGTCCTGGAGCATCTGGCGCTGCACGCGAGCCAGCTTGTTGATGACCTCGACCATGTGCACCGGGATGCGGATGGTGCGGGCCTGGTCGGCCATGGCGCGCGTGATGGCCTGACGGATCCACCAGGTGGCGTAGGTCGAGAACTTGAAGCCCTTGGTGTAGTCGAACTTCTCGACCGCACGGATGAGACCGAGGTTGCCCTCCTGGATCAGGTCGAGGAAGAGCATGCCGCGGCCGGTGTAGCGCTTGGCCAGCGAGACCACGAGGCGCAGGTTGGCCTCGAGCAGGTGGTTCTTGGCCCGGCGACCGTCGACGACGATCCAGTCGAGCTCCTCACGGACCTTCTCGGAGATGCGACCGCCCTTGGCGAGCTTCTCCTCGGCGAACAGGCCGGCCTCGATGCGCTTGGCGAGCTCGACCTCCTCACCGGCGGTGAGCAGCGAGACCTTGCCGATCTGCTTGAGGTAGTCCTTGACCGGGTCGGCCGTGGCGCCGGCGACCATGACCTGCTGGACGGGCTCGTCGGACTCGTCGGCCGCCGACAGCGTGAAGCTGGACTCCTCGTCCTCCTTCAGCGTCGGGTCGTTCTTGAGATCCTTGACGAACTCCTCGTCGGGGATGTCCGGCAGGATCTTCTTGCCCTGGGCGTCGACCTTGGCGGCCTCGCCTGCGGCGGGCACCTCGAGGACGTCGGCGATGTCGACCGGCTTCTCGGCCGTCTTCTTGGCGGCGGTCTTCTTGGCCGGAGCCTTCTTGGCGGGCGCCTTCTTCGCCTGCGTGGAGGGCGCGGCCTTGCTGGCCGGGGCCTTCTTGGCGGGAGCCTTCTTCGCGGTCGAGGAGGCTGCGGGCTTCTTGGAAGTCTTCGTCACGGGCTCTTCTGATCTCGCGGGTGGGCTGGGCGGTACTGCTCGCGCCGGGTCGTGGGGCAAGACCTGCTCGGCGAGTCCACTCGCGCGGCCGAACGTGCGACACGGGGTCGCGCTCCGGGCACGGAACTCACGAACAAATCTCCTCCTTGACCGGTATGAGGGCGCAACAAAGAGGCCTGCGGTCAACCTCTGCGTGGTCCAGTCTGCCACGCACGCCCAAGCCCCCACCGACGGGGGCGCACGCCCCACGGATGCCGGCGCCCGACCCCTCCGGACTCAGTCCGTCGGCCAGCTGTGGACCGGCTCGTTCGCGTGCATGAGCTCGGCGTAGCGCCGCGTGACGGCCTGCAGCGCCTTCACCCGATCACCGCCGCGCGTGAGCTCGCGCTCGAAGCTGCCGATGAGCCAGGTCGCCCCGTTGACGCCTCGGATGCAGCGCTGCTCGATGACGTCGAGCAGGCGTCCGGCCACCGGCTCGTCGACGCCCATCTGAGCGAGGCCCTCGTGGGCCAGGGGCAGCAGGTGGCGCAGCACCAGCTCGCGCGCCGACACGGTGCCGACCGACGGCCAGTACTGGTCCGTCTCGATGCCGACCCGGGCCGCCTGGTGGAAGTTGTCCTCGGCGGCCTTGAACGACAGCTGCGACCAGACCGGGCGCTCGCTCTGGCGCATCACGTGCACCAGGCCGTAGAAGAGCGCCGCGTTCGCGAGGGTGTCGACCACGGTCGGCCCGGCCGGCAGCAGCCGGTTCTCGACCCTCAGGTGCGGACGTCCGTCGGCCACGTCGTAGATCGGCCGGTTCCACCGGTAGACGGTGCCGTTGTGCAGCCGAAGCTCGGCCAGCGACGGCACGCGCCCCGCCTCGAGCTCCGCGAGCGGGTCCTCGTCCTCCACGATCGGCAGCAGCGCCGGGAAGAAGCGCACGTTCTCCTCGAACAGGTCGAACACCGAGGTGATCCAGCGCTCCCCGAAGAACACGCGGGGGCGGACGCCCTGGGTCTTGAGCTCCTCGCTGCGGGTGTCGGTGGCCTGCTCGAAGAGCGGGATGCGCGTCTCGTGCCACAGCTGACGGCCGAGCAGGAACGGCGAGTTGGCGCCCACCGCGACCTGGACCCCGGCAACGGCCTGGGCTGCGTTCCAGGTCGCCGCGAACTCGTCGGGCTCGACCTGCAGGTGCAGCTGGGTGCTTGTGCACGCGGCCTCGGGGATGATCGTGTCGGCCGTCGTGGCGAGCCGGTCGACACCGTCGATGACGATCTCGATGTCCTCGCCGCGCGCCGACAGGATCTGGTCCGACAACAGGTGGTAGCGCGGGTTGGGCGAGAGCGAGTCGGCGCCGAGGTGCTGCTCGCGCAGCGTGGGCAGCACGCCCACCATCAGCAGCCCCGCCCCCGCTCGCTCCGCCTTCGACTGCGCCTCGTTGAGGTCACGGCGGACCGTGTCCTCCAGCGTCCGGAAGCCCGCGCCGCTCGCCGGCTGCGGCGGGACGTTGATCTCGATGTTGAACAGCCCGAGCTCGGTCTGGAACGCCTCGTCGGCGATCGCCTCGAGCGCCTCGGCGTTCTTCATCGCGGGATCGCCCACCTCGTCGACGAGGTTGAACTCGATCTCCACACCGATCTGCGGCTCCCCCACCGAGAAGTCTCGCTCGGAGAGCATGCGCGCGAAGACGTCGAGACATCGACGGACCTTCGCTCGATAGCGGGTCCGGTCCTCGCGCGTGAAGGACCTGTCGTCGACGTCCTGCCCCATGGGGCAACCCTAGGGGTCGCGGAGGTCGCGCGCCTCACCGAACGCACGCCTCTCCAGGCGGACGTGTCCGTCCCGGTGTCGCGAGGTCGACGGTCAGGTCGCGTCGGGCCGCGGACGTGTCGTCTCGGCCAGCTCGGCCAGGGCCGCACCGCTCACCAGGTGGTGCAACCGGTCCGGGTGCAGGCCCGCGACGAGGGCGCGCTGGAGGCTCTCGGCCATGTCGAAGCAGGGGTCGGCGGCGCGCGCGTGCTCGAGGCCCATCATGGCCTGGGCGCCGTCGCCCACCAGGTAGGCGAGGTAGGCGGCCACCGTGTACG
Organism: Aeromicrobium sp. Leaf245; assembly: GCF_942548115.1. Lineage (NCBI taxonomy): Bacteria > Bacillati > Actinomycetota > Actinomycetes > Propionibacteriales > Nocardioidaceae > Aeromicrobium > Aeromicrobium sp. Leaf245. Next base: position 2,357,871 of record NZ_OW824151.1, read on the forward strand.
GGACCGCGGCGTACGCCGACGGCGCCTGGCGGGCGAGCTCGCGCCACGCCGGCAGGACCCGTTCCGCCTCGTCCCGGGAGTACAGCGGCCAGAGCCGGTCGCGCACCGCGTGGTGGGTGAGCCAGACGCAGGAGCGCAGGAGGGCCAGGTCGTCGGGTCGCGCACCGTCCTCGAGGAGGCCGACGACCTGGAGGACCTCGTCGATGCCGGCGTCGCCGACTTGCGCCCCGGAGCGCGTCCACGACTGCCGGACGATGTCGCGTTCCACCTCCAGCACCTGCGAGGCCAGCCAACCGCACCGCGGCCCGTCGGCGGGAAGCCACCGCCGCTCCAGCGTGGCCCGGTCCGGAAGGATCTCCTGACCCGCGACGACGGCACTGACGACACCCGGGTGGTGGTCGCTCAGCTCCAGAGGGGTCCCCTCCCTCGGATCGTCGTCGAAGGTCGTCCAGTACCGCTGCGTGTCGGTCCAGGCCGTGACGACGGGGCGAACCGTCCCGAGAGCCCGCTCGACCGCCCACGCCGCCTCGCCGGCGGCCTCGCGTCGACCCGAGACGACGAGCACGATGGCGCCCTCGGCACCGTTGTTGCGCAGGTGGCCCGCCACGAAGCGGGCCAGCTGGGGGACGTGCTCCGCGTCGTGGGGCAGGTCGACGCGCATGCGGAAGCCGAACCGCTCGCGTGGCCCGGACGTGGCGATCGCGCAGATCGACTCCTCGGGCATGAAGCCGAACACGGTCGGCAGCAGGTTGAACAGGTCGCCCACGTCGTGGGCCGTGAACACGGGTGCAGTCGTCATGTCTCCACACTCACGCTCCGTCGCGCGGCCCGACAGAGCCTGCGGCGGACCTGTGGACAGCCGCCGCCGGCGGGGCCGCGGGCTGTGGACGCGCGGACCGTCGGCGAAGGCACGCACAATGGGCCGATGCGGTCCACGGCCTCGGTGCTCCACCTCGACCTCGACGCGTTCTTCGCCTCGGTGGAGCAGCGCGACAAGCCGTCGCTGCGCGGCAAGCCGGTCATCGTGGGCGGGATCGGGCACCGGGGCGTCGTCTCGACCGCCTCCTACGAGGCGCGCGTGCACGGCGTGCGGTCGGCGATGCGCATGGCCGAGGCCCGGTCGCGCTGTCCGCACGCAGCCTTCCTCAGCGGCCGCTTCGACGCCTACCGCGAGGCGAGCGCCCTCGTCATGGCCCGCCTACGGCAGGAGTCGCCCCTCGTCGAGCCGCTGTCGCTCGACGAGGCCTTCGTCGACCTCGCCGCCGGGCCCGACCACGACCCCGACCCCGACGCCCTGCTCGCCCGGGTCGAGGCGCTCCGGGCCGACATCGAGGACCTCACGCACGGGCTCACCGCCTCGGTGGGCGTCGCCTCCTCGAAGCTGATGGCCAAGATCGCGAGCGAGATCCGCAAGCCCGACGGCCTCTTCGTCGTGGCGCCGGGGACCGAGCTGGAGCTGCTGGGACCCATGCAGGTCACCGCCATCCCCGGCGTCGGACCGGCCACCGCCGAGCGGCTGCGGCGCACCGGCGTCTCCACGGTCGACGAGCTCCGGTCGCGCGACGAGGACGAGCTGGTCCGTCTGCTCGGCTCGGCCTCGGGGCGCTCGCTCGCACGACTCTCGTGGGCCGACGACGACCGCCCCGTGGTGGCCGAGCGGGAGGCCAAGTCGATCAGCGTGGAGGACACCTTCCCCGACGACGTCACCGATCGCGCCCGGCTGGAACGTGTCGTCGAGACGATGGCCCGTCGCGTGGCCGACCGCCTCCGCCGCGGACACCTGTCGGGGCGCACCGTCACCCTCAAGATCCGCTACCACGACTTCGAGACCCACACCCGGTCCACGACGCTTCCCGGGCCCACCGACTCCCCCGGCCTGCTGGCCCGCAGCGCACTGGCACTGCTCGCCAGCACCGACCTCTCCGGCGGGCTGCGGCTCGTCGGCGTCGGCATCAGTGGCCTCGCCGACTGGGTGCAGGACGACCTCTTCGAGGAGGACGAGCCGATCGACCTCCCTCCCTCCGAGCAGCCCGACGCCGCCGACGTCGCGCCGCCTCCACCGGTCAGCTGGAGCCCCGGCAACGACGTCCACCACCGCACCCACGGCGACGGATGGGTCTGGGGTGGCGGGCTGGGCCGGGTCACCGTCCGGTTCGAGACCCGGCTCACCGGACCGGGGCCGGTGCACACCTTCGCGGCCGACGATCCCGACCTCTCCCCCGGGCACGAGGGGCCGACCCGCCCGCGTCGCCCCGACGAGCTCGCGGACGCGGAGGTCGCGGCGGACCTGCCCGACCACGTCTCCGTGCCTCCCGTGGAACCGGGCGATAGCGTCACCGCATGACCTCCTCGTCCCATCCCCCGGTCGCCGCGAAGCACCCGATCACCCGCAGCCACCACGGCGACTCCGTCGAGGACGACTACGAGTGGTTGCGCGACAAGGACGATCCGCGCACGATCGCGCACCTCGAGGCCGAGAACGACTACGCCGAGGCTCGCACGGCCCACCTCGCCGACCTGCGCGCGCGGCTGTTCGAGGAGATCCGCACCCGCACCCTCGAGACCGACCTCTCGGTGCCCGTGCGGCACGGTCAGTGGTGGTACTACTCACGCACCTCCGAGGGCAGCCAGTACGCGATCCGCTGCCGCACCCGGGTGGAGTCCCCCGACGACTGGGACCCGCCGGTCCTGGTCCCCGGGGTCCCCGTCCCGGGCGAGGAGGTCCTGCTCGACTCCAACGTCGAGGCGGAGGGGCACGAGTTCTTCTCCCTCGGCGGGTTCTCGCTCAGCGACGACGAGAACCTCCTCGCGTGGTCGGTCGACGTGGTCGGCGACGAGCGCTACACGATCCGCGTCAAGGACCTGCGCACCGGTGAGGTCCTGCCCGACGAGATCCCCGGGACGAGCGGCGGGGTCACCTGGTCGGCCGACGGGAGCCACCTCTTCTACACGACCGTGGACGACGCGTGGCGCCCCCACCGGGTGTGGCGGCACCGGCTCGGCACCGACGCCTCCGACGTGCTCGTGCACGAGGAGACCGACGAGCGGTTCTTCACCGGCGTCGGACGCACGCAGTCCGAGCGCTACCTGGTCATCGGTGCCTCGTCGAAGATCACGAGCGAGGTGCTCGTGCTCGAGGCCGACGACCCCACGGGCGAGTTCCGCGTGGTGATCCCCCGCCGCGACGGCGTCGAGTACTCCCTCGAGCACGCGGTGCTGGGCGACCACGACGTCTTCCTCGTGCTGCACAACGACGACGCCGAGGACTTCGAGCTGGGCTCCGTGCCCGTCGACGCCCCGACGAGCCGGCCCGACGTGGTCGTCCCCCACACGCCGGGGACCCGGCTCGAGGCGGTCGACGTGTTCGCGAAGACCCTCGTGCTCTCCTACCGACGCGCCGCCATGACGCGCGTGGCGGTCGCCCCCCTCGGTGCCGACGGCGTCGGGGAGCTCACCGAGATCGACTTCGGCGAGGAGCTGTTCACCGCCGGCGTCGGCGGGAACGCCGAGTGGGACCAGCCCGTGATCCGGTTGGGCATGGGCTCGTTGGTCACCCCCAGCACGGTGCTCGACTACGTGGTCGACACCGGGGAGCTCGTGGTCCGCAAGCAGCAGACCGTCCTCGGGGGCTACGACCCGGCCGACTACGTGCAGCACCGCACCTGGGCCGTCGCCGACGACGGCACGCGCGTGCCGATCTCGCTCGTGGCCCGGGCCGACACCCCTCGCGACGGGTCGGCGCCCGCCCTCCTCTACGGCTACGGCTCGTACGAGATCAGCATGGATCCGGGGCTGTCGATCCCTCGTCTGTCGCTGCTCGACCGTGGCTTCGTCTTCGCCATCGCGCACGTGCGCGGGGGCGGCGAGCTCGGCCGCGCCTGGTACGACCAGGGCAAGCTGGTGCACAAGAAGAACACGTTCTCCGACTTCGTCGCCGCGGCGCGCCACCTCGTGACCGAGGGGTGGACCAGCGCCGAGCGTCTCGTGGCCGAAGGAGGCAGCGCCGGTGGCCTGCTCGTCGGCGCCGCGCTCAACCTCGCACCCGACGCGTTCGGTGCGGTCGTCGCGGAGGTGCCGTTCGTCGACGCCCTCACCACCATCCTCGACCCCAGCCTGCCGCTGACCGTGATCGAGTGGGACGAGTGGGGCAATCCCCTGCACGACCCCGACGTGTACGCGTACATGAAGTCCTACTCGCCCTACGAGAACGTGCGCGCCGCCGACTATCCCCCGGTCCTCGCGGTCACGAGCCTCAACGACACCCGCGTGCTCTACGTCGAGCCGGCCAAGTGGGTGGCGCGGCTGCGCGAGCTCTCCACCGGCAGCACGCCGCCCCTGCTCAAGACCGAGATGCACGCCGGTCACGGCGGGGTGAGCGGACGCTACGCCGCGTGGCACGAGCGTGCGTGGGAGCTGGCCTGGATCATCGACGCCGTCGACGCCCCGCACGAGCCCACCGCACCCGTCGGCACCGGCACTCCACCGGCTTCCGCCGACGTCGGAGGCCACTCGTAGGGTGGCTCGCGTGCTCCGCATCGCCACCGTCAACGTCAACGGCATCCGTGCCGCTCTCCGCCGGGGCATGGGTCCCTGGCTCGACGCCGTCGAGGCCGACGTCGTCACGCTGCAGGAGGTCCGCGCGCCCGACGCCCTCGTCCACGACCTGATGGCCGACAGCGGCTTCCACGTCGTGCACGCCGAGGCTGCCGCGAAGGGCCGCGCCGGCGTGGCCGTGCTCAGCCGCACCGAGCCGAAGGCGCACCGCGTGGGGCACGGCGACCCGTCCTTCGACGACGCCGGACGCTGGATCGAGTCCGACGTGGTCCTCGACGACGGCAGCCTGCTCACCGTGGTCTCGGCCTACGTGCACTCCGGTGGCGTGGGCACCCCGAGCCAGGACGACAAGTACCGCTTCCTCGACCAGCTGCTGGTGCGCCTCGCCGAGCTGCGCGAGCACGCCGACCACGCGGTCGTGACGGGCGACTTCAACGTCGGGCACACGGAGCGGGACATCAAGAACTGGCGCGGCAACCTCAAGAAGGCCGGCTTCCTGCCCGAGGAGCGCGCCTACCTGGACCGCGTCCGTGACGACCTCGGGTGGGTCGACGTGGCGCGCGCCCACGCCGGCGACGTGGACGGCCCGTACACCTGGTGGTCGTGGCGGGGCCAGGCCTTCGACAACGACACCGGCTGGCGCATCGACTACCAGCTGGCCACGCCCGAGCTGGCCGCCACCGCGGTCGCCGCCCGGGTCGACCGGGCCCCCACGTACGCGGAGCGGTTCTCCGACCACGCGCCGCTCGTCGTCGACTACGACGTCTGAGCCGTGGCGCTGGCGCGGGTCCTCGGCCCTGTCCGGGCGACCGGCCTCGGCGCCGGCTCCATGCTGGGCGCCGGCATCTTCGTGGCCGTCGGACCCGTCGTGGGGCGCGCGGGCGCCGCCGCCGTGCCGGCCGTGCTGCTCGCGGCGATGGTCGCCGGGCTCAACGCCACCGCGTCGGCCAGGCTGGCTCGGCGCATGCCCGCCGCCGGCGGCACCTACGTGTTCGCCCGTGAGCGCCTCGGCCCCACCTGGGGCCACCTGGCCGGCTGGGTCTTCGTGGTCGGCAAGACCGCCTCGTGCGCGGCCATGGCGCTGGCAGTCGGCGCGCACCTCTGGCCCGGTCACGCCACGTCGGCGGCGATCCTCGCCGTCGTGATCCTCACGCTCGTCGACCTCGCCGGCGCCCGGCGGTCCGCCGACGCGCTGACCGCCTCGGCGGCGCTGGTCGTGATCGTGGTCGGCGGCTCGGTCCTGCTGCTCCTCGAACGAGGCGCCGTCGTCGCGCCGGCCCCGCCCACCGACGGGCTCGACGTGGTCCAGGCCGCCGCCCTGCTGTTCTTCGCCTTCGCCGGCTACGCCCGGCTGGCCACCCTCGGCGAGGAGGTCCGCGACCCCGAGCGCACCATCCCGCGCGCCGTGGCGGTCTCGTTCGTCCTGGTCACGGCGCTCTACCTGCTCGTCGCCCTGGCCGTCTCGCGCACGCTGCCCGCCGACGTCGCCTCCGCGAGCGACCGTGCCCTCGCCGACGCCGTCGACACGCTCGGCCATCCTGCGCTCTCCACCGTCGTGGCCGCGACCGCCGTGGTGGCCGCGGGCGGGGCCCTGCTCTCCCTGCTGGGCGGGGTCAGTCGGACCGTGCTCGCGATGTCCCGCGACCGCCACCTACCGGCGCGTCTGGCGCGCGAGTCCTCCCGTGGCGTCCCTGCCTCGGCCCAGGTCGCGGTGAGCCTCGTCGTCGTGGCGGCGCTGCCGTTCGTCGGTGCGGTCGAGGCCGTCGCCGCCTCGAGCGGGTGCGTGCTCGTCTACTACGCGCTCACCAACGCCTCGGCCCTCACCCTGGACGGTCACGGGCTCCCGGCCGGAGCGCCCGGCCGTCGACGCCGCGCAGCCCTGCGGATGCTGGCGCGGCTCGGGGCCGCAGGGTGCCTGCTGCTGGTGCTGGCCCTGCCGCTCGCCGGGGTCCTGTGGACCCTCGCTGTGGTGCTCGTCGGCCTGCTCGCCGGACGCGTGTCGCGGCGATGACCTCCCGCGACCGATGAATATCAGGCCCTGATACATTTGGTTGCATGACGCAACCGGATGTCACGCGACTGGCCCAGGCCCTGCGCGAGCTGGTCTCGGTGGTCTCCCGCGAGACCGCCTCCCACCGCCTCAGCCGCACGGCCGCCGGGACGCTCTCCGCGCTCGAACGGCGCGGACCGTCCCGCATCTCGGACCTGACCCGGCTCGAGGCCGTCGGCCAGCCGGCGATGACCGGGCTCGTCCAGCGTCTCGAGGCCTCGGGCCTCGTCAGCCGCACGTCCGACCCCAGCGACCGCCGAGCGACGCTCGTGGCGGTCACCGACGCCGGGCGTGACGCCCTGGCGGAGCGCCGTCGACAGCAGGACGCGATCGTCGCCGCCCGGGTCGCCCGTCTCCCACCCGACCAGCTCGCGGCGCTCGATGCCGCCGTCGACGCGATCGTCGAGCTCACCCAGGAGGACCATGAACAGCCCCACTGACCGCGCCACCGACACCAGCGGACACGACGGAGCCCGATCGAGCCTGCTCGGCCAGCCGAAGGCCGTGTACGCCGTCGCCTTCGCCTGCGTGATCTCCTTCATGGGGATCGGCCTGGTGGACCCCATCCTGCCCGCGCTCAAGGAGCAGCTCGACGCCACGGAGAGCCAGGTGACGCTCCTGTTCACCAGCTACCTCGTCGTGACCGCCGTCGCCATGCTCGTCACGAACGCCGTGTCGAGCCGCTTCGGCGCCAAGCGGACGCTCGTCGTCGGCCTGGCCATCATCGTCGTGTTCGCCGCCCTCGCGGGGTCCAGCGGCAGCATCGAGGGCATCGTCGCCTTCCGCGCCGGTTGGGGCCTGGGCAACGCGCTCTTCATCGCGACGTCGCTCGCCGCGATCGTCTCGAGTGCCCGGGGTGGGTTCGCCGGCGCGATCATCCTGTACGAGGCGGCGCTCGGTCTCGGCATCGCCGCGGGCCCCCTCGTCGGCGGGACGCTCGGCAACATCAGCTGGCGCGGTCCGTTCTACGGCGTGGCCGTCCTCATGTCGATCGCCCTCGTCGCGACCGTCGTGCTCCTGCCCTCCACCCCCAGGCCCGACCACACGACACCTCTATCGGCCCCGCTGAGGGCGTTGCGTCACCGCGGGCTGGCCACGATGAGCGTCGCGGCCCTGCTCTACAACTGGGGCTTCTTCACGATGCTCGGGTACGCCCCCTTCCCGATGGCACTCTCGATCACCCAGCTCGGATGGGTGTTCTTCGCCTGGGGCGTGCTGGTGGCCTTCTTCTCGGTGGTCGGGGCGCCGTGGCTGCAGCGCCACCTCGGCACGTCCGTCTCGCTCTACGTGGCGTTCACGCTGTTCGCGGTCGACCTGGCCCTGATGGCGGTCGACCCCACCGACCAGAGACTCATGGTCGGCTGCGTGGTGGCGGCGGGCATCTTCATCGGCATCAACAACACCCTGATGACGCAGGCCGTCATGACGATCTCGCCGGTCGAGCGGCCGGTGGCCTCCGCCGCCTACGGCTTCGTCCGCTTCATCGGCGGCGGTCTCGCTCCCTTCGCCGCAGGCCGACTCGTCGCGGCCACCTCGGTGCACGTGCCGTTCGCAGTGGCCGCCGTGGCCGTGCTCGCCGCGGCCCTGGTCCTCTCCACCGCGCATCGTGCCCTGCGCGACGCCGACGCCGGACTCGACGAGGACGGCCACCCGGCCGGCGACCCCGAGGAGGTCGCCGGAGAGGTCGCCGACGAGTTCGGCGGAGCGCCCGGCGCCGTGGACGATGTCCTGCGGTCCAGGTGATCCCCGGGAGGCAGGACCCAACCGCCTGCGGACATGAGGAAGGGGCGCGCACCCCCCTGGTACGCGCCCCTTCCGATCAGGGGAAGCTCCGACCTCTCAGCTGACGCGCCGCGTCAGTTGAACCGGACCTTCATGGACGTGCCCTTCTCGGACAGCACCCGCACCTTGACACCAGCAGCCGGCAGCTTGACGCCGTGCTGCGGAGCCTCCTCGTAGAAGTACTTCTTGGTGTCGTCGAACAGCGGTGCCGCCGCCTGGCCACGGATGTAGCTGGGCTTGCCGTTCGTGTGCAGGGTCATGGAGTCGGCCTTGCGCGTCGAGAACGGCGCGTCGTAGACCTGGACGCGGGCGCGCCACGGCTTGCCGGTGGACATGTCGGTGATCGGGCGCGGTCGCGCGTCGATCGGCAGGTTCCGCCCCTCACCCGGGTGGGTGATGGTGTTGTTGTCGGCCTGCGACGTGTCCCAGTACGAGATCAGCAGACCCGTCTGGTAGGCGTAGTGCTCCACCCAGTCGGGCTTCGTCGTGGCGAAGCCGAAGTTGTACGGCCCCGTCTTGAGGTACCGGTCGTACGAGACGTACGACCGGTGGCCCATGACGTAGTAGTTGTCGTACTCGTCGGTCGTGGAGGCGCCCACGATCGAGAAGCCGTCGAACGTCCAGGCCTCGCCGCCGTCCTCGGCGTCGTCGCTCAGCAGCTCGGTGCCACCGGCCGTGACCGACACGTCGTCGACGAACAGGCCGGGCAGCGCCAGGCCGCCGTCCGTCTTGTAGAACACGCGCAGCTGCACGGTCTTGCCGACGTAGGCGTCGAGCGGGACGACGAGGTCGGCCCAGCTCTCCTGCTTCCCGTCGATCCCGGGACGTCCGGAGGTGTCGTCCCCGATCGGGGCCCCACCGATGGTGCCGTCGAGGGCCGTCCAGGTGGAGCCACCGTCGGTGGAGGCCTGCACGTAGGCGTAGTCGTAGCCCTCCTCGATCTCGTAGCGCACCTTCGCCTTCAGCGCGGCACTGCTGCTGCCGGCGGGGATGGAGACCTCCGTGCTCATCGCGTTCGCCAGGTCGTCGCCGGAACCGGAGTAGAACTGCTTCGAGCCCGAGGCCGGTGCGCCGAGCTCGCGCGTGACCTCCTTCTTGGGCAGGACCACCACGGCACCCTGAGGCTTCGCCGAGTTGTACTCCTGCGGCCCGAGCTCCAGCGTGCGCTTCTCCTTGGTGGCGATCACCTCGTGGTCGAGCCAGCCGAGCTGCAGCTTCTCCCACGCACCGAGGTCACCGGCACGCTCGCCGAGGGCCTCACCCTTGGCGTTGAGCCGGGACTGAGCCATGAGCGTCCAGAACTCGTTGCTGTTGTCGCCGCCGGCCGTGCTGTAGGCGTCCGGCAGGCCCAGGTCGTGGCCGTACTCGTGGACGAAGACCGAGAGCCCGCCGTTCTCGGGCTGGACGGTGTAGTCACCGATCCAGAGGCCGGTGTCGGCGATCTGGGTTCCACCGAGCTGGTTCTGCGACGGGCCGGTGACGCCCTGGTCGGTGAGGAACGCGTACCAACGGTGCGACCAGATCGCGTCCTCGCCGTGCGTGGAGTCGCCGTCCTCCTCGCCTGCACCCGCGTGCACGATCTGGAAGTGGTCGATGTAGCCGTCGGGCTCGTTGAAGTCGCCGTCGCCGTCGAAGTCGTAGCGGTCGTAGACGTCGTACTGCGCCAGCTGCTTCTTGATCTGCGCGGCGGTCTTGCCGGCCTTCTTCTGGTCGGCGACCCACTGGGTCGTCGCGTCCTGGATGAGGTTCCACGTCGAGGCGTCGTCGCGACCGTAGCGAGCGGTGTTGTACTTCACCTTCACCCAGTCCGAGACGGTCCCGTCGACCGTGTAGCGACCCGAGGACTGCTTCTCGTAGTACGTCTTGACCGACTCGACGTTCTTCCCGGTCTTGAAGTAGAGGTCCTGGTAGTGCTTGCGGTCGTAGTCCTCCTGCCAGACCGACGAGTTGTCCTTCGTGCGGTCCGGCTCCTCGATCTGGTTGTGCAGGGGGCCGTCGAACTTCTCCGGACCAGCGGTGTCCGGGTCCGTGTCGCCGTCGGGGTAGTCGGGGTGACGCTCGTCGCCGAACTCGGCGAGGATGACGAAGACCTTGTCGGCGCGCTCCTGGGAGAGCTCGACGTACTGGTCCTTCTGCTTGCCCTTCGCCGCCTTCGCCTTGGTCCTGGCCGAGGCCTTCTTGTTCCTCATGGCGGCCGCGTCGGCCGGGCTGGCGGCCTTGCCGACCTTGACGACCGTGCTGCCGTTCTTCTCCACGGGCTCGGCGTCGCCGTTGATCACGGCCTTGACGGCCTGCTCACGCAGCTCGCGGCGCTTGTCCTCGATGGGGTTGGGCAGGTCGTGATCCTTCTGGATCCGGTCCGCTCCCCCCGTCGGTGGTGCTTGGGCCGCATTCGTCGGCGCCGCGAACGTGAGTCCGAGCGATGCCGCGAGTCCGAGGCCCAGAATGCCTGACGTGACACGCTTCACGTGGTCCCCCCTAGGACATGGTGTGGTGAGGGCAGTCGATCGACCGCCCACAGGCCCCGCCGACCGGATGGGTCGGGCGAGGCACGATGCCGACCAACCTAAGCGGTTGCTGAGAGCAACGGCAGTCTTGACTTTCGAGACGCCTAGTACTAACGAACTAGTTCTTTCGGGCCACTCCGTGAGACAGGGGCACACGCGTCCGAAGGACCTGGCAGAGTGGCGCGGGTGCGGCCGGACGCGCCGTCTCCAGGGGCATGACCGACAGGAACCTTGCATGCGCACGTTGCTCGTGGGCGGCCTCACGGCCGTCCTGCTCGCCGTCACCACCGTCGCGGCCCACGCGTACATCGGGTCACCGACCTACCAGAAGCAGGTCCTCGACCGCACCAACGCCGTGCGCGCCGACAACGGCCGGGTCGCCCTGAAGCTCCAGACCTGCCTCGACACCTACGCCAACTCGTGGGCGAAGTACCTGGCCACCCAGAAGAAGAGCCTCCAGCACCGGCCCTCGTCGCAGCTCACGACGATCATGAAGCGCTGCAACCTCGACGGCATCGGCGAGAACCTGGCGCGCAACTACCCGACCGGCACCGCCACCGTCAACGCCTGGGTCCGCTCCTCCGGCCACCAGCGCAACCAGATCGGGTCAGGGCACCGCTACGTCGGCATCGGCGCCTATCGGGACGCCGACGACCGCTACTACGCCGTCGCGCTGTACGGCAATCCCCGCTGACCGACGCGCCGACACGGACCCTCGCCGCGCCCTGCTCCGTGACCTAGGCTGGATGCGTTGTCGTTGGATCCGGCCGTGCCGGCACCTCGGGGTCCTCGTGCCCTGGGCTGCTCCCAGCGGGTGAGACGACGGACGACGCGCCCGCGACGGTCGCGGACGCACCCGAAGGAGTAGTTGAAGAATGGCAACAGGAACGGTCAAGTGGTTCAACGCCGACAAGGGCTTCGGCTTCATCGCCCCCGACGACGGCAGCGAGGACGTGTTCGCACACTTCAGCGCGATCCAGACGAGCGGCTACCGCTCGCTCAACGAGAACCAGAAGGTCGAGTTCGACGTCGAGCAGGGCCAGAAGGGTCTGCAGGCGGCCAACATCCGCCCGCTGGACTGATCACGGCGCATCACGGCCCCGTCGAGCGAAGGCTCGGCGGGGCCGTGTCACGTCCGGGGCCCCTCGACGGGGGCGGTGCTCAGAGTCGGCCGGACTCGTCCCAGGCGTGGCAGGCGAAGTCCGTCGCGTCGCGGCGCACCCGCGTGCCGAGGTCGAGACGGTCGTGGGCCGTGGTGGCGCGCAGGGGTCGGCGCGGGAAGCGGGCGCGACCGGCCGCGACGTCCGTGGTCTCGTAGTCGAAGATCGTGTCGTCCATCTCATGAGGGTATCCTCATGTTTGCGCGAGCAGCACCCCTACCGAGAGGTAGTGTTCGGCGGCTCGACGACGGTCGGACGTGGACCCCGCGCGACTGACTCAGCCGTGCCGGCGGCGCAGCTCGGCGAGGCGGCGCCTCATCTCACCCGCTCGCAGGTGGTCGACGTTGAGCGGCGGCTCGAGCGCGGCGACCACCCGGTGCGCGAGGGCGTGGATGCTGTCGCGCTCGGCCGTGGGCCACGTGACCACACGCAGGTGCCGACGCATCCAGTCGGTGAGGGCCGGGTCGTCGAGCGAGCTCATCGCCAGGGGCTCGCTCAGGACGATCGCCAGACCGGCACGGAACATCGAGCTCCGCGACCGCCCCTGCAGCTGGACGTCCTGGACCAGGTGCCGCAGGCTGTGGACCGCGTCGGGCCAGCGCCCGAGCGCGCCCGCGTGTCCCACGTGCAGGACGCCGGCACCGACCGGGAGCATGAGGCTGCGGTTCAACATCCGCGCCCCGTCCGCGTCGACGTGCCAGGCGAAGAGACCCGGCACCTCCTGGATGGCGTCGAGGCGGTCGGGCGCCACGGCGCCGGCGCCGTCGCCCAGGTGCCGCACGACGACGGAGACCTCGTCGTCGTCGAGCAGTGGGTCGTCCTGGTCGGCGGGGACGGCTGCCGACACGAGCGGCACCGGCTCCGCGCGAACCGGCTCGTCCGTCGTCGAGGGGACACGCATCGCGTCGGAGCCGCCGCGTGCTCGCTGCGGCACCGGATCGGGCTGGGACGCCAGCGGCGGGCGGGGACGGTCGCGGACGGCGGTCAGGTCGTCCGAGCGCTCCGGGCCACCGACGCTGACCTCCGCGCCCGCGTCCTGCAGCACGGCCGCGAGGGGGCCGACGTAGGCGTGCGGAGCGATGACGTGCACCCGTCGTCCGTCCACCGCCCCCTCCAACGACTCGAGGCGGACGAGCACCCACTCCGCCCACACCTGACGGAACTGCGGGCTCAGGTCCCCGAGGGCCCGTGAGTCCGGCGACACCCACTCCGCGGGGTCCAGGAGCCCGTGCTCGGCCGACAGCACGTACCACCTCGCTCCGCGAGCCTGGGCCCGCAGACGCGCGGACTGGAAGTCCTCGGAACGGAAGATCTCGCGTGACGGCGCCGGCACCAGGACTCGCTCGCCGTCGCTCGCGATCAGGAGCACGTCGGCCGACTCGGCGGTGGGGTCGGGCACCACCTGCAGCTCACCGGCCAGGCCTGAGCGCTCGATGAGGTCCTCGAAGGTCGAGCCGACGGCTCGGCCGACCGGCTCGGTGTCTCGGTCGGCCGGAGGCTCCGCGTCGGACCCGGGGCGGGGGGCGCGCACCACGGTCGCGTCGTCGAAGGCCGAGGCGACGAACCGGTCGTGCACGGGATCGTCCGTCCCGCTCGAGGTGTCGTCCGACGGCCCCGGGGCCACGCCCGTCGGATCGCCGTCGGCCGGCAGGTCGGGGTCGATCTTGCGCTCACCCTCCGGTATCACCTCGTACATGCCCCGGGACACGCGGCGGAAGATCGGCGCCCGGCTCGCGAACTGCGCCTGCTTGGGCCGTCCCCCCTCGCACAGGCCGACCAGGTGCGCGCGGATCGTCGCCTGCCCGATCTCGGGGTAGGTACGAGCGAACCAGCGGTGGACGTCCTCGTAGCGGAAGGGATCGGGCATGGCGGCAGCGCACTCGTACATGAGCTGCCACACCGGCCGGTCGTACTTCACTGGTCCCCCACGGTCCTCTCTGGTCCGCCGCTGGCGGCGACAGGTGGGGAGAGCACCCTTCGGGAGGTTCATGACGCAACAGGACGAGGATCACAGGGAATGTCGTCCCGGGCACGGCTGTTGACACCGACGTACCGCACCCTTCGAGAGGATCACCATGCCGACCGTCGACCTCACCGCCAAGAGCTTCGAGGAGACCGTCACGACCGACGGCATCACCCTCGTGGACTGGTGGGCCTCCTGGTGTGGCCCGTGCCGCCAGTTCGCTCCCGTCTACGACGCCGCCAGCGACCAGCACCCGGACGTCACGTTCGGCAAGATCGACACCGAGGCCGAGCAGGAGCTCGCCGGTGCCGCCGGCATCACGTCGATCCCCACCCTCATGGCGTTCCGCGACGGCGTCCTCGTCTTCAGCCAGCCCGGTGCCCTGCCGGCGCCCGCGCTGGACCAGGTGATCCAGGCCGTGCGCGACCTCGACATGGACGACGTGCACCGTCAGGTCGCCGAGGCGCAGGCCGCGGAGCCCGAGGTCCCCGAGGAGCTGCGGGACTGAGTCCCGTCCGGCTGGTCACGCCAGACCTGCCAGCACCCGCGACGTGAGGTCGGCTGCACCGAGGTCGTCCGGCGAGGACGGGCGGGCGCCGATGCGCACCGCGACGACGTCGCGCGAGGGCACCACGGCGAGGATCTGGTTGCCGTAGCCGATCGCCCACCGGGCATCGGCCGGCACGTCCGGCGCCAGGCGGCCCGTGGTGGGCGGCCGGTCGGCGCCGAAGCCGGCGGCCCGCTCGATCGTCTGCACCCGGCCCTCGGCGTTGATCCACCAAAGGCCGCCGTACGCGGCGTTGAGGTCGCTGGAGGACGTGCCCGTCAGCCGCTGCACCAGGTCGGCCGAGACGATCCGTCCGCCGTCCCAGCGGCCGTCACGGGCCACGAGCAGGCCGATCCGCGCCAGGTCGTCGCAGGACGAGCGGATGCCGGAGTACGTGGTGGTGGCGCCCGACGGGTCGCGGTCCCACGTCGTGTCACGCAGCCCGAGCGGGTCGAGCAGTCGCTCCCGCGCGAAGCCCTCGACGTCTCCACCCGTCGCCGAGGACAGGACCGCCGCCAGCACCTGGACGGCCATGTTGTCGTACTCCCAGTGCTCACCGGGCGGGTGCTCCTGCCCCACACCGAGCGAGAACGCCGTCTTGTCGGGCTCGCGACGGATCATCCGCCCGTAGTCGACGTCGTAGCTCCACCGCCGACCCGACGTCATGGACAGCAGCTGCTCGACCGTCACGTCGGCCGACGGCCCGCCCCGCCACTGCGGGACGTGCTCGGCCGCCCGGTCGTCGAGCGAGAGGAGCCCGTCGTCGACGGCGATGCCGACGAGCAGGGCCGTGACGGACTTGGTGACCGAGTAGACCGGACCAGCGGTGCGCGCCGTCGCGCCAGGCGCCGTCCACCGGTGGACGAGCGTGCCGTCCTCGACCACGGCGACACAGGTGCTGCCGGTCGATGCCGCGGCGGCGTCGAGCTCGTCCCACCGGCCGGCCTCGTCGCGGTCCCACTCCCCCGCGGGCCAGACCTCGGGAGGCGGCGCGAGGGTGGGCAGCGAGCCACCCAAGGTACCTCCGCTCGGGCGGTCGTCGTCGCCGGGCGCCGTCGTGCAGGCACCCGCGAGC
This sequence comes from Aeromicrobium sp. Leaf245, assembly GCF_942548115.1. Lineage (NCBI taxonomy): Bacteria > Bacillati > Actinomycetota > Actinomycetes > Propionibacteriales > Nocardioidaceae > Aeromicrobium > Aeromicrobium sp. Leaf245. The sequence continues at coordinate 2,373,509 of NZ_OW824151.1, forward strand.
GCGAGCAACGAGAGCAGGACGAGGGCAGCGCGCACTCGACCACTGTCTCACCGCACCCCCGGAGCGCGCAGGCTGCGGACCTCGCCGACGCGACCTAGGGTCGATCCGGACCCACCTCCTCCGAAAGGACCCCCATGATCCTCATCGTCGTGAAGTTCGCCGTGCGACCCGAGCACGCCGAGACGTTCCCCGAGGCGGTCGGACCGTTCACCGAGGCCACGCGCGCCGAGTCGGGGAACCTCTTCTTCGAGTGGTCCCGCAGCCTCGAGGACGAGCACACCTACGTGCTGGTCGAGGGGTTCGAGGACGACGCCGCCGAGGCGCACGTGTCGAGCGACCACTTCGCGGCCGGCCTGGAGGCCATGCGCCCCCTGCTGGTCTCGACGCCCCAGATCATCAGCCACCAGGTCCCGGTCGACGGATGGGGACCGATGGGCGAGCTGCAGATCGACTGACCCGACGGTCACCATGGACGCCCTGCACGACGCGCTGGGGCCGTGAGGGACAATGGTCGGATGCCCACGACCACCGACCTCAGGCTGCTGCTGAGGCATCCGGTCGACTTCGAGGTCGCCGAGGACCCGGCCGACTCGCGCTTCGTGTTCCGGGCTCCGGACGGCGAGCAGCGGGTCACGGCGACCGAGGCCATCGGCGCGCTCAGTCAGGGCATCCGGACCATGAACGCGGACGCCTCGGTGCGCGCCTGGGCCACGCCGGCCATCCTCGCCCTGCGTCTCATGGCCTCCGGCCGGCTGGCCGCTCCCGACTCGACCGCGGCCTCCCAGCTGCAGGACGCAGCCCGCGCGATCGGCCCCGACCCGGCCTCGGCGCAGGCCAAGGTGCGGGGCTTCCTGTCCGCCCTGGCGGTCGATGCGCCCGCCGTCGCGACCCAGCCGCAGGATCTCGGTGCCGGCACTCCCGGACGCCCCGGGAGCTCCGCCTCGGCGACCTCGCGCGACGGCGTCGCGCCTCCGCCCCTGGTGGAGCGCGCGCCCGTGCGGCCGCGCCACTTCAGCGGCCAGCTCGTCGTGACCTTCCGTGCGGCCGAGGACTCCGACGATCCCGATCGACCCGTCGCGGACGTGCGACTGCGCGTCAAGCCGCTCGACGCCGCCTGGGCCGCGGTCGACGTGGCGGAGATCTGGCGCAAGGAGGACCACCACTTCGGACCGGGGTCCCGGCCCGGCGTGCGCACCCTGATCACCACGGCGGCCGCGGCGTGGCCGGTCCTCACGCGCCTGCTCGGCCGTCTGGACACCGGCTCCGTCCCCGTGACCGCGGCCGAGATCGGCGAGCTCGGACGCACCCGTGTCTCGAGCCTGCTGCGCGCCTACCGCATGGAGGTGCTCTGGCCCGACGGCCTCGTGCGCGAGCTCGACGCCCGCCCCACCGTGCGCCGCGTCGGCGAGGCGATGCCTCACGACCGCCCGCGGGCGTTCGCCCGGGCGCAGGTCTTCCGCTTCGACTGGAACCTCGCCCTCGGGGACGAGACGCTGACCTCCGCCGAGCTCGACCTGCTGGCCGAGTCCCAGCACGGGCTCGTCCAGCTCCGCGACCGCTGGGTCCTCGTCGACCCTGCCCGCACCCGGGCGATGCTCGAGCACCGCAGCCAGGAGATCACGGCACTGGAGGCGCTGCGGGCCGCGGTCACGGGCGAGGTCGAGGTCGACGACGTCCGCACCCAGGTCGACACCGAGGGCTGGCTGGACGACGTACGTCAGCGCCTCGCGCACCAGGGGTCGCGCGACCCGGTCGAGCCGTCGCCCCGGCTCGCAGGGACCCTGCGTGAGTACCAGCGCGACGGGCTGCGGTGGATGGCCCAGCTGGTCGACCTCGGGCTCGGCGGCATCCTCGCCGACGACATGGGCCTGGGCAAGACGGTCATGCTCATCGCGCTGCACCTGCACCTGGAGGACCTCGCCCGCGAGGCCGGCGACGAGCCCGCCCCCACCCTCGTCATCTGCCCGGCGTCCGTCGTGGGCAACTGGGAGCGCGAGATCCGACGCTTCGCCCCCGGCGTCGAGGTCCGCCGGCACCACGGCGCCGGACGCAGCCTCGACGGCGTGGAGAACGGCTTCGTGGTCACCACCTACGCCACCCTGCGACGCGACGCCCGCCTGCTGGCCACGTTCGAGCGCGGCTGGGGCGTCGTGGTCGCCGACGAGGCCCAGTACGTCAAGAACCAGCGCTCGGCCGGCGCGAAGGCGCTGCGAGCGATCCCCTCACCCGTGCGCCTGGCTCTCACGGGCACCCCGGTCGAGAACGGGCTGACCGAGCTCTGGTCGATCCTCGACTGGACCACGCCCGGGCTGCTGGGCGGGCTCGAGGAGTTCCGTCGTCGCTGGTCGCGGCCCATCGAGCGAGGGCAGGACCGCGACCGCGCGGGCGAGCTGTCCAGGCTCGTGCGTCCCTTCGTGCTGCGGCGCCGCAAGAGCGATCCCGGCATCGCTCCCGAGCTCCCGCCGAAGACCGAGACGGACTACCGGGTGCACCTGACCCGCGAGCAGGTCGGGCTCTACGAGGCGATCGTCCGCGAGGCGATGGCGCAGATCGAGGCGAGCGACGGCATGCAGCGCCGCGGGCTGGTCGTGCGGCTGCTGACCCAGCTCAAGCAGGTGTGCAACCACCCGGCCCAGCTGCTGCGCGAGCCGAGGAGCACGCTCTCGGGCCGCTCCGGAAAGCTGGAGATGCTCGACGAGCTGGTCGACGAGATCATCGCCGAGGACGGCGCGGTCCTGGTGTTCACGCAGTACGCCCAGATGGGCCACCTGCTCACCCGACACCTCGCCGAACGTCGCATCGACGCCCAGTTCCTGCACGGCGGCACCCCGGTCCCGGTCCGCGAGCAGATGGTCACCCGCTTCCAGGCGGGCGAGGTGCCGGTGTTCGTGCTGTCGCTCAAGGCCGGCGGCACCGGGCTCAACCTCACACGGGCCGACCACGTGATCCACTACGACCGCTGGTGGAACCCGGCCGTCGAGGACCAGGCCACGGACCGCGCGCACCGCATCGGTCAGACCAAGCCGGTCCAGGTGCACCGGATCATCGCCGAGGGAACCATCGAGGAGTCGGTGGCCGAGCTCATCGCCTCCAAGCGGGCCCTGGCCGACGCTGTGGTGAACGCCGGCGAGGGCGCGCTCACGGAGCTGACGGACGCCGAGCTCGGGGACCTGGTGCGCCTGCGCCGCTGAGGGCGACAGCAGCTGCCTCGTCCCCGTGGACGGGCCTGCGACGGAGAGTGTCGCGAATGAGACGTTGCATTGGTACTACCATTGCGGCACACTCGGGTGACCTGGCTCACGCCGGTCGCCCCGCTCCCGACCTCGGAGACCCTCATGGATCCCATCACCCCCGTGCACAGCACCGGCGTCCTGCTGCTCATCGCGGCCGTCGCGGTCGCCGTGCTCCTCGTTCTCATCATCGTCGTGCGCCTGCACGCGTTCATCGCGCTGGTGCTCGTCAGCCTCCTGACGGCCGTGGCCGCCGGCATCCCGCTGGCCGACGTACCTCTCGCGCTCACCTCGGGCTTCGGCTCCACGCTCGCCTCGGTGGCCCTGCTGGTCGGCTTCGGCGTGATGATCGGCCGACTGCTCGAGGCGTCCGGAGGCGCCCAGGTGCTCGCGGACACGCTGGTCAACCGCTTCGGCGAGGCGCGCGCCCCGTTCGCGCTCGGCGTCGCCGCGTTCCTCTTCGGCCTGCCGATCTTCTTCGACGCCGGCCTGGTGGTGTTCCTCCCGATCATCCTGACTGTCGCGCGTCGCTTCGGTGGCTCCGTCCTGCTGTACGCCCTCCCTGCTGCAGGCGCGTTCGCCGCTACGCACGCCCTGCTGCCGCCGCACCCGGGACCCGTCGCCGCCGGCACGGTCATGGGCGGCGACCTCGGCGTCGTGCTGCTGGTGAACCTGCCGATCGCGGTCGTCGCCTGGTACGTGGGCGTCTACCTCTTCTCCCGGTACGTCGGCAAGCGCGTCCACGTCGAGGTCTCGACCATTCTCATGGGCGAGCAGAACGACGGATCCGGATCCACCGCCCCACCGCCCCCGTTCTCGCTCGTGCTGTCGATCCTGCTCGTACCGCTCGTGCTCATCGGGCTCAACACGGTGCTCACGACGCTCGTCACGAACGGCACGGTGGCCGAGGGCAACGCCTTGGTCGAGACCCTCGTGCTGCTGGGCAACACGCCCGTCGCCCTGCTCCTGACGCTGATGCTCGCGATCGCGACCATCGGCCGACGCGGTCGCACGCTGTCCGAGACCCAGGGCCTGCTGGACGCCTCGCTCGGGCCGGTCTGCTCGGTCATCCTCATCACGGGCGCGGGCGGCATGCTCGGCGGCGTGCTGCGCACGAGCGGCATCGGCGACGCGCTCACCGACTCGCTCGGCGACCTCGGCATCCCGCTCCTGCTGCAGGCGTTCCTGCTCGCGACGGCGCTGCGCGTCGCCCAGGGCTCGGCCACGGTCGCGCTGACCACGGCGTCCGGACTCATCGCCTCGCAGACCACGGACCTGTCCGACGTGCAGGTGGCGCTCCTGGTCACCGCGGTGGCAGCCGGCGCGACCGTGCTCTCGCACGTCAACGACTCGGGCTTCTGGCTGGTCAGCCGGTTCTTCGGCATGGACGAGAAGACGACGCTGCGCACGTGGACGGTGATGGAGACGACGCTGGGCGTGTCGGCCTTCGCGGTCGCCGCGGCCCTCTACCCCCTCGTCGGATGACCACGTCCGACAGCGACCTGCGGTCAGTCGTCGCGCATCTGGGCGACGACCTCGGCGCAGATCGCGTGCATGGCCGATCGGGCCGCCTCGCCGTCACGCTCGGCGACGGCACGCGCGACGGCCGCGTGCAGGCGACGCGCCTCGGGCTTGGGCTCGGACGGCATGAGGTGGTGGTCGGTCCGCCCGCGGAGCACCTCCTCGACCACGCCCCCGAGGGCCTGGAACATCACGTTGCCGGACGCCTGGAGCAGCAGCCGGTGGAACGTCACGTCGAGCTCGAGGAACGACCGGAGATCGCCGCCGGCGCCGGTGCGCTCGAGGTCGTCGGCCAGGTCGAGCAGCTGCGACCGCACCTCGTCGGAAGCGTGGTGCGCGGCGAGCTCGGCGCTCGGCGGCTCCACGGCCGCGCGCAGCTGCGACAGCTGTCGCAGGAGGTGGGCACGTCCCGGTCCGGCCAGCCGCCAGCGGAGCACCGCGGGCGCGTAGTGGTCCCAGCGGTCCTCCGGGAGCACGGTCACCCCGGTCCGACGCCGGCTCTCCACCAGGCCCATCGACGCCAGCACCTGCACGACCTCGCGGGCCACGGTGCGCGAGACCGCGTAGTCGGCACTGATCGAGTCGAGGGTCAGGGACTCACCGGGCGCCAGGCGGCCGTCGACGACGCGCGGACCCAGGTCGGCCAGGACCTCGGAGTGTGCCGTCACCATGGCGCTGACTCTAGAGCGTGGGAGGGAGCTCGATGACCGGCGCACTGCAGGTGGTCGTGATGGGGGTCTCCGGCACCGGCAAGAGCGAGGTGGGCAGCCGCGTCGCTGACCGGCTCTCCATGACCTACGTCGAGGGCGACGCCCACCACCCGGCCGCCAACATCGCGAAGATGTCGGCGGGCACGCCCCTCACGGACGACGACCGGCGGCCGTGGCTCGAGGAGCTGGCGGGCATCCTCGCCGACCACGCCGCACGAGGGATCCCCACGGTGCTCGGCTGCTCGGCGCTGCGGCGGACCTACCGCGACCTGCTGCGTGGTGACCAGCCGCCCGGCTCCGTGGCGTTCCTGCACCTCGTGGCCGACGTGGACGTGCTCGACGCCCGGATGCGCCGTCGGGAGCACTTCATGCCGGCGACCCTCCTGCGCAGCCAGCTCGACACGCTCGAGCCGCTGGAGCCCGACGAGCCGGGGGTGGCCATCGACGTCGACGCCCCGCTCGACCTGGTGGTCGACCGGGGCGTCGAGGCCGTGCGAGGTCTTCGCTAGAAGAGGCCGCACGTGGACAGGAACGGCGTCCCCGCCACCCGACCCTCGAGGAACGCGAAGGCGTTCGGGAACCCGGCGACCGCTCCCCCGACGTGCGTCGGCGTCACGAGCGTCTGGAACCGCACCTTCGCGCCCTTGGAGCACCAGGAGCGCGCCATGTCGCGGCCCTGCGCGTAGTCGACGACGTCGTCGAGGCCCGAGTGCGCGACGAGGCTCGGCACCGTGGGCCGCGCCGAGCCGAGACGTCGCTCGGCCAGGGCCGCGGCGATGTCCGGACGGCTGAGGAACGCCGAGATCGGTCGACCGTCGACCGTGAGGTCGCTCGTGCGGGTGAAGGCGAACGAGGCGACCCCGTCGATGGTGCAGCTGTCCTGCACGCGGTCGAGGAAGTCCTGGCCGCGCGCGTTGAGCAGGTCGCGGATGCCCAGCTGCGGCTCGGCGTCGTCGAGCGCCGCGACGGCGTAGCCGAGGAACGCCGCGTACGGCGAGCCGTCGAGCTTCGGAGCCACCCGGGCGAGGTCGGCGGGGACCGCCCCGGCGTAGCCGCCCTTGAGCCTCAGCTCCGGCGCGTACCCGGCCGCGAGCTCCAGCGCGCCCGCGGCCGCGTTGCCGCCCTCGGAGTAGCCGGAGACCAGCACCGGTGCGGTGGAGGTGACGATGCCGAGCCTCTGCGCGGCGCGGACCGAGTCGAGGACGTTGCGCCCCAAGGACCGCGGGTCGACGTAGGGGTGGACACCGGGCGTGCCGAGACCCTCGTAGTCGGTGACCGCGACCGTGTAGCCACGCGCGAGCAGGCCCTTGATGAAGGCACCCTCGTACTCGGTGCCGGCTGCCAGCTGCCGGGACGGCGCGCAGCGGTCGGCCATGCCCTGGGTGCCCACGGCGTAGGCCACGACCGGCCGCTCTCCCCGTCCGATCCAGCGGGTGCGCGGCTGCAGGACGGTGCCGGTGACCACCGTGGGTCCGTCGGCGTTGCCGCTCACGTACATGACGCGGGTGACGTCGGCCGGGGCCTTCAGCAGCTTCAACGGGTCGAGGTAGAACTGCGACGACTCGCTGCGCACGACCGTGCCGGGCGCGCCCGACACCGAGGCCGGCGGGGTGTAGAAGTCGGCTGCGGACGCCGGCGGCGCGGCGACCAGCCCTCCCGCGAGGGCCGCGGCGGCGGCGAGGGCCAGGCGTGTCCTGGGTCGCCGTGACCGGCGCGGACGCGGCGATCCGGTGCGGGTCTCGGGCGAGGACGTGGGCATGGACGTGGACATCGGCGACTCCCCCATCGCGCGACACCCTCGGTCGCGCAGGGTGAGCGTGACAGTGACGCGCGTCACGCGTCAAGGGTGGGTCCGCCGGGAGCGGTGGGCGTCGTACGGACGTCCACCGCTCCCCACGTCTGCGCCGACCTCAGCCGGCCGAGACGATCTCGTTCGGCACGGCGGGCAGCGTCACCGAGTCGACGACGGCACCCGACGCGACGTCGATCTCGTGCAGCGTCCTGGTGCTCGGGTCGGTCACCCAGGCGGTGTCACCGTCGACGTGCAGCGTCGGCCGGGGCTTCTGCCAGTCGAGCGGCTCGCGCCACGGCTCGAGCACGTCGATCGTGTCGAGCCTGTCACCGGACTCGGCGTCGAGCACGTGCAGCGCCCCGTCGGTCCCGAGGACGAGTGCCTCGCCCGCCGCCCCGCGCCCGAGGGACCGGAACGAGTAGCTGGTCCCGAGGTCGACGAGGCGGATCTCGTCGGACTCGGTGTCGACGAGGCTGATGCGCTCGGGGCGCTCGAGCTCGGCGTCCGCGTCGACCTTGTAGTCGCCGAGCACGACGCGCGAGCTGCTGCTGCCGGCCTGGTTGCCGATGCGGCCGTAGGCGTCCGGGCTGTCGATCTTCGTCATCTCGCCGTCGCGCACGACCACGACGCCGTCCTCGCAGCCGACGACGGCGACGCCGTCCGCTGCCGTGGCCTCGCCGTGCACGCCCGTGCAGTCGTCGGTGCGGGCCTTCTCGGTGCCGTCGGCCCCACGGAGCACCACGGTCGAGCGCTCGTCGGCCGTGCCCTCGGTGTGCAGGAGGTCGCCGTCCAGGTTCACGGCGACACCGTGGTGCGGAGTCGGCAGCTCCACGGTGTCCACGACGGTGGTCGGGTCGTCGGTGTCGAGCTCCTGGATGGTGCCGGCACCGTCGCTGAAGAGCAACGTGGTGCCGTCGTGGACCGTCACGTGACCGGGCTCGGGCGCCTCGAAGGTCTCCCCGAGGCGCGGCTTGCCGGCCACGGCGTAGTGCGAGTGGTCGCCGTGCGCCTCGACCTCGACCCCGGTGTCGAGCAGCTGGAAGCCCTCGGTGGTGGACACGAACACGTGCCGGTCGTCGCCTGCCGGGTTCACCCGCAGGAAGCCCTCGGACGGGAGCGTGGCCACGGGCTCGAGTGAGTCGCGGTCCAGCACGAGCAGACCCTCGTCGGTGGTGAGGACGAGGCGCGGGCCGGAGAGCTGCTGGCCGACGTCGGAGGCGGCGGTGTCGTCGTCACCTCCCCCGCCGCCACATGCGGCGGCACCCAGGGCGAGGGCGGACACGACGGCGGCCGCGCGCAGCCGGGATCGGTGGAACAAGTGCATGGGTACTCCCCTAGTCGAGAACGATTCCCATGAACAGTAACGGGAACGATTCTCGACACGAGCGCGGGGTCCCGCTCGCGCTCGCCCCTCACCCGTGCAGCAGCTCCACCCCGTCGCTCAGCCGGTAGGGCGAGGACTCCACGAGCGCACCGACGACACGGCGAAGGCGCGAGACCTCCGCGCGAGCGGTGACCTCGTGGCCGTCGTCGCCGAAGAGAGCGCGGCCGAGTCCCGCCGCGGTGATGCCGGCGGGACCGGCGGCCGCCACGATCCGGAGCACCTCCGCGTGCCGGGCCGAGAGCCCCACGCTCCAGGGCTCTCCCGCGTGGTCGAGCGTCAGCAGTGGACGGTCCCCGCCGACCAGCCGGGCTCGCACCACGGCGTCGTCGGGCCGGGCCCTCAGGACCCACCCGTCACCCAGCCGTTCGGGCACGCAGAGACCCAGGCCCAGCACACGCTGCGACAGACCGGCGCACGGAGCGGCCACCCGTTCGGGGGCCCGGACACCGACGGCGCGCGCCACCCACCCGTGCTCGTCGACCAGGAGGTGGGGTCCCGCCGCGGCCGTGAGCAGCGGCTCGGTCGCGTCCCTGAGCCTGGCGAGGCTCGACTCGTGCTGACGACGCAGCTCCAGCTGGGCCAGGCGCACTGCCGTCCCGACCAGCGCGACGACCGCCGGGTGGAGGGTCATCGCCGGACCGCTCACGTCGACCACGCCGAGGAGATCTCCCGTGACCGGGTCGTGGATCGGCGAGGCGGTGCAGTACCACGGGTGCTGGTGCTGCTCGAAGTGCTCTGCCGAGAACAGCTGCACCGGCGCCTGCTCCGCCAGCGCGGTGCCGATCGCGTTGGTGCCGACCATCTCCTCCGTCCAGAGCGCTCCCTCCTCGAAGCCGAGCGCGTCGGCCTGGCGACGCACCGCAGCAGCACCGCGCCGCCACAGGATCACGCCGTCGGCGTCCGTGAGCACGAGCAGGAAGTGCGAGGCCTCCGCGACGGGCTCGACGACCGAGGCCAGCTCCTCCACGACGAGACGCAGGCGGGAGTCCCGACGTCGGCGCTCCACCTCGCCGACCTTCAGCGGGTCGCGGGCGTTGGCGACGTCGGGCCGCACGCCGGCGCTCAGGGTGCGGGCCCACGACCGTGCGACCACGGGACGCAGGGGCGACGTCGACCGCGTCCCGGAGAGGACGGCGTCGCGGACCCGGGCGAGCTCCTGCGCGTGCCGACCCAGGTCGGTCCCCGGTCCGACCGCCGCGAAGCCTGCCATGGCGCCACCTCCGACCCGAGTGTGACCCCGGCCACGTTGCAACATCGTGCAACGGTTCCCGGGACACCCGGCGGGGCGGTGTCCTGCAGGTCCACGGACACCCGAGGAGAGACCATGACCGAGCTGCTGGACCCGCCCACCGCAACCGACCCCGCCGACCCCTCGACCCGCGTCGAGTCCTGGCTGCGCGACTTCGAGGACGCCCTGACAGCACGCGACACCGGGCGGGCGGCGTCCCTCTTCGCGCCGACCAGCTTCTGGCGCGACCTCGTCTCCTTCACCTGGAACATCACCACCGTCGAGGACCCGGCGGGCGTCAAGACGCTGCTTGACGACGTGCTCGACCGCGTCGACCCGAGCGCCTTCACGCTCACCGAGCCGGCCACCGAGGCCGACGGCGTCGTGGAGGCCTGGATCGCGTTCGAGACCGGCGTCGGCCGCGGCAAGGGCCACCTGCGCCTCACCGACGAGGGGGCGTGGACGCTGCTCACGTCGCTGCGCGAGCTGAAGGGCCACGAGGAGAACCAGGGCGAGACCCGACCCCAGGGCGTCAGCCACGAGCTCTCCAAGGGCAGGCCGTCCTGGAAGGAGGAGCGGGACGCCGAGGAGGCCGACCTCGGGCACGGCACGCAGCCGTACGCGCTGGTCATCGGCGGCGGACAGGGCGGCATCGCGCTCGGCGCCCGGCTCCGCCAGCTCGGTGTCCCGGCCCTCGTGGTGGACCGCCACGACCGGCCGGGCGACCAGTGGCGCTCGCGCTACAAGAGCCTCTGCCTGCACGACCCGGTCTGGTACGACCACCTGCCCTACCTGCCGTTCCCGAAGAACTGGCCGGTGTTCGCACCCAAGGACAAGGTGGGCGACTGGCTCGAGATGTACACCCGGGTCATGGAGGTGCCGTACTGGTCGCGCTCCACGGTGAGGTCGGCGACGTTCGACGAGGCCGCCGGCACCTGGAGCGTGACGGTCGAGCGGGACGGCGAGTCCATCGAGCTGCGGCCCACCCAGCTGGTGTTCGCGACCGGCATGTCGGGCAAGGCCAACGTCCCGGAGCTCCCGGGCCAGGACGTCTTCGCCGGCGAGCAGCAGCACTCCAGCCAGCACCCCGGCCCGGAGGCCTACTCAGGCAAGAAGGTCGTGGTGATCGGCTCGAACAACTCCGCCTTCGACATCTGCGGGGCGCTGTGGGAGAACGACGCGGACGTCACGATGGTGCAGCGCTCCTCCACGCACATCGTGAAGTCGGCCTCCCTCATGGACATCGGCCTGGGCGATCTCTACTCCGAGCGGGCCGTCGAGGCAGGCGTCACCACGGAGAAGGCCGACATGATCTTCGCCTCGCTGCCCTACCGGATCATGCACGAGTTCCAGATCCCGCTGTACGAGCAGATGGCCGAGCGGGACGCGGACTTCTACCAGCGGCTGGAGTCCGCGGGCTTCGACCACGACTGGGGCGACGACGGCTCCGGCCTGTTCATGAAGTACCTGCGCCGCGGGTCGGGCTACTACATCGACGTCGGCGCGGCCGAGCTCGTCGCGGACGGGCGGGTGAAGCTCGCGCACGGCCAGGTGGACCACCTGACCGAGACGTCCGTGGTCCTGGCCGACGGCACCGAGCTCGAGGCCGACCTCGTGGTCTACGCCACGGGCTACGGCTCGATGAACGGCTGGGTGGCCGACATCGTCGACCAGGACACCGCGGCCCGCGTCGGCAAGTGCTGGGGCCTCGGATCGGAGACGACCAAGGACCCCGGTCCGTGGGAGGGCGAGCAGCGCAACATGTGGAAGCCCACCCAGGTCGAGAACCTGTGGATGCACGGCGGCAACCTGCACCAGTCGCGCCACTACTCGCTGTACCTGGCGCTGCAGCTGAAGGCCCGGTACGAGGGCATCCCGACCCCCGTCCACGGGCTGCAGGAGGTCCACCACACGGCCTGACGGAACGGACCGCGGGTGCCGCCGGCCGATGACGCCGCGGCGGCACCCGTGGTTTGACGTGCTCTACGTGGTCCGGTTGGGTCGAAGGACTGCCCGACCGAGGAGGAACCGAGTGACCACCCTGTTCATCGACGGCCGGTGGCGCGACGCGAGCGACGGCGAGACCCGCCAGATCCGCTGCCCCGCCGACGGCCACCACGTCACCACGGTCGCCGAGGCGACCGCCGACGACGCCCGCGACGCCGTCGCCGCTGCTCGCACCGCGTTCGACGACGGCCCCTGGCCCCGCACGCCCTCCCCCGAGCGCGCCGCGCTCCTGCACCGCCTCGCCGACCGGCTCGAGGCCGAGAAGGAGACCGTCGCGCGCCTGGAGGCCCTCGACACCGGCAAGCGCATGGTCGAGGCCCGCATCGACATGGACGACGTGATCGGCGTCTTCCGTCACTTCGCCGGGCTGGCCCAGGCCGACGCCGGCCGCGTCGTCGATGCCGGCATGCCGGCCGTGAGGAGCCGGATCGTCCACGAGCCGGTGGGCGTGTGCTCCCTCATCACGCCGTGGAACTTCCCGCTGCTGCAGACGTCGTGGAAGGTCGCCCCTGCACTGGCCGCCGGGTGCACGTTCGTGCTCAAGCCGAGCGAGCTCACCCCCTCGACCGCGATCTGGCTGGTGCGCACCTTGGCCGACCTCGGGCTGCCCGACGGTGTCGCGAACCTGGTGCTCGGCGCGGGCGACCGCGTCGGCCCGGCCCTCACCGAGCCGCGTGCGGTCGACCTCGTCTCGTTCACCGGGGGGCTGGCCACCGGCCGTCGCATCATGGCGTCCGCCGCCCCGACCGTGAAGAAGATCGCCCTCGAGCTCGGGGGCAAGAACCCCAACATCGTCTTCGCCGACGCCGACTGGGACGCGGCGATCGACAACGCCCTCACCGCGGTGTTCCTGGACTCCGGGCAGGTCTGCTCCGCCGGTACCCGGCTCGTCGTCGAGGACTCGATCCACGACGCGTTCGTCGACGAGCTCGTCGAGCGTGCGGCCCGCATCCGGCTCGGTGGGCCCGACGACGAGCAGGCCGAGACCGGTCCGCTCATCAGCGCCGCGCACCGCGAGAAGGTCGAGGCCTACGTGGCCGCCGGTATCGAGGAGGGTGCGGTGCTGCGCGTCGGCGGAGCCCGACCCGACGACGCCGCGCTCGCCGACGGCTTCTACTACCTCCCCACCATCCTCGACGAGTGCTCGGCCGACATGTCCTGCGTGCAGGACGAGAGCTTCGGGCCCGTCCTCACGGTGGAACGGTTCACCGGCGCCGACGCCGACGGCCTCGAGGAGGCCGCGGTCTCGATCGCGAACGACACGATCTACGGCCTGGCCGGGGCCGTGTGGACCCAGGACGCCGGTCGCGCCGAGCGCGTCGCCTCGCGTCTGCGGCACGGCACCATCTGGATCAACGACTACCACCCCTACGTGCCCCAGGCCGAGTGGGGCGGCTTCAAGCAGAGCGGCATCGGCCGCGAGCTGGGGCTCGCCGGGCTCGACGAGTACCGAGAGTCCAAGCACGTCTGGCACAACACCCGTCCTGCGCCGACCGGCTGGTTCGGCGCCCCGTCCGACGGGACCAGCAGCGACCAGCCCAGCACCGACCAGCCCAGCACCGACCAGCCCAGCACCGAGGAGCACGCGTGAAGAGCTACGACTACGTCATCGTCGGCGGCGGGTCCGCCGGCTCCGCCCTGGCCAACCGGCTGAGCGCCGACCCCTCCACGAGCGTGCTGGTGCTCGAGGCCGGGCGCCCCGACACCAAGCTGGACCCGTTCATCCACATGCCTGCGGCCCTGCCGTACCCGATCGGGAACCCGCTCTACGACTGGCGCTACGAGTCCGAGCCCGAGCCCCACATGGGTGGCCGCCGCGTCTTCCACGCCCGCGGCAAGGTCCTCGGCGGCTCGTCGAGCATCAACGGCATGATCTTCCAGCGCGGCAACCCGCTCGACTACGAGCGGTGGGCCGGTGAACCAGGCCTCGAGCACTGGGACTACGCCCACTGCCTGCCGTACTTCAAGCGCATGGAGACCTGCCTGGCCGGTGCCGACGCGTGGCGCGGCGGTTCCGGTCCGCTCGTCCTGGAGCGCGGTCCCGCCACGTCCCCGCTCTTCGGGGCGTTCTTCGAGGCCGTCCAGCAGGCGGGCCACCCTCTCACCGACGACGTGAACGGCTACCGCCAGGAGGGCTTCGCCAAGTTCGACCGCAACGTGCACCGCGGACGACGACTCAGCGCCAGCCAGGCCTACCTGGCACCGGTCAAGCACCGCAAGAACCTGACCGTGCACACGCTCTCGTTCGTCACGGGCCTGAGGACGCAGGGGAACCGCGTGACGGGTGTCGACTACGTGCGCGGCGGACGGCTCGAGCGCTCGGTGCAGGCCGGTGAGGTCGTCCTGTGCGGCGGCGCCTTCAACTCCCCCCAGCTGCTGCAGCTGGCCGGCATCGGCAACGCCGAGGAGCTGCGCGCCCTGGGCATCGACCCGGTCGTCGACCTGCCCGGCGTCGGCGAGAACATGCAGGACCACCTCGAGGTCTACATCCAGCACGCCTCCAAGCAGCCGGTGTCGATCGCGCCGTGGCTCAAGCACCGCCACAAGCCGCGCATCGGTGCCGAGTGGATGTTCCTGCGCCGCGGCGTCGGCGCCTCCAACCACTTCGAGGCCGGCGGCTTCGTCCGCAGCAACGACCAGGTCGAGTACCCGAACCTGATGTTCCACTTCCTGCCCATCGCCATCCGGTACGACGGGTCCAAGCCCGCGGGTGGCGAGGAGCACGGCGGGCACGGGTACCAGGTGCACATCGGACCCATGTACTCCGACGTGCGCGGCTCGCTCAAGATCAAGAGCCGCGATCCCCGTGAGCACCCCGCCCTGCGGTTCAACTACCTGTCCACCGAGAACGACCGACGCGAGTGGATCGAGATGATCCGCGCCGCGCGCGACATCCTCGAGCAGCCCGCGTTCTCGGCCTTCAGTGCCGGCGAGATCTCCCCCGGCCCGTCCGTGGAGACCGACCAGGAGATCCTCGACTGGGTCGCCAAGGACGCCGAGACCGCCCTGCACCCCTCGTGCACGGCCAAGATGGGCACCGACGACCTCAGCGTCGTCGATCCCGCCACCATGCGGGTGCACGGCACCGAGGGGCTGCGGGTCGTCGACGCGTCGGTCTTCCCGTACGTCACGAACGGCAACATCTACGCGCCGGTGATGATGGTGGCCGAGAAGGCCGCCGACCTCATCGCGGGGAACACACCCCTGGCGCCCGAGGACGTGCCGTTCTACCGTCACGGGACCGGGATGCCCCTGTGGCCCGAGGGCGACCCGCGCAACGACGCCGCCCCCGGCACGGTGCGGCGCAACGCCGGAGCGACAGCATGAGCGTCGTGGACCGCGGCACCGCGGGCTCGGACGGTGCGACAGAGGAGCCGGCCTCGCGCGTCAACCTCCCCGTGTTCCTCGGGGCCTCCGTCGTCATCGTCGGCATCACCGCATGGGCGCTCGTCTCGCCCTCGAGTGCTGACGCAAGCCTCGCAACCCTGGTCGGGTGGGCCACTGACTGGTTCGGCTGGTTCTACGTGCTGCTCGCCACCGCCATCCTCGTGTTCGTCGTCTACATCGCGACCTCGCGGTTCGGCCGCACGAAGCTGGGACCGGAGCACGCGCAGCCGGAGTTCAGCACGTTCGCCTGGGCCTCCATGCTGTTCGCGGCCGGCATCGGGACCGACCTCATGTTCTTCGCGGTGGCCGAGCCGGTCACCCAGTACCTGGCGCCGCCCTCGGGCGAGCCCGAGACCGTCGACGCCGCCCGCGAGGCCACCGTGTGGACGCTCTTCCACTACGGGTTCAGCGGCTGGGGCATGTACGCCCTCATGGGCGTGGCCCTCGGGTACTTCGCGTACCGGATGAACCTGCCCCTCGCGGTTCGTTCGGCGCTGCAGCCGCTCATCGGTCGTCGCACCGAGGGCTGGATGGGGGACACGGTCGACCTCGCCGCCGTGCTCGGCACGATCTTCGGCGTCGCCACCACGCTCGGGATCGCGGTCGTGCAGCTGAACTTCGGCCTGAACATGCTCTTCGACGTGCCGATGGGTCTCACGGCGCAGATCACCTTGATCGTGGTCGGGATCTCGATGGCGACGCTGTCGGCTGTCTCGGGCGTCGACAAGGGCATCAAGTGGCTCTCGCAGGCGAACGTCCTGCTCGCCGTCGGCCTGGCCGTGTGGATCCTGGTGACCGGCCGCACGGCCTACCTCCTCAACGCACTCGTGCTGAACGTGGGCGACTTCGTGCGCCTGTTCCCCGACATGACCCTTCAGACCTTCGCGCACGAGGACACCGGGTCGTGGATGGCCGACTGGACGCTGTTCTTCTGGGCGTGGTGGATCGCGTGGGCGTCGTTCGTGGGGCTCTTCCTGGCGCGCATCTCGCGTGGGCGCACCATCCGTCAGTTCGTGCTCGGCACGCTCATCATCCCGTTCCTCTACGTCCTCATGTGGATCTCGATCTTCGGGAACGCATCGATCGACCTGGTGCGGCAGGGGAACCAGACGTTCGGCGAGCTGACCATGAACACGCCGGAGCAGGGCTTCTACACGATGCTCGCCGAGTACCCCGGCTTCACGTTCCTCGCCTCGATCGCGACGTTCACCGGCCTGCTGTTCTACGTGACGTCGGCCGACTCGGGAGCACTCATCATGGCCAACCTGTCGTCGCGGATGCGCGACGTCCACGCCGACGCCGGCGCGCCGCTGCGCATCTTCTGGGCCGTGGCCACAGGAGCGCTCACCATCGCCCTGCTGGCGGTCGGCGGCATCGCCACCCTGCAGTCGGCGACGATCATCATGGGCATCCCGTTCGCGCTCGTCATGGTGGCGGTGATGGTCGGTCTGCACCGAGCACTGCAGGCCGAGGCCTGGATCGTCGACTCCCGCGACGGCGCCCTCCACGGGGTGCTCTCCGGGCGCAGCGGCAGCTCGGACCGGTCGCAGGGCGGTCACTGGAAGGCGCGCCTGCGCCGGGTGATGTCGTTCCCCAGCGCGACGAAGGCAGACGAGTTCCTCGACCGAGTCGTGGCCCCGGCGCTCGAGGAGGTCGCGAGCGAGCTCACGACGTCCGGGGCGAACGCCTCCACGCGACGCTGCGTCGACGAGGACGGCAGGCCCGGCGTCGAGCTGCTCGCGGAGGTGGCCGTCGGCACGACACCGTTCTGCTACCGCGTCACCCGGCGCGACGTGCCCATCCCGGTGTACAGCTCCTCGCTCGTGCCGAAGGGCGACGACTACTACGCCCGGCTCGAGGTGCACCTGCGCCACGGCGGCCAGGGCTACGACGTCATGGGGTACACGCACGGTCAGCTGATCGACGACGTGCTCGACGCCTACGAGGGACACCTGGAGTTCCTGCGGCTCGAGGACGGCACCACGCTGTAGCCGGGAGGGGAACGACGGAGCCGGCCCAGGGGAAGTGATCCGGCCCCGTCGTCCATCCCGAGAGAAGGTCGTTCTCCCATCGCCCGGGCGGTGAGGTGCCCGAGCGTCCCTCCATCAGAACCGAAGGTCAACGACAGGTCAAGGGTTGACGGGCGTCGATGCCTCGTCGGCGGGCCAGCGGTTTTCTCCCAGCAGCGCGACGAGGGGCCGCGGCGACGTCCAGTGCTCCTGCTCGAGCATCGGACGCTCGTAGAAGGCCTGGACCGGGCCCAGGCAGAGGATCGCGATGGGCTCCGCACCGACGGGCATCCCGATCTCGGCGGCAACGACCTCCGGGTCGAACAGCGAGACCCAGCCCATGCCGTAGCCCTCGGCCCGCGCGGCCAGCCAGAGGTTCTGGATCGCGCAGGAGGCGGAGGCGAGGTCCATGTGCGGCATCGTGCGTCGACCGAACACGTGTCGGTCACGGTCGTCGGTCAGGGCCACCACCAGCAGCTCCGCGCAGTCGAGCACGCCCTCGACCTTGAGCCGCATGAACTCCTCGGAGCGCTCCCCCATCGCCTCGGCGGTGAGGCGTCGCTCGGTCTCGACGTGGGCGTGCAGCCGCAGCCTCAACGAGCGGTCCGTGACCCGAACGAACCGCCACGGCTGCATCAGCCCGACGCTGGGGGCTCGGTGCGCGGCCTCGAGCAGCCGGGCCAGCACGTCCGAAGGAACCTCACCCCCGGCGAAGTGCCGCATGTCCCGACGTTCGGCGATCACCCGGTGCACGGTCTCCCGCTCGTGGTCCGGATAGGCGTGCTCGGTCACGGCCGCGACGCTAGCAAGCCCCTGGCACGATGAACCCATGGGGCGAGAGCGGGTGCTGGCCGACGCGGAGCGCCGTGGGCTGGAGGTCGAGCTCGTCGAGCGCCCTGCGGCCGGGAGCCTCGAGGAGGCCGCCGCCCTGCTCGGTGTGCCGCCCGGCGACATCGTCAAGACGCTCGTGGTGCAGCACGGCGACGCGTTCGTGCTCGTCCTCGTGCCCGGCGACCGACAGATCTCCTGGCCGCTCCTGCGCACCGCCCTCGGCGTGAACCGGGCGCGGATGCCCGACGCCGACGCCGCGTTCGCCGCCACCGGGTACGAACGCGGGACCATCACGCCGCTCGGCACCACCTCCGCCCTGCCGGTCGTGGCCGACGCCTCGGTGCTCGGACGGCGCATCGCCCTCGGCGCCGGCGAGCACGGGTGGAGCGTCTGGGTCGACGCCGACGCACTCGTGACCGCCCTCGACGCCCAGGTCGCCGAGGTCACGACGACCTGACCGGCGCGGGTGCCTTCGCCCAGCGAGCCTCCCGCGGCGGATCGTGCACGAAAGCGACCACGCCGACCGTCACCCACCCGTAGGATCTCGCCCGTGGAGGGAGCCACGCGACGTCTCAGGCTGCCCGCGACCGCCCGGTCCGGGCTGCTCGCGGTGCTGCTGTGCGCCGTCCTGGCCACGCTCGTCGCCGGGACTCCGGCGTCCGCGGCCAAGGCCGACCCACGCCTCACCCGCCCGGTCTACGTGGACCCGACGGGCGCGGCCGCGAAGGCGGCGGCGAAGGACAGGCGCTTCGCGAAGATCGGCTCGCGGGGCCAGGCGTTCTGGGTCACCGACGGGTACTCCGCGTCGACCGTGCGGTCGAAGGTCGAGGCCTACGCGAAGCGCGCGGTCAAGGCCCGGCGCACCCCGCTCGTGGCCGTCTACGCGATCCCCGGCCGCGACTGCGGCCAGCACTCGGCAGGTGGCCTGAGCCCCGCGCGCTACAAGGCCTGGGTCACCCAGGTGGCGGCCGGCCTGAAGGGTCGCAAGGCCATGGTCGTGCTCGAGCCCGACGCCGTCGCCCTCATGGGCGCGTGCAGCGGTCAGGGCGACCGGGCCGCACTCCTGCGCCACGCCGTCTCGAGACTGACGTCGGCCGGCGCGTGGGTGTACCTCGACGCCGGGCACAGCAGCTGGCAGTCCCCCGACGTGATGGCCGACCGCCTCGTCTCCTCCGGCGTCCGGACCGCGCGCGGGTTCGCCGTCAACGTGTCGAACTTCCGACCGACGAAGGACGAGGCCGCGTACGCCTCCCAGGTGCTGACCGCTCTGCGCAAGCGCGGCGTGACCGGGAAGCGCTACGTCCTCGACACGTCCCGCAACGGTGCCACGACACCTCCTGACGCATGGGACTTCTGCAATCCCCGGGCCGCTCGGATCGGGCGGGCTCCGGCCGTCGTCAACCGGTCCGGGCTCGACGCGTACCTGTGGGTGAAGCGGCCGGGCGAGTCCGACGGCACGTGCCAGGGCGGCCCGACCGCGGGCCGGTGGTGGGCCACCGGCGCGCTGCGGCTGCTCGCACGCTGAGGTCCGAGCCCTCAGACCACGAAGGTGGCGGCGAGCACGAAGTAGACCGCCGCGCCGGCCGCGATCATCAGGCACAGGAACGACACCGTGATGGCACCCAGGCGCATCCGCATGCCCGTGATGCTGCGCACGCCGAGCACGACCGCGACGAGTGGCGCGAGCACCCACAGCGTCGTCCAGACGTCCGCGTAGGGGTCGTCGGGCGCACCGAAGCCGCTCGCGGTCAGCAGGGCCAGCAGCCCGAGGACGTACCAGGGAAGCAGCAGCGGGAGGCTGCCCTTCACCGCCGCGCCGAACGCCATCGCGATGCCACCTCGAGCGCTCGGCGCGAGTGGACCGTCGGGCAGCGGCGCTCCGACCTGAGGGCCCGCGAGCCGGGGGAAGAACCGCTTGCGCCTCAGGACCAGGAGCACGAGAGCGATGCCGACCGAGATCATCCACCACGCGTCGGCCGAGAGGTCGTCCATCGCGCGGGGCCGGGTGGACGACGGGGCGAGGTCGAGGCTCGCCCACGCGACCATCGGCACCACGGCCAGCACCGCAGCACTGGCGCCGAGACCGAGCAGCAGCGACACGAGACGGGTCCAGCGCGTGACCGACGGTCCGGCGTGCCCGAGCGCCTCCGGCGCGGCTTCCTGCTCCGGAGGACGCCGCCGGTCCCCCAGCTCACCCGGACGCGACAACGGTCGGATCATCGGCTCGGCCACGGGGTCCGCGGCGGGTCGCGATGCCGGGCCGGTGGGCAGCACCGCGGCGGGCTGGGCCACGGGCTGGGCCAGGGAGCGAGCCGCTTCGTCGGTGTCGACGTCCGCGGCCGCGGCCGACAACGCGGCCGCCATGGAACCGACCCCGTCGTACCGGTCGGCCGGGTTGATCGCCATGGCCTTCTGGACGACCGCCGCCAGCGAGGCACCCACCCAGGGGGCACTCGCACGCGGGTCGGGCCGGGCCTGCGTGCGGTGCGCCATCAGCTGGGTGGCCATCGTGCCCTCGAACGGCGCCCGGCCCGTCAGGCACTCGAACAGCAGGCAGCCGACGGAGTAGACGTCGCTGCGCTCGTCCGCGCGGCCGTCGTACTGCTCCGGCGCCATGTAGTGCGGCGTGCCGGCCACGGTGGCCGTCGCGTCGGAGGCCGCCCGCGCGATGCCGAAGTCGACGATCTTGATGCCGCCGGCGGGGGTGACCAGCACGTTGGCCGGCTTGATGTCGAGGTGCAGGATGCCGGCTCGGTGGCAGGCCGCGAGCCCGTCGAGCACGCCCAGGACCACGACCACGGACCTCGGGCTCGGCCCGCGCTGGGCCAGGAGGTCGCGCAGCGAGGTGCCCTCGACGAGCTCCATCACCAGGTGCGGGACCACCTCGCCGTCGCCGTCGGGCATGCGCACCAGGTCGTGCACGGTGACCACGTTCGGGTGCGACACCCGCGCCAGCGTCTCGACCTCGCGGGTGATGCGACGCATGGCGCGGGGGTCGTCGGCGAGGAAGTGCGAGAACCGCTTGATCGCGACCTGGCGGCCGAGGTGGCGGTCGACGGCGCGGAAGACGACCCCGTGGTTCCCCGCCCCGATGCGTCCCTGGAGCGTGAAGCGGCCGGCGTCCACCTGGGGCTCCACCGTGTCGCGGCCGTCCGTGCCCGACGACGGTGACGACGACACGGGACCGTTCGGCGCCGGCACCACCGGCGCCACGACTGGGACCTCGGCGGTGACGGCGTCGTCCCGCGGGACCGTGCGGCCGTGGCTGGACCCGTGCGGGCGGTCGTGCCCCGGGACGTGCCCGTGCGCGTGCCCCTCGGCGGACGGCACGAACCAGCTCGTCCACCGTCGGCGACGGCTCCGCTGATCAGCCATGGGCACCATTGTCACGTGGCCCGCGAAACGCCACCGAGCGCCACGGTCCCGTGCGAGTCCGAGCCGACCGTGACGCGCACGCCCGCCAGGGCCAGGACCACTCCGTCCCGCAGGGGCGACCAGGTGTCACCGATGCGTTCGCCGTCGACCGTGGTGCCGTTCGTGCTGCCCACGTCCATCACCTGCCAGGTGGCACCGTCGAGCCGGATGGCGGCGTGACGGTAGGAGATCTCGGGCTCGTCGAGGCGCAGCGGGGAGTCGGGGAGGCGCCCGAGCGTCGTCACGCCGTCACGGGGCACCCGCACCGTCTCGCCACCGCGGTGCAGGAACAGGTCGCCGGCCACGTTGACCGTGGGCATGGGGTCGTGCGGCACGAGGACCGGGAAGGCCATGGTCTCCTGGCTCGCGACGGCGGGGTGGGAGGGCCGCGAGCCCGAGCCCCCGGCGCGGCCGTCGGACGCCGTACGGGCCGGGTCGACCAGCACGTCCCAGTCGAGTCCGGTGTCGGGCTCCTCGCGGTCGGAGCCGCCGGCGCTCGGCGCCTGCTCGAGCGGTCGGCGCAGGGAGGACCCAGAGCGGCTACCGCGGGCCGGCGGGACCCAGCCGGACCGCAGACCGGGGTCGACCTCGACCTCGACGTCGACCTGGTCGGGAACGGCCCATCCTTCGCGCTCGGCGTGCGTGCGGTAGAGCTTGGCGGCGTCGTCACCCAGCCGATCGGTGTCGCCGTCGGGATCGAGGCGCTCGAGGTCCTCGGGCGCGATCCGCACGACCAGCTCGCTGAAGGCCACGCGGTCACCGCTCGGCATGACCACGTGCTGGCTGGTGAGCGCCTTCACGAAGCGACGGCGC
This sequence comes from Aeromicrobium sp. Leaf245, assembly GCF_942548115.1. Taxonomy (NCBI): domain Bacteria; kingdom Bacillati; phylum Actinomycetota; class Actinomycetes; order Propionibacteriales; family Nocardioidaceae; genus Aeromicrobium; species Aeromicrobium sp. Leaf245. Next base: position 2,395,835 of record NZ_OW824151.1, read on the forward strand.
AGCACCGCGGCCGAACCGGTCGGGTAGGCGACCAGACGGGCGGCCGCCTCGGTGGCGGCGGCCTTCTTCGAGCCGGTGCCGAAGATGCTCTGCGCGACCCGCAGGGCGACCACGACGACGCCGACGAAGGCGGCGAGGATCAACAGGTTGGTGGTGAGCGAGCCGAGGGTGGTCATGCTCGCCATCGTCGTCGCGGAGGCACGAAAGAGTCGAGCCGCGGTGGAACATGTTCCACCGCGGCTCCTCCCAAGGCAGGACGCACCAGCGACAGCGCGGCCTGCGGGCTCTCAGTCGTCGGTGACGACGATCGTGACCTCGATGTTGCCGCGCGTCGCGTTGGAGTACGGGCACACCTGGTGGGCCTTGTCGGCGAGGACCTGGGCCTCGTCGTGCGGCAGGGTCGGGACGGTGACCTCGAGGGTCACGGCGAGGTCGAAGCCGCCCTGGCCGTTCGGCCCGATGTCGACCTTCGCGCCGACGGTGGAGTCGCTGACGTCGGCCTTGGCCTGGCGAGCGACCAGCTGGAAGGCGCCGTGGAAGCAGGCCGCGTAGCCGGAGGCGAACAGCTGCTCGGGGTTGGTGCCCTCGCCGTTGCCGCCCATGGTCTTCGGCAGTGCCGTGCGCACGTCGAGCTGGCCGTCCGAGGTGACGACGTGACCGCCGTCGCGCCCTCCGCCGGTGGCGAGTGCCTCTGCCGTGTAGATCGCGTCCATGCGTCCTCCTGAAGTCGTGGGTGCGGCGCCGTCTCGCGCCTCGTCGATCATTGCACACGATTACATCGTGCACAATGCTTCGGTCGTGTCGGGTCCTCCTCCGGGTTTGGCATGATCGTCCTCGACCGACCTCCTCGGCCGCTCCCCTCACCCACTCAGACCCATCGACCCAGCGAAGGACGTCCCGTGCTGCGCATCGCCTGGTCCGTCGGCCCCGACGTCGGCGGCAGCACGGTCGTGGAGCCAGGCGGCAAGCTGGTCCTCGCCCGGCGCATGACGCTGCCGGAGCAGCGGCCGGTGGCCGTCGAGGAGATCGGGGGGTCGGCGTACGTGCTCGTCCGGCTCCCCTACCTGAGCGACCCCGCCGTGGTGGTGCAGTCCGGGCCCGGCCATCCGGTGCTCCACCGCGGCCAGCGCGCGAACGGCGTGGTCATGGAGGTGGTCACCCCCGACGGCGACGCGTCGACGCCGGTGCCCGGCCAGCGGATGTCACTCACCGCCCCCGGCACGCGCATCTCGCTGCGCTTCCCCGACCAGACCCTGGAGCTGGTGGTCGACTTCGATCCCCCGACGCTCCGTCCGTCGGGCACCGGCACGGTGCAGCTCGACGTCGACGCCCTGCAGCACGACGACGCCTGGCTCGTGGCGGCGATCGCCGTGGCGATCTCTCCCGACAACGGAGTCGTCGCGCACGCCCAGCTGAAGGAGGCGTTCGCGCGGTGGCGCGACGAGCCCGAGCGCAGCGACGGAGCCTTCGACCGCAACGTGCTCCGTCCGGCCCTGGAGGCCCGCGGCGTGGAGCTGCCCGGCCCCCGGCTCAACAAGATCCTCTACCTGGTGGAGCGCTGCCGACGCACCCACGAGTTCCCCCCGCGCGTGCTCGAGCAGGTCCGCTCCCGCCTCGGCGCCTGACCGCCGCTCTCCCCCTCATCGGTGGATCCTCGACATCAGTGGTCGAACAACCCCCTCATCGGTGGATCCTCAACCGCAGCAGACGCGCTGCGGTTGAGGATCCACCGATGGGGGCTCGGGGCCGGACCGGGACCGTGTGACCCGGCGTGAAGCCGGCGGTCAGCTCTTGTCGTCGGGTCCCGTGGTGAAGACGACCTCGTCCTCGGGCTCGGCGATGTGCTCGTCGGGGTGCGGGGGCCAGGTCTCGCCGTCGGCGTCCGCGCCGCCGGACTCGCCGCGCGCCTCGTCGGCCGCCGCCTTGATCTTCCGCGTCGCCTCCGAGGCCGACTCCTCGGCGACCTTCTTCGCGTCGCCGCCTGCGTCCTTGGCCGTGCCGACCGCGTCCTCGATCGCACTGTCGTCGGATGCGTCCTTGACGCTCTCGCCGACGTCCTTCGCCGCGTGCTTGGCCGTGTCGACGACGTCCTTCACTCCGCCGCCGTCGGCCGCGTCCTTCGCGCTGTCGGCGACGTCCTTCGCGGCACCCTTGGCGGTGTCGACAACGTCACCCACGACGTCGTCGTCCTCCACGCTCTGGCGCACCGACGAGACGACGCCGACGGCCTGCTCGCGCACCTTCTGCGCCGAGTCCTTCACGCTGTGCGCGAGGTCGGCGAGGCGCTCGTCGTCCTGGGCCAGCGTCACCGCGTCCTGCGCCATGCCCTCGGCCTTGCGGACCGCGTCCTGCACGCGCGGGTCGGTCTGGACCTTCTCGGCGGCCTGGCGGATCTGCTCGTACCGCTCACGGCCGGCCCGGGTGCCGAGCACGTAGCCGATGCCGAAGGCCGTCGCGTAGATGAGCTTCTTCATGGGGGTGTCCTCCCGGGTCGTTGATCGGTCCCGGCCAGCCTGTCAGGGACACCCTCACCCTGCATCTTCGAGGACGGTCTAGGTACGCACCGGCGCGACGCTCTGACGCTCGCGCTCCCGCTCGCGGACCACCGCGCGTCGGTTCTCGTCGAACCCCTCGATGCGTGCCACGAGCTCCGTGGCGGTCTTCTGCGAGATGGTCTCGGCCTCGAGGCGGGCGAGCCAGGTGCGGAAGCCCGATCCGCGGACGATGGCCACGCCGTCGACGACCTCGTCGTCGCGCACCGACGACTGCGCGGCACCCCACACGACCACGACCGGCGTCACCGTCAGGGCCTTGCGAGGGGCGCTGTGCCGACCGTGGCTGCGCTGGGTGACGGTGTTGACCAGAGCCTGACCTCGCTTCGCTGCCCGACGTGCTGTGAAGGCAAAGATCGCACGCTTCTCGTCGTCGAGACCGCTGCACCACTTGGAGTCGATCACGACAATGCCGCCGCGACGGGTGACGACGAGGTGGTCGATGTCACCGTTCTCGAGCGCGATGCTGTCGACGGAGCGCCAGATGAGTCCCTGACGCTTCGCGGCCTGCAGCTCGGTGCTCGTGTTGTCCTCGCCCCACGCACCGCGGAGCTGGTGGATGGCGCCGCCCTCGTGGGTCAAGAAGGCGGTGTGGACGATCCAGCAGAACACGACGAAGGTCGCCGGCAGGAGCGCCCATAGGGCTGTCGTCGTGTAGTCGTGCGACGGCAGCAAGCCCAGCAGCGCAAGCTCGAGTGCCACGACCCCGGCGAAGATCGCCGCCACCGTGGCCACCGCGCGCTTGTTCCGCATGAGCCATCTCCGCAACAGCTGGCGGTACTGCTTCCTCGGGTACGACGTGTTCTTCCCCATCGAACGCTCCCTCGTCCTCGTGCTCCCAGCACGAGGGTGCCCGAACGTCGGCGCGGACGGGTGGAAACGGACGAACTACCCAGAATTCCTGAGCGCAGCCAGCCGGCGGGCGACGCCGCTGGCGCGCGCGGTGCGGCGCTCGACGGCCGCGCGCACGACCTCGGGCGTGGCCACGACGGTGAGGCTGGTGCGGGCGCGGGTGACCGCGGTGTAGAGCAGCTCGCGGGTGAGCACGAGGGAGTCCTCGTCGGGGAGCACGAGGGTGACGTGCTCGAACTCGCTGCCCTGGCTGCGGTGGACGGTGCTCGCGTAGGCGCTCTGCACCGACGACAGCCGCGACGACGACACCTCGACCTGCGTGTCGAGGTGGACGACGAGCCGGTGGCCGTCGTCGACGACCACCCCGACGTCGCCGTTGTTGACCCGCAGCGAGGGGTCGTTGCGCGTGACGAGAACGGGACGGCCGCCGAACCACGGTCGCGACGGGTCGGGGAAGGTGCGGACCTCGCGCTCGAGCCGTTCGTTCCAGTGGCTCACCCCGAACGGGCCGTCGCGGTGGGCGCACAGCAGCCGATGCTCGGCCAGGGCCGCGAGGGCACCGTCGACGTCGCCCTCGAGCGCGGCCCGGGCGACGACGCGGGCCTGGTCGGCCGGTCGTTCGGCCACCACGGCGTCGATCTCGTCGGGGGCGCGCAGGGTCAGCCCCTCGACTCCCCCGGTGAGCACGTGGAGGGCGGCGTCGGCGTCGCCCTCGACCACGGCCGCAGCCAGGTCGCCGATGCCCCCGTCGAAGCGGTGCCC